>NZ_JAMSCK010000003.1 GCF_023805255.1 Gramella jeungdoensis
AGCGAATGAAAAGCAGGGTTTTTATTGAAAAAATTATAAACAAACCGGAGATTCTATCTGACATACTATCTAAAAAATAGTCCCTGGTTCCCCCGAAGCTTCGGGGCTGGAGGCACCACCTTTAAAACCCGCTTCAATTGGAGCGGGTTTTTTATTTTTATAAAATGCATTTTTTATACATTCTCTATTCTGCAAAAATTGATCGCTATTATGTAGGAGAAACTGCAGATGCAGAATTTCGACTCAACCTCCACAATCAACATTATTTCTCTCAAAGCTTTACTAAGGCTGCTAAGGATTGGGAATTGAAATTAATTTTTAAAACCAGCAACAGGGAAGATGCGCTTTTTCTGGAAAAACTTGTTAAGCGAATGAAAAGCAGGGTTTTTATTGAAAAAATTATAAACAAACCGGAGATTCTATCTGACATCCTATCTAAAAAATAGTCCCTGGTTCCCCCGAAGCTTCGGGGCTGGAGGCACCACCTTTAAAAACCCGCTTCATTTGAAGCGGGTTTTTTTATATTCATCATATGCATTTCTTATATATTATCCATTCTGCGAAAATTGATCGATATTATGTAGGAGAAACTGCAGATGCAGAATTTCGACTCAACCTCCACAATCAACATTATTTCTCTCAAAGCTTTACTAAGGCTGCTAAGGATTGGGAATTGAAATTAATTTTTAAAACCAGCAACAGGGAAGATGCACTTTTTCTGGAAAAATTTGTTAAGCGAATGAAAAGTAGGGTTTTTATTGAAAAAATTATAAACAAACCGGAGATTCTATCTGATATACTATCTAAAAAATAGTCCCTGGTTCCCCCGATGCTTCGGGGCTGGAGGCACCACCTTTAAAAACCCGCTTCATTTGAAGCGGGTTTTTTTATATTCATCATATGCATTTCTTATATATTATCCATTCTGCGAAAATTGATCGATATTATGTAGGAGAAACTGCAGATGCAGAATTTCGACTCAACCTCCACAATCAACATTATTTCTCTCAAAGCTTTACTAAGGCTGCTAAGGATTGGGAATTGAAATTAATTTTTAAAACCAGCAACAGGGAAGATGCGCTTGTTCTGGAAAAATTTGTTAAGCGAATGAAAAGCAGGGTTTTTATTGAAAAAATTATAAACAAACCGGAGATTCTATCTGATATACTATCTAAAAAATAGTCCCTGGTTCCCCCGAGGCTTCGGGGCTGGAGGCACCACCTTTAAAAACCCGCTTCAAATGAGGCGGGTTTTTTTATAGAATTTAATCTTTAGGTAATACTGACTTCCTCAGTCATTAATCTAGGTAAATCCATTTTCTAGATCTAGGTTTTTTAGATTCATTTTATTTGTTCTGAAAAAAGAATTAAACATTTACTGGTTAACTGTAACAATTTGTATATCAGCATGTCCTTTCCATACTATTAATCTAAAAAGTCTGAAAAAATGAAAAAGATCACCTTCTTCCTACTACTACTTCTCTTAATTCCCTTTACCGGTTTTTCCCAGGAGGAGCTTCCAAAAGTTGCCTTTTTGGGCACCTTTCATTTTGGTGAAACGAATGACATGAATAGACTCGAAGCTGATAACCTGATGACAGAAAAACGACAGAAGGAACTGGATGTATTATCAGAAAAGTTAGCAGCTTTTAAACCTACAAAGATTATGGTTGAATGGGAACCGGTTCATTATGACAGAGTCAATAATGAATTGCAGCAGTATTTAGAAGGGCAGCTAAGTCTTAAGAACCTGGAAGTACATCAAATTGCCTTTAGAGTAGCCAAAAAATCAGGACTAAAAGAGATTCTCCCTATAGATCATAAATTAGAGCTTGGAGACTCCGAAATGATGCAATACCTGAATGAAAATGAAAAAATGCCAGAATTTCAAAACCTCATGGGCCAGGTCCAACAGTATTTACAGGAAGAAAGTGCTTTTTTGAAATCTCATTCAATTACAGAGTTCTATTCGAGGTCTAATTCTGAAGAAACCGATAATTTTAACCGTAACATGTACCTGGAGGTACTGCCTAAGCTCTCAAAAGAACCTGGTAATCCGCTCCTTGCCTATACCGGAAACTGGTATAAAAGAAATATTTTTATAATGGGCAATATTGACAGTCATCTGGAACCGGGGGACAGGGTACTAATTTTAATAGGTAATGCTCACCGGGCAATATTAAAGGAGTTCTACAGAAATCGCAATGAGGTTGAATACATAGAAATATCAGATTACCTCAAGTAAAACCCGTTAATTTATGTTGAAACGGGATGCTCCACATTTAAAAATCCGCTTCATCTGGAGCGGATTTTTGATTAATATTTTTCCTAACTCATCCTGTCGTTCACCTGAAGGGAACATAACTAAAAGCAGATCCAGTTTTAAAAGCCGATTGCGGCTCAACTTTTATTACTCCGGATGCTTTGCTAAGGCTTACAAGATCCCCAGAGCCGTTACCATTTACCAGATTTCCGGTCAAAACAGCTTTCTCATGATTGGCAGAAACAAGAAGGAATTTGGTTAAGTCAGTAGAATTTTCAACCTCATCATTCATCCTGATCTCATAGTTTTTTGATGACGCACTCATACAGGCATCCAGCCAGTCGTTAAAATAAATATGAAAATTCACATAGGTACTTACGGGATTTCCCGGAAAGGCAAAAATATGTGTCTCATAGTCCCGATGCATCCCAAACCAGAATGGCTTACCCGGTTGCTGGGCCACCCTATGGAATTTCTTCTGAACCGATAGTTTCTCGAAGATCTCTGGCAGGTAATCATATTTTCCCTTTGATACTCCGCCACTCAGGACGAGAACATCAAAGTTCTTTAACGCAGTGAGGATTCGCTTCTCAAGGATATCCTTTTCATCCGGAATATGCATTAATTCACTTTCAATGTTCAATTGCCTCAAAAGAGCCTGCAGAGAATAAGAATTAGAAGTCCTTATCTGGTGTATCTCCGGAACCTTATCTATAGGCACGAGCTCATTCCCGGTGGAAATAATAGCCACCTTTGGCAGCTTTTTCACGCTTATCCTTTCCTTCCCAACAGTAGCAAGAACACCTATATTTTGTGAAGAGATGGGTTCTCCTTTCTTAAGAAGAACCTCATCTTTTTGTTGATCACTTCCTTTTTTATGAATATTCTGCCCTGGGATGGGACTACTACTTATCCTGGCTTTGCCATTCTCAATATCAACTTCTTC
Source organism: Gramella jeungdoensis (assembly GCF_023805255.1). Classification (GTDB taxonomy): domain Bacteria; phylum Bacteroidota; class Bacteroidia; order Flavobacteriales; family Flavobacteriaceae; genus Christiangramia; species Christiangramia jeungdoensis. The sequence goes on from NZ_JAMSCK010000003.1 coordinate 3,209, forward strand.
ATACATGATTACCGCATCGCAATTATCAGGAAGCACAGCGCCGGTCATAATTTCGAGACAGTTAGCGAAATCTTTCAGTTCTTTCTGCGGATCACCGGCAGCGCAAATTCCCTCTATTTTCAAAGAATCGTTTTCCTTTATATATTTCGAATTCACCGCGATGCCATCTTTTGTAGATCTGTTAAACGGAGGAAAATCCCTATCAGCTAAAATATCTTCAGCCAGAACGCAGCCAATACTATCCATTATATGCACCTGGGTTTCACCAAAATCCATTGCTGTTTCAATCACCTTCTTATGGGCTTCCGTATAACTTATCATGATCTAAAAAATTTCGATTCCGTTGACTAAAATCACCCTGACTCCTACTATAAAGACCATCAAGGCGGTAATCAATTTTATACCCTTGCTGGTTAACCTTTTAATGCTTAGCCTTATTCCTATCTGACCACCAAGAAAGACTGCCAGCATGAGAAACAGGATCTCGGGCACGGGTAGCTCCAGCGTTTGGTTAACGGCCAGCCCGGTTAATCCCGAAACTGAATTCACCAGAATAAAGAAACTGGCGAGTGCCGCGATGCTTATTGACCGGTCCCAATTTAATTGGTTGAGTACCGGGGCGAGAAATATTCCCCCACCTATTCCCACCATTCCTGAAAGCAGGCCAATAGCTCCTCCAATAATATAAGCTAAAACAGGATGGTACTCCCTGATCTCTTCTGAAGTCTTTGGATTTTTCAAGGTTTGCCAGGCCAGAAATATCGCAGATAGGATAAGAGCCACACCCAGAATACTGAAAAAGACCTGTTCCCTTAATTTGAACATTGCTCCCACAAAAGCCAGTGGAATACTTGTGATAATAAAGGGCAGGAATTTCCGCAGGTTGAAATGCCCATTTTTCCAGTAAAGGAAGGTACTTCCAGTAACCACCACAAGATTGCAAATAAGGCCCGAACTACGAATTATAAAAAAGCTTGTGAAAAATAAAGTGAGTATAGCCAGGTAACTGGATCCTCCTCCAAATCCTATAGAGGAATACAAAATCGCGATTATAAAGAATCCGAGACTAATGAGCAGCAGCTCATTTAAGGACAATACCATATTTTTTTATACTGTTTATCCCTCCTTCTACATTTTTCAGCTTCGTGAATTGATGTTTTTTTAAAATTTCGACCGCTTTCCCACTACGAACTCCCGACTGACAAATAAGATAAATATCCTTAAGCTTATCTACAGATGCTATATTTCTTTCTAACTTATCCAGCGGAATATTTACCGAATTATCCAGGCTAAATTCTGAATACTCCTGCGGACTACGCACATCTATTATTTGAATATTTTCTGAAGCCCTGATCTTTTCAAATTCTGAAGCATTTATGGAAGCGGTATCGCAAAACTGCTCATAGGTAGCCTGCAATTCTGAAATGGCGGAATTCTTAGTATCCTTTTTAAATTTTATATGTCGGATGTTCTGGCTCAGGCCATCATAGATCAATAATTTACCGGAAAGTACCTCGCCGATTCCAGTAATAAGCTTTACAGTTTCCAGCGCCTGAAAGGTGCCGATAATTCCAGGAAGCACTCCCAGAACTCCGTTAGTATTACAATCCGGCAATTCGTGGGGTTGTGGCATTTTAGGGAAAAGACATCGGTAAGTAGGGCCATCATTATAATTGAAAACAGAAACCTGGCCTTCAAAACCGTGCAAAGCTCCATAAACCAAAGGCTTCTCCTGAATCACACAAACATCGTTGACCAGGTAACGCGTGGCGAAATTATCAGAACAGTCGATAATAATGTCAAAACCGGCTGCAATTTCTTCAGCATTTTCAGTTGAAAAAAAAGTATCAAAAGGAATGATCTTCGTTTCCGAATTCTGGGCTTTTAATTTAGAAACTATCACTTCAAGTTTAGACTTTCCGTGATCTTTTTCAGAATAAATGACCTGCCGCTGTAAATTCGTAAGTTCTATTTTATCATTTTCAACAATCCCAAGCGTTCCCAATCCCATCGCATTGAGATACTGCAAAACAGGAATTCCCAGGCCGCCGGCTCCTATCACCAGAACCCTGGCTTTTGAAAGCTTCTCCTGCCTTTCCTTTCCGAATTGGGGAAGCCTGGTCTGCCTTATGTATCTGGATTTATTCAAGTTTCACTCAATATTTTCTTTACTTCTTTGTAGTCGTCCTCATCGTTGGCATTCATCAATACCGCATCATCATCGGGATGAATGATCTTAATATCAGAATTGATAAGGAATTTACGCGGACAGGTATTTCCGGTTTCTGAAATGAATTCTTTTGCCAGGTCAAAACTTCTGGGTTCCCAGATAGCACATAAAGGTTCAGGAAGATCTGAGCCTGAAACTGCATAAGCCGTGGCAACTTTTTCCTTTTCTCTTTCTACAATCAGTTTTAAAAGAGCATCTTTATTAAGTAAAGGAAGATCTGTAGCCACTATCAGCCAGGCAGCTTCCGGATGCGTTTTATGTGCGCTTTGCATTCCATTCTGTGGCCCGCGAACTTCGTTCATATCAGCAATAGTCCTGAATTTTTCGGGAATTTCATCTTCCTGATCGCTTCGCACACTTAAAAAAACCTCATCACATACCTCCTGAAGCATTTCGTACAGATGATCTCGCTGGGGTTTTCCATGATACTTTAGAATACCCTTATCTGTCCCCATCCTGGAACTTTTACCGCCTGCCAGTACGAGTCCGTATAACTTAGTTTCCATAATCTTTTTTTCCTCCGGTCTTTTTCTCCAGTTGAATACCTGAGATCACAATTTCATGACTCAGGGCCTTTGTCATGTCATATATTGTTAGCGCTGCAGCCGAAACTCCCGTAAGCGCTTCCATCTCCACTCCTGTTCTTTCAGAACATTTCACCTCACAGCTGATTTCCAGACAATCATCCCCAGGTTCTATCTCAATACCGATCTTTGAAAGTTTTAGCGGATGGCAGAGAGGGATGATATCGGAAGTTTTCTTTACCGCCTGAATTCCCGCAATAACTGCCGTCTGAATGACGCTTCCCTTTTTACTTAGAAAATCCTTTTGCAGCAGATCATTAAAAATTTCAGAAGGAAAGATCACTTTCCCCGAAGCTCTTGCATACCTGGAGGTAATTTCCTTTTCGGAAACATCCACCATGTGCGGATTTCCAGCCGAATCTATATGTGTTAATTTTTTATCCACCTATGCTCGTCATTGAATTTGAATAAATATCCGTACTTCTCTCCTCGGCCTCAAAACCATTTTTTGCCCGGTTGGATATAGCTGCCAGGATCTCATTTTCCACAGGTATGTCCTCCGGTGAATCCCTCAAAATATCTCTCAGGTTCTTTGATGCGGTCGCGTAAAGGCAGGTGATCACATCGCCGGTTGCCGTAACTCTCAACCGGTTACAACTTCCGCAGAAATTACGGGTGAATGAAGGGATGATCCCAAAACTGCCCTTATAGCCTTTAATCCTGTAGTTCACTGAAGTGGATGTCTTTTCAGATTCCAGTTTCCTGATATCGTCGTAATGTGATGCGATATACTCATATATTTTACTATGGTTCCATTTGATCTTCTGAAAACTCCTGCTGCCACCATTAAAAGGCATTTCCTCCAGGAATCTTACCGAAACCCGGTAATGTTTGGTAAGCCTTTCAATAATCGGGATTATATCATGAATGTTCTGATTGTCCAGAACAATGAAATTCACCTTAACCTCAAAGCCCTTCTGTATCAGTTTTAAAAGATTCTGGTAGACTGTCCCGAACTGCTCTCTTCTGGTTATCTTATTGAAGGTAGATTCTTCAATAGCATCCAGGCTCAGATTGATCCTGGTAATTCCCAAAGTTTTTAATTCAGGGATATGTTTTTCGATTAAGGTAGCATTGGTCGTAATGCTTATTTCTTCAAGCTCATCCAGGGTTTTAAGTCTTCTAAGAAGTTTCATAAGGTCTTTCCTCATAAAAGGTTCGCCTCCGGTGATCCTGATCTTTCGGATGCCCTGACCAACCATTATCTTGCTTAGGCGGAAAAGCTCATCAATTGATAAAAGATCCTTACTGTCCGCAAAATTGATCCCTTCAGCAGGCATGCAATAATTACATCTCAGGTTACACCTATCGGTAACCGCCAGACGCAGGTAATCTATTTTTCGAATATGGTTATCTATCAACATTCAATTCAACTTTAGGGATGGGCGCTCACCCAGACTTCATCATCATCAAAAAACTCCTTTTTCCAGATCGGCACTTTTTCCTTTAATGTATCTATTAGATACCTGCATGCTTCAAAGCTACTATCCCGATGTGCCGAAGAGGCTCCAACGATCACCACAGGCTCCTGTACTTTTTTATTTCCAACGGCGTGCTTGATGATTACCTTATTCAGGTTCCATTTCTCTGCGACCTCATCGGCGATCCGGTTCATTTCCTTGATAGCCATATTTTCATAGGATTCAAAAAAGAGATGTGAAACCTTTCTCTTTTTGGTAGCTTCCCTTACAGCGCCAAAGAACACACAAATTCCACCGCTTCCGGGATGTGAAAGTTCTTCATATACTTTCCCGGGATCCAGATCTTCAACAAGTTCAATAATTCTTTCCATATCAACCTCCGCTAACCGGCGGAATTAATGCAATTTCGTCATTTGCCGAGATAGCTTTAGAATCTTCAGCAAACTCCTCATTTATTGCGAAATTAAGCGATGATAAATCCTTTAACCGGGGATATTTAGCATTCAGCAGATCACGCAGGTCTCCAACGGTACCGATTTCTTTAAATTCTCCCGCATCAAACTCAGGTTTCCCAACAATATCTCTGGTAATGCCGAAAAAAAGAATTTTCATGACAGTTTTATTTTAAATGTAAGAAAACTGTTCGTAAAAGCTATACCCTTTACATCTAATTTTACCGCTTAGTGAAATTTTCAAACAGGAAGAATAGCCCTAAAATCCTCGCGTACCTACTAACGAATCCAAAATTCTTGCAGGATTTTGCTAATTGAGCTATCTTCAAATCATGACTCACGAATTCAGGAAACTTATTGAAGTCGCTTTTCTTAACGGGCAGAAGAATATTCGAAATGTTCTGGCGAGTGTAGTGGCACTCGAGGGCTCTTCCTACAGAAAACCGGGAGTTCGCATGCTTATTTCGGAAGAAGGTAAAATGACAGGAGCCGTTAGCGGTGGTTGCGTGGAGAAAGAGATCTTTTACCAGGCCCAGGAAGTTTTTGAGACAGGTAAACCGAAAATGATGACCTATGATGGAAGATACCGGCTGGGTTGCGAAGGAATTCTTTATATACTTCTGGAGCCATTTGAGATCGATGAAAAGTTGCATACTTCCTTCCAGGAAACTTTCAGGAAAAGACAATCATTTAGGCTTATTTCAAAGTATGATAAAAATGTTGAAACCGAAGCTGTCTTAGGGACTCATGCACTGATTCCGGATTCTGAAAAAATCAGTTTTAGGAAGGGGTCACAGAAAGAAGCCAAAGTCAGTTCGGTATTTGAACAGGAAATACCTCCTCTTTTTAAGCTTCTTATCATCGGGGCTGAACACGATGCGGTTCAATTATGCAGCCTCGCCTCAATGATGGGGTGGGAAGTGGATGTGGTGGATTCACCAAAAGACCCGAAAAAGTCTGATAATTTTCCCGGCATTAATAATCTGCATCATCTTTTCCCGGAACAGCTTTCAGAACTGACCTTTGATAAAAATATGGCTGTGGTGCTCATGAACCATAGTTATGTGACCGACCTGAAATTCCTGATATCCCTTAAGGATCTTGAACTCCCATATATTGGTGTCTTGGGATCGGTTAAACGCAGGGAAAAACTCTTTAATGAATTGCTCGAAAGAGCTCCCGAACTTGAAGAGAGTTTCTTTGATTCGATCTACAGTCCGGCGGGTATAAAGATCGGTGCTGAGACTCCACAGGAGATAGGGGTCTCGATCATTTCAGAAATACTTTCCGTGATACGCAACAAAGAAATAGGCCATCTTAGAGAGGAAAATGGCAAAATACATTCGGAAATTGAATAATATTCATATTCTCATTCTTGCGGCCGGTTCATCTTCCAGGATAAAAGAGATCAAGCAGCTTTTAAAATTCAGGGACAAGAGCCTGCTGCAACATGCCCTGGATACCGCTAAAACTTCAAATGCCGAAAAAATTTTCTGTGTTCTGGGTGCTAATTTCGAAACCATTACAGAACAGACGGATACAAACGGAGCCGTAATTCTTAATAATAAGAACTGGCTGGATGGCATGGGGTCTTCCCTGGCCTATGGGGTTAATAAAATATTGGAGCAGGAAAACGATTGTGATGGAATTCTGGTCATGCTGGCCGATCAGCCTTTGATAACAACAGATTATCTGAATTCCATTCTTGAAGCTTTCAGTAAAAATGAAAAGCAGATCATAGTGAGTAATTACGGACAAAAAAATGGAGTTCCTGCTCTTTTTTCAAAAGATTTCTTTCCGCAATTAATTGATCTGAAAGGAGATCAGGGCGCTAAGCATATAATTCGAGCCAATCAGGAAATAGTTATTTCTCTACCAGCCCAAGAAATGTTATTTGATATTGACACCAGGGAAGATTATCTAAAACTCCTTAACAAGGAGGACAATAAATAACTAAATATGAGCTGCTAAGCTTCAGGATAATCTTTACAGACTTCATTTTAAACTCCAGATATTTTAAAAAAAACCTTAACTTTTAGAAAAAATTTTTCGCATGGCAAATTTTAAGATCAACATCAACGGAAAGAGCCAGAATGTAGATGTAGACCCTTCTACTCCTATGTTGTGGGTCTTAAGAGACCATCTAAAGCTGGTTGGAACTAAATATGGTTGTGGTGTCGCGCAGTGCGGTGCCTGTACCATTCACCTGGACGGGACTGCAGTTAGATCCTGCCAGTTAACTGTTTCGGCAGTAAAAGACAAGGAAATCACCACGATAGAAGGTTTATCTGAAAATGGTGATCATCCGGTGCAGAAAGCATGGCTGGAGCACGACGTTCCCCAGTGTGGCTATTGCCAGGCCGGGCAGATCATGTCGGCCAGCGCTTTACTAAAGCGGAATCCTCAACCCAGTGATGAGGAGATAGAGAGAGCAATGAACGGAAATATTTGCCGCTGCGGAACCTATACCCGTATTAAAGCTGCCATCAAAACAGCTTCAGATTCCCAGATCGCCTAATCGTCAGTTTAATTAAAGACCGGAAAAAATGAGTAAAGTAAGAACAGGAATAGGAAGAAGATCCTTTATCAAGAGCGTTTCCCTGGCCGGAGGCGGACTGGTAATCGGTTTTAACTGGCTGGCGTGTAAACGGGCTGAAGAAGCAGCCGGAAAAGAAGTGGCCATGCAAATGCCAGATGAATGGTTTGAAATAAACGGATATCTAAAAATTGGCGATAATGGAATTGTCACCATTTATTCACCAAACCCGGAAATAGGTCAGAATGTAAAGACTTCCATGCCTATGATCGTGGCTGAGGAACTGGATGTGGACTGGAATAATGTGATCGTGGAGCAGGCCCCTCTTAACACCGATATTTTTACCCGGCAGTTGGCGGGAGGAAGTCAGTCTATCAGGCAGGGTTGGGAATCCCTGAGAATGGCCGGTGCTACTGCGAGGCAGATGTTGCTAACAGCCGCCGCCAATCAGTGGGAAGTACCTGTATCTGAACTAAGCGTAGAGAAAGGAATCATCAAGCATAAGAACAGCGATAAATCCATCGGTTATGGTGAGATAGCCAAAGCCGCTTCACAGGTAGAGGTACCGGAAGAGGTTGAATTAAAGGATAATGATAATTTCAAAATTATTGGTACCTCAAGAAAAAATGTGGACGCTAAAAAGATAGTGACCGGCAAGCCACTGTATGGCCTGGATGTTCAGCGAGAAGACATGCTTATCGCAATGGTGGTTCAGCCACCCGCTTTTGGGATGGAATTCAAATCTATGGATGCTGAAAAGGTTAAGGATATGCCCGGTATGGTGGATGTTTTCACCATAGACACCTATCCCGAAGACATGGAAAAGGAATGGAGCGATGTGGCTGCCTTTTCTAAACTGGTTGTCCTGGTTGGCGAATCAACCTGGCAGGTGATGCAGGCCAAAAAAGCATTGAAGGTGGAATGGGAACTCAACCCCGAACTCACAAAAGATATTCAGATTCTAGAAAAATCTGCAGGACTGGAGGATGCCAGTGGTTTGGAGAGCAGCGAATTTCACACTTCCTTAATGGCAGAAGCTGGTTCCAAAAATTCTGAAGTAGTACGTCGGGACGGAAATCCTGAAAAGGCTTTCAAAAATGCGGCAAGGGTTATCGAAAGGACCTATACCTGTCCTTTCCTGGCCCATAACTGTATGGAACCAATGAACTTTTTCGCTAATGTCACTGAAGATAAGGCAGAATTACTTGGCCCAATCCAAACACCCGAATATGCCGAAAAGAGTATCAATAAGCGTTTAGGCTTCGATCTTGAAAATATCGATATACAAATGACCCGGATGGGAGGAGGTTTTGGCCGTCGACTTTATGGCCACTTCCTGGTTGAAGCCGCGGTGATCTCTCAGAAACTGGGCAAACCCGTTAAACTTGTTTATACCCGTGAGGACGATATGACCAATGGTGTTTACCGTCCTGCCTATCATGTGAAATACCGCGCTGCACTGGATGGAAATAACAATCTTACCGCTTTTCATGTAAATGCTGGTGGTATTCCTGAAAGTCCGCTTTTTGCCAATCGTTTTCCTGCAGGTGCTATTGATAATTACCTGGCCGAAAGCTGGACCCTGAAGTCGAATATTTCAGTAGGTGCATTCAGAGCGCCCAGGTCTAATTTCATCGCCGGAGCTGAACAATCCTTCCTGGATGAACTTGCCGAGGAAATGGGTAAGGATCCAATACAGTTCCGTTTAGATATGCTGGAAAGAGCGAAAACCGATCCAGTGGGCGAAAATAATGATTATGATGCTTCACGTTATGCAGGAGTTATAAAACTGGCAAGGGATAAAGCCAAATGGGGTAAGGAAAGCTCAGAAATGAGCAGGGGTGTATCAGCCTACTATTGCCATAATTCCTATGTCGCACAGATCCTGGATATGAGCATGAAGGATAACCAACCGATTATAGATAAGGTAACCTGTGCGGTGGATTGCGGAATAGTGGTAAACCCAGATGCAGCTAAAAATATGGTCGAGGGAGGAACTATTGACGGAATCGGCCACGCCATGTATAGTGAAATGAGCTTCAAGGATGGAGTTCCTCAGCATGAGAATTTTGATACTTACAGGCTAATACGTCATAGTGAGGCTCCAAAAGCCATAGACGTTCATTTTGTAGAGAATGGCATAGATCCTACGGGACTCGGCGAACCTCCATTCCCTCCTATCATGGGAGCGGTCGCCAATGCTCTTTATAAAGCTACAGGGAAGCGTTATTACGATCAGCCTTTCATGAAAGCCCAGTCGATATTGGGTTAGAGACTTATATACTTCTAAAAAAGCCCGCTTATTTAAAGCGGGCTTTTTTCATTCAATCAAAAAATTATACATCAATCAATCCCTATGGTAAATAAGACAATCCGTTTCTTGTCTTCCATAGAAAGTATTTTTCAAACAATATTTTAGAGAAGTCATAAAATACATTGGGTATCATAACCGCGAATTTTCGGGGTTTGAAAAGAGTATCAGACAGTATGATCACTTCTTTTTTTCCGGCATCCATAACACATATGCCAGGTATCTTACCCCAGGCCTTCTCTTTAAGCCTGGTTTTACCTATGGAAATACGATGAATATTCTCTGCTACTATCTTTCCTGTTTCATCAGAAGGATAACCGGTCTTTGGACCAGAAAACGGAACTTTTCCAGGGGTAAAGGGCAGTTTCACATCAACAGCGATCCCTGCCGCCCAGATATCGGGATAGTCTACATGTCTGTAATCATTGGTCACTGGTATGTATCCATTTTGGGTTGCATGTAATCCAGGTGAATTCTGAACAAAATCAACGCCTACAAACGGTGGCATAAGCATGGTGAATTTACTTGGCAACACTTCACCGCTTGTAAGTTCTACCCTGTCTTTAAATACTTCTTTTATGCCCACTTCTGTTCTGTAATGAATATGAAACATTTTCATAAAAGACTTGAGCATGGTCTCTCCTCCTTTGATCCCTTCAATTCCAAAATGGCCAAGAAATGTTTCAGGAGTGATCCAGTACAGATCTACCTTTTTACGGATCTTTTGTTCACGAAGCCATTTTTCAGTATTAAACAAAAACTCATACGCGGCTCCCATACAGCCTGCATTTTGTGTAGCTCCAATAACAATTGGACCAGGATCTTTTTTAAAATCCTCCAGTGCTTTACGGGTTTTCATAGCTCCGTTAGGAGTTCCAATATAATGAGCGTATTCCCTAACACCAGGCGCTACATCATATTTCACTTTTGGCCCGGTAGCGATTACAAGTTGATCATAGGAAACATCTCCCTGGCTTGTTGCAACGATCTTCTTTTTAGGATCTACCAAGATAGCCTCTGCGTTCATAAATTCCACGCCTTTTTTACGGAGTAGCTCATCTTTTCTAAAAGAGATATCCTTGACTTCCCTTCTTCCAAACGGAACCCAAATGAGGGACGGAATAAAAAGAAACACAGGAGACTTATCTATCAGTACAACCTGATGCTCATTTTTACCTTTTCTCTTTAATTCCAGGGCAGCGGTTAAGCCTGCGAAATTCCCTCCTATTATTACAGTTTTCATGACTTCTGATTTTAATACTATAAAGTTAGGACTCAGCATTAAAAAGTATGGTAACAAGTGTTACACATAAACCTGATTTTAGAAGTTTTACAATATAATTGATGGGAAGTATTATGAAGATATGTCTTCTTGAAACGCGTAGCAGGTGTGATAAAAAACAAAATCCTTTCACAGTCCTAATAAAGGGCTGCAAAAGGATTCTGAAGATTTAGTAGTTCAATTCTGGATTATACCATAAAATTAAACATTGTGAATGATCACATTTACTATAGCTCCTAAAACTGCAAGTAATATTAACACTAAAGCTAATGTCACCCCAATTTTGGCAAAAATATTTAAACCTCTTAGGGAACTATTGTAATTGTGAACAAAATCAGTAAAAATTTCCATACGCTGTACTTTTTAATTCACACTCAACTCCCTTAAATTTAACTCCTTATTAGGATGACACAAAAATTAATCGGTGAACAAACAATAAAATAGGCGTAGAACATACTGCCGTTTTTTACTGTCATAAAATCTCGCAATTTCCTCCAAAAAGAAGCTGATTTTCTGCTAATATTTGGTTCAGAAACACTTTGTACTGAGATCGCCTTCTTTTATTCTTAACAGATCTTCAATTAGAAATTAGAGGCTTATGGCGGGTATCATGCCTACTGGCATACATGCCACTACCATCGAGGTCCTGACAGCATTTGCAATCCTACCAGTAAAAAATCAGTATCCCTATTATATTGGGGAAAGTAAAATTATTTTAACCATATTAGAAATACTATCCGACTCATGGTTGCCCTTAAGATATCACCCCTGCCCAGAAGGTAGAATGGAAACATATGTATGCGGTAGATCTTTTAGTAGCCCTAGGTTTACAACGTCCCTTTTTAAATCCGAACTGGCCTTTGATACCGAAAACTATCCTGACCCGGCTAAAATGGAAATTTTCTCAGCCTCCTTCCTGGCGGGTATCCTTGGTTATTTTTATTTGAAATAATCAGAACCTAGAAATAATTACATCCTTATAATCCTGTGGCTCCCCCTTCCCTGGGGACCTTTACCACCACCAAAACTGCTGAATTTATAGGTAAAGCTTAGCATGCCGTAGCGCTGAAGAATAAGGTTATTCACATCCTGGATATAGTCATCCCCAACCATTCTTCGGGTATCAACGTTCTGGTCTAAAATATCATAAACCTTCACCTTTATAGTTGCCTTCTCCTTAAGGAACTGGTATCCCAGGCTAGTACTCCATAATAAGGATGTATTATCAAAGCCGGGCGATACGTTCCCGTATACGTTATAGGAAATATCATTTCCAAATACTACATTTTTAGGCCAGTAAGTGGTGGTTTCCAAAGAAAGGTTATGGTTCACGTAGCTCTGGTCCCGCCCCCGGTTAATATCATAGCTGATGTCGTTATAGGTCAATGAATATCGCGGACTTATTTCCAGAAGTTCATCAATGGCATATGATAAAAATACCGTAGGGCTTAGTGTATACTGATCGGAATTATATTTAACGGCATTAATGAAGCCAACATTATGATTATAATTAGCGCCCAGTCTGAGCCTGTAACGAAACTCGTGCTCATCCTTTTTATAGGTCTTTGTATAGCTTGCCCCAAGATATCCATTTACTACCCCGTCAACATTCGTATAGGTAGTTTGCCGCACAAAATCCTCATTTAAACTACTTACAGCCACCACCTGGTTATTGGTAAAGTTCAGATTGAAATAACTGAAAAATCCACTCCTGGTCGCAAAATCAAAATTCCTGAAATTGAAATTTATTCTTTGATTGAAAGTTGGCTTCAATTCAGGATTTCCCACCACAATATTAAGGGGATTCGTACGATCTTCAACAGGCTGTAACTGCCTTACTGAAGGTACATCAGACCTCGTGCTGTATCCCAGATGCAAACTCTTTGAACGCTCTATAGTGTAACGTACGTCGGCATCTACAAATACATTATTAAAGGTATTATCAAACGAGACGTCATCTATAAAATTATTGGTTTGCAGGGTAGTGTTAAGCAAGCCCAACTCGGTATCTACCCTCCACTTCTCACCTTCATAATTGATCCCGGCGTTAGGGGTATGAATGTAACTTATCAGTTCAAAGTCATTGCTGAGCAACTGATTGAAATTGGTATATTCCCCATTTTCAGCATTAAAAACGCTCCTTGTATTGGTAGATTTTGAAGTATTGAAATTATAATTTATATCAAGGAATAGTTTATCTGCCAGAACGCTTCTCTTAGATGCACCCACTTCAAGTGAATTCCGGTTCTCATCCTGGTCTATGTACTGGTCCTGGATCTCTGTTTCCTGAGAACCATCAGAAATAAAAAGGCTTTCAGAATAATAAAAATTATCATTACGCTGCCTGTCATGAGAATGGTTAAGGTCAAGCTGAAGATATGAACCCCTGCTTCCAAAACGTCTTATAAAATCTATCCTATTAGAAAAATCAACACTTTCCAGATCTTCCGTTTCCCGGGTGCCGGTAGAATTTCGTAATGACATATCTTCATCCAGGGTTTCCTGATCCCTGCTTCGGATTGAAGATCCAAAATTGGCGTTTATCCTCGGCCTGATAGAAAGCCGGGTAAGCGTATCAAATTCGATCTCAAAGCGGGTATTGGCGCGGTGACTATCGTTCATCAGATTACTTTGGCTAAGCGAATTTGTAAAATATCTCGAATCCGGAAGGATATTCTCCCGCTCTACCCTAGTTCTTGTTTCGGTATCGTTACGGCCAAAGAAATAATCTGCACTTAATTCTATTCCATTTTCCCATTCATTCACAAAATTGAATCCGCCGGTTTCAGATTTAGTAATTCCTCCGGAACTCCCAAAACCGTTCCCATTGATGCTGAAGGAACCATCCCCGTTTACCCTTACACTTCTCGCGTTGCCACCCATCATACCAAAGACCTCATCAAAGCTAAAACCCGAACTGTTGATATTATTTGAACTGCCCAAAAGACTAACTCTCATATCTTCCTTGAAATAATTACCGATCCCGCTTAGCTCATAACGATCATCGGTACCTCCACCTGCCGTTAGCCGGGCAAAATATCCTTTATTCTTATCTTTCTTAAGTTCAATATTGATGGTCTTGTTATCGGGATCTCCTGCTTTCCCGGTAAACTCCTCGCTTTTGGTTTTAGTATCGGTAACCTGGACTTTATCTATGATCTCTTTTGGAAGATTTTTCGTTGCGATCTGAGGATCGTTACCAAAGAACTCTTTTCCATTTACCAATATCCTTGATACCGGTTTTCCGTTTACAGTGATATTCCCGTCAGAATCAACCTCTACCCCGGGAAGCTTTTTCATTAGGTCTTCCAGGTTCGCGTCCTGTCTTGTATTAAAGGAATTGGCATTGAACTCAAGCGTATCTTTCTTGATGGCTATAGGCGCCCTGTTTGCCGTAAGGGTGACCTCCTCAAGAGTATTATCCATGACGGCCAGGGGAATATTTCCAAGGCTTATCTGGCTTTCCACCTCCAACGCACGCTTGTGAGGAACATAACCGGTATAGCTTACAAAGAGATTGATTTTTTCAGCTTCGGTTTCACCTTGTAACAGAAAAGAACCATCCTTTTCACTTATCGTGTAACTTACAAGGCTACTATCAATAACCTTTTCAGCATACACGGTGGCAGCTTCTAGAGGCTGAGATTTATTATCGGTGATCTTACCGCTGATTTTAAAATCCTGGGAAAAGCTTAAACTGCTAAAAAAAAGTAAAAGCAGACTAAAATATAAACGCATTAGGAAATCTTATAAGGTTGGTTATTTCAATAATCCATACGGGTTACTGACACAAGTTGTCAAGCCTTAGACTTTTACAAATGTTAAAAGTTTAATCTACGTTTATTTTTTTCTGAAATAAATAGTGACGGGTACCCCCTGGAAATCAAATTCCTTTCTCAATTTATTCTCTATGAACCTTTTATACGGATCACGCACATACTGCGGAAGATTACAGAAAAATGCAAACTGTGGATGCGGAGTTGGCAATTGAGTACAGAATTTGATCTTAACATATTTACCTTTATAGGCCGGCGGCGGATTCTTTTCTATAATAGGGAGCATAATATCGTTAAGCTGACGTGTCTTGATCTTACGGCTTCGGTTCTCAAAAACCTTAACAGCCGTTTCAATAGCCTTGAAGACCCGTTGTTTGGTGAGTACAGAAATGAATACGATAGGAACATCGGTAAAAGGCTCTATTTCCCTGCGGATCATAGCCTCATAATCTTTAAGAGTGTTCGTCTCTTTATCTACCAGATCCCATTTGTTCACAAGAATTACGATACCTTTATGGTTACGATGCGCCAGCCAGAAGATATTCTGTACCTGTCCGTCAAAACCACGGGTAGCATCCAGAACGAGCAAGCAAACATCACAATTCTCGATCGCCCTTACAGAACGCATCACCGAATAGAATTCGAGGTTTTCCTTAACCTTCGATTTTCGCCTGATCCCGGCAGTATCTACCAGGTTGAATTCAAATCCGAAACGATTGTACCGGGTATCCATAGAATCCCTGGTGGTCCCGGCAATATCGGTAACAATATAACGCTCCTCTCCTATTAGCGCATTTATGAATGAAGATTTACCGGCATTTGGCCTACCTACCACCGCGAATCTGGGCAGTTCGGTCTCCTCTTCGGCTTCCGTTTCAGGCAGGGCTTCAACCAGAGCATCAAGAAGGTCTCCTGTTCCACTACCATTTGTACTTGCTATGGGGAAGTATTCACCTAATCCCAGTGAGTAGAATTCCACGGCATTTTCAAGCCTCTTATTATTATCTACCTTATTTACGGCCAGAAGCACCGGCTTTTTCACTTTTCGAAGAAGATTGGCAACCTCCTCGTCCATCGGTGTCACACCAGATTCCACATCTACCATAAAGATGATTGCATCGGCCTCATCAATAGCGAGCTCAACCTGCTTATCAATTTCAGCTTCAAAGATATCATCGCTGCCTTTCACATATCCACCGGTGTCTATAAGTGAAAACTTTTGGCCATTCCAGTCAGATTTACCATAGTGCCTGTCACGGGTCACCCCACTCACAGAATCTACGATCGCTTCGCGACGCTGGATGAGTCGGTTAAAAAATGTTGATTTCCCCACATTAGGTCTACCTACAATAGCAACGATATTGCCCATAACTCAAATTGATTTAAGGGTGCAAAAATAATGGTTTTAAACCAATTAAGCGCCCTTTGTATTAACCTGAAAAGATTATTTTTTATCTGTGTACCCGAATCTACGAAGTTGTTTGGAATCGCTTCGCCAGTTTTTGTTCACTTTAACGTAAAGTTCCAGATGTACCTGTTTTCCAAAAAATTTCTCAAGATCCTGTCGGGCTTCCACTCCTACCCTTTTAAGAGCCGAACCTTTATGACCGATTATGATTCCCTTTTGTGTATCACGTTCTACCATAATCACGCTGCGCATCCTGATGATATTTTCCTCTTCAAAAAATTCATCAGTCTCAATCTCCACACTATAAGGAATCTCTTTCTTATAATGCATCAGTATCTTTTCGCGAATGATCTCGTTCACAAAGAATCGCTCCGGTTTATCGGTAAGTGTATCCTTTGGGTAGAAAGCCGGGGATTCAGGAAGCAATTCCACAATGCGATTAAAGACTTCAGAAATATTAAAACCTTCCAGGGCCGAAATTGGATGTATCTCTGCATTTGGCACCTGTTCCTGCCAGTAAGCAACCTGGTCTTCCAGTTGTTCCTGGTTGGATTTATCGATCTTGTTCAAAAGTAAAAGAACCGGAACTCCAGAATTCCTGATTTTGGTAAAGAAGGCCTCATCCTTCAACGCCTTTTCGCCGATCTCCACAATATAAACCAGCACATCGGCATCTTCAAAAGCAGACTTCACAAAATCCATCATGCTTTCCTGAAGCTCATAGGCGGGCTTAATGATACCGGGGGTATCACTTAATATCACCTGGAAATCCTCGCCGTTCACTATCCCAAGAATTCTGTGACGTGTGGTCTGTGCCTTTGAGGTAATGATAGACAACCTCTCTCCCACGAAGGCATTCATAAGAGTAGATTTCCCTACATTAGGATTCCCAATAATATTCACAAAACCAGCCTTATGTGTCATAGCTCTTCTTCATTCTTTTTGAGACCACAAAAATAGGAAGTTAAAAGCGAGCATTCCACAAAACTTGAAGCAAATTTCAAAATATCAGGGAAATGATTTAATTTTAATACTCATTCCCTTCCGGGAATCAATTTTCATAGTTATTGTACTGCCCCCTAATTCTGCCAAAGTAAAATAATAGAGCTATGCAGAATCAGTATAAAAAAATCATCGAAGATCTTCTTGCCAGTGCCGGGATCAGGATTAATGGTAACAAAAACTGGGACATTCGTGTTTTTAATGAAAGGTTCTACCGGCGAATTCTCAGGGATGGTTCCATGGGACTCGGCGAATCGTATATGGAAGGCTGGTGGGATTGCCCACGCCTGGACGAATTCATTCACCGTATTTTTGAGGCCGACCTGGAGAAAAAGATAAAAAACAGCTTCAGTATAAAGTGGCAGATACTTAAAGCCAGGCTTTTTAATATGCAATCCATTAAAAAAGCCAGAAAATCTATTTCCAGGCATTATGATATCGGGAACAAATTATTTAGAGAAATGCTGGATCCGCTAATGATTTATTCCTGTGGCTATTGGCAAGAAACCAATGATCTTGCACGCGCCCAGGAACATAAACTGGAATTAATCTGCCAGAAGCTTCAGCTAAAACCCGGACAAAAAGTACTTGACATTGGTTGTGGATGGGGAGGCTTCCCATATTATGCAGCTAAAAATTATGATGTGAAGGTTGTAGGGATTACCATCTCGAAGGAACAACAGAAAATTGCACTGGAGAGATGTGAAGGCCTTCCCGTTGAAATCAGGTTACAGGATTACCGTGAGGTTAATGAGGAATTTGACCGGATAGTTTCGATTGGAATGCTTGAACATGTTGGGCATAAGAATCATTCTTCATTCATGAAGACCATAAACCATAATTTAAGGAATGACGGGATATGCCTGCTTCATTTTATTGGTGGCAATGAAACCCGTTACACTACCGATGCCTGGATCAATAAATATATTTTCCCGCAGGGGCTTATCCCATCAATTACGCAAATAGGACAATCCCTGGAAAAAAATATGGTTCTTCAGGATCTTCATAATTTTGGCCTGTATTACGACAAAACTCTAATGGCCTGGCATGAGAATTTTCAAAGAGCATGGCCACGCTTAAAAGAGACCTACAACAATTTCTTCTATAAAATGTGGGAGTTCTATCTCTGCTCTTCGGCTGCAGCATTTAGATCACAAAAACTAAATCTTTGGCAACTGGTAATAACAAAAAGGGAATTTCCTCATATTTATCAGTCCGTTAGACCTCAGAATTTGTCTATCAAGGACTTTATCAATGGATAAAATGCAAATCAGGGTTTTCAAAAATCACGAACCCCTTAATCATAAAGGCCTGAAAATCAAAATTTCATAAAAATCCTAATCTAATTCCAACAGAAGTTGTGCTTCAGTTTTTAATGACTATTTTTGCCGGCTCTTAAAGCAAGCTGAAAAGCGAAAAATATTGTCATGAAAAAAGTACTTAATCTCTTCGATTTTTCCCAGAAGGTCAATTACAGAACTGAAATCCTGGCCGGTTTAACAGTGGCTTTAGCCCTGATCCCGGAAGCAGTCGCATTCGCAATGATTGCAAAACTGTCTCCATTAACCGGACTTTATGCAGCTTTCGTAATGGGATTAATAACCGCAATTCTTGGTGGACGTCCCGGAATGATCTCAGGAGCAACCGGAGCTGTTGCCGTGGTGATCGTGGGACTTTCTGTTTCTCATGGTCCCGAATACATATTCGCTACCGTTGTGCTTGCAGGGATCTTACAGGTGCTCGCCGGCGTATTCAGGCTTGGAAAACTTATTCGGCTTGTTCCCCACTCGGTGATCTTCGGATTTGTAAACGGGCTTGCCATCATAATTTTCATGTCCCAGCTAACCCAGTTTAAAACGTTGAACGCTGAAGGAGAAATGGTTTGGATGACAGGAGCACCATTCTACATATTCCTTGGCCTGGTACTTATTACCATGTTTATAATTTGGGGACTCCCAAAGCTTACCAAAGTTTTTCCTTCTTCGCTTGCAGCTATCCTTGCCATATTCGGAATCGTGGTCGCGCTGGGGATCGACACCAAGAGTGTGGGTGATATGGCCTCAATAAATGGTGGCTTTCCTCCTTTTCATATCCCGATGGTACCGGTAAACTTCGAAACCTTATCCCTTATTTTCCCATATGCCCTGATCATGGCTGGGGTAGGATTGATCGAAAGTTTGCTTACTCTTAACATCGTGGACGAGATCACCGAAACCAGGGGAAGCGGCAATAAGGAGTGTGTCGCACAGGGAACTGCGAATATCTTTTCCGGATTTTTCTCAGGAATGGGCGGTTGTGCCATGCTGGGACAAAGTCTTATCAATGTTTCATCGGGAGCAAGAGCCAGATTATCAGGGATAACCGCAGCGATCATGTTACTCGTTTTTATCATGTTCGGAGCAGACCTGATTGAAAAATTACCAATGGCAGCTTTAACCGGAGTAATGGTGATGGTTGCCATAGGAACCTTTGAATGGGCAAGTCTTAAGACCTTCAATAAAATGCCAAAATCTGATGTAATCGTTATGGTTCTGGTAACCGCCGTTACAGTGATCCTTCACAACCTTGCGCTTGCAGTACTGGTAGGTGTTATCATTTCGGCTTTGGTTTTCGCCTGGGATAATGCTAAAAGAATACGCGCCAGAAAGCATATTGATGAGAACGGAGTGAAGCATTACGAGATCTACGGGCCACTTTTCTTTGGTTCAACTACCGCATTCAACAGCAAATTTGATGTCTTGAACGATCCCGAAGAGGTGATCATCGATTTTTCAGAAAGCCGCGTGGTAGATATGTCGGGGATCGAAGCCCTGAATAAACTTACCGAAAGATACCTGAAGCAGGGAAAAACACTTCATTTAAGACATCTTAGCTCCGACTGTCGTAAACTTCTGGATAATGCAGATAAGATCATTGAAGTGAACATCCTGGAAGATCCAACTTACAAAGTAGCAACAGACAGGCTTTAGTTCTAAAGACTGTTATTGTTCACTTCTATCCAGTATCCGTCTGGGTCCTGGAGATAGACCTGTTTTATTCCATCGGGACGGGTGTTGGTCTTTCCTTTTATACCGGGCCAGTTCTCGAAATGAATGTTCTTTGATTTGAGGAACTCCATAAAAGCCTCAAGGTCATCAGTGCTTAAAGCAAGGTGAAAGCCTTTTTTCTTTTCAGGCTGTTCTTCACTCTCTATGAGATGGAATTGAATTTTATCTCCAAGTTCAAACCATCGAATATGATCACCAAGACCTCCATTAGGAATTTCCCTGAGACCGAAGATCTCCCGGTAAAATTTTGCCGAAACATTAACATCTTTTACGAGCAGGGCATCGTGATCCTTTCTTAAGTTAAATGGGTTTTGAGCTGAAGATGAGTTCATAATAATTAATGTGATTATTGAAAGATAAAAGCTTTTCATTCTTTTGAAAGTTAAGGTAAACGATAGAGCACACTTCTTCAAAAAGCAAAAAGAAACTCAGTATTTATTAAATATAAGTTTAATTATACAAAATATAATTTGGTATCTATTTTTTTAATCTGTAACACTATAAAAACCTTCCTAAAAATTAGAGTTCAACCTTTAAACATTACTTAAAATATACCACAGGCACATTTAATATTCCTAACTTTCAGATGCTAAATTAAAAAAGTGTTGTATGTCTGCACTCGCCGAAGATCAATTTGAGAACATACTTTCCATTGAGAATAAATGCACCCGTTTAAATCTCAACGAGAATATATATGGGACTTTTGCAGAGATAGGCGCCGGGCAGGAAACAGTAAGACATTTCTTCAGGGCCAGGAATCCAAAAGGTACCATAGCCAAGACCCTGAGTGCCTACGATAAAGATTTTAGCGATGCCATCTATGGCCTGGATCCTCAGAATCGATATGTGACCGAGCCCAGGCTCAAAAGCATGCTCAAATATGAGACTGGTCTAATTGAAAAGCGTATCTCCAGGGTGAAGCATCCAAATAAACTGTTCTTTAGTTATGCCAATACGGTGGCCACTATAGACTGGGCTAAGAAATATAAAGGACATGGCTGGATTGGCATCCGTTTTCAGAAAAAACCGAAACAGGAATACAACGAGATCATTCTCCATGTACAGTTACATGAGAATAGCGCGTCACATCAACAAGTAAGCCTGGGGATGATGGGGGTTAACCTTATTTATGCCGCTTTCTATCAAAGCGACGATCCCCAACAGCTGATGATCCATCTTTATGACCACCTAGATAAGGATAAAATAGAAATCGACTCCATAAACTTCAGTGGTCCCGAGTTTGAAAATGTGGACAACAGGCTCATGAGCTTATATTTGGTGAGAGAGGGTATTACCGAAGCTGTTATGTTTTCTGAAGACGGTAATAATATCCTGCCTGCAAATGCTCTTTATAAAAAGAACATTTTAACCTTAAGAGGTAGTTTTAGACCTGTAACGAACCTCAACCTGGATATGTTTAAAACGGCCAGGAGATTATTTCTTGACGAAAAGGAAGTGAGAAAAGAAAATACTGTTATTATCTTCGAAATGACCCTGAACAATCTTAAGGCTGAGGGAGAAATCGATGAAAAGGATTTTCTGGACCGTGCAGATCTACTATGTGCCTCAGGGCAAACGGTAATGATCTCCAGCTTCCAGGAATATTACAAGGTTGTTGAATATTTCGCGATGCATACCAAGGAGCAACTAGGACTGGTACTGGGAGTGGACAATCTTCAGGATATTTTCAATGAGAAGTATTATAGAGGATTGAGCGGTGGTATACTGGAGGCGTTTGGCAAGCTTTTCTTTAAAAATCTGAAGGTGTATCTCTATCCTATTCTGGATGAAGAAACCGGCAAAATAACCAACAGTAAGAATTTGAAAGTCCATCCGCGTTTAAAGGAGTTATATAAGTTTTTCATCGATAACGATAAGGTGATAGATATCGAAGATTATGATGAGAAAGCCTTAAAGATACATCCGAGGAAAGTATATGAAATGATTCGTGAAGGAGATAAGAAATGGGAAGGAATGGTCCCCGGACTTACTGCGAAAATGATCAGGGAAAAGAATCTTTTCCAAAGAAAACCCTCCAAAAAATCTTCAGAAACCTCCTGATCAGGTTGAAAACTCGGTTTTTAAACCGCGATCATACATCACTATACTTCCTGCTACCGATACATTAAGACTCAAAGTAGATTTAAATTTCACCAGGTAATGAGCTTTCTCGATGGCCTGATTTGAAAGCCCGTGATCTTCAGCTCCCAGAAGATAAACACATCTTCGTGGATGTTTAAAGGTTTCAAGGGGCTCTGCATCTTTAGTAAGTTCTACTCCAACCAGCATGGCTCCTTTAGGCAAGTGATCGTAAAAATCCTCAAAGGTCTCGTAATGAAAATATGGCATGGCACCCACAGCCTTATGAGTATCACAGGCCTGCTTCGCATAGCGATTACCTATGGTAAAGATAAAGCTTGCCCCCATATTTTGGGCAGAACGCCATAAAACTCCAAGATTTTCAGGGGTTTTTCCGTTCTGTATCCCAATTCCAAAAAATCCCTGTTCAAGGTTATCTAATTTCATGGCTCAAAAATAAGCATCATATAAAAATATGGGTAAATCATCTTTATTTTCTCAACACTCAACGAATAATTACCTAAATATCAAAAACTTATAATATTTTAGAAAGACTAATCAACCATCTAATTATGAATACAATTATTCCAAACATCAATTTTTGTGCATTTCCAAGAAAAATCATGTCTTTCCTTTTAGCAGGAATTCTTCCAATTTTAATCTCCTGTAATGATGGAAAATATGAAGACAAACCGGAAGAAAAGAAAATGACCCTCAACGACAGTATTAAAAGAGGCGAATACCTAATAAAAACCATTGGGTGCCAGGATTGCCATTCCCCTAAACGAATGGGAGAAAGAGGCCCCGAGGAAATTCCTGAACTGGCTTTATCGGGCTTCAGGGCTGGAGACAGCCTGCCTCCAATGAATACTGAGGCGCTCAACAGTGGATGGATGCTGATGAATGGTCAACTCACTGCTTTTGCGGGTCCATGGGGAGTTTCTTATTCAGCAAATTTAACCTCAGATGACACAGGGATAGGGACCTGGTCTATGGAACAATTCAAAAGGGCCATGAGAGAAGGAAAGTTCAAAGGGCAGAAAAATGGCAGAATGCTTTTACCTCCAATGCCATGGCAAAATTTCGCCAATCTCAACGATGCAGATCTTGAGGCTATGTTCAAATACTTACAGAGCACCGAGCCCGTTAATAATGCAGTGCCTGCGCCGGTACCTCCCACCAAACTTGACAGCTTAAAAGCAGCATAAAGAAAGCTGTCTAGAAAGTTAATCCAGGCGTCATTACGAACGAAGTGAAGTAATCTCACCTTTGATTATCAATTATGTAAAGATTGCTTCGTTCCTCGCAATGACAGATAATTGACTTTCTAGACAGCCTTTTTATTTATTTCACTTCAAAGGTTTGTAACATTCCCTTTCCTTGTGATTCTGGCACCTCTGATATTAGTGCATACTTACCCGGTTTGAGGTCCACGGTAAAGAAACCTTTATCACCTGCCTTCATCTCCTGTACTCCGCCCAGAAATCTAAAACCTTCAGGAGCCGGAGTCTGTAAACCTTTAGGATCACTCCAGTTAACCCATTTTTCAAGTTTTGCCATATTAGCCCCCTCATCAACCCAAACAATATTCACATCATGTTGTAAATAATGTTCATGTACTTTTTGCTCGCCGTAGTTTACCTGGAAGGTCTTCTTACCGGCACTTATATTTTTGTCAAATTGAATCCCATTTGTAGCATCAATATCGATCACATAATCTGCTTCCGGTGGTTCCATTCCACTATCCGTTTCAGTTACCTGAACCTGTTCAGTCATTTGTAGAGAATGGAAAGTACCATCGGCCATTTTCACATAACATTCAATTATGTAAGTTCCCGGTTCCAGTTTAATAGTAGACTGAGCTTCAGTGCCGGGAGACAGAAGACCCACCCCTCCCGTGAATTCCACTTCCTGAAACCATTCCGGCAACTTACCAAAAGCCTGTTGCGCTTCTTCCATTTTACCTTCATTAATTAAGTCCATTCCTTCTTGGAAAGGGGGGATTACCTCTTTATGAGCATCCTCAATACCTTTTCCTTCAGGGTATTTATCGAATAGTATTAAATGAACCTCATTAGAGTTATTCTTATACCTGATGGTATTCCATCCTGAAGGCAAAGTGTCTGACGGAATGGTAAATTCCATAGATCTTGTGGTAATAGTAAAGACCCCACTGTTAGCGGAAGATTTTTTATCCGCTTTAGCTGTTTCTTCCATTTCCTTGTCTTCATCCTTATCCTTATCACTTTTACATCCTGCAACAAGACTTAATCCCATAAGGGCGACAAAGAAGAATCTGAAAATTTTCAATTTTTGAATAGACATAGTTTTCAACTTTTGGTTAGTTAGTATTATTTGTATTGGTTATCAGAAGAGTAGGGCAGGAAATAAATTTCTTAAAATTAATTCAAAACACCAAAAGGAAGAGATACTCACATTAAGAATTAGCGGGACAAACCTTAATTAATTGTCAAAAAACCAAACAACTTTGCAAATACATACGATTTTCAGAATCAGTTTATTAAATTTAAGATTCAGCTCATTTTTAAGAATAAAAAACCAACCATTGCTATGCTGGAGAAGAGCAGAATTGTTATTGAAAACATCAGACCTATTGTAAATTGTGGTGAATATGCCATTAAAAGAGTCGTCGATGAAATAGTACATGTAGAGGCTGATATTTTTGGAGACGGTCATGATATAATTCAGGCCTCCGTATTTTATAAGCATTCGAAACAACGTAACTGGAGCGAATCACGAATGAATCCTACGATAAATGATGCCTGGGAAGGATTCTTTAAAGTTGAAAACCAGGGAGATTACCAGTATTACATCCAGGGCTGGGAAGATCATGGCCTGAACTGGCGGCATGGGATCATAAAAAAAATCGAGGATGGGCAAAGAGTGACTTCAGAATTACTTGAAGGTTCAGAGATCCTGAAACGCACCTTAAAAAAATGTACAAAACCAGAAGCCGTTCTTTTAAAAAGAGCTATTTCAGCTTTTACTGATAAAGACCAGTATGAAGAAGCTGTTAATATCTGCCTGGATGAAGGTCTTGAAAAAATCCTTTTAAAATATCCACATAAGGCGGTTCCTTACCAATCTAAGAAAATGCCGGTATATGTTGACCGAAAAAAAGCACGCTTCAGCACCTGGTATGAATTCTTTCCCAGATCTGCCTCAAAGGAAGAAGAAAAGCATGGAACTTTTAAGGATTGTGAAAACATTCTTCCACGAATCGCCGAAATGGGATTCGATACACTCTACTTCCCGCCAATACATCCTATAGGAGAGGTAAACAGGAAAGGAAAGAACAATGCTACCAATGCGGGTCCAGACGATGTAGGTTCCCCATGGGGAATTGGTTCTCAAAAAGGAGGGCATAAAGATATTCATCCCGATCTGGGAAATCTTGACGATTTTAAATCACTGGTGAACAAAGCCAAAGAACTGGGGATTGAAGTGGCTATGGATTTTGCTCTCCAGGCCGCCCCGGATCACCCTTATGTTAGCGAACATCCAAACTGGTTCAGGTGGAGACCAGATGGCACTATTCAATACGCAGAGAATCCACCCAAAAAGTACCAGGATATCCTGCCTATTTATTTTGAATCGGAAGAATGGAAGAAAATGTGGAAGGAGTTCCTGGACATCGTTCTGTACTGGATAGAGGGAGCCGGTATCACCATATTCAGGGTAGACAATCCCCATACTAAACCTTTCTATTTCTGGGGCTGGCTTATTTCTGAAGTAAGAAAAAAACACCCTGACACCCTGTTCCTATCTGAAGCCTTTACCCGGCCGAAGATCATGGAACAACTGGCAAAACAGGGATTCACCCAATCTTACACCTATTTTACCTGGCGTACCGGTAAGCATGAACTAATTGAGTATGTGAACGAACTTACCAAAACCGATCTAAAGGAATATTTCAGACCTAATTTCTGGCCGAATACTCCAGATATCAACCCCTATCATCTTCAGGGGGCCAACGAGTCCATGTTTATGATCCGTTATTTCCTGGCGGCTACTTTAAGTTCAAATACGGGAATTTACGGGCCGGTATTCGAGTTCATGATCTCAGATGCAGTTCCCGGTAAGGAAGAGTATCTCGATTCTGAAAAGTACCAGATAAGGCACTGGGACTGGAATGCTGAAAATAAACTAATGAGAGTGATCACAAAGATCAATGAGGCAAGACAAACCAACCCCTCATTACAGCAAACCAACAATATCCACTTCTGCGATATCCATGATGACGGCCTCATGGCCTATTATAAATATGACCAGGAAAGGGAAAACCATACTTTAATGGTGGTAAGCCTTGATCCTTATTATCAGAAGAATGGTTCAGTAAAAGTACCCCGATACGAACTCGGGCTACACGATGGCCAATCTATAAGGGTTGAAGATCTTATAACGGGAAATTCCTATAACTGGGACCAGGAATGGTGTTATGTGGAGTTACATCCGGGAATGCCTTTCCACTTATTCAGAATCCATAAAAATTAAAAGAATGTCCAAGAAAGTACCATCAAATGTAAATACTTCAGATTTTCAGTTCAAATGCAGCTGGGATGAGGCATTTGAAGATTCAGAATTCATCAAGACCTTCAGCACGGAAATACTGGAGGACTATATTCTGAAAAAACGATGGTATGCGGGAAAATCGAGTACCCTGAAATATATCGAGGTTGTGGATCACTGCAAGATATCCTCAGAAAAAAACACCTTTCATGGAGTATTAATTGAAATAAATTTCAGTGAGGCATTTTTCCAGGATTATTTTATACCCCTAAGTTTTATAAGTGGTCCTAAAGAAAACCTTGAAACCGGAACTATTATCGCACCAGTAAGTTTTAAAGGAAAGGAAGGCCACCTCATAGACGCCATACATATTGAAGAATTCAGGTCACTGGTTTTTAATAAAATAATGGAGTCATCGGCAGATAAACCCGAAAAAAAGATCATCTTCCACAGGTCAGATACGATTCAACCTGGAAAGTATAAATCCTCTCGCTTTATGGGGGGAGAACAAAGCAATACTTCCATTATTTACAATGACCAGTATGTGATGAAGTTTTTCCGAAGGATTTATACCAGTAAGAATCCCGATTATGAGATTATCAGGTTCCTAACGGAAAAGAGTAAATTCAAGAATATACCCGCCTATGTGGGAAGTATAAATCTGGCGCTGGATGGCGGAGACACCATCACTCTGGGACTTATGCAGGATCTTATCGAAAATGAAGGAGATGCCTGGAAATATATGTTACAGGAACTAAAACTAGTATTTGCTAATCTTGAAAAGAAAAGAATAAGGGTGAACCGATTTCCTGATATTAAACTTTATCAGCGACAACCCATAAATACCATTCCGCCCGAAATAATCGACTTTGCCGGCCTGAATCTATTCCTGAAGGTCTCAAAACTGGCTCTCAGAACGGCCGAGATGCACATTGCTCTTGGTAGTGATATGCAGGATACGGCATTCACCCCTGCAAAATACAATGGGGATTACGCGGTTTGGCTGAAGAACAGGCTTATCTATATGTTCCAGAATCGCCTGAACACCATAGAAAACAACATGCACAAACTTGAGGGAGAAGCTCTTGAACTGGCAAAGGAGTTTCTGGATAGAAAAAAGGAGATCCGGGAGCACTTCCTTAATTTCAACTGGACCAGGATGAAGAGTGAAAGGATAAGGATACATGGAGATTATCACCTGGGACAGGTTCTGGTTCATGATGATGATTTCTATTTGCTGGATTTTGAAGGTGAGCCAGAAAGCACCATCCAGGACAGAAAGGTTAAACAACCCCCACTTAAAGACGTGGCCGGGATGTTCCGGTCTTTCCATTACGCGATCTATTCTACCATCTTTAACAGTGATGAAAATTTCTCTACTTCACAGGAAGACCTGTTCAAGGCCGGGGAGATATTATACAAGTACATGATCGGGGTATTTATGGAAACCTATGTTCACAAAGTGCAGGCAGAAAATCTTAACATAGGATATAAGCAGGAAATCGAATTTTTACTCGATTATTGCCTGTTGGAAAAAGCCGTTTATGAGTTAGGTTATGAACTCAATTCGAGGCCCCGCTGGACTATTATTCCTTTAAGAGGAATAGCCAGCATATTAAAACACAAGAAAAACTAGCAACCCATTATGAAAAAAGAAGTACAGGTACACTCTTTATTTTCAGATTTCGATATTTCACTCTTTAGAGCCGGTAAACATTTCAGGCTCTATGAAAAATTTGGCGCTCATCTAACGGAAGTGGATGGCGAAAAAGGAGTCTATTTCGCCGTTTGGGCACCATCTGCAAAATCGGTTTCAGTGATAGGCGATTTCAATTACTGGCTGGAGGGCGAACATCCCCTGAATGTTAGATGGGATGGCAGCGGAATCTGGGAAGGCTTTATTCCCGGTGTTGAGAAGGGAGCAAAATACAAGTATAAGATACAGTCACATCATAATGACCAGGTTCTGGAGAAAGCCGATCCATATGCCCTGAGTTGTGAACACCCGCCAAATACCGCATCTATTGTATGGGATCTGGACTATAAGTGGAAAGACAAGAAATATATGGCTTCCAGAAAGGATAAAAATTCCCTGGATCAGCCTTTTTCCATCTACGAGGTTCACCTTGGCTCATGGCGTAAGAACATGGACGAAAAGCGTTCGCTCACCTATACCGAGATGGCAGATGAACTTGTAAGCTATGTAAAGGAATTGGGCTTTACTCATGTAGAGTTCATGCCTATTATGGAATATCCTTACGATCCTTCATGGGGATATCAGCTTACGGGATATTTCGCTCCTACTTCCCGCTTTGGCAATCCTCAGGAATTCATGCATCTTATGGATGCATTTCACAAAGAAGGAATAGGAGTTATACTTGACTGGGTTCCCTCCCACTTCCCCGAAGATAAACATGGCCTGGGCCAATTTGATGGTTCTCATCTTTATGAACATCCCGATCCCAGAAAGGGTTATCATCCAGACTGGAAAAGCCTGATCTTTAACTACGGAAGGAATGAAGTAAGATCTTTTCTTATAAGCAACGCGGTCTTCTGGCTTGACAAGTATCATGTGGACGGATTAAGGGTAGATGCTGTAGCCTCCATGTTGTATCTTGATTACTCAAGAGAAGATGGTGAATGGGAGCCCAATGAACATGGCGGCAGGGAGAACCTGGACGCGATCAGTTTTCTGAGAGAGCTTAATAAGGAAGTATATAGCAGTTTTGAGGGAGTACAGACCATCGCTGAAGAGTCTACCTCCTTCCCAATGGTCTCACGACCTGTTGATCTTGGCGGGCTTGGCTTCGGAATGAAATGGATGATGGGATGGATGCACGATACTCTGGAATATTTCAAAAAAGATCCTATTTACAGGCAATATCATCAGAATGATATCACCTTTAGTATGACCTATACCTTTACCGAGAATTTTGCGCTTCCACTAAGCCATGATGAAGTGGTGTATGGCAAGCATTCCCTTCTTGGAAGGATGCCCGGTGATGAGTGGCAAAGATTTGCCAATCTCCGCCTTCTGTATTCCTATATGTTCACGCATCCCGGCGCAAAGCTTTTATTTATGGGAGCTGAAATTGGCCAGTATGAAGAATGGAATTATAACACCAGTCTGGACTGGCATCTCCTGCAATATGATTACCACAAAGGAATTAAGGCACTGCTTACCGATCTGAATAAATTATATAAAAAGCAACCGGCTTTACACCAAAAACAGTTCAGTGCTGAAGGTTTTGAATGGATCGCTTATGATGATCACAAAAATTCAGTATTAAGCTTTATTCGAAAGGGAGAAGATCCAAAAGATTCACTGATCATAGTCTGCAATTTCACGCCCAGTGTTCTTACAGATTATACTATAGGTCTTCCGACCTCGGGAAAATTAAAAGAGATCTTTAACTCAGATGATAAGAAATATGAGGGCTCAGGAATTAAGAACAAAAGCCTGAAAATTCAAAAAGAAACTTTTCACGGAAGGGACTATTCCAGCAAAATTACGATCCCTCCACTGGGTACGCTTGTTTTTCAAATTTTATGAACAAGTTTGTAATTATTCAGCTGAAAAAGCTTCTTTTGTAACTTTCTAAAAAGATTGCAAGACTATGATTACCAATACAGAACTAGAACATAAGGGGAATCTATACCCCGCTGGCTTAATATCATTCGAACACGATCAGGACACCATAAATTTTATCTCCAAAAATGGCGTTCGGCTTCAAATTACCGTGCTGCGGGACAACATGCTCCGGTTTCGATATGCTACCAACGGTATTTTCGAGAATGACTTTTCATACGCGGTAGATGAGAATCATCCTCATGGCTTTAACCAGCTTAATATTGAAGATACTGAGACCCATGTAATAATTACAACAGAAAAATTCCAGTGCAAGGTTGCAAAAGATGATCTCAGAGTGGGAATGTATGAACTTGACGGGCGGCCGATCCTGGAAGACGAACTGGGTTTTCACTGGGAAGAAAGCTTTGAATATGGTGGCAATTTCGTGAAGATGAGTAAATCTTCCAGAGATCAGGAAAATTTCTTCGGGCTCGGGGATAAACCCACCAACTTCAACCTCAAAGGAAAGAGGATGAGCCTCTGGAACACCGACCAGTACGCCTATGGCAAGGACACTGTTGAGCTATACAAAGCGGTGCCTTTCTATATGGGCCTGCATAGCAATCTTTGCTATGGGATATTCTTCGATAATACATTCAAAACACATTTCGATTTTTGTCACGAAAGAAGAAATGTTACAAGTTTCTGGGCCGATGGCGGCGAAATGAACTATTATTTCATTTATGGGCCACAAATGCCAGATGTACTTACAACATATACCGATCTCACTGGTAAGCCAGAATTACCTCCAATGTGGGCACTTGGTTTCCATCAGTGTAAATGGAGCTATTATCCCGAAAGCAAGGTAAAGGAGATCGCTTCAAAGTTCAGGGAGCTTGATTTCCCTTGCGATGCCATTTATCTCGACATAGACTATATGGATGGTTTTCGCTGTTTCACCTGGAATAAAGAATATTTCCCCGACCCTAAACGCATGGTAAAGGAACTGGAGGAAGATGGTTTCAAGACAGTGGCGATCATAGATCCGGGTATAAAAATAGACCTGAATTACAGCGTTTTTAAAGAAGGCCTGGAAAATGATTATTTCTGCCGAAGGGCTGACGGCCCTTACATGAGAGGAAAAGTATGGCCTGGAGAATGTTACTTCCCCGATTTTACCAATCCCGAAGTCAGGGAATGGTGGAGCGGATTATATCGTGAGCTTATCGGTGAAATTGGAGTAAAAGGTGTTTGGAACGATATGAATGAACCGGCGGTAATGGAAGTTCCGGGAAAAACATTCCCGTTTGATGTTCGTCACGATTATGACGGTCATCCCTGCAGCCATCGTAAAGCACATAATGTTTACGGAATGCAGATGGCCCGATCTACCTACGAAGGGGTCAAGAAATTCAATTTCCCGAAACGCCCATTTATCATCACAAGAGCTAACTATTCAGGCGGGCAGAGATATACTTCAACCTGGACAGGAGACAATATCGCTACCTGGGAACACCTATGGTTGGCAAACGTTCAGATTCAGCGACTGTGTATGAGTGGGATGAGTTTCGCAGGATCGGATATCGGTGGATTTGCAGAACAACCTTCCGGTGAATTATACACCAGGTGGTTGCAACTGGGAATATTCCATCCTTTTTGCAGGGTACACTCATCTGGAGATCATGGAGAGCAGGAGCCATGGTTCTTTGGTGAAGAAGTACTTGAGATAACAAAAAAATATGTAGAGTTAAGATACCAGTTGCTTCCTTATCTATACACCACTTTCTATAAATATGTATCTGAAGGATTACCAATTCTAAAACCCTTGGTATACCATGATCAGGAAGATGTTCAGACCCATTACAGGTCTGATGAATTTATCTTTGGAAACCACTTTCTTGTATGTCCCGTACAGGAGCCAAACGTACAGGGTCGTAGAATGTATATCCCAAGAGGCAGATGGTACAACTTGTGGACTGACAAACCGGTTTCCGGCGGTCGTGAAATGTGGGTGGATGCTCCACTGGAAACTATTCCTGTTTTTATCAAAGAAGGTGCTATTATTCCAAAATATCCAGTACAACAATACGTAGGCGAAAAGAAGATAGACCAGATGACGTTGGATATCTATTATAAATTAGGAAAGGAAAATTCAGAGTTCTATGAAGATGCGCATGACGGATATGAGTATCGCCAGGGGATCTTTAGCCTGCGTAATTTCAAACTTACCGGAAAGGCCGACGAGATAATCCTGCAACAGCACAAGAGTGGTAAATATTCTGCTCCTTACACTACCTTCAAATTGAAGTTCCATGGACTTCCTTTTGAGATCAAAAAAGCATTTTTCGAAAATGAAGAAGTTTCCCTGAAAGAGCTTCAATTTGATAAAGATGAAAACACAATGATAGTGAATAAGGACTTCAGCGAAATTCACCTGGTAGGTTAAGCATTTCAAAAACAATTAGCCTGGCTGAAATTGAATTTCAACCAGGCTAATTTCTTTCAGGGCAAAAGATCAAATAGGTTTCTCGATAGAATCGCTCAAGTTATAGCCATAGAATTTTTTAAAAGAACTATAGAAAAGCTTGGGACTTGAAAAGCCCGATCTGTAAGCGACTTCCATCGCGTTATACTCACCGCTATCCAGCATTTTTCTCGCATAATTAAGCCTTGTAAATTCCATGAAATCCTGAGGGGAAAGATCTACAAGACCCTTCAGCTTCATGAAAAGAGCATTACTGCTAATTCCAATTTTTCCGCTTAAATCGTGGACAGTAAAATTTTCATTACTAATATTCTGAATAATGATTTCTGTAAGGTTGGAAATGAACCTTTCATCACTCTCACTTCTGTATTTTACAGCCGAAGTATCATTATGCGATTGTACATATGAAGTTCTCAACTCCTTCTGCCATAGCAGAATCTTGGTCAACTGTGACAATAACTGCTTTATGTCTAAAGGCTTTTTCACTATCTGTGTAAGTCCGTCAAGCTGTTCTTTTGCAAACTTGTGTCCTTCGTCTGCCACTACGATAAGATTGATATGATTAAGACCTACATTCCTTTTCAGCATTTTCGCAAGCTGGAACACATTCATATCGGGCAGAACGGTTGCCGAAATAATGATATCGGGAAAGATCATTCCTGCCTTTTCCAATCCTTCTTCGGCAGTTTCGGCCTGATATATCTGGCAGTATTTCCCGATGTTTCTCCCCAGCAACTCCCTGGTCTCCTTGTCATTTTCAATGATAAGGATCTTACTCTCACTTAAATTCTTAAGCTCTGCCGGAATACTTGTCTTAGGCTGGTCTTTTGACTTTTCAGCTTTAAAGATAGCTGCAGCCCTTTCCGGAACCTTACGGTAATCTTCACTTCGGTTCTTTAGAATCGCAGTGAATGTTGAACCTTCATTCTTTTCGGTCTCATAACTAAAACTGCCTCCCGAACGGGAAATAAGCTCTTTGGCCTTCAGAATATATGTTAATCCGCCCCTGTCTCTCAATCTCATTTTGGGGTCTGAATACTTATTTTTCTCCAGCACTCTTATGTCATGGATCGGGATGCCACGTCCATTATCTGTTATTTGTAACTTAAGATCTCCAACACTGGTTTCGATAAGATTCACAATGATCTTGCCTCCCTTAAAAGAATAACCGGCACTACCCGAAATAAGGCTGAAGAATAT
Source organism: Gramella jeungdoensis (assembly GCF_023805255.1). Taxonomy (GTDB): domain Bacteria; phylum Bacteroidota; class Bacteroidia; order Flavobacteriales; family Flavobacteriaceae; genus Christiangramia; species Christiangramia jeungdoensis. The sequence continues at coordinate 37,123 of NZ_JAMSCK010000003.1, forward strand.
CTTATCCAGCATTTCCATATTGTAATAGAACTCCCCTTCACCCCACTGGTCGTTAATGATCATTTCGAGTTCTTTTGTCTTGTAAACCGGTTCTATATCTTTTACCACCTGCGGAAGATGCTTCTTAAGGTTGATTTTAGATATCTCATATACAGATTCCTGATAATTGAAATTTAGTATCTGGTGAAAGAGATCGTCAAACCTCGCCGCGAATCGCTGCAGGTCTTCTACGCTTTCCGCATCGGCCTTGGCCGAGATCTTGCTTAAAGACTGTACAGCGCTCTCAACAGGCTTTTTGAATTCCTTTTTCAGCTGATCCCTAAGCTCAGCTCTCGCAATAAGATCGGCACTTCTGGACCTTCTGCTGAACACAAATATGAAGATGGCCACCATTGCCAGAACACTAATTCCCATGAACACGTATACCGTACTAATGGTCGCGGGGGCGGCTTCAACATTGATTGCCAGTTCCTGAGGGCTTGTCCAGCCAGAATCTTTAAGTTTCGAGCGGACTTTAAAGACATAATTTCCCGGTGGCAGTCCTGAATAGCCAGCCTTGCTCACCGGCGAAGCTTTGGTCCATTCCTTATCCAGGCCTTCCAGTTTCCAGGAATACAAAATTCCCTCCGGATCCAAATGAGAGATCCCTTCAAAACTTATTTGAAATCCTGTACCTTCTTTTACTTTCAGATCATTAATTCCGGCCAGTTGCAGTTCCTGTGTCTTTCCATCCTTATCTGGCCTGAGAAAGTTTTTAAGTTCCAGGCGTGGTTTGAACTCGGTTTGGGCAAGCATTGTTTTAGGCTTAAAGATATTAATGCCCTTGGAGCTACCCAGTGCATAGCTGCCATTTCCGAGCTTCACAAAACCGGTGGTAAGTTCATTGGTGCTAAGTCCGTTTAATTCAGAAAATATCTTAAACTCATCACCATTATAAAATGCCATTCCCTTATCGGTCGCTATCCATATATTATCATCAGCCAGCCATTCAAAACCGGTTATATTATTTGAAGGAAGCCCATTTTCTTCATTCAGTCTCTTCAGAATCTCATCTTCAAAATCATAAACAAGCAGCCCGGCACCTTCAGTAGCAAAAAGACCGAGTCCTGTTTGGGTAATTGAAAGGTCATTGATCGAATAATACAGAAGGTCCTCATCAGCAGTAAGAGTCTCCAGGTCGTTTATCCTCCCAGTTCTGGGATCGAGCGAATGAACTCTTGTTCTGGTAGCCACAATAAGTTGTCTTGGCCCCAGTTCGGCAATAGCCTGAACATCTTTAATAGGATAATCCTTGATTTGATTGTCTCTTTTTATCACGGTTAAATAACCATCTTCCCCACCTATCCAGACATTTTTTTCGGCATCGATAAAAAGACTTTTCGCGGCCTGAATCTTTGTTTTGTATAACGCATCTACCGAATAATGGGCTCTTAAAAGCGTGTTTATATTGATCTTGTAGACCCCGTCTTTAGATGTGGCTACCCACATATGTTCATCTACAGCAGCAAGATCTGTAATATCATCAGGCGCGTTCATATGCCGGCTATAATTGAGGTTTTCGATATGTCTCCAGCGGTCGGTTTCAGAATTCCAGATACTGATCCCTTTTCCTGTTCCAAACCATATATTTCCCTGCGAGTCTTTTTCTTCTGCCGTAACAAAGTCATCGGCCAGGCTGGAATATCTTGCCGCATCATTCTGAAGCTTTTCTACAGCAAAGCCAGAGAAATTCTGAATAAAAAGTCCCTCCTTGGCAACGATCCAGAAAAGGTTTTGATGGTTAAGGAAACTCCCATAGACATTTTGAGGATATATGTTAGTCTCTTCCTGAACCAGTTCCAGTTTTTTGTTCAGGCGAATTATGCCAGCTCCATTAGTAGAAACTATGATCTCATCATTGAATTCCTGAAGAGCTGTAATCTCCTTTTGCGCAATATTGTAGGGAATTGAATAAAGCTTTTGAATATTCTTAAAGTCTCTATCGGTTTTATACAGACCCTGACGCAGGGTCCCAAATATCACCATATCATTAAGGGCTAAGACACTGGTGATATGAAGATTCTGATAATACCCCATATCGATCTTTTCAAACTTCCCGGATCGGCGATCTATAGTTAATATCCCATTAGGCCCAGCAAACACCACCAAATTTCCAAAGAGTACCACATCTGCAGCTACCGTATTTTCTGAAAGGAAACGTGAGATCCCGTAATCCTTTTTTGGGGAATCAACTTTAAGCTTAAAGATTCCATTTTCAGCGGCTATCCATAATTGTTTTCCGGAATCCTCGCGCAAAGCGTAGATTCTTCCAGTAACATCACTTACAAATTTGAAGCTGTCATTTTCAGGATGGCGAATAGCGAGTCCCTGGTTACCGGCAAGCCAGGTTTGATCTTCAGAATCGGAATATGTAGCTATGAATTCATCGCCAATTTCGCGTGGAATCCCACGAAATTTATTAAAGTCGACAACCTTAACTGAATTGTACTTTAAGACCTTAACAGGAGTAGTGATCCAAAGGTCATCTTTAGAATCCTGCTGGATGTGTACCTCCGCAGCCCTTATAAAAGGATCGATGGCCTTTACTCTTTTAACTGAACCTGCATCCTGCCCGATAAGCCTACCGGTAATTCCCAAAACCAACAAAAGGGAATACAGAATTTTAAATTTAAAATGCCCCAAATCTCAAATTTTAAATAATGTAAACTGGGATAATTTAGGAATTATCAGACTTATAAAGCCCTGTTTTCTAAAGTTTTGAAAGGGATTTATTAAGAGGATATTAACAATGCATGACACATAAAATCAGACATCTCATTGAATGAAATTTTCGTATATTTTAAATCCTATTAAAATAATATCATGAGATTGAGAAAAAATATAATCGTATTCCCTTTTATCCTGTTCTTATTTTTAACGGTAAATGGCCAAAAAGTTAACTCAGGAATTATCACAGGATCCGGCGATCACAATAACCGGTACCTGGATATGTTCCAGGATTTTAAAAAGAAAATTAACACCCCCATTCCTTTGAGTGAAATGGATGGAAGCCCCTACCTGAAAGAAGAATTCATAAAAGGACAGATTTTTCAGGCAGATAGTAGTTTGGGAGCATATTTCCTTAGATATAATATTTATAATGACGTTATGGAGGTTTTAACCCAGGATGATAAAATAATGGAATTGCGTAAATCCCCCTCATTAAAGGTTTTTATAAATAATAAAAGATTTAAAGTGCTGCCATATTTAAATTCAGAAAAGAAAATAGAACAGGCCTATTTTGAAATTATGGAAGATGGAAAAAGAATCGACTTACTTAAAAAGCACTCCTGTACATATATCCCCGGTGAAAGGGCTAAAACCAGTTTTCATGTTGAAAAAAAGCCGGAGCTGGAATCCTCAATAGACTATTATCTATTTTTTAATAATGAAAACCTGCCTTCAAAGATTGAAAGATTAAACGAACGAAATATTATCAAACAATTAGGGATAGATAAAAAGGAAATCATGAATTTGGTTAAAAGGAATGATTTAAATTTAAGAGATATTGAAGATGTCAATAAATTAGTAACACTTATCAATAGTACTTCCTAGAATCATATAAAAAAGGCTAATCGTTATACAAACGCATAGCCGACTAGCCTTTCTGCTATCCTATAGAAGGATAACAACGTTTAAAGTTACGAAGTAAAATTTCTAAATCCTATCCTTAGGATTTTATTGACGAAAAATACGGGATTTCCCCTATTCCTGTCATTTATTTTCACCTCCTTTATCCTGGTTTTTATTTTTTCCACTGTTAATCATACTATGCACAGTAAGCATCAGACCAATACAAACCAGGCCAAAAAACATGATCATTCCTGTGCCCAGGTTCCAGTTTACGAGGGGTATTAATAAATTTAAAAGCATAATCTACGAGGTTAGTGGTTTATAATTTAATTTGTTGGTTGGCATTCATAATTAGCAGAAATCTTTTCTCCCTGCTGTTTTGGCGAGAGATATGGTATACCGAGCCCCAGACCCCTTATTATAAACATTACCGCAATTATCCCTAGAAATAAGGGAATCATACGGCGGATATATTTTCTCACGTTCACTGAGATAAAATTCCCTATCCAGATTGCTCCCGTCATCAAAGGAATGGTACCCAATCCAAACAACATCATATATAAGGCTCCGTTAGCTGCATTTCCGCTCGCTATAGCTCCAAAAACAGCCATATAAACCAGTCCGCAGGGTAGAAATCCGTTTAAAAAGCCAACGCTAAAAAAAGTATCCAGACGTTTTTTCCTTAATTCCCTTCCAAGCGAATTCTTGAGTTTTCCTACGGACTTCATCCAGATAGCCGATAGTTTATTTCCACCTAATTTCCGGGAAGGAACCATGAGAAATACTAGCATTAAAACTCCGATGATTATGGACAACTGCTGCTGCAAGCCGAACAGAGAAAGGCTCTTACCTACCAGGCCAAAGGCAACACCAATGATCGAATAGGACGTTATCCTTCCAAGATGATATAACATGATCTGCAGGAATTTACGGATGCTGTTTTGCCTGTCTACAGGCAACAGGAAAGCTATAGGTCCGCACATGCCCATACAGTGGAAACTTCCTAACAATCCGAATATCAACGCAGATACCAACATTTAAAAAATGATCTCCTTTTTAAATAAAAATTCCTTTCCCTCAGAGTTCCAGCTTACACTCACATTCCACCGGCCTTCAACCAGTTTATCCTCAGGAATTAGATATTCCCTGGTATTTACCTCAGAAAGCGGGATCTCGAAATCAAGTGCTTTATTAGAAGGGCGGTAGAGAGAAATCACTCCTTCCATTTCTTGTGTTAACATGTTTTCGGGAAAAATTAATAACAGTTTTCCATTATCATTTTTAAGGCTGATATTTTCCTCCATACCAAGAGCATTTCTTTCAGCATCAATATCCTGCTGGTAGTGAAGCTCGGCTTTATAATAATCCTCAACCACGAGGTCGTGATCGTAATCCTTACTGCTCATCATGGTCACCACAAAATACATGATGAAAGAGATAAAAGCGAGCATCCCAATAACCAGTCCTGTTCCCCAATTGATCTTCATAATCTTTATTTTTAATTATAACTTCTCGGGCCTAAAAATGTAGTTGTTGTAGTCTCTATAAGCTTATCGCCACTGTAAACCGCAACCTCCACCTTGTCTTTTTCATCTTTTAGTCCCGACCTGTTTATTTCTATAAAAAGAGTTCCTTCAGCCAATCCGTTCCCTGGAACATGAATCCCGTGATCTTTTACAGTATGGATCTCACCCTTATGAGAAATAAGCATAAAGCTAACCTCGTCATAATCCTGAGTGGTCTTATTGATTAGCTTATAGGTATACACATTACTAATAATATTATTTTCCTTATGTTCATATAACTGCCCAGGTAACCTTAGTATATTTGCTTCAACATCACTCCTTAAAAACAACATTCCTGTTAGTACAGATATCAGAATAAACAATACCACTGAATATCCTTTTAAACGGGGGGTGAATTTGAATTTTGCTTTCTTTTCAATGTTCTCTTCACTCGCGTACCTAATCAATCCTTTAGGGAGATCTACCGCTTCCATCATCTGGTTACAAGCATCAATACAAGCGGTACAGTTCACGCATTCCAGCTGAGTTCCGTTTCTTATATCAATACCTGTAGGACAAACCTGGACGCACTGAAAGCAATCAATACAATCTCCTTTCCCGCTGGCTGCCCTATCTTCGTTCTTTTTGAATTTGGCTCTACCCCTTTCTTTCTCTCCCCTTTTGTGATCGTAAGCGACTACAATGGATTTATTATCAAGCAGAACTCCCTGAAGCCTACCATAAGGACAGGCGATGATACAAACCTGTTCACGGAACCAGGCAAAAACAAAATAGAATACACCGGTAAAGATGAGCAGGGAAAAAAAAGTGCTTAAATGGGCTACAGGCCCTTCTTCAATATATAAAAGCAACCGATCTGCACTTATCAGATATGCAAGGAACACATTGGCTATCGCAAAAGAGATAAAAAAGAAAACACTCCATTTTAAAGTTTTCTTCCTGATCTTTTCCGCATTCCAGGGCTGTTTGTTCAGCCTTATCTGTTTCCCCCGATCTCCTTCAATCCAGTATTCCACCCTTCTGAAAACCATTTCCATAAAAATGGTCTGCGGGCAGATCCATCCACAGAAGATCCTTCCGAAGGCGACTGTAAAAAGCAAAATAAAAACAACCCCAATAAGCATGATTATCACGAAGAGATAGAAATCCTGAGGCCAGAAGGTAGCTCCAAAAATACTGAATCTCCTTTCCAGAACATTGAACATAATGAACTGGTTACCGTCTATTTTTACAAAGGGTGAGATGAAAAGAAAGGATAGCAGAACATAACTTACATATTTACGGTATTCATAAAGTTTTCCTGAAGGCTTCTTGGGATATACCCAGGATCGTTTGCCTTCTTTGGTTACGGTACCTATGCTATCTCTAAATCTTTCGTTCTCCACCTTTTCAGTCTTTCTTTTATTTATTCTTCAGTGTCCTCGTAATCCATCTGAATTTCTACCGAAGCTGAATCGGGTTTGGTGACCTCAACTTCATCTACCGGGGCATCTGGATCCACCCATAATTCACCCTCCGGTTCTTTAGCATCGGCCGGAGTGGTCCCGTGCAGACTCAATACATAACTAGCTACCTGTGCGATCTCATCTGGTTTCAGATCGGTTTTCCAGGAAACCATTCCTTTACCGGCACGACCTCCTTCAGAGATGGTATTAAATACATTCTTGATTCCTCCACCGAGAATCCAGTAAGAATCGGTAAGGTTAGGGCCAATTCCTCCTCCCCCATCAATCTTATGGCATGCGGCACAATTCCCTTCAAAGATTGCTTTCCCGCCGTTTAAATCTTCTTCACCTGTAAGCAGTTCAACGGTATTTGCGTCAATAAGACCTTTTGCAGTCTTTTTATATTCTTCCACGGCAGCTTTAGCTTCAGCCACTTCCATCAAATATTCTTCTTTCTGGGTGGTTCCATCAAAAATGTGATACCAGGCAAGATATATTCCGGCAAAAATGATACTTGCGTAAAAACCGTATAACCACCATGGAGGAAGATTGTTATCAAGCTCCCTGATTCCGTCATAATTATGATCCAGAATGATCTCTTCTTCCTTTTCAAGAGGCTTCTTATCCACCATTTTTTCATAGGTCTTTCTCCACCATGACTTTTCTGCCTTTTTGCCCGCCATCGCCGCATCATACCTTTCCTTAGCTTCAGGCTTCAGAGAATGATATAATGTTCTTTCCAGTGCTGCAATTGAAACTTCTATGGCAAAACCGATGATTATCACCACGGCAAGAATTAGCCATAAAATCGGATAAGCTTCAAAACTCGTTTTATCTCCTGTCTCAAGCGTAACTTCGGCGATAACAATCGCGAGAATGGTGAGACCCAGGATTCTTAATGCTGAAAAAACTCTCTTCATGATTAGTCTGTTTTTTGGTTGTTATGACCTTCCTGATCATTATTCAATTCTAAAGGCAGGTTGCTTACATCTCTGATATATTCTTTTCTTGCAGTGAACACCCACCAGAATAAAGCGGTAAAAAAGAAGAAGAAGATGAGCAGGGAGATGATGGGGTATATCTCAACCCCATCTATACTTTCCAAGGGACCTTTTACAAATTTCAACATGGTCGTATGGTTTTAATTATTTGTAACTTGTTCTAAATCTTCGGCCTTGATATCTGTACCAAGCCTTTGCAGATATGCGATAAGAGCTACAATCTCCCGATCACGCATTTCTGTGAATTCCAGTCCGTTTTCTTCGGCATATTTTTTATCAGCTTCATAGCTAGCCACAAAATCGGGATCTGAATAAAGGTTCTGTTCGATCTGAGTTCCCTGCTCGTCCATCCACTCCTGCGCCCTGGCGATCTCTTCATCGGTATAAGGAACTCCGAGTGTTTGCATGGCCCGCATCTTATCTTCAGTCTGAGATTTATCCAGTTCATCGGTCACTAACCATTTATAGGATGGCATTATAGAACCCGAAGAAGTACTTTGCGGGTCATACATGTGATTAAGATGCCAGTTATCGGAATATTTCTGGCCTATCCTGTGAAGATCGGGTCCTGTTCTTTTACTACCCCAGAGGAAAGGATGATCATAGCGATATTCTCCAGCCTTGGAATATTCCCCATAGCGTTCAACCTCACTCCTAAAAGGCCTTATCATTTGAGAGTGACAGGAAACGCAGCCTTCACGAATATATATATCCCTACCTTCAAGTTCCAGAGGTGTGTAAGGTTTCACACTGGATATAACCGGCACATATTCATCAACCATCAGGGATGGGATGATCTGTACCATTCCTCCTATAAGGATCGCAATGGTCGCAAAAATGGTCAGCTTTACAGGTCTTCTTTCCAGCCAGCTATGATATGCCTCTCCAGCTGTTCTCTTTTTGGTTACTGGTTGTAACGCAGCTGCTTCAGCAAGCTCATCCTCCACTTTACTTCCCTGGCGCGCTGTTTTAACAATGTTATAAAGCATTACAAAAGCTCCAAGGATATAAAGACTTCCTCCAATCGCACGCATCCAGTACATTGGGATGATCTCAGAAACTGTTTCAAGGAAGTTACCGTAAGTCAATGTTCCATCAGGATTAAATTGTTTCCACATTGAGGCTTGAACGAATCCAGCAACATACATTGGCAACGCATAAATAATAATCCCAAGGGTCCCTATCCAGAAGTGAGTATTGGCAAGTTTTACTGACCAGAGTTTGGTTTTGAAAAGCTTAGGCACAAGCCAGTAGACCATTCCGAAAGTCAGGAATCCGTTCCAGGCAAGAGCTCCAACGTGAACGTGAGCAATAATCCAGTCACTAAAGTGCGCAATGGCATTCACATTTTTCAGTGAAAGCATTGGTCCTTCAAAGGTTGCCATCCCGTAACCGGTGATCGCAACGACCATGAACTTAAGTACAGGATCTACCCTTACCTTATCCCAGGCTCCACGCAGGGTTAAAAGTCCGTTGATCATTCCTCCCCATGATGGAAAAAGAAGCATTACAGAAAAAGCGACACCAAGGTTCTGGGCCCAGTCTGGTAAAGCCGTATATAACAAATGGTGTGGCCCCGCCCAGATATAGATAAAGATGAGTGACCAGAAGTGAATAATTGAAAGCCTGTAAGAATAAACAGGGCGGTTCGCCGCTTTCGGAACAAAGTAATACATAAGTCCCAGGAAAGGCGTGGTCAAAAAGAACGCAACTGCATTATGGCCGTACCACCACTGCACCAGTGCATCCTGTACCCCTGAATAAAAGGAATAACTTTTAAGAGCGCTTACAGGAATTTCTATATTATTAAAAATATGAAGTACCGCAACCGTTACGAATGTAGCCAGGTAGAACCAGATCGCAACATACAGATGCCGCTGCCTTCTTTTGATCATGGTACCGATAAGGTTGGCACCAAAAGCTACCCAGATAATCGCGATGGCAATATCAAATGGCCATTCCAGCTCGGCATACTCCTTTGAAGAGGTAAAACCCATTGGCAGGGTGATCGCTGCCCCAACAATGATGAGCTGCCAACCCCAGAAGTTGATGTTACTAAGCGCATCACTCCACATCCTGGCTTTAAGCAAACGCTGGGTGGAGTAATAAACTCCGGCGAAAATAGCATTCCCCACAAATGCGAAAATCACCGCATTGGTATGCAGCGGTCTTAGCCTACCAAAGCTAAGCCAGGAGATACCCTCGGTAACATTCGGGAAAATGAACATAAAGGCGAGCAGCAATCCAACGCTCATGCCGATAATGCCCCAAAACATGGTGGCAATAATAAATTTCTTTACGATCTTATTATCGTAATAAAATTGCTGTACTTCCATAATTAATTTGATTTCTCTTTATTGACAGGTTGATTTTTTTCGGGATCATTTTTGATAAGTTCATCATCGAAGAGCATCCTAACAGAAGGTGTGTAAACGTCATCATACTGTCCCTCTTTCACAGAGACAATAAAGGCAACAAAAAAAATAAGGGCTACAACAACGCTGATTGCCAGTAACATATAGATAATGCTCATGCTATTTGAATATGGATGTAAAAATATCCTGAGAGTGATGGCTAAAAAATGACAATCGTCAGCTTTGCCTTTTTTAGTTCTTTAATCTTTTTCCCAGGATCTGTGTAGCCAGAGTAGTGAATCCAACTATGCTAATGGAACTCAAAGGCATAAGGATCGCTGCAACTACAGGCATAAGATTACCAGAAACAGCAAAACCAAGACCTATCAGGTTATAACAAAGGGAAAGGATGAAACTCCATTTTATTACTGAAATGGCCTTTGAAGAGAGCCCAAAAAAGTCATGGATCTTTCCAAATTTTCTTGCGTCCAGGATACCATCGCAGGCAGGGGAAAACACATTGATATCTTCTGAGATCACTATCCCCACATCGCTTTGGGCAAGAGCCCCGGCATCGTTTAAACCATCACCTACCATCATCACTTTTCTATTCTGATTTTGCAGGTCTTTTATGAACTGAAGTTTATCTCCCGGCCTCTGATTAAAGAACATTCTCGTGCCTCGGGGTAGTATCTGCTCCAGCTTTTCTCTTTCGCCATCATTGTCTCCCGAAAGAATGATTAGTTCTTTATCTCCAGCCAGGCTGTTGAACAGACTGGACAGGTGTTCCCTGTATGAGTTATGAAAAGTAAAACATCCCTTATACTGCTCATTTGAACTGATATGAACTGAGGTCTTTTCAAGTTCTTCCGGCTGTGCGAAAAAAGAAGCATTGGCGACATTTTTCTTTACAAAAGCTGCCGATCCTATTTTTAAAGACAGGTCTTTAGAAGAGGTTTCAAGTCCCTGCCCTACATATTCATTAAAGACCTCGGGAGTTGAAATATTGTTCTTCTGAAGTACCCTGTATAAAGCCCGGCTTAATGGATGATTAGAAGCCCTTAAGCTACCGGATAACAACTCCTTCTCTTCTTCGGTAAGCTCTATACCTTCATATTTTATATTATCACGTTTATTGCTTGTAATGGTACCGGTTTTATCAAAGACCACGGTATCTATTTTCGCAGTTTGCTCAATAACAGTAGTGTCTTTTAAATAAAGATGATACCTGCCAAAAATCCTTAATAGATTTCCCAAAGTAAAAGGAGCCGCAAGGGCAATAGCACAGGGGCAGGCAATGATCAGCACCGCTGTAAAAACATTCCATGCTTTGGCCGGTTCATAATACATCCAGAAGATAGCTGAAATAAAGGCTATACTTAAAACCCCAAATGTGAATCTCTTGCTTATCTGGTTAGTCAGAGTTTGAAACGCACTGCTTTTATCTTTACTGAATACCTCATCACTCCATAATTCGGTAAGATAACTCTGCTGTACAGGTTTTAAAGCTTCTACTTCAATTATGCTTCCCTGCTGTCTCCCTCCGGCATAAAGCCGATCGCCCCTTTTCCTTTTCACAGGTTCGGCTTCTCCGGTGACGAAACTATAATCTATCTTCGCATCTCCTTTGATAAGAATTGCATCCATAGGAATAAGCTCCTCATTCCTGATGATCACCCTGTCTCCTTTCTGAATTTTATAAACCGGAACCTGCTCTTCCTTTTGCTGACCCGTTTCTGAAAATATACGAGTAACGGCAATTGGAAAATAAGATTTATAATCCCTTTCAAATGAAAGGAATGAATAGGTCTTTTGCTGAAAGAATTTCCCTAATAAGAGAAAGAATACGAGTCCACTGAGACTGTCAAAAAACCCCGTCCCGGTATCCGTAATAATTTCAGCGGTACTTCTAAGAAACAGCACGGCAATTCCCAGGGCGATAGGCACATCAATGTTCAGGATCCCCGATCTAAGACCCTTGTAAGCCGAAATAAAATAATCCTTTCCGGAATAAAAGACCACAGGCAGAGAAAAGCTGAACATCAGCCATCTGAAAATATGCTTGAACTGATCCAGCCAGAATTCGTTGATCTCAAAATATTCAGGAAATGAAAGGAACATGATATTTCCAAAAGCAAATCCGGCAACCCCCAGTTTGTATATAAGGCTACGATCAATTCCCTTCTTTTCGCCTTCGAAATTTTCAAGGGAAATATTGGGTTCATAACCTATTCTTGCCAGTAAAAGAACAAGCTCTTTCAAACTTAGATCTTTTGAAGAAAAACTAATCCTCAGTTTCTTTTTGGGAAAATCTACCTGGGAACTTTTAACTGCATTATGCAATTTCTTCAGATTCTCCAAGATCCAGATACAGGAACTACAATGAATGGCTGGAATAACAAATGAAACTATCTGGCTGTCGCCATGATCAAACTCTAGTAGTTTTTCAATAATTTCGGGGTTTTCCAGAAAATCATATTTCCCCTCCCTGATCTTCGGAGATATTCCCGGAGCTTTTTCCAGGTCATAATAATAAGAAAGGTCATTGGAATTAAGGATCTCGAATACCGTTTTACATCCGGTACAGCAGAATGATTTTTCAGAATAATTGATTGGGCCGTCAACACATTCCTCCCCACAATGAAAGCAATTTATCTTTTCCATTCCCAAGGTCATTTGCATTCATGAATAACCAGTATAGGTAATGAATTGCTCAGGGTTGACAACAAACCATAACGTGCATGGAGAAAATGATCACATACGCTCAGGTTCTTCCCAATAATAACGATCATATCAAACCTTCCCTGGATCTCCTTTAGCAAATCTTCACTAAAGATCTGCGATTCACCCATTTTTACATACCTGGTCTTTGCTTTACCATTAACCTTGGCAAGTTTTGGCCAGGCAAATTCATTTGTTGTGCTTTCATGGTGGTCTTCATCCAACTCAATGACCGTAAGTCGGCCCTGATTTATAAAATCGGCCTGTTCAAGTTGACTGAAGACCTTCTCACGGGAGATCACCGAATAGTCAACGGGGAGAACAAACTTCTCAGCTTCAGCATAGCTACTATCACCGGGAACAGCCATAATATTACACCTTATTTTGCGTATCACCTCATAGGCGTGATCTCCAAGAATAGGGTGATGGTGTACAGCCTGACTGGCCGCACCAATAAAAATAAGGTCTATCTTTTTCTCGGTTAGGGCTTTTCTAACAGCATTAATAAGGTTATCTGAAGATAATATAGTATTGAAGCTGTGTTCAGGATTTTTTGTGTAATTCTCCAAATCACGAACACTCTTCTGAAGTTTTTCCAGTGTAGAAACAAGTTCATTTTCCAGAGTTCTGCTGGCCGATTTACTAAAGTTAAAATCGTGAATATTTAGAATAAAAAAGTTTGCCGGGATCTTCTGAAGAAAATCAACAGCATAACGGCCTGCATTATCAGAAACCTCCGAAAAATCGGTAAGGATTAAAACATTCATAGGTCATCACTTATCAAGAGCGAAATTAAGTGAAGCCTGCAACCGGAAAAATGACAAAAGTCAGTTCTTCCCGTTTAAATGAATTTTGGGTGATTTAACTTATACTTTTTAATGCCTCTGAATCAACAAGTTTGATATTACGCCCTTCAATTTCTATAAGGCCCTCTTTTTTAAATTCAGAAAGGGTTCTAATAAGACTTTCTGGTGCCATACCCGCTACACCGGCAAGATCGGCCCTTGAAATACGGATACTTTTAAGAGGATGTTTTTTGATTCTTTCGGCAAAAAGAAGAATGGTATTTGCCGTTTTTTTACGAACAGAGCCATAGGCCATATCCATAAGCTGTCTTTTCAATTCTGAAAGGTTATTATTCAAAACCTCAACAAGCTGAAGCGTAATACGGGGGTTACGGGCAAGGATTTTATGGAACTCTTCGCGAGAAACCACATACAATTGGGTGTCTTCCATCGCGGTGGCATAATCTTCATAAGCCGACTGTGGGTCGTTGGCATGATTTCCGAAGAAATCGTCATCCTTATAAAGCTCGGTGATTAGCTCCTTTCCCTGGTTATCCATTCTATGAGCTTTCACCACTCCCCTTTTTACAAGGTAGAAGAAATTAGACTTTTTACCTTTTTCATAAATGGTATCTCCCTTCTTGAATTCTTCCAGTGGATAATCTTTAAAAAGTTCTCTTAGATCCTCAAGGTCTTTAAGGTCTCCCTCTTTGGTTTGTGAAACTGCATTTTTCTTCTGATGAGATTTCAGAATTTCAACTTTTGCCAGGCGACTTTCAATAGCGCTAAGAAGATCTTCTTCTTCAAATGGCTTGGTAAGATAATCATCAGCTCCAAGGTCCATCCCTTTCCTAATATCCTTATGTTCAGTTTTGGCTGATAGGAATATAAACGGAATATTCAGGGTCTCTGGATTCTTACTTAATCCCTGCAGCACACCATAACCGTCCACTTCGGGCATCATGATATCACAGACTATAATATCAGGAAGATTTTGTTTTGCTTTTTCAATTCCGTTCTTACCGTTAGAAGCGGTAACGACCTCATAACCCGATAATTCCAATAATTCAGCGGTATTTTCGCGAACCGTCACATCGTCTTCAATAAGCAATACTTTCTTCATAAGATAGTCTAATTAATCAGTTGTTTTTCATTGGTATCTCAACAATGAACTTTGTCCCCTCATTTTCCGTGCTGGTAAAGTCTATGCTTCCATTGAGATTTTCAAGGTGGGCCTTGGCAATATTAAGGCCTATGCCCGTACCCTGATCCAAAAGAGCATTTTCTGCCCTGAAATATCTTTCAAAAATATGTTTCTGATCCTTCTCTGGAATTCCCCTTCCCTGATCTTCCACTTCAAAAATTATATTCTCTCCATCCATTTTTACGTCTAACCTAATTACAGTGTCCTCGGGAGAGTATTTAATAGCATTCCCTAATAAGTTAGAAAGGATCAATTCAAGGATCTTTTCATCCTGATGCAAAGTGATCTCATCTAAATCTTTTGGATAGATGATCTCCTGCCCATCTTTAAGCGTGATGTTTGCGTTGTAAACCACTTCATTTATAAGCCTTTTAAGACTAAAGGTGGTATACTTATACTGACCTTTCCCGGAGTCCAGCCTTTCAATAGAAAGAAAATCATTAAGAATATTGTTCAGGTAATGAACTTTATTCCTGATAGTTACCAGGTGTTTTTCCCTCTTCTCCTGCTGCTCTTCCTTAGTGTATTTTTCGATGAGGGTTGCCGAGGTAAGTATCCCGCTTAATGGAGTCTTGAATTCATGGGAAACAAGTGAAAGGAACTTGGTCTTAAGTTCATTGAGCTCTTTTTCCTTCTGAAGTGCATCCTTGATTTTTCGCTCGGCCTCTTTCCTTCTCTTTATTTCTTCTTCCAGATTTTCAACAGTCTCCCTTAGCTCCCGGGTACGTATCTTTATCTTATCTTCAAGCTGAGTATTTAGCTCTCTTATCTGGCGTTGGGTTTCCTTTCTTACACTTATATCGATCACAAGTGACATTACGTAATCCTCCCCATCCATTTTAAATGGATTAAGTCCGGCCTCTACTGGAAAGCGGGTCCCATCTTTTTTTACTCCGTACAGGTCCCGGCCATGACCCATCTGTCTTTTTTCGCTTTTATCGAGAAAATTATCAAAATGATGGTGATGGCTGTGATGATATTCCTTGGGAATAAGAACATCCAGGTGCCGGTCTACGAGCTCACCTTCCTTGTATCCAAACATCTCCTGGGCTGCTGCATTGGCAGCAACAACGATCTGATTCGAATTTACAACGATGATTCCTTCAGATGCGGCCTGAAATAAAATATTAAAAATATCTCTGTGATCCAGAAATTCCTGCAAACTATATAACTTATTAAGTAGGTTTTCCGTTTATAAGCTCCAAAGACCTTCACGGACTCTAAGCGAATTTAAAGGTAAAACTTTTTTACAAAGTTGACGATAATAGAAAAATATTCAAATAAGGAAATGCAAAAAATTGTAAATTGTACCTACTCATCCCTAATAGGGTGGTCTTCATAGAAATCATCAAAGGTTTTTGTGGTAGTATACTTATCGGTCAAGACTTTATAGACCGTAAATATTAATAAAATCTGACCAAAACACATTAAAAAATAGAGAACCGGAAAAGGAAACCCCAGTGCTGAAAAAACAGCCAGCAAGACCAGTACAATAGTGGTAAGAGCTAATAAATTAAGACATAGACTTTTCATGTATATAATTTAGACATTTAGGCTGTAAGGCTTTCTTAAAAATTAGCTAAAAACCCATTACATAAAAGGAAAAATAACAATACTGATAAGGGTCATATTTTTTAAATAAAGTAAGAAGTAGCTTTGAGTAAACTAAAAACTCAATCAACTATGCTTACTCAAATACAATTCGTGAAAATACCTACCAGCGAAGCCCTCACCTACTATACCGAGAAAAAACTGAAAAAGCTAACTTCTAAATTTGAAATGATAAAAGCGATAGATGTCTATTTCAAATTAGAAAAAGATCCAAAAGGAGAAGGGAAAATTTGCGAAATAGAATGCAGTATTCCCGGAACAAAAGTTTTTGCGGCTACCTCTCAAAATTATTTTGAACATGCCGTTAAAGTAGCAATTGCAGAGATAGAGAAACAGCTTGAAAAAAGAAAAGCAGTTATGATGGTTTATTAATCTAAATCCTTTAGTTATGAATACGATTCTAGTACCCGTAGATTTTTCGGAATATTCCGAATATGCACTTGAAGTGGCTGCAAGTATTGCCAGAAAACAGAATGCTGACATAGTTGTAGTTCATATGATGGACCTTCCCGAATCCTTTCTGACTAAAGATGAGAAACAGGAAGTCTTCAATGCCATCTATTTTATGAAGCTCACCAAACAGCGCTTTGATAAATTCCTGGATAAGGATTATATGAAAGATATTGAAGTGACCCAGGCCGTAAGAAACTACAAGGTCTTCAGCGAAATAAACGATGTAGCCAAGGAATATGAAGCCGATCTTATTGTAATGGGCTCACATGGTGCTTCCGGATTCAAGGAGATCTTTGTTGGCTCCAATACCGAAAAAGTGGTTCGTACCTCTGAAACGCCAGTGCTGGTAATTAAAAAACAGATTTCCAATTTTAAACTTGAAAATGCGGTATTTGTTACAGAATTCGATCCTGAAACCCTGGATGCATTTTTAAGTTCAAGACAGTTTTTCCAGCTTTTTGATGTTGACCCAAAACTACTTTTTGTGAACGTTCCCGAAAAATTTATGAGCACCAAAGAAATGATAGCAATCACCAATAAATTTCTCGAAGATGCAGGCCTCGATGCTCCTGAAATAAAGGATCGGGTAATTTATTATGATGATTATAGTCTTGAGAAAGGAATATTCAATTATTGTAATTCTGTAAAAGCCGATATTATTGCGATGCCAACTCATGGCAGAAAAGGGATCGCTCATTTCTTTTACGGTAGTATAGGAGAAGATATTGCCAATCATGCCGATATTCCAGTGCTTACTTTCAAACTCTGAAAAGGAGGCCATGGATTTAATTTTAGGGAATCATGAAGATTGCATTTATAGCCTTATTAATGGTCCATCTTTTAATCCATTTATTAGGATTTTTCAAGGCTTTTGATTTAGTTGAACTATCGGAGTCTGGTAGTCAAATATCCAGAACTCAGGGAATATTCTGGTTAGTGACTGCTCTTCTTTTCATTCCGGGAGGTATACTTTATATTCAGAATAACCCCGCATGGACACTGGCGGTCATTCCCGCAGCTTTAGCATCCCAGATTTTGATCGTTCTCAATTGGAATGATGCAAAATTTGGCACCATCGTGAACCTGCTGATCATTCTGGTTGCCATGATGCATTTTGCAGCCTGGCAGTTTGAAAACACCTAGAAAAGATTAATAAAGGTGCGTCCATAAAATCAAAAAGCATTCAGGGCAATCTCCACCATTTCTACCAGTTTTTTCTCCCTTACCATCGCACTCACCTCTTCGCCGTTCACCAGGGAATCTGAAATAGTAAGTATTGCCAGGGCATCTACGCCAAATTTTGCCGCGAGAGTGTAAATTGCTGCTGCTTCCATTTCTACACAAAGCACACCATGATCTGCCCACTTCTTATAAGAATCCTCATTGTCTTCATAAAACTTATCTGATGAAAGCACATTTCCGGCCCTGAAGGGAATATCATGTTCTTTTGCATAAGAAGCAGACTTCATTAAAAGGTCGAAACTTGCTGTAGGTGCAAAATCTGCATTTGGAAAATGAGACCTATTCATCGCTGAATTCGTAGAGGCGCTCATGGCGATCACGATATCCATCAGTTTGATATCTGGCTGGTATGCGCCGGCACTCCCTACACGAATTAGCTTTTTTACATCATACTCTTTTATCAATTCATTACAGTAAATAAGGGTTGAAGGAATTCCCATACCTGTTCCCTGTACCGAAACTTTTTTTCCTTTGTAAGTACCAGTATAACCCAGCATTCCCCTTATATTATTATAGCAATGGGCAACTTCAAAAAAAGTCTCAGCTATCCATTTAGCTCTTAGCGGGTCTCCCGGAAGAAGTACAGATTCGGCGATCTCACCTTTTTTCGCTTCTATATGTAAACTCATGATGTTTAAGGATTATCGGTGACAATTTTAATTCCGGAAGAGGTACCAATGCGGTCTACACCCAGATCTATATATTCAAGGGCAGTTTTCGCATCCCTGATTCCTCCAGAAGCCTTGATCTTCATTTTATCTCCCACCACTTCTTTCATGATCCTTATATCTTCAGTACTGGCTCCCCGACTGCCAAATCCCGTTGAGGTCTTTACAAAATCGGCACCGGCTTTAAGGGCCAGCTTACAGGCTATCCTTATCTCTTCTTCAGAAAGATAACAGGTTTCAATAATCACCTTTAAAAGTTTGCTGCCAGCTGCCTTTTTAATTAATGCGATCTCTTCTTCAACTTCTGCCTGCTTTGCATCTTTCAAAAAACCAATATTGATCACCATATCAAGTTCATCTGCACCATCCAGGATCGCCTGCCTGGTTTCCTCAATTTTTGAAGTTTTGGAAACTGCTCCTAGAGGAAAACCTATGGTCACTGCAAGTTTTACAGATGAATCTTTCAGGTATTGCTTTGCAATAGCCGTATTACAACTGTTTACACAAACCGCATAAAAATCATGGTTTATCGCTTCTTCACAAAGTTTTTTTATATCGCCAGAAGTCGTATTGGCTTTGAGTAATGTATGATCTATAAAACTGTTTAGATCCATATATGATTTAGTGTTTGAATAAGTGTTACTAAAATTAAGCTTTTTAATCGGCCTGATTAATATTTGATTTTTTAATCAGGATTACCCCTCAAAAATAGCTCCCCAGGCCTCCATCAAAAATGATATATATCAGTCTATCATTAATTGTCTATGCACGGTAATTCTGGCTTTTAAATCAATAAAGGACAATTTTATCCTAAATATGACAACGGTCATATTTTCCCTAAGGCTTCCACCATACTTTTGAAGAGATTAATTAAATGTCAAAACACTATGAAATATATTTTTAAAAGCCTTTGGGTACTTAGCATTATGGCACTTATAAGTTGCGGTGGAAAAGAAGAAAAAAAAGAATCGGATGAGCTTCAATTAGGAAATTATTCCAAAAAAGAAGAGCCCGCCAAACCGGCCACCTCTACTTCTTCAGAATCCATGATAGATATGGATAACAAGGGAATCGGGCCGATTAAAAATGTGGAGCTCAACCCTGAAATTGATCAGGCAATGGCTCAAAAAGGAGAGGCTCTTTTCAATTCAAAATGTCTGGCCTGCCACAAACCAACTAAAAAGTTCATTGGTCCTGCCCCAAAAGGAGTTCTGGACAGAAGATCTCCAGAATGGGTAATGAATATGATGCTTAACCCTGAAGAGATGGTTATGAAAGATCCAATTGCAAAACAATTACTGGTTGAGCATAATGGATCACCTATGGCGAACCAGAATCTTACAGAAGAAGAAGCAAGACAGATCCTGGAATATTTCAGGACAATTGAGTAGGGATTAAAATTATGACCAACTAAATCCTATAAATATGAAAGCAACAATCAAATTTTTTCTATTAACAGTTCTCATTGCAGGCCTTACCTCATGTAGAAATAACAACGAATCGGAAGAAGACAACGTTTCCGCTTCCACAGAGCAAGCCAGTACAGAAAGACAGGGTCAGGCCTTTGTAAAGGATGATGTCTCTGAACCTACAGTTCTGGACATTGCCATTCAATCTGAAGATCACAAGACCCTGGTAGCCGCCGTTCAGGCTGCAGAGTTGGAAAACGCACTTGTGAATGCAGGGCCATTAATGGTTTTTGCTCCAACCGATGAAGCCTTTGCAGCATTACCTGAGGGTACCGTTGAAGACCTTTTAAAGCCGGAGAATAAAGATAAACTGGCTTTTATTCTAAAACATCATGTCACCCCTGGTAAATATGACAAGGAGTTTCTCAAGAAATTTAAAAAACTTGGTCAGGCAAGTGACCTCAGTATCCCTGTAGAAGTAAAAGGAGAAGACGTATATGTTGGCGGCTCCAAAATCATTGCAAGTGTACCTGCCGGTAACGGTATCGTACACGTAGTTGACAAAGTAATAATACCCGAAAATTAATAAGCCTATAAATCAATCTCACAATCATGAAAAAATCAGTTTTATTTATACTATCACTGTTCATGGCAGCCAGTTTCTTTAGCTGCAATAACAGTGAAAACTCCAAAAATGGAGATCGTGGAGCCTTAGCTTCCAGTGCTGCAGAAAAAGTATATGTGGCACCCGGAGAACATGATGAGTTCTACGCATTCATCTCAGGTGGTTTTAGCGGACAATTGTCTGTTTACGGCCTTCCTTCGGGAAGATTATTAAAGGTTATCCCGGTATTTTCTCAGGATGCTGAAAAAGCCTGGGGTTATAACGAGGAAACAAAACCTATGTTGAATACTTCTCACGGATTTGTACCATGGGATGATGCTCACCACCCCGATATTTCCCAGACAAATGGAAAACTTGACGGTCGCTGGGTATTCATAAACGGTAATAATACTCCAAGGATTGCGAAAGTAGACCTTACCACATTTGAAACTACTGAAATTATAGAAGTTCCAAACTCTGCAGGTAACCACAGTTCTTCTTTCGTTACTGAAAATACAGAATATGTAGTGGCAGGAACAAGATTCTCGGTACCTGTACCTCAGCGCGATATGCCTATTAAGGATTACAAAGGTAATTTTAAAGGATCTCTTACTTTTATTAGCGTAGATCCTGAAGAAGGTCATATGGATATTAAATTTCAGCTTATGATGCCAGGTTTCGATTATGACCTTGCTCACCCTGGACGTGGAAAATCTCACGGCTGGTTCTTCTTTTCTACTTATAATACCGAAGAAGCGAATACCTTAATGGAAGTTAACGCCTCTCAAAACGATAAGGATTTTATCGCCGCGGTTAACTGGAAGAAGATCGAAGAATATGTGAACAACGGAGGAGGTAAAAAAATGCCTGCCAATTATGCTCACAACGTATATGATGAAGATACTCACACCGCAACCTCAACCATGAAAAAAGAGGTGCTTGTAGTAGATCCTTTAGAAGTTCCGGGAGCAGTATTCCTATTGCCTACTCCTAAATCCCCTCACGGATGTGACGTGGATCCTACAGGAGAGTATATAGTAGGAAACGGAAAACTTTCAGCTGATCTTACCGTGCATTCATATACTAAAATGATCGAAGCCATCGAAAATAAAAGCTTTGATGGAGAAGCTTACGGAATTCCAATTCTTAAGTTTGAGGATGTTCTTGCCGGAACAGTAAAACAAGCCGGTCTTGGACCATTGCATACCGAATTCGATGGCGAAGGTAATGCCTATACTTCATTCTTTATTTCTTCTGAAGTCGTAAAATGGAATGTTGAATCAAGAGAAGTTATCGATAGAAAACCATGTTACTATTCTGTAGGTCACGTAATGATCCCAGGTGGTAACTCTGCCGATCCTTTTGGTAAATATGTACTGGCGATGAACAAGATCACAAAAGACCGTTATTTACCAACCGGTCCTGAAGTAACTCATTCTGCACAGCTTTATGATATCACAGGTGAAAAAATGGAGTTGTTACTCGATTTCCCAACCATTGGTGAGCCTCACTACGCTGCAGGTATTCCGGCAGATATAATAAAGCCTAATTCCAAGAAGATATTCAAATTGGATGAGAACAAACATGAGCATGCGACCCTTAATAACGGTGATGCCCGTGTGGAAAGAGATGGAAACGAAGTTCATGTTTATATGACTATGATCAGAAGTCACTTTACACCAGATAATATTGAAGGTATCAAGGTGGGAGACAAAGTTTACTTCCACGTGACCAACCACGAACAGGATTATGATGTACCTCACGGAATTAGTATGATAGGTGCCAATACCTCTGAATTGCTGATCATGCCCGGACAGACCGAAACCTTTGTCTGGGAACCAAAACAACCAGGAGTATGGCCATTCTACTGTACCGATTTCTGTTCAGCTTTACACCAGGAGATGCAAGGATACGTTAGAGTTTCCCCCGCTAATTCTAATATAGATCTAAGCTGGTCTTTAGGTGAAGATTGATGTTTAGTTAGATGGGAAATACATGATACTAAGGGCATGTATTTCTGCAAAGGCGGGGGTTGGTTGATTGCTCCCGCCTTTCTATTAAAAATGAGATTATGATGAAAAAAGCCGGAATAATAATGATAATAGGTTCCCTGCTGTTGCTGGGTCTCTTTAAATTTCCTTTATGGAATATCATGCTGGGTGCTCCCCAGTATCCTGACCCTATGGGAATGAACATACATATCACCGGAATTGAAGGAGTTCATGAATTCGATATTCAGAATATAGACGGTCTCAACCATTATATAGGTATGAAAAAAATCCCCAAACCGGAAGAAATGTGGGAGTTTGAAGTATTCCCGAAAGTAGTGGGAGGAATGGCCGTTCTAGGGGTAATAATAGGTCTTCTGGGAATCTTTAAAAAGCTTAGTTATAAGTGGTTCCTTGGCTGGCTGATCTTAATGACGGTGCTTGGTGTCATGGGAATGTATGATTTTAATTTATGGCTTACAGATTATGGGACAGACCTTGATCCTAATGCTATCATGAAGATGACACATCCCGACGGCACTCCAATGACCTACAAACCACCTCTATTTGGACATCAGAAAATGTTAAATTTTGATGTGGATTCCTATCCACATACCGGAGCCTATATGCTCTTTGTTGGAATGCTACTCACATTTATAGCATTCTTCGTAGGAAAAAAAGAATGGAAAACGAATAATTAAGAAAGATGAAACGCTTTATTTACACACTTATTTTTGCCTTAGCGCTGATCTCTTGCGAGATAGGCCCCAAGCCTATAAATTACGGAGAGGACGGTTGTGAATATTGCAAAATGACGATCGTTGACAAACAACATGCAGCAGAACTTGTAACAAGCAAAGGCAAGGTTCATAAATTTGATGCAATTGAATGTATGATCAATTATAGAAAGGAACATACAGACATTCAATATGCTCTTTACCTGGTGAACGATTTTAGTAATCCGGGTGAAATGATCGATGCTACCATGGCTACATTCTTAATAAGCGAGAATATTGCAAGTCCCATGGGAGCAAACCTTTCAGCTTTTTATGCTGAAGCTGCGGCAAATGAAGTCCGGGCTTCTCATGGTGGAGATGTTTACAACTGGAATGAAATTCAGCCATTCATTAGTAAAAATTAAGCTGTGAAGTTCCTGGTTTTCATATTGAGTCTTTTCCTGTTTTCATTCAATTATGGCACGGCAAATACTATTGAAGTATGTGGCAGCTGTAATTACAAAACGATAAAAACAGCAATTGAAGAGGCATCAGCCAACGATACCATCCTTATACAAAAGGGGATCTATCAGGAATATAATATACACATCACCAAACCTCTAACTATAATCGGAAAGGGTTTGCCGGTTATAGATGGTGAGGATCAGGGTGAAATTATTACAATAGAAGCCGATAACGTCACAGTTGACGGATTGAAGATCATAAATGTCGGCACCAGCTACACCACGGATTTTGCTGCGGTAAGAGTGGTTAAAAGTGAAAATTTCCTGATTAAGAACCTTGAACTTGAAAAGCTTTTCTTCGGGATATACCTGGAAAAAGCAAAGAATGGGAAAGTGATCAATAACACTATTAAAGGTGATGCGGTGGAAGAGTTCAATTCCGGGAATGGGGTTCAGCTCTGGTACTGCAATGATGTGGAAGTGATTGGAAACAATATCAAAAATGTGCGTGACGGCATCTACCTGGAGTTTTCAGATGGTATCCTTATAAAAGATAATCTTAGCCAGAACAACCTTCGTTATGGTCTGCATTTTATGTTTTCGAATGAGGATACTTATGAAAACAACATATTTGAGAACAATGGGGCTGGAGTAGCCGTAATGTTCTCCAAGTTCATTACCATGAAGGGAAATATCTTCAGAAAGAACTGGGGTACGGCTTCATTTGGATTGTTGTTAAAAGAGATCAACGATTCAGAAATAACCAATAATAAATTCGAGGAAAATACGGTGGGTATCAATATTGAAGGTTCCAACCGTATTAACTATACAGACAATGATTTCAGGAATAATGGCTGGGCCGTAAAGGTAAGAGGAGCCTGTTATGCCAATATTTTCGAAAAAAATAATTTCTTCAACAATTCATTCGACATTTCATATAACAGCAAACTGAATGATAACAGCTTTGACAGAAATTACTGGAGCAGCTATACGGGCTACGATCTCAATAAGGACGGGATTGGCGATGTACCATACAGGCCCGTTAAGCTGTTTTCCTACATAGTGAATCGCACGCCTGAAACCATCATTCTTTTAAGGAGTCTGTTCATCGATATTATCGATTTTTCGGAAAAAGTTTCTCCGGTATTTACGCCCGATAACCTGATGGATGAACATCCGTTACTTAAACCTGTATCCCATGATATCCATTGAAAATCTACATAAGAAGTTCGGAAAGAACAAAGTGCTTAAAGGCATCGATCTGGAAATAGAACAGGGCGGAATCTTTGCGGTTCTGGGCCCCAACGGTTCCGGAAAGACCACTTTGATTAAAAGTATCCTGGGAATGGTAGTACCAAACTCCGGAAGCATAAAATTAAACGGAAAACCAGTCAAAAATGACTGGAAATACCGAAATGATATTGATTATCTACCCCAGATTGCGAATTTTCCAGGAAACCTAACAGTCCGGGAACTCATTCGCATGATAAAGGACCTGCGCTCCTATAAGAAAGCGGAAGACAAAAGTCTGATAGATCTTTTTAAACTTGAACCTTTTCTGGATAAAAAACTAGGGAACCTTTCAGGCGGGACAAAACAAAAGGTAAACCTTGTTCTGACGTTTATGTTTGATAGTCCCCTGATCATTCTGGATGAACCTACCACAGGACTGGACCCTATCTCCCATTTAAGGTTAAAAGAACTTATTACTCATGAAAAGCAAAAGGGAAAGACCATTCTTATCACTTCACACATTATGAGCTTTGTAGAGGAAATAGCAGACGAGATCGTATTCCTGTTGGAAGGCAAAATCTATTTTAAAGGAGATATTCCCGCATTGAAGACCAAGACCGAGCAGCCCGATTTTGAACATGCCATAGCATCAATTTTAACCACCAGTTATGTTTAAGATATTAAAATACAGTTTCTACGACCTGATGCGAAGCCGCTGGAGCTACGTTTATTTCCTATTCTATTTACTATTGGGACTCGTGCTTCTATTCCTGAATAATGACCTTTCAAAAGCGGTAATAACACTTATGAATGTGATTATCATCCTGGTACCTCTAATCGGGACCATCTTTGGAGTGATGTATTATTATAATTCCAAGGAATTTACTGAATTGCTCCTGGCCCAACCGGTGAAAAGAAGCTCTATCTTTTTAGGGCAATACTTTGGTGTGGCACTATCCCTCGCGCTTAGCCTGGTGATAGGGCTTGGCTTGCCGTTCATCTTTTACGGAATTTTCAACAGTGATGCGATTGGTAATTTCTCTCTGCTATTAATAACAGGAGCTTTTCTAACAATGATCTTCACAGCGCTGGCTTTTGTAATAGCCCTTACGAACGATAATAAGATAAAAGGTTTTGGGTATGCCATCTTATTATGGCTCTTCCTTGCGGTGATCTATGATGGAATATTCCTGATGTCACTGGTTTTGTTTGAGGATTATCCACTCGACAAATTCTCACTGATCGCCACCATGCTGAACCCCATAGATCTTTCTAGGGTTCTAATTCTATTAAAAATGGACATTTCAGCATTACTTGGCTATACCGGAGCGGTCTTTCAAAAGTTCTTCGGAACTAATCAGGGGATCATATTATCATCGGTAATGCTCATCTTATGGGTAAGTATTCCCCTTTACCTAATCAGAAGGATTTCCAATAAAAAAGACTTCTAAAAAGAAAGCCTTCTAACATGAGAATAGTCATAAATATTGGGAGGCGAAGTATTTAATTTAGTGGGGATTTAAAAAATTTTGTCATGAATGAACTACTATTGCAAAGCCTGAAAAACTCTTTCAGCTATCCACAATATTTGAATCTTCTGGAAGAGCTTGTAAAAAATGGAAACACAACGGGAGAACCGACAGAGGACCGGATTAATTTCACAGCCCTTAATTTCAAACGCATTCAGCGACTGAATAAAAGGATAAGACTACCTGAGGAGCAGAAAACCATATTTAAAAATATTGAAACCAAGCAAACCTGGCTTGTTCTTCTTGAATCCTGGTGTGCCGATGGCGCACAGACCATCCCGGTGCTGAACAAAATAGCAGAAACCTCTGATAATATAAGCCTGAAGATCATATTAAGGGATGAGAACCCGGAAATTATGGATAATTTCCTTACCAATGGTACCCGCTCCATTCCGAAACTCATCATTCTGGATGAAGACTTTCAAGTAATGGCAACCTGGGGGCCACGTTCAGTTCCGGCCACTAAAATGGTAGCAGATTACAAAGAGGAATTCGGAAAAATTGACGCCACCTTTAAGGCCAGACTTCAGGTATGGTATAATAAAGATCATGGTTTGAGTATCATCAATGAACTGAGTGATATTGTTCAAAAACTGGAAAAAAATTCATTTACTTCGGTTTAATCTTTTGATAAAACTTGTGTGGCCAGCATCAGGGCAATTGCTATAAAAAGGATCAGGCTGGCCAGACTTATAAGCAGATGTATAGACGGGATTGGCCCGGTTACAAGAACGGCTGCCAAACCCCTTGAAAATATGAGAAACTCTGTTAGAAAGAAACCAAGGAGGTAAGTATACACCTGCATTCTGGTTAGTTTCAGGAGTTTAAAATAGTTGAGAAATGCCAGTAAAAGTATACTCACTATTCCAAGGAATACCCAGTGGATATAGCTAATGATCATATCCAGATTAGTAAAGATGGTTTGGGCTATAACCGGAAACGCACCTAAGATCTGGGCGATCAGTTTTACAAATAATAAAAAGATGACGATCCTTACCGAAAAGGTGAATAAAGAAGGCATACTCTTAAAAACAGACAGGGCTTTAGAATATACCGCTCTGAAGAGTATACCAAATGCAATGAGCTGAATAACCCCGCCTATGAGTGCGAGTAAATAAATCCACCAGTAAGGTTGCATCCACAGCAGTGAGAGAAAAAATGTAAGGATAACTCCTGCATTCAGGAAATTATAGAACCTATTAAAGACTCTTTTTGGGAGTGAAAAGGATCTTTGTTCGAGTATATAAAGAAAAATGCCTGTTAGAGCGACTATAAACCATCCATTATACTGAAAATGAAGAAAGAAATATATAGCGTTCCTGTACCAGGCCGATCCACTTCCGGCAGTATTCATGATAATGCCAAGTGCCCAGGGGCCAATGCTGGAAATCACAAGGTACCAGAGGGAAATCTTTATGAACTTATAAGGTCCGGTCTTTTTAAGGGCATCTGGACAGTATTTAAAAAAGAAAAATACGAACCAATAAGATGCGACAAGAAATAGACTGGAAAAAATGATCGAGAAGAGGGCATAACCTGTAAAAGGGAAAGTTACGAGCATCCCTATAATAGTAATCTGGGTAAACCAGAATATAAGTCTGTATTTATTTTTAATAGGCTGGGACCGCAAAAAGGCAAAATAGATGAGGCTTGTCAAAGCTGTATAAACCCAGCCCAGTAATGCAATATGAGAATGGGTATGAACAATAAACTTATAAGTTATCGGGATGTCAAAAATCGCAAAGAACCGTAGAATGACTCCCATAATTGCAATGAGCAGAAAATACACTAAGGCCGTGCTTGTATGACGTTTCAACATTCTCATAAAATAAAAGCTAGTGCCTGACCAAATTAAAGCTAAAAAATACAATGAAAATTTAAAAAAGGACAATTTTATCCTTTTTTTGAACTATCTTAAAAATCTTCTTATAAACCACATTAGCGAATGTTTTCAAAAGCATGTGAATACGGAATAAGAGCAACTTTGTTCATAGCTCAGGAATCGAAAAACGAGAATCGTACAGGTCTCAAAAAAATAGCCAGGGAAATAAATTCTCCCGAGGCTTTCACTGCCAAGATCCTGCAGAAACTTGTTCAGGAAAATATTATTACATCTTCAAAAGGACCACAGGGTGGTTTTTTTATCGCTCCCGAAAACCAGACAATTGTACTGGCTGAAATCGTAAAAGCCATAGATGGTGATTCCATCATAAATGGATGTGCGCTGGGCCTTGATAAATGTTCTGAAGATCATCCCTGTCCCCTGCATTCCGATTTTGCTGAAATAAGAAGCGGCCTAAAGCACATGCTCGAAAATACCAGTATTCGTGAACTCACCGCAAGGCTGGATTCAGGCCTTGGTTTCTTAAAGACTTAAAAAAATAAGAAGGTGTCTAAAAAAGGTGAATTTAAAGGACGTGAGGTTTGTTTAGACGTTTTAGACACCCTCTCAATTAAGACTTTAATTTAAGCTCTTAATTTCTTTTCCAGCTTTAATGCTTTTGGATGAAGAATATTGTTTTCCAAATGTATATGTTCATGCAGATCCTGCTCAAACTCATCCAGCTTATCAAACAAGGCCCTGTAAGTGTTACAGGCATGTGCCGGTGGCGTATAATCATTTGTTAAGCGGGCAATTTCTTTAAATATATCTCCTGCTTCCTCATGCTCCACTTCCATCATTTTAATAGGATTTTCAACTGTACTGAAATGAGGAACATCTATGGTAGTTCCCTCCTGCTCGGCCGCTACCATCTTCTTGATGAACGGAAAAAGGATAAGTTCTTCTTTTTTAAGATGCGAGGCAAGCTCTCCTGCAACCTGCTCGAATAATTCATAAACCTTCACCAGTTCAGGACTGTTAGCACCATGAACCCGGGCCACTTTATTAGTGTACTGGAGGAGCAGAGGAATATTAGCCTCCACATATTTATGATGTTTTTCTACAATATGATCTATTAACTCATCTAGCGGAAGACTGTTGTAATCGGTCCCCTTATCATCAGCATTTCCTATACTTTTAAGATCATCGGCTAGAAGTTCATAATCCACTCCATATTTTTCACAGGCCTTTTGAATGCTGATCCCTCCGCCGCAGCAAAAATCTATTCCATACTTCTTAAAAACATGAGATGCTTTTATATTTTCTGTTACACAATCGGCAACAGTTCTTTCGGGTGTAAATTCCATAGTTTTAAATTTAAATGTTTATTATACTGTCATTGAAAATAATTGTGTTTGGGGCTTATTCCTTTGCAGTCTCATATCGAAGGCCATGCATATATTTCGCACAAATGGCCGACCCTTTTCCGTAATTTTAAGGTAATTGCTATCTATTTCGATGAGTCCGTCATTTCGCATTTCTTTGAGGCGAACCAAAACATCAGGCAACCCATTGAAAAATTCCTGCCTGGTATACCAGGAAGTCTTTAGTTTACACATAAGATTGAGAATATGTTTCCTTATCACAAGGTCCTCTTCGGTAAGGATATGACCACGGTACACCGGGATCATGCCATTATTAACCAGATTCTGATATTCCTCAACACGTTTTACATTTTGAGCAAAACCGTACCAGCTGTCACTTATCGCAGAAACTCCCAATCCTATCATAGCCTGGGTTTTGGAGTTGGTATATCCCATGAAATTACGGTGTATTGTACGGTCTTCTACAGCTTTATATAAACTGTCTGATTTAAGCGCGAAGTGATCCATTCCTATCTCAACATAACCGGCATCCCGCAACATTTGCTTTCCGGTTTCATACTGCTCCCTTTTTTGTGCTGCAGTGGGAAGATCTTTCTCATTAAAACCCCGCTGACCATTTCCTTTCACCCATGGAACATGGGCATAACTGTAAAAAGCTATCCGGTCTGGCTTCAGCTCCTTGGTACGCTCTATTGTATGGATTATATGTTCTTTTGTTTGAAAAGGAAGCCCAAAAATGATGTCATGTCCCACCGATGTAAATCCTGTTTCTCTTGCCTGCTCAGTAGCTCTCTTCACATTTTCAAAAGGCTGGATTCTATGGATGGCTTTTTGTACGGCTGCATTATAATCCTGCACTCCGTAGCTCACTCTTTTAAAACCTAAAGAAGCAAGTACTTTTAGGTGGTCCCTATTTGTATTGTTAGGGTGACCCTCAAAACTCATCTCAGGTTCAGCAGCTATTTTAGCCTGTTTAAAAATCCCATCTATTAGAAGCTTCAGGTTATCAGGCGAGAAGAATGTAGGAGTACCTCCTCCAAGATGTATCTCTTTTACCACTGGTTTTTCTTCCAGTAGCTCACAGTACATCTCCCATTCTCTTAAAACCGTTTTTATATAAGGATCTTCAACCCCATGATTCTTTGTGATTCTCTTATTACAGCCACAAAAAGTGCACAGGCTCTCGCAAAAAGGCAGGTGTATATAAAGGCTTATCCCTTCAGAAGAGTTACTTTCCTTAAAACTCTTTTTAATAGAGTTCTTCCACTTCTCCCGGGTGAAAAGCTGTTCATCCCAGTAAGGTACCGTAGGATAACTGGTATATCGAGGTCCCGGAACATTATATTTTTCGATTAATTCTGAAGCCACCTTAGGTTTTATTTGGCTTCAAAAATATTGGTAGTCAGGCTAAAGAAATATGATATACATCAGCTTTTGCCGAAAACATAGAAAAATCAGAGTTTAATTTTCTCAATTTCCACAACTCCATTTGCACTAATGTTCAATGAGATCCATAGATCATTTTCCCCTGCTTTAAATCGAGATATTTCCAGATCGTCAAGAGAACCTATGAGATGTATGCCTTCTTTGGCTTCCAGCTTATTTTCGAGCTTTTCGTTAAGAGCGTCCATTTGCTCTTCGATATGCGGCATAAAATTGAAATTCATTTTCTCTTTCAATTTAGCATACATCCACTTGTTGATGACAGCTTCCAGTAACTGATTGGCAATCCAGTTACCAGTCTTACTATCTACTTCATAATCTTTCAGTGAGATCTTCTGAAATTCCCTGTTCAGTTCCAGCGAAGCGTGAAAGAGTAGTTCCACCTGTTTATTCTTAAAAAGACTCGTGAGAGTTTGTAAATTCACATGCAGACAAAGATCAAAATCTTCAAGTTCACTTTTGCTGATAGAAATATCCAGAATTTGTGCATAATTAGACTTTTCACCATCTTCATTTTCCTTGCTAATGATCTCTCCTACCAGCTTTTCCCTTAAATAATTATCAAGTACGGGATAGCCTATCTTTACAGGTATAGATACATTGAAATTGGCTTCCGAAATTTTATCTGAATCATTCATTCTAATAAGATTTATATTTTACTAAGGGCTTGTGAATGCCGAAAGAAAATATTCTAAGAAAAAGGTAAGCATTTCAGGATAGCCTAGATAAACCAGAAATGATAATTTTTTGCTAATTCAATGCAAAATCTAAAAGAAGCAGGCTGTAAAGGTGGAAAAAACAAAAACCTTCCAGTAATCTGAAAGGTTTTGAATGGGCAATTCAACAGTAATAGTCTCAGCTTAAGTGTGCTATATTTCTACCCTACATTGAAATAAGCTTTAAAGCTATAATAGAATACTGGCAGAATTATCCTATTAGCAAGGTAGGAATAAGAAGGAAGCCAGGAAATACCCAAAAAGAGGTATTTTCTTGCCTGCCGGCTCGTTTTTTCTGGTTTTAACCTATTTCGAAAACAGGGAAAATAAATGACCTTAAATATTAATTTCAAAAATTTTATAGTCATGAAATCTCTGATTAAAAAAGAATTAATTAAACTACTACTCATTGTACCTCTTCTGCTAATTTCATTTACGATAAACGCCCAGGACACCAGTTCTTATGAAAAGGCCAAGGCCGAAATTGAAGAAGAATTCGGGATGTTTCCCAAAATGTTTGAAATCTTCCCAGATCATGCCCTCGCCGGAGCCTGGGAGAATTTTAAGATGCTAAACAGTCCTGAAAGCAAGATTCCTGCAAAATATCGGGAGTTATTACAGTTGGCTGTGGCTTCCCAGATACCCTGTAACTATTGTATATACTACCATTCTGCCGCCGCCAAAGCTTATGGTGCCACCGAGGAAGAAATTCAGGAAGCGGTTGCCCAGGGGGCACAGACCCGGCACTGGAGTATGATATTACAGGGAAACCAGGTGGACTTTGAAGAATTTAAGGCAGAGTTCAATGCCATGATGAAGCATATGGCATCAAAGTCTAAATAGATCATTACAATTAGCGAAAGGATCAGGGTTACTGATCCTTTCCTGTTCTGTTACCTAATAGCTTATTTCTTCCGCATATGCCTGAATACAATAAACAAAACTATAAGGGCAACTACGAGGATCGTTATAAGGCCTATCAATTCTAAATTTTCCATTATTAGGTATTTATCATGAATCTATTCCAAACCAGTGTTTTGGACAATTCACTATCAATTTATGAAAATAAGCTTTAAAAAATAAAAAAAGGGCCGATGCCCTACACTATCGACCCTTCAAATCCTTAACCAAAGAAGGAATCAAATATATTTTTATTTGTGCTTGATAGTTAGCTGTATAGCATGAAATATTAGCTCTATAAAATTATTAATGCTTAAGAAAGTTTTCTTTTCCAGCTTCTTTTAAATCGAAAGAGACTAATTGGGTCCATTTTTAGAAATTGGATTATTCAAATCTGAAATAAGAAAATCCACTAAATATTAATAAAATTCAATAAAAAACACTAAAGACCTATTTTTTAATATATTTTTAGTCATATTGCTGAATTATTAACAAAACTTATCTCATGAAATCAGATGTTTTATCAGACTCTAAGGTATTATTTCAGCCTGATCCTGAACAATTAACCGATATAATTATTGATAACAATGAAGGGCAATTGACCGATTCGGGAAGTATTGCCATAAATACGGGGAAGTATACGGGAAGATCCCCGAAAGACAGGTTTATTGTTAAAGATGAGATCACTGAAGAAAAAGTGGATTGGGGTAGTATAAATCAACCTATTCAATCCGAATATTTTTTCAAACTTAGAGAAGACCTGCTGCAATATCTAAAGGGGAAAAAAGTATATAAAAGATATGCATACGCCGGGGCCCTTAAAGACTACCGACTTAACCTTGAAGTAATTACCGAATACTCCTGGTCAAATCTATTTGCTTACAACATGTTTTTAAGACCAGATCCATCAGAAATTGAAAACTTCAAAAAGGAATGGACGGTTATTGATGCCCCCGGATTTATGGCAAATCCACAAATACACGGAACCAGACAGTCCAATTTCGCAGTTATCAATTTTAAGGAGAAGACGGTTCTTATCGGGGGTACGGGTTACACCGGGGAGATCAAAAAAGGAATATTTTCAGCTCTCAATTTCATACTACCGGTACAACACCATGTACTCCCAATGCACTGTTCTGCTAATGTAGGGCGGGATGGAGATACAGCTATTTTCTTTGGCCTGTCGGGCACTGGAAAGACCACTCTTTCCGCAGATCCCAACCGAAAACTTATTGGGGATGACGAGCATGGGTGGACGCCAGATGATAAAATATTCAACTTTGAAGGTGGCTGCTATGCAAAGGTGATCAACCTAAGAAAAGAGTCGGAACCGGATATCTATAACGCTATCAAAAAGGGAGCGCTTCTTGAAAACGTCATGATTAAGGATGGTGAGGTAGATTATACCGATACCTCCATAACTCAGAATACCAGAGTAAGCTACCCCATAGATCATATTAAGAATATCCAGACGCCCTCGGTAGGTAGTAACCCGAAAAACATATTTTTCCTCACTGCTGATGCCTTTGGAGTATTACCTCCTGTTTCCAAGCTTACTTCCAGCCAGGCGGCCTATCATTTCATTTCAGGATACACATCAAAGATTGCAGGTACCGAAGCCGGAATTACAGAGCCGGCACCTTCATTTTCAGCCTGCTTTGGAGCACCATTCATGCCTTTACATCCAACGGTTTATGCCGAAATGCTCAGCGAAAAAATAGATAAAAGCGGTGTTAACGTCTGGCTTATCAATACAGGCTGGACCGGCGGAGCCTATGGTGTTGGGGAAAGAATAAAACTGAAATACACCAGAGCTATGGTGAATGCCATCCTGGACGGAAAACTGGACACCAGGTATTCTTACGAAAAATACCATATACATTCGGTGTTTGGTGTGGCCCAACCCAGAAGCTGTCCCGGAGTTCCTGATAAGGTCTTAAGCCCAAGAGCAACATGGAACGATGATAAGGCATACTATACCGAAGCTTTCAAACTTTCTAATGCTTTCAGGAAAAATTTCGAAAAATTCGAATCATATGCCAATGAGGACATAAGAAGAGGTGGACCTCAGAGATTCGATTTTTAAGCTATCTGCAAATATTGTTAATGTATTGATCGTCCAGAACAAAGATCTTTTCATAATCAATCAAAAACCTTCCGGTGGTGAACTGACATTTAAAACTCAGTTCATCACCTTTATCAATATAATGAAAGTCTGTATTAGGCACCTTTGATGGCTGGCAGCTGATTGGCTTAGAGAAATCCTCCAATCGGTTCTTTGCTATCGCGTTTATCTCACTTTTAAGTTCGTCCACCAGTTTTTCCGATTCTATATTTACCATAAGAGTTTCTTCGGGCAGAAATTCGATATCCCTTCCAATAGCCTTTCCCTTTCTGTTTATCACAGTGCTGTCTATGGAAAATCCATTTCTGAAAAAGGTATGTACATAGGCAATTTTCACAAAATTATCGTCAGTGGCAAAATCTGAATTTTTATAAGATTCTCTGATCCTGGTCCTGTTATCGGCCATCAAAAACGAATCTATGGGAAGCTCCCTCTTATCATACCATATTTCATGTAGCTGATACTCATAACCTTCAAAATTTTTCCCATCGTCACTACTTTCATCCATGCACCTGGCATACATCACGGCATCCTTCGCTACATAGTGAAACCCGTTCCTTTCCCTGAAAAATGGCATCTTGTATTCATTCTTTAAAATCCACTTTCCCTGATATTTATAACATGGGTAATTACAGTCAGCCGGAAGTTCCTTAAGTTTTACGTACGGCATGATATATTTATTCTCAAAACTCCATTTTAACATCTCATATCGGGGAGATTCCTTTGTAATCAGATTTTCACCGGTGTCTCTGGAATATAAGAATAACATATAGGCCAGTAGAATAATAAATGCCAGCCCAAGAATATAAACTACCCAGTTTCTTTCAGCCCGTACACCAACATTTTCTGGTGATCCATACTCCTTTTGGAGCCTGGCTTCATTTAATAAACGGTTGACATTTCTTAAGGCTCTTTGAAATTCCCCTTCAGAAGCAGTGTTATTGATGAGCCTGGAAAACTGGGAATCGCTATAGCAAAGGTCCCTGGCGATTCGGGAATTGCTAGTAGATTCAAACTTATTCTTCCCAGAATCAAACTGACCATACTTAGTCTCAAGCTTTGAAACAAATTCTTTATGATAAGGGGTAGTATTTTCCTGGTTCATTTTAGGCTTTAATCAATAAAATTCGATAAAAATCATTAAAAATTATTAAAGTGACAATTATATGGTTATCATTTTATATAATTGCTAACAAACGTAACAGTTTTTTAAGGTTATAATAACAGATCCTAAAGGTACAATTAATTAACCAGTACTTAAAAAAAACCAATTCCAATGAAATATTTATTTACTAAATCTTTTTTGCTCTTACTCTTTTGCTTTTCTCAGGTTGCGTTTAGTCAGCAACAGGTTACAGGAACTGTTAAAGATCAATATGGCATGCCACTCGCCGGAGTAACGGTTTTAGAAACCGATACCCAAAACGGAACAGCGACCGATTTTGATGGCAAATTTACGATATCGATTTCGAATGAAGATGCTTCGCTAACATTTAGCTATCTCGGCTTTAAAAGAAAAGTGGTTAGCGTTGGGGATGACACTAATATAGATGTTGTTCTGGAAGAAGATGTCGAGTCGCTGGAAAGCGTAGTGATCAACTCTCTTGGCTTCAAAGAAAAACGAGATGAGTTAGGTTATGCCAGTTCTACCGTAGAAGGGGAAACCGTTAGCGAATCTGGAGAAGCCACTTTATTAAATGGATTATCGGGTAAATCCTCAGGAGTACGGATTAGCAGGAATTCAGGTGATCCCGGAGCCGGGGCCTATATTCAAATCAGAGGATTGTCTTCCATAACCAGAAACAGCCAGCCACTTATTGTTGTAGATGGCGTTCCTATCAGTAATGATGTTCGTGGAAATTCTGATAGAAGTGGGGTTAGTCAGGAATCCAGGCTAAACGATATTAACCCGAACGATATTGAATCTATTTCGGTATTAAAGGGTGCTTCAGCAGCCGCCTTGTGGGGGACACAGGCCCTTGGTGGTGTTGTGATCATTACCACTAAAGACGGTAGCTATAACCAGGGCCTTCAGATAAATTATTCCACTACCTTTTCTTATGATGTGATCAATCAGAAGTATCCATTACAGAATGAATACGGACAGGGCGATAATGGAGTTTATGATCAGCGCGCGAGGGATTCTTATGGAGACCTCATTGCCGATCGTCCCGGTGGCCAGGATGACTTTGACACTTCAGGAGAATTCTATGAAGACCAGGATGGGCGTATCTATTACCCTATCATAAACAAGAATTCACAGCAAACTTATGATGAGTCAAATTTCGACAAGGTATTCGACAATGGTTATTTCTGGGAAAATAATATTAGCCTTAGTGGAGGAAGCGCAAAAAGTTCAGTTTTCTTCAGTATAAGTGATCTTGATCAACAGGGTATTATTAAAAATAATTCTGATTACAGAAGAACTACAACGCGTTTAAACGCGAAACATAAATTTAATGAGGTATTGAGTCTGGACTTTAGTTCAACTTATGCCCGAACAAACTCCAACAGAATTAGAAAAGGTGCAAGTTCTTCAGGTTTATATCTAGGACTGTTAAGGAACCCGACAGATTTTGATATCTCAGGTTACCGAGGTAACTACTATTCTGGTCCAGAAGCTTCTCCGGTTTCAGACAGACAAAGATCTTATCGTGAACCCTTGGGAGCCGATGGATCACCGACTTATAACAACCCATTATGGACCATAAATGAACAGGAAAATGAAGCAAAGGTAGACCGTTTTATCACCAATTTTGAACTTACGGCAGAACCAATGAGTTGGCTGGACCTTATCGCAAGAGTTGGTCTTGACCATTATAGTGAAGAACGAGATGAATTCTTTACCCCTGGATCTGCTGCTGGTGCCTATCGTTCAGGCCTTATAGATAATTCTATTGCTACCAACACCATTTTCAATATGGATTATATCGCCAAATCTCAGTTTAACGTAAGTGATGATTTTGGTGGTATTTTCCTTGCGGGATTCAACTAT
Source organism: Gramella jeungdoensis (assembly GCF_023805255.1). GTDB lineage: Bacteria > Bacteroidota > Bacteroidia > Flavobacteriales > Flavobacteriaceae > Christiangramia > Christiangramia jeungdoensis. Next base: position 75,074 of record NZ_JAMSCK010000003.1, read on the forward strand.
AATTCAAAATCAAGAAGTGTTGAGGGAGCGTCCGCAAGAAATTTCATTCAGTTTGTAGATGTAGATAGCGGAATTCGTGATATAGACAATGCATTGCCTGAAAACAGATCGGTTACAAGTACTGAAGGCCATGAAAGAACCGCAGCGGTCTATTCCTCCCTATCTCTTAATGCCCTTGAAATGTTATATTTCACGGGAACTATCAGGGTAGAATCAGCCTCTACCTTCGGGAATAATGTAGATAATACTTTCGCTTTTCCATCGGCGTCACTGGCATGGCAGTTCACCAAGCTTCTGGACATCAATGACGATGTACTTTCATTCGGTAAATTAAGAGCTTCTTATGGTGAGGTTGGGGTGCAACCCTCTCGTTATAATACTTCCAATATATTCGTTTCACCTTCATTTGGCGATAGTCTTGGTGGTGACCTCGATTTGACCCTATTCGGAAATGGAGCGTTCATTCCAGCTGCTAGTAGAGGAAATAACGCACTAAGACCTGAAAGAAAAAAAGAAGTTGAATTTGGAGTAGATCTTAGATTCCTTCAGGATAAACTTCGATTTAGTGCTACTTATTTCGATAATAAAACCGAGGACGTCCTTTTAGATTTTCCTTTACCCAACTCAACCGGTTACAGTTCCATTTATGCTAATGGAGCAGAAATTGAGAATAAAGGGCTCGAGTTAGATTTAGGATATCAAATAATCCTGACAGATGATTTCTCATGGAGCATTAACTCAAATTTCACCACTGTAGAGAATAAAGTTACCGACCTAGTTGGTATAGAATCATTCGATTTAGGAGGACTGGCAGCAGTTTCTTCCAGAGCGGTTAAAGGTGAGCCACTAGGTGTACTTTGGGGTTCGAGAGTTTTAAGGGATGAAGAAGGTAATTATGCTTTAGATGAAAATGGATTTCCTATACAAGATCAGGAAGTTGGTGTGATTGGGGATCCCAATCCAGATTGGCAGGGAGCATTGTCTACTTCTATTAAATACAAAAATTTTAGACTTTCAGCATTGCTGGAAACCTATCAGGGAGCCGATATTTTCGCTGGAACAAAATCTGTACTTCGTGATCTGGGTAGATGGTACGATACAGCTAACAGAGTTACTGCTGAACGAAATTATGTGACTTCAGCAGGTAATGTGATCAATATAGGTGAAACCTTCCGTGGAAATATTCAGGATTTTGGTGGAGGACCTGTAGCACTTACCGAATCATGGTATAATGGTGAAGGAGGATTTTTTGGTGGAGGGACTGATGAACTTTATATTGAAGATGGTTCCTGGACAAGGCTTCGTGAATTAAGTCTGGGTTATTTATGGGATTCCCAATGGCTAAAAAAAACCACAAAACTTCAATCTATAGAACTTACATTAACCGGAAGAAACCTGTTTTTATGGACAGAGTTTGAAGGTAATGATCCAGATACCAACCTTTCCGGGATTAGTGCAGCTCGTGGTATTGACTATTTCAACAACCCGGGAACAAAATCATATCTGGTAAATCTTAACGTAAAATTTTAAAACTATCAACAACATGAAACGAATTATAATTTTAATACTTGTTGTAAGCTTTCAGCTCTCGTGTAGCGACCTGGTAGATGGCATTAATGACGACCCTAATAATATTACAGAAAGTACATTTGGTAGTATCCTAACAGGTGCTGAAGTTGGAAATCTTCTTGTACAGAGTGGGGAAACAGCAAGAAGGTCTGCCCTTTTTGCCGGACAATACACAGGATTAGACCGCCAGCACCTGAGTTTATCAGAATACAATGTAACTACCAGTACTTTTAATGCTTTATGGTATGATCTCTATGTAAATGCATATAGAAATGCAGTTGTTGCTGAAACTGTTGCGATAGATGATAATATTGGTCCTGTAAGCCTTGGAATTACCCAGGTTTTACAGGCATATATTATTGGGACTGCAGCTTCACTTTATGGAGATGTTCCTTATGATGAAGCTGGCGATATTGAGAATATGAATCCTGCTTATGAAGATCAGCCTGCCGTATTTCAGAAAATCCAGGATCGCCTGGACGAGGCTATTGCTAATTTGCAAACCGGAGGTGGACGTCCGGCAGGAGGTTCTGATATTTATTATGATGGTGCCCCAAATAAGTGGATCGAATCCGCCTATACTCTAAAAGCAAGATTTTATTTAGTTACAAAACAATACGATTTAGCTTATCAGGCTGCACAAAATGGAATAAGTTCTATGGAGAACAGCATGTACGCTCCACACGGTACAGCGGCTGAAAATTCAAATTTAAATTATCAGTTATTTGCTGTCGCAGTTAGACAGGCCGATGTGGTAGTTTCTGATTTTATGACCAGTTTGGTGCAACCCGGATCGGAAAACCCGATGCCCGAAAATTATCGCGGAAACTCTAAAACCGACGAAACAGCGAGATTTAACTATCTCTTCAATATTACCAGCGTAGGAGTTCAGCCGAATATTGAAGATGGTTTTGCAGCGCAAACAGCTCCCGCTCCACTGGTAACTTACCAGGAAAATCTTCTGATACTTGCCGAATCAGCATTAAGATCGCAGGGATTTGACGCCGGACTGGATGCGCTCAATAATTTCAGGGCCTTTATGGATGGTGGTGGATATTTGATGAATATTGACCCGGCTAATCTTAATTATGAAGCTTATACAGCCGCAGATTTCGCTTCAGGAGGCATTGAAAACCCTGACGGACTGAGTCCCGAAGATGCCTTATTAAGAGAGATCCTGGAAGAAAGATATGTTACACTTTTCGGACTTATTGAACCATTCAATGACATGCGAAGAACTCTTAATGAAAGTAACGTAAGGGTTCCGGTAGAGCCTAATACAGGTAACCAGTTGCCTCAGCGTTTTCTAATCCCCCAAACTGAAATAGACAGGAATGAAAACGTCCCAAACCCAATTCCAGACTTTTTTGAACCTACAGATATCAATTCATGATAATGACAGAAATGAAGAGAAATAATGCCCGACGTTTACTGCGTCTATCTATCATATTACTTTTTCTTCCGGCTGTATTGTTCAGCCAGGAAAAGCAGGCAGATAAAATTCTGTTTGTTGGAAATAGTTTCACCTATTTCTGGAATATGCCCCAGATGGTCGAAGCTATGGCGAAAGATCAGGGTGTAAAACTGCAAACCTCGCAATCTACTGTAGGCGGCAGTAACCTTGAACAACACTGGAAGAAAGAAAAGGAAACCAATAGCCGGAATATGCTAGAAAATGAAAGCTGGGACTATGTGGTGCTTCAGGATCATAGTATGAGTACCATAGATGCACCTGAAAGGTTTACTACTTATGCCACCAAGCTCATTGAGCTTGTAAAGGAAAAAGATGCCACTCCCCTGCTTTCAATGACCTGGGCTTATGATTCCAATCCGTTAATGCAGGAAACTATTGGCAATTCCTATATAAAACTTGGAAAAGAGACCGGTGTGAACGTAGTTCCCGTGGGAACCATTTTCATGCAGGCTCAAAAAGCGAGGCCAGACCTGAAGATGTACTTTGATGATAAACATCCTTCATCTGACGGGTCTTACCTTGTAGCCCTTATTTACTATAAATATCTCACAGGCAAATCTGTTAAAGATATTCCGAACCGATTAAAAACCACAGATTCTGACGGAGACATGTTGTATTTGAATTTTGTTCTCCCTGAAACCGGAGCTTTTCTAAGGCAACTGGTGGAAGACTTTGACATGGAATCATTTAAAGAGACACATTAATGAAGGTTCGGAAAAATATTTTTTTAGCACTTGGGCCGGTATTATTTCTTGCACTTCAAAGCATTGGCGGACCTGAGGGCATGCCAGACGCGGCTTACGACGTTTTATGCGCTACCATCTGGATTGCTTTATGGTGGGTGACAGAAGCAGTACCTATCGCTGTAACTGCCTTACTCCCAATTGTTCTATTTCCATTAACGGGAGCACTTGAGCTTTCAACCACGACCGCTTCTTACGGCCACAAATATATTTTCCTTTATATGGGCGGATTTATGCTTGCGATCGCAATAGAGAAATGGAACCTTCATAAACGTATAGCACTCCATATTATCAAATTAATAGGAACCAATGTAAAGAATATCATTCTTGGTTTTATGGTGGCAACGGCATTCCTCTCTATGTGGATATCAAATACCGCTACATCGGTGATGATGCTTCCCATAGGGATGTCTATCGTTTCACAACTTAAGGATAATCCTTCCACCGCGGAAGATGAGAATAAGATCTTCGGAAAAGCCCTGATGTTAAGTATCGCTTACAGTGCATCTATTGGAGGTGTCGCAACCCTTATAGGCACACCGCCTAACCTGGTCTTTGCCGGATATATTCAGGAGATATACAATATAGATATCACCTTTTTTCAGTGGCTGAAATTCGGTCTACCAATATCTGTTTTACTACTTATTATCTCATGGTATTATTTAACCCATGTAGCCTTCAATTTTAAACAGAAAGAATTCCCCGGCGGGAAACAGGAAATTCAAAAATTGATCGCTGAATTGGGCCCTATGAAAAGGGAAGAAAAGATCGTAATGAGCGTTTTTATCATCACGGCTTTCTGCTGGATCACTCGCTCATTTATACTGGAAAAATTCCTGCCTGGAATAGATGATACCATTATTGCGATGATCGCGGGAATTACCCTTTTCACGATAGGTTCTGGAAGTGAAGGTAAAAGAATTATTAAATGGAAGGAAGCCGTAAAAATGCCTTGGGGAATTATTCTCCTATTTGGTGGTGGTATGGCCCTCGCTTCAGGATTTGAGGTTACGGGTCTGGCTGAATGGTTTGGGCTGCAGATGACCCTGCTCCAGGCACTACCACTACTACTTCTGGTATTGATCGTAATTTTCAGTGTGAATTTCATCACAGAACTTACATCAAACCTGGCGACAACAGCGATGCTTCTGCCCATTCTGGCCCCTATCGCATTAAAACTAGACCTGAATCCCTATATGTTACTGGTAGCAACAACGGTGGCAGCCTCTTGTGCCTTCATGTTGCCGGTGGCGACTCCGCCAAATGCGGTGGTGTTCGGTTCAGGGTACCTAAGGATCCCAGACATGGTAAAGACTGGTATCTGGATGAATCTCATCTCAGTTCTCATCCTTACAGTGATGGTCTACCTAATGCTACCTATCCTTTGGGATTTTGATCCTTTTGGATTCAGTGAAGAATTTGTACTAAAAAAACAACCATAAAATAGAATAACTCTCTAAAACATTAAATAATGGAAACAATTATAAAATTTAAAACGAGAGCACTTTTGAGTTCCGGTGTCTTTATCTTCATCTTACTGGCTTTCGCAGCCTGTTCCAATGATGATGACATAGCTGTTAAGGATGACGGAGTTCTTAGGCTGCTAAAACAGAATATTGGTGAAGATGATTTGATGGATGGGGCCGATAATATTCCTGTGGAATCAAATTTAACCCTGGTATTTTCTCACAGTTTGAATACTGAAGCGCTGAGTTCAGCACTTCAGGTGAATTCTGAAGGAGGAAACGCCGACTACAGCCTGGAGTTTTCAAATTCCAATTCGATAGTTACCATAACTCCAAACGATCGGTTTGAATATGAAACCGGTTACACGATTGCGCTCCCCGCAGGAGAATATGGCACTAAAGGAGAAGCTTTAGAAGAACCGGTGAACATCAATTTCAGAACCGCAGCTTATGTGCCTCCGGTGATTAAACTGTCTTCAGAAGCCGATAAGGTAAAAGAAAGTGCCGAGACCATAACGATCACTGCAGAACTGGATAAGGATACCGATGAAGATGTAACGGTAGTTCTTGATTTTGGTGGCTCAGCTACCTTAGACACCGATTATTCAGTGAGCAGCACTGAACTGGTGATTCCTGCAGGTGAACTTTCCACTACATTCGATCTTACTACAACTCCAGACCAGGAAAATGATGATAACGAGTCAGTGATCATAAGTGTTGCTTCAATCGAGAATGCGACCGATAATGATAATACGATGGTGGAGATAAATATTACAGAAGAACTACCTCCACTTTCCCTTAAAGGTGTTATGGCACTTACATGGGATGGTTCTGACACCAACGATGGTAAAGCGGTTCATGTGGTTGCCAATGCCGATATCGCAGATCTTAGTATCTACAGTATTGGGGTTGCAAATAACGGAGGTGGAACCGATGGCCCTGAATATACCTTCCCGGCGATCTCACTTTCTGAAGGGGATAATGTCCTCGTTGCCCGTAATCCGGAAGCATTATCGGCTTATTTCGAAAATTGCACCGATGAATTTGCAGTAATACTCGAATCTAACAATTCGATCAGCCAGAGCGGCGATGACGCGATAGAGCTTTATAATGGGGAAACCGTTATCGAGGTTTACGGAGATGCTGATGTTGACGGAACTGGTTTAGAATGGGAATATTCAGGTTCCTGGGCTTATAAAATAGGCAGGGAATGGACTTATGGCGGTGTTGATTGCAGCGTTGGAGCTTCTCTTAACAGCCAGTCATCCTGTCCATATCCAATTTGTAAAGAAGCTCTTGAGCTTAAGGGAGCACTGGCCATACTTTGGGATGGCAGTGGTACGAACGGTGGAAAAGCCGTACACTTTAAAGCGAATAAGGATATTGAAGACCTTAGCATCTATGGTGTTGGAATCACCAATAATGGTGGTGGAACCGATGGCGTGGAATACGTATTCCCACAAATAGCTGTTGAAGAAGGTGATGACATTTTGCTCGCCAGAGAACCGGGCACCATAGCAGCCTATTTTGGTGGATGCATGGATGAATTTGAACATGTGTTCGAATCAGATTCCATGAACCAGAATGGAGATGACGGTGTCGAGCTTTTCAATGGCGAGACCGTAGTTGAAACTTATGGAGATGCCAATGTGGATGGGACAGGAGAAATCTGGGAATACTCAGGATCCTGGGCCTATAAGATCAATGGTGATTGGACCGTTGGCGGGATAGATTGTGCCGCAGGTTCAACCACCACTCAAAATTCCAGTTGCGTATATCCACTTTGTGAGTAGAATTAGTCACGAGCGGGAGCTCTGTCTCCCGCTCTAAAAAAACATGATGAAAAAACCAAACATATCATTTCAGATCCTGAAATCATTAATAATCGCCTTGCTTTTTATAAGCTGCGATACCGACGACTCAGATCCGCCGCAAGAGGAACTGACAATTAGTTCGGTAAGGATCAATGGCTCAAATCTGAGTAATGATATGTCCAATGTTCCGCTGGATGGAAGCATAGAAATCGCCTTTTCCAGCACTCTGAATTCTGAAGAATTTGCGGAAGCATTTTCATTTTCAGATTCCCAGGGAGAAGCAACTTATGACATTAGCCTGACCAGCGCAGGCTCGAAAGCGATTATATCCTATTCAGGCCTTAATCCTAACTCCTCCTATAACATAAGCATTAATACAACGACAATTGGAAATAATGGCGAAGTGCTATCCACTCAGTTTTCAAGGAGCTTTACCACAACCGAAGCAGAAGAGACAAAGTCACCCTGTACTTCGGCTACCCTAGACTGTATGCAGCAACTGGAGATCACTGAAGGCTTTTCTTTTGAGTTCTACAGTACATTCGACATAGTTTCTGATACCGATTATGTATGGGAAGAAATCGAGGAAGTCGTCTTTTCAGTTCACGGGCAAAACCGGGATGCCGATAATTATTTTCGATATATGACCAATTCCCTTGGTGATGTCGGAATGTTGGAGAACACACTAGTTATATCTCCTTATTTCAAAGAAGAATCCGGTGCGACAGATACAGAATTATTCTGGGGTAGTGACTGGAGAACTGGTAGCGATTCAGGGAATAGCCAGGTTAATATCAGTTCATTTTCAGTTCTTGATGTGATGATAGACTATCTGAGCGACCAGGAAAAGTTTCCTAACCTCAGGAAGATCACAATTGCCGGGCATAGCTCGGGAGCAGCATTTGCACAGCATTATGCGATAGTGAATACATCGGAAGCCAGCCATCCCGATTATGAGTTTCGCTATGTCGTGGCAAACAACCAGTATTTCTACTATCCTGACGGAAATCGATATAATGAAAGTACCGGTGAATTCTACACTCCTGCAGATTGCACGGGTTACAATTACTGGCCTTACGGATATGAATTCGCACCGGCCTATGTAGATGGAATAACCCAGGAAGATCTCCGGCAGCAGCAAATATCCAGAAATACTGTTTATTTACTGGGAACCAACGATACCCAAACCCAAGGAACCCTTAATACCACAGATTGTGCTGCGATTCTATTAGGCTCAAACAGACTTGAGCGGGGAAGGAATATGTTCATTTATTTTGAGACCTTCTATTCTTCTGAAAACAATCATCAGAAGATCGAGGTTGATGGTGTTGGGCATGATGCCAGTGCCATGTTCAATTCTGATGAATTCAAACAATTAATAAGTTCAAATTAATTTTTCAGACTTAGGTGTTTTTTTTTTAAAGAGGCGCTCAGAACCAGGGCGCTTCTTTTATTTTTTCACAAAAAAGTTAACGCCTCAGGAACTGCAAATTCGCAAGCCTTTTTAAATTGAATTCTCATCATGAACTTGGCGATCCCGGGGATTCTGCAATAAGAAAGACCATTAGCAGTCCCATTTCCCCTGATGATTAACAAAAATAAAACACTAGTTAACAGCTATTTATAAAATTTACACTATTACGCGCCTTATCTTTAGTCAGATAATTTAGACCTTATGTTCATTTATTATAATATGAACTTCCCCCTGTATAGAATAAAAACATCCATTAAACCCTACTAAAATGGAATTAATCACCTTAAAGGAATTCAATCGACTCCCAGAGAGCGAGAAAAAAGAGATCATTAGTTTTACCGGAGAGATCCTTGAATACAGAAGCGGCAGGTACAAAAACTTCGCTTTATACACTGTTGAAAGGTTTTTTGTGGAGGTGGAGATATCCGATAATGTTGAAATGATCAATATTAAAGCCTTCGTATCTGGAAAGCTTCTGGATAAATACACTTTGGAACCTGAAACTTTAAAGGGAATACTTCTTCCATAGAGGTCTAGCCATAGATATATCAGGAAAATTCAATCTAGCCATTTTAGTACGACTGCTGCTATCCTGGATGCTACGTTTATTTGAAAAACGAAATATTTTTTATATCTTCTAGCATTCCCTACTCAATTTATTTTCCTAATTATCAACCAAATATTATTAAAATGAAAAAATTATTTTTTTTCTTATCCGTTTCATTTTTCTGTTTTTCAACGCTCTGTGCACAAGAGAATACCAAGGCAGATAATAGCTATATTCTAACCGAGATATGGAAAGCAAAACCCGAATGGTACAAGTTAACTACAGAGGAAAGAACTGAGTTTTTTGAAAACAAGATCAATCCAGTGCTTATGGGAACATTGCAGAGTGGAGCCCAAATTATTGGGACTGCAATAAATAATAATACCGGTGGGGAACGGATGGATTATCAGTTTATGGCAGTATGGAAATTTCCGAACAAAGAAAGTTCGGACCAACTGGAAAAGGCCGCCAAAGAGGCTGGGTTTTTGAAATATTTTGACCAGGTAAATTTTAGCGGAAATATTATTCCTCCACCGGCTCTGAATGAGCATATGATTCAAATAACAAAATAGAAATCCAAAACTTAGTTGCATGAGGATATAGACCTCACAAATAATAAAAGCCACTCAGTTGAGTGGCTTTTATTTTATTAGCGGAAAATTTGAAATATCAAGACCTTTGTTTTTGATCTGGCACTCATTCATTCCATTATTTAAATTCCTCACTCCATTCCACAAACCCAGGCTCGATCTTCTCCAGCCTTGACAGAAGCGCTTCATTATCGTCCAGGTCTTCTGCTCCTGCCGGGAATTCCTCCTTGAGCTCTTTGAGAAACCTTTCACCTCTTTTATCAAATAGTTGGTTGGCCCGCTTTTCGAACATGCACTGGTACCAGGCATAATCTGCCACTCCCACTCCTGCATATTTTTCATTAAATGTATCTAAACTGTTATGGATTGGGCTATAGGCATCCAATATAACCCTGTTAGAAAGATCCCACAGATCTGCAAGGTCAGGGTTTGTTCGCCTCAAAAAGGCATACGAAAAATAATTCGCTACAAATTCATTTAACCAGTGATTGGTAACATTGATCCCATAAGCATTCATGTAAGCATGTCCTATTTCATGAAAACCAATGAGATCAAGCATTTTTGCTGAGAATTTCTCATAAGAATATCCCATTTCAGAGATTTCAGACCGTAAATCCGGGGAAACCTTATCTTTTATTTTAAGCATAAAATCATATACAACCCCATCTGCCCTCGAAGGGATAATGGCAATAGATGTATTACCCGCCGAATAGAACGGAAGTCCGTATGGAACATCGGTATCCAAAGCATGCCAGGTATTTTCATCCAGTAAGGCAAGACGGAAATTGAGATCGGTTCCAAAGTTCTCTTCATAATATTCCAGGGCATCGGCCATAAGAGGTCCTAAGTCCTTTGCTTTTTCGTGAGCTCCTTCGGGATGATAGACGATCACCTCATATTTAGATGAATCAAGGTCTAAAGCCCTTATTTTTTCCAGGGGTCTGGTCTTATTTTGGGAATAGGTTGTTAAAAAGGATAGTACCAGGGTACATAATAGAAATAAAGTATGTGCTTTAAAATTCATATTGTATTGATTTGGTTGGTTATAAATCAATATACTGAATTTCAAATTATTGCTCCTAAAAGCCTCGATGTAACAGGAATTATATCGATTAATAGCTTAACAGGTAATAAAAATTATTCAGGATAAATATCTACCAAAATAAAAAAAGCCACTCGAGCGAGCGGCTTTTTATTATACTATACTGGAATTTTCGAATTATACATATTCGGTATTTATCAAAACTTCATTTTCATCATAGTGTTCTGTTTTAAATAAATTCCCATCGTTGTCATAATATTCAGCTTTGTATAGCTTCCAATCTGGCGTTCTATATTCCACTTTAAAGCTTCCGCTCTTATCTAAATCCCATACTTTCACCATAGCATATCCTTCTTCATCGAAAGCTGCTATTTCCTGTAACCAATCCTTATAATAGGTATTTACAAGTTTATAATCTCCATTAGGATAAAACTCAACATATTCACTACGCCACTCCCCTTCAGTTATATGAAAGGCATTTTGAACTTCATTTTCATCATAGAAATAATCATATACTCGTATGTTATTTGAAAATTCCATTGTCCTTTGAGAAAGCGTATTATCCTCCCGGTAGAAATAGGTATTAAACCTGTCTGATCGATCAGGGAAAAACTGATTCAAGGTATGGAGGTCACCAAAATCAGTATAAGTATACTCATTTCTGGCACTATAATTCACCTCATTTACGATCTCTTCTGTTAAATATCTCATTGCGGAGGTCTTGTTCCCATTTTCCAATCTCTGGTAAACCCATTGTTGTTGAAATTCATTGGCAGGAGTATATGCCTTTGATGTGAGCACATAACCATTAGAATCTAACTCCGTAAACATCAATTTTCCGAATTGAGTATAACTATCACCGTTGATATTGAACCTGTCAAAGCCAGAAATCTGGCCAATCTCGTCATAGATTATATCAACCTTTTCTGAATAATTAACTTCACCCGAAATGTATGATCTATATAAATAACTTTCCGGAAACCCATTTTCATTAAAGCTCAAAATTTCATATTCAGATGATAACCTGGATGGATATTTCTCCATCCTGATAAATTTTTGAATCTTTCCATCTTCATCAAGTACAGTAGACCACTCAAAACTGGACATAGCCGCGGCACTGTTGCTCCAGCTTTTAAGTATAGGAAGAAGGTTCTGATAGGAATTATAATTCTCCCCGAGGGTTTCTGCCAAATGTGATGCTGCCTGTTCAGGATAAACCTCATTAAGTTCTATTCCTGTTGTTTCCTTTACCAGTTTCACAATATTAAACATGAGGTCCTGTTGCGGTTGTTTGAAGCTGATGTTTTGCTGGTCTATTGCATTAACCACATCGGGTATCAGTTTTATCCCGTTCTTGGGATTTCCATCTAAATCGAGTGTTTGCAGGAAGGCTGCCATATACTTCACTTCTTTAGTATAAATGGATGCCCCTTTAACAGAAGCAATAGTTATTGGCGTCATCACAGATTTTGCCATGGCACTTCCTAATTTAATGTCGCCGACGTAAAAACTCACTTTTTCCCCTTTGAGGTATTCAAATTCACCTGCTGAATTTGTAAAACCGCTGCGGGAAGGAGTCTCATAATACAGTCCTTCCACGGGACTATCAATAAAAACACCTACACTAACCTCAGGATTAGGTTTTAAGTTTTCAGACGGTTCATCTTTTGAACAGCCCAAAATGATCATTATCCCCAGAAGGGATAAAATAATTTTTGTTCTTAGCATATAATTTGATTTGTGGTAAGACGCAGGGATCCCAGCCGGTTAATATTGGATTCGTAAAATAGGGATAGTATAGATACGGCAAAATACCACCAAAGAGGTATTTTACTGATTACCAACTTAGAACACAATGAAAATAAAAAAGCCACTCGATTGAGTGGCTTTTTGCTAGTAGCAGGAAAGCTTGAAATATCGAACAAATTCTTTCAGGATTTGTCGGCAATAGCAACCCTAATAAAATATTAACTACTGAAGATATTTCCTGATTTCACTTTCCAATGCCTTAATAACTGGACCCGCAGTATCTTGCCTGTTAGATAAGACTGTTGTCATAACTCTTTCGCCTTTCTGGTTATACAATACTCTGAATGCGGAATAGGTGGAGCCTTTATAACCACCATTATTGCCAATCACCTTAATTTCTGGAGGGTACTCATAAACAAGAAAGGATGAAGCAAGCCCTCCATTTTTCCTTTCACCTCTGTCTGGAAATTCTAAAATACGACCAAAAAGAAGGCCTCGACTTTCGTCTGTAAAATCATCACTGAAAAGAAAATTCAAAAACTTTAATAAATCTCCTGCGCTCATCCAAATCCCTCCATCAGACGAGGCAGGTGGCAAACCTTCATTAACTCGCTCTCTGGATTCTCCTGAATAATAATTCACTTCCCTGCCTCCAACCGAAAAACGAACTTCCTCAATTCCCGCAGGCTGCAAAACTTTTTCCTTTAATAAATCTTCATAAGAATCTTGCCCGATAGCTTCGATGATTGCTCCTAATACTATATAACCGCTATTAGAATACACAAAGGATTCTCCAGGTTTTCCCTTTATTGGTTGTTGCTCAATTATGGATAACAATGTCATGAGGTCTACTTCAGAATCAGGAAGGGATTCATAGTCTTCAGTAGCCATATAATCTCCTAGACCTGAAGTGTGTGAAAGCAATTGTTGAATGGTAATTTTATCCTTATTAGGGATTTCCCTGTGAGGCAAATATTTGCTAATTGTATCCTGAAATTTTAACTTTCCTTCTTGCACCAGCTTCAAGATAACAGCTGCCGTAAGAGATTTACCTAAAGATAGAAGATTAAATAAATCGCTCTCCTCAAGAGATTGCTTTAATTCATCATTAGCCATTCCATTAACGAAAACTTTCTTATCTCCTTCATTAGTTTGAAGGATGATGACACCTGAAAATTCTTTGCTTGCCAAGCTATCAGCAACCTCGAAAATATTATTTTCAGTAGCTGAATTTACTGACTGAGCAGAAAAAGATTGAATTGCGACAAAAAATATCCCTAGGAAGAAAAGAGTTTTCATCATTTCAAAAATTTAATTTTCACTCAAAATAATTTTTTTTTAATAAAAAAGGTGAAATTTCATAATTAAGTAGTAAAACATACTGCAAGCATTAAAGAAGACTCGAACCTTCCGCTTATTCTTATCTGCCTATTTTTTCCATCTTACAACAATAAAAAAGCCACTCGATTGAGTGGCTTTTTGCTAGTAGCGGGAACTGGACTCGAACCAGTGACCTTCGGGTTATGAGCCCGACGAGCTACCTACTGCTCTATCCCGCGATATTGGACGGCAAATATAAGATAGATTTTAGTATTACACCAAACTTTTTTTAGGAAAATTATTGAGAAATCCATTGAATGGCTTCAAGCCTGTCTTTTATCTCAAAAGACTTTACCTGGGTACTTACAAAGAAATTATCTATATCCATAAAAGTACGTACCCAGCCAAGATCTGTTACCATGGCCAGTCTCTTGATCTGGTTAGAATGATCGAATTTGAATTTAATATTCTCAAGGAGTAATTTCAAGGGTACCTTATTATCGGGCATGATCTCACAAAAAAGATTAATATAATCGTGTTCCTGTAACTTCTCTTCAATAAGCCCATGGATCTCTTCCAGATACTCACTGGTAACATCCTCATTTACCATAATTCCAACCACGTGGTCCGCTAATTCAAAACTTATTGCCATAATTAAATTATTAATTTAAAATTAGCGATTATTCAGAAGTGATGATACTTGAAACCGAAATATTATTGCTCTATATCCCTTGCTTCAAAACCTACAAGTTCAGAATTTTCAAAACTCACATGAAATTCTATAGGCCTGCAACAGACTTCACAGTCTTCTATATAGGTTTGATGGGAAATTGAAGGATCAAGAAGAACGGAGATCTCTTCCCAGCAGTAAGGACACTGAAAAAAATGTTCGTACATAATTACAACTCAACATTCAACAACTGACCGGTCAACTGAAGCACCTGTAGTTCAGCAAGCTTTGCGTCATATTTGGCAAGGTTCAGACTGGTCCTGGCATCCAGAAGATTTATCTGTGCCTGCCTGAACTCTATAGATGTAATTCTCCCTAGTTTATATTGTTCTTCAGACCGGTTAAAATTGTCCATATTCGTTTCTACATTCTCCTGCTGAACGTTCAAAATATATAGTTTATTGCGGTAATTCCCAAGTGCGTTCGCTATATCCCTTTCAACCTCGCTTATCAATTGGTCTTTGATGATCTCCTGATTCTGATATCGTATTTTGGAATTTTTGATCTGTACACTTGTTCTTCCACCATCGAAGATATCCCACCTAAGACTCAATCCTGCAGCCAAACCATCGGTAGTTGTGGTTGATCCCGGAAAAAAAGCGGTAGCCGCACTCTCATTCCTGTTCCAGCCATAAGAACCGGTAAGGCCCAAAGTTGGCAGGTAGCCCGACTTACTTATCCTGATATCATAATCGCTAATTTCAAGATTCTTTTCTATCTGTAACAGCGACACATTATTCAGCTCAGCCTGATCAACAAAACTCTCCAATTCCAGTTCTGAAATGAAATTGACCGTGGTGTCTACCTTAAATTCATTGGAGCTGATTTCCCGGTTAAGCAAGACATTCAGGTCTCTTTTGGTATTTCTAAGCCTTTGTTCAGCCTCTATCAAGGCAATGCTGTCGTTATTCACATCTACCCTGGCGTTCAATACAACCAGGTTATTTGCCTGCCCATACTGAAACTGATATTTGGCCCTCGTCACCCTGTTTTGTGATATTCCAAGACTTTCCTCAAGTACACCCACGTTTTCAGATAAACGAGCTACTTCATAATACACACTCATAATCTGCAGAATGGTATTCTCAATGGTTTCCCTCGCTTGCAGTTGAGAGAGATCATATTGCTCCTTCAGGCTCCTGTAATTGTATAACCTTCCAAGACCATCAAAAAGAGTATAATCAAGGTTTATGGAGGCATTGTAACGTGTGTTCTCAATATCCCGCTGATCCACTGGTTCCCTGCCATCCGGTTCTGTAAGACGGTCATTGATATCATAATTAGCACCAGCATTTCCACTAAGACTGGGCAGGTATCCCGAATTAAGGATACTCTGATTGTTTTCAGCTATTTCAACATCATTTCGCGCGAGTCTTATCCCGAAATTTTCTTCAAGGGCTCTGGCAATTACCTCCTCTTTGGTCAAGACCGGCTGCTGGGCCAATGCAGGAGAAAAACAACCAACTATAAGAACAAGAATTAGACTATGTAATACTTTCATGTGATGCTGCTTCTTTTTTCTCTTTAATTGCTCTTTCCATGTCTTCCTTTGCAGGTTTTTCTCCTGTTCTTAACCAACGGCCCCCGACCTTGATACTATTACTTATAGATATAAGTAACGGCAATAACAATAGTGTAAGCACTGTTGCAACCGCTATCCCATAAGAAATGGAGATCGCCATTGGTTTCAGGAATTGAGCCTGCCTGCTCTTCTCCAGTAACAGCGGAGCGAGTCCGGCGATAGTTGTAAGAGAAGTAAGGAAGATAGCTCTGAATCTTGATCTTCCCGCCTCATAAAGTGCTTTTTTGAAATCCATTCCTTCCCGTAGGAAGCCATTGTATTTACCTATGAGAACTAATCCGTCATTTACCATAATTCCCACCAGGGCTATGATACCTAGTGCCGAAAGAACATTGATAGGAAAATCATGCAACCAGTGACCCCACGCCACTCCAATAATACTGAAAGGGATCATGATCATTAGCAGAAATGGCTGACTGTAACTTCTGAACGTAAAGGCAATGGTAGCATAGATCAGGAAGAGAATAATAGGAATCACCTTAGCAGCTGAATCGGTAAGTTTTGAAGCTTCCCGGTTCTGACCTTCATAAGAGACGGTGATACTTGGATATTTTTCGAGTATTGGTGGAATCACATTTGCCCTGATATCTTCAAGGATCTCAGTAGAACTGCCATTGGGGTCTTCCATATCTGCTGAAACCCGGATCTCCCTCATTCCATCAAGATGACTTATAGACTCTGTTCCCCTGACAATTTCATAATTAGCGATCTCGTCGAACGGAACACGCTGACCTGAAGGAGTGACAATTCTCATTTCGTCAAGATTATTGATTGAAGATCTGTTCTCCCTGTTATATCGTACCCATACTCTAATTTCATCCTGACCACGCTGAAAACGCTGTGCCTGGGCTCCAAAGAATCCATTCCTTATTTGTCTCATCACCTCACCTAGGTCCAGCCCAAGCGCATAGGCATTATCTTTGAGCTGTACGTTGATCTCTTTGATACCTTTTGGATCGTTATCGGTAACATCCTTTAAAAGAGAATTATTTTCCAGATTCTGTTTTAATTCTTCCTTGGCCGCTTCCAGTTCTCCAAGATTATTTCCCAGGAGAGAAACCGATATAGGCGAACCACCAAAATTTCCTCCGGAACCGAAAGTGAGACTTTCCACACCGTATACAGGCCCTACTTCATCCCTTATCGCATTAGTGATCTCGGGCGAACCAAAACCCCTTTCCTCCCCGGGTAAAAGATTTACCTGTAAAGAAGCTTTATTGTTACCGGGACCAACCCTTTTTATAATATTTTCAACTACCTGTTTATTTCCCGTCTGCTTCTCGGTATATTCTTCATTAACTCGCCATGCCGCAGACTCCACCAGTGAAATTATAGAATCGGTCCTTTCGGGATTCACTCCCTCGGGCATAAGCAAATCTATGCTCACCCTGTCACTGGCGATACTCGGAAAAAGTGTGATACGTATCCAGTTCCCTCCGATTGCTCCTATAGTAAGTATAAGTACCACAGCAAGTATTGCAAATGCCATTATCTGCTGGGTCAACACAAATCGCAAAACAGGACTGTAAATTTTATCCCGCATAAAGCTCATTGCCCGGTCGCCAAGCGAATTTATCTTCCGCATATAATGGAACAGACTTCTAATGCCCTTCTTCTTCGGCTGTCCATTTTCAGAAGTTCTCCTTAACGCCTTGGAATGTGCAATATGGGCAGGCAGGATGATGAGTGCCTCAATCAGAGAAATGACCAGCGTAAGTATCACCACGGTAGAAACCTCTCCAAAAAACTCTCCTATCCGGCTATCAAGAAAAAGGAAGGTTGAAAATGCCAGCACCGTAGTAATGATCGCCGATAAAATAGGCGGAACTACTTCCATAGTACCATCCAGAGCTGCTTTTACCGGGCTTTTTCCCATTTCGGAATGCTGATAGATATTTTCCGAGATCACGATCCCATCATCTACCAGGATCCCTATCACGATGATCATCCCGAAAAGCGAAAGAACATTAATAGTTACCCCCATAGAGCCTGCAAAAATGAACATTCCTAAAAAGGCGATTGGAAGTCCGAAGGCTACCCAGAAGGCAAGACGAAGATTCAGAAACAATGAAAGAAAGAACAACACCAGCAGGATTCCCATAAACCCATTCTCCACGAGCAACTGGGTTCGCTGTCCCAGGGTGATGGAGGAATCACTCACTACATTCAACTGAACGTTACTGCTCTTCTGGTTGAACTCCTCTATATATTCATTTATTTTCTCAGCGGTAGAAAGAAGGTCTTCGCTATTGGTGTTACTAACAGAGACATTCACCGCAACATTTCCATTAAAGTAAAGGGCATTCGGTGTCTCCGAAAACTGATCCCTCACCACGGCTATATCTCCTAACTGGACGATCTCTCCCGTAGCATTAGATTTAAGTACAATATCATTAAGCTCATCGGCATAGTAGGCCCGGTTATTGGCCCTGATCAGATAATCTTCTGCATCGGTCTTAATAGTTCCCCCGGTAGAAAGGATATTTGAATTTCTGACCGCCTGTGCCACCTGCTCAAAAGTAAGATTATAGGCTAATAGGTCGTTCTGACTCACCGCGATCTCAATCTCTTCCTGGGGAAAGCCGGAAATTTCTATCTGCGAGACTCCGTCAAGCAGCCTGAGGTCATTTTCTATTTGCTGACTTATCTGCTTAAGCGTTGCCAGAGGAACATTCTCCCCACTAACCGCAAAACTTATGGTCTCCCGCACAAATTCCTGTTTGGAAACCACCAGAGGTTCCATTCCTCCCGGAAAGGTTGGAACGCGATCTACCGCATTCTTAACCTCCGTGAGCATGGCATCGATATTCTCGCCTCTTTCAATCTCCACGGTAATGGAACCGCCACTTTCCCTGGCAACCGAGGTCACCCGGTCTATACCTTCAAGCCCTTTCAGGTTATCCTCAATTTTAAGGATGATCCCTTCCTCTATTTCTTCAGGAGCTGAACCCGGGTAAGCAATACTGATATTGATAATCCTGGATTCCTGTAAAGGAAAAAATGAAGATTTCATGTTCAGCACCCCTATGATCCCAAAGATCACAAAGGCGATGATCACTACATTTACAGCAACCCCGAACTTTATAAAGTAATTGATCAGATTTCTCAAGACTGTTCTTTTTTAAGAAGATCCTTCTGACCTTCGATCTTCACCAGCATCCCCGAATAAGCTCCCGGCACATTTGCCGAAAGTATCTTTGTTCCATCTTCAAGGCCTTTTATCACCACAGTATTATTGGTGAAATACACGGGATTTACATCTACCAGGTTAAGTGTGCTATCCTGCACTATAAACACCTTAGACCTTTCTACAAGTAATTCTCTTGGAATTTCTATCGCGTTTTCTTCATCTTTAGCATCAAGCTTTGCTTCGAGATACATTCCCTCGCTTAACTCAGGATTTTCAACCCTTATAAACACCCTGATGCTCTGGGTTTCCTGATTCACTTTCCCGTTTATCCTACTCACTGTTCCCTCAAAGGTTTCAGTCCCCTCAAGATTTGAAAGTTCCACCTTTTTACCAACTTCAAGAATATCGCTGAATTTCTTCGCGATAGAAACTTCCAGTTCATAAACACTTGGATCTATATATTCTCCAAGTTTCTGTCCGGGTCTTATAAGGGTTCCCTTATTTACCAGGGCTTCGGTAAGAATTCCATCATAGGGGGCAATAATGGTGTATTTTGCAAGGCGTTCTTCCAGGTTCTTCACATTGTAATAGGCCGAAATGATTCCACGGCCAGTAATGAAATATTGCTCCTGCTCGGTATCGGTTTCGGGAAGTGCAGGCACCGCTTTGGTTATATCAAAATTATTCAGGTAATTCTCCCACTTCTGAAAAGCATCGGGATAGTCCAGCCGTAAATCTGGCATAATGGACGTAATATTGTTATATAGATCACTCTTCGCTGCCTGAACGCTGGCGCGGTATTCTTCAGAATCTATACTGAGAAGCACCTGACCCTTACGATATTTTTGTCCCGGACGAAAATCCTTGCTGCTATACCTGAAGATCCCCTGAACCTCAGAATATAGTTCCAGCCTGTGCAGCGCCGTAATATTTCCGTTAGCGGGAACAATAATAGGAACCGTTCCGTTCTCAACTGTATCTATAAATACACTTTTAACGGTTTTTCTAACAGGAGGTTTCTCTTTTACATTACTGTCTATGATCAATTTAGCGCCGAAAACAGCAGCAATGATGAGCACGATGCCCAGAACAGATAGAATGATCTTGCGTTTATCCATAATACTTATTGGACTAGATTTAGTCCCTATGGTTTAATTGTCTAAATAATTTATGGCAAACTTCTAGCTCAATTCCTCCAGATCCAGCTGAAGTTCTTCCCATTCTTCCATAAGTTTTTCGAGTTTCTTTTTGGAAGAATTATAGTTATTAAGAAAGTCTGGTTTAGTTACCGTTTCTTCGTAATTCTCTGCCAACTGTTTGTCTTTCGCCTTTAGTTCCCTTTCAATCTTGGTAATCTTGGCTTCTGTTTTACTCAGTCGGTTTTTTAATTTCTTTATTTCTTTCTGGTCTGCAAAAGATTTTTTCTGAGTTCCTTCGTTGCGAGGTTTTGGGTTTTTTACTTTTTCGCTCTTTTCAACCGCCCTCATATCCTGAAGTTTTCGCTGGTCCAGATAATAATCTATATCCCCCAGGTATTCCTTGATCTTATGATTTCTGAACTCATAGACCCTGCTGGTTAGATTCTGAAGAAAATCCCTGTCGTGGGAAACGATTATCAATGTACCTTCAAAATTCTTGAGCGCCTCCTTAAGCACGTTCTTGGATTTTATATCCAGGTGATTGGTCGGCTCATCCATTACCAGCACATTGAATGGCTCCAGCAACATCTTACAAAGGGCAAGCCTGTTTCTTTCGCCTCCAGATAAGACCTTTACTTTCTTTTCTACTTCATCACCACGAAAAAGGAAAGCTCCCAGCATATCCCTTACCTTGGTCCTGTTCTTCTCATTCGCGGCATCTTCCATGGTTTCAAGAACCGTTTTTTCTCCGTCCAGATATTCGGCCTGATTCTGTGCAAAATAACCCAGTTGAACATTATGTCCTAATTTCAGTTTCCCCTGATGCGGGATCTCGCCAATGATGATCTTTGCAAGCGTAGTCTTACCCTGGCCATTCTGACCTACAAAAGCGATCTTGCTTTGCCGCTCGATCAAAAAGTTCACATCCCGAAGCACTTTTTTCTCTCCGTAAGATTTTTCCAGGTGTTCTGCTTCGATCACAACTTTCCCTGGATTTACAGAAACCGGGAAATTTACTGCCATCACAGCATTGTCATCTTCATCAACTTCTATTCGGTCTATCTTCTCAAGTTTTTTGATAAGCGATTGAGCCATAGAAGCCTTGCTTGCCTTAGCCCTGAACTTATCGATAAGCTTCTCGGTACTCTCGATTTCTTTTTGCTGATTCTTCTGCGCAGCCAGCTGTTGTTCCCTAAGTTCTTTCCTGAATTCCATGAATTCGGAATAAGGCTTCCTGTAATCATAAATATTCCCCAGGGAGATCTCTATGCTTCGGTTGGTAACATTATTAAGGAACATCTTATCATGAGAAACGAGCATTACTGAGCCCGGGTAATTATTCAGAAATCCCTCCAGCCAGATGATACTTTCAATATCAAGATGGTTGGTAGGCTCATCCAGAAGTAAAATATCATTATTTTGAAGCAGCAACTTTGCAAGTTCGATCCTCATTCTCCAGCCACCAGAGAAAGTCTCTGTAAGCCTATCAAAATCCTTTCTTTCAAACCCAAGTCCCTGAAGTACTTTTTCGGTCTCTCCCTCGTAATTATAGCCTCCTATTATCTCATACTGGTGCGTGATCTCGCTAAGATCCTGGATAAGCTGATTATAGGATTCACTTTCATAATCTGTACGGGTGGCAAGCTGCTCATTGATCTCGGCCATCTTGCCCTCCAAAACCTTTATCTCCTCAAAGGCCTGATGGGCTTCATCAATTACAGTTCTGCCTTGTTCGAAATCGAGATCCTGTTTTAAAAATCCAATTTTAAGCTCTTTATCCTTGGCGATCTGTCCGGAGTCATATTCCTGTTCTCCCGCGATGATCTTTAACAAAGTGGATTTTCCGGCTCCGTTTTTACCAATAAGTCCCACTCTGTCCCCGGCTCCCAGCCTGAAACTGATTTCCCTGAAAAGATATTCGCCTGCAAACGAGACAGAAAGATTATGAATATTAAGCATTAAAGCAGTTTTTTTGCAAAGATGCTTAAATTTGCAATGCAAAAAAAATTAGATGACTTTCCTTAAAGGAACTAAAATTTACAGTATTCTTACCGGCACCTGCCCTGTATGCCAGGAAGAAAGCATGTATATAGAATCCAACCCCTATAAACTGCACAAGGTTTATAAAATGCACGAGCGCTGTTCAAATTGTGGCACTAAATATAAGATAGAACCTTCCTTTTTTTATGGCGCTATGTACGTGAGCTATGCAGTAGGGATCGCCTTTGCCGTGGCCGCATTCATTATTTCCTTTCTCCTGTTCGGTGCGTCTTTAATGGGATCGTTTTTATCTATTGTTGGAACATTAATCGTATTCATGCCGGTGATCATGCGCCTTTCCAGAAATATCTGGATAAATATTTTTTTCAAGTACAATAAAAATGCAGGTAAGAATTAATCTTTTGGATAATATTTTTGTGTAAATCTCTGAAGGTCCACTTCAGGATCTAGGGCTTTATCATCTTCAATTTTGTCAAGAAGTTCAATAGCCATATTAGGGGCAATCAGTACTCCCCTACTCCCAAAGCCATTGCAGCAATATAGATTTGATATTTCGGGATGCTCTCCAACAACGGGTCGGCGATCAACTACCGCAGGGCGTATTCCCGCAACCTGATCTACCACTTCAAAATCACATTTTATGAGCTGCTTCAAATCACTAACAAGGCGTTCTTTAGCTTTGAGCGTAGTTTCAGCGGTCTTATCCTTATGATCATAAGTAGCTCCGGCTTTATAAAGATCGTTCCCAAGTGGAATCAGAAAGACCGATGATTTTACCGCGAAATCCAGTTTAAGATCTTCCGAATAGATTGTAATATACTCACCTTTGTTTCCATTCAGAGGTAAGTAATTGAAAAATGGGTTTCTCTTTAAGCCAAAACCCTCACAGAAGATAATATTCTTTGCTTTTTCACCTTGATACTCAAAATACCCCTCATTTATCCCGAGATCTGAATATTGAAATCTTTCATTCCTGAAGGCCGATCGGTTTTTAAGGTAATCTATATAACTATCCAAAAGGTTCTCGGTATCGATATTTCCAGTCTTCAGAACTTTTCCAAGGGAATAATGAGCAATAAGGTTAGGATTATCATTCTTCTTAAGTTCAGGATCCAGAAAAGGAGATAAATTGGGTTTATCGGCAGCCACAAACCATTCATTCTGCTCTTCTATCGAATGAAATCTTCGGTATATGTTCCAGTTATGGATAAGCCTCACATGAAGTTTCTGTTCCAGTCCCTCATAAAAAGGAATCGCCGTCTGGATCTGCTCGGCAGCTTTCCAGGCAGGGGTGAATCTTTTTAGAATTACAGGGTTAAAAATACCTCCCGCTACATAAGAAGAGTTCTGCGAATCGTCTTCATACACAACAAAGTTCCTATCTCTTTTTTCAAGTTCCTCTGAAACCGCGATACCGCTCAGGCCGAGGCCAACAACTATATAATCCAACATGGGTTAAAGATATTAAGGCTATCTGCGAATATCAAATGACGACATAAAAAAAGCGCTCGTAATAGAGCGCTTTTTGTTTTATAAAGATCAGAGGAATTAATAACTCCACATATCCTGTTCAAAATTTCTAATCTGTTCCTTGATACGTTCAGATTCAAGCAACTGCATAAAGGCATTATCTACTATATATTCATCAATCTCCCTGTCACCCTGAACATTATCTTCTTTATAGATAACCCCATCAAACCTTCGGGAATTCAGCAAGTGATCAAAGGATATAGTCTGCGAGGTATTACCTCCGGTAAACACCTTTGCATCATGCAGAACTTCTCTTGCATCAGGATACCATACCCAGAATAATTCAACCAGATCGGTCTGTCCTGAATCGATAAAGTTAACATCAGGAGCCACGGGAGCTATTCCCAGCAACCGGTATTTTAATTCAGCAAGACGCTTATCAAAATACCAGAGTCCTCGGATATGATATTCAGCGATATCAGCCGATCCAAGGTCACGACGATCAATAAATTGGGCATCAATTTCTTCACCAGCATTGTATTGCTCGATTCCAAGGTCGGTAGTATCTACCTTAGATAAGGTAGCGCTAATGTCTTTAAGAGTCCTTTTTTCAGTAAAATATGAATCTGCATAAACATTTTCAATCTTACCTTCTTTTATGGCCTTTACAAGAACATCATAAAGTGACCTCCTGTTAGTACCAATGTTATTGGTATCTATGGGGTAATACAGAGGGAAATTCACTCTTTCATCAAGATCTATAATTTCCCAAACACCCTTAGACCAAAGGATGTCACGGTCTCCCACATATCCATATTCCAAAGGCTTATCTTCTTCATCTACCAAAGCCTGAGCTTCCGATTTTTTCCCGATATCTTCGGGCTTATCGGCGTTCAGGATGTTTGCCTGACCGAAAGAAGAGGCACCTGCCATCATCACAAAACCAAATACAAATAATTTCTTCAAGCTCATTTTAAAAAATATTTTAGTTTGTAAGCTCTATCACTACCGGAGCAACTTTCTTAAGCTTATAACTAGAGTTTCCGGCAAGCGAAGCTTCAATATCATAAATCTGAACAGATTCACCACGCCCAGCACGTCTAAGTGCAGACTTAGCTCTGTCATCAAGTCGACCACCATTTACCTGAATTGTTGGCTGTCCAGGCACTTTAAATTTAAAGCCTGTAACATTAAGCTTCAGGTCAAAGTCAAAGTCTGGAAGAGCTGCTCCAACGGTAGCGATCTCAAGACTGTTTCTTTGCATAGACACCGCACCGTCTTCACCTCGAATGGTTCCAACAGGTCTTGGAATATCTTTCACACGGAATTTCTTGCTATCACTCACACTTGTTCCATTAGGAAGTTGTCCGCTAACATTGATTGTAACTTCTCTTGCCTGAAGTGTAGTTACATCTATAACGTATTTACCAGCACCTCCGGCAGATCTCAGTCCAGGTGCATTAGCACTTACTGACGGAACACCGGGAATGGAGATCGTCATCGGGTTTTGAACCCCACGATATACCACATTCATTTTATCAGCAGAAATAACCGCTGAATTTGGCATTGGAATTACAGAATAAGAACTTTTAACAGGGATTACAACTGTTGAATCACCCTCTTTAAATTCTAACTGACCACTAATCTCTTGTTCTCCTACATTACCTGCCGGGAAATCAAGTACAACCTGACCAGCCTCTGTGCTTTCAATATCTCTACCATTAATAGTAACATTATCGAACTGAAGCGTATTGTCTACACGACCAAGCACAACTTTACCTTTAAAGTTCTCTCCACTAAAGAAAGCAGTCTTATCTGGCACTACGATAGCCTGATAATTGGTAAGAGAAACATCACTTTGTAACTGGCCAGAGAACATAGACGAAAGTATCTCGGTCTCGGTACTCTTGATATCAGCCTGTAACTGGGTAAGCTTGGTAATAGAAGCTATTAACGGGAAGCCCTGATAATGATACTCAAGCCAAGGCTTTTTTATATTCTCACGGGTAGTAACTTCTGCAGTAGAGAAGTCCTTCTGAAGATTTACCTTTGAAGCTATGGCAGGATAATCTTCGCTAAGAATCGCGGAAACACCTTCCCTGTACTGATCTATCTGATCTACAAATGCCTGACCATCGGGAGAAACTCTACCACTCTGGAAAAACATTTGGTCCATGGTATTAGCCTTGTCCATGGTCTCATAATCGGTAGGATCGTCTACAGAAGCCCTAAGCTGTTCTTTAATACCTTCAATATATTCGTTAAGATCATTCGAAAGCTGATGGATCCTGTCTGCATCTTCCTTGATGGAAGTATATTTCGCAGGTTGTTCCTCAACCTTCATATCAAGTCCTGCCAGTAATGCCTGATTTCTCTGAGCATAATTGGCCGAGGTCTCGTTAAGTTTTTCGTTCATAAGTCCGAAGGCGGTTAGTACTTCCTTGGACATATTTAATGCCATCATAGCGATGAAAACCAGATACATCAGGTTTATCATCTTCTGCCGTGGCGATTGTTTTCCGGATGCCATGTCTAATTAGTCTTTTTAATTAATAAAAACAGCTTAATTGATAGATTCAATTAGACTCTTGCTTTTCCGTTCATTGCAGTTAACATTCCACCATACACATTGTTAAGTGAAGCCATGTTATTTGCAAGTGAATCCATTTGCGCTTTAAGTTTTCCTGCGTTCTCAGCAACCTCCTGGTTAACTTCGGCCTGTCTGGCAGCAGATTCAACCTGAGCTTTATAGATATTGTTCAAAGTCTCCATTTGAGCAGCGGCAACGCTAAGTTCCTCACTGTATTTCTTTTGAGAAGCCATCGAATCAACAGTAGGAGCTATTCCTTTAGCTGCACCTTCAAAATTTCTAATGCTTTCCCCAAGAGAGCTCATAAGATTGGAATCAATCTTAGCCTCTTTCAGCATTTCATCCAGTTTTTTGGATAACATTCCTTCTGCTTCTTTCTCTTCTGCAATTGCAGTACTTCTTCCTTTTGACTGTCCTCCTGCCAATTCAGGATATACTAGTGACCAGTCCAACTCATCATCTACAGGTTCAAATGCTGAATAAGCGAATACTAACGCCTCAACGATAAGACCTATAATTAACATTGCATTTCCCCCAGGCCAGTGCATGATTTTAAACAGGGCACCTAAAATAACTACAGATGCTCCCAGACCATACACCATATTGGTAAGTTTCTTAGTTGATCTTGAATTTGCCATAACTCTTAATGTTTAGATTTCTTGGTATAAATAGGTTATAAGTGTACTAAAAATAAATTATCGATTATCCTGGTTCAGTGTAACATCTGTTCCAAGATAATCCTGGACAGTTCTAAAGCCAATATAGCTTCTGGCTGAATCCATGTATTCATAATCTCTGGAACTCACCTGAAGGAAGTACGCAACATCCTTCCAGGATCCTCCTCTAACCACTTTTCTACGATCTTGTGGATTGTTAACGGTAGGGTTCATCGTAGACATATATTCATAAGAACCGGGATCGTATGAAGAATCGACCCATTCTGAAACGTTTCCGGCCATATTGTAAAGCCCGTAATCATTAGGATCGTATGATTTAGCTTCAACAGTATAGAGTGCCTGATCGGCCGCATAGTCACCTCGCAGAGGCTTAAAATTAGCCATAAAACAGCCACGATCGTTTAATGTATATGGTCCTCCCCAAGGATAGGAAGCTCCTTCCAGACCTCCCCTTGCAGCATATTCCCATTCACCTTCAGTAGGCAATCTGTATGACGGAACATTTGCATCACCTTTAGCTCGGCGGTAATCATTGTGATATTTTGTTCTCCACTGTGTAAAGGCTCTTGCCTGTTTCCATGAAACGCCAACAACAGGATATTCATCGTAAGCACTATGCCAGAAATAATCGTTATGCATAGGCTCATTATACGAATAATTGAAGTCCTTTATCCACACGGTAGTATCAGGATAAACCGCTACTTCTTCATGTTTTATAAAGTTACTCCTGTCTCCCTGTACCCGGGCAGCAGCCTGAATATCCATCCAGGAATATTTGAATTTAAGCTTTTTAACGTTAATAGTCCGCTGTCCATTGTAAACCTCATCAAGAGGTATATACATTGAATCCATTACCTCGGCATAGTATACATCCGGATAATCTTCAGTATCCCAGATTATATCAATGTCTGTATTAAGTTTTCTGCTTTCGTAATCATCGGAAGGACCACCCTGACCATAAGTGTTCAACATATATTCCTGATACGGGGTAAGGTTTTCGGGATCAGCATCTGCAAAAGCGAATTCTCCAATTCCATCATCTCCAGGAACAGCGCCCTGCATCTCGGCCATTATAGCCAGATTGACTCTCACTATAGAGTCTCTCACATAATTAACAAACTGTCTGTATTCTGAATTGGTAATCTCAGTCTCATCCATATAAAAAGACCGCACCGATACTGTTTTGGGCGGTGCATTCTTCTGGCCGGCAATGTCATCATCAGATTTACCCATGATGAAAGAACCACCGGGAATCAATGTCATACCATAAGGTTTCTCCGGATTCCACTTCTTCCCCTCCGCACCTACAAGCTGTCCACGATCGCCACCACCACAGCTCGAAAGCAAGGCCAGAACAGCAATGAGCGAAATATACTTCTTCATAATTATCTTAGGTTAAGACATTTTGATTTACGGCAGTAAACCTATCTAATTATTTTTTAAAAAACAATATTTCAGGTAAAAATACAGTAAATCAAAATAATGCCTGAATACAATTTTAGACTTCGTTTTTTCTTTTGGCTTTATACCATCTTTCGGGAATTACCTGATTACAAGCTTCGAGATAATCCTCCTCGCTGCAAGGTAATAACGTATGCTTTTTTAATTTAGTATTCACGTTCGACAAAAACGGAATTTCTATCCACCAACGTCCGCTAACGGGGCTCTTAAAAAAAACCAGCACCTCATCATCTATAGGTACCTGATATCTTATAAACTCTTTTTTTGCCGAAATAGTATTTTCATTGGTACGATAATTTACACCTTCGATGAAATACCAGATAATCTGGGAGATTAGCGTATTTGCTAGGCTTCCCAGTTTATCATTAAATTCATATATCCCAAACGAAGATACTTTGTCGCTAATTCCGGCATACCTTGCAAGCCCACAGATCTCTCTTCCGTTAAAACCGTTTGGAGAAGCAAAATAATCTGTATTTGCTGAAGCCGAGTCTATAGATCCCAGATCCAGGCCGACCAAATTGGCACTTCTAAAAATAGGTTCCATCAGCGAAAGATCCGAGGTCACTTCCCCTAACCTATAGGCCTCAAAAAACAGCCTTTCCATCAATTCAATTTCTTCCTGAGAATTGAAATAAGTTTGATAACCAACGGTGGTATAATTAAATAAATTATAGGGCTTATCTATTACGATTTTTCCTACATAAGATTCATTGGTTATCATCTTTTCCGCATCCCCAAGATCGAACTTTTTATCGACATTCACAAGGTTAACCATCTGATCTAGTTTATCATACGCTCTGTATTGAGCATAAACCAGATCCTGACTACCTCCCAAAATGATTGGTATTACATCCTGTTTTATAAGACTTTCAACTAAAGTCTGAACAGCAAAATAGGTGTCCTCTACAGTGGCCCCTGCTTCAATATCCCCAAGATCGGCCAGTCTTAAGCCCCAGTTACCAGGGTATAATCTATAAAACTTACTTCTTAAATCGTAAAAATCAGGTGCTTCGGTTTTTCTTAAAGCTCTCCTAGTCTCTTTCACTCCAAAAAGTGCCACATTAACCCCTTCCATATCAGGAAATCCAGACCTCTGGGTATGAAGTCTCATCTGCGCCCCTATACTCTGGGCATTTAAGTGACTGATCTCGTCCAATAGCTCATCGTGTACCGGACTAAGAAAATCAAACTCCATAAATTATTTCTTTTTCGTAGTTTTCTTTTTGGCTCCTCTTTTGGCTGTAGTCTTCTTTTTGGTCTTACTCTTCTTCTCGAGAAGCTCTTTTACCTCATCAAGCGTAAGTTCTTCAGCCTTTGTAGTCTTAGGAAGCTCTACCTTGGTCCTGCCTTTTATGATATTATATCTACCCCATCTTGCTTTTTCAACTCTAATTCCCTCATCTTCCCAGTGATGGATTAGTTTTTCACGCTCCTTCTTTAATTTATCTTCGATAAGCTCCTCTATATCTTCTGCGGAAAGATTATCAAAATCATACTTCTTGTTCACATTAATGAACATATTGTTCCACTTAAGATATGGACCAAACCTTCCCACTCCCTTCTGAACCGGCTTGTTCTTATATACATAAATAGGAGCATCGGCTTTTTCCTTTTCTTTGATAAGCTCCATCGCCCTGTCAAAGTCAACATTTAAAGGATCTTCTCCCTTTTCCAGAGAAACGAATTTCTTACCGAAACGAACATACGGCCCATAACGGCCATTATTTACTTCAACAGCCTCTCCTTTATACTCTCCTAGTTTTTTAGGAAGCTCAAACAAGGCCATAGCCTCATCATAGGTGAGCGTTTCCATATTCTGATCGGGGCTAAGACTCGCGAATTTTGGTTTTTCATCATCTTCCGCACTACCAATCTGCACCATAGGTCCAAATTTTCCTAATCTGACGCTTACAGGTTTTCCGGTTTCAGGATCCTCTCCAAGTACTCTTTCCCCCACTTCCCTGTCGGCATTCTTGGCAACATCCTGAACATGAGGATGGAAATCCTTGTAGAACTCCTTCATCATAGT
Source organism: Gramella jeungdoensis (assembly GCF_023805255.1). GTDB lineage: Bacteria > Bacteroidota > Bacteroidia > Flavobacteriales > Flavobacteriaceae > Christiangramia > Christiangramia jeungdoensis. Next base: position 105,674 of record NZ_JAMSCK010000003.1, read on the forward strand.
AGTCCATTCCTTGTTGCCTTCGGCTATATTATCAAAGCTTTCCTCTACTCTGGCGGTAAAATTATAATCCAGGATATTGGAAAAGTGATTCACAAGAAAATCATTCACAACCATTCCAGTTGCCGTTGGAACAAGCTTACCTTTGTCACTACCAACGGTTTCGGTTAATGTTTTCTCTGAGAGCTTATCGTTCTTAAGTTTGAACTGAACATAATTCCTTTCCGTTCCATCCACCGAACCTTTCTCAATGTAATTCCTGGTCTGGATTGTAGAAATGGTAGGCGCATAAGTCGAAGGTCGACCAATTCCAAGTTCTTCAAGCTTCTTAACAAGGGAAGCTTCAGTATAACGATATGGCGGCCTGGTGAATCTCTCGGTTGCCGTGATATATTCGTTATTAAGAGGCTGATTCTCCTTTAATGCCGGAAGCATTCCACTTTGCTCTTCATCTTCCTCATCGCTGCTTTCAAGGTAAACCTTCAGGAAACCATCAAATTTAAGCACCTCTCCATTTGCTGTAAAGTGATTATCATGCTTATCTGCTTCTATCTTTACATTTGTTCTTTCCAGTTGCGCATCGCTCATTTGTGAAGCGATCGCTCTTTTCCAGATTAACTCATAAAGTCTTTGCTGATCACGATCGGCAGAAATACTATGTTTCTGGAAGTTCGTAGGCCTGATAGCTTCGTGAGCTTCCTGAGCCCCCTTGGATTTGCCTTTGAACTGACGTGATTTTGAATATTTATCACCAAAGGCCTTTAGAATTTCATTCTTAGCGCCTTTTCTGGCATCTTCAGAAAGGTTTACGCTATCGGTTCTCATATAGGTTATATGACCGGCTTCGTATAAACGTTGCGCCATCGTCATGGTCTTACTTACCGAGAAGTAAAGTTTTCTTGCAGCTTCCTGCTGAAGTGTGGAGGTGGTAAATGGCGGCGCAGGATTCTTTTTAGCTGGCTTGGTAGTTAACTCGGCTACTTTAAAATTAGCGCCGATATTATCCTTCAGAAACTGTTCCGCCTCCTCCTTCGTATCAAAATTCTTCGGGATCTTAGCCTTGAAACTCTTGCCGTCTTCAGTAGAAAATTCTGCATCTATTCTATAGGAAGCCTGAGGTTCAAAATCCTGTATCTCACGTTCTCTTTCAACAATTAGCCTTACCGCTACTGATTGTACACGGCCGGCAGAAAGTCCACCTTTCACTTTTCGCCATAAAACAGGAGACAGCTCATAACCCACGAGTCTATCCAGTACACGTCGTGCCTGCTGTGCATTGACGAGGTTGTAATCTATCCCTCGCGGATTCTCTATTGCATTAAGTATCGCAGATTTTGTGATCTCATGAAATACGATACGTTTTGTCTTATCATCCTTAAGCTTGAGTTCCTCGGCAAGGTGCCATGCAATAGCCTCTCCTTCACGGTCCTCATCACTCGCGAGCCATACAGTATCTGCATCCTTTGCAAGGCCTTTCAGCTTTCTTACTACATCTTTTTTGTCTTTGGAGACAATATATTTAGGTGTAAAATCTCCTTCTGTATCCACACCAATCTCTTTGGTGGGCAAATCGGCGATATGCCCAAAACTGGAAGCGACCTTATAGTCTTTTCCAAGAAATTTTTCTATGGTTTTAGCCTTCGCAGGAGACTCAACAATCACTAAATTCTTAGCCATAAATCTGTTGGTTTATAATTGCAAAAGTATATCAAATTTTTCTTCTGCCCGTTAAACTTGAATTAAAACCGGGTGTCCCCTCTATTGGAAAGCCTGATTATACAGCTGTTCTGGAATTTAAAAATCCCTTTTTTTTGGGATTAATGAAAGCTTCGTTTTATCCCTATTCAGTATGAAAGAAAAGTGACGAAACGCCGGCAAGGCTATATTTAAGATCGGGAGAGATGTTGCCATCTATGGAAGTAGCGTCATTAAAGGCCAGGATACGGCCTCCACCATTAACGGCTTCAGCAACAAAGATCACATTGTACGCAGAATCATAGATCACATCTACAGGATTGCCCAACAGGGTATTGTTACCAGCTATTCTTAACTGGTCTTCGACTTTTACAAAACCTCCTGCAGAAGCAGCATTAAATTTAGATTCAAAATCCTGGATCACATGTAAGGCTCCATCACTATTTGATTCTGCTTCCCCGATATCTGAAAGTATCATGGTACCATCTTCGAAATCCAGGCCATGAGAACGTACCAGCCCCTGAAAAGCAACAATTTTATCGGCTGTAACGATCCTGTTCAATGCATGTGTAGAAATAAAATTACGGAATACGGCAATTTTATTGGTTTCATCTACGGCTGCATAAAGATCGTCCCCTATGAACTCAATACCCCAAAGCCTGAATTTAGTTGTAACCACATTCCTAAGAGTGAATCCCATGCTGCCTTTTGTGTAAATAAAAAGCCTTCCTTCAGGAGTCAATTCGTCGTCATCAAGATCGGTATCGTCTGAAACAATATAAAAGTTACCGTTTACTGCAAGGTCACGCGGACTTTCAAGATCAGTACCACTAATGAATTCCGGCTCCAGATCAACTGAAATCCCCGATTGAAAAGTACTTATACCTGTATAGGTTTCAAGTTGAGAACCAGATCTTGAAGCCAAAGTAAAGGAATCATCTACCTGAGAAAAGTAGATACCTTCGGTATCTGTTGATGTTATATTATAAGTAGTGACCTGACCCGTATTGATATCATATCTCTTTACAGGCCCACTGTGAGAGGCAGCGTATAAATGAGCAGTTTCTGAAGTCCTGACATCCCCATTCAGATTATCATCACTACTACATGAACAGAATAGCGCGATAAAGAAAATACCTAAAAAAAGACCCGATCGTTCCAGCTTCATACTTTTTTATTTGCGAATATATTGTTTTAACGAATAAAACTCCAGCATAGTTTAAATGAGTTAAATATCTGTTATTTGAAATTATCTTAACGCAATTTTGACTTTATAATTTTCATATTAAAGGAGAAACAAGGAAAATTTAAAAGTTTAAATAAGTTTATGAATCTCGCACACATATTAAAACTAGCAGGAAAGTTTGTTGTAAGAGGCTTTGTCTTTAAAGCCGGAAAAAAACTGGCTCTAAAAGGTGGAAGAGCCGGAATTGGTGCCGGCGCTCTGATCGCCGGAGGCTACCTTGCCTACCAGCTGCTTCAGGAAAGGGAAAAACAACAGGAAGAGAAAAGAAAAAAGAAAAGCAAAAAAAATACAGGCCGTAAGAATTAAGAATATTACACATATATCGAAAATAACCATCCTCCTTAAATCAAAAAACAAGGGATTCAAATCAGCCACACCCCTGCTAAATAATAAATACTTATCTTGAGTAAATCACTCTAATATTAAACATGAAATATCTACTGCCTGTTCTATCTATTTTCCTATTCATACCCATTACTCTGATTTCGCAAAATAATGACTGCGCATGTTGTACGCCGGCTCATGAACAGTTCGACTTTTGGGTGGGCAACTGGGAAGTATTCAACGAAAAAGGTAAAAAAATTGGTGAAAACCTAATAGAGAAACTCGAAGATAACTGCATTCTAAGTGAAAACTGGGAAGGAGAAAAAGGCGGCTCCGGGAAAAGTTTCAATTACTATGATCCAGCAGACTCTACCTGGAACCAGTTATGGATCAGCAACTCAGGTAACATCTTGAAACTGAAAGGAGAGGGCAAACCCGATAAAATGATCCTTAAAAGTGAACCTGTAAAAGGTGAAAAAGGTAACTACTATAATAAGATCACCTGGACGAAAAATCCCGACGGTAGCGTGACACAACTTTGGGAGCTTTATGATCTTCAGGGAAACCTTTTGAATGAGGCTTTTAAAGGCATTTATAGAAAAAAGGATTAAAGCATTACTGAAAAACGCTTTCAGAACCTTCACTCAGGCTTTCAATACTTTCTGAAGCATCCCTATTGAAAACGGCAATTCCTTTTTTAAGCCATTCATAAAAGTCATCAGCCTCTGGCTCATAAGCGGAAGGAGCAATAAGTTTTTCTTCTTTATGATCTAAAAGCACATAGTATGGCTGGGCATTCGCCTGATATCTGCTAATCTGAAAATCACTCCATTTATTACCTATGGTTTGAATTTCCTTTCCTGTAGTTTCAGAAACATATTGCTCAGATTCCGGTAATTTCCTTTGATCGTCTACATACAGGGAAACAAGAACCACATCATTTTTCAGTGTTTTAAGCACCTGAGGCTCACTCCACACACGTTCTTCCATTTTCCTGCAATTCACACAGGCATGCCCGGTAAAATCTATAAGTAAAGGAAGGTCTTTTTCTTTTGCATAAGCTAGTCCTTTTTCATAATCATGAAAGGATATAATATCATGTGGACCATAATAAGCTCCGTCGGGAAGCTGGTCAGAATCCGAAGCTAAAGTATTTCCCTTAGAACTACCAACGCCGTATGGTGATTCACTATACTGAAGTGGTGGTGGAAACCCGCTAATAATCTTAAGTGGTGCGCCCCAAAGACCTGGAATAAGGTAGATGGTAAAAACAAGAACAACAATCCCTGATATAAGTCTGCCCACAGAAATATGATCTACTTTAGAATCATGTGGCAAACGGATCTTTCCGAACAAATAGAAAGCCAGCACCCCGAAGATCACGATCCAAATGGCAAGAAAGATCTCTCTTTCAAGAAGATGTAACTGCAGCACAAGATCTGCATTAGAAAGAAATTTAAACGCCAGAGCCAGTTCCAGAAAACCGAGGGTTACTTTTACCGTATTAAGCCAGCCACCGGAACGTGGCAAAGTATTAAGCCAACCGGGGAATGCAGCGAACAATCCAAAAGGCAATGCGATAGCAAGAGAGAATCCCAGCATTCCTATTATAGGAGCAGTCCCTCCTTTTGATGCGGCTTCTACAAGGAGAGTCCCCACAATAGGTCCGGTACAGGAAAACGATACTATTGCCAGGGCAAGCGCCATAAAGAATATCCCAATCAAACCTCCTTTATCTGCTTTTGAATCGATCTTAGTCCCCCAACTACTTGGAAGAACAATTTCAAAAGCTCCCATAAATGAAATGGCAAATATCACAAGCAGCACGAAGAACGCAAGATTGAACCACACATTTGTAGATAATGCATTCAGAGAATCGGCACCAAAAATAAGAGTGACCAGAGATCCCAGAAGCACATATATAACCACAATGGAAATCCCATAAAAAATGGCATTTCGTATACCCGCAGCCCTGGACTTACTTTGTTTGGTAAAGAAGCTCACCGTCATGGGAATCATAGGAAAAACACAGGGGGTAAGCAAAGCCGCAAAACCAGATAAGAATGCGACTATAAAAATCCCCCAGAAAGATCTTTTTTCTTCAGGATTATTTACCTCAAGTTCTTCTGAAGAATCTTCAGCAAGACTTTCTACAGACTGGGAGCTGACAGTTCCTTCTCGTATAACAAATTCAAATTTCTCTTCTTCGAAGATGCAGGCTTTATCGTCGCAAACCTGGTACTCTACTTTAGCATTGATAGTACCCAAAGTAGAATCAATTACCCTGATATTCTGTGTAAAAGTGGCCTGATAGGCAAAATAGGAAAGTTCCATTTCGAAAACCTGGTCATATTCGGTAACCGATTCACTTTCTTCGGTATCGCCAATTAACTCATACTTTTCTCCGGTGTTATCAAACCTGAAAACCGTAGGAAGTGCCCCTCCTTCAGGAAGTTCCTGGGAGTACAAATGCCATTTATCTTCGATATAAGCGTTAAAGATGAGCTGGTACTCTCCCTCAGATATTTCTTTTACTTCAGTATCCCATTCAACAGGATCATATATTTGAGCTTGGGTGAAATATCCGGCAAGAAGTATAAAAAGGAAAAGACCTTTCTTTAATAGGCTGTATATCATTATTCTTTAATACCTGATTAGTAAGATTAAAACTCTAAGAACAGCTTCTAAAATTAACGAAATAAAACGATAATTTTTGTTCGAAAGCAAAAGTACCTATTCTAAAAGAGAATGGAAACCATTTTTTGTTTGAGAAGAATTAACAACTTAAACAATGTCGAAAAACATAGCTCATCAGATAGCAGAAAATTATTTAACTTCCGCTACTTAACATCTGTTCAATGAGATATTCCAGTTTATTTATATTGCTTTTTTCAATATTCCCCTTCAATTCCCATTCGCAGGAAAAACCATGGATGCTTGGGCCTTTTGAAAGGTTTACCGATAATCAACCCATACTGCAAAAAGATGAGAATTCAGAATTTGATGACCCTATGAGTGGCAAATTGGTAAAATGGGAATCCATGGCTACCTTTAATCCTGCGGCCATTGTAAGAAATGACACGATTTATGTGCTTTACCGGGCCGAAGAAAAATTAGGTGAAAAAGAAATTGGTGGCCATACTTCCAGACTGGGGCTTGCCTACTCTACGGATGGCATCCACTACCAGAAAATGACAAAACCAGTATTCTATCCTGATGAGGATCGCCAGAAAAAATTTGAATGGCCGGGTGGCACTGAAGACCCCAGAATAGTTGAAACAGAAGACGGGCTATATGTCTTAACCTATACCCAGTGGAACAGAAACGTTCCCCGCCTTGCCGTAGCCACTTCCCAAGATCTTAAAAACTGGAAAAAACACGGGCCGATCTTTTTAAATTATAAGGACGGAAAATATATGGATCGCGAAACCAAATCTGGAGCAATAGTGACCCAACTGAAAAATGGCAGACTCACTGCTGCAAAGATTGACGGTAAATACTGGATGTATTTTGGTGTACCTCATATTTATCTGGCGAGTTCTGAAGATCTAATTCACTGGACCCCTGTTGAGGATTACACTGGGCAACTAGCCCCTGTTCTGAATCCAAGGCCCGGTTATTTCGATTCCTGGCTGGTAGAAGCGGGACCGCCTCCGCTGCTTACCAATGATGGAATCTTAGTCTTGTACAATTCCGGAAATTCACAGAACATAGGTGATAAGAAACTTGGCAACAGAATCTATACCGGTGGCCAGGCTTTATTTGATGCTAAAGAGCCATGGAAAATTATTGACCGTTCCAACAATCCATTCATTAAGCCAGAATTGGATTTTGAGAAATCGGGCCAATATAAAGATGGTACTACATTTATAGAAGGCCTTATAATATTTAAGGGTAAATGGTATTTATATTACGGTACCGCAGATAGTATGGTTGGTGTGGTTAGAAGTGAAACTAACAATAACGAATAATTTCAACTAATTGCAACAGCTTGCCGATATAATAATGCCTGTTTCCATTGCCGTTATCATGTTTGGTATAGGTCTGGAACTCAAATTCGGAGACTTTAGAAGGGTTTTCTATTATCCAAAAAGTATTCTTACAGGGCTTTCCAGTCAGATGATATTACTCCCCTTAATAGCGCTTGCCCTGATATACTTCTGGCCAATGAAACCTATTTATAAAATAGGCGTAATGCTACTGGCAGCCTGCCCCGGTGGCACCGCATCTAACCTTGTTACCAAAATGCTCAAAGGGAGGGTGGCACTCTCTGTATCACTTACGGCTTTCAACAGCTTTTTTATCCTTTTCACCATACCACTAATCATTGAGTTGAGTTATAGCATATTTGGCAATGAAAGCAGAAGTGTAGACCTCAGCTTTTGGCGCACCATGAAGGAAGTGATGTCAAGCGTGGTTTTGCCTGTTCTTGGTGGTATTATTATAGGCAATCTACTTGGTGATCAACAAAGAGAGCGCATTCACAAACCACTGAAGTATATACTCCCCTTACTTCTGCTGGTAGCAGTAATAACCGTGATATTCATAGACGAGTCCAGCAAAGACATACATTATCTTGATTATATCCCTCTTTTTATTCCGCTTATCCTGCTCAATATACTAACCATGCTTGCGGGATTCCTCACTTCAAAGAAATTTAATCTTAAACATGAATCCTGCTTCACTATTGCCATAGAAATGGGATTGCAAAACAGTGTTCTTGCACTTTATATAGCCAACCAGTTGCTGAAGGATAAGGATATTAGCCTGATTGCCATATTATATGGAAGCTTTTCCCTTATCAGTACTTTTGGCATTGCATATTTACTAAAGCGATATCTTAAATAGATTGAGAAGAAGACCAAAAAAAGCTTAAATTTCAGCATCTTTTTTACCCTATTTTTAGTCCTGTTTAAATGCTTTTTAAACAGGAGTTCAAATTAACCTAGATATGGAATTAAACAAGTATAAAGATATTTCAGAACAGTGGCTCGAATATAAAGACGCTTTAAATAATTATATACTTAAGATCGTAAAAGACCCCGATACAGCCAATAGCCTGTCGCATGAAGTACTGATGAAAGTATATTCGTCCTGTTGTTCAGGGAGAGAAATTCGGAACATAAGATCCTGGCTCTTTCAGATAGCCTATAATACCTGTATGGATTATTTCAAAAAAGAAAATAAGAATACAGATCTTCAAACAGAGATAAAAGAATCTGAAGAAGAACCGGTGTATCAAGAGGCGGGTGAATTCGTTGAACCCTTGTTAGGCCTCATTCCTTCGAAATATTCCGAACCATTGAAGCTTGCCGATATTCGAGGTTTAAAGCAGCAGGAGGTTGCAGAGAAACTTGACCTTAGTCTTACAGCTACAAAGAGCAGGATACAAAGAGCAAGGCAGATGTTGAAAGAAAAGATCATGGAGTGTGTTCATATAGAAGTTGACGGCCAGGGTAATCTTATGGCATTTAATATTAAAGGCACCTGCCAGCCTTTAAAGGATCATTTAAAAAAATGTAAATAATTCTGCATCTTTTTGAAGTTATAAAAGTCCTGACAGTAATAGAATAATAATTAAATCATACTGTTATGAACACTTCAAAAAACAATGAGCAAAAATGTTGCAAAGAGATAAATCAGAACAATAAGGGCAGGGCCAAAAGAATTGCCAGGTTCCTAATTCCGAAGGCAAATGAAAACTGGCTCTTATATAAATAGAATGAAAAAAGCACCTTTAAAGGTGCTTTTCTTTTATTCCTACATTTTATTTAGACTGAACAACTGCCATCGCACTCTGATACGGTCTCATCCTTTTTCCAGTTCTCCATTGCCTCCGGAGATTTTTTTGCATTTCGGCCCTCGCCATATACGGTAGACTCTCCATAGGTGAAAAAGGCTTCCCAGTCCACTCCCTGAGGATCGGTTATCCAGGATTTTTCGCTTTTTGAATAGCAGCAGGAACAGTCACCTTCTTCAAAGATCTCGCCTTTTGCCTTTTCCAGGTTTCTGTATACCTCCTGAAGCTCCTCCTGGCTTTCGGTTTGTATTCCCAGGTGTTCGATTCCGTTTTCGGCATGACCGTTCGAAATAGCAAAATTCACTTTTGGATCCTGCAGCATCCATTTGGCATAATCTCCCTTCTGAATGGTAGGCCGGGCTGCAAAAAGCGCATTATAGAAATTTATACTTTCTTCTAAATTCTTCACTCTAACGTGTACATGGAATGTTTTCATAATGATAGTCTTTTAGTTTTTGATTTTTACTTTCTATCATGACTGAACACGAGCTAAAAAGACGCATAAAAAATTTCAATATTATTTCATGGATAAAAAAAAGCCCTTTCCCGCGAAAGAGCTTTTTTGCTAATCAAACGAAATAAAGAATTAAATAATCACCTAGCCATTAAACAAAGCTGCACATTTTATGATATCAGCTTTTTCTGTTTCGTTAATTAATCCTTCATCTACCCAGCTTCGGGTTAGTTTAGTGACAGAACTCACAAAGTCACCATGATTCTTTGCTTCCTCCATCACAAGCCCAATAAGATCTGACATATAAACACCACATTCTGGGGTCAGCTGGTTTTCAATACCGGTGCTACACCCTCCAATTGTAATGATATCTTCCATATTTGAATTAACAAAGGGATCGTCTTCATCAAGACATCCATCTCCATCGGCATCTGCAGAACAGGCTCCAAAAGTGACCTCATCCAACCCAAGCCAGGCGACAAATCTTTCAGAATAGATCTTAACTGAATCGAAGTTTTGCGTTGAATTAATTCCAATAAATTTTGACTGGAAAGGATTGCTAAATACACGAAGTTTATCTATCATCTTTGAATCCTTGTAAAGCTCAATTATGACATAATCTCCTGATTCAAGGTGAAAAAGCTTAAGGCCCAGGGCATTTATTTCACTATCAAAATTCAACCACATAGCATCTGCCGAAGACTCGGTATAGATCTGCGATTCAAAGATGCCAAAATTCAGTAGTACCAATTTCTCACTTTCTGAAGTAACAGCAAATCCTTCTGTGGTTGCAGTACTGAATAAAAAATTATCAGAACTCGAACTTAACGGAGCACTTATTACACTCATGAATAAATTAGGCGCCATAGCACTAAAATCTTCAGAGATGGTTTCAGAACAGACAGCGTTAAATTCCTCAAGCGTGGAAGCAAGGACCAGATCATCACTGGAAAGAGCTGCCTTATTATTTGTCACAGCTTTTTCAGATTTTGGGAGGGTCTTAAGATAGGCTTCAAAGTCGGCCTTTGATTTAAAAAGGCTTACACCCTCCTCAAATTTTGCTTCGGGGCCCGGATCCTGAACAATAGATTCCTTTTCGCAGCTAGTTAAACAAAAAAATAGCAGAAGTAACCATCCAAGGTTCTTTAGATTTTCCATAGTAGTAGGCTTAGTTAGTTTTGGAATTCTAACTTACGAATTAAATCGACAAAAAGCATTTTTTTTCGTTGTAATACACTATTATCTGAACCTGAAAATAAAAAAACCCCGGTTTCTCAACCGGGGGTTCTTTTTACAATTTTAATCTTTTACTGAAATAAATATACGCTTACCATAACAGCAATCCCAATACTGATAACAACAAATCTTCCGATGTTATATGTTCTTTCAATACGGTTATACACTTCAGTAAACTCATGGTCGTTTGAGTTGGTTATGTGCTCCATGATAAATGATTTAGGGATTATAAATATGTCAATCCCTTTATTATCAAGCAAAATATTTAACACTTTAACTCATTTCAAATCGCTTCCTCTATAAATCCTATCCGATCGGAAACACTAGTATTTATAGGCTATTTCAGAAATTAACTTATAAAAAATTGAGTATTTCAGATCAATCATGAATTGTAGGAAAAATCCTTAAGTAATTTACTTATAGGAATGTCTGATTTCTGACAACCAATGGTTTATCATAAATCCTTATAGTTCTTTAATCCAGATATTTCGAAACTGCACAAGACTGGAAGCTCCCATCAGTTTTCCTGTTTCTTTATTAACCCCTCCATGATGTTGTAAACCTATAGGTCCCGATTCTACCATTGATGGATAAAGTGCATTATCTATTACCGTTATTCCATTCAGGATAACTGTAATTCGCTTTCCTTTCAGGATTATATCATAAGAATTCCATTCTCCCACGGGCTGGTCGGCTTTTTCAGAAGGTACTGCTGCCGCACGAACTTCTGCCGGGAGGGATTTATCGTTTCTTACGGTCCATAATTCTCCAGAACCAACAGACCAGCACCACATTTGCACCTGTCCGGCTCCTTTTATCAGGATCCCTGAATCTGAATTAGGTCCAAGGGGCTCCACGATATCGCCATTTTCGTCACGCAGATAATCCCCACTAGGAAGAATCGTTGGCAGTGGGAATAAATGATCTCCATAACCCTTAAACCTCCATTCCACATGAAGTTTAAAATCTGTGTATTCCTTTTCGGTCCAGAGACTCTTATTTCCTTCGGCTTCAGAACGGGCGTCATAATCTATCACCCCGTCTATTACATTCCAGTGACCCCCATCGCCTTCCGGGATCTTCCAGCCGGTAAGATCTTTTCCATTAAACAAACTAACATAACCTTCCTTTTCATAAACAGAGCTCTCCTGAGCCAATAATGAATTAGAAACTATAAAGCATAGTAATAGTGATAATATTCGTAGATTTTTCATAATGATAATTTTATACTTGGTTTAGATTAAAGTTCCCATCCGGCTCTATATTCCCTGGAAACATACTGGTTGGCTTCTTCATTGTTTGTTACTTTCAGGTTGGCTATATCCCATTCAAGACGATCGTCCATCCTGATTGCCAGGTTACCAAGACCAACCGTTTCAGCCACGTTCTGTACTTTATCTATACTTCCCCGCGATGGTTTTACACCTTTGAAACCATCAATCATTTCGGAGGTTTCATCTCTGAGGTCGGCCTCCTCCAGACTGAATTCAGGTAATTGCTGAAGATTACCTTTTTTATCAAAAAGTAAGGGCTCTTCGTATCCATAACCCGAAATAATACTTCCGTTCTCACCAATGAACATCACTCCATCTCCGCCGATCTTTCTTCCATTTTTCGCCAAAGCTTTTGGCGTTCTTGGTTTTATACCTCCCTCATACCAGTAAACATCCATTAACCTGTCTTCACCTTCCACAGGTATTTCCCAGAATGCATTCGCTGCATGCGGATAACTAATATTGTTCTCTATCCAGCCACTCCTAAAGTCTTTTATCTGGCAGTATACATTCTTGTTACCTTCAGCATTATCAGGTTTTCCAAGATTAAGTATCCTCCAGTCTTTCCAGAAACCATAATATCCCATATCGGCCATACAACCGGCACCGAATTCATACCAGCCTCGGAAAACAGTATGAGTATATCCCGGTGAATAAGGTCGGTCTTTAGATGGCCCTAACCATAGCTGCCAGTCAAAGCCTTGAGGCACGGGAGCTGGTTCGGGTAGATAAGGTGAACCCTGCGGCCACATAGGGCGGTTGGTCCATCTGTGAAACTCGGTAACCTTTCCTATCGCTCCACTGTCTATAAGGTTTTGCATCACATAAAGCTCCTTTGGATTTTTATATGCAAAGCAATGAGTTGGAATATTCTTTTCTCTAACCGTATCACAGGTGAGCCTGATCTCGTTCATAAAATTGGAAACAGGTTTGTGAGTGGCCACAAAAAGATCTTTTTTCATTGCGGCCAGAGCTATAGTAGCATGTAAATGATCTGGTGTCATTATAAAAACAGCATCCAGATCTTTTTCCTTTTCGAGCAGTTCCCTGAAATCAGCATAAGTCGAAACTCCATCATAGGAAGCCTTCCCGGTCTTTTCAGCATAAAATTTATTGATCATTCTTTTTGCCACGTCACGGCCTCCGGCTACTCCATGTTCCTCACCCTGAGGAGCTCCCCAGGTGGGGTAATCCCGACTCTCCTTATTAGGGTCACAAACACTTACAAACTGTAATTCGTCACGCTCTAACCAGCCGGGCAGCATTTTTAAGGCCTGAGTCCCAGCTCCTATCAAGGCAACATTAATTTTGTCATTCGGGGCCGTAAAGCCTATCCCTCCCAACACATGAGAAGGGACAATACTCAACCCCATCCCCGTAAGAGCGGTACGGGAAATAAAGGTTCTTCGGTTTAATTTACTCATAAAAAATATTTAGTAGGTTAATAAGAATACTTATTGAAATCTTCAACTTTCAGTTTCAAGATTGGCAAAATATCGAAATTTTAAGAATTGTCTAAGCTCTTTAACTAAAGCTTTTTGACGCTATTCACTTATGGGTGATTAATTCTATAATTTTTTAATTTTAATATTCCTGTACCAAACCTCACTGCCATGGTCCTGTAAACCAATAAATCCTTCCCTGGCTTTCCCATAATCTGGAAATTCCTTCCATTTTCCTTCAGACTTCCTTTTTTCCCAGTCATCAGACCATGGAACGAATTCTACAGTTTTCTGGCCGTTTAACCAGTAACTAACTTTGTCATTAGTAAATATGATACGCGTGGTATTCCATTCTCCGGCTTTCTTTATGTCTTCTTCCTTATAATCTGGAGCATACATCCCATAATCGGCACCGAGAGAGTTCAATTCTTCTAACCTTCGCGGAAATCCAAGCTGGTCTATAACCTGATATTCGGGAGCATTAAAATAAGGTGCCTCATACTGCTCCCCCTCAACTACATGATAAAAGATGCCACTATTACCTTCTGGAGCGATCTTCCATTCAAGATAAAGTTCAAATTCACCGTATTTTTCTTTTCCATAGATAATATCTCCGCCAATATCCCCTCCTTTTCCAAGTGCTTTCAAACTTTCATTTTCCACCACCCAGCCTTCAGGAAGCCCGGCTTCACCATTATAGGCTCTCCAACCATCGGCATTTTTTCCATCTAACAGATAAATCCAATCTTCTTCACTATTTTTCACAGCTTCAGTTTCAGCCTTAGGCAGGCCTTCTGATTTTTCATTTGAATTATCTTTTTCAGTCTTACATCCGAATAACAGACCGATAGAAACTAAACTTAAAAGTATTTTTTTCATCATTTTATATTTAAAAAGTTAAACCACTTTCATATTCACCGGATCCCAGCTAATAAACTTGTTTTGCCTGTAGCTATTATTACAAAGTAGAGCCGGAGCTGCAGCCCTGAAACCAAAAATCGGGTCTTCAACTACCTTCCCGTTGTTTCTTATAGCATTGAAGAAATTAGAAAAATGATCGAAATGCGCTCCCTTATATCCTTTCTGTGCAGTATATACAGTTTCTAAAGGCGCCTGCATTTTCTTTCTTCCGGCGCGACCATCAGCTTCTCTAGACTTTTCCGCTAAAAACGGGTCGTCACTGGCTGCATTCGCATTTCTTTTCAAGGTAACTTTCTCCCATTCAACATCCATAGAACCTTCACTCCCTACCAGTTTTAGATAAGTGCTGCCACTGGTTCCATCCACGAAATTACACCTTAGAGAAAGATTGAAAGCAGGATGCTCTTTAGTGTTGGGATAATCAAACATTCCCAACAGCACATCGGGGACTTCTCTTCCATCTTCCCAGTAACGCAGTCCACCCATTGCGGCGACCTGAGTCGGCCCCAGGGAGTTAGTTATAAAATGAAGACTCGAAAACAGATGAACAAAAAGATCTCCAGACATCCCAGTGCCATAATCCAGGTAATTCCTCCATCTAAAAAAGCGCATCGCATCAAAAGGCCGGTCAGTAGTATTAGCGATAAATTTCTCCCAGTCCACTGTTTGAGGAGAAGCATCTTCCGGGATTGGATATTGCCATGCTCCCATAGGTGAATTTCTTGCCCAAAAACCTTCGGCATAATTCAATTCGCCAATTGCACCAGCAGCAAGAAGTTCCTTCGCCTTTTCATTTCCCAGTGATGAAAGCCCCTGACTTCCCACCATATAAACTTTTCCTGACTTTTTCCAGGCTTTAATAATTTCATGTCCTTCCTCAACAGAATGGATCATGGGTTTTTCACAATAGACATGTTTACCAGCCTTTAAAGCATCCACGCTTATCTGTTTATGCCAGTGGTCTGGGGTACCGATAATCACTACATCTATATCATCCCTTTTCAGAATGTCCTTATAGTCCTTTGTTACATAAATACCAGATCCCCAACGCTCCTTTGCTTCTTCCAGTCTGCCATCATAAAGATCACATACGGCCAGCAATTCGGTGTTTTTAACTTCAAGTGCCGTTTTTGTATCGGCAGTTCCCATACCTCCGGCGCCAATAAGTCCTATGCGGATTGTCTCATCTTCGGCAACACCGGAATAAAGCCTGGTAAGGCTTTCGGTATTCAATTCTGATTGTGCGGCTAAGGTTGAAGGAATTACAGCGAGACTGGCGCCAGCCAGTCCCATGTTCTTTAAAAATGATCGCCTGTTATTTATCATAATTTTTAATGAAAGTTTTTTCAATAAGCAAAATAAATTTAAGAAGTATAACTGTAACAGCTACATTAATCTCAAAAAATTTAATATCCAAGAAAGATAACAGCTTGAAAAATGAAAGGAAAAAATAGGAACTTAAGAGAAATACTAAGAGAGTTGAAGGGAGAAGAGGATGCAATTACAATACCCCTTTCATATACATTAGGAATAGAATAAAAAAGGTTACCCC
Organism: Gramella jeungdoensis; assembly: GCF_023805255.1. GTDB lineage: Bacteria > Bacteroidota > Bacteroidia > Flavobacteriales > Flavobacteriaceae > Christiangramia > Christiangramia jeungdoensis. The sequence continues at coordinate 121,615 of NZ_JAMSCK010000003.1, forward strand.
CTGATTTATTCAACAGTAATTAAAAAAATCAACTTTTATTTTTGAAGGGATAATTATTTCAAATCTTAGATTCAATTTTTTGGAGATGAACGTGTATAAAAGCTGAATTTTTAAAATTTATCTTACACGGTATCGCTTCGGCAGAAAACAATGAACCATCTTTTCTCTTAAATGAAGTAGTCACAGTTAAACTATCTTTTTTCTTCATCTCTTCAAGAACCTCCAGGGAATGCTGAAGTTCAGAATCTGCATGAAGATCAAAAACCTGTAATTTGAGGAATTCTTCCTTGGAATAACCAAATTCAGATATCGCTTTGTCATTAACATCAATGATATTAAAATACATATCATGGATAATGATTGGTAAAACAGAACAATCAAAAATTTGCTTATAAAGTTCACCAGTATTCTGGAATTCCCGGAATTCCATATCCTCTTCAAAAAAGCTCATGTTAGATTTTGTAAGGTTTGAATGCTAATAACTGAAAACTTGTGGAAAGATATAAATTTCAGGTTTTAACCCCAAACACTAACTAAAATTCCATATTATAAATAGTTGCACCCAGTTAAAAGGCTTATACAGAAATTGAATTTTTGTAAAAATGAGATTTATAAAATTTAATCACAGCACCGGCCGAACACCTCAAATAATTTGACATTCAATAACTTATAAAATCACCTGAGGTTTTTTTATAAGGAAATTCAGTATCTTTAAAATCATTATTAGGGTTCTTTACAACCAGTTTTCCAAAAGTTATGCTCAAAACAATCTATACACTTATACTGGTTAGTTTTTTTTCAGGATTCAGCTTATTGCAATTAGAACCCATAATTAAGAAAAGTTACTTTTTCCATCTGCTTTTTTTCAGCCTGTTCTTAAATGCTTCCCTTGCACAAACAGATTCCATTAACACTTACAGCCTACATACTTTCAAAGAGGTGCCTGTAAATATTTCCCTGGAATGGCTAAATGATAACTATGTTGAAAACCCTGAAAATTTTCATGAAAAAGCGTTGCAGACCTTAGACCGGGCTTATCGCTTAGAAGATGAAAAACTTAAAGCGGAAGCACACCTTCTTTTAATGCGCTGGCATGCCTTTCACGTACCCTTTACGATTGATTCGATACTTCCTCACGGTGAAAAAGCAATTGCATTATTCAAGAAAGTGAATGATATGGCCAAGGTAGCTATTACCAGTGTCGAATTGGCCTATGAATACATTGAAGGAAATGACACAGAACGTTCTGAACAATTGATCTTCGATGCCATTGAAATTTACGAAGCTTCAGGGAATGAGAAAGGCTTGGGCTCGGCCTTTAGTGCCCTATCGAGTATTTTTCTTTCACAAAAGGAGCCGCAATTGTCAATAAAATATGGTTTAAAAGCTTTGGAGCTAACACAGAAAGTGGAAGACCATCATACTACCGCTCAAACCTGGCTAGCACTAGTTCTGGCTTATGATGATGCCGGAGAACCAGAAAAGGCGATACACGCTGCAGACATGTGTATTGAAACGATTAATCGCTACAATATAGATGATGATTTCAATCTGGCCCGGGCATATGGCTATCGAGGAGACGTATGGGCAGAGCTTGAAGAGTATCAAAAATCTCTGGAAGATAATGTGAAATCTTATGGAATAGTTGAGGCCAAGATTGGAGCTGAACGGCCAGCTGCTAAAACCTATAGGCGGGGAATCGGCAAGGCATATTATATGAAGGGAGATTACCAGGAAGCCCTTCCACATCTTGAAGCTAGTAAAGATGGATATGTTGCCCTGGGTCAGGGTAGCCAGCCAAAAATGCAGATATTATATAATGAAATCGCAGACAGCTATTCTAAAATCGGGGATTTTCAAAAGGCGTATTTAAATCAGCAACTAGCACATGAGGTATACGAGACTCTTATGCAGAATAAAGTTTCTAACCTGGAATCTGAAGCTTTATTTAAATATGAAAGTGGAAAAAAAGATGAAGCTCTGGCATCCCAGGCCGCTTTAATAGATCAAAAGAGTAAGACCCAGACCCTTATTATCGTGATCGCTTCTCTATTGTTTATATTCCTGCTCTCGCTCTTATATTTCTTTTTGAAAAGCAAAAAAGCCACCAGAATTATCAGGGCCAAAAATGCCGAAAACGAATTATTGCTTAAGGAGATTCACCACCGGGTTAAGAACAATCTGGAAATGGTAAAAAGCCTTATCGCCCTGCAATCGGCTCAAATAGAAGATCCGGCAACTAAAGACGCTATGATCGCCAGTCAGAACCGGGTTCAATCTATGGGAATAATTCATCAAAAATTATATCAGGGCAAAAATCTGGGGAGTATTGAAATGAAAGACTACTTTCTTAATCTTAGTGAAGGTATTCTTGACACCTTTAATGCAGAAGACAGGGTGAAAATAGAGTGTGCTATGGACACACTGGAGCTTGATGTAGATACCGCAGTCCCAATAGGTCTTATTGTAAACGAGTTGCTTACCAATGCGCTTAAATATGCTTTCCCGCAAGAACAACAAGGCGTTATTAATATCAGCCTGGAGAGAGATACTGAACAAAATTTGAAATTACAGGTTAGAGATAACGGAATTGGGAAGGCTGAGGATCTTGAACCAAAGGGAACAGGTTTTGGCTCACAATTGGTGAGGTTATTAACCCGGCAACTTAATGGAAAGATGACAGAACGTAATGAGGACGGAACTTATATTGAATTTGACTTTTTAATCAGCAAAAGCGCATAATGAGTGAAAAGATAAAAATACTTATTGTGGAAGATGAAATGATCATCGCGGCTAATATCTCATTACAGCTGAATGAATTAGGATATGAAGTTACCGGTATTGTTCCAAGAGGAGAAGAAGCTTTAATGCATATTAAAACTGAAACTCCAGATATATTACTGCTAGATATCAACCTTAAAGGCTCTTTAGATGGTATAGAGACCGCATTAAAAATGCAAGAAACTCACGATATTCCAGTGATCTATCTAACCGCAAATGCAGATGAAGCCCACTTCAACAGAGCCAAAGTAACACATCCCTACGCTTTCGTAGCCAAACCTTTTAAAAAATTAGATCTACAGCGGGCAATCGAATTGACCGTTTCCCAAATAGGTTTTAAAAACGAAAATAATTCCAATTTCAAACCTAAAGAAGATGACGCCTTTATCCTAAATGATTGTGTCTTTGTGCGGCACCTAAATACAATGGTAAAAGTTGAAATTAAAGATATACTTTACATTGAAGCTGAACGGAATTACTGCCGAATCTTCACCAATAACAAGGAATATCTGCTTGTTATTACCCTTAAAGAGATGGATAAAAAATTACCTGCAAAACACTTTTTAAGGATCCACAGGTCGTATATCATTAATATTTCTCAAATCACCGAGATAGCCACCAGCCACATCGTTATTGGCAGGAAAGCCATTCCCATTAACAAGTCTTTAAAAAAGGAATTACTCAAGCGACTACAAACGATTTAATCTCTTTGTTAAGCAAACCTTCTTTCCCGGACAGCATATCGATGCTTTCGTCCCACATCGTTTATTTTAACCACTGAATATAGGTTATTTAGCCTTATTGAAGGACATGTAACAATCAAATAAACAACCAAAAAACTCTGAAATGAGCATCTAATTTTGACAATACTAACAGCCTTTTTTAACTAGATTATAAAAATACTCTTTAATTTATTTGAATTACCAGGGATAGAATCTTGGCCGTCATCACAACAGTTCAATCGCAAGCTCTATCCATCATCATTGTAATTTTTAATAGTTAGGTCATTCATCAATCCTAATTAGAATAGTTAAAAAAGGCTGAAAGTATTAAAATAAGATGTTCTTTCCTATAGGAAGTTTTTGCTTGTTATCTATCTCTAAAAAACTATCTATCAAGCCTGAAAAACCCGAAGATTTAGGAATTCTCACCGTTCGCTGGACTTGGGGGGCCAGTGTATAGGTGATTGTGAAAAAATCCAGGGTTCTTTGGGCGATAGATTAATTTAAAGGACTTGTAAAATAGTTTATTATTAAGATTAATCTCAGGCCTACTGATGTCTGAGAAACTGTGAACACGGCTTTATTTACCGGTAAAATCATCCAGAATTTTTTCTGGGTGATTCTATCTAATCTTTCCATCTCATTTTTTCAGTTTGCTCGTTTACTTGAAAACTAACTTTCTCCTCCATAATCTGTATAGAATGAGCCTGGGTAATTCCAATTAGGCAGTGTCCTAAAAGCTTACTCACAACTTCTGATGCAACGTCGATTAGAAGCAAAAGCCACTACTTTTCTTACCTATACATGGAATCTTAAATCACGAACGACAATTAACTTTAAAAAGCACACAACCAGCATTTTAAATCCTTTTTTTTATTATTTTTGCCTCCCCAAATCTTATTATAAAAATGAAAGACAATATAGAAGAAGAGGTTCTTTTGAAATTTCAAAAAGGACAGATCAAGGCACCTATACTTGAGAATGAAAATGAAAAAAAGATTTTTCTGCAATTACAAAAATATAGTTTAATATATATGACTCCTGAGGGGGTATGGGTAGTATCTCAAAAAGGAAAAAATGCTTTAAAATATGGAGTTCAAAAATTTCTTACTCTAGAGAGATTTGAAGAGAGAATAGTAAAAAAGTCAATGAGTAGAGAAACAGAAAGAAAATGGATTTTCTTTGCGGTTATTCCTTTAATAGTAGTATTAGCCGGAGTACTTTGTATTAAAATTATTGCCATATAGGTTATTTTTAGTAAATCCCACGAGCTTTTAACCAGATGGTCTTTTTAATCTTTCCTCTTCATCTTTTCAAAAATATAATCAATTTTGGATATATCCTCCTCCTATAAAATTTGTCCATTGTAAGCCTGAGTAATTCCAATCCTGGAACGGCATAAAAGCTTACTCACAGCATATAAGACCTGAAATCACTTGAAAATCAATTATAAGATAGTAAACAAATGAACAGCTAGCCTTAATAACAAAACAGCTTCTTTCCGAATGCATAGAAAAACTACACATAGGTTCTGTTAATCGACTAAAATCATCCATTCACTAAATTCAATTTCAAAATAAGTTCTATTAAAAAATTTGTCCGAAACCCTGCAGGTAACAAAATATGGGACATCCATTCTAATTGAAGGCTATACTTTTAAAGAGTCAGTTTTAAAAATTCAGCCTCATGAAAACCTTAATAAACTATTGTTCAGTTGCTGCTTTACTGGTTTACCTGATCTTTCTTTCATCAGGTTGTTCGAAGGATTGGATTGATGAACAGTTGAATTGTAAGTTCTATTCATATATAAAAGTAGCTTCAACATGTGAATGTCTGGTGAATCAAGGACCCAATTGTGAAGTTAATTACAGTCAGCTCACAGAAAAAGAGTATAAACGCATCAATGCTCTTTTTGATGAAAGTGGGAACGAGTGTATGGAAATTTCCGGTGTTAATTTCTCAGGAAAGAATTTCTCAGGTATGGCTCAAAGGCCCTTTATCAATGATTGCCGTCAATTTCTCTGAATTCAAAAAGGAAAATCAGACGGAACATCTCAAAAAACCTTCTTTCCGAAATCCGAGAAAAAGCTTTTTATTGATTAGCCATAAACATCTCTTTACTTCTCTCTACTTTATTCCTCAATAATACCACTAAGAAATTTGTCCGAAAATATGTAAGAGATAAGATATCGGACATCCCTTCTAGTTAATGAACATAATTTTATATGTGAAATTTTAAATTTAACCACCATGAAATATTTAGTAGGATTTTCATTAAAAGTTGTGCTCTTATTTTACCTAATCTTGCTTAATACAGGTTGTTCGGAGGACTGGCTTGACTTAGATTTAGATTTTGATCAATGTATGTTCTATTCATATATTGATATTACAGAAACATGTGAGTGCCTGAATAATGGAGAATCAAATTGCGAAGTTTTTAACTACATGTTAAATGAAAAGGAGTATGAACGCATCAATGCTCTTTTTGATGAAAGTGAGAATGAGTGCCTGGAAGTTTCAGGAGTGGATTTCACTGGAAAAAATTTTTCTGGTATGTCTAAAAGACCCTTTGTTGACTATTGCCATAAATTTTTTCAGGGTTAGCATCTGAAAAGTTAGAGAGAAGGTATTACTTGATAATCTTACGTAAAACTGCTTCCAGAATACACAGAAAAAAGTTTTCATTTGATCTTTCATCATTCTAGGTAGCCCCTAATTCTTGATAAAGAAAAATATGTGCTAAATTATATTGAAAACATAATACCAGACATTTATGAGAATCTATTTTAATATTTCTGCTTTAACCATGATTACATAAAAGCTTACGTATCTGTTCATTAAACCGCTTACTGCCTGGGAGGTGACATAACAACCCAACTTTAAATTAAATGTCATGAAATTATATTTCATAATAATATTAATAATAATGGCAAGCCCAGTAAAAAGCCAAACTTACCTCTTAAAAAAGGATCTGATAGAAAGGGACAGGAAAGACTTCTTAGGCTGTATAAAAGAGGTTTTCGATACTGAAGAAAGCATATCGTTTAATTTGGGAACTGGGGATTTAAAATCTTCCCTTATTGAAATAGAAAATGATACTCCCGTAAGCACTGAATATCTTGATAAGTTGAAGGATTCCTTATCCAGAAACCCATCAGATTTTAAACTACTAATGGAAATAGGAGAATATTACTATAATATTGAAGACAAAAACAACAGCAAAAAGTATTATAGCAGGGCGCTGGAACATCTGGAAGCAAGTCATTCTGATGAAGATTTGGCATCCTTCTACTGCAACAGAAGCATCATAAAATCTAAATTAGGAATACAGGGTTTTGTTGAAGATGCGGAAAAAGCTCTTTCATTAAATCCAAATGAAGTTACTACACTCTCTTTTTACCCGATGTATCTTATTTCTAAAAGGGAATTTGATAAGGCAAAAACTTTCCTTGAAAATTCATTGGTAGAGGATCGCCCGGTACCGGAATCATCAATTATGTTTTTAGCTCTAATTAATCTCCTGGAACATTCTGAGGAAATCTATAAAGCATATAATGATCCTGGTCTTAACGAAGAATTCAAACAAACTCATTACGAAGAATTAATAGATTGGTCGTCAGTCCGAATTTATTTACCAAAATTGAAAGACGGGCAAACCAGAGAGAACCTTGAAAGATTACTGAATTTTTATAACCTTTTGGCGAAGGTTCTATTTTCCGATAAAAATGAAAAAGGTCAAATAATTTTTACCTTCAGCCAAATTGAAATAAAACAAATTAAAGAATTGAAAAGCTGGCTGATCAGTTCTTTAGATAATAAAACCTTAAATAAATACACTGCCTACAAATGCCTCGGAATTATCAGTTTCTGTCTTGGAGATGAAGAGAATGCAATAGTTTATTATCAAAAAGCACTACACTCATTTCCAAAGAATAAACCAAAAACAGTATTTAATCCTGACGAGGCCTACGCCATTTTATTATTTTTTTACAGGCAGTTTGGTAAGAACACAGATTACGAAAACCTGCTTCTAAAAAAAATCTCAGGGGCACGGATAAAAAACATTTCAGATTACATCAATTTGTCTAAATTCTATATCACGGAAGATCAAATTGAAAAGGCGCGATTCTACATTAACGAAGCAGAGAAAATAAATTCTGAAAATTTTGATGTTTGTCGCTTAAAAGCTCACCTTGGATATATTGAGGGTACAGAAATAATACGTGAGGGTCTTTACATGAATAAAGCATTTCGCTTCATAAAAGATGATGATGATGCATATCGCTTTTATTTACAAAGCGCTATTTATCATATGCTCAATGAGGACCCGAAAGAAGCATTTAATAATTTAATAACTATTAAAGAAAACAGAGAAAATTGTGAGACATGTGATAGACTTCTAACAGAATATTTTAAAATTGAATAATCATGAAAAAGTTTGTTTATATATTATTAATTACAGGCATTCTACATTCATGTTCTACAGATGATACAGTTGAACCTTTAATAAGTGTAGATATCAAAGAAGGAATTTTAGGTGAATGGCATGTAGAATGGGATTGCCATCGCTCTCATAGCTGGACTTTTTATGAAGATGGTCGCTTCGATTTAAATTTTATGGGTAGAACAAATACTGGCGGTTATTCCCTGGTGGGAAGAAATCTCACCGTAAGAGGTTATAATGATATTGGAGGAGGAGAAATGAGCAGTACGATAATGGTTCTTACTCCAGACAGATTAGAATTGGACGACCCTTCCGACTGGAGTATAGATTATAAATTTATAAGAGTTTGCAATTAAATCTTTACAGTTTTCGGTCTCAAAATCCCTAACACCAAACTGTCCTGAGCCCTACTTTTTTCATCAGAAAAGTCTTTATAATAACATGATAAGTAATGTTATTAAGACGGATGAAAAGGCTATGATGGTCATACTTAAAATTAAAATGCTTTCTTTAGCAGCTAAGTATTCTTTTTTAAATTCCTGATCTTTTTCGGCTAATTCTTTCATTGACACATCAATATCCACAAATATATCATTCACTAAAATCTTTTAAAATACCTTTTTTAAGGTATTTTCCGCATTTTTTATAATAATAAAGAACTGGGGTAGACCATTAAGAAACGTCAGTAAAGGATATTAAAAAAGAACCCCTAAAAACAAAAAAGCCTCTTTCCGAATACAACGAAAAAGCTTCTCGTTGATTATCTAAAATACTAAGCGTACTTATAAAAAAACACAAACAATATCGTATTTCAAAACTGTATTTGGTCCTATTGGAGATAAAGATGCATAATAGTGGACAGTTACCATAAATTTAAGGTTAGAAGAATAGCAACTATATCAACTTAATCGATATAGAATGCTATCTATGGCAAAATAATACTAGGGGTATATGAAAAAGGAGTAGTATTTTAATACCAGTTAGCCTTTGAAGTTTAATTTTTTTAACATTGACTTATATTCTGGTTCTCCCCGAATACATTGCAGATCTATATCATGCATTTTCGCAATAATGGGAATATCGCCAGCTGAATAGCTTTTTTCAAGATAATCTAATGCCCTCTGGGGTTCTCCAATAATGCAGCACAATGGTATAAGTACGTGATAATTTTTATATTCATCAAACTTCAATCGATTATCGATATAATATTCAACAATACCATTAATACCATATTTTTGATAAACCATATTTATTTCAGAATCATTTCTTTTAAAGCCGGGAAGCAATGTTAGTTCGGTAATAAGATGGTTCATGGCTTTTTGATCTTCACCCAATTTGATATAAATCAGCGCATACATCATATACCACTTAGAACCAGTTATTTCATTGGCTTTTTCAACAGCTTCAAGCGCTTTCTCAAACTCATAATTATTGTAGTAAATAATAGCACTAACGCTATTCATAATAGAGGAATTTGGATTGGATTTAAGAGCAAAATCAATTTGTTCACGTGCTTCTTTCTTCCTACCCAATATGTTTAAAAGCTCAGCGTAGTACTGGTGAGCCGTACCATCATTAGATTCCTGATTCAAACCAAGTTTAAACTCATTTTCGGCTTGTTCAAAATCTCTATCAAACCACATGGATAAAGACCCCAGTACAGAATAAGCCGAAGATAAATCTGGATCTAATGACAGTGCCTTTTTTGCATATGTTCTCGCCTTTTCAACATCTTGCTCTCTATCATACCATGCCCACCATCCCATAATAAAATAAGCATCTGCTAATCCGGCATAGGCTAGGGCATATGTTGAATCCAGCTTTATGGCTTCTTCAAAATAATGAACACTCTTTTTAAGTTCCTCCTTTGTTCTCCTGTGCCAGAAAAAACGACCTTTGAGGTATAGATTATAGGCTTCAACACTTTTAGTTGGGGTTTCTTCAATCTTTGTCAGATTAGACCGCGAAAGGTTTTTTTGTAGGTTTTGGGCGACTTCTTTAGCTATATCGCTCTGCAAGCTGAAAATATCCTGGTATGTCCTCTCATAGCTTTCAGCCCAAAGGTGATTATCCTGCTTAGCATCAATCAATTGCACCACCACTCTTACTTTATCGGCATCCCTTTGAATACTGGCCTCCATTACATGGGTTATATTTAGTTCACGTGCAATTTCAGGTATGGTTTTATCAGTCTCCCGATATTGATCCATGGTAGTTCTTGAAAGAACATTAATACCCTCAACTCCCGACAGATGATTAAGTATAACCTCCATAACCCCATCAGCAAAATACTGGTTCGAGGGATCATCACTAAGATTTTTAAAGGGAAGCACACCTAAAACCACTATCTCTGATTTAGTTGAACTACCTCCTGAAACACTCACGAATACATAAGATAAAATAACCACAGCTAATACTCCTATTAGAATCAACACTGCCCTGCTAAAAAGCGGTTTAACCCCGGATTTTAATGTTTTCAGGAAATCATTTTCCTTTGGTTCTTGCTGTTTGTTTTTTATTTCTCCTGGCGAACATTTATAGCGTTCGTGGAAGCACTTCGAAAAGTAGGATGGACTTTTGAAACCAACAGCATAAGCTATTTCTGAAACGGGGGAAACATTGTTCTTCAAAAGACCATAGGCTTTATGCAGCCTGAACCGTTTAATAAACTCACTGGCCGTTTGTCCCTTTATCTCATTTAGCTTTCTATGCAGTTTTGAACGGCTAACACCTGCGGAAGTAGCCAATTCGTTGACACCAAAATGCTCATTATGGAAGTTTTTCTCCAAAATATCATTGAGCTTGGAAATAAAAGCCTCGTCCATTGAAATCTGCTCCTCCATACCTTAAATTATCTGCAAACATTTGATTTACATTAATTTACAACTAAAAAATAATTAGTTCAAAAATTTTGAGTTTAATCAGCTCATTATCAGGAATAATTAAATTTTGACACATTAATTATTCAAAATGACACATAGCTTACAGAACCTGGAACATACTACTGCCGTAATTGGACAACTAACACTTAACTTTAAAGGTGTTATTGATTGTTTAACTAAAAGGTAATAAAAAATGAAAGCGTTTAAAGTACTATTTGTTTTAGGCAGCATGTTATTCATGTTAACTGCCTGTGAAGAGCCTGAAGACCTCAATACTCAGGATAAACTAACTGAATTAAACCTGCAGGCAAAAACATCTAATCATGTGGGGGTTCCGTTTAAAGCCAGGTTATTTACAGAACAGGCTGAGGATGCATTAACTGAGATATGTTCATTCACATCACCTAATGATTTTTGGGCAATGGAACATCAAATAGGCGGTGGTAATGCCACGCATCTTGGTAATTTCAATGTTGATTTTAAATTTTGCTTTCACATTGCTTTGGATGACCAGGGTTTCCCTGATTTAGAAAGCGGATTCGGCCAATATAATGGGTCGGAAGGAAGTACAGCACCACTTATTGTGGCTGCGAACGGGGATCAATTATTTGCTGAAGTACGAGAAGAATCTGAACTTATACCAATTCAAAATGAAAAATATAATTTTGAATTTGATGATATATGGTACATCACCGGAGGGACCGGACGATTTGAAAATGCTTCCGGTGAATTTGTGGGTTATGGACTGGTTAGAAGTGATGGAACTGGAACCGATCATGTTTGGGATGGTACTATTATTTTAAATAAAAACTAAACATTATAAAAATTTTGGGGCTTCATCAATCAAATAGCATAGGCAACCTCCTAAAGGATTACCTTCAATATACTCTTCCTTGATCCGTTTTGACCAACACCATAGTTTAAGGACCGTATCATCACCATTTTGGTCAAACCGGTCAGGGAAGGCCTTAATCCAACCGACTTCGCATCTCATTAAAAATGAATTCAAAGTCTTACTAAACTTGGGGCTAAAACTATCCAGTTTCCATTTTGGACAACAGAAGTAATTTTGGGGTTTCGAATTGCTAACCTTACTGAAGAAAAAGTTCTTGAATTAAATTTTAACGTCCAGCCCTAAAAACAAAAAAGCCTCTTCCCGAATACACGGAAAAAAGCTTCTCATTGGCTAGCACCTCTCAGTGCTAACTACACATCCCGACAAGTCGGGACAAACAACACAACTAATCATTAGTGCCAAAAAAAGCCCCCAGTTTCGTAGGAGCTTTTTTGCAAATTTGCGTTCTGGACGTGACTCGTACAAAAATGACAAGATGACCAAACGGTATTCAGAACCTTTAACTACTATTTATTTCGGTTTCATTGTGGATCTGGAAGTCGGACAATCATTATCAATTTTAGTATTTATGAGACTACTTCTAAAAAACCCATCTTTCCCAAAATCAAAAGAAATATTAAATGACACTAACTATATTGAACAGGAACTCTAAGGGGCCATCGAATTCATCCTAAAAATTTGTATTGTATATTGTATAACAGAAAAAATAAATACTTGAACGGTACTTTATTCATTTCCTTAGTTTAGTCTTAGGCCCTATTATAACTTTAGAAAACTAATTGTGGAATATTTTGCATTTAATCATTTGGAATAAAAAGATAAATTCACATTAGGGTACCTTAAAATTACATTTGAGGTATTTACTAAGTTTATCATTTCAAAAACTATGAAATATTTAATAATCGGAGCAGGTCCCAGTGGATTGGCGGTAGCAAGGGCATTAAGAAAAAACAATATCGCCTATGAACAAGTAGAGGCGGAAAGTCAACTTGGTGGAAACTGGTCACACGGTGTTTATGAAAATGTGTATACCGATGTGTGTAAAGACTTAATGCAATTTTCTGATTTCCCCATGCCTGAATCTTATCCCGATTTTATTTCTAAACACCATATGTTGGATTATCTAAATGCGTATGCAAATCATTTTAATCTTATACAAAACATAGAATTCAATACCAAAGTTATATGGGTTTGTTCTATTGAAAACAACCAATGGAAAGTTAACTTTCAAGATGATTCATTTAAAATATATAAGGGCGTAATTATTTGCAATGGTCATCATTGGGATATGAATTTTGCTAATATAAAAGGAAAATTCACAGGTGAATTCATTCATTCCAAACAATATAAAAGGGTCGAGCAGTTAGTAAATAAAAGAGTTTTGGTCATTGGTTCTGGAAACTCGGCAGCCGACATTGCCTGTGAAGCTGCGAGGGTGTCAACCAATTCAATCATGAGTATTAGAGACAGCCCCTGGATATTTCCAAAATCATTTATGGGTGTTCCACTTGGACGCAATAAATTTAGGAGAGCTCCTAAAATAATACAACCATTGTTAATAAAGCTGCTGTTAAAATTAACTTTTGGAAAACACTCCTCATACAATTTAGCCCCACCTCGTCACCGAGTATTTGAAAAGCATCCAACCATAAGTGAAGAGCTTCCTTATTACTTAAAACATGGTAGAATAAAAATTAAACCACCGATTCTTAAAACAAAAGATAATTTTGTCTGGTTTCAAGATGATTCAAAAATGGAGTTTGATATCATCGTTTCTGCAACTGGATTTCATTTGAGTTTCCCCTTTTTACCGGACGAGTTAATTCGCAAAGATGGCAAGAATCTTAAATGTTTAGGGTATTCTGTATACCCAGATTATAAAGGCCTGTTTTTTATGGGTTGGCCTCAGGTAAGAGGAGGTATTGGTTCGTTAGCGACTCTATTTTCAAACGCCCTCGTTGATTTGATAAAAGTTGAAGAAGCTCTTAATATACCATCTGGAAAGGTGTTGATGTCTCTTAAAAATAAGGAAAGTACAACTCATCTTTATGGGGCAATTGATATATACCAATGGGTGAAGAAGCATCCTTTTAAACGGCTGATAAAAGCAGGTGAAAAGTTATCAAATAAGGAACATTTGAATCCAATTACCACAGCATACCAAAAACACGACTAATGAGGTTGAAAATAGTGGCAGAGGTGTTATTTAATGAATCAATAAACAGATTACTCAATCCGTCAACTATCATGGAGAAATTCTCTGGTGTAATAAGTGATTTTGAATTCGATTATGAATATGGGTGTTTATTGAATTCAATTGAAAGTGATTGAATATAGTTTTGACTTTAAAACTTCCAATTCATGTATCAAATTTGATTTGTTTTGCTTTATCTCCCAGCATCATCTCTAATATTTCCTGTGGTTTTATATACAAACCTATTCTTGCCAGTTTAGTGCTCAATTGGCCAATAATATGATTATACAATACATCAGATTCAACTCCAAAAGCACGGAAAGCCTGAATAAGATGATGATTTTCATCTTTGTCGCCATAAACCGATTTCATAATTTTTTTTAAAGCCATTTTATTTCTTATTCTTTCCCAATTTCCTGTCTTCCTGAAAAGTTCATTATACATTGCAACACATAGATCAATATGCCTTTTTTCATCCTGCGTTGAAATAGTTGTGCAAATGCTACAGAATAATTTCTCTGGCATGTATTTTTCATTAGCAAAAAATTCGAGATAGGCTGCTCCTATAATCTCAACAATAACGGCAAGGAACATGCCCGTAGCCGGCATAAACCGTGCAAGCCACATATATCGGTTGGCCCCTTTGATCAATTTTGCTGAAATATATTCCTTGGCTTCCAGTTTTTCTACTAGATATCGGCGGAAAGTGGCCGAATGTTTTGCCTCATCCCGGATAAAGGTTGTCATTGCTTCCTGTATCTCCCGGTAACGTTTATAATGGATAATCCCCATCGTTAAAGGAGCAATTGCACTTTGCTCAACAACCAAAGCATGATTGGCAATATCCTTAAGAGCGCGAAGTTGCCTTTGAAGTATAAGGTCTTTGATTATAGATCGATCGATATCAGATGATGGTAATTCTTTTAATTGCAAAGTCCGGTCGATTAAGTCCAGTGTTTCTTTTAACTCACTTAACAACTTAGGCTCAATTAAAGCTAATTCGCTGTGGATTTTCGATTGTAATTTTTTCTTTTCACTCTTATTTAGTGCTTTTGTTTGCTTTAATTCTTCCCTGAGTTGTTCGAAACGCTCAGTTAATTGAAGTATTTCATGTGTCTGTTGCTGTCTCTCCTTTTCTGTTTGAAGCTGCTTAACATTTACTCCTTCTCGAAATAATTCTAATCGCTGCAATTCTTTTAAATCGTTCAACTCAAATTGTATTATCTCCAGCTGATCTTTCAATTTTTTAATTGATTTTTCGAACAATTGAAGTGGAGATTGGATTAATAAAGCCTCCCGAATAATAGTGCTTTCAAAAGGTATACATTCTCCAATATCCCTAAGTGCATCTTCTTTAAATGGTAGTCCATGTTCCTTGATTGATTCAATTTCGCCTTCCAACTTTTCTTTTACCATAGGCAAAACCATCATTACTACTTTATAAAGCCCATCCTCATTAAAATTCTCCAGATTAAGTTTCAAGGCATCCGAAACACTTTGAGTCCAATCGAATTCAGTTTCTTTATTCCAGTATTTTTCTTCACAATCCCTGGTATACTTTGTAAAGTCATGGGTAGGTGTTATATAATAATCAGGCCTGCCTCTGTCTGAAATTTTATGGGATGAAGTATTTCTCATTCTGATATTGAGTTTAAGGCTTGTAGATTATTTGACCTTTTCATGAAAAGGTCTATAATTCATTTTAATAGAACTTTTTTATTCAAGTATGGAATTATGAATACTAGGGCCACTTAATAATAATTCATAAGAAAAATACGTTAAAACTTACTATTGATAAAAAAACTAGTCATAATTTAAATATCGAATTGAAAAATTATTCTTTTAAAGAAGTAGGATATTAATTCCTATTGCAATCCTATTTGTGAAAATCCCCACTGCTTAAAATGTAGCAATAGACATCTTTTTTTACCTATTGGGATGTCCCTGTTGTACAACCGAGTGAGAAGCTAGAATTATTAATTTCGATGCTTAAATAAGCAAATTTAAAACTTACAAAAATCGTTCTTCTAAATAATTTATATCTTATTCAGTGATATGAAACTTTTTTCTAAAATAGCCTCTATCATTTTGGCATTTATTGCTCTTCTCCATCTTTCAAGGATTATCTTGAATACTGAAGTTATCATAAACGATAATACAATACCAATGTGGGTTAGTATTATGGGTTTTATTGTGCTATCCATAGTGAGTATTGGATTGTGGAGAGAAACAAAATGACACCATTCGAGTTTGAAAAACTGTGATCAAATGGGAAATATAGGTAGTCTCGATTGTTATCTTCAGACACTCTTTTTTCCTATGGCATCCACCACCAAAATTGAATCAAATTATTATTATTTCACCACTTCTTGTTAATTTAAATAAAGCTATGAAAACAATAAAATCGAATCTATTATATTGATTCAATGGTATTTGATTAGTTATTAAATATGTTATGTTTTAAGCATAATCTTATTCTTCTCTTTTGTTCTTTCTGGTTATACATTCAAAATTTAGAGAAATTAAACTTAAGACGCATAACTCAAATAGGCCGTACGCCTCTTTCCGAATACACGGAAAAAAGCTTCTCATTGGCTAGCCAAAATCCTAACAACATAGGATTATAACTCGGCTAACTAAACTTTAGGGCCAAAAAAAAGCCTCCAGTTTCGTAGGAGCTTTTTTGCAATTTTACGGTCTGACCCGGATTGAAAATTAAATCAAAAATTGGACAATTTGAACTTATTTATTGATCTGTCAGGTGAATTCAAATTTTTGAGGTAATTGCCTGACCCATTATAGCTCTTTCAAGGTTTCAAGAAGTACTTAAACTTAAAAATGAATTCCTTCCTGTCATAATACAGGAAAACCTAAGGTTATTCTTGAACTTAATTTACGGTTCCAATTTTGGGGAAATGGTCGCAATTATTTTTGTAACTTCTTAAACCCTTTAGATGGAAAAAGTCCAATCCTCTTATTTATGAAAAAAGTTTTCCCATTACCGATTTATGTTATTACCTGTATGATACTTAAAAATGGTATTTCGTTAAGAGGATTGAGAAATCTGCCACCATGGATGATTAAAGCATTGGTATTTGAACCATTGCGTTGGGTTGAACTAACTTATAATAGTAAGATCAAGGATCATGTAATTTTAAAGGATCCTATTTTTATCCTCGGCTTTTATCGAAGCGGGACTTCATTTATGCATGAATTTATTACGCAGGACGATCGTTTAGGATATCATACGAATTTTCAAATGGTCTTGCCAGAGATCATGTTGTGTAGTGAAAGGTTCCTATCTCCTTTTTTTGATTTCATTTGCCGGGTTCTTAATATTCAAGATCCGGTTCATAGAATCCGTATGTCATTCAAATTTCCGGGAGAAGAAGATGCCGCAATGACCACAGGGTTTAATATTAGAGGTGCTCACTGGGGTTATTTTTTTCCTAAAATTATGATGAGTCATATTCAAAAATATGTGCTATTTGATAACATTAAGAATTCAGAAATAAGAGGCTGGAAAAATGATTTTGTTTTTTTATTAAAGAAAATTTCTCTTGCCAATAAAGGAAAACAACTGGTTTTGAAGAGCCCCCCAAACACCGCCAGGGTAAAATTATTACTCTCTCTATTTCCCAATGCTAAATTTATCTTCATTCATAGAAATCCATATGATGTCTATGCCTCTAATAAGCGATTTATGAAACTCACCTATAAAATTTATGCAATGGGAGGAACAAAGAACATTAATACCACGGACCATATTTTGGATACCTATACCCAATACATGAACAAATATTTATCAGAAAAGAATTTAATACCAGATGGTCAGTTAATAGAAATACGGTACGAAGATTTTATTAAAAGGCCGATGGAAAGCATGAACAATATTTATACAGCCCTCAACCTAAATGAAATTAAATATTGTGAAAAAAAGATGATGAGCTATATAAATAGCAGAAAAGGTTACAAAAAGCTAGAACATAATCTTCCGCCGGATGAAAAGTCAATAGTTACTAGTAGATTAGAAACGTTTATCAAACAATGGAATTATCAATTGATGTGATCGGTTTTTAAAAATTTTGTCAACTCAGCAATTGTTTGATATTCAAAAAGATTCTCGATACTAATTTGATAGCCATACATATTGGCTTTGGCAACCATTAAAATACTTTGAACTGAAGCGCCACCAAGATCAAAAAAATTATCATGAATACCAACTCTATCCACTTCAAGCAAGTTTTGCCATATTGTTGCGAATATTTCCTCATCTTCATTGCGAGGGGCAACGTATCCAGATCGATTTTCCAGGTCTTCCGGTTCTGGCAATGACTTTCTATCTATTTTCTGATTTTCTGATAAAGGTAAGTCGTCCATTCTAACAAAGAAAGAAGGGATCATATATGAAGGTAACACCGAAGCAAAGAATTCCCGGAGTGAATCATTATCTGGATTGGTGTTTGGTTTCGGCACAAAATAAGCCACTAATCGCTTTACACCGGAAGCCTCTGTTTTGCTTAAAACAATACCTTCATTAACCATTGGATGTTGAATCAAAATAGCGGTAATTTCACCTAATTCCATTCGCTGGCCTTGAATCTTTACCTGATCATCAACACGCCCAAGGAATTCAATTTCATAACCAGGTAAATATCGAGCGAGATCACCTGTTTTATACATACGTTTTCCAGGTTCAGATTGGAAAGTTTGAGTAATGAATTTTTCCTTAGTTAGTTTCGGACTGTTCAGGTAAGCCCTTGCCAAGCCTTCTCCTGAAATATAAATTTCGCCAATTACGCCTACAGGTGTTGGCTGAAAATAACGGTCTAAAACATAAATCTGGACATTATCAATTGGTTTCCCAATGGTTATAGGACAATCACCTTTTTTTATTTGCCCCACGGTAGTCCAAACAGTTGTTTCTGTTGGACCATACAGATTGAAAAGTTTATTAACCCTTTCTAACAACTGATCTGCCAACTTTCGCGTCAGAATATCTCCACCACATAGTGCTTTCAATTCTGGGTTACCCTTCCATCCCGTATCAAGTAATAATTGCCATGTTGCGGGTGTGGCTTGCAAAAGGTTTATATTTTGATCCTTTATTTTTTTTGCCAGTAATACAGGATCCTTTGCCATCTCTTCACCTGAAATTATAACTCTAGCTCCTACAATTAATGGTAAAAATAATTCTAATGTAGAGGGATCGAATGATATAGAGGTTAAGGCCAGTACAACTGAATTATCTTTAATCCCAGGATTCGCTTTCATAGACCAGAGAAAATTTACGAGCGATCTATGACTTATCATAACCCCTTTGGGTTGTCCGGTTGATCCAGAAGTATAAGTCATGTAAACAAGATCATTAGAATGAACAGAGGATTGCAGATTTGAAATCTCTGCTTCGGTATGCTTTAATAAATCGTTGATGTTTAAAACAGTGCCCCTAAATTCATTTAGATCATCAATTTTTATGTTTGTTATGAGCAAATTAGCATTTGCATCGTCCAGTATAAATTTGATTCGTTCCGGAGGAGAATCTATGTGAATTGGGATGTAAGTTCCGCCAGCCTTCATCACTCCTAAAAGGGTTTCAATAATTTCAGGAGATTTCTTCATTAAAATCCCAACACGAATTCCAGGGCCAACACCAAGTTTTTGAAGTTCCAATGCTAAACTATTTGTTCGATCATTGAGATTTTTATAAGTTATTTGAAGTTCTCCCTGTTTTAAAGCTATAGCCTCAGGTGTTTTTTTTACTTGATCTTCAAAAAGCTGATGAACACACCTATTGTAAGGAAAAACTGATTCAGTTTGATTTATTCTTTGAATCGTATTTTGAAACTCCTCTTCGCTAATTAACCGAAGTTCCTTAATGGGCTTATCTGTTTGATCAATAGCATAATTAAGAATATCACGATAATACCTGAACATTTTATTAATGGTACTTAATTTAAACAGATCTGTATTGTATTCAATCGTCACGTGACATTGGCCTTTAATTTTGGAAACCATCAGGGTCATATCATATTGTGACACCCCTTTATCTAATTCGAGAAAATTTGTTTCAAGTCCCTGGATTTTGAGATTGGGCATTGGCGCATTTTGAAGATTAAATACAACCTGAAACAGCGGTGGACGGTTCATGTCTCGTTTTGGCTTTAGAAGCTCCAATAGGTTCTCGTAAGGAAAATCCTGATGTGCGAAAGCCTCAAGTGACATCTTTCTTACCTGTTTGAGTATTTCTCTAAAGCTTAACTCTCCATTTATTTTAGTCCTTAATACAAGGGTATTTATAAATACACCAATCAGGTTTTGAAGTTCTGGATGATTTCGATTTGCAACAGGAGTACCCACAAGGATGTCGTCCTGCCCACTAAATCTATGTAACAAAATATAAAACGCAGATAGCAAGGTCATAAACAGGGTAGCGTCTTCTTTTCTACTCAACACTTTAATTTCATTGGTAATTTCTTCTCGTAAAACAAATCGGTGGGTGCCTCCTTCAAAAGTCTGTTTTGCACCATGTGCATAATCTGTTGGAAGTTCAAGCATAGGAAGCTCTCCGCCGAGCTGTTCCTTCCAATAAGACATAGATGACTTTAATTCGGCTTGCTGTTCTTTTGTTATCTGCCAACGGGCATAGTCATAGTACTGGATTGGTAAATCCGGCAAATCAATTGGGTTACCGGTAATATTAGATTGATAAAATATCATCAATTCCTTTAGAAACACTCCCAGGGACCAACCATCTGCAATGGTATGGTGAATAACAATAAGTAGTAAAGATTCCTGCTCTTCAAGGGTGTATATTTTTAGTCTAATCAAGGGGGCCTGGGAAAGATCGAATGGTCTTAAAATTTCAGCTTCGGCCAATCGTTGAGCTTCAGTTTTTCTTTTAGATAATTCAATATTTTGTAAATCTATATTTGAAACTTTAATTTTTAGATCCTGAAGTATTTCACACGAAGGAATTCCGGACTCCATAAAAAAATGGGTTCTAAGAACTTCATGCCTGGCTAAAATTTGATTGACACTAAGCTCAAAGGAATCCAAATTTAATTCTCCTTTTAGCTCAAGGGATATTGAGAGATTATTTATTGCTGTATTTCTATCCAGCATTTCCAGGAACAAATGCCTCTGCTGTGGTAAGGATATCTTTAGCTGACTATCATTAGGTCTTCTTGGAATGGAAGTAGCCTGGAATTCCAATTTTTCCCCTTGAAGCCACTTTTCTAGCAGCTCACGTTTTGTGGATGATAAATTCTTCTTTTCCATATTCAATCCTTATTGAAAAGTCTTCTCTCAGCTTCTTCCTCAGTCATTTCTTCCATCTGCTTCAGGATTTCTTCCTCAACTATTTTTCCAAGTTTTTCAATAGTGAAGGCTTCAAAAACCTCCTGAGGATTAACACTTATGCCATATACTTTTTTTGCAGAAGCTAAAACTTGTGCGGCTAAAACAGAATCTCCTCCTAGTTCAAAAAATGAGTCTTTAATTCCAACTCGATCTATGTGAAGGGTATTTTGCCATAATTCAGTTAATTTACGTTCTACAGCATTCCTTGGAGCAACATATTCCTGACGTAAATTAGGTCTTGAGTATAATCTTGAAGCTACAGAATCCTTTCCGCCAACTTCAGCAAAAAAAGGCATACCTGCAGCGGTGGGATATAGTTCTATTAAAGTTTCCAAATCAAAAGGCAAAACAACTACCTGGGTAGAAGTTCCTTTAATTAGGAAATCGAGAACATTAAGACCTTCTTCAATTTCAATTTCTTTTATAAGATGCTGGGCAGAAACGTTTTTCTCCTGGAGTCTATCTTTAGCTTCTGCTGCCAATCCCGCCTCAGCCCAGGGTCCCCAATTAATACTAATGCATGGAAGACTTAATTTTTGGCGGTAATAGGCCATTGCATCCAGGAAAGAACTTGCAGCCGCATAATTGGCTTGCCCAGGAGAACCCAGAACTGAGACAGCTGAAGAAAAAATAACAAAGAAATCCAGTTTAAGATCTTTAGTTGCCTCATGGAGATTCCAGGTTCCATTTACTTTAGGGGCCATAACCTTTTTCATTCGACCTTTATCAAGGTTAAATATTGAACCGTCATCTATAATTCCGGCCGCATGAATTACTCCTTTTAATGGTGGGAAATTTTCTTCGATCTGCTTAAAAATTCTTTGAACCTTGGCCTTATCACTAACATCTGCTTTTGCAATCATTACCTCAACACCTTGTTTTTTAATTACATCTAAATGATGTATTGCAGATTTTGAGGGATCACTTCTTCCTAATAGCACCAAGTGCCTAGCTCCTCGTTTCGCTAACCACTTGGCAACGGAAAGGCCTAAGGCTCCGAGCCCTCCAGTGATGAGGTAGGTATGATCTCCAGAAAAATATGACCTGCCAAGTACGATCTTCTTTTCAAAGGCTTTTAATCTTAAGACAAAACGATCTCCGCCTCGAAATGCGATCTGGTCTTCATTGTCATTCGATGCTATTTGATTGAGAAGAAGGGTTGACGATTTATCCATAGACTGCTCAGGATCGAGATCAATACGAATACAGTTAAGTTCTGGAATTTCGAAGCTAATCACTTTTCCAAAGCCCCATATTGGTGACTGATTTGGAACAATTTCTTCGCCAGGCCCAACAAACTGGGCTCCTCTTGTAACGATACACAACTTCGGCGAGCCTTTTATATGGTTTGCCAGAGTCTTGATTAAATACAGTAAACTATTACATCCAAAAAATTCAGTTTTATCATTAGAAAATTCTTCATTTTCAGGAATTGAAATACTCCAAAGGTGAATTATTCCGTGTAATGGATCCTGTATGGTTTTAAAGATGCTTTCGATTTCACTTACCAGAATATCTTCTCTTACACTACTAAATTTTGCGATAGACAGAATATAGCAACGGTCTCCTAAATCTTCCAGTTTACTGGTAATAGCATCACCATATCCTTCACGGTCTGCAAAAATCAGCCAGTTTCTTTTGGTTGTTGATTTCTTGAAATATGGAACACATGCATTTTGTGACAGCCAGGCTAATTGATATAATCGAATGTTCTTCGTTAATGAATATTGGCTCTTTCCTCTTTCCACACGTTTCAGTTCAAAGCCGGTAAATTGTGCTACAATTTGATAGTTTTCATCGTAAAGTTGAATGTCTACCTCTATATTATTTGCTCCAGAGGTAGCCTCAGAGATATATGTTATATGACCCCATAATAACCCGGAAGGTTTACTAAAGCATCTAATATTCCCACATTTCGAAGGGAGGTATTTAAATTGATCTTCCACTGCAAAAGGGGTGCCTGCTATGATTTGAAAACATGCATCCATCAACGCAGGATGAAGATTATAATTTTGAATTTGCTCATCCGGTAAATTAACAGCATCGATTTTCCCAAGTGATACTCCATCCTTATACCAAATATGCCCTAC
Source organism: Gramella jeungdoensis (assembly GCF_023805255.1). Lineage (GTDB taxonomy): Bacteria > Bacteroidota > Bacteroidia > Flavobacteriales > Flavobacteriaceae > Christiangramia > Christiangramia jeungdoensis. Next base: position 144,946 of record NZ_JAMSCK010000003.1, read on the forward strand.
ACCTTGTAAACTCGGGCCATAGTTCATGCCTCGATGGGATAATGACTGGTAGAATTCATCTTTAGATTGTTCCCAGGAGCAGTTTTCTTTTAATGACTGAAATGACCTGGAAAAGGTTGATTGTATAGCATCCTGAGTTTCATAGGGTATGATTTCTGTTGAAACATGTACAGTCCAGTCACTACTTGATGAATCGTAGCTGTAAATTTCTAAAGAATAAAAATCTTCTTTTTTAGTAGTTAAAATAGTCTGAACCTGGGTTGCTTTTTCTTTTTGAGGAACGAGCTTATTCAGGAATGTAAAATTAGAAAGTTGGAATGAGTGACCTAAATCCGCTTCCAGTATAGCCTGCCAGGCTATTTCAATAAAAACTGCTGCCGGTAGAATAATTTCATCTTCAATTTGATGATCATTTAAAAATTTAAGTGTTTCCACGCTTATTTCTTTCTGCCAGATATAAGTCGAAGTGTTATTTGCGATTTCAATTCGCTGTCCCAAAAGAGTTGAATTAGTAGAGTAATTAGAGTTTGTCGATAGCCTGTTATTTACTGAATTCCTTATTTCATCCTCTATCCAAAAACGTTCTTTGTTATAGGGTATTGGTGGAAGAGTAACATGGTTGGTGGTATTGGAATAGAGCCTATCCCATAGAACTTTAAAACCATCTAAATAAAGAACACCGAGGCTTCTTAACAGAACTTCTCTTTCAGGTTCTTCACGACGCATAGCAGGAAGTAACCTAAATTGCCGTTTATTCGGATATAAGCATTGTTGTATAGATCCCAGTAGCAATGGATGAGGGCCAATCTCCAGTAGCGTTAAATGTTCATTTTCTTGCAATGATTTAATCGCATCTGAAAACAATACGGTGTTTCTGAGATTGTTCACCCAATAGTTGGCGTCAAATGAAAGGTGGTTGGCCTTCTCTCCAGTAACTGTAGAATAAATCGATATTTTAGGAGTTTGAGATTTAATCCCACTTAACATTTCGATCATTTTTGACCTCAATAGCTCAATTTGAGGGCTATGAGAAGCAACGTCGACTTTCACCCATCTGCAGAATAAATTTTTCCTGTCGAGATCGTCCATTATAGTTTGAAGGATTTCCGTATCTCCTGAAAAAATTATGGAATTAGGGCCATTTATAGCCGCAACAGAAATTTCATTTTTATATTCCGAGCATATGTTTTCTGCCTCTTCATGAGTTAGTTCAGTGGCAAGCATACTTCCTTTACCGCTAAGATCTATCAGGAGTTCGCTACGCAGACAAATTACCTTTATGGCGTCTTCCAGTGAAAGAATTTCAGCAGTATAGGCTGCGGCAATTTCTCCCATGCTATGTCCTATTACTGAGTCTGGTGTAATTCCCCAAAATTTTAAAAGCTCTACCATTGCAACTTGGATGGCAAATATTGTTGGTTGAATTATATCAATTCTCTGAAGGTAAAGTTCTGAATCTTCATCAAGCATTACATCTCTAAGTGACCAATTGAATTCTTTTTTAATAATATGATCTATTCGATCGATAACCTCTGAAAAAACTGGCTCACTGGTCAATAGCTCACAACCCATTCCAAACCACTGGCCACCCTGGCCGGAGAACACAAAGGCCAGTCTTGGAGATGTTTTTGGGGCCATATTTACTGAAATAAGATTGGCATCCTGCTCTCCATTAATATAGGCTTTCAGCCCATTAATTAATTCACTTCTGGATTTGCCTATCGTTGCTAACCGAAATCCAAATTGGCTCCGCCTTTTTCCGGCAGCATGGCATATATCGTATGTAGAATTAGAAAATTCAGATTCAAGTAACTTAATAAAGTCTTTGGCCATAACACGAAGACTTTCATTATTCTTTGCTGAAAATGGTAAAATCTTATAAGATGTTAGTGCATCGTTTTCAGTTTTATTTGTTTTTATATTCTCCTCTGGTTCAGTCAAAACAAGGTGAACATTGGTGCCACCAAACCCAAATGAGCTCACACCTGCAATTCTTTTACCTGTATCCCAGGATGCAAGCTTATTCTGAACTTCTAGATTGAGCTTATCAAATTCGATATGAGGATTAGGTTTTTTAAAATGAAGGCTCGGCGGAATAGCCTCGTTTTTCATTGAAAGGACAACTTTTATAAGTCCCGCTATCCCTGCAGCCGCTTCCAGGTGACCAATATTGGTCTTTACTGAACCGATGGTACAAGGAATTCCTTTTCGGTTTCTTCCGATGATACTTCCCAGGGCAGTTGCTTCCATGAAATCCCCTAAAAGAGTTCCTGTGCCATGGGTTTCAACATATTGGACGTCTCCGGGAAAAACACCTGAAGCTTTATATGCATCAGCAAGAAGTTTCTCCTGAGATTCGCTACTTGGTGCCATCAATCCATTAGTTCGGCCATCCTGGGACATAGCGCTTCCAGGAATTAGCGCGAGAATAGGATCTCCATCGACCAAAGCTTTAGAATAGGATTTAAGAATGATCATCCCACCACCTTCACCGCGAACATATCCGTTGGCTTGTGCATCAAAAGTTTTGCATTTACCGTCTGGAGCTAAAACTCCCGCTTTCGTAAAAGCAATTGAATGAGCTGGTGATAAAATAATGTTAGAACCACCAGCCAAGGCCATCGAGCATTCACCATTTCGTATGCTTTGGCAGGCTAAATGTACTGCGGCAAGTGAGGATGAGCATGCCGTGTCTATAGCCATACTAGGCCCGCAAAAATTAAAAAAATAGGAAAGACGGTTTGCCGCAATGGACAATGCGCTTCCAATGCCGGAATGGCTTGAAATAATATCAGGATTTTGAAAAAGAATATTTCCGTATTCATTAATAGAAATTCCTATGAATACTCCCGTTTTTGAACCATCAATATCTTCCTTACTTAGACCAGCATTATCAATCGCTTCAAAAGATAATTCTAGCAATAGTCGTTGTTGCGGATCCATATGTTTCGCTTCGTTTGGCGAAATCCCAAAAAAGAATGGATCGAACTCATCAACAGTATCCAAAAATCCTCCCCATTTAGAACTAGCTTTACCCGCAAATGCAGGATCTGAATCATAGTAATCCTGCTTATCCCAACGGTCAGAAGGAATTTCTCTAATCGCATCTATTCCATCTTTAAGCAATTGCCAGAATGAGTCTAAATCATTGGCACCAGGAAATCTACATCCCATTCCTATAATGGCGATAGCCTCCTTTGAGTTGGCTGAATCATTGGTTTCCCGTGAAGTTGAATCTTTGGATTCTTTTTTTTCTGAAAGATATTTAGATAAGGCAAAAATATTTGGGTATTCATAAACCAAAGTTGGAGAGAGCCGTTGACCTAAAGTTTCCTCAAGATCACCTGAAAGTGAAACGACCTCACGAGAACTTAGTCCATAATCTACAAATTGTGTATGGATATCAATGGTTTCGGGATCTATTTCCAGTAATTCTGCAATCTCGGAAATCAACCAATTTTGAATATTTTTTTCGCTCTTCAAAACAGTAATATTTAAACCTATTGCTAATTTTTTCCTACTATATAAATGTTTACTTTTTGGTTCTTTTCCCACCAACTTGCATTTGCCAGTAAGCGGTCATTCCAGGACGCCTGTCTGGAGTAGTTTGTTGAGCTTCGCCGCCATTCTTTTTCCACATTAGGGGATATGCTTCTATTGGTGGTATTTCGTTCATCATGCTTAATTCCGGAATGTTCTGAAGTGCTTGCGCTATGTATGGAGCCAGCTTTTCATTCCTTTTTACCTCACGTTCAATTTCTCTCTTCTTAAACTGGGGTAAGACTTCTTTTGCAAAAAGTTCCATGGACCGACAAATGTCTTCGTGCCTGTAGTTGCCACATTGCTGTAAAAGGATCAATTGGTCGACTCCTGCATCTTCTAATGCACGGAAGTTTTCGATAAGATATTCCGGATTGCCAATTCCACGCATTCCTGCCTTCTTACGCTGCCGCTCTATTTCCTTATCTGTAGATGAGGGCCTTTTTTTAAATTCTTCCCATAGGTTCGTACGTCCAGGAATGTGTGTCCCGTCGCGCCAATAATGTCCTAATCCAAAGGCAAAGAACTGAGCTCCTTCCTGACCCAGTTTGAGCGCAGTATCATGATCTTCATGACACATGAAGCCAGATAACATGGCTACCTGAGGATTTACGGCCTGACCGATAGGCTGACATTCTTTTTTAAAGGTCTGATAATACTCATTTACCCAGAATCTGGCCTCTTCTGAATTAACAAATGCAAATGTCAATGCACCTACTCCTAGTTGAGCAGCTAATTTCAAACTATCCCTATTTGAACATGCACTCCATATTGGGGGATGCGGTTTCTGCACTGGTTTTGGAATTACATTTCTATGTGGCATGGAAAAGTATTTCCCTCTGAACCCCGGATAAGGATTCATAGACATCATTTTTGCAGTTTCCCGCAGAGCTTCTTCCCACATAGGACGCTTATCGATGAAGTCAACGCCAAATCCTTCTAATTCAATGCGTGATCCTGATTCACCAGTTCCCCATTCTAACCTGCCGCCGCTAAGTATATCTAAAGTGCTAAGCCTTTCTGCAATTCTAGCCGGATGATTGAAGTTAGGATTCATCACCACAATACCATGTCCCAGTCTTATTCGTTTTGTTCGTTGGGTACAAGCCCCTAAAAAAGCTTCCGGGGCCGAAGAATGACAATATTCATCGAGGAAATGATGTTCCTGAACCCAAACATAATCTATACCCAGACGATCGGCAAGTTCTACCTGTTCGAGTGCTTCGTTAAAGAGTTTCGATTCTGCGCCCTGACTCCAGGGTTTCGGTAACTGGAGGTCAATAAATATTCCGAATTTCATATAACTGCATTTTCATTTAATGTTCCCTGGAGGTATTTTTCTTTGCATAAAAAGTGCATGATTTTTCCACTAGTGGTTCTTGGAATACTGCCTGTAACAGTTAGTTTTATATCAAAAACTGGAAGTTCATATTCTTCTGAAATAGCCTTTCTGATGTCTTTTAATAGCTCAGTTTTGTTGAGGTCAGAATTTCTTCGGATTTCAACAAGAACAACCAAAACTTCATTTCCAGATTTTTCAAAAGAAAAAACAGCACATCCGCCCGTCTGTATGTCCTGGTGGGATTTTTCTACTGTCCTCTCGATATCATGAGGATAATAGTTTTTACCATCAATAATGACCATGTTTTTTAGTCGGCCAGTGATAAATAATTCTCCTTCATCAATAAAGCCTAGATCTCCTGTGCGAAGAAATGTTGCATTATTTTCGCTCCTTAACTGTGCCTGAAAAGTGGACACGGTATCTAAAGGTCTGTTCCAGTACCCAGACGCCACATTAGGACCACTAATCCATACTTCTCCTATTTCATTCGCAGCACATGGCATAAGGCTTTCTGGATTGACAATCATTAGGGTGGATAATTCTGAAACCTGTCCACAACTTACTACTGGTAGGCTGTTTTCAGGCGAAGAAGAATTTATAGCCCTATGGTTTGCAAGCTCTCTTTTATTCAAGCGTTTAAATTCCGGGATTTTGGCTTTTGAAACACCAGAAACCATGAGGGTAGCCTCCGCAAGACCATAGCAGGTTAAAAAGGCCTCAGGGCGAAAACCGCATGGTGCAAAGTATTCTGAAAATCTTTCTAGCGTTTCCAAATTGATCGGTTCAGCGCCGTTGAATGCTACGTCCCAGGAGCTCAGGTCAAGGCCTTCAAGTTGATCGGGTCTTATCTTTCTTAAACAAAGTTCGTATGCAAAATTGGGTCCTCCACTTGTGGTAGCCCTGAATCGAGAGATTGCCTTTAGCCATCTAATTGGTCGTTGTAAGAACATTAAATGAGGCATTAGGGTAACAATATTCCCCGTGAAAAGAGGTTGTAAGATACCGCCAATCAGGCCCATGTCATGGTAAGGTGGTAGCCATATAACGGTCCGGCTCCTAGAGTTTTGCTCAAATGATTTTTCAATATGATACAGGTTACTAAGTAAGTTTCCATGGCTTATCATTACACCTCTAGGAGACAAGGTTGAGCCTGAGGTATACTGAAGAAAGGCTATCTCTTCTGGAATCGCACCTGGTTTAACCCATCGTTCAGGGTTTTCCATCATGTTTTCCTGATCTATTGGGATAAGAGTTAGCTTACTGAGCTGGCTTTTGATATCGGTTTGGGAATTTATTGATTTCAGTAGTGATGAATCTAGTAAAGCAACAGATGGATTGGCATCTTTAATTATTCGGAGTGTTGCAGCCAACGTTTTTTTTACACGCGCGGGATGTGGTGGGGGAAGGGGAATTGCGATAACCCGGGCATATAAGCATCCCAGGAAAGCGGCTATAAACTCTAGGCCACAGGGCAAAAGTAATATCACCCTGTCGAACTTTTTAGTATAGTTCTGTAAAGTTGATCCAATAGAACGTGCTTTAAGGTCCAATTCCTTATATGTAATACTCAACTCGTCATTTTCTCCGTCTAGTTGAAATCGGTATGCTAATTTATGTGGCTGATGATTTGCACGCCAACTCAAAATATCAACTAGAGAATTTTGAAGATCAACCATTTTTAGAAATTAAAAAACGATGATTATAATCACAGTTTCATTATAAACAATCGTTAGGGATTAGAATTTCTGTTTTGCCTGGCTAAGCTTAGAAGGTAAATTTATTGGCTTGTATTAAGAAAATGAGGCAAGTAACCTATTCAATGATTTGTGAATATTTTTTGAACCAATATCAAATTTGAATTCAGCTAGCAAAGGCTTCCACTTAAAGATATGACTTTATTTAAAATTTGAATAGGTTTTATTGCGTATATTTAAATATAAAATGCTTAAGTTCAATTTTTTAGGCTCTTTTTGGTGTGAATTTAAAATAAAATTTAGTTCACAATTATTATCTCGAATAAAAATCATTAAGAGTAGGCCGGGTTAATCCTATAAGCCAAAACTGCTTGCCCCATAAACTGACCCTAAACAGAAGTCGATTTTCTAATATAGAGATATGAGTAAAGAACTGAACACTATAATTGAGAGTTTAGGAACTTACCTTCCCCCTGATTCATGCTCTACCACAGAGATATTGCAAAAATGTAAGAAGGAAATTAGATTTCCACTAGAGAAAATCACGGGTATTGAGTCTAGACGGTTGGCGGGACAAGATGAGTTTGCTATTGACCTTGCAAGGAAAGCCATAATTGATTGCCTGGACAGGTCAAGGTTTAAGCCATCGGATATAGATATGCTTATTTCCTGCAACATATCAAGGTTTGATGATTCAAACTCCTTTTCTTTTGAACCAAATACCTCTATAAAATTAAAGCAAGAATTCGGTTTTAAAAATGCTATTGTTTTTGATGTCACAAATGCCTGTGCAGGAATGTTTACAGGCTTATATATAATAGATTCCTTATTAAAAACGGGGGCAATTAAAACAGGTATGATTGTGAGTGGCGAATATATTACTCACCTTACCGAAACAGCTCAAAGGGAAATTGAAAACTTCATGGATTCAAGAATTGCATGTCTAACCCTTGGAGATGCAGGAGCTGCAATAATTTTAGAAAAAGGAGAAGATGATAACCTGGGTTTTCAAAAAATTCAACTTCAAACGATGGCAGAATATAGCGGCTATTGCATTGGAAAAGAATCAGAGACGGGTGGATGGATTATGTATACCGATGCTGTTAATATGACAAGGGTGGGATTAAAATCTGGAGTGGACCATGCCATAGAGACTCTAAAACAGAATGGGTGGTCACCATACGACTTTAAACATTTGATAATGCATCAGACTTCAAAAACAAGTTTAAATGGAGCTGTACGCCTGATAAATCAATCACTTAATGATAAGGTATGTGATGATACTAATACTTTTAATAATTTAGAGAACCGAGGTAATACTGCTTCAACCTCGCATTTTGTTGCACTTATGGATGGCATCCAACAAAAAAGGATCAATTCTGGTGATAAAGTAGTTTTTAGTATAAATGCATCTGGAATAACCATAGGAACGGCACTTTATCAGCTTGATGAATTACCAAAAAGAATTCGGCAGAAGGAAAAAAGTAAAAGCAATTCAAAATCAAGAATTAATTATCATAACAAGTCCAACTCAATTTCGAAAAATGAAATGTTTGGTGTTAGAATTGAAAGTATAGGAATAGTTTCAAAAGAAACTATTAATGAAAATAACTCATTGAGATTTCTTGAAAATGCAGTGAAAAATTGCCTTAAAAACTCCTCTTACGAAAGTACCGATATAGATTTGGTTATTTACTGCGGTATATATCGAAGTGAGTATTTAATGGAACCGGCCTATGCCACATTGGTTGCTGCTGGTTTGGACAAAGAAACTAGCCCAAATGGGGCTGGAAATAATAAAATAATGGCCTTTGATATCTTTAACGGGTCCATGGGTTTTCTTAATACTTGTTATGTTGTTCAGCACTTGATCAGGTCAAGGAATTGCAAAAGAGCTCTGGTAGTTGCATCTGAAATTGAAAATAACTCAGAATTATTTCCTGATAAACTTTTAGGCGTACAAGAGACCGCCTCGGCAATAATTTTGGATGCTCATCAAAATGAGGGCTTAGGTATGTCTTGTTTTAGTTTTAAATATAACCTAGATGCAATGAGTTCTTTTACATCTAATGCCTCATATTCCCTGCCTTCTAACCCAAAACTATGTTTGAATATATATAAATCTCATGATCTTAATGAGAAATACAGGATCTTGATTTTAAGTACCGTTAAAGCTTTTCTGTCGAAGCACGAACTTAGAAATGACGAAATTAATTTAGTGTTCCCACCCCAAATCTCTTCTGAATTTATTTCTGAATTAGGCAAAAAACTTGACTTTCCGAATGCATCAATAGTTGATGCTGTTGGAGATAATTTTGATTTGTTTACTTCATCCATCCCTTACAGTTTCGAATATGCTTATAGGAAAGAGCTTGTTTCAGAAGGAGATATAGCCCTGATTATTGCAATTGGTTCGGGGATACAGGTTGGCTATTCTATCTATAAGTTTTGAAAATTTAGGCTATGGACACTTCAATAAAATCAAAACTACCTCCAGGACCTAAGCCTAAAATACCACTGACAAATTTGTTCGATTTCAGGAAAGATAGTCTGGCATTTTTAAAAAGGATAGCCGATGAATATGGAGATATCGTTCATTTTAAATTAGGTCTATACCGAGTAGTTCTCTTAAATCATCCGGATTTCATAAAACAGGTGTTATCGACTCATAATGACAATTTTGTCAAAGGAAGACCATTAGAAATGGCAAAAGAGTTAATGGGGGAAGGTCTTTTAACGAGTGAAGGAGAATTCCATAAACAGCAGTCCAGAATAATTCAACCAGCTTTCAGCACCAAAATGATGGATCATTATGGGCCTGTGATGACATTTTATGCTAATAATTTAATGAAAAAATGGAATGATGGTACTACTATCGATGTTCTTTCAGAGATGGTAGAAATGAGTATTGAAATTGCCGGGAAGACAATGTTTAGTATCGATATAAAAAAAGAAGTTCCGGAAATAACTCAGGCACTGGAAAAAATCACGGTCCTTTTTAAGAGAATTTCACTTCCTTTTTCTGAATATTTACTTAATCTTCCATTGCCCAGCACATATCGATTTTATAAAGCGAGGACTCAAATTGATGACATAATTTACAGGATAATTAAAGCTCGTAAAAAAAGCAGGTTAGATAACGGAGATTTACTTTCATTGCTTTTGAATGCAGAGGTTCATAGTGGCACAAAGGGAGTTTTGACAGATAAGCAGATAAGGGATGAGGCTTTAACCCTTTTTTTAACAGCTTTTGATACCACCTCTTTAGCTCTGTCATGGACCTGGTATTTGCTTTCGCAAAATCCTGAAGCTGAACAAAAGTTACATAACGAACTAGAAAACGTCCTAGAAGGGCGTCTCCCAACTATAAATGATATTCCCAAACTAGTTTACACAAAAAATATTTTTGCCGAATCAATGAGAATTTATCCTCCTATTTATATAATTGCTCGTCAATCATTGGAAGAATTTTCAATATCTAATTATATGATACCGAAGGGAACGCTTGTCTTAATGAGTCCCTATTTGATTCATCATGATAAGCGTTTTCATAATGATCCGGAACGCTTCAATCCAGATGTTTGGAGTAAGAAGAATGCTTACCATCAATCAAGATTTGATTATTTCCCGTTTAGCCGGGGGGCACGTGCATGTATTGGACAGCATTACGCATGGTTGGAGGGAGTTCTTGTTCTTGCTACCATTGCCCAATATTGGAAACTGGAAAGAATTCCAGGTAATACAGTAGAAATTGAACAACTAATTAATCTTCGACCCCGGAATGGTCTTAAAATGAAATTATCAAGGAGAAAAAATTAGTAAATAAAGATCTTATAAAATGGATAGTGTTAAGATAAATTGGGCTGATAAATTTCCAGGATGTTTATATGGAATTGATCACATCCATGTTTGGAAAGCTTCTCTGGATTACAATGAATCCAAAATCAATTCGGCTATTGAGTTTCTTTCAATGGATGAAGTTGAACGAGCCAATCGATTTTATTTCGAAAGCGATAGAAGCCAATTCATCGTGAGACGAAGCATTCTAAAACAGATTATTGCTAAATACCTAGAGATTGACCCGAAAAATCTTCTATTTGGATATAATCTTTTTGGAAAACCACATCTTATCAATGATTCCCTAAAACATAGCCTTAAGTTTAATATGTCTTATTCAAATAATATGGCTTTATACGCCATAAGCTATGAAATAGAGGTTGGGATAGATATTGAATTTATTCAAAAGGATATTGAATTTCAGCAGATCATAGATAGGTTCTTTTCTCCTAATGAAATAGAGTACCTCCGAAATATAAATATTGATAAACGTAAAGAGGAGTTTTTTAAAATTTGGACAAGGAAAGAAGCCGTATTGAAGGCCTTGGGAAAAGGTTTTTCTATTCCTTTACAAATGGTTAATGTAGCCTATAATAGAAGTAATTTTATATTGAGGATCAATAATGATGGGAATCATGGTGAAAAATCTTCGTGGAATGTTCAGGATTTATTACCAGCAAATAACTATATAGCTTCAATTGCTAAAGAAGAATCAGATTCTGAAATTTTCTTTTCTCATTTCACGTTTTAAAAGGGAGTCATTTATCTAAAAGGTTCTGAGCCATTGGTAGAATAGGGACTGAAATAGATTTACCAGTTTTTTGACGCTTCATCTTAATCCAATTTCTTCCATCCTTACCCACCACGATATGATGGCTTCTCAGGTTACTCATTTCCTTAAAAGCTAAGCCAGTATAGTAGCAGAATACAAAGCAATCTCTAACTTCCTCTAATCGCTTATTACCTATCTCCTTTTCCTGTAGACGGATAAGCTCAACTTAGTTAAGATATATGACCTCCCTTTTCACAGGCTTAGGTTTATGCATCAGGAATGGGTTTTTATTTAAATAATCCTGAGCAACTGCAAAGTTTATCATCTTCTTAAACCGTTGTAAATTCTTATTGATTGTACTTTGTTGCATCTCCTTTTCAGTCCTTAAGTAATATTCAAAGTCTTTGATAAACTGAAATTTTAATTTATTGAGCTTAACATCACTTTGTTTAAATTTCCATTTGATGAAAGACTGAAGATGCGTTTTAGTATTTTCAAATTTTTTGCCAGGAAACCTCCTTGATATCTTTACCAATCAATTTTTTGTAATAGTCATTATGTTGCTTATAAGTAGCTAATACACCATACTCTTTTTTAATGTCCTCTCCTTTGAAGAGTTTAAAAATATCATCTACATCAAACGATTTCTCCTGAATTTGAAGCATTAAAAAAGCCTGACCAAGTTTTTGCTTAATCAGGCTTAATTGTTTGTTTACATATTCTGAATTCTCAGAGGTGTATAAGACTTTCTGTTTCTCTTTATTCCAATAGGCAGGATTAATAAATAACCCCGTAGAGACTTGTTTATGTGATTTCTCAAAGGTGATTCGACAACGTAAAGGAGTTAAACTAGCTTTATTCGTTTTTCCTTTCTGTATAGAATAATTGATTTTCATAAAATTTAATTTTAGGTGGTTAGTGAATTTTTAAAAAGTGGGGTACTCGAGATTTTTTGGGGTACCTCATAGGGTACTCAGAAAAGGAGAAAAACTTGACAACTTGACGAAAAGAAAGAATTAATGGAAAGCCCGTAAAAACAAAAAAGCCTCTTTCCGAATACACGGAAAAAAGCTTCTCATTGGCTAGCACCTCTCAGCGCTAACTACACATCCCGACACGTCGGGACAAACAACACAACTAATCATTAGTGCCAAAAAAAGCCCCCAGTTTCGTAGGAGCTTTTTTGCAACTTTGCGGTCTGGACGAGACTCGAACTCGCGACCCCCTGCGTGACAGGCAGGTATTCTAACCAACTGAACTACCAGACCGTTGCTTTATTGCGAGGGCAAATATACTACCCTTTTTAATTTCACCAAACCTTTTTTTTAAAAATTTCAGACTAAAAAATAAGCCCCTACCCAAACTTTTGTTTCTCAAGCAAATATGCGGTCATAATATTATCGAAATTTTTATTGATATCGGCCTCCACATACTTTATCCGGTATTTTGCACATTGCATTCTTAGCTCCGCCAGATATTGCTCAACTGCTTTTTTATAATTCTCCCTTATATTATCTGAATACAGGTCTACCTCCATTCCCGTCTCCACATCGGTAAAACGTCGCGGAGTATTCTCAAAATTGAACTCAAGCTCTCTTTTTTCGTCCATAACATGGAAAAGGATTACCTCATGGCGGTTATATTTAAGGTGCCTCAATGCCTCGAAAAGTTTTTCTTCATCGGTATCGGCCTGGAACATATCAGTAAATAAAAATATCAGGGATCTTCTTTTTAGTTTTTCGGCGATCTGGTGCAAATAAGTATAGGTATCAGTAGTCTTCCTTTTAGCCGGCTTCTTTAAGATCTCGTTCAATTTATTAAGAAGCATATGGTGATGCCTTTCACTCGACTTTTCAGGAGCATAATATTCAAATTCATCACTATAGATACTTATCCCCACGGCATCTCTCTGTCGCTTTAGAATATGCATCAAACAGGCCGAAGCCAGCACCGAAAAGCCTATCTTATTCAAAGAGGTGAGACTCTGGTTCTTCAACTTTGGATAATGCATGGAAGCCGAGTTATCCAGGATAAGATGACATCTTAGGTTGGTTTCCTCTTCATATCGTCGCGTATAAAGTTTATCGGTCTTCGCAAATAACTTCCAGTCTATATGCCGGGTGCTTTCTCCGGTATTATAGATCTTATGCTCTGCAAATTCAGCCGAGAAACCGTGAAACGGACTCTTATGCATCCCTGAGATATACCCCTCAACCACCTGCTTTGCCAGGAGGTCCAGGTTTAAAAATCCACCGGTCTCATGAAGTTCCTTTTCTATATTCATAGGCAGTAATCAATAATCCGGACAGTGCCGGAAACAGGATTCAGCAGTAATTCCAAAATTCCCATATCGGTGATCTTACACCGAACCCTCTTTGAGGGATTAAATTACCCATACTTTATGAATAAAAAAAGCCACGCAATGCGTGGCTTAAATAATTATTTTTTTCTGACTCTTATTGCAACAATTGCTCAATAGCGTCAGCGTAAGTCTGCTTTGGAGCAACTCCAACCTGGCGACCTACAACTTCACCGTTTTGGAAAACAAGTACGGTAGGTATATTTCTTACACCGTACTTAGCGGCAAATTCCTGGTTGGCATCAACATCCAGTTTACCAACAACGGCTTTACCTTCATATTCACTACTAATTTCGTCAATAATAGGTCCAACCATTCTACAAGGTCCGCACCATGCAGCCCAGAAATCTACCATTACGGGTTTATCGCTTTTAAGAACTTGTTCTTCAAAATTCGCGTCAGTTATTTCAACAGCCATAATATGTTATTTTTCTAAATTTTTAATTTGATTCGTAAAAATAGTCAATAATATATTTATTCCTTACAGTGCTTATATTTTATTTGGCTATAAGCTGATTGTTAAGCTTTATGTGGGGTCCCCACGCCTATGGCGTGGCCGGGCTTTCGGCGCTACACGGTAGCCTCCTCAATCCCTGGCCCAGACCCTCTTCTCTCCCTTTCCAGGGAAGGCAGGAGAGGTTAGTTCAATTTGTACATAAACTGTTCCTTTTCCAGCATTTCGATTAATTCCTGGGAAATTTTGATCTTGTGTTTCCTGCTTGGCATATGCAGTTTTACCTGCTCTTTCATCTCATAGACCACAAAATTCAGGTGATTATCACCCTTGTGCGCCGTAAAAGTATCTTTTAACCATTCGATCTTTTCGTGCTTAAGATCATCAACATTTAACTGAATGGTCAGTTTTTTAGCATATTTATCCATCACATCATGCAACAGGTTCATCTCCCTGAACTGTATCCTTGGCTCACCCTTCTTGCCAGTGTCCTTATTGGTCCAGCCTTCTTTTACAAAAACCTTCATATGGATAAAGTTATTGGAAACGAAGAAGTGTTTCATCCTCAGGTACTCCTCGCCGAAGATCTTGAATTCATAAGATTCATCATAATCCTCTACCGTGAAGATCGCCCAGCCTTTGCCATTTTTGGAAACCCTGTGCTGAACATCTACCACTACTCCACCAATGGTCAGGTCCCTGTTCACTATCGCTTCCAGATCCCTGAAATCAGATATTTTCCCGTTGCAGAAATAGCTCATTTCTATCTTAAAATCATCAAGGGGATGCCCCGAAATATAAATTCCAACAACTTCTTTCTCCCGGCGTAATTTTTCCATGGTTCCCCATTCTTCACATGGAGGCACTTCCGGTTCCGGGATCTGCACCTCGCTAGCCTCTCCAAACAGACTTACCTGTGATGAATTCTGATTTTCCTGGAATTTCTGAGCGTATTTTATTACTTTTTCCAAAAAGCTCATTCCACTGCCATCATCGTGAAAATACTGTGCACGATGGGTTCCACCAAAACCATCAAATCCGCCCGCCAGCGCGAGGTTTTCAAATGCCTTTTTATTAGCTGCCCTTAGATCTATTCGCTTTGCCATATCGAAAATAGACCTGTAAGGACCTTCTTTGGTCTTCCTGTTCTCTACAATAGTGGCAACTGCTCCGGCTCCAACTCCTTTGATAGCTCCCATCCCAAAACGGATCGCATTGTTCTTATTAACCGAGAATTTATAATAAGATTCGTTTACATCTGGCCCGAGAACGTTCAACTTCATTCGCTTACATTCTTCCATAAAGAAGGTGACCTGCTTGATGTCGTTCATATTATTGGAAAGTACCGCGGCCATATATTCCGCAGGATAATGCGCTTTTAAATAGGCTGTCTGGTAAGCGATCCATGCATAACAGGTAGAGTGAGACTTGTTAAATGCGTAAGATGCAAAAGCCTCCCAGTCTTTCCATATCTTTTCCAGAACCTCTTCCGGATGTCCTTTTTCCTTACCACCGTTGATAAATTTTGGTTTCAACTGGGCAAGTAAGGCGGCGATCTTTTTACCCATCGCTTTACGAAGCATATCGGCTTCACCCTTACTAAATCCGGCAAGTTTTTGTGATAAAAGCATCACCTGCTCCTGGTAAACTGTAATCCCGTAGGTTTCTTCCAGGTATTCTTCCATCTCCGGAAGGTCATAGGAGATCTCTTCCTCCCCATGTTTACGGGCAATGAAACTCGGAATATATTCCATAGGCCCAGGACGATATAACGCATTCATGGCAATAAGATCGTCAAACACCGTAGGCTTTAGAGACTGCATGTGCTTCTGCATTCCGGGAGATTCGTACTGGAATATCCCTATGGTTTCTCCTCTCTGGAAAAGCTTATAGGTTTCTTCATCGTCCAGCGGAAAATTATCCGGATCCAGGTCAATTCCATGTCGACCTTTTACAATCTTACAGGTATCCTTAATTAAGGTAAGGGTCTTCAGACCTAAAAAGTCCATCTTTAGCAGACCAGCACTTTCCACCACCGAGTTATCAAACTGGGTGACATACAGATCAGAATCCTTGGCAACCGAAACAGGAACATAATTGGTAATATCACCCGGGGTGATGATCACCCCACAGGCATGAATCCCTGTGTTCCTAACCGATCCCTCAAGAACTCTCGCCTGGTTCACGGTTTCGGCTTCCAGATCATCGCCTTCGGCTATATTCAAAAGCTCATTGATCTTCTCCACTTCATCTCCCCTGAACTTGCTTTTCAGGGTCTTTTCATCCATTCCAAAGATCTTGGCAAGCTTGGTATTCGGGATAAGTTTCGCGATCCTGTCAGCCTCCATTAAAGGAAGATCCAGCACCCTCGCCGTATCACGAATAGATGATTTGGCCGCCATAGTACCATAAGTGATGATCTGTGCCACCTGGTTGGCGCCATATTTCTTGATCACATAGTCCATTACCCGGCTTCGGCCTTCATCGTCAAAATCGATATCAATATCGGGCATGCTCACACGATCCGGATTCAGGAATCTCTCAAAAAGCAGGTCATACTTGATAGGATCTATATTTGTAATTCCCAGGCAATATGCTACTGCTGAACCGGCTGCCGATCCACGGCCCGGACCTACTGAAACTCCCATCTCCCGGGCAGCTCTTATAAAGTCTTCCACGATAAGGAAATAACCGGGGTAACCGGTATTTTCAATTACAGATAGTTCGAAGTCAAGTCGCTCCTTTATACTTTCGGTGATCTCACCATAACGCTCTTTGGCACCTTCATAGGTGATATGCTTTAAATATGCATTCTCCCCTCTTTTCCCCCCATCAACAAGATCTTCCTCACTCTGGAACTGCTCCGGAATGGTGAACTTTGGAAGCAGAACGTCTCTAGCCAGTTCAAAAGGTTCGATCTTCTCTACAATTTCCTGAATATTACTAATAGCTTCCGGAAGGTCTTTAAAGAGACTCTTCATTTCATCGCCACTCTTAAAGTAATACTCCTGGTTTGGAAGCCCATACCTGTAACCTCTACCACGACCGATAGGAGTGGCCTGCTTTTCCCCATCCTTTACACAAAGAAGGATATCATGGGCATTGGCATCTTCCTGTTTCCAGTAATAGGTATTGTTGGTCGCTACCAGTTTTATATCATGCTTTTTCGAGAATTCCACCATAACAGGATTCACCCTGTTCTCATCTTCCTGGTCATGACGCATGATCTCTATATACAGGTCCTCTCCAAATTCCTCTTTCCACCATAACAAAGCCTCTTCAGCTTGTTTTTCTCCAACATTCAGGATCTTGCTCGGCACTTCGCCATAAAGATTTCCTGTAAGGACGATTACATCCTCTTTATATTTTTTAATGACCTCCTTATCTATACGCGGCACATAATAAAATCCGTCCGTATAAGCCAGAGAAGACATTTTCGCCAGGTTGTGATAACCGTTCTTATTCTTAGCCAGCATCACGATCTGGTAACCATTATCCTTGCGACTTTTATCGGTATGGTTCTCACAAACAAAGAACTCACAACCCACGATCGCCTTTAAAGGACGTTTCAATGGCTCGCCTTTTTCTTCGGCCTCAGCATTCTGTTCTTTGATCTTTCCATTATATACACCAACTTCTTTCACAAAATGAAAGGCTCCCATCATGTTAGCATGATCGGTAAGCGCCACGGCATTCATATTCTCTTCAGCCGCTGCGGCAACAAGATCGGGGATACTGATGGTAGATTGCAGAACAGAGAACTGTGAATGATTATGAAGGTGTGCAAAAGGAATTTCATCCAGCTTCTCCAGATTCTCCTGGATCTCTTCATGAGAAATATCATCTGAAGGCTGTTGCTTTTCCAGTCTTTTCCTAATGGCATCTGAAGCTTTCTTGAGATTGATATGCTTTAAGCCAATAAGTTCTATCGGCTGGGGATTGGCCTGGGAGAAATTCTCAAAATAATCTGCAGGAACATCCAGTTCCTCTAAATTATATATTCTTTGCCTCACCAATTCAAGGAAACAGCGGGTGGTGGCTTCCACATCGGCTGTTGCGTTGTGTGCTTCGGCAAAGGCTTCATCGAATAAGAATTCGTGCAATTCGGTAAGCGTTGGCAGTTTGAATTTACCGCCTCGACCTCCCGGGATCTTACAAAGTTCGGCTGTGGTTTCAGTACAGGTATCAAGTACCGGCATTTCCTGAAGTGAATTCTCAAAATCTCTTCTTATGAATTCGGCACCCATAATGTTGATATCAAAACCCACATTCTGCCCTACCACGAATTTTGACTTTTTCAGGGCTTCATTAAACTTTTCCAGCACCTCGTCTAAAGGAATACCCTGCTCTCTGGCAAGATCGGTTGAAATCCCGTGGATTCGTTCTGAATCATAAGGAATATCAAAACCATCAGGTTGCACCAGGTAATCCTGACTATCAATTAGTTTCCCCATCTCATCATGCAACTGCCAGGCGATCTGTATACATCGCGGCCAGTTATCAGAATCGGTTAAGGGTGCATCCCAGCGCTTGGGAAGACCGGTGGTTTCAGTATCAAAAATGAGGTACATTCCTTTGTTTTTTAAGCCTTTATGAAGAATAGAAAATGCTTTACAAACTTAAAGCATCCCGGCTAAAATAAGGAACTTTATCGCTGAAATAAAACTTAGTTTTCAGGAATTATCAACCATAAAAAAAGCCTCACAAAAACCTGAAAATTCAGATTGTTTGTGAGGCCTGATACGAACACTAAAAACTACTACTACTTCAATCAAACATTGCTCGCATCTGTGTGTTTACATTCCTTCAGTATCGTGTCATTGGGGTGATTTCCCGAAAGACGTTCCATAGTAGCACAATTAAGCTTGTTTCTCAAGCGTTTTCACTTCGTTCAATGCGGCTACAATCGCATTTTTCTGTTTCATCAATATATTTCCTGTCGAAGCGGGAATTTCCGCATTCTTAAGCACTTTTTCATATTCTTCAACCGCAGCTCTCTCTCCACGTATGGCTTCTTCAAGCACAGCTTCGTCCTTATCATTGGAAAGACTTGCTTTAATATTCATCCACGATCTGTGAGCATCTCCGGCCAGGCTTGACCCCTTACTTGGAGCTTCCCCAAAATTGCGAATTTCAGTCTTTAATTCGTGGCCAAAATCATATCTTTCCTGCGCCCGTTCAGCGAAAAAATGCTGAAGGTTCTTATTCTTTACTTTGTCGGCCGCAAGTTTATATCCTTTCTCAGCATCATAGTTCTTCTCCAGCAATTCATTAAGTATACTGGAAACTTCCTCAGAATAACTCATAGCTTCTTTTTTGCAATTTTCTTTTGCGTAAATATAAACTCCGACTTCCTTCCTAACAATCTATTTAACAGGGTTTAGCACTAATTAACCACTTTTAACAAGAGCCATGGAATTTAACTAAATTTATTCCTAATTAGCACTAATCAAATAGGCGATTATTCCTCTAAGAATTTAACTGACAAAATAGGAGTAGAAATCCTTGAAAATTAGAAAAATGTAGTATCTTTGCACACTTATTAATAACCGGGGTCGAGTACCCCAAAATTTAATTTTTATGCCAGTAAAAATAAGATTACAAAGACACGGTAAAAAAGGAAAGCCTTTTTTCTGGATTGTCGCTGCTGATTCGCGCGCGAAAAGAGACGGTAAATTTTTGGAGAAATTGGGAATCTACAACCCTAACACAAATCCTGCTACTATCGAACTTGATGTAGACGGAGCTGTTACCTGGTTGCAAAATGGAGCCCAGCCAACAGATACTGCTCGCGCTATCCTTTCTTACAAAGGAGCCCTTCTTAAGAAACACCTTGCAGTAGGTGTGAAAAAAGGTGCTTTAACTGAAGAGCAGGCTGAAGAGAAATTCAAAGCCTGGTTAGAAGAAAAAGAAGGAAAAATTGATTCTAAGAAAGAATCTTTAGAAAAAGCAAAAGAAGAAGAAAAAGCTAAGGCTCTTGAGGCTGAAAAAGCAGCTAACGCCAAGCGTGAAGCTGAAGCCAAGGAAGCTGAAGAAGCAGAGGCTGCTGCCGCTGCTGAAGCTGAAGCTGCAGAAGCAACAGATGAGGCTACTGTAGAAAGTGCTGAAGAAGAAGTGGGAGCTGCAACTGCAGAAGAAGCTAAAACTGAAGACAAAAAAGACGCTTAAAACAACTGCCGGCGATGACTAAGGAAGAATGCTTCTACCTGGGAAATATCGTTGGTAAATTTAGCTTTAAAGGGGAGGTGCTGGTTAAACTGGACACCGATGAACCCGAAACTTACACTGAAATGGAATCAGTTTTCATTGAATACAATGAAAATCTGGTTCCATTTTTTATTGAACGCTCCTCGCTTCATAAGAGCACTTTACTCCGTGTAAAATTCGAGGACATAGATACTGAAGATGATGCTGAAGACATGGTTGGCGCTCAGCTTTATCTTCCACTCAGCCTGCTTCCCGAGCTTCCGGAAGATAAATTCTACTTTCATGAGATCATTGGCTTTGATGTTCTGGATGCCGAGCACGGAAATATTGGTAAGATCGTTTCTGTAAATGATTCCACTGCCCAGGCCTTATTTGAAATAGAAAAAGAAGGAAAGCAAATCCTTATCCCCATGAATGATGAGTTCATTCAAAAAGTGGATAAAAAAAATAAGACCATCAGGGTAGTAACCCCCGAAGGCCTTATCGATCTATATTTAGGCTAGTCTTAAGTATTCTGCCTAGGCAAATGCATTATTCCAGTCGAAAGCCTCAAGGATTGGCTCATAAACAATTTTACCGCTTACAATATTAATTCCTCTGGCCAGCGCAATATCTTCTTCACAGGCTTTTTGCCAACCATTTTCAGCTAGTTTAAGAACATAAGGAAGCGTAACATTCGTAAGGGCTATTGTTGAAGTATGAGGCACCGCTCCAGGCATATTCGCCACGCAATAATGGACTACATCGTCTATAATGTAAGCAGGATCTTCGTGAGTGGTAGGCCTGGTGGTTTCGGCACACCCCCCCTGATCTACTGCCACATCAACTATCACCGCTCCAGGCTGCATCTGCTTTAACATATCCCTTGTGATAAGTTTTGGAGATTTGGCGCCGGTGATCAACACCCCACCTACCACAAGATCACTGGTTCGCAAATGTTTTCTAATATTATATTCATTGGAAAATTCGGTAACCACATGACTCGGCATGATGTCGTTTACGTACCTCAGCTTATTCATGTTTACATCAAGGATGGTAACTTGGGCTCCAAGTCCCGCGGCCATTTTTGCGGCCTGTATTCCCACGGTCCCTGCTCCCAGAATAAGTACCTTCCCGGGAGGTACCCCAGGGACTCCGCCAAGAAGCAAACCCTTACCTTTTACAGGTTTCTCAAGGTATTTTGCGCCCTGCTGGATCGCCATTCTACCAGCTACTTCTGACATTGGCGTCAATAAAGGGAGGGTTCCATCTGACTCCTCTACGGTCTCATATGCGATACAAACAGCCTTACGCTCCATCATAGCCTCGGTAAGCTGCTGATTCGAAGCAAAATGGAAGTAGGTGAAAACAACCTGATCTTCCTTTATAAGCTCATATTCCTGCTGAATAGGCTCTTTCACCTTGATGATCATATCGCTTTGAGCATAGACCCTGTCTATTGTTGGCAGGATCTTAGCGCCTGCCACATAGTAGTCTTCATCATCAAAGCCACTGCTATCTCCAGCGGTAGATTGAACAAAAATTTCGTGACCAAGTTTGGAAAGTTCCAGGACACCTGCGGGTGTCATCCCTACACGGTTTTCATTGTTTTTGATCTCTTTTGGAATCCCGATTTTCATAGTAGAAGTTTTTAGATTCCGAAAAATAATCAAAGAAAACAAAAACAGGGGTCAAAAAGTAAAAAATAACTTTTTGATCCCTGTTTTGATATTTTTAAGGGGGTTAAATTACAATATTTACAATTTTACCCGGAACAACTATCACTTTCTTGGGGGTTGATCCTGATAATTGATTTTTTGTGCGATCGTCTTCAAGCACCGATTTCTCTATTTCGTCCTTAGCCATATCTAATGGCAATTCCATTGTAAATCTCATCTTTCCGTTAAAGGAAACCGGATAATTCTTGGTGCTCTCTACCAGATATTTTTCCTCATATTCAGGATACTTCGCAGTGGAAACCGATTCTGAGTTCCCAAGGCGCTCCCATAGTTCTTCTGCAATATGTGGCGCATAAGGCGCAATAAGAACAGCCAGTGGCTCCAACACCTCCCTGCAGTTGCATTTTTGAGCGGTAAGCTCGTTCACGCAGATCATGAAGGTTGAAACCGAAGTATTAAAACTGAATTCCTCAATATCCTCTGTAACTTTCTTTATGGTCTTATGCAGTGTCTTTAAGGAGTCTGCCGAAGCTTTTTCATCTGAAACCGAAAATTCTTCCACATTATGATACAACTTCCAAAGCTTTTTAAGAAAACTATGAACCCCGGTGATTCCGGCTGTATTCCATGGTTTAGCCTGATCCAGTGGTCCAAGGAACATCTCATACATCCTAAGCGTATCAGCACCATAATTGGCACAAATATCATCAGGATTCACCACGTTGTACTTTGACTTGGACATTTTTTCGACTTCCCGGCCTACTATATATTGTCCATCACCTTCAGTTATAAATTCAGCATCAGTGAATTCTGGTCTCCATTTTTTAAATCCTTCAACATCCAGTTCATCAGAAGCATTGACCAATGAAACATCAGCATGAATTGGCTGAACTTCACTGTCACTGATCATATTTTTTGAAATGAATTTATTCTGCCCCTCAAGACGATAAACAAAAGCACTTGTGCCAAGGATCATTCCCTGGTTGATCAGTTTTTTGAATGGTTCCTCCACGGTCAGCCAGCCCAGATCATGTAAAAATTTAGTCCAGAATCTTGAATATAACAGGTGACCGGTGGCATGCTCGCTTCCTCCTATATACAGATCAACATTTTCCCAGTATTTCTGTGCTTCCTCTGAAACGAAACGATCGGGATTCCCGGCATCCATATATCGGAAAAGATACCAGCTGCTTCCAGCCCAACCCGGCATGGTGTTAAGCTCTAAAGGAAATACAGTTTCATCATCGATCTTATCATTAGAAACCACTTCATTTTTGTTTGTATCCCAGGCCCAGTCGGTCGCATTGCCTAACGGAGGCTCTCCCGTCTCGGTGGGAAGGTATTTTTCAACCTCCGGCAACCTTAAAGGAAGATGCTCTGTTTCTATAATTTTTGGAAGCCCGTTCACATAATAGACCGGGAACGGCTCTCCCCAGTAGCGTTGACGGCTAAATACAGCATCTCTCAACCTGTAATTCGTCTTCCCATATCCCTGATCGGTTTTTTCCAACTCAAGGATTACCTTATTCAATGCTTCTTTATATTCCAGTCCGCTAAGGAAATCTGAATTAGCGATCACCGTACCTTCCTTGCCCGCATAAGCTTCCTGGGAAACATCTATATTTTCAAAAATGTTCTTGATAGGGATATCAAAATGTCGTGCGAAATCGTGATCACGCTGATCTCCACATGGTACGGCCATTACAGCACCGGTTCCGTAACCCGCGAGCACATAATCTCCTATCCAGATAGGCACCGATTCTTTAGTAAAAGGATGTTCGGCGTAAGCTCCTGTGAAAACTCCACTTATTGTTTTCACATCTGCCATACGTTCGCGTTCGCTTCTTTTTGCAGAGGCCTCTATATAAGCTTCAACTTCTTCCTTATGTTCAGGAGTTGTAATCTTCTTTACTAACTCATGTTCAGGAGCAAGCGTCATAAAGGTCACACCAAAGATCGTATCGGGACGTGTTGTGAAAACCCCAACCTTATGATCGGTACCCTGAATTTTAAAATCTACATGTGCGCCCACCGATTTCCCGATCCAGTTACGCTGACTTTCCTTAAGACTTTCGGTCCAGTCGATCTTATCAAGCCCCTGAAGCAGTCTTTCAGCAAAAGCGGAAATTCTCATGCTCCACTGTGTCATTTTTTTCCTTATCACGGGATAACCTCCACGCTCAGAAACTCCGTTCACGATTTCATCGTTAGCCAGAACGGTTCCAAGCTGAGGACACCAGTTAACTTCAGCCTCAGCAAGATAGGTGAGACGGTATTTTAAAAGGATTCTTTCCTTTTCATCTGAAGAAAAAGCATTCCATTCATCAGCCGAAAAACTTTCGGTACCATCATCACAGGCTGCATTCACCCGCATATTCCCTTCAGCAGTAAAGATCTCCTCCAGTTCAGCGATCGGTCTGGATTTATCAGCTTCCTGATCGTACCAGCTTTCAAAAAGCTGAATAAAGATCCACTGGGTCCACTTATAGTAATCGGGATCACTGGTTCTCACCTCTCGGCTCCAGTCGAACGAAAACCCGATCTTATCCAGCTGCTCCCTGTAGCGATTAATATTATTCTCGGTAGTTACCGCGGGATGCTGACCGGTTTGAATGGCGTACTGCTCTGCCGGAAGTCCAAAACTATCATAACCCTGTGGATGCAATACGTTAAAACCCTTATGGCGCTTGTATCGCGCATAAATATCACTGGCAATATATCCCAGTGGATGCCCAACATGAAGTCCGGCGCCCGACGGATAGGGAAACATGTCCAGCACATAATATTTCGGTTTATCAGAATCGTTTGAAGCTTTGAAAGTCTGGTTCTTGGCCCAGTACCTCTGCCATTTTTCTTCGATCTTATTAAAGTGGTAACTCATGTTCTTCTTTCTCTTATTACAATTAGCTACAGTCATTGCGAACGAAGTGACGCAATCTTTTAATTATAAGACTGCTTCATTCGTTTCACTCCTTCGCAGTGACTATCCCATACAGGGATTAAAACCTGCCTGCAAAAATACAATTTTAAAGGACTTATAAGGAATGATTCGGGGGTCTATTCCCGGCTTTTTCTAGCTTCAGCCTCAATGGGTTTAAGGCATTCGTAGATATATTGGTTTACCGGAGTTTCAATACCATATTTCTCACCTTCCTTAACTATATAACCGTTGAAATTTTCAAGTTCCGAAGGTTTTCCCTGCATAATATCGCGTTGTGTGGAAGCGGTATTGCCTTTAGGCTGGGAATTGATGATCTCGAATACCATCTCAATATGCTTATCGGTCAAAGGAATCCCTTTGGCATTTCCCACTTCTTTCATTTCCTCGGCAGTTTTTCTCATCATATCATAGAGAAATTCACTCTCGCGTATCTTATCGATAGAAACCCTCGTTAATCCACCAATACCGCTCACAGTACATATAAACAGGAATTTTTTCCAAATCTCAAGCTGAATATTTTCTGGGATTGTATTGGTTATCCCGGCTTGATCAAAAATACTCTTGATCTTTTCGATTCTGGTTGTCCTTGAATTATCTATCTCTCCGAAAGTGATCTTGGGATCAAAAGCGACATGCTTGATCTTTCCTGGCTTTTCGATAAAACTAACTACGAAACACAAACCGGCAAGTACATTTTTCTCTGGTAGCACTTCAAGCAATTTTTCCACATTGTTCGCTCCGTTCTGAAGAGGAAGCACCAGGGTGTTTTCTCCAATTACAGGCTTCAGATTTCTGGCCACTTCAGGTATCTGCCAGGATTTTATACCAAGAATCACCAGATCGGGCTTTGGAACTTCGGCAACATCATCGGTGGCCAATTTTGGTCTTACTTTAAAATCTCCATTTATACTTTCCACTTCCAGACCATGTTTCCGGATAGCTTTTAAATGCTCTCCCCTTGCGATCATACTTACCTCGAAACCTGCATCGGCAAGTTTTCCTCCAAAATATCCTCCTACCCCACCAATCCCATATACCAGTATTTCCATTGTTCGATTTTTTCCAAATTTAGGAAACTAGATACAGATTCCTTCCCTGCGCTCGGAATGACTTTAAAGATCCAATCGAAAAAATCAATCACTCCCAATATTTTATAAACTTTAAGCGTTTTAAAGAACGAGAAAGCTGAACTTTCTTATTTTTACAAAAAATCTGAAGTCACTCTATGACCACATCTTTTGAAAGGTATCAGAAACGCCGACTCATATCCTCATATTTTTCAGTAGTTATAAGTATTTCATTGGTATTGTTCCTTTTAGGAATGCTTGGGCTTTTGGTCCTTAACACCAAAAAAGTGGCTGATCATTTCAAAGAACAGATCGCTCTTACCGTTTATCTGAAGGATAATGCCAAGGAAGTGGAGATCGAGCAACTGAAGAAAAGCCTGGCCATGGCCGATTATACAAAATCGACGAATTACGTTTCCAAAGAAGACGCCGCGGAGGCCCATAGTGAAGAGATCGGTGAGGATTTCATGGAATTCCTGGGATATAACCCCTTGCAGAATTCTATTGATGTATACATGAATGCCGATTATGTATCTTCAGACCAGGTAGACAAGATAGCCACAGATCTTACTGAGAAAAGTTTCGTAGACGAAGTAGTATACGACAAACCCCTTATTGCCCTGCTCAATGATAATGTTAAGAAAATAAGCCTATGGGTTTTAATAGCGAGTTCTGTATTCACCTTTATTGCGGTTCTCTTGATCAACAGCAGTATCAGACTTGCGGTATACTCAAAAAGATTTATCATAAAAACCATGCAGATGGTGGGAGCCACTAAAGGCTTTATCAGAAGGCCTTTTATATGGCAAAGTGTAAAACTAGGAATTATAGGTGCTATCGTGGCTCTCATTGGGATGGCCGGAGTGCTTTACTATCTTAACAACAGTTTTAGAGAACTTGATCTTTTAGGCGATGTAAAAATGCTGGCAACCTTATTCATAGGAATCTTCCTGATGGGAATTGTAATTACATGGATAAGTACGTATTTTGCGACCTCGCGTTTTCTTAACCTGAAAACGGATGAGCTTTATTATTAACAGCTGAAAGCTCCAAGTTTTAAGCTTAAAGCTTAGAACTTATAGCTTATAACTTTTAAAAATGAAAGAAGAAAATAACAGCGGAGGCAGCTTCAATACCGGATTCGTTTTTGGTAAAAAGAACTACACTTTTATGTTCATAGGCCTTGCCGTCATAGCGCTCGGATTTATCCTAATGTCGGGTGGCGGAAGTGAAGACCCGAACCAATTCAACGATGCCATTTATAATTTTCAAAGGATCAGGCTTGCACCTGCACTGGTATTGATTGGTTTTGCGATCGAGGTCTACGCCATTTTGTTGAATCCCAGTAAAAAATAAGAATCTTGAACGCATTCGATGCTGCCATCCTTGGGGTTATCCAGGGACTTACCGAATTTTTACCTGTTTCATCCAGTGGTCATTTAGAACTTGGGAAAGCTATTCTTGGAGATACCAGCGTGCCGGAAGAATCACTTCTTTTTACGGTAGTGCTGCACTTTGCAACAGCCCTCAGTACCATTGTGGTATTCAGAAAAGATGTTTTTGAGATCATAGGTGGCCTTCTGCAATTCAAATGGAATGAGGAAACTAAATTCTCTTTAAAGATCATTATCTCCATGATCCCTGCTGTGATCATCGGTGTCCTGTTTGAAGAGGAGCTTGAAGCTTTATTTAGCGGCAACATCATTTTTGTAGGTTTTATGCTTCTCATCACCGCCCTGTTGCTTTGGCTTGCTGATAAGGCTAAAGACACCGGAAAAAAAGTAAGTTATAGGAACTCCTTCGTGATAGGAGTCTCCCAGGCTATTGCCATGCTTCCGGGAATTTCCCGAAGCGGGGCAACCATTTCCACTTCTGTATTGTTAGGAAACGATAAGACCAAAGCGGCAAGATTTTCCTTCCTTATGGTGGTTCCACTGATCTTCGGAAAGATCGCAAAGGATATTCTCAGCGGAGAGCTTGCAAATAGTTCGACTGAATTTTCAGTGCTGGCCATAGGTTTTGTAACTGCATTCATTGCAGGCCTCATAGCCTGTACATGGATGATATCCCTGGTGAGACGAAGTAAACTATCATGGTTTGCTATCTATTGTTTTGTAGTGGGTCTCGCTGCCATTATTTTTGCATATGCGCAATAAAGAATTTACCCTCGAAGAATTTAAAACAGGACAGATACTTCTTTTTGACAAACCACTGAACTGGACTTCATTTCAGGTAGTAAACAAAGTGAGATGGTTGATCAGAAAAAGATGCCATATCAAAAAGATCAAAGTTGGTCATGCGGGTACTTTGGATCCACTAGCCACAGGTTTACTTATCATCTGTACCGGAAAATTCACAAAAAGAATTCCCGAGCTTCAGGGACAGATCAAGGAATATACAGGTACCATAACTTTAGGAGCCACAACCCCGTCTTATGACCTGGAGACCGAAATTGATCAAACCTACCCAACCGATCATATTTCAGAAGATCTGCTGCAGGAAACCCTTAAAAAGTTCATTGGAGAGATCGAACAAACCCCTCCGGTATTTTCCGCTTTAAAGAAAAATGGAAAAAGACTTTACGAATATGCCAGGGAAGGCAAGGAAATTGAAGTAAAATCCAGGAAGGTGGAAATTTCGGAATTTGAGATTGACACAGATAATTTTCCTGAGATAGGCTTCAGAGTAGTTTGCAGCAAGGGAACTTATATTAGAAGCCTTGCCCATGAATTCGGCCAGGCCCTGAATAGCGGAGCTCATCTTTCGGAATTAAGGCGCACCGGGATTGGAGAATATTCTGTAGATGACGCAATGAATATCGAGTATTTCGAAAATTTGCTACCTTCACGAGAGAATAATTAAGTCGATTGACTGTTAATTAGATATGGATTTTTTCGACAGGCATAAAGCCCTGATCATCACTACGCTTTTATTTTCGGTACTGATGCTGGGGCTGTATAATTTCAAGCTTTCCTCGAATAACGACGAGGTTAGCGAAATGCTTGTGCAGCTCGATCAGCTTAAGATAGAACAGGAAGAAAAACAGCCCGAGAAACCGCAGGAACAACAGCAAACCAACCGCAGGAAGATTCAGACCCACCAGGCTTATAATCAGGATAAGGAGACACGTGAAGCCGATTTCAACAAAAAACTTAACGAGATCTTCGAAAAGAACAGTGCAGAGCAGGAAGAAGCCGAAAATGAAGAGACAGAGGGTTCAGAAGGGAATTATGCTATTAACAGGAAGAACTCTGAAGAAAAGAAAAAGCGATCTGATGGTGACGATTCCTCTAAAGAGACTTCTCAAAAATCTGCTACCTATGATTATAGTTCTATCTCCTTCTCTTTAAAGGGCCGCCGTGCGGTAAAAATCCCCAATCCCGTATATACCTGTGATACTGCCGGAAAAGTTGTGGTGAATATCACCGTTGATGCCAATGGATATGTGATTGACACCTCAATAAACCGGGGAAGTTCAACTACCAATAACGAATGTCTTACCGATCGAGCATTGGAATACTCGGCAGGAGCAAGATTCAGCAAGCTGGCAGGAAGGGATTCACAACCCGGAACCATTACTTATTATTTTAGATCTTAGAACTATGGAAGAAGTTAAACGTTGCGGCTGGTGTGTTGGCGATCCTTTATATGAGGCCTATCATGACTTTGAATGGGGAGTGCCCGTACTTGATGATGAAAAATTATTTGAATTCCTTACTCTGGAAACCTTTCAGGCGGGTTTAAGCTGGATCACCGTTCTAAGAAAACGAAATAACTTCAGGGAAGCTTTTGATAATTTCGACTACCGGAAGATCGCGCAGTACAAGGATGCAAAGATCACTGAACTCATGCAGAATTCAGGAATCATAAGAAACCAGATGAAGATAAGGGCGGCTGTCACCAATGCCAGGGAATTCATGAAAATTCAGGACGAATTTGGCAGTTTTTGCCAGTATATCTGGAAATTTGTTGACGGAGAACCTATTCAGAACGAGCTTGAACATTATAAGGAAGCTCCTGCCACTACAGAGATCAGCGACCAATTAAGTAAAGACCTTAAGAAAAGGGGCTTTAAATTCGTGGGATCAACAGTGGTCTATGCTCATATGCAGGCCACCGGAATGGTAAACGATCATCAAACAGATTGTTTCCGGTACGAAGAGGTAAAAAAACTGGGGAAAGATGTATCTATTTAAGATACTCTAGGAATTGACTACGAGGGATCTCCTCTGCTCCCAGGCTTTCAAGGTGATGGGTATACACCTGGCAATCTATGAGCTTTACTCCTTCTTTTTTTAGTTTTTCAACCAGTTTGATAAAGCCAAATTTAGACGCGTTGTTAACCTTCGCAAACATACTTTCTCCACAGAACATTTGTTTATCCCTAAGGTATATGCCATATAGTCCGCCCACTAATTCATCCTTATCCCAGACCTCCGTTGAAAAGGCAAGACCTTCGTTATGAAGATGAAGATAATTTTTCTTTATTTCTTCGGTGATCCATGTACCGTCCTGTCCTTTTCTATCTATCTGGCCGCAATTCTCTATAACCTTTTCAAATTCCCGGTTGAAAGTTACCCTGAATTTATCCTGATTCAGCAAAGGGCGCATGCTTTTGGCGATTTTGAGCTTTTCCGGAAAAAGAACCATCCTGGGATCTGGTGACCACCAGAGGACCGGCTGATCTTCATTGTACCATGGAAAAATTCCCTTGTAATAAGCTTCCCTTAGCCTTTCAGGACTAATATCCCTACCAACGGCAAGAAGCCCGTCATCGTCGGCTAAACTTACTGGTGGGAACTGATCTGCTGGACCTATAAAATACAATGAATGAAATTTGATATCTGAAAATAAAAAAGTCCGGCTAGATAAACGAACCGGACTTTATAAAAATTTATCCTTTTTAACTAGAAAGGAAGATCATCGTAATCTTCTTCATTAAGGTCATTTGCCGGCTCAAACTGGTCTGGAGGCGGCACATTAGAACCTCCTGATGGCTGCTGAGCAGCAAGATTTTCAATTCTCCAGCCCTGGATAGAATTAAAATATTTGGTTTCTCCCTGCGGACTCACCCATTCGCGACCTCTAAGGTTGATGCCGATCTTAACAGGTTGTCCCACCTGGAAGCTATCCAGTAAACTGGTCTTATCCTGAACAAATTCTATCATTAAAGTTTGTGGATACTGCTCCTCTGTTGTAATAACCATTTCCCTCTTCTGAAAACCGTTGTTTCCAAAGGTTTTCGTCTCTCCAATAAGCTTGATTTTTCCTTGTACTTCCATTTCGTTTATTTTGCTAATAATATTTTCCAGGCATTTTCAGGCTGGTGTTCTTCAAGGTAAGCCTGCGCCTTTTTATGAATTTTCTCCCGGTCACCATTTCTGACCAGTTGTGCATCTTCTTCGTTATTCTTTAAAAACTCTTCTATTTCACCATTTTCGGGAAGAGCTTCTACGTTCCCGAGTTTTCCAAGATCATTTCCGGTAAGGACCTTACTGTTTCTTATGTCTTCAGGGATTGAATCCACACCTATCCCAAGTGTGGAAAGAGGTTTTGGGACCTCAAACATACCTTCTCTTGCCCTGGTGTACCAGTTACCTCCCATTCGGGCTACCTGGTCTATCTTAAACTGGTCTATAAAACCATTTTCATCCAGGATCTCCTCTTTCACATGCATTTTCACAACATGGCATATCACAAGATTTCCCGCTCCACCTTCAGAACCGGTCTCAACAACCTCCTTGATCTTGCACTCGAATTGCACCGGTGATTCCGCTACCCTGAAAGGTTTCACAAGATCAGATTTCAGCATAGTTAAACCGGCCTTTTCGAATTCGTTCACTCCTTCGGCATATTCAGTACTGGAAAGAGACATTTGCTGAACGATATCAAAATTCACAATATTGATCACCACCTCATCAGTCTTCCTGGCATTCTCAAAAGTATGCTTGGTAGTATTATCCCTCCCTCTCCTGGCCGGCGAAAAGATAAGCACCGGTGGATTGGATCCAAAGACATTAAAGAAGCTAAAAGGTGAAAGATTAGGCCTTCCATTTTCATCAAGTGTACTTGCAAAAGCTATGGGCCTTGGCCCTATTGCCCCAAGCAGGTACTGATGCAATTTTCCAACACTAACATCCTTAGGTTCTATACTGAACATATGGTAATTTTTGCCAAAGATAAAGAAACGAGGAAGGAATGAAAAGCGATGCCTCACAATAAAAATAGATTTAAAACGCTTATATTTAATTCCGATTAAAAGCCGGAAAAATTCATGCATTTACCCGACGAGCGCAGCTTTAACCGCTGGTTTATCATAATTTCCTGTCTTGTAGTCATCGTTCTGGTGCTCTGGAATACAAGTATATTTTTCCAACGGCTTAAGGAAGATGAACGGGCCAAGATGAATATCTGGGCAAGGGCACAGGAAGAACTGGCAAATGCTCCCGAAGATGCCGATCTAACGCTGGTTCTTGAGATCCTGAACAATAATACCACGATTCCAATTATCCATACCGATGAACATGGCGAAATTGCCTATACCACTAATATTGATCCAACTATACTTGAAGATCCCAAAAGTACCCGGGAATACCTAGAAGATCTGAAGGATGAGAATGAGCCAATTGCCGTTGACCTGGGTGACGGACAAATTCAGTACTTGTATTACGGAAATTCCCCGGCACTTAACAAACTGAAATATTATCCTATTGGCCTTACTCTGATTGGCTTTTTATTCATAGGAGTGGTTTACTTCTTTTACACCACCACGAAAAATAGTGAACAGAACAAATTATGGGCTGGAATGGCAAAGGAAACGGCTCACCAAATAGGTACGCCCCTAAGTTCACTAATTGGCTGGACCGAAATTCTAAAGGCAGAACAGGTAAACCCCGCCTACGTAGAAGAAATGGAGAAGGATATCGAAAGGTTAAAGACCATTACGGAAAGGTTCTCCAAGATTGGATCTCTACCAAATTTACAGGAAACCGATATTGTAAGCGCTACCCGGGAAAGTTTTGAATACCTGAAGTCAAGAAGTTCCGAACTTATCGAATTCAGTATGAGAGCGCCAAGACAACCTATCTACGTGATGCTAAATGAACAGCTTTATAGCTGGACCATTGAAAACCTGGTAAAGAACGCCATAGACGCCATGCGCGGAAAGGGTTCATTGAACATTGAGATCAAACAGGATCTAAGGCAGGCACATATCTATATTACCGATACAGGCAAGGGAATTGACAAGAATAAATTCAGGCTGATATTTGAACCCGGGCAGACCACTAAAAAAAGAGGCTGGGGTCTCGGACTTTCCCTCGCAAAAAGGATCATTGAAGAATATCACAGAGGCAGGATAAAAGTAGCTCGAAGTGAGATCAATAAAGGCTCTACTTTTCAGATCAGCCTTAAAAAGGTCTAGAACTGGGAGATGTTCTCGCGGAGCCAGTCAGGCACAGGAAAGGTTTCATTCTTATTAAAATCGAAACATACCACCACGTCGGTCCCTTCGGCACAAATTTCATCATTTTCATTAAGGATGATATGTTTTAGTCCAAAACTCGTATTCCCAATGAAATCCAGTTTTGTTTTTATCACTGCCTTGCCAGGATAGAAAAGCGGCTTTCTGAAATCACATTTCGTGGAGACCAGCATGGTGCCCTGGTTAGAACCCCTATAATATTCATGAATGCCCGAAGCTTCCCAGAAATTCACCCTACCACTTTGAAGATAACGCATGTACGAAACATTGTTCACATGCTCATACATATCCAGATCACCCCAGTCAATTCTAATTTCCAGGCTTAATTTAAAATCAGATAATTTGCTCACAGGTCTACTTTTGAACCGATACTGGCTGCAAGTTCCTTAAATTCCTCATCGCTCATCTCTACATTATTTGAAAAGTCCATATCTCCCATTTCATTCAGTGGAATAAGATGAACATGAGTATGCGGAACTTCAAGTCCCACAACGGCCATTCCCACTCTTTTACAGGAAACCGTCTTTTCCAGGGCTATAGCAACACATCGCGTAAAACGCATAAGTTCCTGGTACATTTCGGCCTCAAGGTCCCAGATCTTATCTATCTCCTTTTTTGGAATACACAAAACATGTCCTTTCGCATTTGGCCTGATATCCAGGAACGCCAGAAACTTGCTGTTTTCAGCGACCTTATAGGCTGGTATCTCTCCTCTTACAATCTTTGTGAATAATGTTGACATAATTGGGATGGTTTTTAATAAAAATAAAAAATCCTTTTCTCAAATCCGAAAATCCAGATGAAAGAAAAGGATTAAATTTTGACTGAAATGAGGAGCTTTTAATCCCTCCAGATATCTATCACTTCAAATTTCACCGTACCGTTAGGAACTTCAATTTCTGCCGTATCACCAACCTGTTTTCCTAAAAGTCCTTTGCCAATAGGGGAGTCTACCGAAATTTTGCCCGATTTAAGATCGGCTTCGCTCTGTGCTACCAGTTTATATTCCATTTCGGCTCCATTGGTCTTGTTCTTTATCTTAACATGGGAATGCACCAGTACTTTAGACGTATCTAACTGGGACTCATCTATAACCCTTGCATTTGCCACAACTTCTTCAAGCTTGGAGATCTTCATTTCCAGTAAACCCTGTGCTTCCTTGGCCGCATCATATTCGGCATTCTCACTTAAATCTCCTTTATCTCGTGCCTCAGCTATGGCCTGAGAAGCTTTTGGTCTTTCTACATCTTTTAGATGATTGAGCTCATCTTTAAGCTTTTTCAACCCTTCTGGGGTATAATAAGATACTTTGCTCATAACTTTCTCGTTTTAATAATTCAGGAGTTCAGGGAGAATTTCCCTGTTCCTGATTAAATACCTTATAATGATTTTAGTAATAAATAAAATCCCCGGGTATGGGATTGCCCGGATCTATAAAGGTTTAGCCTTCCGGGATTAAACTATTGCATCATTAACTGAAAAAATCCCAGTTTTAGCGGGATTTCTCTAAACAAATGTAAGAAATTTAATCTTTAAGAACAATTATATTATTTTCGTTGCAACTCAATTTTTTATGAAAAATATCCTAAGTTTTTTGTTTGTATTTATCCTTATCACGGCATGCTCTAGCTCTGATGATAATTACCGCAATAATCCAAACTTACCCGACCTCAATTTCAGGTTCCAGATCAATCTAAACCTTCCAGAATACAACGATCTCCAATTCGCAGGAAACTCATATGCTACCTACAACTATGGAGTAAAAGGAATTGTTATCTATAACATCAATAACTCTCAGTATGCGGCCTTTGAACTTAGTGATCCCAACCATCCGCCAAACGAATGTTCAGCAATGACGGTTAACGGTGTTATCGCGAGTTGCGGTTGTGACGATAATAAATACAATGTGATCACTGGAGAACTCACCGAGGGAGAAGGACAATACACCATGAAACCCTACAGGATACAGAGATCTGGTAATATTATAGAAGTGTGGAATTAAAAAAGCCCCCTTTTCAAACCCTACATTTAGAAAAGGAGGCGGCTGTAACTACCACTGAAGCTATTTATAGCTTCAATGTAAGTCCCAGCAAAAAGTTAGTGGTCGCCTGCGGGTAATATCCAGCTCCATCAAGGGTTTGGACGCCGGAAGGCAGATCTTCATTAGGAATATTAAAAGTGTAATAATATCCGTTAGAGACGTATTCTTCACCTAATATGTTATTTACCAGTCCTGTAAGCACCACCTCTCTGAAAAGCCAGGCATCCTCCCAGCTATACTGAATATTAAGATCGTTCACAAAATAACTATCCAGCCTGGAATTTTCGGCCTCCACATTACTCATGTACTGATCTCCCACATATTTTGAAAATAAATTGAGTTCCAGCCCATTTGTCGGCATATAGCTTAAAATGTTACCGGCAACTATTCCCGGGGAGTAAGAAATATCAGTATCTCCATACTCTACCAGCTCTCCATTAAATGTGGAAACATAGTCAACATTCTTATTCCGGCTAATCGCGATATTTGGCCTGACAGTGAACTTATCTGACAGCCTGACGGTAGCATCAATCTCCAGTCCCAGCCTGTAACTGTTACCGCTATTTTCCCGTATAAAAGCCCCTACATCATCAATGCCTCCGGTTAGCACCAGCTGATTTTGATAATCCATAAAATAAAGGTTAGAATTGATCTGAACGGAAGGTTTATTGAATCTCCAACCGAGTTCAAAATCGTTTAATTCTTCCGGTTCCGGATCCCCGCTCTTGTAATCGGCACGGCTTGGTTCCCTGTGCGCCCTGGCATAGGAGAAATAGAACTGGTTAGACGGATTGAGTTCATAAGTTAGTCCGGCTTTCGGATTGAAAAAGCTAAAATCATCATCGTTAAGAAACTGACTTCCATCATCCAGGATCCCGTCGGTCTCATAATGCACCGTCCTCAGTTGCAGATCAGCATAACCGGCAAGTTTATCGGTAATGGCAAAATTTGCCTTTCCATAAACATTGAAATCAGTTTTATCTGAGGTTCCAAAATAGTAAGGCTCATAAGGGTCATTGTTCCTGGCAAACCTTGTATAGATCACCTCTCCAAAATGATCGCCTTCATATTTATTCCAGCCACCGCCGAAGGTTACATCCCAGTTGCTGTTCTGGTAATTCATACTGAAAACCGTTCCGTAAAAATCATTATCCAGCCATTTTCGGCTTACGAGATCTGAAGTCGTTACCTCTTCTCCATCTGAGACAAAAGGCTGCAGACCAAAACCTGTTAAACCGGCATCTTCATTGAATTCCTCATAATAACCGCGCCCATAGGTATAGTGGAAAGCGATATTTGAAGTCCAGCTAGTGCCATAATCCTGATTCCATAATAGCTGATAATTATCCTGAGTATAATTATCGGTTTGATTATCATAGAATTTCATAGTGCCGCTTTCATCAAAATAGATCCCAGCAGGATTGAAGGTTCGGTCACTTTCCAGGGTCTCGGCATCTATTCCGTACCAGGCCTGGTAGGTCTTCTCCTTTCCTCCAAAACCAAGAGCCTTCACCAGGGTATTCTCATCTACATATGTAGCCTGAAGGAAATAAGCCTTCAAATCGCTGCTGGCCCTGTCTATATAACCATCACTTCGAATTTTAGAAGCCCTTCCCGCTATTTCCCAGTGATCATTGATTAGACCGGTACTGAATTTAGCCGTATGCTTGAAGGTGTTATAGGAACCTACGCTATTCGAAAACTCTGCCTGGGCTTCTTCCTTATAAGAATCAGTAAGGATATTAAGGCTGGCACCAAAGGCTCCTGCCCCATTAGTGGAGGTCCCAACCCCTCTTTGCAACTGAAGATTCTCTACCGAAGAGGCAAAATCGGGAAGATCTACCCAGAAAGTCCCCTGACTTTCCGCATCATTATAGGGCACCCCGTTAATGGTTACATTTACCCTGGTCGCATCGCTACCACGCACCCTTATCCCTGTATAACCGACTCCCGCACCGGCATCGGAGGTGCTCACTACATTGGGCATATAGCTCATCAAAACAGGGATATCCTGACCAAGGTTACGATCCTCTATCTCTTCATTGGTTAGGTTACTGTAGGTGATTGGTGATTGCGCATTTACGCGAACTGAAGAAAGGAAGACCTCATCAAGGCTTTCCCATGCTTCTGCAAGATCAACATCAAGAACCTTATCAGCATCAAGAACTATTCGTTTACTCGTTTTATTCCCGAAGGAAAAAACAATAGTATAGGTTCCCTTTTCCAGATAAAAACTGTAGTTTCCCTGCGTATCGGTTATTGTACCCTCTCCGGTTTTCTTCACATAGACCGAAGCTTCTTCAACGGGTGATCCATTTTCTGTGACTTTCCCGGATAATTGAAATTGTTGTGCCTGGGCCTGTATGGTAAGCACTAAAAGGCCCAAAAGAAATAATACATTTTTCATTCGTAATAAATTTTACGAATAAAAAGGGGCGATTATTCTTGGTTTACGTTAATAAATAAAAAATCCTGACATGCCAATCCAGCAAATATCAGGAGTACCTACATTGCGCTTTTGCGCAATTCCCTTGGCAGCATTACCTGCCCAGGTTCATTGGGTATGATCTCAGCCCATTTGGGCACCCCTTTTTGAGATTATAGCGCAAATGTAAGATGCTTTTTTATAAATCCAATACATTTGAAGACATTTGCCAGAATTGGCTTAATTTTAGATAAAATTAGAATAATGTTAAATTCCAGACGCTCCATCACCGTAAAAGTAGTCGCCGGATATGTGATCGTAGCCATTTTGGCGGGAATCGCTGTTTGGTATATCTACAACCAGGTAATAGCATATTCTGAAATTGCACAATCTAACACCGAAAATAACCAGCAGCTTATCCTTGTAAGCGAAGTTACCACCGACCTTAACGAATCTGAAAATACCAGCCGGAGGCTTATCCAGACAGGAGATGAAGAAGAATTTGAACTTTATAACGCGCAGATAGATACTATAAAAAACAAACTGGAAAAACTGGAGGCCAGTTATGATAATATTGACCTGGAATATGAAGCCGACAGTATTTCTAAACTACTGGATCAAAAGACCGAAAACCTCAAGGAGTTGGTAGCGCTAAGAGATAGTGACAGGAACACAAATTATTACGCTAAGGCACTTGCTGAACTTAGAAATATTGATGCTTCCTTTAAGGATTACAACTACGAAAACAGGTTCAGGAATCTTAAGCCCTATCAGAAGGATGTACTTATAAAATGGCTGGAATATTCCAGAGAAGATAATGCCGAAAAAATCACTACCGAAAGGCTTGATTCACTGGTAAAGTCTGTAAAGCGTGTTCTTACAGACCTGGAATTTGCCAACAGGCAGTTTCAGAATGAGGTAATACAAAAGGAAAACGAGCTGCTTAACAATGATATGGTGCTGAACCAACAGTTAAGAAATGTATTATCCAGCCTTGAAAAGAAGGAAAGAGAAGATTCGGTAGAGCGTGCAGAAATGTTTCAGAGCATGCTGGACAAAACCTCAAACATCATTATAATTGGAGGCTGTATCATTGGGATCATCATCATCTTTTTCATTATTAACATTCTTGGTGACATTACGCGCAGCCAGCGGTACAGAATTGAACTGGAAGATGCCAAGGAATTTGCTGAGTCGTTACTGGCTCGGCGTGAACAATTCATGGCAGCGATCACCCACGACCTGCGCAGCCCTCTTACCACCGTAATGGGCTATACCGATCTCATCAACAAGACCGAGCTAAACGAAAAACAGAAACATTACCTTACTCAAATAAGAAAATCTTCAGAATTCATCCTGCACCTGGTAAACGACCTGTTGGACCTTTCAAAACTTGAAGCAGGAAAAATGCTGGTAGAAAAGATCTCTTTCAACCCTAAAAAACTTATTGAGGATACAGTTAACAACATTATTCCGGCTGAAAAGAATAAGGATGTAGAGATAGAAATAAACACTTCTCCGGATACTAACGCCCAGATACAAAGCGATCCTTTCAGGATCAAACAGATCCTGGCCAACCTCATTTCCAATGCATGGAAATTCACTGAAAAAGGAAGCATAATAATCTCAGCAAAACTGAATGAAGTTCAACAAGATGATCATATACTGGAAATAAGCGTTAAGGATTCAGGCATCGGAATTTCAAAAGAAATGCAGGATAATATTTTTGAAGAGTTCTCTCAGGAAGATAGCAGTATTGAAAAACGTTTTGGCGGTTCTGGTCTGGGTCTTGCAATAACTAAGAGACTAACAGAACTTTTAAAAGGTAAGATAAAAGTGGAAAGTGAACCGGGTGAAGGAAGTGAATTCATCATTTCCATTCCCGTGAAAAAGCTCTCTGAAGCAAGAGAAGAGCTTGAAAAAGAGGATAACACTGAAGAAGAGATCATCATGCCTGATAAGATAGAACAAGCAGGGATGAAAGCCCTGATAGTAGATGATGAACCGGGACAATTATCCCTTACAGTGGAATTGGCCAAATCTATGGGATTGACCATAGACACTGCTTCTAACGGTAAAATAGCCCTGGAAAAACTTACCGGAGGTGATTATGATATAGTGCTTACTGACATACAAATGCCTTCTATGGATGGCTTTCAACTCATCAAAAATATTCGTAAAAGCGGAGACTTTGGGCATCTCCCTGTTATTGCCCTCTCAGGGCGTACCGATGTTGACAGAAAAGCTTATAAAGAGGCAGGCTTCGATAACAACCTTTTAAAGCCCTACAAACCAGCAGAATTAAAGAAAAATATTGCGGAATTTCTCCACATTAAGTACACAAGTGAGGCTGAAGAGGACAGTTTGCAGAATGGAAAACTGAGGTCTCAAAATTATGATCTTAGCGATATTTATGAATTTTCGGGACGTGATGAAGAAGCTATGCACACTATTATCCAGGCATTTTTAGAGGGGGCCGGTAGTAGCCTGAAAGAACTTGAATCAGCTTACCGCGAAAATGACACCGATAAAATGGGAAAACTCGCCCACAGGATGCTGCCCATGCTCAGACAGATGAAAGCAAACGAAGTGGTTCTGGTACTTGTTAAAATAGAAGACAGAGAGCCAGTGAGCCAGTCTGAATTTGATCATTTCAATAAAAATATCAGGGAACTGATGGCAAGCCTGGAAGAAGGAACTACAGTTTAATACCGTATTGTTTCAGTTTATTGTAAAGCGTTTTCCGGTCTATTGAAAGCATTCGGGCTGCCTTACTCTTATTACCCCCGGTCTTTTCCAGAGCGTCCAGTATTAACTGCTCCTCATTCTTATTTTTGAACAATCCGTAATCATTTTCGTTGTTATTACGGGTTGCAGTAGCGATCTCATGGGGAAGCACTTTTAGAGGAATCAGGTCATCTTTGGTAAGAAGAACAGCACGTTTTACCATATTCTTCAACTCCCTGAGGTTTCCAGGCCAGTTATAATTACGAAAGGCATGAATGGCCTCATCGGTAAAGCCAACCACATTCTTTTCAAGATCGGCATTGGCCTCATTAAGAAACTGGTTCGCGAACAACATAAGGTCTTCTTTTCTTTCTCTAAGAGCCGGCACTTTTATGGAAAACTCATTCAACCTGTGATAAAGGTCTTCTCTGAATTCTCCATCTTTAACAGCCTTTGAAAGATCCTCGTTAGTGGCCGTAACCACCCTGATATCAACCTCCACTTCGGTATTGCTTCCCACAGGTTTTATCCTGCGTTCCTGCAATGCCCTTAGCAACTGCACCTGAAGTTCATAAGTAAGGTTCCCAATTTCATCAAGAAACAAGGTACCTCCATTGGCCGCTTCAAAATGGCCTGTCTTATCGTTTATGGCCCCGGTAAAAGAACCTTTTATGTGACCAAAAAATTCACTGGAAGCTATTTCTTTTGGGATGGCTCCACAGTCTACGGCAATGAATGGAGCAGCATGCCTCTTGCTTTGAAGATGAATACTCTTGGCGATCTGTTCTTTTCCGGTCCCGCTTTCTCCGGTTATTAGAACCGACATATTCGTTGGAGCCACGAGTTCAACATAGTCGTTAAGCCTTCTGGATGCTTCACTTACTCCTTTCACAAGTTCCTGATTTTCATTCAGGATACCTTTCTCCTTTTTCGCCGGCTTTGCTTTTTTAGGTTGTACTGGGGCAACTTCATTGGTCTCCAGCGCATTTTCTATGGTCTGCAGAATGGATTCCGGCCTGAAGGGTTTCGAAACATAATCAAAAGCGCCTTCTTTCATGGCCTCTACTGCCATACTTATCTCAGCATAGCTTGTCATCACGATCACCTGGGTAGCGGGATTTTCCGATTTAACCTTTTTCAGAATATCAAGCCCATCATTATCGGGTAAACGAACATCGGTAAGTACCAGATCAAATTTATCTGATGATATTTTTTTGAAGGCTTCAGAAGCTGAATACACCAATGTTACTTTATAATCCCTTTTCTCGAGAAAGGTTTTCAACATGGTACCAAACGCCACATCATCTTCAACTACCAGAACTTTAGACATAGATCAATTTTAAAAAAGCTTAACAAAGGTAATAATCTTTAAATCATTAGTTTTTAAAAGAAAACATAAAAAAAGAGAGGTTAAAAATAACCTCTCTTTCTGACAAATTTAAATTTATAAAAAATGTCTCGTACTTAGATCCCATTTTGCAGATTTCCGAAATTTCCGATTAAAAAAACAAGCAAAAAAGTGACGTTTTTAGTGTTAGTTTTTGGTCGTTAGTAATCAGGATGCATCCTGAATAGTGTCACTTTTTTGCAAGTTTACCGGGGTAGATTTACCTTTTTTAACCTCTTCATTGATCTGCTGCCCTGGAGTTGGTTTCTCCGTTGCCAGGCATCTACTTGTCGCTGTCTTCGTTATCGTCTTTTTCCAGCCATTTACCGTCCTGGTCTATATAGACCTTTTCGGTTTCGCCATTTACATCAATCTTTAATTTGTATACTTTTATGTCATCCTTAGACTTCACCCATGCCTCGGTTGCTACAGCACCATTATAATCTGTCATAAGAGCATCCTTTACGGCCTGTGGCAAAGCTGTCACATCTACAGAAGCAAATTCGTCCTGTTCCACTTCAACCTCAACTTCAGTTTCAATCTCTTCAATTTCCTCTTCCTCCTGAGCCTGTAAATTTTGTGTTGCAAAGAACATAGCTCCAATGGTCATGATACTTAGTGCGATCTTTTTCATAATTATTTATTATTTAAGTTTAGTGATCTTGTTTACTATTTATAGAGGAATAATTATGCCGTTCTTATCCATTTATCACAAAACACCTAATAATCAACAGTTTAAAAGAATTTAAGTTTGCTTTTTCACAAAATTTTATGTAGAACTTTGAAAGATTTTCAACAAAATATGTGGAATTTTAGCATCAACCATATCGGACCACAAAAAGGTTTTACTATTAATTTTTTAAATAAAAATAGAAAAGGCTCCGAGTGGAGCCTTTTCAATCCGAAAATCTAAATTATAAAACAGAATAAATAAGCTAGTCTGCAATTTATTCCATTCCCAATACTAACCTATCTTAATCATTGTAAAAATTATACCACTAAGAAAAAACAGCCTTTAAAACCCCTTAATGTTTGTCTTACAGACACTTAAACAAAAACAAGGTATTTTAGTGGTGTGGAATTTTGATGAAAAAGTTGTGGAGTCTTCACAAAAAGTGGGGAAATAATCCCCGTTTTTATTTTAACGGATCCTTCCGGTTTGCCTTGATCTCAGATTTTCTCTTCTTTTCTTTCAGGCGTTTGAGCTTTGAAGCCTTAGTGGGTTTTGTCTTCTTTCTTTTCTTAGGCTTTTTTAGAGCTTCCTTAATTTCGCTCAGAAAGTTGGCAGTAGCGATCTCCCTGTTTGCATGCTGACTCCTGGAATCTTCACTACTTATCTTCAGGATCCCATCTTTATTGATCCTTCCTGAAAGTTTCTTATGCAGCCTGTTCTTTTCATCTTCGGTAAGAGCCTCTGAATTTGAAACATCAAAACTCAGTTCCACTTTGGTAGCCGTCTTATTCGCGTGCTGGCCACCGGGCCCGGAACTGCGTACTGCCTTATACTCCAGTTCTCTTAGAATGATATCTTCTTCCATACTAGCCTGGCTGATGGGATTCCTTCAGCAAATCACTAACAGTCTTTACAGGATTAAAGGTCTCAACAGGGACTTCAACAAAAATAGTATTCCATTTAGCCATACCTCCATTCCAGAGACCAGGTCTTTCAAGCGCTTTCAAAGGCTTACCGTCTTTGGTCTTATCGGCAATAAAACTCATCTCCTCATCAACATATTCATGAAGATCATAGCTTTCCCCTTTATGATCTTTCAGGCTACAAACAATGTCTACCGGATTAAAATGCGTGGCTTCCCTGGCGGTTTTTGCCTGCTCAGGATTCTCATTATCTATCTGGGCTCCCTCGATAATCTGAAGTGAGATCGCACCATTCTTATCCTTAACCAGGAAAGGCCCTCCACCAGGCTCTCCTTCGTTCTTCACCATTCCGCAAACCCTTAGCGGACGATGAAGTATATTTTTCAGGTAGTCTGCAGTTACATCACCGGAGCTCCCTTTGATAAACAACTCGCTATTCAGGAAATTATGAATCTCTTTAAGCTTGTCATCAGAAACATTTCCGCTTTCCAGTATTTTAAGATATTCGAAAATTTTCTTCTGTACTCTAAACAGCTTACCACCAA
This sequence comes from Gramella jeungdoensis, assembly GCF_023805255.1. Lineage (GTDB taxonomy): Bacteria > Bacteroidota > Bacteroidia > Flavobacteriales > Flavobacteriaceae > Christiangramia > Christiangramia jeungdoensis. The sequence goes on from NZ_JAMSCK010000003.1 coordinate 189,021, forward strand.
GCATCTTTTTAAAATCGGCCACATATTGAAGCTGATCTTCGGTCACCACATTATCTATATTCTTTACATAAACGATCTCCTCTTCAAGCTGATTGAGATTCTCGATCAGAGCTCCGTGACCTCCGGGCCTGAAGAAAAGGTCTTCTTCTTCAGTCCTGAAGGGTTTAAAATCATTGTCTACCGCAATGGTATCGGTTTTGGGATCCTGATAGGAATATTTGATCTCAAACTTAACACCGGTCTTCTCTTCAACTCTTTCCCTTATCTCTTTCCATTCGCCCTGGAATTTCTCCTTATCTCCCTTAGAAACTGTAAAATGAAGTTTTGCAACTCCGTTTACAACTATATATTTTGCAGCCTCCACCAGGTGCTCCTCAAAAGCTGTTGCTATATGTGAATCGTATTTATGGAATGGCACCAGCCCCTTCGGCAGATTGCTGAGATACAAACCATCAGACTCAAGAATGGTTTTTACCAGGATCTTATGTTGTTCATCATGGGATAATGATTCATAATCTGAATGATTCTTATTGGCCCTTTCAGTGGCATGCTCATAAAACGGAAGACTTTCAATATGATTAAAAAATTTCTGAAGGTCTTCTTCTTCCTTTTCATCCAGGTATTCTCGCAAGCTTTGTTTTTCCGGATCGAATTCGTCTGCAAAATTATGAAGCGCCTTAAACATCCTGGTTGCTGCGCCTGAAGCCGGAACGAACTTCAGAATACTGTGATCAGACTTTTCAGAATCATAAAAACTGATAAGCTCTTTTTTCTCAGGCTCATCAATCCGGCTTATTCCTTTTCCTATGGTTGCCGCCTCGGTAATATTCACTTTGATATTACCTCTTTTAAAAATTTCTATTTGCTCCTCAACTTCCTTAGTAGAAAGTCCTTTTTCTTCAATTTGTAATATATCCTTTTCACTAAAATTCACGGTTATCTCATTTTAATAGTTGGTCAATCTTCTTAACGGCGCTTTCCAGGCGCTCTTCCCTGTTTCCTTTCAGAATAAAATAAGGTTTTTGATGCCGATCCAAAGCATTTTTGAATCTCTGAAACATACCTTCACGATCGTGAGGCTTATCCCTTAGATCATCAGGAATCCAGGGAACATCAATATACGTTAAAAAGTACAGATCGTAGTGGTTGTTTAACGCATGTTTAAGAACTTGGGGTTCGCACCAGCCCTGATAATAGGCTTCGGAATATACTTTTAGTTCGAGGAGATCGGTGTCACAAATAAGAAGTTCACCGGCTTCCCGGGAGAGTCGGTTTTCGGCTTTCATCTGCCCTCGGGCTATTGGCAGAATATCTTCAGGTTCACAAACCCTTTTTTCCCGGTCCCATTTTTCCTGAAGATATTCACGCATGAATTCCTTCACCATGGGAGCGTTGAAATAGGACGCCAGATCTTCAGAAAGAGTGGTCTTTCCGGTAGATTCGGGCCCGAAAATCACAATTTTTATGCAGGACGCAGGTCGTTGCGCAAGTTCCTTTTCCATGCTTTATAACCGTAAATTGCAATAATGGTAAATACCAGGTATTGCAGACTCGTAAAGGTAAGGCCTTTATAGAAATACAAAGGAACCGATATAAGGTCACCAATGATCCAGTATACCCAGTTTTCCAGCTTTCTCCTGGCCATAAGCCACATCCCTACGAAGAAAATAGCAGTGGTAAGAGTATCTACATAAGCCGTCCAGCTATTCCACTTATCAAAATATTCATATACCGCAAATACAAAGAGCAGGGTTGCAATAAATATAAAGACCGACTGATATTTTTCTTTGGTAGTAGTTGATGTAATGGGAGTATAATGGGTGGGATCAACCTTTCGCGTCCATACATACCAGCCATAAATGCTCATTGAAAAATAATAGGCATTTATCATCATGTCGCCCAGCAATTCCCATTGCCATAACAGATATACAAAGATGAGCGTACTCACGATCCCTGTTGGATATACCAGGATATTGTTTTGCTTGGAATACCAAACCGAAAGAAATCCGAAGATCACTGCAATGATCTCGAGAATGATGAATAAAGTTGGGTAACCGGAATACTGATCGAAGAAAAAATCAAAAATCGGCTGCATAGTCGCTCAGATCAGATTTTACGATTTTCACATGAATGAGACCACGATCTATTGCCTCAAACGCATTCTTTATTTCTTCGTTCAAAACCCCCATCACCTCATCGTATTCTCCATATACCTGGGTACTTAAAGGAGTTTCTTTGATTGTAAGCCCGGATTGTCTTAGTTTCTTTATAAAATTTATCACCTTAGGTTCAAAATCATCCTGAAGCGGACTGAGCGTGAGCTCTACTGAAATTTTCATGGAATTCTGTTTTGCCGTTCAAAGGTAGCTAAAACTGAATGGAAATTGAGAACTGGATTTTTGGATGGTTGGATTGTTGGCTTGTTGGACTATTGGATGGCTGGAATGTTGTATCACTGGATTTTTCCCGCTGGTCGAAATGACTACGTCTGATAATCTCGATTCATCAAAAAAAGTGGACGTACTGAGCCTGTCGAAGTGCGTTTAGCAGATCAACTTAAATCTACTCCAGGGAATGAATCCCGATCATATTTCCTTCAGAATCCCGTGCCAGGGTAATAAACCCATATTCTCCTATAGAAGTTTTGGATCTTACCAGGGTACCACCTGCATCAGCTATCCTGGCCTCCTCAACACTACAATCAGGACTTGCAAAGTAAACTATGGTACTGTTCCCTCCTGCCTTTACACCCGGAACCTGGACGAGTGAACCGGAAGCCTTGTTTTTGGACTCCATATCACCAGGAAATGCCCACATTTTCAAGGAGTTTTCGGTTGGGTTAGACAATTGAGAAAGCTCCATCTGAAAGACTTTTTCATAAAAAGATTTTGCGCGGTCCATATCATCTACATAGATCTCGAACCATATTACGGGGTTGTCGTTTTTCATAACAATATAATTAACATATTAAGAAAGGTTAATTTAAGATTTTTAAATGATATAAATAACTGTAAATTAGAGCTTAACGATAATTTATACGTTAGAAAGATGACTCACTAGCCACAATCTATGAGGTAAAGCTTTTCTTTTCTAAGTCTGAACCCATTACTACAGAAATATTTTATCAAGGAAGATTTAATTCTGGAATGATCCATTTTCAAAAGCGGTTCCTATCACCACCAGATCGGCACCTGCTTCATAGGTTTTCTGAAGTTGCTGCTCGCTGCGGATTCCTCCACCCACAATAAGGGGTATATCCAGGGCTTCTTTCACCGCTCTTATAATCTCTTCCGAAACAGGAATTTCAGCCCCGCTTCCGGCTTCAAGATAAATAAGTTTTTTTCCGGAATACTGTCCGGCCAGGGCGGTATTGACAATATTCTCAATTTCGTGTTGTGGTAAGGGAAAAGTATTGCTCACTTTATGAACCGTGCATTTCTTCCCTCCATCTATCAGGATATAACCAGTAGGAATGATCTCGAGTCGGGTGTTTTTTATCTTCTTTACAGAACGAACCTGCTGTTCTATCAAATATTCCGGATTCCTGCCCGAAATAAGGCTTAAAAAAAGAAGTGAGTCGGCATGGGCTGAGATCTGGCTATGATCTCCCGGAAAAAGTATCAACGGAAGCTTGGATAAATTCTTCAGCCTTTTTACAACCTCACAGGTGCGCCCCTCTGCAACAGTACTTCCACCTATAAAAATATGAGTGGTTTCCTCAGGCAAATTACTCAGGAATATCGCTGCCTTGCTTTCATCAAATTTATCAGGATCCACAAGTACTGCCAGAAGCTTTTTATTCTCTTTAGCAGCGCTGAGGATCTCTGCGAAACACTCCTTAGTATCGGTTACCATGATTCATTATTATTCCCTGAAGGCAAGGCATACACACAGGTGAAATTCTCAAATTCAAGGAATTCCACATCGAACCAGGAATCAATTCCGTTATATCTCACATGAGTGGTGGTTTTGGAATCATCAAAATCGAAATCGGTCACATTTATATGTTGCAGAAAGCCGATTCCCGGTTGTGCCAGGAGCTTATAAACAGATTCCTTTGCTCCCCAGACAATGGTAAGTTTTCGAATAAGTGCCTCCTCATTCGCAAGAGTATGATATTCGTCTAAAGGAGTAAATTTATTAGCAATCTTAAGTATTTTTTCCCGCTGCTTTTCAATATCTATCCCAACATGATCTTCGCTGACGATAATAGCAGTAAAATTGAAGGAATGGGTGATTGAAATATATTTGTTATCCACCAGATGAGGCTTACCCAGATCGTCATAATAAAGATCTTCGTCCACATAGCCTGCTTCGGCCATTAAGTGTCTTATGCTCATAAAACCCCGGCGATGGATCTCAGATTTCATTCCGTCTACACGTCTCTGGCAGTGTGGAGTAAGCCTTATCCCCTCGGCGAGCCATTCGTAAGGTTCTTCCACCTTCCAAATGAAGGCTTTAGTATGCTTGTTTACTGTTATTGTTTTGTAAAGAGGCATAAATTTTATAAGAGTTTCCGTATTTTTGCAGCGATTAAATGCTAATATTCAAATATAATAATATGTCGACTAAAACAGTGCCTTATACCAAGTATAAAGTAAAAGATATTTCCCTGGCTGAATGGGGACGAAGAGAGATCGAACTCGCGGAAGCCGAAATGCCGGGACTTATGGCACTTCGTGAAGAATACGGAAAGCAAAAACCTCTGAAAGGAGCCAGAATTGCCGGATGTTTACATATGACCATTCAAACCGCAGTTCTTATCGAAACCCTTGTGGAGCTTGGTGCTGAAGTTACCTGGAGTTCATGTAATATCTTTTCTACCCAGGATCATGCTGCTGCCGCGATCGCCGCTGCTGGAATTTCAGTTTATGCATGGAAAGGAATGACCGAAGAGGAATTCAACTGGTGTATAGAGCAAACGCTTTTCTTTGGGGAAGAGCGCAAACCTCTTAATATGATCCTTGACGATGGTGGAGACCTTACCAATATGGTGCTTGATGAATATCCTGAACTTGGCAAGGACATCAAAGGACTTTCAGAAGAGACTACCACAGGAGTTCACAGACTTTATGAGCGTATGAGAAAAGGAACACTTCCTATGCCCGCGATCAACGTGAACGACTCTGTTACCAAGTCGAAATTTGACAATAAATACGGATGCCGCGAAAGCTCTGTAGATGCTATTCGCCGTGCCACCGATGTAATGATAGCCGGAAAGCGTGTAGTTGTTTGTGGCTATGGGGATGTTGGTAAGGGTACCGCTGCTTCCTTCAGAGGAGCAGGTGCAATTGTTACTGTTACCGAGATAGATCCTATTTGTGCACTTCAAGCTGCAATGGATGGCTATGAGGTAAAGAAACTGGAGACCGTTCTTCCTAAAGCCGATATCGTAGTTACCGCGACAGGTAATAAAGATATAGTTACGGGAACCCATTTTGAAGCGATGAAAGACAAGACCATCGTTTGTAATATTGGGCATTTTGACAACGAGATCGATGTTGCCTGGCTGAAGCAAAACCATGGCGATACTAAAGTGGAGATCAAACCACAGGTAGACAAGTATACCGTAAACGGAAAAGACATCATCCTGCTTGCAGAAGGAAGACTTGTGAACCTTGGATGTGCAACCGGTCACCCTAGTTTTGTGATGAGTAACTCATTCACCAACCAGACCCTGGCACAAATCGAACTTTGGAATAATACTGACAAGTACGAGAACAAGGTTTATATGCTACCAAAACATTTAGATGAAAAAGTGGCGAAACTACACCTTGAAAGAATTGGTGTGGAACTTACCGAACTTAAACAGGACCAGGCCGAGTATATTGGTGTTGAAGTTAAAGGGCCATTCAAGCCTGAATACTACAGATATTAAAAACTGGTTTAGAAGTAGTACTTTTAAATCTTAAGAATTAAGCCCTCGCCAACCGCGAGGGCTTTTTATTTTAAATCTTAGTATCTTAGGTAGCCTTAAAATAAACATTATGTCTAAAAGAATATTAGCTGTGGTCTTATTCAGCTTCCTTGTCTTAACCGGATGCAAAGACGATAGTAAAAATGCTTCTGCCGAAAATGAGAAAAATGCCGTAAGCGCAAAGTTCGATACCATACTTCATAATTATTATGAAGACGGCTTACGCCTTAACCCAATAGCCGCCACCACTTCAGGCGATATGAGGTATAATGATAAGTTCCCGGACTTTCTTTCGGATGAATACGAGGATAGTCTGAGAAATTACTATACCACTTACCGCGATCTGGCTTCACAGATTGCCGATGAAGACCTTAGTGAAAGTGAAAGAATGAGCAAAGACATTCTTCTGTGGGAATGTGAGATCAATCTCGAATCCATGCAATTCGAGAAGGATAAATATATGCCCATAGACCAGATGTGGAGTGTTAACCTTTTTATGGGGCAGCTAGCCAGTGGGGCCAGTGCTCAGCCATTTAAAACCGTAGAGGATTATGAGAACTGGCTAAAAAGAGTGGATGGTTTTATTACATGGATGGAGTCCGCCGAGGAAAATATGAGAGAAGGAATGCAGCAGGGTTATGTACTTCCAGCATCCCTTATAAGAAAGGTAATTCCTCAAATGGAATCTATGACCACTGAAGATGTTGAAAATCATCTTTTTTACGGACCATTGGACAGGCTTCCTGAAGACTTTTCAGAAGAAGAAAAAGAAAGGATTACTTCAGAATACAAAACAATGATTACCGAAAAGGTGATCCCGGCCTATAAGAGGATGCATGCTTTTATGAAAGACGAATATCTTCCTCAGGGAAGAAAAACCAGCGGAATTGCTGATATTCCGGAAGGTGAAGAATATTACAGGCATCAGATAAAACGATACACCACTACCGATATGACTGCTGAAGAAATTCATCAGCTAGGCCTTAGCGAAGTGGAAAGAATCTCAAGCGAGATGGAAAAAGTAAAGCAGGAAGTAGGTTATAAAGGTGACCTTAAATCTTTCTTCAATTATGTTAGAGAGAACAAAGAACTGATGCCTTATGATTCTCCGGAAGAAGTGATCGCGCATTTTGAAGAGATCCATGAACGAATGAAACCAAATATAGATAAGCTTTTCAAGCTAACTCCAAAAACTCCTTTTGAAGTAAGGAGAACTGAAGAGTTCAGGGAAGAGTCATCAAGCGCCGAATACAACCAGGGCTCTCTGGATGGCACGAGACCTGGGATCTTTTATGTGCCTATCCCTGATGCTTCTGCCTATAACATCTATAGCGATGAATCCCTGTTCCTTCACGAGGCCATCCCGGGACATCATTACCAGATATCGTTGACCCAGGAAAATGAGGACCTGCCAGACTTCAGAAAGACCCTTTGGTATAGTGGTTATGGGGAAGGCTGGGCCCTGTATGCGGAATCGCTTGGAAAGGAACTAGGCCTTTATACCGATCCCTACCAGTATTTCGGAATGCTGGGAGCTGAAATGCACAGGGCTGTAAGGCTCGTGGTAGACACCGGTCTTCACAGTAAGGGCTGGACACGGGAAGAAGCCATTCAGTATTCACTGGATAACGAAGCAGAACCAAAGGCAAGCATTATCTCAGAGATCGAAAGATATATGGCCAATCCCGGCCAGGCGCTTTCATATAAGATAGGTCAGTTAAAGATCCGTGAATTAAGAGACAGAGCTAAAAAAGAGCTTGGAGATAAGTTCGATATACGGGAATACCATAAACAGGTGCTGGAGACAGGCTGTGTCCCACTTCAGTTGCTCGAAGACAAGATCAACCGATGGATAGATGAGCAAAAGTCCTGAAAACACCATAAGAGCCCTTACATAAGGGCTTTTATTTTTATAATCATATTTGAGTATAACGAGATAAGAAGATTTAAATTTCCGGTCTGAAATTAATTATAGCATCATTTTTTCTAATCTCCAGAATATAAGTCAATCCTGATTTCTGGTTTAAATCATTAACAGATTCTCAACATATTATTTAAATTCATCTTAATTTTTCATTCATTTAACTATTTATCAGTAATTTAGGGTATAAATTTAAAATAATCAACCTATGAAATTTCTAAAGTTAATTCCCTTATTTGCGCTAATGTGTTTTATAGGATGTGACAATCCTAACAAGGAAGACGCAGACGATATGGAAGAAATGGAGGTCCGTGATCCTTCGGAAACAAATAAAGAATGGATGGATGCCTGGAACGCTAACGATCCTGATAAGCTCCAGAGCCTTACCGCAGAGAACGCGGTGCTTTATTTGGATGGAGAAGCATACCCTACAGACAGTATTAATCCATGGTATAATAATAATGCTCCTATGATGAGGGATCTTAAAACGTCTCCGGAGCTTAAATACTCCAGTGATAGCATCGCCTATGAAGCCGGAACCTATCGTCATATGGTGAAGGAAGACAGCCTTAACACTCCTCATGAAGGAACCTATACGGTAATCTGGGAGCGTGATGAGGATGACTGGAAGGTAAGATTTATGAATATCACAGAAAAGCATACCGATACGACGGCCACTGAAAATGAATAAGTAGAACAGAATATTAAGCAAGAAAAAACCCTTTCTAGTTTTAGAAAGGGTTTTTTAATGAATTTAGGATCTGACTTAATTAAGTGATAACTGGAAGTTCTTCATCATTTTGTAGATACACTTGAAAACGAATTTCCTTTTAGGTTTAAAGGCTTTTTTCTCAAAGCGAAATTTGATGAATTTACTTCCCGGTTGATCATTGGAAAGATTGTAGTTGGTCCCATCCAGAACAAAACGGGTTCGTTCAGAAAAGATGAAATCAGACACATACTTCTTTACCAGTCTGCGTTTTCCCGATGAGCCTTTCATATCTTTTTGGTTTTAGTTAGTGATATAAAAGATACGAAAAATTTGATTTAAGCCATTGCTACTAAAAACTCTATTTAATTTTAAAGCAAAAAAACTTCTTTACTTTGCCAGGTAAGTGCCCATATTTAAAGCTTTTTTTAAATAAAGATATCCTATTAAGCCCCCTTTCAAGACCTAACTAAAAATCTGTGGATTAAAAGATCTATCCAGCCATATTGTAGATACCTACTAGTGAAATCGTATCTACAAGGCCATGTACAAGAATTAATGGCCAGATACGTCGCCCGTTAACAATGTATGCAACGCCAAATATTATCCCGATAATTGTGGTGGTAATTATTCCGCTTACACCCTGGTAGGCATGAATTCCTCCAAAGATTAAAGCACTTATTGCTACGGCCGCATACACAGATAATTTTCCAGCTCCAAAAAGAATTTCCAGAGAATTTATAAAGAAGGCCCTGAATACAAGTTCTTCTAGAAATGCCGCAGTGATCCAGACTGCAATGAGTGCTGAAATTAATTCAGGAAGATTTTGTTTTAAAATATATAAATGAGAAATATTTATTTCTCCCCAAACTTCTTTCACCCATGGGTCTATAAAAGCTGAGTATAGAAGGATAGACAGAAAACATCCTATCCCAACAAGAACAGGCTGCCACCAGTTAGCAGGCTTTGCAAGTCCCAGGTCGCTCCATGACCATTCAAATATCTTCTTATTGAAATATACAACCACAGCCATAAGCATGGAGTTAAGCCAGTACAACCAGTTACCCGGACTGCTTCTGTCAAGCAATTCTCCACTGAAAAAAGTATGGGAAATATAATTCAAGATAAAATATCCTGCCAGAAGAAACATCACACACAGGCCTATAAAATTCTTTTGGTCTGCTGAATACCTTCGTAACCGGGCTGGAAGTTTCGCCTGCATTATTTGTAGTTTATTTAGCTTTCTTTCATATAGAATTCTGAAGTTTTCGAATTTAAAATAAAAATGAGATCATAAAAAGAATGAATTATTAAATTTTTTAATAAAGATGAAATTCAGAGATGGAATGCCAGACAAGCTAATTCCTTATATTTACAAAAAAAGTAATGTCTTTGAAAAAGCTTTTGAAAGAGAAAGGATATCACCGTATTAAATTAACATATACCAGGACTAATCACCTGGAACTGGTTGCAAAGATCAACAATATAGAAGGGAATTTTATACTGGATACCGGGGCCTCAAGTACCTGTGTTGGGCTGGATGCTGTGGAGCATTTTGATCTCCTGCCTGAAGACAGCGACATAAAAGCCGCGGGGGCCGGAGCCACCAACATGCTCACCCAGATCTCCCAGAAGAACAGTATCGAAATAAAAGGCTGGAAAAAGAAGAAGGTAGACCTTGTGCTATTTGATCTTAAACATGTTAACGAGGCACTCGTAAATCATAAGGCCGAAAGAGTACACGGAATCATTGGGGCCGATATCCTTAAAAAAGGAAAAGCTATTATAGACTACAAGAATAAGGCACTCTATCTTAAATAAGGGGAAATTTCCCCGTTGACCCGCCCTGCTTTAATTGATAGATTTGATTGGTTACAATTAATTCATACATCATCAAAAGCAAGCTCCTATCTCAACTCTTCTTTCTGATTCTAGCCATCCTGGTGGTAGGAGCTTTAATTTTGAACGTTGTTCGTTTGTTAGTTTTGTTTTAATTTTGTTAGAAATAAAAAAGGTCCCGCGGCGGGACCTTTTTTATTCATTTATTATTCTGACCTCTCTATAATTCAAGAGCTCTTTTCACATCATTATCCATCAGTAATTCTTCAGGATTTTCAAGGGCTTCCTTAACGGCAACAAGGAATCCTACAGATTCTCTACCGTCAATGATCCTGTGATCGTAAGAAAGAGCTACATACATTATTGGCCTTATCTCCACATGACCATCAATAGCTACCGGTCTCTCCACGATATTATGCATTCCAAGAATGGCACTCTGCGGTGGATTGATTATTGGTGTTGAAAGCATCGACCCAAATACACCTCCATTTGTAATGGTAAATGTACCCCCTGTCATTTCGTCTACGGTTATCTGTCCGTCACGAGCTCTAAGGGCAAGTCGTTTTACCTCATCCTCTACTCCACGGAAACTAAGGTTCTCTGCATTTCTTATCACGGGTACTGTAAGACCTTTAGGTCCTGAAACCGCGATACTGATATCCTTATAATCAAAGCTAATCACTTCTTTCCCGTCTATCATCGAGTTCACCGCAGGGAATTCCTCCAGTGCACGCACACAGGCAAGGGTAAAGAAAGACATGAATCCGAGGCTAACACCGTGTTTTTCCTTGAATTCTTCCTTATATTTTTTACGCAAGGCGAAGATCGGCGACATATCCACTTCATTAAAAGTAGTAAGCATCGCGGTATCGTTCTTTGCACTTACCAGTCTTTCAGATAGCTTACGGCGGAACATAGACATTTTCTTACGTGATTCACCACGTTTTCCTGTTCCCGGAGTTCCCATAGAAGCTTTGGCTTCAACAGCATCTTCTTTGGTGATACGGCCGTCTTTACCCGAACCTTTCACTTCTTTTGGGTCTATTCCTTTTTCGTCCAGTATTTTCTTGGCTGCTGGAGAAGGACTTCCGGTAGCGTAAGTATCTTGTTTCTGGCTTGGAGTACTGCTTTTTGAAGGAGTCTCGGTCTTAGGCTCGGCTTTATCACTATCCTTTTTATCTTCTTTGGCTTCCTGACGCTCCTTCTCCTCCTGTTCTGCCGGCTTATCCTCTGAATCATCTCCACCTCCCGGTTTTTCGGCTTCGGTATCTATAAGGCATACCACCTCTCCAACTTCTACCACATCACCTTCTTCGGCTTTCAGGGTAATGACCCCACTGGCTTCAGCGGGAAGTTCCAGTGTGGCTTTATCGCTGTCTACCTCGGCAATCGCCTGATCTTTTTCTACATAATCCCCGTCTTCTACCAGCCACTGTGCTATTTCAACTTCAGTGATGGATTCCCCGGGTGAAGGAACTTTCATTTCTAAGGCCATGATTATTCTCGTTTTTATTTTGGTTCCTGAACTTCAGGAAATCGTTGGTTCTTAATTATTTTCTTCTTCGTTTAGATCTTTATCGAAAACGCTGGCGATCACACGCTCATGACGTTTTTTAAATCGCACGGCACTACCGGCGGCGGGTGATCCGTAGAATTTACGGCTGCACACCCTGAAGTTACGGGATTCAGGGAAATGCAATAACAAATGCCCGTATGCTCCCATATTTCTTGGTTCTTCCTGTGCCCATACAACATCGTCTGCATTGCTGTACTTCTCTATCAACTCTTTCATCCTGGTTGTTGGCAGCGGGAATAACTGTTCTACTCTCACGAGCGCCACATCCTCTCTTTCGTTCTCTTCCTTATGCTTCAGCAGGTCATAATAGAATTTACCAGTACAAAATACAAGGCTTTTCACCTTATCTGCGCTTGCATCCTTATCATCTATCACCGGCTGAAAACTACCATTGGCGAACTCTTCTTTTGTAGAGATCACTTTTGGATGACGCAGCAGACTCTTTGGAGTGAAAATGATAAGTGGTTTTCTGAACTTGGCCTTCATTTGCCTTCTAAGAATGTGGAACATATTGGCCGGAGTTGAAATATCGGCCACATACATATTGTCCTTAGCGCAAAGCTGAAGGAAACGTTCCATTCTACCGGACGAATGCTCTGCTCCCTGGCCTTCATAGCCGTGAGGTAGGAACATTACAAGTCCGTTCTGGAGTTTCCATTTATCTTCTGCAGCAGAGATATACTGATCTATCATTATCTGGGCACCATTCACAAAATCACCAAACTGGGCTTCCCAGATAGCCAGCGTGGTTGGGCTCGCCATGGCATAACCATAATCGAAACCTACAACGCCATATTCGGAAAGCGGTGAGTTATAAATGAAAAAATCGCCATCCCTGTCCTCTATATTATTATGAAGAATGATCTCTTCTTCGCTATCTTCTACTTTTACGACCCCGTGACGGTGAGAAAAGGTTCCCCTTTCACTATCCTGACCGCTAATCCTTATGTTATAACCCTCGGTCATCAGGGCACCATAAGCCAGATGCTCGGCCATAGCCCAGTCCAGCTTATTATCTTCAAAATACATTTTCTTTCTTGCGTCTATGAGTTTCTTGATCTTTCTCATAAACTTCTTGTCTTCCGGAAGTTTGGAGACTGCCTCTGCAACCTTGTCAAGCTTTTCAAGAGGAAATGTAGTATCCACTTCTTCCATCATCCTGTCTTCCTGGACATTTTCGAAACCTTCCCACTCATCCTGCATGAACGGGGTTATCCTGGTGGTTTCTTCTTTCCGGGAATCTTCAAGTTTCTCTTCAAGAGCAGCTTTATAGGTCTCTTCGAGATTTTTCAGGTAGGCATCATCTGCGACACCCTCTTTCTTGAGTTTCTCGAAATAGATATCCCGGGCATTCTCATGCTTGGCGATGGCCTTGTATAATTTAGGCTGAGTAAACCTCGGCTCATCTCCTTCATTATGCCCATACTTCCTGTAGCCCAGAAGATCGATGAACACATCCCTTCTGAATTTCATCCTGAAGTCAAGAGCGAAAAGAATCGCGTGCACCACTGCCTCGGCATCATCGGCATTCACATGCAGTACTGGAGAAAGGGTTACTTTTCCTACATCAGTACAATAGGTTGAGCTTCTTGCGTCCAGGTAATTCGTGGTAAAACCAATCTGGTTATTCACCACAATATGTATGGTCCCACCGGTTTGGTAACCTTCCAGCTGGGCCATCTGAATTATTTCATAAACCACACCCTGACCTGCGATAGCCGCGTCTCCATGAACAAGGATGGGTAGTACTTTTGAGTTATCACCTTTATAACGGCGATCCTGTTTTGCACGCGTGATACCTTCAACCACAGAACCCACGGTCTCCAGGTGTGAAGGGTTAGGCGCAATATTGATGTTTATATCTTTTCCGGTATCAGTAGTACGGCAGGAGGTCCATCCAAGGTGGTACTTCACATCTCCATCAAAAATGTCCTGCTCATAGTCCTTACCATCAAATTCACTAAAGATATCCTTGGCACTTTTCCCAAAGATATTGGTAAGCGTATTCAACCTTCCGCGGTGGGCCATTCCCATTACGAAATCTTTCACACCGAGTTCGGCCGCTTTTTCTATCAAAGCATCAAGCGCAGGAATAAGACTTTCCCCACCTTCCAGTGAGAAACGCTTCTGCCCTACATATTTTGTATGAAGGAAGGATTCAAAGGAAACCGCTTCGTTCAGCTTTTTAAGGATCTGCTTTTTTCGGTCCTCATCAAACTCGGGATGATTCTCGTTTATATTCAGCTTGTCCTGTATCCACTGGATCTCTTCGGGCTTTCGAATGTACATATACTCAATCCCAATGGAATCACAGTAAACATTCTCAAGATGCCTTATTATCTCCTTTAACGTAGCAGGCCCTATCCCAAGAACATCACCAGCATTAAAGGTGGTGTTGAGATCACTTTCTTCAAGCCCGAAATTGGAAATATCAAGGGTAGGTGTATATTTTCTTCTTTCCCTTACAGGGTTGGTTTTGGTAAATAAATGCCCTCGTGTACGGTATCCATCTATAAGACGAATTACCTGGAACTCTTTAATAACATGTGCCGGTATCTCTCCTTCAGAAAATTCAACAGGTGCCTCCGCCAATACTTCATCTGAAACGCCATTTTGTTGCATTCCGAAATCAAATCCTTGAAAAAAAGCCCTCCAACTGGGCTCCACACTATCAGGATGTTTCAAATATTGATCGTAAAGTTCTGCGAAATATGCAGTATGAGCAGCATTTAGAAATGAAAATCTATCCATAAAATTGAAACAAATGTTTCTTTTGTTTTAAAAACATAGCAAAAATACAATTTTTAAAAAAAACAGCTTGCAGGCTTTATGATAATTATCTATCGGATTATAGGAATTTTAACAATGACAAAAAAAGGCTCTTTTAATGTCAATTATATTAAAAAATTAAGGCTAAACTGAAGAAAATCAAACCTGTCGCTCCATAAGCATCTGCCCGAATTTGCGCAATGGGTCTTTTTTGGCTTCCGGCAATTCTATTTTATCCAATATCCTGAAAGCCTTATCGGTATAATTTTCAATCTCCTTTCGGGTGAGTTCTGCAGCACCGCTACTTTCAAAAAGAGCCTTTACAGCTTCTATCTTTCCGGAGTTCTCTGCAGGGCTTATGGAATACAGGTGTTCCAGTTGTAAAGCCTCGCTCCTGCCGGCCAGCTCTACGGTTTTCAGGTATAAAAATGTCTTTTTATTCTCGATAATATCTCCCCCGGCCTGTTTTCCAAAAGTCTCGGGATCACCAAATGCATCCAGGTAATCATCCTGTAGCTGGAACGCGATCCCAAGTAACCTTCCATACTGATAGATAGCTTCCTTGCATTCCTTAGAAGTACCGGCCACAATAGCTCCCATTTGCAGTGAGGCACCCACCAGGACAGCCGTTTTATACTCGATCATTAAAAGGTAATCACTAATACTCACATTGTCCCGGGTCTCAAAATCTATGTCGTATTGCTGACCTTCGCATACCTGTATCGCGGTCTTGGTAAAAAGCGTGGAAAGTTCTTTAAAAGTATCGCCCTCGTAACTTTCAAAAAGCTGATAGGCATTAATCAGCATCGCATCACCAGACAGGATGCCTGTATTTATATCCCATTTTTCATGGACGGTTTGCTTTCCTCTTCTTATAGGAGCATCATCCATAATATCATCATGCACCAGCGAAAAATTATGAAAGATCTCAATTGCCAGGGCCGCATCCAAAGCCTTTTTATAGTCACAATCAAAGATCTCGGTCGCCATTAGAACCAGTACAGGCCTCAATCGTTTCCCTCCCTGTTCAAGAATATAAACCATAGGCTCATATAAATTGGCAGGCTCTTTCACCCTTATTTTCTCGTGTAAATATTCTATTACAGCTTCTCTATACTGGGAAATCGATAGCATGAGGTCAAAAATTTTCCGCTAAAATACCATAATTGAAAGTTTTTCAAATTTTAAGCAAGTGTTAAATAAATTTAAACTCTGGAAACTTTTTTTGTTTTTAAAGTTTCCTCAGATTAAATTTGCACCAAAATTTAGGACAATTGGAAGAGAAAATTTTAAACACGGCTGCAGAGATGTTCCTGGATTATGGTTTTAAAAGCGTTACCATGGACGACATTGCCGAGAGATTAGGCATGTCTAAAAAAACCATTTATAACCATTACCCTACTAAAACTAAACTGGTTCATGCCGCAGCAACTCATATTTTCCAGACTATTCAGAAAGGAATAAATGAGATAAGGTCTATTGAAAATGACCCGCTGGAAGAGAACTTTGAGATCAAAAGATTTGTAATGCATCGGCTTAAGGATGAAAAATCCTCGCCGCAATATCAGCTTCAGAAGTATTATCCGAAGATCTATGAAGAACTAACATCAAAGCAGTTTCACCTCATGGAAACCTGTGTAAGGGAAAACCTGGAAAGAGGGATAAAGATCGGCTGCTATCGTAAGGATATTCCTGTAGATTTTATCAGCAAAATATACTTTAAAGCAATGCAGAACATAAAGGATCCGGATCTGTTCCCGCCCGAAGACTATTCAAAGCTCTATCTCATGGAGCAACTTATGGAATACCATTTAAGAGCTATTTGCACCGAAAAAGGAATTCAAAAACTTGAAGAACTAATAATCAATCATGAATAAAACAAACAGTACCATTCTGATCCTTTTACTTGGTTACCTCACCACATTCGCTCAGGTAAATGACAGTTTGAAAACATATTCTTTCTCCCTTCAGGAAGCCATTGAGTTCGGGATCGAAAATAATTACCGTTCACAGATAGCGCAAAAGGATGTTGATATCGCCCTTCAGCAAAAATGGGAAATCATTGCGCAGGGTTTGCCACAGATCAATGGAAGTGTGGACTATCAGAACTATCTGAAACAACCTGTCACTCTTTTACCTGCCGCTGCTTTTGACAATACCCAGAGCACCATAGATATTGTACAGGATTATTTTGAAAATGTACAGCGTAACGATGTACCGGTAGACTCACCGGAAGGTTTTATCCCGGTGCGATTCGGAACCAGACAAAGCATGAATGCCACTGCGACCTGGAACCAGCTTATTTTTGACGGTTCTTATATCGTAGGTATTCAATCGGTAAAGACCCTGCTTCAGATCTCCAAGAACGCCAAGACCAAGACCGATCTGGAGATTAAGAAAGCAATCATAAATGCCTACGGAAATGTTCTCCTTGCCGAAGAAAGCGTGGAAATATTTGAGAAGAACGTGAACACACTTCAAAAGAATTATGACGATACTAAAAAGATCTACGAAAACGGACTAACAGAGCAGGAAGCTGTTGAACAGCTGGAGATCACTTTACTCGGACTGAAAACTGACCTGAGCCGGAGTAAAAGAATGCGTGACATCGCTTATGAAATGCTGAATCTAAGCCTGGGAATCCCAGTAGAAGATAAAGTGATTCTTACCAACGACCTGGATGAACTGGCTATGAAGTATTACGACCTCTCCCTTTTACAGGATGAAATCCCGGTAGAAGAAAATATCGATTATCGAATCGCAAAGAATTCGGCAGAATCTGCCGAGATCCAGGTGAAACTCCAGAAAGCAAAGGCACTACCCACACTTACGGGGTTTGTAAACTACGGTTACCAGGGATACAGCGACAAGTTCACCTTTCTTAATAGTGAGCAGGAATACTTTGGACAATCTATTCTGGGCGTAAGCCTTAACATCCCCATTTTCAGTAGCGGGATGAGAAGTTCCAGAACCAAACAGAGAGAAATTGAATACGAACAGGCCATGCTCGACCTGGAACAGACCGAAAACGAAGTGAAACGCCAGATAAATATGGCAAAAAGTGAATACGAATTCAATCTTGAGAATTATCAGAATGCCATTAGGAATCTTGACCTGGCCGAAAGGATAGAAAACAAAAACCAGGTGAAGTTCTTTGAAGGCATCGCCAGCAGTTTTGAGCTTAGCGAAGCACAGCGACAGCTGTATTCTGCCCAGCAAAACTATCTCCGGTCCATGCTGGACGTGATCACTGCCAAGGTGGAACTTGAAAATCTACTAGATACCAGAACATATAACGATGAAAACTAAACATTCCTTCCATACAATGAAAAAATTTATTCTGCTAACAGCAATCTTAGGTCTTGTTGCCTGTGGAGATAATAAAGAAACATCTGTAGAAGATGTTATTGCGACCCAGGATCTAAGTGAAATAAGAGCTAAAAAGTCCGAACTGAGCAATCAGCAAAGCGATCTTTCAAAAAAGATCGATCAATTGGACGAGGCCATTAAGAAACTGGACAAAAACAGAAATTTCGCACTTGTAAGTATTGACACTCTGAACCAACAGAATTTTAAACATTATGCAGAGGTCCAGGGAAATGTCGCGACCGATGAGAATATTATTATCTATCCTGAATATTCAGGAATTCTTACCAGTGTCAAGGTGAATGAGGGAGACAGAGTCTCAAGAGGACAGGTACTGGCAACCATCGATGATGGCGGATTAAAAAATCAGCTCGCGCAACTTGAGGCCCAGGCCCGTCTGGCCAAAACAACCTACGAGCGTCAGGAACGGCTTTGGGAACAAAATATCGGTTCGGAGATCCAGTACCTGGAAGCCAAAACTAATTATGAGGCGCTTGAAAGTTCTGTAAACCGACTTAAATCCCAGCTTTCAAAAACAGTGGTTAGAGCACCTTTCAGCGGAGTGATAGATGACGTGATAAGTGAACAGGGAGAAGTAGTAAACCCTGGACAGAATCAGCTTTTCAGATTGATTAGCCTGGATAAAATGTATGTGGAAGCTGATGTTCCTGAAAATTATCTAAATAAGATTCAGAAGGGAACCGATGTAAAAGTGCAGATCTCATCTGTTGGAAAGGAATTCGAAGGAAAGGTGAGCCAGGTAGGAAATAACATAAATCCTAACAACAGGACCTTCCGTATAGAAGTTTCGGTTCCTAACGAAAAAGGAATGATAATACCTAACCAGATCGCGACCATAAAACTGAATGATTACACCTCAGATACTGCCATGGTGGTACCTGAAAGCAGCATTCAGAAAAATGCCCTGGGAGAAAGCCTGGTTTATCTTTATCAACCTAATGGTAACTCAAACATAGGAACTGCAAAAAAAGCTGTTATTGAAGTGGGCTATACCTACAATGATTCTATAGAGGTGAAAAGCGGGCTTAACAGTGGAGATATTCTAATAACCGAAGGATCGAAGAATCTTAGAGACGGTCAGGAAGTAAGAACAAGAAAATCTGGGGAGAATGAATAAGATAGACAGAGAATTTAAACTTTCGTCCTGGGCCATTGACAATAAAATGACGGTCTACGTCATCATTGCCATACTGCTTATTGGGGGATTGCTTTCCTACTACAGTATGCCGCGGGAATCCTTTCCGGAAATAATCGAGACCAAGATCTATGTAAGCTCGATCAACCCCGGAAACTCGGCCGAAGATGTTGAAAAGTTCATCACTGAACCCCTGGAAGAGGAGTTCAATGATGTTGGAGGGGTTAAGGAGATCTCTTCTACCACTCTTCAGGATTATTCCCTGGTAATAGTGGAATTTGAAGAAGAAGTAAGTGTTGATGTTGCAAAACAGAAGATAAAAGACAAGGTAGATCTTGTGAAAGCTGAAACTACCTGGCCTACCATGGATAACGGAGCAAAAGTGGAGCCCAATGTGTTCGACCTTAACCTTTCGGAAGAGCAGCCTATTTTGAACATCAACCTTACAGGGGATTATACGGTACAGCAGCTTAAGGATTACGCCGAATATCTCCAGGAAAAGATTGAACTGCTTCCGGAGATCAAGGAAGCGAGCATTAGGGGTGCTGAAGACATGGAGGTTGAAATAGCCGTTGACGTATACAAAATGACAGCTTCCATGGTAAGTTTTAATGATATTGTGAGTGCGGTTAGTTCAGAGAACCGCACCATCTCGGGAGGTAATATCATCACCAGTGGAACCCAGAAGAACATAAGGATCATTGGTGAAATAGAGGATCCTGAGGAGCTGGAAAACGTCGTGGTAAAGCAGGATGGCGGGAATATCTTTCTCAAGGATATCGCCGAGATCAGGTTCAGAGAGAAAGACCCAACCACTTATGCCAGGGAATATGGCGAACCTGTAGTGATGCTTGATATTAAAAAGCGTAGCGGAAAGAATATGATCGAGGCTGTAGATGAGATCAAGAACATCATCTCGACAGAGCAGGAAGAATATCTTCCCGACTCCCTACACATAAGCCTTACCAACGATCTTTCAACCGATACACGTAACCAGGTAAACGACCTTGTAAACAACATTATTTTCGGGGTCATACTCGTGGTCCTGGTACTTATGTTTTTCCTTGGTTTCCGTAACTCACTTTTCGTGGGGCTTGCGATCCCGTTATCGATGTTCTTATCATATATCATCCTTTCCAGCCTTGGATATACTTTAAATACCATGGTTCTGTTTGCTCTTGTAATGGGACTGGGGATGCTGGTAGACAATGGGATCGTAGTAGTTGAGAATGTTTACAGCCTCATGGACGAAGGAATGCCAAGACTAAAAGCGGCCAAGCAAGGTCTTGGAGAGATCGCCTGGCCAATTATCGCTTCTACGGCGACCACCCTTATGGCATTCTTCCCGCTTGGACTGTGGCCGGGTACTATCGGAAAATTCATGGTGATCTTTCCAATTACCCTTTCCATTGTACTGGGCTCCTCGCTTTTTGTAGCATTGATAATCAACTCGATGCTTACCTCCCAGTTCATGAAGACTGAAGAGGGTAAAATTTCAAAAAAGAGACTTATAAGACTCAGTATTATCATAGGCGGGATCGGATTTATCCTGCTTACTGCCGGATATATGTTGCCTTTAGGAGTACTTAGAGCACTGGGTAATTTATTCCTTCTGGCGGTACTGCTTTTATGGTTCTATAAATACGCATTATCAAAAGCAGTGGATTATTTTCAGTTTAAAGCATTAAAGAAACTGGAAGCCGGCTATGAGCGATTTCTGAAATTCGCCCTAAGAGGGAGGAAAGCTTATGTCTTCTTTTTCGGAACTATAGGCTTACTTCTATTCTCATTCATACTTATGGCACTGGTTCAGCCAAACGTGCTTTTCTTTCCCGAGAACCAGCCAAAGCAGGTGATCACCTACATAGAATATCCTGAAGGAACCGATATCAAGAAGACCAACGAGCTAACAAAGAAAGTTGAGAAACAGATATTTGATGTGGTCGAGAAATATGAAGATGAAGACGGTTATAATTTCATGGTAGAATCGGTTATATCACAGGTTGGTGAAGGCGCCGGAAATCCGCAAACCGATGGTGGACAGCAAAATGCCATGCCGCATAAAGGGAAAGTAACCATTGTTATGCGTGAGTTCAAAGAAAGAAGAGGTGTTGAAAGTGCGCAGGTGCTTAGTGAAGTACGGGAAGCGGTGAAACAGTTCCCTGGAGCTTCCATAATTGTTGAAAAAGATGCTGCAGGACCACCTTCTGGCTACCCCGTAAATATTGAATTAAAAGGTGAAGATTATGAGCAAATGCTTGCAGAAGCTGAAAATATCCGCTCTTATATCAATGAACTAAATGTTCCGGGTATTGAAGAACTGAAGATAGACGTGAACAAATCCAAGCCCGAGCTAGATGTCACTGTAGACCGTCGTAAAGCAGGCCAGCTAGGAATTTCCACTTCTCAGATCGGTCAGACCCTGAGACGTGCGATCTATGGAGAGGAGGTTTCAACTTATAAGGATGGAGACGAAGATTATGAAGTGAACGTAAGATTCAAAGATGAATACAGGTACAATGAAAATGTACTTTTTAACCAGCCTATCACATTCAGGGATCAGAATTCAGGTCAGTTAAGGCAGGTGCCTATCTCTTCACTTATAGAGACCGAAGTTGCCTCTTCTTTCAGTTCCATCAAACGTAAGGATCTCAAGAAGGTAATCACGATTTATTCAAACGTTCTTCAGGGGTATAACGGAAACCAGATCGTTGAACAACTGCAAACGGCGCTTAAGAATTATGAACTTCCCGAAAGTATGAACCTGGAATTCACTGGAGAGCAGGAAGAACAACAAAAGAATATGAACTTCCTCATCAAGGCACTACTTATTGCTATTGGCGGGATCATGCTTATCCTGGTTGCGCAGTTCAACTCGATAACAAAACCATTCATTATCTTAATGGCGGTTGTTCTTAGTATGATTGGAGTTTTCCTTGGATTGATTATTTTCCAGATGGACTTTATCATCATAATGACTATGATGGGTATTATCTCGCTAGCCGGAATTGTGGTAAACAATGCCATCGTCCTTATTGACTATACGCAGATCTTAATAGACAGAAAGAAAATCCAATTAGGTCTTGAAAAGGATGATCTACTTACTAGAAAACAGTATTTTGATACGATAGTTGCCGGAGGTAAATCAAGGTTAAGGCCGGTATTACTAACAGCAATCACCACGGTTCTGGGGCTTATCCCTCTTGCCGTGGGCTTGAATATAGATTTCTTCGGCCTTATAACAGATTACGATCCCGGGATCTATATAGGTGGGGATAATGTGATCTTCTGGGGACCTCTTGCATGGACAGTAATCTTCGGACTATTATTTGCTACTTTCCTCACCCTTGTGGTGGTACCCGTAATGTTCTACCTTGTTAACAGAGCTAAAGTGAGGTTCAAGGACAAAAGGACTGAAAGAAAAGAGAAAAAAGAACGAGAACTGGTAAATGCCTAGAAAAAAACAAACCCCCGCATTGCTGCGGGGGTTTGTTTTTTTATAAATAGAATTTTTTAATTACTGTTCATCAGTGAAATTCTGTTTTCCACTTATTCACGGATGCGATCCTGCTATTTTCATAATCTACCTCAGTAAGTCGATCACCATTCCAAAAAAACCACTTCCCTTCTTTTTCTCCCTTGTTATAATGTGCGATGGCTGTCTTTTCACCGTTTTGGTCGTAAGAAATCCATTGCCCGTGGAGTTTTCCGTTCTTGTACGTACCTTCCTGTCTAATATTTCCATCTTCATAATAAAACGTTCCTTTAATTAAATCGTCCTGTTTTTCAAATACAGGTTTAGGGTCTTTATTTTGAGCCATAGCTGCACCTCCTGCTACAAATAACGCCGCTAATAGCATATTTTTCAACATCTTCACAGCCCTGTTGTGTTTACGTTAACTTAACAAATATATCGAAAGTTTACATTAATTCAATATTTACATAACCTTAAGTTAACATTCGATTTACTAAAAACTGACTTATAGAGGGTTAAGAAATATGTTTTATATCCCTTGGAGGGAATATGAAATTTAATTTTAATCTATAATACTTATAGAAAACATTATAACTTCTTACTTTTGTGCCCATTCAAAACTGAAGGATAAAAAATGTACAGAAGTCATACTTGTGGCGAACTAAACGCCAAAGAGATAGGCAGTAAAGTAACCCTGGCCGGTTGGGTTCAAAAAGTAAGAGATAAAGGCTTTATGATCTGGGTGGATCTTCGTGACCGTTACGGTTTGACCCAGCTGATCTTCGATGAGGAAAGATCTTCTAAAGAGCTAATGGAAAAAGCCGGAAGTCTTGCCCGGGAATTCGTGATCCAGGTAGAAGGTACGGTTATAGAGAGAGAATCTAAAAATCCGAATATCCCCACAGGAGAGATTGAAGTCCTTGTTGAGGATTTTAAGATCCTGAATTCTTCTGTAACACCACCCTTTACTATAGAAGACGAAACCGATGGCGGTGAAGATCTTAGAATGAAATATCGTTATCTTGATATTCGTCGTAACCCGGTGAAAAATAAACTCATCTTCCGCCATAAGGTAGCCATGCAGGTAAGGAATTATCTTTCGCAGGAAGGTTTTGTTGAAGTGGAAACTCCATATCTTATTAAATCTACACCTGAAGGAGCCCGTGATTTTGTGGTACCAAGCAGAATGAACGAAGGTCAGTTCTACGCCCTTCCGCAATCACCTCAAACCTTCAAACAGCTATTGATGGTAGGAGGAATGGATAAATATTTCCAGATCGTAAAATGCTTCAGGGATGAAGATCTTAGGGCTGACAGACAACCTGAGTTCACCCAGATAGACTGCGAAATGGCCTTTGTGGACCAGGAAGACATTTTGAATATTTTCGAGGGACTTACCAGGCATTTATTAAAGGAGATCAAAGGTGTTGAAGTTGACAAATTCCCAAGGATGACCTTTGATGAAGCCATGAGAAAATATGGGAATGATAAACCGGACATTCGATTCGGAATGCAGTTCGCCGAACTGAATGAACTAGCCAAGAATAAAGGCTTCAATGTTTTTGACCAGCAGGAACTGGTTGTGGGGATCGCGGTTCCAAATGCAGCCAGCTTCACCAGAAAAGAAATAGATAAGCTTATATCCTGGGTAAAAAGGCCTCAGGTTGGTGCTAACGGACTGGTTTGGGCGAAGTATAATGAAGATGGAACTTTAAAATCATCTGTAGATAAGTTCTATTCTCAGGATGACCTTAAAGCCTGGGCAGAAGCCACTGGTGCAAATCCAGGTGACCTGATACTTGTAATGGCTGGAGAAACATCTAAAACAAGAACTCAGCTTAGTGCTCTTAGAATGCATTTAGGTAATGAACTTGGTTTAAGAAAAGCTGACGAATTTGCCCCATTATGGGTTGTGGATTTCCCTCTGCTTGAATGGGATGAGGAAACCGAAAGATTCCATGCGATGCACCACCCTTTCACCTCTCCAAAGAAAGAAGATTTTGAACTTCTGGAAACCGAACCGGGTAAAGTCAGAGCCAATGCCTATGACCTTGTCTTGAACGGTAATGAGATTGGTGGTGGTTCTATAAGGATACACGATAAGCAAACACAGTCTCAGATGTTCAAGTATCTTGGTTTCACTGAGGAAGAAGCCAGGGAACAGTTCGGATTTCTAATGGATGCCTTTCAGTATGGAGCTCCTCCTCATGGTGGGATCGCTTTTGGATTTGATCGCCTTGTAGCTATTCTGGGAGGTCAGGAAAGCATAAGGGATTTCATAGCATTCCCTAAGAACAATGCGGGAAGGGATGTAATGATAGATGCACCGGCAAAACTTGATGAAGAACAACTTAACGAATTACATCTTAAATTGAAGTTATAAATATAAATCCCACTTTAAGGTGGGATTTTTTATCTTCATAGGATAATATCTCAGCACAGTGGCGAAATTCAGAAATTCCTTACTGCACAGGTTTTTGAACTGGAAGTCCAGGAATCTCTCCCATCGCCAGTTTTTGATGATGCTTAGTGCTTTGATAGGCTTTATTGCGGGTATTTGCGCAGTCACTATAAAAAACCTCACACATTTTATTCAGCTCCTTCTTGAAGGAAAATCCTTTATTAATTATCATCAGGCATTCTACTTTATATTTCCGGTTCTGGGCTTACTAGTTGTCTACCTAATTATAAAATTCATCTTTCGGAGACCAATAGGACAGGGCATCCCTGCTACTTTGTATGCGATTTCGCGTCAAAAAGGCATCATGAAGAGATTCCAAATGTACGCGTCTTTAATAACCGCACCAATTACTGTTGGTTTTGGAGGTTCAGTTGGGCTGGAGGCACCTACTGTAGCGAGCGGGGCTTCCATAGGTTCTAATCTTTCAAGGCTTTTCTTGATGAACCAGACTACCCGCACCCTTCTTATTGGCTGTGCTGCTGCCGGAGCCATGTCTTCTATTTTCAATGCACCCATAGCCGCGATCATTTTTGCTATCGAGGTATTTAGCCTGGACCTAACACTGGCCTCCTTACTACCTTTATTAACCGCATCGGTTTCAGCAGTGCTTACCTCCTATTTTTTCTACGGAAACGAGATCATCCTTCCCTTTCAGCTAAAAGATGCCTTCACTATTTCTGAAGTTCCATATTACATTTTATTGGGGATACTGGCTGCAGCATGCTCTGTTTATTTTACCTGGATACATTTCAAGCTGATGAAGACCATGGTTAAGATCAGGTCTAAATTTGTAAGATTAATTGCTGCCGGGCTGGTTTTAGGAGTATTGATTTATTTTATTCCTCCATTATATGGTGAAGGTTATAATGTGGTAAATAATCTTCTCCAGGAAAATTATTTACAGGCTTTAGGAACCAACCTTTTTAATGCTTACCTGGATAATATTTGGATAGTGATCACATTACTGGCAGGACTCGTAATTTTCAAAATCGTGGCTACTTCCCTTACGCTCAGTGCCGGAGGGGTTGGTGGAATCTTTGCTCCGGTAATGTTCATGGGTAGCGCGATGGGACATTGTTTCGCTCTCATTCTAAACAATCTCGGGATATTTGGCTATAAGATCTCGGTAAGTAATTTCACCCTTGTTGGTATGGCCGGATTAATGGCCGGTGTACTACATGCCCCGCTTACCGCCATTTTCCTTATCGCCGAGCTCACTCATGGGTATGAACTTTTTATTCCTCTTATGATCACTGCGGCGATCTCATTTATGATCTCCTCTAAATTCCAGCCACATTCGGTATATACCATGGAGCTGGCACAGCGAGGCGACCTGCTTACCCATGACAAGGATCATAAAGTTCTAACCCTTATGAACATTACCCGTGTAATAGAAAAGAATTTCATCCCTATAGAAATAGACATGAATCTAGGGGATGTAATTCACCAGGGAGTGGTAAAATCATCCCGGAACATTTTTCCTGTGATAGATGAAAACCGTAACTTCATGGGAATCATTCTCCTGGATGATATTAGGCCGATCATGTTTGATGAAAAATTGTATAA
This sequence comes from Gramella jeungdoensis, assembly GCF_023805255.1. GTDB lineage: Bacteria > Bacteroidota > Bacteroidia > Flavobacteriales > Flavobacteriaceae > Christiangramia > Christiangramia jeungdoensis. The sequence goes on from NZ_JAMSCK010000003.1 coordinate 215,776, forward strand.
CGAAGTAAAAGTGCAGGATATAATGCAGCAGGCACCCGAAATTATTGATATAGAAAATGATCGTATGAAAGAGATCATGAAGAAATTCCAGGATAGTGAGGCCTGGAACCTACCCGTGGTTAAAAAAGATAAGTATGTTGGTTTTATTTCAAAATCAAAACTCTTAACCGCTTACCGACAAAAATTAATAGAAGTTACCGTTTAGTTATGAAATTATTTATGAAAATATTGGGAATTCTCATACTTATAGCAATAGGCGTGGGATTTTATTTCCGCCTTACCGGAGAGGTCCTAACAGGTGACAGGATCATCGGAATTTCAGTTCTTGTAAGTGCCTTTATCCTCATGCCAGTCTTCCTTTACGTAAGATGGAAAGGTAAAAGACTGAAAGACTATACACTATCTGAAGAGAACATGAAGAAGATGCGGGATCGCGGGATCGATTAGAAATCTTAACATAAAAAAATCACAAAAAAAACTGATTTTCAGTCAATTCTAAATTTTTATCTAGTATGTTTGTGCTTTATTAATTATTATTTTTTATGCAAGGCACAGTTAAATTTTTCAATGAATCTAAAGGTTATGGATTCATTACCAACGACGAAACCAAAAGAGACATCTTTGTACACGTAACCGGATTAAACGGCGAAACTATCCAGGAAGGCGATAGAGTTGAGTACGAAGAAACAGAAGGAAGAAAAGGAGTGAACGCTACAGAAGTACGCGTGATCGAATAATATAATTTTTTCTGAGTACAAAGTAAAAGCCGCTTTTCAGCGGCTTTTCTTATTTATTTGCATTTTCCTTCAGGCTTTCCTCTACTCCTTTTAGCATGGTGGTTGTCATCTTCTCCAGGCCATATTCATGCTTCCAGCCCCAATCCTGTCGCGCAACAGAATCATCGATGCTTGAAGGCCATGACTCAGCGATAGCCTGTCTGAAATCGGGTTCATAAGAGATTTTAAAATCCTTAATGTGTTTCCTGATCTCATCCGCAAGAATCTGAGGTGTAAAACTTATGGCTCCAAGGTTATAAGAAGATCTTACCTTTATCTTTTCCGCCGGGGCCTCCATAATATCTACAGTAGCTTTTATCGCATCGTCCATATACATCATTGGCAAAGCCGCATCGCTTGCCAGAAAACTGGTATATGCTGAATTCTTTAAGGCCTCATGAAAGATCTCTATGGCATAATCGGTAGTTCCTCCTCCAGGTAGAGTTTTATAGCTAATGATCCCGGGATACCTTATACTGCGCACATCCACTCCATATTTACGATTGTAATACGCACACCATCTTTCACCGGTTTGTTTACTTATACCATAAACAGTGGTAGGTTCCATAATAATGGTTTGCGGAGTCTTATCTTTTGGCGTGGTAGGGCCAAAAACAGCGATACTTGAAGGCCAGAATATCTTTTCAATTTTTCCTTCTTTGCCAAGGTTAAGAATATGGAAAAGAGAGTCCATATTAAGGTCCCAGGCTTTCATAGGAGCTTTTTCTGCAGTTGCACTCAGCATGGCAGCCATCAAGTAGACCTCTTTTATTTGATATTTTTCAACGATCTCCCTAATATGAGGCTCGTCAGTTGCATTAAGGATTTCAAATGGTCCTGATTTCATTAATTCAGCGGCTCCTTCCCTGATATCACTGGCAATCACCTCCTCATTTCCATGTATCTCGCGCAATTTGAGCGTTAGTTCGGTACCTATTTGTCCGCAGGCACCAATAATCAAAATCCTTCCGGCCATAGATTAAATTTTTTGCAAATATATTTATTTATATAAAGGAAATCGTAATATTAGCATTTTATTGACGCACCTTTTTAAGGATTTCACAATTCATTTTTCTTCCAGAATTGCGGTAAAATATCAATAACTTTGTAAGATACCGATTTAAACTATGAAGAAATTCATCCTTTTCATCTCCCTCCTTGCATTTGTGTGCTGTAAAACAGAACAGGATGCGGAAAAGTCGGCAGAAGAAGCTGTAGACACTACTGCTTTTCAGGCCAAAATAAAGATCGAGGATAACGAGCTTGCCCTGAGGCCTGAGGCGAGGGATTATGCCCTTGGATGGGTAGAGTTTATTACCGCTCAGAACGAAATTGAAAAGCTCAATAATTCTACCGTGAACGAGGTTATGAGCAATGCCGGAGCCATAGCTCAAATTATGGAGTCCCTTAAGACTTCGGTTCCAGACAGTTTGAGATCTGTTCCGGTGGAAGCAAGGCTAAATGTGGTGAATACAAAAGCACAGTTGCTCAGGCAGTATTCCGCTAAACAGGAACCCGATGCCGAAGTAATTGCACAGACCACAAAAGAATTATTTCAGGAATTCAATAATCTTAAGCTACAGATGAATGAAATTTTCCTGAAAAGCCTGGAAGATTTTGAAAAGGAGCTCGACGAATTTGAACAGCAGGAAAGACAAAAGGATACCACTTCTGAAGACTTTTAATCAATTTTTAAATATTGTAACTTAATACAAATTTCCAACCGATGAAGAAAATAGCTCTCATAAGTCTTTTCCTGTCCGGGGTATTTTTGCTTCCAAGCCTGAATGCACAGGTGAAAAACACAGAACAAAATATACTTTCAGCAAAAAGAAGTATAATCAAAAACCTCGAAAGATGGCATAAAGCCGCAGCTGAAGCAAATTTTGAGGATTACTTTAGTTTAATGACAGATGATGCTATATTCATTGGCACCGATGCTACGGAGAACTGGAACTTAGAAGAGTTCAAAGAGTTTTCACGCCCCTATTTTGAAGCGGGAAAAGCCTGGTCTTTCAAAGCAATCGAAAGGAATATTTACTTGAAGGAAAACCGCAGACTGGCCTGGTTTGACGAACTTCTGGATACCCACATGGGAATTTGCCGTGGTTCTGGAGTAATGGCCAAGGATAATGGAAAATGGAAGGTGCAGCACTATGTGTTATCCATCACCATACCCAATGAAAATGTGGATGAGATCACCCTTATTAAAAAAGAATTTGACGAAGAACTAATCTCCAAACTTCGCGACAATTAAACCTTTTCCTTTTTTCTTAATCAAACTTATATACCAAACTAAACAATATGCATAAACGTATTGCCCTTATTCTATTATTAATAATTTCAATTTCGGGAACTTCCCAGGAAAAAAGACCCCTTACTCATGATGATTATGATCTCTGGAAAATGATTCAGAATCCGCAAATCTCTGCTGCGGGAGATCTGATTGTTACCGAAGTGACTACAACAACGGGCCGTGGAGACGGTTACCTGAAGATCTTTAATAGAAGAACCGGGAAAAGCGCCCAGTTTCACAATGCTTATCGAGCTCACATCGCTGCAGATGGCCAGCATATATTCTTTCTGAAAAAACCCGATTATGAGGTCACCCGTCAGGAAAAGAAAGATGATGTAAAAAAGGAAAAACAGACCAAGGATGATTTCTTCATCTTTGATGTAAAAGCACACCGATTAACCGACAGTATTACCAGGGTAAAAGACTTTAAAGCGCCAGACGAATATTCTGACTGGGTAGTGATAGAAAAATTAAAGGATCTAAAACCCGAAAAAGAAAAGGATACTGCCAGGACTGAAGAGAAGATAAACGACAGCCTAAAAACCGAAAAAAAGAATCTTACCCTGGAGGCGAACTATGCCTTGATATATGATCTTAAAAACGGAGCAACAGACACTATTTTCCAGATCAAGGAATTCAAACTCGCCGAGGATGAACCTGCACTGTACTTTTCCAAAACCAAAGGAGAGAAAAAAGGGGATATAGGGGTCTTTCAATTTGACCTGAAAGAACATTCACAAAAAGTGATAGACACGGGTAAATTCGCTTACGAGAAACTATCGGTGAGTAAAAAAGGAGATCAAATGGCATATGTTTCGGCAAGAGATTCTATTGAAACCGACAGCCTCAAGTTTGAACTTTTTCATCTCCAAGAAGGGAAACTCAGTCAGGTCACTGATACGCTTGGAAAAAATCTACGTGAAAACTGGGAATTGAGTGCCGCTCAGGCACCCTTCTTTTCAGAAAATGGGAAAAGACTTTATTATTATTCAAGGCCTTCAAGAAATTTTGATATTGACACTACCCTGCTTGAAGAAGAAATTCCCGATGTAGATGTATGGACCTACAAAGACAAGCTCATCCAGCCGGAACAGAAGGTAAACCTGAAAGAACTGAAGAACAAGGCGTATCTTTCATATTTAGATACAGAAACACAAAATGTAATCGCCCTTCATGATGATAAATTGGAGTATATTAATCTTGACAAGGATGCTGAACAAAGATATGTTCTGGGTTATACTACTTCACCTTATGATGTGTCACGCTCCTGGAGATATCCATGGCTGCGGGATTTTTATATAGTTGACACTGAAACCGGAGAAAAAAGACTGGCTTTAAAGGAAACTGCAGCCAGGCCCGATCTTTCCCCCGACGGAAAGTATGCCATTTATTTCGATACCGAAAGTCAGGACTGGTGGGTGCTTAACCTTGAAAAGAACGAAAAAAGAAATCTTACCGCGAACCTTGAAGTTCCATTCTATGACGTGGAAAATGATGTTCCGGCAGCACCCTGGGCCTATGGCAATGGAGGTTTTACCAAGGACGGAAAAGCACTTCTTTTCGACCAGTATGACATCTGGATGGTAGATCTTGATAAAAGCTCACAACCTGAAAATATCACAAAGGATGGTAGGGAGAATAAAATTGTATACAGGAGTCTGCTTCTTGACCGGGAGAACAGGGAGGCCGCATCTTACTTTAAAAAACGTCTTCTTGTAAATGCTTTTGATAAGAATGACAAAACAGAAAGTCTTTACTTATTGAATCTGAAAAACGGGAAAAAAGAGGCAATTTTAGATCCGGAAGGAATGATCCTGGATGATTATATTCTTGCCGAAGATGAGGACATCTTTCTTTTCAGAAAGGAGAATTTCACCACTTATCCCGATCTCTATCTTTACGAGGGAAAAACCGGAAACTCCATCAGACTTACCGATGCGAACCCACAGCAAAAAGATTTTAAGTGGGGAACTTCAGAGTCTTTCAGCTGGATAGCCTATGATGGGACAGAACTTGAAGGCATCATCTATAAGCCAGAGAATTTTGATCCAAATAAGAAATATCCATTGATCACTTACTTTTATGAAAGAAGAAGTGATAATCTCAATAATTATTATTCACCCCAGCCAAGTGCATCGATCGTGAATATGTCTTACCTGGTGAGCAATGAGTATGTGGTTTTTGTGCCAGATATTGTTTACAAGGAAGGCAAACCGGGAGAAAGCGCCTATAACTGTATCGTTTCAGGAGTTGAAGCAGTCGAAGAATTAGGTTATATAGATCCAGAAAATATGGCTATCCAGGGACAAAGCTGGGGAGGCTATCAGGTAGCCTATCTGGTCACTAAAACCGATAAGTTTGCTGCAGCAATGGCCGGTGCTCCCGTAAGCAATATGACCTCAGCCTATGGCGGAATAAGATGGGGAAGCGGTCTTAGCCGTGCCTTCCAGTACGAAAAAACACAGAGCCGTATAGGAAAGAACCTCTGGGAAGGTTTAGACCTTTACCTGGAGAATTCACCGCTATTCGGAATCCCGAACATTAAAACCCCTCTATTGATGATGCATAATGATAATGACGGCGCTGTACCATATTACCAGGGAATCGAAATGTTCATGGGTATGAGAAGACTCAATAAGCCGGCATGGTTACTTGTATACAACGACGAGGCACATAATCTTCGAAAAATGAAGAACCGCCAGGATCTATCCATAAGAATGATGCAGTTCTTTGATCATTATTTAAAGGATGAACCTGCTCCAGTATGGATGACTCGGGGTGTGCCTGCAGTAATGAAAGGAAAGGACCTTCAATATGATCTGGAAGATGAATAATTTATTTTTCGTTTAAGTTCTTTTAATAAATTAGCAAGCCTTGTTTTTAACTTATTTAAAAAAAATGAAGAAAATAAATAGTTTAGTGATCTTATCCCTTGTCGGATTGGGGTTTTTATCTGCCTGTGGCGATGATGATAAGAAAATTGAAAAAGAAGAAGTACATGGTATCAATCTGGCCTATATGGACACTACTACGAGTCCGCAGGAGAACTTCTTCAGATATGTTAATGGTACCTGGTTGGATTCTACCGAAATTCCCAGCGACAGAACTAGCTGGGGAAGTTTTCAGGAATTAAGACAAAGAACCGATGAAGATGCATTGGCGCTTCTTGAAGGTGTTTCAAAAAGTGAGAGTCTTGATGCCTCAAGTGACCAGGCCAAGGCGGTTTATCTTTATAAAAGTATCATGGATACTGTAACACGTAACGAGCAGGGAATTGAGCCTGTAAAACCTTACCTGGCAAAAATTGATGCTATCGAGACCAAAGAAGACCTTCAGAGCTTCCTTGTTGAAATGAGCGAATATGGCAGCGCCGGCTTCTTTGGTTTTGGAGTTCGCGCCGATAGAAAAAACAGCAACATGAACGCGGCTTATCTATACCCGTCAGGATTAGGTTTGCCAGACAGGGATTATTATGTAGGGGACGATTCAGATTCAAAGGAAAAAAGAGAAAAGTATAAGGCATATATCGCTGAAATGCTTCAGTATCTTGACTATTCTGAAGAAGAAGCTAAAAAGGAAGCTGAAACGATCCTTGCTTTTGAGACCAGCCTTGCAGAACCTCAGCTGGATAAGGTAGACAGAAGGGATGCCAGAAAAACCTATAACCCAATGACGGTGGCAGAACTTCAAAACACCGTTCCATCCATGCAATGGAAAGAATATTTTGAAGGAATAGGTACCAAAGATCTGGATACGATAATTGTTTCGCAGCCGGAATACATGAAAGCTCTTCAGGAAATAATCGCTGAAAATTCAGTAGAAGACTGGAAAGCTTACCTTAAATGGAACCTATTTAACGATGCGGCTCCGGCTCTAACCACCGAACTAGAATACAAGAACTGGGAGTTTTATGACAAGACCCTTCAGGGAGCACAGGAGCAACGCCCGAGAAAGGAAAGAGCTTTAGCTACTGTGAATCGCACCATAGGGGAAGCCCTTGGAAAGCTTTATGTGGAAGAGCATTTCCCGGCAGAGGCTAAGCAAAAAGCCCAGGAAATGATCGCTAATATTGTAAAGGCTTATGAAAAAAGGATAAATGATCTTAGCTGGATGAGCGAGGATACCAAGAAAAAAGCTCTGGAAAAACTAAGCACTTTTACTGTTAAAGTTGGATATCCCGACAAATGGAAAGATTACAGCGATCTTGAGGTGAAAGGACCTGAAGAGGGAGGTTCATATTTTCAGAATATGCTAAACGCTCAAAAATGGAGAGTAGCTGAAAATCTTGAGGATCTTGGTCAGCCGGTTGATAAGACCGAGTGGTACATGCCTCCTCAAACCGTGAATGCATATTACAATCCGAGTTTTAATGAGATCGTGTTCCCGGCAGCTATCTTACAGCCTCCATTCTATGATTACAAGGCCGATGCTGCTGTGAACTATGGCGGGATAGGAGCCGTTATTGGTCATGAGATCTCTCACGGCTTTGATGATAGCGGTGCCCGGTTTGACGCGGAAGGGAACCTCAACAACTGGTGGACAGACAAAGACCTTGAACAGTTTGAAGGTCTTGGCAGAGACCTGGCAGATCAATACAGCAATATTGAAGTACTTGACAGTGTTTATATCAATGGAAAGTTCACACTTGGAGAGAATATTGGTGATCTAGGTGGAGTCAACGCCGCTTATGACGGACTACAGATCCACCTCGCAGAACACGGAAACCCTGGAAAAATTGACGGATTCACTCCGGAGCAAAGATTCTTCCTGTCCTGGGCTACCGTATGGAGAACAAAAATGAGGGACGAAGCTTTGAAAAACAGGATCAAGACCGATCCACATTCTCCTGGAATGTACAGGGCCTATGTGCCGCTTCAGAATATCGATGCCTGGTATGAAGCCTTTACCATTGAAGAAGGTGATCCTATGTATATAAAACCAGAAGAACGAGTAAGGATCTGGTAAAGAAGATTAAAATGGATTTTATAAAAAAAGACCGGTTTATAGCCGGTCTTTTTTATTCTTTATTGATTCTATCCTCCGCTCGACCTGACATTTTTTAATCAAAATTCATCCCGTCAGTCCAGAGACGCTTAAAAATACAGAAAGGCGTCCTGGATATGTTCAATCTTAGTTCCGGCTTTATTCTTTACAATGGCAATAATATCAAAACGAACATCCACATCAAGCTCCTCTTCTTCAACGAAATGATTCATGGCCTTAACCAGCTGTTTGATCTGTTTTGGTTTTACAAAATCCTGCGGATTACCAAACTCAGGAGTGCTTCTGGTTTTCACCTCAGCGGCTATAAGCAAATTTCCTCTTCGCGCAATGATATCTATTTCAGCCTTCTGATACCGGTAATTGCGTTGCAGGATCTCATACTCCTTCAGTAGAAGGTATTCGGTAGCAAGATTTTCCCCTTTTTTCCCAAGTTTATTATGCTCTGCCATCTATCCGCTTAATTAAATAGCATAGTTTATCATAATTGATGCTACCTGGAGGTCCAGTGCTTCTATCTCTTCCGGGGTTGCCTCAATAAGATGATCTCCATAGAATTTATTTGGGTGATCTCTCTGTGGAGAAAGAAAAACTCTCAAACCACTATTTTCCAGCTTGCCGCCATTCCATACAACTGCTCCGCTATAATCCCAACCGAAGCCATAGAAGGATACAGGCTTAGCATTAAGTTTAGTAAGTTCGTCATAAGTAGTGCCTATTTTTACACCGGTTTCCGATTTCCATTTTCCATTGCCGGCATAGCGAAGATCATGGATCCTGGTACGCCCCTCATCCTGCCAGGTAATATGAAGCTCATCTGGAGTGCCCGGATAGAGAATCGTATATGGCCTTTCATCGGTTCCTTCTTCAAAAAGATCGGTCCCTTCCTCTATATTGGCATCGGGATAATTTCTTTCCAGATCTTCAGCATCCATTTTCCCAAGATTTTCAATGGTATACTTGGCAGTACTACCGGAAGTTCCTTTTTTTGCACTATTACATGCAGCCAGTAGAAGTATTGCAGATATTATAAAAATCTTACGCATTTCGATTAGGTTTTAGGTAAAAGTAGAAAGTTCTCGCTCATAGCTTTGGCCTTTTACAAGAATTTAACGCGTATTAGCACACCTTTGCTTAACTTTACGGCTCTTAAAAAGTAAACCAGATAATGAACAAAAATCCTCAGAGATTTACGATCACAGCGGCCTTACCCTATACAAACGGGCCTATACATATTGGACACCTTGCCGGAGTTTATGTGCCGGCCGACATCTATTCCCGATTCCTTAGAATGCAGGGGCATGATGTGGCTTTTGTTTGCGGAAGTGATGAACATGGAGTGCCGATTACCATAAAAGCCAAAAAGGAGGGTGTTAGTCCGCAGGATGTTGTGGACAAATACAATGCGATCATCAAGAAATCTTTTGAGGAATTCGGGGTTAGTTTTGATAATTACTCACGTACTTCCGGAAAGACCCATCATGAAACCGCTTCGGCTTTCTTTAAAAAGATGTTTGAAGATGGTAAATTCATTGAGGAAACCACGAAACAATTATACGACGAGGAGGCGAGCCAATTCCTGGCCGATCGTTTTGTGACCGGGACCTGCCCGAAATGTGGAAATGAAGAAGCATACGGCGATCAGTGTGAAAGCTGTGGAACCTCTTTAAATGCTACCGACCTTATAAATCCAAAATCAACATTAACCGGAGCTGTTCCTACCTTGAAAGAGACCAGACACTGGTTTCTTCCGCTTGATCAGTATGAAGACTGGCTTAAAGAGTGGATACTTAAAGGGCATAAAGCTGACTGGAAAAGCAACGTATATGGCCAGGTGAAAAGCTGGATAGATGACGGACTCAGACCCAGAGCCGTAACCAGAGATCTTGACTGGGGAATTCCTGTTCCCGTTGAAGGAGGTGAAGGAAAAGTACTTTATGTATGGTTCGATGCCCCTATTGGTTATATCTCTTCTACCAAAGAATGGGCGGCCAGGGAAGGTAAAGACTGGGAACCTTATTGGAAAGATGAGAATACAAAGCTTATTCATTTTATAGGGAAAGACAATATTGTTTTCCACTGTATCATTTTCCCGGTCATGCTAAAGGCTCACGGCGATTATATCCTTCCGGAAAATGTTCCTGCCAATGAGTTTTTGAACCTGGAGGGTAAGAAGCTTTCAACTTCGAAAAACTGGGCGGTTTGGTTACATGAATATCTTGAAGATTTTCCTGACCAACAGGATGTTTTGAGATATGTACTAACGGCCAATGCTCCTGAAACCAAGGATAACGATTTTACATGGAAGGACTTCCAGGCCAGAAATAATAATGAACTGGTTGCCATTTTTGGTAATTTCATCAATCGTGTAGTGGTCCTTACCAATAAGTATTACAACGGAGTGGTTCCTCAGCCGGGAGAGTATTCAGAAGTAGATAAGAAGACCATCGAAGAACTGAAAGCGTACCCATCTGTGATCGCCAGCTCTATCGAAAAATACCGTTTCAGAGAGGCACAGGCTGAATTGATGAATCTTGCCAGGCTTGGGAACAAGTACCTGGCCGATGAAGAGCCATGGAAGCTAATCAAGACCGATGAAGAAAGGGTGAAAACCATCATGTATGTGGCCCTTCAGTTAGCCTCGGCACTTTCTATTATAAGCGAACCTTTTCTTCCATTCACTTCAGAGAAACTGAAAAGAATGTTGAACCAGACTGAAGAAGATTCAGGAAATACCCCGGAATGGGATATCATTGGAACAAAAGAGGCTTTGATCTCTGCTGGTCACCAGATAGGAAAGGCTGAATTACTTTTCAGCAAGATCGATGACGAACAGATTGAAAAACAACTTGAAAAACTAAAAGCGACCAAAACCGCCAACGAAATGGAAAATCATCAAGCCGAGCCACAGAAAGATACCGCTACTTTTGAGGATTTCACCAAAATGGATCTCCGCGTCGGAACCATTATCGAGGCGCAAAAAATGCCAAAAACCAAGAAGCTAATGGTTTTAAAAGTAGATACAGGCCTGGATAAAAGAACCGTTGTTTCCGGGATTGCAGAGCATTTTAAAGCTGAGGATATACTCGGAAAAAAAGTTACCGTTCTTGTTAACCTTGCACCAAGAAAACTTCGCGGTGTGGAAAGCGAGGGAATGATCCTGATGACCGAAAATTCTGAAGGAAAACTTGTTTTTGTGAATCCAGATGAGACAAATGTGAATAACGGAACGACAATAAATTAAAAGTAAACCTCACAGGTTTTAAAAACCTGTGAGGTTTATTGCTTCATGCTAAAAATTGCATACCATCCCATCTATAAACATCCTCTCCCTCAAGGTCATCGTTTCCCGATGGAGAAATATGAGCTATTACCTAAACAGCTTTTATATGAAGGCACCTGCAAAGAGTCTAATTTCTTTAAACCAGGTTTCCCTAAAGAGGATTACATACTCTCGGTTCACGAAAAAAACTATTACGAAAGGCTAAAATCTTTAAAACTGGATAGAAAAGAGATTAGAAAATCTGGTTTCCCGCTTTCTCAAGAACTTGTAGATCGTGAACAGATCATCGCAGATGGAACCATCAAAGCCTGCCAATATGCTCTTGAACACGGAATTGCGATGAACATTGCCGGCGGAACTCATCATGCGTACACCAACCGGGCCGAAGCTTTTTGTTTGCTTAATGATCAGGCAATAGGAGCAAGATATCTTCAGAATCAGAAACTGGCAAAACAAATCCTTATCGTAGATCTGGACGTTCATCAGGGTAATGGTACTGCGGAAATCTTTCAGAATGATCCTTCGGTTTTCACTTTTTCCATGCACGGCAAAGGCAATTATCCATTTAAAAAGGAAAGCTCCGATCTGGATATTGAACTCAAGGATGGAACTGACGACAAAACTTATCTTAAAAAACTACGATCGGTACTCCCTGAATTGATTGAAGAAGTTAAACCAGATTTTATTTTCTACCTGAGCGGTGTGGATATTCTAGAGACCGATAAACTTGGGAGACTTTCCTGTACAATTTCAGGATGCAAAGCACGGGATAAATTCGTATTGAATACCTGTTACGAGCAAGGTATCGCGGTTGAATGCAGCATGGGGGGCGGCTACTCCAAAGACATCAGGCTTATTATTGAAGCCCACGCAAATACTTACCGACTGGCACAAGAGATCTATTTTTAAGTTATTTACTTTTTTAACGAAGATTTACTTCAAGTATAAACTTTTAATAAAATTACTGCTATATTCGTAACAATTACATTTATTTTTTACGAATGGAATCACGATCAAATGCCAGGGCTTACTGGAAAGCCAACCTGAAATATCTTTTAATTCTTCTTTCTGTCTGGTTTGCCGTTTCCTTTGGAGCCGGCATTCTGTTCAAGGATTTTCTTAACCAGTTTCACCTCGGTGGTTTTAAACTTGGATTCTGGTTTGCCCAGCAGGGCTCTATTTATGTTTTCGTGATTTTGATTTTTATCTATATCCATCTCATGAACAAACTGGATAAAAAATATGGATATAGTGAATAAATACGTTACCCGTTAAGCCTCATTTTATGGATGTACAATTATGGACCTGGATTCTGGTCGGATTAAGCTTTGCACTATATTTTGGAATAGCCATCTGGGCACGAGCCTCTTCAACTCAGGATTTTTATGTTGCGGGAAGCGGTGTATCCCCTCTTGCAAATGGTATGGCAACCGCGGCCGACTGGATGAGTGCGGCATCCTTTATTTCCATGGCCGGGATTATTTCATTTATAGGCTATGACGGATCTGTATACCTTATGGGCTGGACCGGAGGTTATGTCTTGCTGGCTCTCTTACTGGCTCCCTATCTCCGAAAATTCGGAAAATTTACCGTTCCTGATTTTATTGGTGATCGTTACTATTCCAATACGGCAAGGACAGTAGCCATCATCTGCGCCCTCATTGTTTCTTTCACTTATGTGGCAGGCCAGATGAGAGGGGTTGGAATCGTTTTCTCCCAGTTCCTGCAGGTGGAGATCACCTACGGGGTGATTATCGGAATGGCAGTAGTACTGGTCTTTGCTTTTCTGGGAGGTATGAAGGGGATCACTTATACCCAGGTTGCGCAGTACTGTGTTTTAATATTTGCCTTTATGGTTCCCGCCATTTTTATTTCCATCCAAATGACAGGAAACCCGATTCCCCAGCTAGGAATGGGATCACAGCTGGAAGACGGCACTTATCTTCTCGACAAACTTGATAACCTGCATACTCAGCTTGGGTTTAAAGAGTATACTGACGGATCTAAATCTACCTGGGATGTCTTCGCCATCACACTGGCACTGATGGCCGGAACATCAGGATTACCCCATGTAATTGTTCGTTTCTTTACCGTTCCAAAAGTAAAGGATGCCAGAAAGTCAGCGGGTTATGCACTTCTGCTAATCGCCGTACTATATACCACTGCACCGGCGGTTTCGGTCTTTGCAAGAACCAATTTGATCGAGACAGTTCAGAATAAAGCATATGCGGCCATGCCCCCTTGGTTCAAGAACTGGGAAAATACCGGGCTCATTTCCTGGACAGATAAAAACAATGATGGTAAAATCCAATATTCAAATTCTGATGCGGTGAACGGAAAACCGGAGTTTAAGGAATCCAGGGGAGAGAATGGTGAGAGACTGGTTTCAAATCCAACAGCTTACGGCAATGAACTTTATGTAGACCGTGATATCATGGTGCTTGCCAATCCTGAAATAGCGAATCTCCCTAACTGGGTGATCGCCCTGGTGGCTGCCGGTGGACTGGCGGCTGCTCTGTCTACAGCAGCCGGTTTATTATTGGTGATCTCCACTTCTATCTCTCACGATCTTTTGAAAAGACAATTGAAACCGGACATTTCCGATAAACAGGAATTATTGGCCGCCCGGTTGAGCATACTGGCAGCGGTATTGGTGGCCGGCCTGTTTGGGATCTATCCTCCCGGCTTTGTCGCGGCCGTGGTCGCCCTGGCCTTTGGCCTTGCTGCCGCCTCTTTTTTCCCCGCCATTGTTCTGGGTATTTTTGATAAAAGGATGAACAAGGAAGGAGCTATCAGCGGAATGATAGTAGGAATTAGCCTGATGTTATTTTATATGATAAGATTTAAGACGGGATTTTTCTGGCTGGAGCCACTCCCCCCTTCCGAATGGTGGTTTGGGACATCTCCAGAAGGATTTGGAGTGATCGCAATGACATTAAATATTATTACCTCTGTTATTGTATCCAGACTCACAGTTGCACCTCCTGAAGATGTCCAAAACATCGTGGAAGATATACGTATCCCTTCCGGAGCAGGAAAAGCTTCTGATCATTAAAAAATAAAAGAGCCCTTGGTCTTAACCGAAGGGCTCTTCCAATCAATCACATCAGGTTCATCATTTACCCAGGAGCAACAACTCATTGCATATAACTTCGGTGATGTAACGTTTATTCCCGTCCTTATCCTCATAACTCCTGCTGGTGAGTTTTCCTTCAATCCCAACTTCCTTCCCTTTCGGAACATAATTTTCTATTAACTCGGCGGTCTTACCCCAGGCGACGATATGGTGCCATTGAGTATCGGTGATCTTCTCTCCTTTAGAGTTCTTATAACTCTCATTGGTGGCAATTGAAAATTTCGCCAGTTTCTTTCCAGATTCAAGATTTACGATTTCAGGCTCATTACCTACATGCCCGATCAATTGTACTGAGTTTCTTAAAGTGCGCATAACTATAGAATTTTTTGAAGCTGAAAATCATTAGTTCAATTCAGCGAGACAAATATGCAACAGCAATAATATGAGACTCGTATACAAAATATTTGTTTACGTTTACTTGCGTTTGTAAACGTTTGTAAACGGATAAAGCATCCTTCACAGTGAATTCCGGAATCCAATTTTTACATAAATATTCACTAAATTCACGGCTCTATAATCGCGCGACTATGAGCATTGATAAGGCATATGATGAATGGTCCGGGCAGTACGACACCAACAAGAACAGAACCCGGGATCTTGACGAAATGGTCACAAAGAACATTCTGAAAGATATTCCCTTTAGTAAAGTTCTTGAACTTGGCTGCGGAACGGGGAAAAACACCCAATGGCTCAGCAAACATGCTGATGAAATACTCGCAGTAGACTTTTCAGAAAAGATGCTGGAAATAGCGAAAGAAAAGGTCACTGACTCGAAGGTGAGATTCCAAAAAGCAGATATCATAAAAGACTGGGACTGGACTTCAGTAAAATACGATCTTGTTACCTGCAACCTTATCCTTGAACATGTTGAGGAGCTCAAACCCGTGTTTGAAAAGGCCTTTTCCAACCTGGAACATCACAGTTATTTTTTTGTTTCTGAATTACATCCCTTTAAGCAATATAAAGGCACTAAAGCAAGGTTTGAAAGCACAAATGGAAAAATCGAGCTAGAAACCTATACCCACCATATTTCGGAATTCATATCAGCTGCCAACGATGCAGGATTTGAACTTGAAAAACTAAATGAATGGTTCGATGAAGACCTGCGTGAAACACCAAGATTAATAAGCTTTCTATTTCATAAAAAATGATCGCAAATACACCCCGCCCGCCTTATTATGCCGTGATCTTCACTTCCATAAAAAAAGAAGCAGATATTGGCTATCACGAAATGGCCGTAAAAATGGAAGAACTTGCTAAAGAACAGCCTGGTTATCTTGGTTTCGAATCGGCCAGGGAAGAACTGGGAATAAGCATTTCCTACTGGAAAGACCTGGGAAGCATTAAAAACTGGAAGGCCAATTCAGAACATCTTATAGCCCAGAAGTTAGGCAAAAAAGACTGGTATAAGGCTTATAAAATCCGGATTGCCAAAGTAGAAAGGGACTATAATTTTTCGATCTAAAAATTAGTACGCAACCATTTCCCATTTTAGTCATCTCATTAAAAAGAACCTGATCATCCAGATAAAAAAATAAAATGAGAACTTACCTAAATCTATTTTTTGCTTTCCTATTTATAACGATGAACACTTCCTGTAATGAAGACGATGTGGAAGTAGATTGTATTACCGGCGAGGCAGCTATTATCAATGAGGTGGAGGCACCAGAAACTGCTAAAGTTGGCGAGGTAGTCTCGATAGAAGTCACATTTTCTATGAAAAACACCTGTGGGAGCTTTGCAGAATTTAAGGAGAGTTCTACCGAAGAAGGAAAGATCATTAAAGTTTTAGTGAGTTACTTTGGCTGTACCTGCGGCCAGGCAATCATAGAAGACACTCAAAGCTATGAATTCACTCCCGAATCTGCAGGAGTTTATCAACTGAATTTCCGGTCTTCCACTTCCGAATTGACCACCATCAATATTGAAGTGACTGAATAGCCCTAAGATCTGATCTTAAAACATTAATTCCATTTTTTATTTATATTTAAGAATGGAAAAAACCTGTCTGGAATGCGGAGAGAAAATAATAGGCAGAACCGATAAGAAATTCTGTAGTGACTATTGCCGCAATTCCCATCATAATAAGGCTAATAAGGAAACATCAAACCTTGTTAGGAATATAAATAATCTACTTCGGCGAAATCACCGAATCCTGGAGAGTCTGAACCCCACAGGTAAAACCTCTGTTAATAAAAGTAAACTGCTTTCCCGCGGATTTGATTTTGAACACTTCACCAGCATCTATACTACAAAGACTGGCAACCAGTATTTCTTTGTATATGACCAGGGTTATCTTAAACTGGATAATGATTATTATGCTCTGGTAAGGAAAAATCAATAGTTTTTTTAAACGATACAGTTATAAAATACCCCGAAAATGGTATGTGTGCTAAGTTCATTTTTACTAGTTTAACCCGCAGTTTTAATTTTAATGATTGCCGAAAGAATCTACCATAGCCAGAAAACTTCAATAATCTACACATATGAAACCGTTTATCACCCAATTCTTAACTACAGGGTTTTTGATTTTTGTAAGCCTTCCTGTCCTAGCTCAAAATGAGGAAAAAACTATCCTGGGATTATGGTATAATTCAGATAAATCAGCAAAAGTGGAAATCTACAAATGCAAGGATGTAAAGAATGAATATTGCGGAAAAATTGTATGGCTTGAAGAACCCACAGACGAAGCTGGAAAACCAAGGTTAGATAGGAAAAATCCGGATGTGGAACTACGAAGCAGGCCCGTGATGGGAATTCATTTAATGAGTGGTTTTGAGTACACGGGTGGTAGTGAATGGGAAGATGGGGAAATATATGACCCGGAAAAAGGAAAAACTTATGCTTGTAATATGAAATTACAAGAGAATGGAGAACTCGAGATAATCGGTTACATAGGTTTCTCACTAATGGGACGCAAAATGGTTTGGACAAGGGCCGAGTAAACTTTATGTTCATATAAAGAGAAATTAGCATTTCTTTCAGACAATCAATGGTTTAGGCTTTCTATATTTCGGCCATGAAAAGGATATTGCCTGTTTTAGTTTGCCTGTTCAGCTTTTATATGATGTGGTCCCAAAACCCTGCGGATTATAAATGGGAAAATAGAGCCGTGGTGGTTTTTACCGATTCTGCTAACTCTGAAAAATTCGAAGCTCAGAGAAAGGAACTAATAGCTGATATGAAAGGCTTTGAAGAAAGAAAGCTCGTGCTTCTGCACTCCACACCGGGGAAGTTCAGGAGAAGCCTGCCTGTAGACTCTGAATGGATAGAAAATATGGAAATCCATAATGAAATGCTGGATAAGGATTCAGACTTTGAAGTGATCCTGATTGGCCTGGATGGTAGTGTAAAATTAAGGCAGAGGGAACTTCTTGAGGCCAGGTATCTTTTTAATCTTATAGATTCCATGCCTATACGCCAGGCCGAAATAAAAAGAAATAATTATTAGAGCTGAAATAATGGATCATGGAACATTTGTTCGTATACGGGACATTGCAGGATAAAAGAATTCAGCAAAAGTTGTTTGGTAGATCTGTAGATGGCAAAGATGATCTCCTTTCAGGCTATGAAAAATATCGTATAAGAATCCCTGATAATCCCTCAGGAATTTTCTACCCGGCCATAAAATCTTCAGCAGACCAAAAAAACATCGTGCAGGGCACATTGCTTCAACTAGATCGAGAAGAGCTTATAAAGGCTGACCGATATGAGGGTAATTCATATTTACGTAAGAAACTTAATCTGGAATCTGGAATTACGGCCTGGGTATACGTGGCCAAAAGTTAAATCAGTGATGCCAGTTTTGACCTTTAAGTTTTAAAGCGGCATACAATACGTCTCTCTGACTTATTTGCCCTATAAGTTTCCCATTCTCCACAATTGGAAATCTCCTAAATTTCAACTCTATAAACTTTTTGGCGGCATCCATCACATTCATATTCCCGTCAATGGTTTCCACCTTACAGTTCATTCGTTTACCCACCGTAAGATCGGCCATGGGCATATTATAATAGCGGCTGTCTGAGATTTGTTTCATGCAGTCACCTTCAGAGATTATCCCCAGCAATTCGTTCTTTTCATTTACAACACAACCTCCGGAAATACCATGCTTGATGAGTTTTTCCATCACATCCATGATATTTTCATTCTCCCTGAAGGTCACCAGGTCTGAAGTCATATAATCCCTTACTAAAATCGGTACTTCGGCAGGCTTTTCAGGCTCTGCTCTTTTTCCCATGAAACTTTTGATTCCCATTATTTAAAGCTTTTGATTCTTAATTACTTAAATATACTAATTTTTAGTTTATACTAAGCTTGCTTATTTTGATAGCAGGAATAATCAAAAAACTTGGTTAACTTTAAGATTTCTGAACCTAATTGCATGAATAACAAGTTTACCGGCTTATTCGCCTTCCTTCTGATAATTATTATGGTATGGCTTAATTTCAATTTTGATCAGCCAGAATTCGACCCCGATGCAAATAAATCTCAAACAGAATTTTCCACAGTCCGCGCCTTTGAACATGTTAAGGCTATAGCGCAGAAACCACATTATGTGGGGAGTCCTGCTCATAGCAAGGTAAGGAATTACATCGTTGAGCAGTTACAGGAAATGGGGCTGGAAGTACAAACACAGGAGGCCTATAACCTGAATGAAGAAGGTGTGCTGGCAAAGCCTCAAAATATTCTGGCAAGGATGAAAGGTTCAGGCAATGGAGATGCTTTAGTGCTTATGAGCCATTACGACAGCGCTACGCATTCTTCTTTGGGCGCCAGCGATGCCGGTAGTGGGGTGGCAACTATTCTTGAAGGAATAAGAGCCTTCAGGGAAAAGAATTCTTCTCACAAGAACGATATCATTCTACTTTTTACCGATGCTGAAGAACTTGGACTGAACGGTGCAGCTCTCTTTATTGAGGATCATCCCTGGGCGAAAGATGCAAAACTCGCTCTTAATTTTGAAGCCAGGGGAAGCGGAGGGAATCCGTTTATGCTATTAGAGACTAATGGAAAAAATGCGCGGCTTATCGAAGCCTTTAAAGAAGCAGGTCCCGCTTATCCCGTAACAAATTCCCTCGCCTACAGCATCTATAAAATGCTGCCCAATGACACCGATCTAACGGTACTCAGAGAGCAGGCCAATATCAATGGCTATAATTTCGCATTTATAGACGACCATTATGATTATCACACGGCGACCGATATTCCTAAAAACCTGGATATGGAAACGCTCGCGCATCAGGGAAGTTATCTAATGCCCCTTCTTGGTTACTTCAGCGACAAGGATCTTAATAATTTAACCAGTGACCGGGATCTTATTTATTTCAGCCTGCCATTCGGTGAATTTTTCACATATCCTTTTGACTGGATAATGCCAATGCTTGTACTGGCCATTATTATTTTTCTAGGGCTGATAGTTTATGGGTTCAAAAAAGAAAGACTTCGGTTAAAAGACATATTTCAGGGGTTTCTTCCTCTCATTTTAAACCTTGTTGTCTCCGGATTAATTATGTGGGCCTTCTGGAAGTTCTGTCTTTATATCTATCCTGAATATCCTGAAATGGAACAGGGTTTCACTTACAATGGATATATATACATAGCGGTTTCTATTTTCCTAGCTCTTTCGGTAAGTTTTATGCTGTATCATGCCTTTAGAAAAAAGACAAAAGCAGCTTCTGTTTTTATAGCTCCTCTTTTTACCTGGCTTTTCATCTGTTCGCTTATCGCGGTTTATTTAAAGGGTGCTTCCTATTTCATAATCCCTGTATATTTTGGCCTGCTTCAGCTTTTTATAATGATAAGACAGAAGAAACCTAACAGGTTGTTGATGGCCCTGTTATCGGGTCCGGCAATATTCATTCTTCTGCCCTTTATTTGGAGTCTTCCAGTAGCCCTGGGCTTAAAAATGCTCTTTGTCACCGCGATTCTGACATGCCTGCTATTCTTTTTATTTATCCCTGTTTTCACTTATTTCAGAAAACTGAAATCCTTCGCGGTGCTTTGTTTTCTGACCTTCAACGTGCTGATCTTTACCGCTCACTTTTATTCCGATTTCAATGCGGAACGGCCAAAACCGAACAGCCTCGTTTATCTTAAAGACGTGGATAAAAATAAGGCGACCTGGTATTCCTATGACCAAATGATTGATGATTGGACCGCTGAGATTTTTGGTCAGGATCCAATTGAGAGATCGAATACCGAATCCAATTTTAGTAGTAAATACGGAAGTGCTTTCAAATATAGAAACGAAGCTCCTTTGATCGCCATTCCCGAACCGGGAGTAATCCTGGAAAAGAAAGGCATAGACAGTCTTCAAAATCGGTTATACTCCCTTAAGATAGCTCCGAACAGGCAGATCAACAGGATAGAACTATATGAAACAAAAGATGTTGATTTTAAGGAATTCAAAGTAAACGGGCTTGAAGCTGATGATATTTATCTCGGGGAGAACGCATTTCATATGTTCAAAAGGCGATGGAAAGAAAGACTCCTCACCTATTATGCTGCCAATCAGGATACCCTGAGAATTGAATTCAGTATAGACGGGGAAGACGAACCAGAATTTGTACTTTACGAGTCGGCATACGACCTTATTGGGAATAAGGATTTGAAGGTTGAGGAAAGACCGGATGGAATGATCCCGAAACCTTTTATTCTTAACGATGCGACAATTTTAAAGAAAACAATACACTTAAAAAACTAGGATGAAAATTGCAATACTGGGATGTGGATGGCTTGGACTGGAGTTGGGAAAAAGACTAAGAAAACAGAATCATGAAGTAAAAGGCTCAGTGACCAGGATGGAAAGAATGGGAGAGTTAAGAACCGCGGGGCTCATCCCTTACTCGATAAAACTATACGAAAAAGGCGTACAGGGAGATATCAGGTCTTTTCTTTCTGGAGTTAACGTTCTTATTGTAGATATTCCACCGGGACTCCGGAAAAACCCTGAAATCGATTTTGTAAAGAAGATCAGGAATCTCATCCCCTATATTGAAAAAGCTTATGTGCAAAAAGTGATCTTTACAAGTTCAACCTCGGTTTACCAGGATATGGAAGACTTCCCTATATATACGGAAGAAGATAAAACAGATAATTCGAACAATACTGCAATACAGCTTCGAAATACTGAGCTGCTTTTTTTGAACAATGAGAACTTTGACGCCTCTGTTTTAAGATTTGGAGGTTTAATCGGAAGTAAAAGACACCCAATAAAACATCTTTCTGGCCGAAAGAATGTCAAAAATCCGGATGCACCTGTAAACCTGGTTCACCAGGAAGACTGTATCTCGGCCATTCTCATATTGATGGAAAAACAAAAGGATAATTCGGTCTGGAATGTGGTTTACCCTGAACATCCGTCAAAAAAAGACTATTATTCAAAAGTCGCTTCAGAAAAAGAGCTACCGAAACCAGAATTTGAACATTCCAAAACATCAAAGGGGAAAAAGATAAGTTCGGAGAAGATCATAAAAGAATTAGGTTTTAAATTTAATAATCCAATAGCTTAAATTTATTCTTTATAGTAGACACTAAACTCTGCATTTATTAGCTTAGACTTCGACGGATCATTTGCATTGAAAGCACGGTAATTCATTATCCCTTCAATGTGATACCCCGAATCTAAAATAATTTTTATGGTTCCTATATCAGAGCGGTAGGCATCCGAATTCCATGAAACCCCGTGTTCAAAATAGTGGCAATAGTTGTGATTCCTACTAGTTCCAATATAATAGATCCCCGGACCGTAATATTTTTGTATAAAACCGCCCATAGCCTGCATATTCTTTCCACCTTCTTCTATCGAAGCTCTAACTTTCAATGCAGAGAATGTATTTTTATCTTTATCAATCCAGGTATAAATTTCGGCCTCCACCTCGTGGTTAAGAAACTCAGATCTCTGGTTTTCTACTAGCCAGTCTTCCTCGTCAATTTTTGCTCTAAAGTACTCTTCTATTAATATGAATGGCTCATCGGCAACCTCTATTCCAGGCTCTTCGATAAATTCTTCAACTTCGTCTGCCTCGCAGGATAAAAAGATGACAAAGAGTATAAAAAGGACGGATAATCTAAGATAAAAATACATGACCCCGAAGTTTAGATTGAACAAACTGCAGGGTCTTAAGTATATTAAGATAAAACTTTAAGTGTTGATTATCAATGTTTTATAAATTTTTTCGATAAAAGAAATAAAAAATCAGCCCCAAGTGGGGCTGACATTTATAGAGTTCAAATTTTTCTTACTTATTTATGGATTATAAGCTTCAGCATAGGGTGACCAGATCTCGTACATTGGGTCTCCTTTCGAGCTTTTTCCTGAGTGATGCCAATCACCATCCTTAACTTCATAATCAAAACCAAGGCTCGCTCCTACCCTGCTATTATCCCTTGAGAAGAATTCGATATTTTCGGTATATTTTCCATTTTCAGCGGTATAGGTCCCTCCTCCTGTACCAAAGAATTCGCGCGTCTCGGAATTAAAGGCTACCCACTGGAAACGGTCACCTCCAAGAATTTTTATCGTCCTACGGTCACCAGGGGTCATTCGGCTAAGCTCACCATCTCTTTTTCTTCCCGTAATAACCCAGTTACCGCTCAGGTCATTTTCATTATCTGAAATTCGTTCCCAAATCTCATCCTGAGTTACATCGTTGATCTCTATCTTATTGTTACCATCCAAAAATGTAAGCTTGGGATCCAGGGTCTCTCCAACCTTTTCGGGGTATTCCGTATGAAAATCAAGGCTTTCGGTATAATCGCCGGACTCATATTCTCCTCCCTGCGCCCACAGAAATTCATTAGATCCTGACTTCTTTGCTCCTTCGGCAAAATAACCATCCTGATAAATTCTTATCACCTCCTTATCGGTTATCTCTTTTCCATTTTTCTCGATAAGCTTCCAGGAACCTTCCAGGGATTGCGCATAGAAAGCAGTACTAAATAAGAAAACTGATAATAAAATTATTCTTCTCATAACTTATAAGTATTTGATACTTATAAATTTAAAAAGAATACTTCCAAATAGCGTTAAAGCTTTATTAAGCTACTTTTTCTCCCCGTATTTATCGTATTCAGGATACAGGAAGTTATTATAAGGGAAACGGGTTATATGTATCTTTCTTACGGCTTCGTATACCTTTCTTCGGAAATCTTCGAGGTTCTCCTTATTTAATGCTGAAATGAAAAGGACATTATCTCCCAGCCTGTTCATCCAGGTCTTTTTCCATTCTTTTAATGAATAATGAGCTGAAGTTTTTTCGGTGATCAGGTCATCCTCGTCCAGCTGCTCCGGTTCATAGGCGTCAATCTTATTAAATACCATCAACGTAGGTTTTCCGAGAGCTTCTATCTCGGAAAGAATCTGGTTAACCGAATCTATATGCTCTTCAAAGTTAGGATGAGAAATGTCCACCACATGAAGCAGAAGATCAGATTCCCTAACCTCATCCAGTGTAGATTTAAACGACTCCACAAGCTGGGTAGGCAGTTTTCTGATGAATCCTACCGTATCGGTAAGCAGGAAGGGTAAATTGCGAATCACAACCTTCCTAACGGTCGTATCAAGCGTGGCAAAGAGTTTATTTTCAGCAAAGACCTCACTTTTACTTATTACGTTCATTAGTGTAGATTTTCCCACATTGGTATAACCTACCAGCGCAACCCTAACCAACTGGCCACGGTTACCTCTCTGAACTTCCATCTGTTTGTCGATGGTTGCAAGTTTCTTTTTAAGGAGACTGATCTTATCCCTAACGATCCTACGGTCGGTTTCGATCTCGGTTTCACCCGGACCACGCATTCCAATACCACCACGCTGTCTTTCAAGGTGAGTCCACATTCCGGCAAGCCTAGGGAGTAAATATTCATATTGAGCCAGCTCTACCTGTGTACGCGCATAACTGGTCTTGGCTCTTTGAGCGAAAATATCAAGGATAAGCCCTGTTCTGTCCAGGATCTTACATTTCAGTATCTTTTCAATATTCTTTTGCTGAGCGGGAGAAAGTTCATCATCAAAGATCACCGCCCCGATCTCTTCCTCTTTAACGAACTGTTTTACATCTTCCATCTTACCCGATCCAATGAAGGTCTTTGGATTAGGCACATCCATTTTCTGGCTAAAACGCTTTATAACCTCTCCTCCCGCGGTATAGGTTAAAAATTCCAGTTCATCCAGGTATTCCTCAAGTTTGTCTTCATCCTGTTCCCTGGTAACAATACCAATAAGAACGGCTCTTTCAAAGGATAAGTCGGTTTTTTCAATCATAAGTACAAAGGTAATCAATAGATAGCTTTTGCATCCCAGCCTTACTTACTTCAACAAAAATTTAACTGAAAAGCAAAAGCCTGCAAAATTTACAAGTTTGCAGGCAGTGTATAAGTTCTAATTTAGTGTGTTCCTAAAACCCGTAATTAATTCCGAGTCCGAAGACTTCTCTTATCTGAAAAGCGCCAACAGCATTATCATCATAGATAGCCTGGAAGAGTAAATTTGCAGACAGGTATTTATTGATTCCCATTTCAAGGTTCATCAAATAATCTATATCCACATTGCCCGGTTCTTCCAGATAATTGGAATAAAGGCTCAGGGAATTTTGCATATTCACATTTTCAAGCAATTCAAAATTCGCCAGGGCACTTAAGGATGCTCCAAATTCAAATCTGGTGCTTTCTCCAGCGTCTACTCCAAAATAATCGCCATCTACATAATCTGCTCCCGAAGTGAATTTATCGTCAACAATAATCAGCCTCGCTGTTGCCGGAGCAAGATTGACCATTAGATCGTCACTTTTTTTCCACATGATTCCAGGCCCGGTCTGTAAGTATCCAGGTGAAAGGAAGTGCGTGGTTTCAGTACGAAGGGTTTCTCCCGTATCGGGATCTTCACTAAACACATAACCCTTCGCAAACTGGGTTCTGAAATTAAGGAACCAGGAATAATAAAAGTTGGTCTCTTTTATCTGTTTACCCGCAATCGAATTGATCTCCAGCCTGTCACTGGTCTTTCTTGCAAAATCATCATCCTTTACCTTGGTAAGACCATAGTTTCCAATAATCTTATTATCCCAGGTAAAATCATCCATTCGATAATTAAAATCGTAGTTTACCGTTAAGTTTCCGGCGATACTCGAGGTTCCTCCTCCGGTCCATTCCTTATTAAAGGCTGACTGGTTAAAGAGCAACTGAATATTTCCTTTGGTATTCCACCCGTTAGGAGGGATTGAATCTTTTTCTTTTTTATCCTGGGCTTTAACAACGCCTATTGATGAAAGGATTAAAGCGGCAAGTAAAAATTTCTTCATAACTATTTTTTTGGTTGTTTATATAAAGGAACCGAGGAACAAGCCTCACCATACATAAGGCTTTTCACTATCGGTTGCAGTTTATTTATAAGAAATAGATATGCGTTTTTAGGTACAAGCTTATTAGAACAACCTTTTATGATAACTGGCTTGTCCTTTAAATCGGAAACATCGAGTTTATCAATTACCTCCTGATAGAGATGACTTTCAAGGTTTTCAAGATCCCCGATCACAACTTTTTTAGCATACGGCTGAAGATATGTCGTAATAAGCATATATGCCCATGCCGGGACTATTGCATCGGTAGAACAGGTGAGAGCGATATACTTGTCACCATACTGTGACCAGTCATGTTCCTTCGCCTGATCCCTGAAATCTTTTTCACGCAAAACAAAACCTTCATATAACCACTGGCTGAGATCAAATAGAATACGTTCTCCCTTTGGATAATGATCTTCCAGGTTAAAGGTTATCAGTTTACTTTGCGCTACGCGATTTAAAATTTCTTCAGCCATTATGAATAATTATAAAAGTCCCAGCTCCAGTTTAGCTCCCTCACTCATCAGATCCTGGCTCCATGGCGGATCAAAGGTTATTTCAACCTCACAATCCTTAACCATATCCAGAGATTTTACCTTCTCTTCTACCTCCATAGGAAGAGATTCTGCAACGGGGCAGTTTGGAGTGGTAAGGGTCATTAATATTTTAACATCATAATCGGTACTTACCATCACATCGTAAATAAGCCCTAATTCATAAATGTCTACCGGAATCTCCGGGTCATAAATCGTTTTGAGAACGGTAACGATCTTCTCTCCCAGTTCCTGTGTATTTATTTCCTGTTCCATTTTAATTCAGTTGAGTTTGATATGCCACTGCATACATTTTAAGTTGTTTTATCATGCTTACAAGTCCGTTGGCTCTTGTAGGCGATAAATGCTCTTTTAAACCAATTTCATCTATAAAGGCGGTATCAGCCTCAATGATCTCGGATGGGTGCTGATTAGAAAATACCCTTATAAGGATAGCCACGATACCTTTAGTGATAATAGCATCGCTATCGGCGGTAAACGCAAGCTTATCCCCATCGAGTTCCGCATGAACCCAAACCTTACTCTGACAACCTTTAATAAGGTTCTCATCAATCTTATATTTTTCGTCAATCAGAGGTAGTGATTTCCCTAGTTCTATCATATATTCATAACGCTGCATCCAGTCATCGAACATGGAAAACTCATCGATTACCTCCTGTTGTTTCTCCTGTATCGTCATATCTCAATTTTAAGCAAAAGTACAATAACAAGTACTGCTATTCAACATTTTCTGCCAATCTTAAGATAGCTTCAATTAATGGTTTGATAGTAGTGGGCGCATTACCGTGATCGAACGAATTAGTCTTATAAATGGTATCATTCTTACGAATGCTTAAAATAGCGTGTGGAGCTGCATCAGATGCTCTGGCATCGGAGGGCGCTTTTAACTGGCTGATCTTCGAAACTTCCACTCCTTCAAGTTTTTCCAAAAGCTCACTCCACTGATTTACTTTTAAATTCATAGAAGATTCAGAACTGTTTAATCCCGATGATTTTATTTCAAGGCTATCCGGCGAGACCTTATAAATGGTAGAAGAACCTCGGGTAAAAGTTTCGTAACTGATATAGGTTATTGAAGTCTGCTCAGATTGTTTACAATCATTCGCAGTGAAGATCATTAATATTATGGCTATAATTGAAGTTCTCATATCTTTCGTTTTAGGAATTAATGCATAATACGAAAAAAGGCGCCACGAGGGCGCCTCTTTTATATATAATTAACTCAATGTTAATCGGCCATTGTCGCACGGAAACCTCCGTTAGCAAATACACTAAGCATTCTTGATTTCTGGCCTTCGGTAAACATGTTCAAACAAGGATCATCTGAATAATCCATGAAGTTCATGGTCATATCGGCCGTTCCACAGTTAATCGTTGGATAGCCCGGACATCCACGGCTAGGAGCATCAGAATCTGGAGTATCATCTACATAATCTGTAGCTCCACATCCGCCATCGCCCCAGATATGACGAAGGTTCAACCAGTGACCAACTTCGTGAGTCGCTGTTCTTCCGGTAGAATACTGAGTCGTCCCTGTAAATCTGTGATCAAGGACCACCCCGTCTGTAGACCAGCTTCCGCCCGGGAACTGCGCATAACCAAGAATATTTCCACCTCTGTATGGCATGTTGCTAACCACCCAGATGTTTAAAAACTCCTGTGGGTTTACAACATCAGAACCATCACTTGAAGAAAATTTCATGCTATCGTCTGGTCTCCACTGACGTTTTTTCGTTTTTACACGAATTACATCTTCCAGAACGAAGCGTATATCAATATTCGCTTCAACTGCTGAAAACTCAGAAGGAATAGTGTTTCTTCCAGGGTTTTGAAGGTTAAAATCTTCATTCAAAGCATCAACCTGCTCCTGAAGCTGCGAAAGAGGAATATTCTCATCGCTGGAATTGTACAATACATGAAAAACGACAGGGATTTCAATTTTCCCATCGGCTGCAAGACGTTTTGTCCATCCGTTGTTGATAGCTTCTTTGGTATGCTCTTCAACAGCAGCCATCTTAGTTGCCAGTTCGGGGTTTTCAGCGAGCTTATCTCCTAAAACGCCCATGGTTCCACATTGATCTTCAGCGATTGCAAGAGATTCTTCCTGCGGTAAAGCCATAGTCTCTTCTGCAGCTTCATCTGCAGACTTTTGACAGGAGGCAAAAACTAAGGTTAAGGCCGAGGCCAGTAAATAAATTCTTTTCATTTAAAAAGTTTTGGGTTAATGAATTGTTTCCTGCCGACAACATTAGATGTATAGGTCAAAAAATATTAACATTGCCGACTTTCTAATTGTTTGGTTTAAGCTTAAACATTTTGACACTTTTTCGAAGTTTTTTCGAAAAATACTCGCCGAATATAGCTAAAGTTTTAAGCAATCCTTAACAGGATAAAAAAGAATTATTAACACAAAAAGGTATTTCATCGCAAAAGGAGGTTCTTTTAACGATGAAAATGTTAAGAAAATGTAAGAATTTTATTGAAGCATCATCTTGGCTTTCTTTACCCCTTCTATAAATCTATCTACCTCATCATGAGTATTATAAAAGGAAAAAGAAGCTCTCACGGTGCCCGGTATTTTGAAGAAGTCCATTACAGGTTGGGCACAATGATGACCTGTACGAACGGCAATTCCCATTTTATCCAGAAGAGTCCCTATATCATAAGGATGTAAGCCTTCAATGTTGAATGAGATCACGGCTGTTTTCTCGGCAGCTTCGCCATATATTTTCATGCCATCGATCTCCTTAAGCTTCTGGGTGGCATATTCAAGTAGTTCATACTCATAGGCAGCAATCTCATCGTAACCTATCTGGTTCATATAATCCAAAGCCGCACCAAAGGCAATTCCCCCACAGATATTTGGAGTTCCAGCCTCGAACTTATGGGGCAGACCGGCATAGGTGGTTTTTTCAAAAGAAACAGTGGCGATCATTTCGCCACCTCCCTGGTATGGAGGGAGTTTTTCAAGCCAGTCCTCTTTCCCGTATAAGATGCCTACCCCTGTAGGGCCGCACATCTTGTGAGCCGAAGCAACATAAAAATCAACATCCAGGGCCTGCACATCGGCTTTGATATGAGGAGCCGCCTGGGCTCCATCAATTAAAACGGCCGCATCAACAGAATGCGCTTTTTCAATAATATCAGCTATGGGATTAACACTCCCCAGGGCATTGGATACATGATTTACAAATACCAGCCTCGTATTCTCATTAATAAGTTTTTCGTATTCCGAATAAATGAGCTCCCCCTTTTCATCCATAGGGATTACTTTAAGAACGGCACCTGTCCTTTCACATAGCATCTGCCAGGGAACTATATTGGAATGATGCTCCATAGCAGAAACAATAATTTCGTCACCTTCTTTCAGAAATTCAGAAAATCCGCTGGCAACCAGGTTTATCCCATGAGTAGTACCCGAAGTGAAAATGATCTCATATGCTTTTTCGGCATTGAAATGCTTTTGAATCTTTATCCGTGCCTGTTCATATTTATCAGTTGCCTCCTGTGAAAGGGAATGAACCCCACGATGAATATTCGCGTTATAATTAGAGTAATAATCTGAAATTACATCTATGACCTGCTGTGGAGTCTGGGAGGTCGCGGCATTATCAAAATAAACCAAAGGATAGCCATTAACCTTACGGTTAAGAATTGGAAAATCCTTACGGATCTTTTCAACCTCAAAAGTCTTTGCCTGAGTTTGATGACTCATCCTGAATGGTTTTAGATATTAAAGTTACAGATTAAAGCCCAGATCAACTTCAAGTTTTGAAGCGATAAGTTTATTGATCCTCTTTTTAACTTCTGGGATCTTCACGCTTTCAAGCACATTATTGGCAAAAGCGTACATCAATAAACCTCGGGCCTCTTTACGCGGAATTCCTCTTGATTGTAGATAGAACAAGGCTTCTTCGTCCAGCTGACCAATGGTACAACCATGGCTACATCTTACATCATCTGCAAAGATCTCTAACTGAGGTTTTGAATTGATGGTAGCCTTGTCGTCTGCCAGTATATTATTATTAGCCTGATATGCATTGGTTTTCTGAGCTTCCTTCTCCACCACAACTTTTCCATTGAAAACTCCTGTAGAGCGGTCTCCAAAGATCCCTTTATAATCCTGGTGGCTTTCACAATTAGGCTCAATATGATGCACAAGTGTATTATGATCTACATGTTGTTTATCTTCTATAATGGTCACACCCTTCATTGTAGAATCGATACGCTCACCTTTCTGATAAAAATTCAGATTATTCCTGGTTAGCTTTCCACCAAATGAGAAAGTATGAACAGAAACAGTGCTTTCACCCTGCTGCTCAATAAAGGTATTGTCGATTAAAGATGCAGAATCCTTATCGTTCTGGATCTTATAATAATCTACAATCGCTCTTTTGTCAGCATAGATCTCGGTCACCGAATTTGTAAGAACAGGATGATCTGTCAGACTTTGATGTCTTTCGATGATCTGAACCTGAGAATTCTCATCTACCACGACAAGATTACGTGGCTGAAGAAGTAAAGCTGACTCATTTCCGGTTGCAAAATTGATGATCTGGATTGGCTTATCGGCCTGCTTGTTCTTATGAATATGGATAAATGCTCCTTCTCTTGCAAATGCAGTATTAAGAGAATTAAGTCCCGATTTTGGCGCCAACTTATTGAAATAATTTTCAATTACAGGGCGGTATTTATCGCTATTCAAAGCGGAAGACATCAGGCATACATCAATCTTATCATGCGTGGTTTGTGAAAGATGAGAAGAATAGATCCCATCTATAAAAACCAGATCGTAAGTATCGATATCATGAATAAAATATTTTTTGACATCCTTATAATCTATCGCGTCTTCCTTCTTCGGAAAAACACTATAATCATGCTTTAAGATCGAGTTAAGCGATGTATATTTCCAGTTCTCATCCTTTCGGTTCGGAAAACCAAGGTTCTCAAAATCCTTGATTGCCTGATTCCTGATATTATAAATACCATTGTCTGTATCCAGTCCTTCTTCAAAGGCAAAAAATGATGAGATAAGTTTATCTTTTAATTCCATTTTTTTAAAGTTTAAAGCTGAAAGCGCTAAGCTTCTATTTCAACTTTGATTTTAATCCTCGAATTAATTAGTAATTCTCAAATTAATTAAACTGCTTTTTCCTGCTTCACCCAGTCGTAACCTCTTTCTTCGAGTTCATAAGCAAGCTCTTTTCCACCTGACTTCACGATCTTACCATCTACCATTACATGAACCACATCTGGAACGATATAATTAAGCAGTCTCTGGTAGTGAGTAATAAGCAATACCCCATTGTCTTCTCTACGCAGTTTGTTTACTCCATTGGCCACTACTTTAAGAGCATCGATATCCAGACCTGAATCTGTTTCGTCCAGAATAGAAAGTTTAGGATCCAGCATAGCCATCTGGAAGATCTCATTACGCTTCTTTTCTCCTCCTGAAAAACCTTCATTAAGAGAACGTGAAAGAAACTTTCTGTCAATTTCCAGCATCTCCGCTTTTTCACGAATCATTTTCAACATTTCGTTGGCAGGCATATCTTCCTTTCCGTGGGCCTTGCGCTGAGCGTTGATCGCTGTCTTAATAAAGTTGGTCACCGATACACCCGGAATTTCCACCGGGTACTGAAAAGAAAGGAAAACACCCTTATGTGCTCTTTCTTCAGGATCAAGCTCGGTAAGATCCTCTCCTTCAAAAAAGATCTCTCCATCGGTCATTTCATATTCCTCTCTACCGGCTATCACAGACGACAAAGTACTTTTTCCTGAACCATTGGGGCCCATGATCGCATGAACCTCACCTGGTTTGATCTCAAGGTCTATTCCCTTAAGTATTTCCTTATCTTCTATGCTGGCGTGTAAATTCTTTATTTTAAGCATTTCTATCGATTCTGAATCTGCCTTAGGCAGAAGTTTAATTTTTCCTTTTTTATTCTTTTATCGTGTCTGAAACATTTTCTGCTTCGGGAACTTCAATTATTTCTCTGATCTCAATAACC
The DNA here is from genome assembly GCF_023805255.1 of Gramella jeungdoensis. Classification (GTDB taxonomy): domain Bacteria; phylum Bacteroidota; class Bacteroidia; order Flavobacteriales; family Flavobacteriaceae; genus Christiangramia; species Christiangramia jeungdoensis. Next base: position 248,175 of record NZ_JAMSCK010000003.1, read on the forward strand.
TCATCCCATCCCTCCTGTTGAGGATTTGGGAGGATCTTTGCTTTCACAGTTACCGGGATCATATCAAAGTCATCAGATTTTAAGGGAGCTACTTTTCCGGCGAGTATCTTCGAAAGGGAGTCCATAGTTACTCCATAAACAAAATCCTCTCCTCTTATAACCGCCGCGTTTGTCCCATATACGATCTCTCCTGTTAAAACCTGAATGCTGTCAGTAACTTTTTCTGTCTCTGGTTGTTCCATCAACTCCTTTCTGTCTTCATCCTGACAGGAGAAAAATATCAGTGTTAATAATAATACTCCTAATAACCTCTTCATATCAAGTCCACCGAACTATATTATCCAACTGAACCTTCCAGTGAAATTTCAAGTAATTTCTGAGCCTCCACTGCGAATTCCATAGGCAATTTATTAAGCACTTCTTTACTGAAACCGTTTACGATAAGAGCGATAGCCTTTTCGGTATCGATACCTCTCTGGTTACAATAAAAGATCTGGTCTTCACCAATCTTACTCGTAGTAGCCTCATGCTCTACCTGTGCCGATTTATTTTTTACCTCTATATATGGAAATGTATGAGCTCCACATTTATTACCCATTAGCAGGGAATCACACTGAGAAAAATTCCTTGCGTTCTCTGCCCGTGGATTTATCTGCACCAGACCACGATAAGAATTCTGTGATTTACCTGCAGAGATCCCTTTCGAAATAATGGTACTCTTAGTGTTCTTGCCAAGGTGGATCATTTTAGTTCCGGTATCTGCCTGCTGGAAATTGTTGGTAACCGCGATGGAATAGAATTCTCCAACTGAATTATCCCCTTTCAGGATACAGCTGGGATATTTCCAGGTTACCGCTGATCCTGTCTCTACCTGGGTCCAGGAAATCTTAGCATTCTTCTCACAGAGTCCTCTTTTAGTCACAAAATTAAAAACCCCTCCTTTACCTTCTTTATTTCCAGGGTACCAGTTTTGAACAGTACTGTATTTTATCTCTGCATCATCCAGCGCGATTAATTCTACCACGGCTGCATGCAGCTGATTCTCATCCCTTGTAGGAGCCGTACAACCTTCCAGATAACTTACATAACTACCAGGTTCAGCGATTACAAGTGTTCTTTCAAACTGTCCTGTTCCCGCCTGATTAATACGGAAATAAGTAGATAATTCCATTGGGCATCTTACACCCTTAGGAATATAACAGAAAGAACCATCACTAAACACAGCCGAATTCAATGCTGCATAAAAGTTGTCTTTCTTGGGAACAACAGTTCCAAGATATTTTTTAACCAGTTCAGGATGTTCCTGAATAGCTTCCGAAATTGAGCAGAAGATAATCCCCTTTTCAGCCAGGGTCTTCTTAAAGGTAGTAGTAACAGAAACAGAGTCCATCACCACGTCTACCGCTACTCCGGCAAGCTTTTTCTGCTCGTCCAAAGAAATCCCAAGTTTCTTAAAGGTTTCCAGTAATTCCGGGTCTACCTCGTCTAAACTTTCATACTTCGGTTTCTTGTTCGGTGCCGAGTAATAAGAAATATTCTGAAAATCGGGTTTTGGATATTTAACGTTCGCCCATTCCGGCTCGGTCATTTCTTCCCACGCACGGAAGGCTTCCAGACGCCATTCCGTCATCCATTCCGGCTCATTCTTCTTTTTGGAAATTGCACGAACGATATCCTCATTCAAACCAACGGGGAGGGTATCAGACTCTATATCTGTATAAAATCCGTACTCATACTCTTTGGTTTCGAGTTCTTTTTTTAAATCGTCTTCAGTATATGCCATGTTCTCTTAATTCTAAATTTAGATTTATGCCACCAGTCGTGGCAAGCAATTCTTCTTACAGTGAAAAACTTTCACCGCATCCGCAGGTTCTTTGTGCGTTTGGATTATTAAACACAAAACCCTTGCCGTTTAGCCCTCCTGAGTACTCAAGAATGGTCCCGGCCAGGTAGAGAACACTGCGCTTATCGACAACAATCTTCACATTGTTATCCTCAAAAACCTTATCTCCTTCGCTCTGCGCCTTATCGAACTTTAATTCGTAAGACAATCCTGAACATCCACCACTCTTAACACCTACACGAACGTAATCAGATTCTACACTGAAACCTTCCTCAGTCATCAGGGCGGAAATTTTCGTTTTAGCCTCTTCGCTAACTTTAATCATAAGTTATAAAGATTAATTCTAAATTGGGAACAAATATACTACAAAGCATGTGTTTTACCATAGACCAGGCATATGTTTTAAGAATTGTCTGATAGAGCCCTTCAATGAGGAACCAGGAAACTCTTACATCCTTAAAAAGCGGACTTACTGATAAACAAAATGCCCTGCCGGGTTTATGCTTTGATTGAATTTTATATGCTTACTTTTGCAATTAAATTCAATAACAATGTTTCAGAATAGTCAGGAAAGCAGAACAAACCTTTCAGAATTAGGAGAATTTGGACTTATTGATCATCTTACCAAAGATTTTAGCCCGAAGCTCGATTCAACGGTAAAAGCAATTGGAGATGATGCTGCCGTTCTCAATTTTGAAAATCAGCAAACCCTGGTAAGTACCGATCTGCTTGTTGAAGGAGTACATTTTGATCTTTCTTACATGCCTTTGAAGCACTTAGGCTACAAAGCCGTAATGGTAAACCTTTCAGACATTTATGCTATGAACGGAACAGCGACCCAGGTTACTGTGTCTATTGCTGTATCAAACCGTTTTCCTGTTGAAGCTCTGGAAGAATTGTATGCAGGTATTCAGCTTGCCTCAAAAATATATAATGTAGATGTGGTTGGAGGCGACACCACCTCTTCCACTTCAGGCCTGCTCATTAGCGTAACTGCTCTTGGAGTTGCTGAAAAAAACGAAGTAGTTTACCGCGAAGGAGCAAAACCAAATGATCTTCTCGTTCTTACCGGTGATCTTGGCGCTGCCTATATGGGACTTCAGGTGCTGGAACGTGAAAAGGAAGTTTTCAAGGCTAATCCCAATGCACAACCAGATCTTGACCAATATACTTATCTTATCGAAAGACAATTAAAGCCGGAAGCCAGAAAAGATATTCCACCTTTGCTAAAAAAACTGGAAGTTAAACCAACTTCCATGATCGATATAAGCGACGGACTCTCTTCTGAAATAATTCATTTATGTAAAAGCTCAAAAGTAGGCGCGAACCTCTTTGAGGAAAAGATTCCATTAGACCCGGCAGTAATATCAGTATGTGAGGAGTTTGAACTGGACAGTACCACAATAGCTTTAAGCGGCGGGGAGGATTATGAACTATTATTCACAATCTCTCAAAGCGATTATGATAAGATAAAAGGAAACCCGCATTTAACGGTGATTGGCCATATGACAGAAGAAAAAGAAGGTATGCATCTTATTACGCGGGCCAGTCAGAAACTTCCGCTAATTGCACGAGGCTGGAACTCTATGGGTCAAAAGGAAGAATAAATTAAGAAGCTTTTGCGAGGAATACCTGCTTACGTTTTTTGTGAATTTTAGCAAGGTAAGCATTAGTCTCCTTGAATTTTGGAGTAAGCCTCGCCAGAAGGCCGTCCGCAGTATCTGTCATTTCCATCCCGCACTTTTTACACTTGTATTCATGTATGTGATTTGTGATGTTTTTAGACACTCTTAATTTGTGACCGAAAATACTGCAATGAACCTTCGCAAATGAGAATAAAGTAGGGTTTGCTTTTTTCATATAAGTTAAATTTCTGGTTTCTAGATTACTAAAGTATAAAAAAAAGTTAATGGTTCGACAAAAAGCGTTAATTAATCGATAAAATGCAACTTTTGTGTTAAATTTGATGGGTCTTCCATATATGAATTATGGCCGTTTCTCATCTTATATAATTCACACCCGGTCAGCTCGGAAACCCTTACTAATTCTTTGATTTCCAATATCGGATCATCTTCTGAAGCCGCTATGATTTTCTGTCCTTTGAAAGCTTCAAGCTCCTTTAAATAATTTGTGCGAATTTTCATACCTATTAAGGCTGCCTGAATGTTTTTTACTTCCATTTGCATGGCCCGGGACTTTAATTCTTCGATCTCTTCAGCATATTTCCGCTTACTATTATCTGCATACAGGTTAGAGATCGCCACATTCACATATGCCTTTTTATTTTCTCCGACCAGTTTAACAGATCTTTCACGAATTTTCCGCTTTTCCACAGAATCCTCAACCGGTGTTGAATTTATCAACATAACGCTCTTCAACATCATAGGAAAATTTTTCAGGAATTCCAAACTAACATAACCTCCCATGCTATGTCCGGCGATGCTTATTTGCTGTATGTTCAGGCTTTTAAGCACTTCATTCACCACATCGCTCATAAGTTCCATGGAATGTATTTCTGAAACTCCTTGCGACTTTCCATGACCGGGTAAATCAATGCAAATAACCTGCCGCTCTTTTTGCAGTTCCTTAACAATTGGCCACCATATTTGAAGGTCTTCCAAAAATCCATGCAACAAGACAAGCGGAACCTTAGCTCCCCCACCATAACATTCATAATTGATATTTGCTCCTTTATACTTCAGCTTGCTCATTTTTTATAAAAAAAAAGCCGCGGAATCCAGGAATGATAATTCAGGAATCCGCGGCAAGTATTATATATTAAAGTATTCCTAAGCGTCGAAGCTTTAGGAATTCATGATCTCTTCGATCTCTTCTGCCTCAATAGGTATATTTCTCATCAAATTGAATGGTTCACCTTTCTCCTGAATTACCACATCATCTTCAAGCCTTATTCCAAAACCTTCATCCGGAATATATATTCCCGGCTCGACGGTAAATACCTGGTTCGCTTTCATAGGCTCGGTAAGAATACCATAATCATGAGTGTCCAAACCAATATGATGCGAAGTACCATGCATGAAATATTTCTTATAAGCAGGCCAGTCCGGATCCTCGTTTTGAACATCAGCTTTATCAAGTAATCCCAGATCCAGTAATTCTGAAGTCATCATCTTACCAACCTCAACATGGTACTCTTTCCAAAGAGTTCCGGGAACCAGCAATTTAGTCGCTTCTTTCTTAACCTTATTCACAGCATTGTAAACCTGTTTCTGCCTGTCAGTAAACCTACCGGAAACCGGAATAGTCCTACTAAGGTCACTCGAATAATTAGCATATTCAGCCCCGGTATCAAGGAGAATTAGTTCCCCTTCTTTACACTGTTGATTATTCTCAATATAATGTAATACACAGGCATTTTTTCCGCTGGCAATTATAGGCGTGTAAGCGAAACCTCTGGAACGGTTCCTTATCATCTCATGATAATACTCGGCTTCGATCTCATATTCCCAGACTCCGGGCTTCACAAAATTTAGAGTTCTTCTAAAAGCTTTTTCGGTTATATCGCAAGCTTTCTGCATAAGATCAAGCTCAATAGGATCTTTTACAGATCTTAATCTCTGTAGGATAGGATTAGCCTTGGCCACCTGGTGAGCCGGATATTTCTCCTTACACCATTTTATAAAACGAGCGTCTCTGGTTTCCGTCTTATGAGCTGCACGATAATGTTCATTAGTATTAAGGTAAACTGTTTCACATTGGGTCATTACCTCAAAAAAGATCTTTTCAAAATCTTTCATCCAGTAAACGGTTTTAATACCGCCTACTTCAAACGCATCCTCTTTGGTTAGTTTAGCTCCTTCCCAAACCGCGATATGATCGTTGGTTTCAGTAAGAAATAAAATCTCTCGATGCTTTTCTTCAGGCGCATCAGGAAACAGAACCAAAATACTTTCTTCCTGGTCTACTCCACTTAAATAGAAGATATCCCGGTTTTGCTGAAATGGCATAGTACTATCGGCGCCAATGGGGTAAATATCATTGGAATTGAAAACCGCAAGGCTTTTAGGCTTCATTTGAGCCATGAAGTTTTTGCGGTTCTTTATAAAGAGTTTTGAGTCGATTCTATCGTATTTCATAAATAAATCTTTTCGTTTTTTCAAAATTAAAGGATTTTAATCCAATAGCTATAAAAGCGAATTAAAATTTCGAATAATACAAGGTTTTGCTATTTTTAGGCTCTTACTTTAAAAAATCATGAAATACAGCTACACATTTTTCAGTCTGCTTCTTCTATCTTTTTCACCCATTTTTCCGCAACAATCTGCCACTTCAGGTTCTGCCATCAAAATGGCTATTGAGAAAAAAGAAGCCCTCACACAAAATTCAATTGTTAAGAACATTCCTCTAAAGAATATTGGCCCTACCGTAATGAGTGGAAGGATAACCGATATTGCCGTTAATCCGGAAGACCCTACCGAATTTTACGCGGCCTATGCTTCCGGTGGATTATGGTATACCAATAATAATGGAACAACCTTTACTCCTGTAATGGATAACAGTCCTACACAGAACATTGGAGATATCGCGGTAGACTGGAAAAATGGAACCATCTGGGTTGGTACAGGTGAGGTAAATGCTTCCAGATCGTCTTATGCCGGAATTGGTTTACTGAAATCTGAAGACCATGGAAAAACCTGGCAATTTATGGGGTTACCAGACTCACACCATATTAGCCGCATCCTGATAAATCCTGCAAATCCCGATGAAATAATCGTTGGTGTTACAGGTCATTTATATTCGACAAATAAAGAACGTGGGGTCTATAAAACCACCGATGGCGGTAAGACCTGGACCAATAAGCTTTTTATCAATGACGAAACCGGAATCATAGATGTTGCAGTAAATCCAAATAATTTCAATGAAATGTATGCTGCAGCCTGGGATAAAGATCGTAAGGCATGGAATTTCAGGGAGAGCGGTGAGAACAGTGGCATTTATAAAAGTACCGATGCCGGAGAAACCTGGACAAAAGTTTCTACCAAAGGCTCAGGATTCCCAACGGGAGACGGAGTGGGAAGAATTGGTCTTGCTATTTATGATTCAAACACCGTTTACGCAATTGTAGACAACCAGGATCGAAGAGAAAAGACCGAAGATGAAATAGAAGAGAAAGGACTTCAGAAGGATGATTTCAAAAAGATGAAAAAATCTGAGTTCCTTAAACTCGATGAAGAAGAACTTGAATCATTTCTAAGAGATAATGGCTTTAAGGAAAAATATACTGCCAAATCGGTCAAGGAATTGATCAGAAAAGACGAGGCAAAACCTGAAGATCTGGCCATCTACCTGGAAGATGCTAATTCGCTCATGATTGAAACTCCTGTGATTGGCGCCCAGGTTTACAAGAGTACCGATGGCGGAAAAACATGGAAGAAAACTCACGAAGATTATCTTGATGATGTTTATTACAGCTACGGATATTATTTCGGGATGATACATGTTGATCCACAAAATAAAAATGCTATCTACATCTATGGCGTACCGATCCTTAAATCTAAAGACGGTGGAAAAACCTTCAAATCTATCGATGCCGAAAATGTTCATGCCGATCATCACGCACTATGGATAAACCCGAATAGAAGTGGACATCTTATTAATGGAAATGACGGAGGGATCAATATCTCATACGATGATGGCGAAAACTGGATCAAGAACAACTCTCCTTCGGTTGGCCAGTTTTATGCTATCAATATAGACAACCAAAGCCCTTATCATGTTTACGGAGGTCTGCAGGACAACGGAGTCTGGGCAGCTCCCCACAACAACGAAGAAAGTGTTAACTGGACCGCAGAAGGAGATTATGCTTATGAACGGCTTCTTGGCGGAGACGGAATGCAGGTTGAGATAGACAGCCGAAATCCCGATATCGTTTACACAGGGTTTCAGTTTGGAAACTATTTCAGAATAAACCGTAAAACCGGTGACAGGCTTTATATTCATCCGAAACACGACTTAGGTGAAAGCCCTTATCGCTATAACTGGCAAACCCCCATCCTGCTATCGCCGCACAACCAGGATATTCTCTATATGGGAGGAAACAAACTGATGCGTAGTATGGATCAGGGAGAGACCTGGACAAGCATTTCCGAAGATCTTACCGGAGGTGGTAAAAAAGGCGATGTTCCCTACGGAACACTTGCCAGCATAAGCGAATCTCCATTTCAATTCGGCCTCATCTATACCGGGAGTGATGACGGTTATATCTATCTGACTAAAAATGGTGGTGGCAGCTGGACCAATATTGGAGAAGATCTTCCTGATGATCTCTGGGTTTCTAGGGTGATCGCTTCAAAACATTCAAAAGAACGAGTTTATGCAACGCTTAATGGCTATCGCTGGGACGATTTCAAAGCTTACGTCTATGTTTCAAACAACTATGGAGAAACCTGGAAAGACATTAGTTCAAATCTTCCATTATCCCCAGTGAATGTTATCAGGGAAGATCCAGATAATGAAAATGTACTTTACCTGGGAACCGATAACGGCGTGTATGTTTCGCTGGATCGCGGTGAAAACTGGCAGCCTTTCAGTACCAATTTCCCTCATGTCGCAGTACACGATCTAAGGGTTCACCCTAAAGAGAAGGATCTTGTCGTTGGAACTCATGGCCGGTCAATATACATTGTAGATATCGCTGCGATATCTGCTTTAAAGACCGAAGAATTGAAAGATGCCCTGACTGTTTCCTCGGCCGAATCGATTCGTTTTTCTTCGCGTTGGGGTAATTCTTACAGTAAATGGATAGACCCATACAAACCGGAATTGCCACTCACATGGTATTCTGCTAAAGCCGGAATGGCAAAATTTACAGTGAAGTCTGAGTCGGGTGATATTCTCCAGGAATTTGAATTTGAAACGGAAAAAGGTTTCAATACAGGCAAATATGACCTTACGATTACCGAGTCGGCTTCAGAAAAACTCGAGAAGAAAAATGAAAAGATTGATATTAAGAAAGCCGCTGATGAGAAATTCTATATTCCAAAAGGGAAATATAAAATAGAACTAAAGCTTAATGGCAAAACCGCCGAAACTGAATTTGAAGTAAAATAAAACCTTTTATTCATAGAGACCCAGGCGGTTTCTTAGCCGCCTGTTGTCTTTTTGAAGCTCACGGATCTGTTTTAAAAGATGGTTTACAGCTTCAAGGCCTTCCAGGTTTATATCGAGATCTCGGTGTAGACGTATCATTTTCTCGAAATCGGCCAGGTAATCATAATGAATATATTCGGTTTCCTCGATCTTCACGATTTCTATGATACCGCTTTCATATAAGGAATTAACAAACTGATATTCCACTTCGTATCTTACGCAGATCTCCTGGGCTGGGATTAAATCTTCCTTGTTCATAATCCTGATTTTTTCAGTTCTTCGAATAATTCTTTCTGTTTCGCAGAAAGGTGCGTTGGGATCTTCACTTTATAAGTAATGTAAAGATCCCCAAACTGATTCTCTCTTTTGTATTTTGGAAAGCCTTTCCCTTTTAATTTCACCTGTGCACCATTCTGAGTTCCGGGCTTCACCTTTAGTTTTACTTTTCCGTCGAATGTCTTCACGTGTATCTCTCCTCCAAGAACCGCTGTGCTCAAATCTAACTGTTCGGTAGAATAAAGATTTTCCTTTTCTCTGCGGAAACTGGTATCGTTAAGAATATTGAAAGTGATATAGAGATCACCTTTGGGCCCACCCTGGATACCTGGACCCCCATGTCCTTTAATCTTTATCGTCTGACCATTCTCCACACCTGCCGGAATAGTAAGACGAATATTCTTTCCGTTTACGGTAAGTGTATGTTTCTGACTCTTATAGACTTCGCTTAATCTTAGTTGAAGCTCGGCATTGTAATCCTGTCCTTTAAAATGGCCTCCCCGGTGTGAACCCCGGGCGCGGGCACGACCTCCGAACATCTGTTCAAAAAAATCTGAAAAGGTATCATCATCAAAACTACCGGAATAGCTATACGACTGCCCGCTTCCTCCAAAACCTCCGCCGAATCCACCACCGCTAGCAGCCTGTTGCCTTTTTGCCTCCTCAAACTGGTCAGCATGCTTCCAGTCTTTGCCGTATTCATCATATTTTTTTCGTTTTTCAGGATCACTAAGCACTTCGTGAGCCTCATTGATCTGCTGAAAACGCAATTGCGCATCTTTATCATTTGGATTAAGATCGGGGTGATATTTTCGCGCGAGTTTTCTGTAAGCTTTTTTGATATCGGCCTGTGATGCCGACTTATCCAGTTCTAAAAGTTTATAGTAGTCTATAAATTCCATGTTAGAGATCAAGCTTTAAAAACACCAGAATCCAGTTCTTTTCTTTTCAACTGACTTTCTATAAGTCCAATTTGACCTATATGGTAAATATCATGCTGAATGATTCCCCTTATAAGATATTCAAAATCATAATCTTTTCCTTTCACCTTTTCATCCAGATAGGAATCATCTGTCTGTTCATTCAGAAGTTCATATATACTGCTCTGGGCAGCAACCAGTTTTGCCTTTAAAGCCTCCCATTCTTCTGCCGAGTTTACTTCCACTTTAGGCCAGTCCCTTTCCGAATCGATATCAATATCATAGACCTCATTCGATTCGAGTTTTTCAATAGCAAATGTCTTCCACGCAATAAGGTGTCCAACGATCTCAGCCACGGTATGAGACTCGGGAATACAGGTCTTGTAACCAATCTTATGAGGAACATTCTCCAGTTTTCGCATTACTGATTGCCCGTACCATGGCTCCCCCTCGAATATCTCTGAAAGGGATCTTATCAGCTTGTTTGTTCTCTTTTTCATTTCAATGTAGGATGAAAAAGAAAATTACGAAAATTGAATTTTAGCACCCGTTAAGCTTTTGCCAAAAACCGCTTTCTGCCAGCTAGAGAAGGCTGTTAAGGCTTGAGAATGCAAAATGTCTCAAGTCGCTCAATTTCAAAAGAATCAACAAATTATAAAGTATTTTAAACTAGTTCTAAATAGACCTTAAAAAGACTGCCAAAGTTTGTTAAAAAACATTATGAAGTGTATTTTTGCTGCACTTTATCAAAATAATTCAAAACATTTATGGCGAAATCTGCGCTTTTAAAGTCATCTCTTGCGAAAAAATACTGGATGGCTTTCACCGGCCTTTTTCTGTGCCTGTTTTTAGTTGGACACCTTTTCGGAAATTTGCAATTATTAATCCCTGTAAGTGAAGGAGCCAGGGATCAGTTCAACGAATATGCACTATTCATGACTACCAATCCTGCTGTTAAGGTATTATCCTATCTTACTTATTTCAGTATCATTTTTCATGCTATTGACGGGATTGCACTTACTATCAATAACCGAAAGGCAAGACCTCAGGGTTATGTGAGTTTTAAACCTTCTACAAACACTATGTGGTCCTCGAGAAATATGGGGATTCTCGGAACTGTAATTCTGGCGTTTATCGTAGTACATATGACAATGTTCTGGGGAGAAATGAAATTTGGCGGACTGGACGAAACGATCTATACCACTGCAAATGGTGAAGAGGTAAAAGATCTTTACACTTTAACTATTAAGACCTTTCAGGATGCTGAATTCGGACTGCTTTGGGCAATAGCCTACGGCGTAGCTATGCTTGCTATCGCATTTCACCTTTCTCATGGTTTCTCTAGCGGATTTCAGTCACTTGGTATTAATCATCCAAAATACAATGTTTTTATAAAGAAGATCGGAATGGCTTTCGCGATCCTTATTCCGCTGGCCTTTGCCGTGATCCCTTTTTATATTCACTTTGTATTAGAAAAAATTTAAGCTATGGGAGTATTTGAATCTAAAGCACCTAAAGGCCCATTGGCAGAAAAGTGGACCAATCACAAAAACGATATAAACCTTGTTAACCCTGCCAACAAACGTAATATTGATGTTATAGTTGTTGGAACCGGACTTGCCGGTGGTAGTGCCGCCGCAACCCTGGCTGAACTGGGATACAACGTAAAAACATTCTGCTATCAGGATTCTCCCCGTAGAGCTCACTCCATTGCGGCTCAGGGAGGTATCAACGCAGCAAAGAATTACCAGGGAGACGGTGATTCTATCTACCGTCTTTTCTACGATACTATCAAAGGTGGTGATTACCGCTCAAGAGAGGCGAACGTTTACCGACTTGCAGAAGTTTCCGGTAACATCATCGATCAGTGTGTGGCTCAGGGAGTTCCTTTCGCGCGTGAATATGGTGGTCTTCTGGACAACCGTTCTTTCGGAGGGGTTCTTGTATCAAGGACTTTCTATGCAAAAGGACAAACCGGTCAGCAGTTACTGCTTGGAGCATACTCAGCGATGAACCGCCAGATCAACCGTGGAAAGATCCAGGCTTTCAACAGGCATGAAATGCTTGATATCGTAAAGGTTGACGGAAAAGCCCGAGGTATTATCGCCAGGAACCTGGTAACTGGAGAACTTGAAAGACATTCAGCACATGCGGTGGTGATCGCTTCGGGAGGTTACGGTAACGTATTCTTCCTTTCAACCAACGCGATGGGAAGTAACGTAACTGCCAGCTGGAAAATACATAAAAAGGGAGCTTATTTCGCTAACCCTTGTTTTACTCAGATCCACCCTACCTGTATTCCGGTTTCGGGAGATCACCAGTCTAAACTGACGCTGATGTCTGAATCCCTTCGTAATGATGGTAGAATCTGGGTTCCGAAGAAAAAAGAAGACGCTGAAGCTATCAGGGCGGGCAAGAAAAAACCAACCGAGCTTTCAGAAGAAGAAAGAGATTATTACCTGGAAAGAAGGTATCCGGCATTTGGTAACCTTGTGCCTCGTGATGTGGCTTCAAGAGCGGCAAAAGAGCGTTGTGATGCTGGTTTCGGAGTAAATAAAACAGGTGAAGCAGTTTACCTTGATTTTAGTTCAGCCATCATGCGTTACGGAAAAGAAGCTGCAACCACTCAGAAGATCGATAATCCTTCAGAAGCAAAAATAAAGGAGTTAGGAAAAGAGGTTGTGGAAGCCAAATATGGTAACCTTTTCCAAATGTACGAGAAGATCGTAGATCAGAATCCATACGAAACTCCAATGATGATCTATCCTGCGGTGCATTATACCATGGGTGGTGTCTGGGTTGATTATAACCTACAAACAACTATTCCGGGATGTTACGCGATCGGGGAAGCTAACTTCTCAGATCACGGTGCCAACAGGCTGGGTGCTTCTGCCCTGATGCAGGGACTTGCTGATGGATATTTTGTTCTTCCATATACCATTGGTAACTATCTTTCTCAGGATATCAGGACCGGTAAAATCCCAACCGATTCTCCGGAATTTGATGAGGCTGAAAAAGAAGTTCGTGAAAGAATTGAAAAGTTCATCAATAATAAAGGAACTAAATCTGTAGACCATTTCCATAAATTGCTTGGTAAGATCATGTGGAACAAAGTGGGAATGGCCAGAAATGCAGAAGGCCTCAAAGAAGCTATCGAAGAGATCAAGCAACTTCGTGAAGAATTCTGGAAAGATGTGAAAGTTCCTGGTTCTGCTGACGAAATGAATGCCGAGCTTGAAAAAGCCGGTCGTGTGGCCGATTTCCTTGAGCTTGGAGAACTTTTTGCTAAAGATGCACTTCACAGAAATGAATCCTGTGGAGGTCACTTCAGGGAAGAATATCAAACCGAAGAAGGGGAAGCCCTTCGTGACGACGAGAACTTTATGTATGTAGCCGCCTGGGAATACACTGGTAATCCCGGAGAAGCCGTACTTCATAAAGAAGAACTGGATTACGAGAATATCGAAGTAAAAACAAGGAGCTATAAATAATTTGAAAATTTGAAAATGCGTTAATTTAATTGACTAATTTTCAAATTCTCAGATTTTCAAATTGAAAATATGAACCTTACATTAAAAATATGGCGTCAGAAGAACGCCGACACCAAAGGAAAAGTAGTAACCTACCAGGTTGCAGACATCTCTCCAGATATGTCTTTTCTTGAAATGATGGATGTTCTTAACGAGCAGCTTATCGAAAAAGGAGATGAACCCGTAGCTTTTGACCATGACTGTCGCGAAGGAATTTGTGGATCATGTAACCTGCAGATCAACGGTGAACCTCACGGGCCAGACCGTGGTGTTACTACCTGTCAGTTACACATGAGAAGATTCAAGGATGGTGACACCATCGTAATTGAACCTTTCCGTGCGAAGGCATTCCCGGTGATCAAGGACCTTGTGGTAGACAGAAGCTCTTTCGACCGCATTCAACAGGCCGGTGGTTATATTTCTGTGAACACTTCAGGAAACACCCAGGATGCCAACTCTATTCCAATTGAAAAAGATAATGCAGATATGTCTTTCTACGCGGCCACTTGTATTGGTTGTGGTGCCTGTGTTGCAGCATGTAAGAATGCCAGCGCCATGCTTTTCACCGCTGCTAAAGTAAGTCAGTTTGCTTTACTTCCTCAGGGTGAAGTAGAGGCCGACCGCCGTGTACTTCAAATGGTAGAGCAAATGGATAAGGAAGGTTTTGGTAACTGTACCAATACCGGAGCCTGTGAAATTGAGTGTCCAAAAGGTATTTCTTTAGAGAACATCGCAAGAATGAACAGAGAATATTTGAAAGCCAGCGTTAAGTAATTAACAATCGTTTAAGCGAATATAGAAGGTCCCGGGCTTTGCAGTCCGGGATTTTTTATGCATTTTAATTAAAAATTCCATGATGGCAGATATCAGGACTATTTCTTCAAAATTACCAGATACCACTCCAAGCATTTTCTCTGTAATGAGCAGAATGGCTAATGAGTATAACGCCATCAACCTGTCGCAGGGTTTTCCGAATTTTGAAACAGACAAAAAACTGAAAAAACTTGTGACCAAAGCGATGAAAAAAGGTTACAATCAGTATCCCCCGTCACATGGTGTACAGGAATTGAGAGAGGAGATCGCAAAAAAGATCGCTGATCTCTATGACAAGGAATATGATCCTGAAACTGAGATCACCCTTACAGCCGGTGCTACCCAGGCGCTCTACTGTGCGATTACGGCATTTATTCATCCCGGCGATGAAGTAATTGTTTTAAAGCCCGCTTACGATAGCTACGAACCTACCATACAGATTAATGGAGGGAAACCGGTTCTTATACAGCTAAAGGGTGAAAATTATAAGGTTGACTGGAACGAGGTGAAAGAGGCCATCACGCCACGAACGAAAATGATAATTATAAATACGCCTCATAACCCCACAGGGACTGTTCTTTTAGAAGAAGACATGAAAAAGCTGGAAGAGATGCTTGAGGGCACCGATATTATTTTATTGAGCGACGAAGTCTATGAGCATTTGATATTTGACGGGATAGACCATCAGAGCGCCTCAAAGCTTCCCGGGCTCGCTGAAAGAGCCATCGTTTGCGCTTCCTTCGGAAAGACTTTTCATAACACAGGCTGGAAGACCGGCTATTGTGTGGCCCCTGAATATCTAATGAAAGAGATCTGGAAGATACATGAGGTGACAGTATTTTCAGTAAATCACCCAATGCAGAAGGCTTATTCGGAATACATCAAAACACCGGAACATTACCTTGAACTTTCTTCATTCTATCAGAAGAAAAGGGATCTGTTCCTTAATCTGATCGAGCAATCAAGGTTCAAATTTTCCCCATCCTTGGGTACCTATTTTCAACTTTTGAATTATTCTGATATCACTCAGGAAAATGATGTAACTTTTGCAGAGAGACTGGTTAAAGAACATGGCCTGGCTTCTATCCCCGTTTCGGTTTTCAATATTGACCAAAAAGACCACAAACAACTAAGATTCTGCTTCGCCAAGACCGATGAAACTTTAGAGCAGGCTGCAGAAATATTGTGCAAATTATAAGATGAATCTCAATATTAGGATCAGAAGTCGTGATTTTGTACTGCATCCTTCCGGAGCTGTTTACTGGCCGGAACAGGAGATCCTTCTTATAGCTGATGTTCATCTGGGTAAGATTTCACATTTCCGAAAACACGGAAGTGCCGTACCTGTTAAGGCCATTGCCAATAACTTCAGAAAAATGGATACACTTTTAAAGGAGTTCGATCCTGAACATATTGTCTTTCTTGGAGATCTTTTCCACAGTTCAATAAATATGGAATGGCATATGTTTGAAGACTGGCATTCTACCCTTGATAATCAGGTTCATTTAATTGCCGGCAACCATGATATAATTTCACCTTTAAAATATGAGAAACTGGGCATAAAGCTTTTTTCTGAAGTAAAGGTTGACGGGTTTCTTTTAAGCCACCACCCTGAAAAGCGAGATGGACTATTCAACATCTGTGGCCACATTCACCCAGGATATAAAATGAGAGGTGATGGCAAGCAACAGTTGAAACTCTCATGCTTTTTTCAGAGTCAAAATCAGTTTATTCTTCCAGCATTCGGAGACTTTACAGGCAATTATTTTATGGAACCCGAAGAGGACGACCTGGTTTTTGCCATCACCGGAAAAGAAGTAATTTTAGTAAACTAAATTTCACCTTCCATGTTAAAGAGACTGGCCATTTTCAATTTTCTGTCAGTAATTCTCAGTATTGCCCTAAATTTCCTGGCGCAAACAGGGCAGATAAACGGGAAGACCATTGGTGAAATAAGTGATAAATACCAAAACCTTTTCACACCAGCCAATTATGCCTTTTCCATCTGGGGACTCATTTTTACAGGTTTACTGGTGTTTTCTAGCTTCATGCTTTACCAGGCCTTTTCAAACGGAAAGTATACTGATTTCATCAAAAATACTTCCGGCTGGTTTATAGTCACCAATATAGCGATGAGTGGCTGGATCGTTGCCTGGCTTTACGAATACATTGGCCTTTCAGTGATCTTTATGTTCCTTATTCTAATAAAACTGCTTAAGATCATCCTCAACAATGATATGGAAAAGTGGGATGCACCCATACAGACCATAGCATTTTACTGGTGGCCTATCTGTCTTTTTTCAGGCTGGATAAGCGTGGCCGTAATTGCTAATATGGCTTCCTATCTTTCTAAAATTGGCTGGGATGGAGCCATTTTTTCTGAAGTCGAATGGACGGTGATCATGATAGGTGTTGCAACCATAATCAATTTGCTAATGATACACCTGAGAAATATGCGTGAATATGCTGCTGTGGGCATATGGGCATTAGTAGCTATTTATGTAAGACACCAGGGACCTGAAGAATTGATAGCAAAAACCGCCCTGGGCGGAGCTATTCTTTTATTTCTGAATATCTCCTATCATGCTTTTATCAACCGTAAAACCAATCCGGTTTACCGGCTGCTTCATGGCCAGAAACTTTAAACCATAAATTTAATATCACCCGCCCAGCTTGGGTAGCTGAATATCATACCTTTCAGAGTCTCACAGCTCAGTCTTCCGCACATAGCCATAACAAACATATTGATCATTTCACTTGCTTCGGCACTTACAAGATGTGCTCCAAGTATAAGTCCTGTTTTTTTATCAACCAGGGTTTTGAAAGCATAATAATCATCATTAATTCGTTTGGAATTAAACCATTGCGGGACATTCTTTTGCTCTACATGAAAATCATAACCTTTTTCTCTGGCCTGCTTTTCATTTAATCCAACAGAAGCCAGATTAGGAAGGGTAAATACCACCGAAGGTTGTGGAGGAAAATCAACGGTTTTAGATCGATTCTTATTCAGAATATTTGCAGCTACAATTCGGGCCTCCTGTGAAGACAAAGGCGTTAATGGCAGTCCCTCACTGGCTGAAACATCACCACAGGCATAAACACTTTTATTCGTGGGGCTTTGAAGATGTTCGTTAACAACAACACCTTTTTTTGAAAATTCAATATTACCTTTTTTTAGATCCAATTCATCTATAGCAGGTACTCTCCCGGCTGCATTTATAACCAGTTTGGCCTTAACGGAAATCTCCTTTCCGTTTTGAGCGGCCTTCACGCGATAATTTGTCCGCAGTTTTTCAACTTCTTTTACACGGGCATTAAAAATGAATTTGATGCCTATATCTTCTGAAGCCTTCTGAAGATATTTCACCATATCCTCATCAAAATTGCCCAGAGGTCTAGATTCGGCATCTATAAGGGTGACTTCAACCCCGCACCTCGCGGCCATATGGGCGAATTCCATTCCTATGTATCCTGCTCCAATAAAGACCATGCTTTCAGGCAATTCTTCCAGTTCAAGAAAATCGTCACTTATAATAGGCAGGTCTCGCCCCGGAATTGGCAATTCCAGAGGTTTATTCCCCGTAGCAATTACAATATTTTTCGCCTTCACTGTTTTACCTTCAACAGAAAGGGTATTTTCATCAAGGAATTTTGGGGACTGGTGATACATTTTAATACCTAAGGCTTTCAGGTCTTTTTCGGTTGCGGCGGGAACCGCCTCTGTAAAAGACTTTTTGAATTTCATAAGATCTTTCCAGCTTATTTCAGGCATTTTAGTGATCGCCTTGCCTTTCATTTTTTCGGCCCGGTCTATTATTTCGGTGAGTCCCAGAAGTACTTTTTTAGGATCGCAACCCCGATTTGCACAAGTGCCTCCGAATTCCCGGTTATCAGCTATGGCAACTCTAAGGCCCTCTTGCACGCATTCTTTAGCTACGCTTTTTCCGGCCGTACCTGTGCCCATCACAAAAACATCAAATTCTTCAATCCCCATATTTGCAGTGTTTCTCATGAATGTACTTATCATATAACAGATTTTGCGTTAGAGAAATGGTAAAATTCCAAAATGCTATATAATCGTTAAAAATGAATTTTTCGGTTGTAAGGCTTTGAGTATGAAATTATCTTTGCGGCAATGAGTACAAATCTTATCGCCCAAAGTTTTGCACAATCCCCGCTACAGCAGGAATTGCAGAATGCTATTTCCTATTCTGAAAATATCAACGAAAAATTACACCTTAAAGGCCTTGTGGGATCGGCCTTATCTTTTGTGATTTCCAATGCTTTTAATGAGTCTGAGCGTCCCTTTCTTTTAATTTTCAATGATAAGGAAGAAGCAGCCTACTACCTGAATGACCTGGAACAGCTGGTTGGCGAGAAGAACGTACTTTTTTATCCGGGAAGTTACCGTAGACCCTACCAAATAGAAGAAACCGACAATGCCAATGTTCTTTTAAGAGCCGAAGTACTTAACCGGATAAATTCAAGAAAGAAACCGGCCATTATTGTAACCTATCCAGATGCGCTTTTTGAAAAGGTAGTGACCAGAAAAGAACTTGACCGAAGCACCTTAAAAATAGCTGTTGGTGATGAACTTTCGATCGATTTTGTGAATGAAGTCCTTTTTGAATACCAGTTCAAAAGAGTGGATTTTGTAACCGAACCTGGAGAATTCTCGGTTCGCGGAGGGATCATCGATGTTTTTTCATTTAGTCATGATGAACCTTACCGAATAGAATTCTTTGGTGATGAAGTAGATAGTATCAGAACCTTTGATGTGGAAACCCAGCTTTCCACCGATAAAAAGAAGAAGATCTCGGTAATGCCCAATGTGGAGAACAAACATCTCGATGAAGTCCGGGAGAGCTTTCTAAAATATATTTCGGCAAAAACTGTCATTTTCATTAAGAACCTGGACCTTCTTGCGGCGCAAACCGACAAGCTGTTTAAAAAAGCTGAAGAAGCCTTTAAGGAGCTATCGGAAGATGTAAAACATAGTGAGCCGAAAGAACTTTTCTGCAATGCTGAATTATTAAAAAAACAACTCCTGGAATATGCTATTGTTGAATTAAGCACACAGGCCTTTCTGAATCCGAAAAAGCAATTTGAATTCAACACTAAACCTCAGCCCTCTTTCAATAAGCAGTTTGATCTCTTAATCGAAAATCTTATTGAAAATCAGCAAGCCGGTTACACGAATTTCATCTGTTGTGTGAGTGAGCAACAAGCCAAAAGATTCCACGATATTTTTGATGACCAGGAACAGGAAGTAAAATATCAGACCCCGGTATTTTCAATGTTCCAGGGATTTATTGATGAAGACTCAAAAACTGTTTGCTATACCGATCACCAGATCTTTGAACGTTATCACAAATTTCACCTTAAGAATGGTTACGCTAAAAAACAGGCGATCACCCTTAAAGAACTTACTAATCTGGAAGTTGGAGATTATGTAACCCATATAGATCATGGGATTGGAAAGTTTGGCGGACTACAGAAGATAGATGTTGAAGGAAAAAAGCAGGAAGCCATTAAATTGATCTATGGTGAACGTGATATCCTGTATCTGAGCATTCACTCTCTCCATAAGATCTCAAAATTCAACGGAAAGGACGGGAAGCCTCCGAAAATATACAAACTGGGCAGCAATGCCTGGAAGAACCTGAAGAAGAAGACCAAGGCACGAGTTAAACATATCGCTTACGACCTTATCAAATTATATGCAAAGCGCCGACTCGAAAAAGGTTTTAAATACGATCCTGATTCCTATTTACAGCACGAACTGGAAGCCTCTTTTATGTATGAGGACACTCCCGATCAAAGCTCGGCGACCGAAGCCGTGAAAAAAGACATGGAGAACGAGCGACCAATGGATCGACTTGTATGTGGAGATGTAGGCTTCGGAAAGACCGAAGTTGCCATCAGGGCGGCCTTTAAAGCGGTTGATAATGGCAAACAGGTAGCCGTACTTGTGCCAACCACCATTCTGGCATTCCAGCATCACCAGACCTTTACTGAAAGACTAAAGGATTTCCCGGTTCGTATAGACTATCTTAACCGTTTCAGAACAGCGAAAGAGCGCAGGGAAACCTTACAGGACCTGGAAAACGGAAAAGTGGATATTATCATTGGTACGCATCAGCTGGTAAATAAAACCGTAAAATTCAAGGATCTCGGTCTGTTAATCGTAGATGAAGAACAGAAATTTGGAGTGGCCGTAAAAGACAAGCTTAAAACGATTAGGGAAAATGTAGATACTTTAACGCTAACGGCAACGCCAATTCCAAGAACGCTTCAATTCAGTTTGATGGCTGCGCGTGATCTTTCCACAATTACAACTCCCCCGCCCAACCGTTATCCTATCGAAACCCATGTGATCAGATTTTCAGAAGAGATCATCAGGGATGCTATTTCCTATGAAATTCAGCGTGGCGGCCAGGTATTCTTTATCCACAACAGGGTTGAGAACATTAAGGAAGTGGCAGGTATGATACAGCGACTGGTTCCCGATGCCAAGATAGGTGTGGGTCACGGACAGATGGAAGGTAAGAAACTGGAAAGATTGATGCTCAGCTTTATCAATGGTGAGTTTGATGTCCTGGTCTCAACCACGATCGTGGAAAGCGGACTGGATGTTTCAGAAGCCAACACCATTTTTATTAATAATGCCAATAACTTTGGGCTTTCAGACCTTCACCAGATGCGGGGCCGTGTTGGTAGAAGTAACAAGAAAGCATTCTGTTATTTTATCACTCCGCCTTACTCTGCCATGACCGAAGATGCCAGGAAACGTATCACCGCCCTTGAGCAATTTTCAGAATTGGGAAGCGGTTTCAATATTGCGATGAAAGATCTTGAGATTCGGGGTGCCGGGGACCTTTTAGGTGGTGAACAAAGCGGATTTATTAATGATATCGGATTTGATACTTATCAAAAGATCCTGAACGAAGCGATCGAGGAATTAAAGGAGAACGAATTCAGAGACCTTTACGCCGAAACTGAAGATCTGGAGCATAAGGATTTTGTAAAGGACACCCAGATAGACACCGATTTTGAATTGTTGTTCCCCGACGATTATATCAACAATATTACTGAAAGGCTTAACCTTTATACCAAACTGAATGAGCTTAAAACCGAAGAGGAGCTTCAGCAATTCGAAACAGAATTGATAGACAGATTTGGTGAATTACCCGTACAGGCGGTAGACCTGTTAAATAGTGTTCGAATAAAATGGATCGCTTCCCATATGGGCTTAGAAAAGATCATTATGAAAAAAGGCAAGTTTGTGGGCTATTTTATTTCCGATCAAAAATCAAGATTCTACCAGACCCATAATTTCACAAAGATCCTTCAGTATGTTCAAACACATCCGCAAACCTGCAAGATGAAGGAAAAACAAACCAGAAACGGTCTGCGTTTACTGCTGACTTTTGAAAAAATAACTTCTGTTGAGAAAGCTTTAAAAGTGTTGCAACCTCTGGATTTCAGGGAGAAGAAGGAAGAAACTGTTAGTTAAAGATAAACTTCCGGACCTTTCCGTCAGATTCCATCTGACACCTTCCCTAAAATTTAGGGAACGAGCTTTTTGTATGAATTTATCCTCTCCTATTTCCTAGGAGGGGTGTCAGCCCCAGGCTGACTGGGTGGTCAGTTAATTTCTAAAATTATCCTTTATCTCCTGCAAGACCTGTTCAAGATTTTCAAAAACAAGCTTATTCTCAAACCTTACCACCCTAATTCCTAAATTATTTAAATCCTGTGTTCTATTTGAATCAGATTCATGAGCCAACTCATTGTAATGTCCTTGTCCGTCAAGTTCCACAACCAATCTTTCTTCAGGACAGTAGAAATCGGCAATATAATTTTCAATACTATGCTGTCTTCTAAATTTTCTACCTCCTAGCCTTCTATTCTGCAAGCATTTCCAGAGAAAAGCTTCAGCAGGAGTAGGAGATTTTCTTAGCTTCTTGCGATATGGTTCCAGGTACTTTTTGTTGTGAATTCTTCTCATGATGATCTTAGTTTTGACCCTTCCGTCCAGCTAAAGCTGGACACCTTCCCTAAATTTTAGGAAAAGAGCTTTTTAAATAAATTAATTTCCTGTTACCCTAACATTATCCAGATCATAAGTTGTGGTTTTATCTGGGGCTGAGCCAAGGTATCTGAATCCTATCCATACCTTTCCTCCGAGACAGGAAATATCGATTTTAGATTTTGTAAAAATTCTGGAATTACTACCTGAAGGTCCAAGAGGAATATTAGCATCCAGTTCAGTCCATTCCGTTGTTTGAGGATCACCTGTGAAATTACTGGTTACATAAACTTCCATCAAAATACCTTTATCATAAGATGACAAAATATCAAAACTCAGAACTTCGCTGGTTGAATTGTCAAGATCAATCACCGGTGTCACCAACCAGGCTTCCAAAGGACTTTCCAAAGTATTGTATGCTGAAATCCTTAGGATACGGTTACCACTGGATAGAGTAGGTTTGAATTTCGTTTCTCCCCCACTCACATTAATGTTTGTCCAATGCCTGGAATTAAGGGTTGTATTTGATGTAACACCTTCAAAATTTTCCTCAAATATCATCTTAGTCCCTTCATTAGTATCATCTCCGCAATCCAGATAAACTGGATCGCAACGTTGGCCGTTCATATCCAATTTATCTGGTGAAGTTATCATTATTACATAATGCTCATCGAAAAAATCCCTGGTCAGGATTCCCTCAATGCTACCGGAACCCTCGGGAATCAAAAGGGATTTGAAATTTGAAAAAGTGCTGGTGCTCAACAATACGGTTTCTCCAGTTTCGCAACTTTCCAGCTGGCGTTCACCGTCGTACTGATCGGCCGGATTTGAAGCAAAGGAATACACCTGATCTTCTTTTACCAGGTTTCTGTCAAACTGAACATTTTCAAGCTTTACATAAAGGTTCTTTTTCTCCTGAGAAAAATTGGAGATTTTGATCTCTAAAGGAACTATCTCTGCAGTTTCTTCGGTTCTCATCACATGGTCATCGATCATGGAATTCGGAATTGGGACTACATCGCCCCTGTTCTGAATTCCTAATTGCAGAACTCCGTTGTTATACCAGAGACTTAATCCGTCAAGTTTCACATAAATCTTTCTTCCAAAATTGAAAGTTTGAAATAATGAGTTATGGTCAAGTAAAATCTGTATTCCAGAAGTTGGATTCACTGGTTTATCCTGAACTATAAGCTCTTTATAAAAATTCCCTCCAGCATCATCGGAGATCACATAACCCGAAAACCAGGTATTAGTTCTCTGAAATGTATAAATCTCCCCTGTTTCAAAATTATAATTGCCTTTTACCGCGTCTATACTGGTGAGATTACCTTCAAATTCTATTTGCACCGGATCAATTTCAGGCAGTCCAAAATCATCGGTTTTCACACAACCAGCCAAAATCAAAATGATTATTAAAATCACATTCTTAAAAATCTTCATATTCATACTTCTTAAAACCTTAAATAAATATTCGCAAAAAAAGTCGTTCCCTGTCCATACCAGTATTTAGGAGCAAACAGCGATAATTCTCTATCCATATCCTCTTTTAAACTCCGATAATTGGCATTTCTACCCTGCTCGTAACCGCCACTTTTATATAGAACATTAAAAATATTATTGAGACTGATAAAAGTGCCCAGGTATTTATCTTTGATTCGCCAGGACTTGCCACCTACGGCATTCACCAGGAAATAATCATCAAACTTTTCCTGTTGCAGAAGTTTGGTTGCGATCTCGGGGTCATACTCAATCAGAGACAAACCATCATAATCCTTTTGAAAATTTGTAGTTCTTGTAAGCGGATTTATATCAATAAATGCATTTGAAAAATAGTTGAGAGTGGTTCCAAACCACCAGAAATCGGGATCCCGATATTCAAAACCTAATTGTGCCGCGGTTTGTGGTCCACCTGGCAAATAATAATTCTTCAAATAAGCTTTACCATAATCAAGTCTCGTGTCGAAACTTGCAGAGCTTAAGGACAGGTTTGGATTATTAGCATAAATATATTCGCCCAAAGCCAGGGCAGATTTTACTTTGATCGTGGAAGTAAGTTGAGATTCGGCACCAACTTCTATCCCGTAATAATGTTTGTTCATGTCGCTCAATACTTCCTGAACAAAAGCAGTAGTATTTTCAAGCTCCATACCGGAAAGCCCATCGGCATAGTAATAAGAAACCTCGGTAACATCTGAAATTTCAGTAAAGTAACCAGTGAGCCTGAAATTGAGAAATGAAGAGCGATAACGATATGAAAGATCGCCTGTTTTTATTTTCTCTTCATCCAGATCGGGAACCAAAAGATTATTCTGTCTTGGATTAATAAAGGCATTCCGGTATCCGGGAGATTTAGTGAAATAGCCAGCGTTCAGTTCAATATTCTGCCGTCCGGATATTTTATAGACCGTCCCCGATTTAATTCCGAAATTGAGAAATTCGGCCACTGCGCTTTTACCTAATGAACTATCCTGGAAAACACCGTTCTGATAATTACCATTTCTCTGATAACTTACTGACTCCAGGTTTCCACCTAGATAAACTTCCCATTTTCTGATTGTCCATTGTAGCTGACCAAAGACCTCCGATTCTTCAGCATTTATATCATAATCATACTTATAGCGATCTTTCTCAGCAACAAGTCGGTTAGGATTTTGCAAATCGCTTTGTGCTGCCAAGCCCGGAATATCCCCAAATTCATCCAGAACAAAAATGTCTATGTCCAGAAATTGATTTCCTCCTAAAAGATCTTTAAGTCGCGCAAAATTCTGACTCTCCAATCGGCTAAATCTTATAGAGGAATTTAATTTCAGATTATTCTTCAGCTCTAAATCCAGAATGGAATTGACCGAAATCTGCGAATCCTTATTAACATCTTCCGCCAGAGCATAGATACTATTCTGTCCATTTTCTAAAGCGGTGAGATTTGCCGAATACAAGGAATCCCAATCCAATTGACCGTTTTCATTTATTTCATTTTGTGCACGATAGGCCGCTTCAAAATTCTGGTTGTCCTCAAATCTTAAAAAGTAGGAGGGCAATTTCTGAAAATAGACAGGATCGGGATTTGCTCCTCCTCCGTAAAAAGAGGTTTGACCATTTGCCAAATTCAGGGTGGTCCCTCCATAGTCGATCCTGGAATTCGCCGTTTCTCCAAATTGATATGAGAAATTAGTATTCAAGCCGGCCTTTTTTGAAATAGACCAGAAATGATTCAGCATAAGGATGGGTTCTTTGATCTCACGCATCCGGGAATTCCTTATCTCACTGTTCTGATATCCCCAGTAAGGATTGTAGGTTCTACCTTTAAGCTCAAAGATCTCCTCGGTTAGCGCTGCTGAACGACCGCGAATATTAGGAGTATAAATTCCGCTAAAATTGATTGAATGAGCTTCATTAAGTTTCTTTTCTGCAGAGACAAAAAAAGAATTTGCATCATAGACCGTCCCATCTACATATCCTTCTTTTGCAAACCTGCGGCCAAGAGAAAGAGCATAATACCAACCATTCCTTTCTTCGCCCGAAGCATAAGTGGCCATCATACGCCCGGTATAACTTCTATTAGAACCTGCAAGAGAAAGCCGGCCGCCTTTTTGGTATTTAGAGGCTCTCATGAAAATATTTGTACTTCCGCCAAGAGCTCCAAACTGATAGTCATTTGCAGCTATTCCATTAGTGAAGACCTGGTTGCGTTGCACATCATTGAGTCCTCCCCAATTGCTCCACTGAGGCCTGCCATCATAAAATTTATTCATTTCCAGCCCATTGATAAGGATCTTTCCGTAATCTGAACCCAGACCTCTCGGTCTAAAGAAGGTCTGGCTAAAATCGAATGCGGCGGCATTGAGAAAAACATCCCTACTGGATTGAAGGATGCCGGAAACATTATCAAATTCAGCTTCTTCAGAAAGCAATTCGGCATCGGTTAGGCTTATAATGGCCTGTTGATTTTGTTCAAAAGCCGGATCCACCTGTAAGAGAACAGTTCCTAGATCTTTTTTTGAACTGCCAATATTTACTGGAATACGCTTAAGCAGATAGGCAGATTTGTCAATTCTCAAAATATATTCGCCAGGGGCAATATCGTTCAGGTCCAGCTGGAATTCACCATCGGAATCAGAAAATACATCCGTAAAATAACCTTCGATAGAAACTTTTACCTGTGGTAAGGGCACTTCGGTAAAGGCATCTGCAAATCTACCTGTAATGGAGATGTGCTGGGCGTTCAAAACCATGCCGGTGAGCATGGTAATGACCACCAGAATAACCTTTATGTTCATTTAATCGCCCCAAAATAATTTTGATAAAATTTAAGCGAGTAAATATATACTAAACTTATTTTCAGTACTTTAAAAAAGTAATAAATTTTTAAAAATTTGAGGAAATACCTGATCTGTCTATTCAGAAATCTGATTATTCTGAGTATTCATCTGACCTTTTTTAGTCCTTCCGCTCAGGAAAAAAGAGATTACCTAATAAGTACCATTGCATTTTATAATGTAGAAAACCTATTTGATACCGAAGACAATCCCGAAACTTTTGATGATGACAGGACAGCCTCGGGAAAAGATGCGTGGACCGATGACAAGTACCAAAAAAAGATTGATAATATAAGCAGGGTACTTTCAGAAATCGGTTGTGATATGACTCCGGAACCGGCGTCAATTATCGGTCTTTGCGAGATAGAGAACAGAAAAGTGCTTGAAGATCTTATTAACCACCCTAATTTGAGAAATTACAATTATGGTATTATACATTTCGACTCTCAGGACGAACGAGGCGTGGATACGGCACTTTTATATAGAAAACAATACTTTACTCCTCTGGACACTAAAAACCGGAGGCTGGTGATCTATGAAGCCGACAACCCTTCAAAAAGGGATTACACCCGGGATCAATTAGTGGTAACCGGACTTTTGAACAAGGAAGAGATAAGTTTTATCGTAAATCACTGGCCATCGCGGGGCGGTGGAGAAGCACGAAGCGCCTATAAAAGGGAAAAAGCAGCGATCCTTAACAAAAGGATCATCGACTCCCTGGTAAAATTAAATCCTGAAGCTAAAATCATCAGCATGGGAGATTTCAACGATGATCCAACCAATAAAAGCTTTAAAAAGATCCTGAAAACGGAAGGAGAGAGAAACCGACTTTCAGAAAATTCGCTTTTTAATCCTATGGAAATCATGCTGAAGGAAGGCAAAGGTAGCCTCGCCTACCGGGATAGCTGGAACTTATTTGACCAGATCTATATGACTTCGAACCTTGTGAAAAGGAATGGACAAGGATATGAATTCTACAAAGCAGGCATTTTCAATAAGCCGTATCTTATCACTCAAAATGGGCAGTTTAAAAGCTATCCTTTCAGGACTTATGGCTACTCGGGTTATGAAGGCGGTTATAGTGATCACTTTCCGGTTTATATCTACCTGATAAGGCAGATCAATTCAAATTAAAGATTCCTATCTAAGTCATCCTCACCCGATAGCTATCGGGTGAGGATGATCTCCAAAAAACAAAAAGCCCCGGAATATCCGGAGCTTTTTAATTATAAAATTTCCACATTTCGACAGGCTCAATGTGGTAATAACTCTTTAAAAGTCTAGAACCAGGCTGCCCAAGGAATCCTGGAAAGCATCACCACTAGTGCCAGTCCGTAAAAAATAGCCAGTATCTTGAATTTTGGCTTTGAAGTCAGTTTCTTTTTATGTTTTGAATATCCAATAGTAATCAGAGCAATAGCTATGATCATCATCAGGGGATGTTCCACATTATAAAGCCTGAGTACAGAATCGCTCATCACGCCTCCCATACCTTCTTCAGCCCACATTTTAAAGTAAGGGGTAGTGAAATATAAAAAAATCCCAATAAGGAATTGGATATGAGAAACAATAAGAGTAAATAAAGCGATCCTGAAATTGGTCGCAGAATACTCCTTATTAGCGGCAAAGCCAATTATTCCATTGAAACTTGCGATAAGAAGCATAAAAAGCACCAGGTATGCCCAATAAGAATGAATAAACTGAATGGTTTCGTACATGATAAATCTAATTTTGGTCTTTGCTAAAATACTAAAAGCTTTTGTTATTATTCCCAGCGATTCTCGGCATCTGCACCACCCCAGATCATCGTTGCCAGATAGGGGTTGTCTATAAATGGATTTCGATTACCCTGCGCGGCTTCAATGACATTATTTCGCTGAATTTCAAAGGCTGAAACCGGATCGGCTACATTCCACTCTAAAAATAATTGCAGCGATCCAACAGTTTCAAAATCCTCACCGTATCTCAGATTCACATACATCACCATACGAGCCACATCACCACGCCAGTCATCACCAGGATACCATTTATCTCCATCTACAAGTTTATATTCTCCACTGCCACTGGTATAAGGATAATTAGATCTCATTTCGTTCACATCTATATCGGCGGCCCTCATATGGTGCATATCGTTCTTAGCCTCTTCGGAAGAGAGTCTTGATTGAGGATAGATATGCTCGGTATTGAAAGTTTCCCATTCATCTCGTGTACTACCTTCCCAATACTCATCCTCAGGTCTGCTTTCACCAGAATACATGAGGATTACATTAGCAGGATTATCAGGATCCTCATCGGCATCATATAGGTAATCATGTCTCTCGTAATATTCAAGACGGTTAACATGTTGTGTTGTTGTAAATGAGGAAAGTTCATTATACAACAGATCCGGATCTATAGAAAATGTAGCATCAGAGTAATAATCGGATAAATTACCCGGAATATTAAAACTTACCGGTTCAACAACCGAAATAGTCACTTTTGCCGTAGAACAGGTGGAATCATCATCACAAATCGTATACGTAAAGCTATCTTCCCCGGCAAAGCCCGATAAAGTTGAATAGGTAATAGTCCCATCATTATTCAAAGTAACCGTCCCTGAAGTACCTGCATCATCAGTCGAGGTTATTTCTGCATCATCAATAAGATCATCATTATCCAATACGCGGTCCAAAACAACATTAGTGGCATTTGTTTCTATCACATAGGAATCATCATTTGCTACCGGAGAGCCTTCATCTTTTACATTTATCCTTATGGTTGCGGTTGAACAGTTTGGAGATTCGTCATCATCACAAATAGTATAGGTGAAAGAATCTTCTCCTGTAAAGGCATTGGGAGCAGTATATACGAAAGATCCATTCTCCTTTTTTACTACAGTTCCTTTAGTTCCATCTGTATTGAAATCGGAGAGGCTTGCCCCATCTACTAAATCATCATTGTCCAGATAGTTATTGATCTCATAGGAATCATTTTCAGTGGTCTCATAAGTATCATCATTTGCTACCGGAGACCCTGCATCCACAACAGTTATTTTGACTGTTGCAGTGGAACATCTGTCGGAACTGCCTGGTACACAAAGATCGTAGGTGAAATCATCCTCTCCCTTAAAATCTACCGGAGGAGTATACGTCCAGGTTCCATCCCTGTTATCCCTAACCTCACCCCCCTGGGTGGTTTCAGAATCAAAATTAGATATCCTGGCATTATCTACTCTGGTATCATTTTCCAGAAGTAGATCGGTTTCAAAGGTGAGATCTTCATTTTCGGTGGCATTTATGGAATCATCCTTCGCCACCGGGTCATCCTTGGCAGGGTTTGGACCAGGCTCAGGACTATCTTCACTACTACAACCGAAAATAAGAATGGTTGCAGCCAGAATTAAAAACTTCTTCATTTTAATGGGTTTGGGAATGCAAATATCGTTTAAATGAGGTAATTAAAAAACCTCTTATCATTGGAGATAAGAGGTTTTATATTAATTAGGAATGATCAAATCTTATACTTCGTAAAGGACCCAATCTCCATTTGCATCCTTGATCACGTAGATCTCTCCGGTAGTATTCGTACCGTTGTAAACCGCGTAAGTGATAAGGTATTTTTGTCCTACTTCCGCATTTGGAGCGATTTCATCAAGTAAAATGTTCATCGCTTCAAGGATCATATCATCATCCCAGCTAGAAGAGTTTCCTCTTTTTTCGAAGTTACTGTATCTAGCCATACTATCTGTTGGGCCTGGATATTCAGAAGCAAGCTCTGCCGCGATAAACTGGTAATCATCTCCGCTAAGAGTATATTTGATCGTATTATCTGGCACCCACTCTGAACCATTATTTCCAAAAGATAGAGTTTGCTCAATAACCGATGGGATATCACTAAATGATCCGTCCTTGAAGATGAAGTTAGCATATCGGGTAGAAACTCCCTGGCCACTTCTATAGAAATCGTAAGCTACAGCCGCGAAATCTCCTTCTTCGGCATAAGGGAACATCATTTCTAACCAGATAGCGATCTTATACATCGCTTCATCCTGATCTGAGAAGTTAGGATATGATTGACCCATTTCAGAATAGTCCTCTCCTTTAAGTGTCAATGGCATATTCCAGCTACCATTGGTATAAGCATAAGTCTTAGTCTCTTCGATAGTAGAAACTGAAGTAGCTATCTCATAGGAATCTCCATTCTTTATTAAAGTAAGAGTTCCTGAATAATAACCACCCTGATAATATTCATATTCTACCTCGTAAACCTTTCCATCCTCGGCGTCTGGGAAGTTTGTTTGAAGAACTGTTTCAAATGCCGTTGCCAACATAGCATCACTCCAGTAGGTGCTTCCACCAGATTGTCTGTTAAAGTTCCCATAATTATCAAGGTTTGAAACTGAAGAACCAAATCCGTCCACATCACCAAGATCACTAATGATCAATTCAATATCAGATTCGGTTAGAACATAAGTCTCTCCTTCAGGAGTGGTTTGGAACTCAACAAAGTTATTCCCGTCGAATCTAACGGTTTTTGTCTCAGAACCAGGACTCCCAGTATACACATCATAAGTAACCTCATAAAGCTGTCCAGTAACTCCGTCTACATTTTCAGAAAGCACAGCGTCAATAGCCTCGAAGATCATTTCATCACTCCAGTAGGCATCCTTATCTTCTCTTCTGTCAAAGTTGTTATAACGAGCGGCACTTTCAGCTGCATCTGCATAGGTATCTGCAAGTTTGTCTTCAACGATATCGAAATCATCGTCTGAGAATTCATAAGGAATATCTGTAGCAACCACATTATAGGTAGCTTCTACATAAGAACCTTCTTCTGCAGTATCAAACTTCTGCTCAAGAAAAGTAGAAACCTGAGAAGACGCTGAGAAATAATTCTCACTTCCCGGATAATCGTCGTTTGCTAAAGTGTAATCCTCAACTCTTATCGGAGCATATAGATGATATACCACTTTAACTGAAGATCCTTTTCCAAGTGCAGGGAAATTTTCCGCAAGCACGATCGGAATCAATTCTTTAGCCTCATCTTCAGAGCTGAAGTTTGGATAGTTAAAGTCAAGAATATCTTCATAGTCATCCTCTGTTAAGGTATAATCAATATTCCCTTCAACATTATCCAGCTGCGCGTCTATTTCTTCGTGGATGTCTTCCATAGGCTCACAACCTGTAAAAGCGAGGCCTACTAACATCATTATTAATAAATATGTTTTTTTCATTTTAATATTTTTAGAAATTAACTTTCAATCCTACAGTGTAAGTACGTCCAAACCCGTACCATACAGAAGCGGTTTGAGCATTTGAGTTAACACCGTCAAATGCAAAACTCACATATTCTGTATCAAGAAGGTTGTTCACGTTTCCATTCAAGGTAGCTGCAAGAGCCCCAATTTCGAATCTATGAGTAAGCCCAAGATCAACCAAACCGTAAGCAGGCACTTCCCATGGCATATAACCATCATCTGAACTAACTCCAAGCGGATCGAATTCAGCGAAAAGGTTGTCTGCATAAGTCCAGTTGGCTCTAATAGTTGTACCGTTTATAATCTCATAGTCACCTCCAAGAGCGAACGTATTTTGAGCTGCACCTCCAACAGGGATATCCTTAAGGAATAATTCAATCGGCTGCTCATTTACTGGATTTTGTTCCTGGTCATAAATAAATACGTTACCAACATTACTGTCCCAATTCCAGTCACCAATAGAAGCCATACCTGTAATAGTAAATTCATCAAAAGGCTTGTAAGTGAAGTCAATTTCAATACCCTGGTGAAGCGCATCTACTCCAAGAATATTCGCGAAATAGTTTTCACCGGAAGCACTATCAAAGAAAGATTGAGTAAATGGTTTATCATTCCATCTAGTACGATATAAGTTTACATTTGCCCTTAGTTTTGCACTGCGGAAACCATAGCCTAGCTCATAGCTAAAGATCTTCTGATTTTTTGCTTCTGAGTTAATGTCATTACGATAGTTCTGGAACACCTGGTTAAAGAAAGGCGCTCTTTCAAAAAAACCAATGTTCGCAAAAACATTATGCTTATCATCGATGTTATAGTTTGCACCACCTTTTACACTAGGAGCTACAAAGCTGATCCAGTCAGTTTCCTGAAGCGGATCTGAATCAAGATAGTTGAAATAATCAACTCTTTTATATGAAGTATTAGAAATAGCTCCTGAGATGAAGGCAGAAAGATCATTTTTAGAGTATTCTGCCTGAAGGAATCCACCTTCCCAGTGAACTAGTCCATCATTGTAATAGTTGATCTTGTCTCCTACTCTGGCAACATTAGTTGGATTGTTCTCATCGCTATCTTCATCAAGCCAGTAAGAACCTCCTAAAAGATCCTTTACTTCCTGGAAGTGCTTCCCTTTATAATATCTAAGATCTACACCGGCCAAAAGGTCAATATCTTCAGTGATCTCGGTAGTGAAAGTTGAAAGGGCTCCATACCAGTTGTGATCGTTTCTGGAATTATAAAGAATTGTTTCAGAACCAAGAGCTCCATTATCAACATTCTCATTAACTACCTGGTCAAGGTCAAATGGCTGAAGGTAACCGCTTCTATATGGTGAATCTACACTTCTTAGGTTAGCAGCACCTTCGTATCCTCCACCACCTCCAGTTCCGAAGGAAGCGTAAACAGCAGTAGATAATTTACTTCTGTTAGAAATAGTCCAGTAATGGTTAAGCGACATCTGTGGCTTGTGGTAGAAGTTATCCTGAATATGAGTAACCTCACCGTTTAGGTAACCCCAGTCACCGTTAAATTTAACGCCTCTTTCGCTATCGCGATATACACTTATATTATGAGCGGTTTCACGCTGTCCGTGCTCCTGTGGTGCACCAAAAGCAGTGAAAGATAGTTCATGATCTTCATTGATCTCCTTTGCGAAGTTGATAAAGTATGAGTAACCGGTGAATTCAGTTCCATCTACAAATCCGTTTCCAGAAGTTCTGGAGGCAGAAACAGTAGCTGCAAATCCATTTTCAAGTTTTCCGGTAGAAACAGTTCCTCCAACTTTTAGGTAACCATCGTTACCTGTAGTGGTAAAGATATTACCTCCTTTTGCAGCGTCAGTAGATTTAGTAACGATATTTACGGTACCTCCAATAGAAGGAACAGCAACCTTGGAAGCTCCTAGACCTCTTTGAACCTGCATGGTTCTCGTAACATCAGATAGACCGGCCCAGTTACTCCAGTAAACACGACCGTTTTCCATATCGTTCACGGGAACTCCGTTTATCATAACGGCAACGTTCTCTGAGTCGAATCCTCTTAGACGAAGTTCAGCATCTCCAAAACCACCACCTTGCTTGTGAGCATAGATACCGGGAGTGGTCTTAAGAATTTCAGGGAATTCCTTGTTACTTAAGCGTAGCTCTATCTCTTCTGTTTTGATAGTAGATACAGCTACTGGAGTTTTTCTGTCTATTGCAAGAGAGAAAGTAGTGATAACGATCTCGTCAAGCGCATCTGCATCTGGAGATAAAATGATTTCTCCAAGATCTGCAGTCCCATTCTGGATAGAAAATTTAACAGGTTTACGTTCATAACCAACGAAGCTGATCTCTATCGTTCCGGTAGCCGCATCAACCTGCAGGCTAAATTTACCGTCGAAATCAGTCATTGTACCATTGTTGGTGCCTACTACCGTCACGTTCGCGCCTGGCAGAGGTCCATTTGTTTCAGAATCGATTACCGTTCCGGTAATGGTTCCCTGAGCAAAAATTGTAGCAGACGCCAAAAGCATCGCTAGCAGTAATAATTTCCTCATTTGTTTAATAGTTTGTGTTTGATTAAAATTCACTGCAAAAAAAACACTTTCCTACAAAACTTTCATTATCCAAATGTTAAGACTTTTAACTTTTTATTCACTGGCTCAGAAATGTAACAATATGCATTCTGTTATGATCTCCCGCCAATACTTAGATCAAAAGCCTATCTGCCTAAAAAACAATTTGTTAATATCTACACCCAGAAAAAAATTTTATGTTAAAGCAACCCCACGGTATTACATAAAAAAAGCTCCGGATTTTCTCCGGAGCTCCTGGTATTCCTATTAAATATTTATTATTTCAAATAGTAATTTAAAAGTGCTCTTGTAGAAGAATCATGATTATTCACGTCTCTATCATCAAACTCTGCAAGAATTTTATTCGCAAGTTGTTTACCTAATTCTACACCCCACTGATCGTAACTGAAAATATTCCAGATAACCCCCTGCACAAAGATCTTATGCTCGTATAGGGCAATAAGTTTTCCCATACTTTCAGGAGTGAGTTTATCTATCAGAATGGTGTTGGTAGGTTTGTTTCCTTCAAAAACCTTGAAAGGCTTAAGCCTGTCTATTTCGTCCCTGGTAAAATTCTTGAATTTCAGTTCTTCCTCAACCTCTTCTTCATTCTTCCCATTGAGCAAAGCTTCGGTTTGAGCAAAATAATTAGCCATCAACTTATCCTGATGTGCTTTATCTTCAAAAAGTGATTTTTTAAAGCCGATAAAATCAGCAGGAATGAGTTTTGTTCCCTGGTGAATCAACTGAAAGAAAGCATGCTGGGAATTCGTACCGGGTTCACCCCATATAATCGTTCCAGTCTCATAATCCACTCTCTTTCCATTACGATCTACACTTTTACCATTGCTTTCCATAATAGCCTGCTGCAGATAAGACGGGAATTTATCGAGATAT
Organism: Gramella jeungdoensis; assembly: GCF_023805255.1. Classification (GTDB taxonomy): domain Bacteria; phylum Bacteroidota; class Bacteroidia; order Flavobacteriales; family Flavobacteriaceae; genus Christiangramia; species Christiangramia jeungdoensis. The sequence continues at coordinate 283,705 of NZ_JAMSCK010000003.1, forward strand.
TGTGAATAAGGGATCACAGCTTCACTTTCTGCCTTGAAAAAGTTGTTATACCAGATACTTAAAAGAGCAAGTTGTACCGGTAAATTTTCTTTGAATGAAGTTTTCCTGAAATGTTCATCCATTTTGTGAGCCCCATCGAGCAGAGAAGCAAAGTTATCGTACCCAATAGCAAGGCAAATAGACAGCCCCACTGCGCTCCACAATGAGAAACGTCCTCCTACCCAGTCCCACATAGGAAAGATATTATTTCTATCTATTCCAAAGGACTCTACCTTTTGAAGATTGGTAGAAACAGCTACAAAATGCTTGGAAACCTCTTCTTCCGGCACCGACTTCAGAAACCACTCTCTAACCGTCGTTGCGTTGCTGAGTGTTTCCATCGTTGTAAAGGTCTTAGAAACAACAAGGAAAAGCGTAGTTTCAGGATTAAGATCCTTTATGGTCTCATGCACATGGTCACCATCTACATTTGAAATAAAATGCATATTAAGATGGTTCTTATAGAATTTCAGACTTTCGGTAACCATCACCGGGCCAAGATCTGACCCTCCAATCCCGATATTTACCACATCGGTAAAATTCTTTCCTGTGTAACCTTTCCTGGTACCATCAATAATTTCGTTGCTAAAGTCCCTGATCTTTGCCTTCACTTCTTCAACTTCAGGAAGAACATTTTCTCCCCTTACATTGATTTTAGTATTCTTATCGGCTCTCAACGCCGTGTGTAAAACAGGCCTGTTTTCCGTTTGGTTAATTGCTTCCCCGGAAAAATAACTATTGATAGCTTCCTCCAGATTGCATTCTTCTGCTAACTTAAGTAAAAGACTTCTGGTATCTTCTGTGATCCTGTTCTTACTATAATCAACATAGAAGTCTTCCCACTGAATACTGAATTTCTCAGCACGATTGTCATCATTAATGAACATATCTTTCATATGCTCATTTTCAATTTCTTTAAAATGACTTTCTAATTCCTTCCAGGCTTTGGTTGTGGTTGGATTTATATTTTTCATCTATATATTTTTGTAGGGAATTTGATCTAGTTCTTCTTTCAAAGGCTCTATATAAGCAAAGTATTCGTCCTTGAGTTCTTCTTCAATGTGTTTTGCTGAAGGCAGGTTCTGACGGTAGGGATCAACCTGTCTTCCATTTACCCAGAATCTATAACATACATGCGGTCCTGTTGCCAATCCTGTACTACCAACATACCCTATTACATCACCCTGCTTCACTACCTGTCCGGTTCTAACCGCTCTCTTGGTCATATGTAAATATTGAGTAGTGTATTTACTGTTATGCCTAACTTTTACATAATTGCCATTCCCGGAAGTATAGCTGGAGGCGATCACGGTACCATTAGCGGTACTTACAATTGGCGTACCGTACGGAGCCGCATAATCGGTGCCTAAATGGGCTTTCCACCTTTTCTGAACCGGATGAAAACGTCTCTTGGTATACCTTGAAGATATCCTGGAATAATTGAGCGGAGCTTTAAGGAAAAAGCTCTGTAACGCCTTCGCTTCAGAATCGTAAAAACTCGGTTTTCCCGACACAGTATCTGTAAGATACCTGAAAGCATAAAAAGGCTTGTCTGAATGCTTAAATACCGCGGCGTCTACTTTTTCAATTCCCGCGAAAATAGTGTCCTCAATGTATTTTTCATGATAGACCATCTTAAACTGGTCTCCCTTTTGAAGTTTAAAGAAGTCTATACTCCATTGGTAAATATTTGATAATTCGTAAACCAGCAGGTTGCTAAGTCCTTGTGCCTGCATCGCTTCAGAAAGGGATGAAGTAATAACTCCAGAGACTTCCCTTCTCTTTACCGTAACAGGACGTTTACGTTTCGCAGCATAAATACTATCTGTTAGAGAAACCACCGTGTAATTAATCTTATCATTCTCGTATATAAAGAACTTCGGGGTCCTGGCCGAGTCTTTGTCTTTCAGGATCATATACTTCTTACCTGCTACGATTCGTGCAGGATTAAAAGTATCTTTTACTTTCTGGGTGATCTCATATACTTTTCCGGGATCAACACCACTTTTATCCATTATAGCGCCAAAAAAGTCTCCCGACTTTATGGTATCTTTCACTACCTCATAATTGTTAAGCACAAAACCGTATTCCTTTTCCACAGGAGGAAGCTTCTTCTCCTTAACCTCCTTTACGGCCTGGTCTTTTTCATCATCATTGCAGGCAATAAATACCAGCATCATCATTAACAATAAGCCTAGTTTCTTCAATTCTTTGTTTTTTATTTTTCTGTATTAAATGTGTGATTAACCCATTGTTTGCCCCAATCCTCCTGCTCTTCCTTACTCCATAAATTAGGAAAGAAAGATATTTTTTGAAAGCCGGGAGGTAAAAACTGTTTCCAGTTGGTCCCTCCAGTAGCCTTTATTGTCGATTTCTCTTTACTAAGATAACGATACGCCGCCCCCATATGCATTAAAAGCCAGTTGATGTTCACATTAACATCAAGATTTCGCAATGCCTGAATCAGATCCTTATTGCTCCTGTCCTCTTCAGTCATATTAAGATAACGATGGTAAATAGTGTTCCCTTTTACCTGACCTGCTATTCTTAAAAACCGGGGAGTATATCTTTTTTCAAATTGTCTCAGGGTCAGTGTTTTTTCACCTGTCTTAAGATCAATACCTCCTTTTTTCCAGTAAATATTCTCATAAAGCTCTTCCAGACTGTCATCTTCTGAAAAGTCCTTCCTAATATCAGCTGAGACCAGATGTTCCATCGGGGTTGAGTACAATTCGATCATTCTGAACTGCGCCGACTGAAAACCACTTGCAGGCAGAAGTGCCATCCTGAACTTCAGGAATTGCTCCCTATCCATCCCTTTGATCATCACGTCAAAGGAATCTATAAGGATTCGAAAGTAACGATTTATCCTTTTAAGCTTTTCAATAAAAAACGAGGGGGTAAGCGCCTCACTTTCTATGATCTGTTTTTGCTCATGAATAATGAGTTTAAAATATAATTCTGTGATCTGGTGATAAGTGATGAAAATAGTTTCATCGGGGAAATGGGTATTTGTTTTTTGAAGACTAAGAAGCGTATCCACACTTATATAATCCCAGTAAGAAAGATAACGATCGTAAAGAAGACCATCTAAATAGGACCCCATATCCTGACCCGAATTCCTGAATTTTTCTTCAAGTTTATTAATGCGTTCGGCGATTTCGGGCTTTATTTCCATATTTAATTCATTATAATACTAAACTGATGTTTAAGGCCTTTATAAGCCTCCAAATCGGCATCTAAAGAACCAACGGCCAGATCGGCCTCAATCTTAATAGGGATCTTATTCTTGTCATCACTCACCCAGAAGGTAAGACTTTCCTTTTCTTTAAATACCCGGCCCGCCAAAACATAAGGCCTGAATTTTAAAGTAGCCACCTTTCCAAATTTGGTTTTGATCACTTCCCTGCCAAGGAAAACAAGCTTAAAATCTGTGTTCTCATCATCGATAAACATTTTAAGCGTCATTTCATCTCCTGGCCTAAGATCCCTCCCATTAATTTGGTTGCGAATATAATAAAATGCCGACAACATATCATGTACATTATCGGGAACCCAATAGCTATTTCTCTTATTAGTTTCTCTATTTAGTACATGAGCCTTATTATCCCGGTGATCAAAGTCTATCTCAAGATCCTTGGTATAACCACCTTCGTTAATTTTCCTGATAAATTTATAGGGCTTACCCGTTTTACGATCAATGTAGGTTTGATAGTCATCATCAACCTTGAAAAAAAGACTTAGTAAACCTGTGGATTTTCCACGGCCTTTAACATGGTAAACAGGTTTATTATTGAGACTGGTTTCATCTACTTCAAGAGTAGCATAGCTGGCATTGAAAAGACCATAATGAATACGGAATTTGAACCATTCTCCGGCTTCAAATGCCTGCTGGGAGAATCCCTGAGTAGTGGATATAAAGATATATATTAGCGTAATCGTAAAAAGTCTTCTCATCACATTAAATTTCCTAAGTTACAGTATTTTATAGGGTTTATACGCTAATTACAATTACTATTCCAAAAGTATTAAAACAAAAAACCCCATCAAATTAATGACGGGGAATTTTGTCTTATTAACCAACTAAAACTTAAATTATGAAAAAAATTAAATCATTCCTGGTAACCACTCCAAAAATGCGGTGCAAAAGTCTGATATTTCTACCTTGCCTGCAACGCTAAAATAAACTTTAACTAAAAAATTGTGTGATTGTCAGAAATTCAATTTTCGTATTTAAATTTTAGCAGTTTTTTAATCTTAATTTAATGTACCTCGTAAATCCTGCTCCCTTTCTATTGCTTCAAATAAAGCCTTAAAGTTTCCTTTTCCGAAAGATTGGGCTCCTTTACGCTGAATTATCTCAAAAAACATAGTTGGTCTGTCCAGAACCGGCTTTGTGAATATCTGCAATAAATATCCTTCATCATCCCTGTCTACAAGAACTCCAAGTTCCTTAAGAGGTTCAAGATCTTCGTCGATCTCTCCAACCCTGTCCAAAAGATCATCATAATACGTCTCCGGAACATATAAAAATTCAACACCTCGATCTCGCAACCGAGTAACAGTCTCGATAATATTATCTGTAGCCAGTGCGATGTGCTGAACACCTGCTCCATTATAAAAATCGATGTATTCTTCGATCTGAGATTTTTTCTTCCCTTCCGCCGGTTCATTAATAGGAAACTTGATACGACCATTCCCATTACTCATTACCTTACTCATAAGAGCAGTATATTCGGTAGAAATATCCTTATCATCGAATGAAACCAATTGAGCGAATCCCATCACTTTAGCATAGAACTCAACCCATTTGTTCATCTCGTTCCAGCCCACATTACCCACCATATGATCAATATACTTAAGACCTGTGTCTTCTGTTTCTGCTTTTGTGGTCCAGGTCCTGTAGCCTGGAAGGAATGGGCCTTCATATTCGTTTCTTTCCACAAAAAGATGAACGGTTTCTCCGTAGGTATGTATCCCCGAGATTACTGCTTTCCCATTTTCATCTTCCAGTTCATAAGGCTCCGCATAAGATTTAGCGCCCCTTTTAGTAGTTTCTTCATGGCTTTTTCTTGCGTCGTCCACCCAGAGAGCCACAAATTTAACTCCGTCTCCATGCTTATTGATATGCTCATTCACATCCCCACCTCTTTCAAGCGGAGAAGTTAAGACCAGTCTTATTTTCCCCTGTTGCAGCACATAGGAAACCGTATCTTTTTTCCCGGTTTCAAGTCCGGCATAAGCCACAGGCTGAAATCCCCATGCATGCTGGTAATAATAAGCTGCCTGCTTGGCATTACCTACATAAAGTTCAACGAAATCTGTCCCCAGAATTGGAAGAAAATCCTCTGCATCGGGAACAACTTTTTCCAGTTTTAATGATGTGTTATCTGTAGTCATAATATTTTTAATTTTTAATGTGCGAAATAATAAATCCTTTTGAAAAAACTTCAAAGTTTACCACATCGCCCTGTCCTTGGCTAAAAGATCTTCTTTCATACTTATTCCCTATCCTCTTCTTCCAGCCATGATTTGTGATAGCTTTCATCTGCTATTTCCATAGCATCCTCGGTAAGCATCAAAGGTTTGAAAGTATCTACCATTACGGCAAGTTCTTCGGTCTCCACCTGGCCAATACTTCTTTCAACCGCTCCCGGATGAGGCCCATGGGGTATTCCGGCAGGATGAAGTGAGATATGACCAGCCTCAATATCGTTACGACTCATAAAATCTCCATCCACATAATAAAGCACCTCATCACTATCTATATTACTGTGACTATATGGTGCCGGAATAGCATCAGGATGATAATCATATTTACGCGGGCAGAAGCTGCAAACCACAAAAGCATCAGTCTCGAAAGTTTGATGTACCGGAGGTGGCTGGTGAATTCTTCCGGTTATTGGCTCAAAATCGTGAATTGAAAATGCGTAAGGATAATTATAACCGTCATAACCCACCACATCAAAAGGATGGGTTGCATAAACCATGTCAAATATCTTCCCTTGTTTTTTGATCTTGATAAGAAAGTCCCCTCGTTCGTCGTTGGTCTCCAATTCATTAGGTTGCCTTAGGTCACGTTCACAGAAAGGTGAGTGTTCCAGCAACTGGCCAAACCAGTTCCTGTATTTCTTAGGTGTATAAATAGGCCTTCTTGATTCAACGATAAACAGCCTGTTATCCTCTTCATCAAAATCCAGTTTATAGATAGTTCCCCTGGGGATCAGCAGATAATCTCCATATTTAAAATCAAGATTTCCCAGATGGGTGCGCAGCTTTCCAGTTCCTTTATGTATAAAAATCAGTTCATCAGAATCTGCATTCTTGTAAAAATAGTCATCAGTGGACTGCTGCGGAGAAGCCAGAATAATATCACAATCTGAATTTGTAAGAACCGTCTTCCGGCTTTCCAGATAATCTGGATGGGGGGTTACCTGAAATCCCCTGAACCGGTATGACTTCAGGTTATTTTCAACAGCCACCTTAGGTGTAACATCATAGCTACCCTTAATCTCCTTTACCTGAGTGGGACGATGTTCATGATACAGGTTTGATGACATACCATCAAATCCAATTGTTCCAAATAGTTGTTCATAATAAAGACTTCCGTCTGGCTTTCTGAACACCGTATGACGTTTATGTGGGATTTTACCAAGCTTATGATAAAAAGGCATAATTTTTAGATTTAAAATCGATCAAAACGCTATAGTTTTTTGAAAGATTCCGATTATTTCTACTTTATTTTTCGATTTATACAAATATCATGAAATTTTAGCGAATTATTCTTAAATGTAGTCTAAAAACCGAGGCTTAAAAGTGAAAACAACTTACTGCCAGCCAAATAAGCAAAACAGGCACTAAAACCAAAACCCGAGACTGAAGAACCAAAAGCTTTCTCCTACTTCAGGCGAATAGGTATATTTCACCTCCATAGGACCTAAAAAAGTATCCAAACCATAGCCCAGCGCATAGCCAGAGTAGTCTGGCCAGGTGAACCAGTTCCCGGTAGTATATAAACGGTTTTCTACATTGGCGAAATTGGCACTGGCGATAATATGATTCTTGGGATACGCCTCATAATCAAGCTCAAGTAACCCCCTAATATAACTATCCCCCGAAAGGCTAATAAAATCGTATCCATAAAAAGGAATGAAATTATTAATCAGATTATTTCCGTAGCCTCCGAGGAAAAAATCGAATACATTGATATTATCGTTCCCTACCTTAAAACCGGTATCTGTAGAAAGCCTTATCACAAATTTATTTGACAATGGTGCGGCATAACCAATCTCTCCCTTGGCGATGGAAAATTCAGCAAAATCGGGATCATCATTAGAAGCCAGAAGATAAATATGGAAATCTCCATTGAAATAAAGCCCCTTTCTTGGAAAATACTTATTGTCGTAACTGTCATAAGTGAGATACCCGAAGGTGCTGAAATAATGGTTGTTCTCAAACACATTACTACTGTTTTGAGGCATTGGATTATTGATGGTTGAAGATGCAATTTTCAGATATTTATGTTCGGCTCCCATCCCAAATAAGAAAACCTGTTTGAACAGGGTTTGAACGTAAAACTGATTTGTAAAATCCTTATAGTCCACTTCTATTTCCCTAACTCCGCCAAGATCATCCAGACCTGCATTTTCCCTGGCAAGGTCAAAACTTACCTCCTTCTCGAAATTATTATACCTTGATTTCAAACCTATACTCCAGTAATAACCTTTGTCAAGATAATAATCAAAATTATACCTGAACTTATCCCCCAGGATCACGTCCAGAGAGACCACATCGTTGGTGAACATCAAACTTTTTTTAGTAAGGTTCACCAGAGCCGCACTCTGATATAGCTCATCATAATGAAGCCCCAGCCGAAGAAAGGTCTTATTTTCACTTTCCTCGATCTGCATTGCCAGGGTATAATCCATTGGTTTCTCAGTGGGAATGAGCTGATAGTTTATCTTATTGAAGTTCCCGGTTGCCGACAGGTTATTTATCCCAATCCCAAGATCATCCAGATCGTAAGGTTCATCATAATCCAGTTTCAGCTTTCCGAGTATATAAGATCTCGGGTAATCACTGTTACCTTCCAGTACTAGTCCGCTAATATTGAATTTTTCAATTTTTGGAACCGAAAACTTCTTTGACGGAGACTGATTTTTAGCCAGCTCCTTTAATTTATCTATTTTTCTCCGGCTTGCTACCCTACCGGAATCAATTATTGCTGCCCCTTCATCAAATGACAATATGGAAAAAGAAGAGATATCGGGCTTAATATAAATATCTGTGAGCGGGCGCTTCTCCTTCATATCAGCAATTGTATGAAAATTGTTGATCTGGGTGAGGATATCAAAAACACTTCTTAGATCTTCCCTCGCAATCAGACTATCCTGGACATCCACACCAATTATGATCTCAGCCCCCCGTCGGCGAAGTTCTTCAACCGGATAGTTATTTGCCACACCTCCATCGGTTAACAACCTGTCATCGATCTTAACCGGACTGAACAAAGAAGGTATCGCGCCGCTTGCCGAAATAGATTTAGCAAGCGATCCTTCATCCAGCACCACTTCTCCACCGGTTTCAATATCGGCTGCGACACAGAAAAAAGGAATAGGAAGGTTGTCAAAATCATCTATTTCGCTCACATGCATGGTAAGACGATTCATAAGGTTGTATATGTTCTGACCTTTGGATAAGCCCGAGGGAACCCTTACCTGAAAATCATCAAAAGGAAGGGTAAGTGCATATTTCTCGGTATCTTCCTTCTCATAAAATGTCTTGGCGCTTCTTGGAATATTATCCTGAATAAGGATATTAAAGTTGGTAGCATGAAAAATTGAATCGAGCTGGTTAGCCGAATAGCCTGCAGCATATAACCCGCCAATGATAGCACCCATGCTTGTGCCACCTATATAATCTACCCGAACCCCGGCCTCTTCAAGCACCTTTAAGGCACCGATATGAGCAAGTCCCTTTGCTCCCCCTCCACTCAAGACAAGTCCCACCTTTGGATCGTCATTTTTTTGAGCGTATCCAAGCATGGTGAAGACAATAAAAAGTAAAGGGAGAAATTTCCTCATTTAACCTGTATGATAATGCTGATAAATAATTCCGGCTTTTGATGATCCTACCACTTCAGCCAGTTCATTTTGAGAAGCCTCCTTCACCCTTTTCAAAGACCTGAAATGCTTCAGTAATTCTACTACGGTCTTCTCTCCTATTCCCGGGATAGCTTCCAGCTCTGTATTTAGCGCTGTTTTACTCCTTTTATTGCGATGGAATGTAATTCCGAACCTATGCGCCTCGTTTCTAAGCTGCTGAATTATTTTTAAAGTTTCCGATTTCTTATCAAGATATAAAGGGATTGGATCTTCGGGATAAAATATTTCTTCTAATCTCTTTGCTATACCAATAATCGCGATTTTTCCTCGTAAACCCAGTGTTTCCAAAGCTTTTACTCCGCTTGAAAGCTGACCTTTACCTCCGTCTACAATGATCAGCTGAGGAAGTTCTTCATCTTCATTCAACAACCTGCGGTACCTTCTGAATACAACCTCTTCCATTGAAGCGAAATCGTTGGGACCTTCAACGGTCTTGATATTAAATTTACGATAATCTTTTTTACTTGGTTTGCCATTTTTAAAAACAACACAGGCAGCTACCGGATTGCTCCCCTGGATATTGGAATTATCAAAGCATTCTATATGCCTGGGTTCCTCACTCAGCCTAAGATCTTCCTTCATCTGTGCCATCACTCGGTTCACATGCCTGTCTGGATCAACGATTTTCATTTGTTTGAAGCGCTCCTGCCTGTAGTATTTAGCGTTCCTGTGGGAAAGTTCCACAATCTTCTTTTTATCTCCAAGCTTAGGAACGGTCACCTTAAGGTCCTCCCCAGCATCTACTTTAAATGGGACATAGATCTCCTTAGAGTTCGAATTGAACCTCTGTCTTATTTCAATTATAGCAAGCTCCAGTAATTCCCTGTCGCTCTCATCCAGTTTCTTTTTCATCTCAATAGTGTGAGACCTAATGATCGCACCATGAGACAACTGAAGGAAATTTACATACCCATAGCCCTCATCGGTGACTATTGTGAAGACATCTACATTGTTGATCTTTGGGTTCACAACTGTCGACTTTGACTGGTAGTTTTCCAGTACATCGATCTTATTCTTGATTCGCTGGGCATCCTCAAACTCCATTTTTTCAGCATGTTCCTTCATCTGATTTTTAAAACGCTGCAAAGAATCCTTGAAATTCCCTTTAACGATCTGCCTTATAGCCTCAATGTTCCGGTTGTAATCTTCTTCAGTCTGAAGCCCTTCACATGGGCCTTCACAATTCCCCAGATGGTATTCCAGGCAAACCTTATATTTTCCGTTTCTAATCTTATCTTCTGCCAGATCATAATTGCAGGTTCTTAGTTTGTAAAGACCTTTAATGAGATCCAACAGAGTATTTACGGTTTTGAAACTTGTAAAAGGGCCATAATATTCACTCCCATCCTTTATGAGCTTGCGCGTGGGAAACACACGGGGAAACCTTTCATTTTTAATACATATCCAGGGATAGGTCTTATCGTCTTTCAGCATCACATTGAAGCGTGGCTGATGCTTCTTGATAAGATTGTTCTCCAACAATAATGCATCGGTTTCTGAGGCTACAACGATATGCCTTATCTCCCGAATCTTCTTTACCATCACCCCAATGCGGTGGCTGTCATGTTTTTTAGTGAAATAAGAAGTAACCCTTTTTTTAAGGTTCTTGGCCTTCCCTACGTAAAGTATCTTCCCGTTTTTATCAAAATATTGATAAACCCCGGGGCTGTTAGGCAAAGTTTTTAACTGAACTTCCAGAGCAGGTTTTTCCATTACTCAAATTTAAAACATAATTGAGAGCCAGATAAATTTTAAACAGGATTAAAAAATTCTTGATATTAAAAAAAGCTTTTGATTAAATGCATAATCTTTGCTTTACTTTGTACCGGCTTAACTTTTTATGGTTTTTAGTATATTGCAATATGGAGAAGATCGTGATTGGCAGGTTCGACAAGGCAGATTTCCCTGCCTTAAACCTTAACGATATCGCCGTAAAGATCGATACCGGCGCTTACACTTCATCAATTCATTGCGAAAACATAATCGAAAAAGACAACGAGATCCATTGTAGGTTCCTTGATGAGGAACATCCTTTATATGATGGACAGGAATTCGTTTTCGAAGACTACGATATTGTATTTGTTAGAAGTAGTAATGGTATAATCCAGAAGAGATATCAGGTTCAGTCAAACATCCGCTTATTTGGCAAAACCTTTAAAATCTCACTTTCACTATCAGACCGGCAGGAAATGAGATATCCTGTGTTGTTAGGCAGAAAATTTTTAACCAAAAAATTTATAGTGGATACCGAATTAATCGACGTATCCTATAATCAGAAGATAAATGAAGATAAGAATTCTATCAAGAAATAGCAGGCTTTACTCTACCAGCCGACTGGTGGAAGCTGCGAAGAAAAGAAATCATGAAGTTGAAGTGATAGATCCAATAAAGTGCGATCTTATTATTGAGAAAAAAAACCCCTGTATTTATTATAAAGGCCATTTCTTGGAAGATACCGACGCTGTAATCCCCAGGATTGGAGCCTCCATTACTTTTTATGGAACCGCCGTGGTGCGGCAGTTCGAGATGATGGGAACCTTTACCACAACAGAATCGCAGGCACTGGTAAGAAGCCGGGATAAGTTAAGGAGTTTACAGATCCTATCCCGGGCAAGACTTGGCCTTCCTAAAACGGTTTTCACCAATTATTCCAAAGACGTCAAGGAAATAATTGAACATGTAGGCGGAGCTCCTGTAATTATTAAGCTTCTGGAAGGCACCCAGGGCCTTGGGGTTGTTCTGGCCGAAACACAGAATGCAGCCGAATCGGTTATCGAAGCATTTAACGGACTACAGGCACGGGTAATCGTGCAGGAGTTTATTAAGGAAGCTGGCGGAGCTGATATTCGTGCGTTTGTGGTGGACGGACATGTTGTTGGGGCAATGAAAAGACAGGGAAAAGAGGGAGAATTCAGGTCTAATCTGCACCGTGGAGGATCAGCTTCTGTGATCCAGCTTACCGATGATGAGGAAAACGCAGCCATAAAAGCCGCTAAAGCCATGGCGCTTGGAGTTGCGGGTGTAGATATGCTTCAAAGTAGCCGAGGACCCTTAATTCTGGAAGTGAACAGTTCACCGGGACTTGAAGGAATTGAAGAAGCCACCGGGAAGGATATCGCCAAAACCATTATAAGATACATCGAAAGAAACGTATAATATATGCCTCGTATAGACAAGAACAACGTTCTTGAGATCTTAGGAGAAAAAGTACTTCCGGGAAAGGGAGCTACTATCAATTTCAACATGGCCAAGCTCTATACCACCACTTCGGTGGAAGTACCCGTGATCATAGAACGCTCCAAAAAACCGGGTCCTGTAGTTCTTCTTACAGCAGGAATTCATGGGGATGAGATCAACGGGGTAGAGATTGTTAGGCAGATCATTTCCAAAGGAATCAATAAACCTCAAATAGGCACTGTTATCTGCATTCCCATCGTGAATATATTTGGGTTTTTAAATATGTCAAGGGAATTTCCTGACGGAAGGGATCTCAATCGCGTTTTTCCAGGAACTAAACATGGCTCGCTGGCAAGTCGCTTTGCCTATCAGTTCGTAAAGAAAATATTGCCCATAGCCGATTTTTGCCTGGATTTCCATACAGGAGGAGCCGCTCGATTCAATGCTCCACAGATTAGGGTCAAAAAAGGAGATAAACAAAGCATTAAATATGCCCGCATTTTCAACGCTCCTTTCACCATTCATTCCAAAACCATTACCAAATCTTTTAGAGAAACCTGTTCAAAACTGGGAATTCCCGTTCTTCTTTTTGAAGGAGGAAAATCCCTTGACAGCAATAAGGATATTGCCAAATACGGTGTGGAAGGTGTTATGAGAATTCTTAGTCACCTAGAAATGCTGAATGCGAAATTCGATTATCCGGATGTAAAAATGGATACAGTGCTAATAGAAAACAGTTCATGGCTTCGGGCAAAGTATAGCGGACTTTTACATGTGAAAGTTCCCTGTGGAAAACATGTAGAAAAAGGAGAATACATCGCCACCATTACTGACCCTTACGGAAAATTCAGGCATAAGATAAAGTCAACCAGCGAAGGTTATGTGATCAATGTGAACGAATCTCCAATCGTGTACCAGGGAGATGCGATTTTTCATATTTCTATGCAACCAAAAACCGAGGAGCATGCATAAGAGTGAGATCAGGAAAAAATACAAGAAGCTAAGAACTGAATTAAGCGAGGCAGATATTGAAAGAATGAGCCTTGAGATCGCAAACCGATCGCTGGAACTACCCGTATGGGACTACAGGTTCTATCATATATTTTTGAGCATCGCTGAGCAGAAAGAGGTAGATACCGAATTTCTGCTGCATATTCTGCAGGGAAAAGATAAAGAAGTAGTGATCCCGAGAGCCGATAATAAAACAGGGAATCTTGTAAATTACTTACTTACAGATCAAACCGTAATAAAGAAAAGCAGATGGAACATCCCCGAACCGCAGGAAGGGATCGAGATCTCCACAGAGAAAATTGAAGTAGTATTCATTCCCCTGCTGGCTTTCGATGAAAAGGGCCATAGAGTAGGATACGGAAAAGGATTTTATGACCGGTTTTTAGCTAGCTGCAGGCCCGATCTTGTTAAAATAGGCCTTTCCTTTTTTAAGCCCGTTGAAGAAATAAAAGAGGTATTTAGTAGTGACGTACCTTTAAATTACTGTGTCACACCCGATAAGATTTATGAATTTCATCATTAAATAATTTTTGTAATGATGAGACTATTGCGTTATTTTTAACCTGACAAATCACTTTGATGCTCAGCGACCTACAGTTAAATAGCATTCTGGAAGATTTTGATATCGCCTACTGGAAAATTAACCTGTTTTCAAAGGAGATAACCTGGTCTGAGCACTTCAACTCTCTTGTTGGGAACCCTGAGATACGCGAAGATCGCTTTGAGTTTTTCATAAATCACATCCTTCACCCCGACTATAGGTACGATTTCCGAATTCATTTTGAACAGCTTATCAAGGAAAATGAGGCTTTCAGTTTCGAAATAAAATTAAAGCTGGAAAACGGGAAATATCGCTGGTTCGAATGCAAGAATCTTAAAAATAAGGGACAGAATCTACGCGAAACAGCTGTGCTTCTTTTCGTGAATATTCACCAAAGCAAGCGGGACCAGTATACCATTGAGGAAAATTTCTTCTATTATCGGGAAACGGCAGAAATGACATCTACCGGGGGCTGGTATATAGATACAGTGAACAAGCACATTTACTGGGATGATGTTTCCCGGAAAATCGTTGATTGCCCGAGAGATTTTCAGCCTGCCTATGAAGACCGGATGAAATTCTATGCCAAGGAGCATCATAACCGGATGCGAAATGCCTTTGATAAATGTGAGAATTATGGCATCCCTTTTAAACTGGAGCTTAAAATGGTATCCTTTCAGAATCGTGAATTCTGGGTGAGGCTCACTGGAAAACCAGTTTATAATGAAGAGCAGGAAGTAATAGGGATTAGAGGGGTTCTACAGAATATTGATGAGAATAAGAATAATGAACTTAATCTGCAGAATTCACTGGATATTATCGCGACTCAGAATTCAAGACTCTTTAATTTTGCACATATAGTATCCCACCATTTAAGATCACACAGTAGTAACCTAAGTCTAATCGTTGAACTACTCAGGGAATCCAAAAGCGATAAGGATAAACTGGATCTTCTGGCAAATGTGGAAGATGTGGCCGGCAATCTGGATTCGGCAATTTCAAGATTAAACGACATTGTAAGCATCCAAACTTCATTGAAGAAAGAAAGAGTTTGGATCAGGTTTGAAGATGCCATGGAAGTGGTTCTGGCATCAATTTCCTCCCTTATTAATCGAGAAAATGCAAAAATCGTCGCCGAATTTCAGGATTTAAAAGAAATTCGGTATATCCCTGAATATCTTGAAAGTATTTTATTAAATTTAATCACGAATGCAATCCGGTACAGGCAACCGGGACGTAAACCAGTTATTTTTATTCAGACCTATGTTGAGAATGACAAGGAGTATCTTGAAGTTAGCGACAACGGGATGGGAATAGATCTGGATGAGTATGGTGACAAGATGTTTGGAATGTATAAATCTTTTCATCATAACAATCCGGAAGCAAAAGGAATTGGTTTATTTATTACAAAGAACCAGGTAGAAGCCCTTGGAGGGACCATATCTGTGAGTAGTACCCTGGATATAGGGACTACTTTTAAAATACAATTCTAGATCTATTTGATATGGGGCAAAAAGTAGAGCTAGCGTGTATCATTGATGATGATAAGATATACGTGAACTTAGTTAAGAAAATCATCGAAATTAAAAAGCTTTCCGAGAATTTACTTATTTACAAGAACGGTAAAGAAGCACTGGACTATTTTAAGGAGATCATGGAAAATGTCACCGATGAAGACAAACTTCCTGATATCATCTTTCTGGATCTGAATATGCCTGTAATGGACGGATGGGAATTTTTGAACGAATTCATCAAAATCAAGAATCAGCTGAATAAAAAGATCACTTTATACGTGGTAAGTTCTTCCATAGACCCACGTGATCTTGAGAGGGCACGTTCTTTCAATCTCGTGACCGATTATCTTATCAAGCCTATTGAGCTGAAAAAGTTCGAGAAGATATTCGAGAAAACTGCCGCTTAATTATTCCGCTCCTTCTTCCTTAGCCTTAGGAAAAGCTTTTTTATTGAAAAGAAGCAATATTGCCACACCAACACTTATTGCAGAATCAGCAATATTAAAAACAGGTTCAAAGAAAGTAAAATACTTTCCACCCCAGAATGGTATCCACTCAGGTAAATATCCCTTCCATAAAGGAAAATAGAGCATGTCTACCACCTTCCCGTGAAATAAAGAACTATACCCGCCGTCAGCCGGCAAAAAGCTCGCTATCTGGCCGTAACTGTCGTCAAAGATGATCCCGTAAAAAACAGAATCGATGATATTTCCAAAAGCACCTGCAAAGATCATGGCTATAGCAACTATCAGGATCCTGGACCCCCCTTTTCTCACCGAATCCCAGAGCCAGTAACCTATACCAACAATAGCTCCAAGGCGGAAAAGCGTAAGCGCCAGTTTTCCATATTCACCAGGAATCTTAGTACCCCAGGCCATACCTTCATTTTCCACGAAAAGGATTCTGAACCATTCAAAGACTCTTACTTCATCACCTAAAGCAAAATTGGTTTTTATATAGATCTTGGAAATCTGATCTATAAGAAGGATCAGAATAATGATGATTCCGGCTTTTTTAAGGGACATGGAATTTTTTTTGTTGAAAACGGCTCAAAAATACTAATATTATTTAGTTTTTACGCACCTGAATATCCCCATCTATACTCGTAAGCCTTAAAGGGTTCCTGCCGGGCAGAAATTGAGGGATTTTAAGCTTCCCATTTCTCGTGTTTGCTTCGATCATTCCTGAAGCCGTTTCCACCAGGATATCCCCACTGTAAGTATTGATCACAGCCGACCCAGAAAATGCCAATAGATGGCAGTAGCCCTGTTTAAGATCGGCGTAAACAGATTTATAATCTCCATGCGCGATCACCGAGGCAAGGTTTGAATTGATAATTATCTCCATACCTATGGGAACTTCCAGTTGAATCTCCAGGGAAAACACCTTATGTGCACTAAGCTTATCGTAGCCGCCGGTAAGAATCTCGGGGTAACGTGTGGAAAGCCTGAACTCGCCATCCCGGATCGAGGTATCCAGTATTATTTCATCATAATACTCACCTTCAGAATGGGTTTGGATAGAGATAGTAGGTTTATTTGTGGTAGATATCCGTATCCTGAAAACCTCATCGGTATCAATACGAATAGTCCGGATTTTCTGTGCATCGATCAGCTCTTTCGTATCCCTTTGAGCTATTAGTGGACAGGAAATCATCAACACCAGCAAAAAGATACAAATCCTATTCAAAACACATCACTAAAAAGAAAAAACGCCCTGTTCCAAATAATGGAGGGGCGTTTTAAATTTATATATTATAAAGTAAAGTTTATCGTTGCATATTCTTAGCCTCGATGCTCAAGGTAGCATGCGGAACCAGAAGAAGCCTTTCTTTGGCTATAAGCTTTCCGGTCACCCTACAAACACCATATGTTTTGTTTTCGATTCGCATCAAGGCATTCTTAAGGTCCCTGATGAATTTCTCCTGACGGATCGCCAACTGAGAATTAGCTTCCTTGCTCATAGTTTCACTTCCCTCTTCAAAAGCCTTGAAGGTAGGAGAAGTATCATCGGTACCATTGTTACCGTCATTCTTATAAGCATTCTTGTAGATCTCCAGTTGTTCCTGTGCTTTTTCAATCTTCTTTTTGATCAGAGCTTTGAACTCCGCCAGATCCGCATCACTGTAACGTTCTTTTACTTCTGTAGACATAGCTTAATGTTTTTTAATAAACAATTTAGTGGCAATATCATCAAATTCTACTTCAGCGCCTTCATCTACCACTTCTGCAAATTCGAGTTTCGCAGTTAATGTTTCGTTCTTAATATAGGTTATATTATCGTTAACGGCATCCTCGACAATACCATCTTTTTGTAGGGTCACATCTATCGTATCAGTCACCTCGTAGCCCGAATCCTTTCGGAGGTTCTGGATCCTGTTAACCAGTTCCCTGGCAACACCTTCCTTCTTCAACTCCGGACTAATACTAACGTCCAGGGCTACTGTTAAATTACCACTGCTGGCAACTAACCAACCTTCAATATCTTGTGAAGTTATCTCAACTTCATCTAATGACAAATTAACTAAATTTTTGTTAATTTCCACTTCAATAGAGCCTTCCCTTTCAATTTTTGAAATCTCTTCAGGACCAAATTTGTTTATCTTACTGATAATCAGTTTTATATCTTTACCAAATCTCGGACCAAGAACCCTGAAATTCGGTTTTATTTGCTTTTTAAGAAGCCCTGAAGCATCATCGATCAGCTCAATTTCTTTAACATTTACTTCGGATTTAATCAAATCCTCAACTGCCTGAACCTCTTTCTTTTGCTCTTCATCAAGTACCGGAATCATTACTCTTCGCAACGGCTGACGCACTTTGATCATCTCCTTTTTCCTTAAAGATAGAACAAGGGATGAGATTGTCTGTGCTTTTTCCATTTTGCGTTCCAGGGATTTATCAACAAATCCTGGTTCATAAACCGGGAAATCAGCGGTATGCACTGATTCTGATTTGTCTTTCCCTGTCGCGGCATTGAGGTCTATGAACAACCTGTCCATATAGAATGGTGCAATAGGCGCGCCAAGTTTTGCGACAGTCTCAAGACAGGTATAAAGAGTTTGATAGGCAGAGATCTTATCCTGCTCATAATCTCCTTTCCAGAAACGCCTTCTGCTCAGCCTTACGAACCAGTTACTAAGGTTTTCCTGAACAAATTCAGAAATCGCCCTGGTAGCCCTGGTAGGCTCATAATCTGCATAGAACTTATCTACTTTTTCTATAAGCGTATGCAATTCTGAAAGGATCCATCGGTCAATTTCAGGTCGTTCTTCAAGAGCTACGTCCTTTTCAGAATAAGTAAATCCATCAATATTCGCGTAGAGTGTAAAGAATGAATAAGTATTATAAAGTGTTCCGAAGAATTTTCTTTGCACCTCTCCAATCCCCTCAATATCAAACTTCAGGTTATCCCACGGATTTGCATTGGAGATCATATACCAACGGGTAGCATCGGGCCCATAAACCGCAAGTGTTTCAAACGGATCTACCGCGTTACCCAAACGCTTGGACATTTTCTGACCGTTCTTGTCCAGCACAAGTCCGTTTGACACTACATTCTTATAAGCAACATCATCAAAGATCATGGTAGCAATTGCGTGCAGGGTATAGAACCATCCACGGGTCTGGTCAACTCCTTCAGCAATAAAATCGGCCTTACGCCACTTATTCTCTACCTTATCTTTGTTCTCAAATGGGTAGTGCCATTGCGCATAAGGCATGGATCCTGAATCGAACCAAACATCGATAAGATCAGCCTCACGCTTCATTGGTTTTCCAGAATCTGAAACCAGGGTAATACCATCTACCACATTCTTATGAAGATCTACTTTATCATAGTTCTCTTCACTCATAACTTCGGGATCAAAATCTTCGAAGATATCCTTATCCATAAATCCGGCTTCAACAGCCTTTTTCATTTCTGCTTTCAGCTCGGCTACAGAACCCATCACCTTGACTTCGGTTCCATCTTCGGTTCTCCAGATAGGTAACGGAATTCCCCAGTACCGGCTACGGCTCAGGTTCCAGTCATTGGCATTTGCAAGCCAGTTCCCAAAACGACCTTCACCGGTAGACCTTGGTTTCCAGTTGATACTCTGGTTTAGCTCGTACATCCTGTCTTTGAACTCGGTCACTTTAATGAACCATGAATCAAGCGGATAATATAAAATAGGCTTATCGGTTCTCCAGCAGTTTGGATAACTGTGAACATATTTTTCAACCTTAAAGGCCCTATTCTCTTCTTTCAGTTTTATTGCAAGCTCAACATCCACCGATTTTTCCGGTGCCTCACCTTCATCATAATATTCATTCTTCACATACTTCCCTGCATGCTCACCCATTTCAGGTCTGAACCTTCCCTGAAGATCTACCAGCGGCACAAGGTTTCCATTCTCATCTTTTACAAGCATCGGCGGAACCTCTGGAGTGGCCTGCTTGGCCACCATGGCATCGTCCGCACCAAAAGTAGGTGCTGTATGTACTATCCCGGTACCATCTTCGGTAGTTACGAAATCCCCAGAAATTATCCTGAAGGCATTCTCGGGATTATCATTAGGCTGTGCATATGGCAATACCTGCTCATATTTCACCCCAACGATGTCTGCTCCTTTAAAACTTTCTCCAATCAGATAAGGGATCTTTTTATCACCTTCCGAATAAGAGTTCAGATCTTCTTCAGATTCTGCTTTTCTGAACTTTTTATCGAACTGCTTTGCGGCGAGTTCTTTAGCAACTATAATTGTAATTGGCTCAAAAGTATACTGATTATATGTCTTAACCGTCACATAATCGATCTTTGGCCCTACTGTTAATGCGGTATTTGAAGGAAGCGTCCATGGAGTTGTGGTCCATGCGATAAAAAATAAATTTTCAGCGTCCTTCAGAAATTCAGGAAGTGTTTCTTCCTTTACTTTGAACATAGCAGTAACCGTTGTATCGGTCACATCCTGATAGGTTCCGGGTTGGTTAAGCTCATGAGAGCTCAAACCGGTTCCAGCTTTCGGAGAGTATGGCTGAATGGTGTAGCCCTTATAGATAAGATCTTTTTTATAGATCTCAGAAAGCAGCCACCATACAGTCTCCATATATTTTGACTTGTAGGTGATATAGGGATCATCCATATCTACCCAGTAACCCATTTTACGGGTAAGATCATTCCATACATCGGTATAACGCATCACCGCATTTTTACAGGCTTCGTTATATTTCTCGATGCTTATCTTGGTTCCTATATCCTCCTTGGTGATACCCAGCTCCTTCTCAACACCCAGTTCTACAGGCAGGCCATGAGTATCCCATCCAGCTT
This sequence comes from Gramella jeungdoensis, assembly GCF_023805255.1. Classification (GTDB taxonomy): domain Bacteria; phylum Bacteroidota; class Bacteroidia; order Flavobacteriales; family Flavobacteriaceae; genus Christiangramia; species Christiangramia jeungdoensis. The sequence continues at coordinate 304,458 of NZ_JAMSCK010000003.1, forward strand.
TACGCTTAACTTGGAAACCTTTCTGGGTTTTGTAGCGGCAAAAAATATCCTTTATAGCACGCGCCATTACGTGATGGATACCCGGCAAACCATTTGCTGATGGCGGGCCTTCAAAGAACACAAAAGGCTCTTTTCCCTCACGTGTGGTCACACTTTTTTCAAAAATATCATTCTCTTCCCAATAGTTTAGGATTTCCTCTGCCACCTTAGGCAGGTCAAGACCTTTATATTCAGGGAATTTTCTGCTCATTTTCTCCTTTTTTCAAATGATTTGCGAAAATAATGATTTTTAACAAAAGAAGGTATCAATCAAGGTTAAAATACACATGAATTAATTCTTATGAGAAAACATAAAATATTGAAGCTTAACTTCTTCTGTTAAAAGAAACTTAAAAAGTATAGGATAAAGCAATGATCAGATTCCTTCCTGCCGCCGCAATTCCTGATGAATAGGTACGGTAACGCTGATCGGTAATATTCTCTATTGCAACGGTCGCAAGCCAGTTGGAACTAACCTCATATTGCCCTGTGAGATTCACCGTGTACCAGGAAGGTGAATAAGGATTTCCGTTCTCATCTTTCGCATAAAGATAAGGCTTACCCTGCTCCCCGGGGGCAAGGTCTTCAAAATCGAACTGCCCGTTATATTCAGCAAAAAGATCCAGTTTTAATCTTCTTTTGTTCCAGATAAGATGTGTATTCCCAAACATTGGAGCCGCATGTCTTAAAGGAATATAATCTCCACCCTCATTTTCCTTTCCTTCTGTATAACTGAACTGGGATTTCAACCTTAGCGCCACTGAAAAATCCACTTCCATCCCTGCTTCGATCCCATATACATAGGCATTTGCCGCATTCTGAATGGCCTGCACCCGGCTGGGCTCTCCCTGATAATCTATCTCTGTGACTCCATTGAGATTAAAGTCACGACGCACCATGGCGTCATCCAGATAAGTATAATATCCGGTTAGATCCAGCCTGATATTGTCAGAAATGTTCAGATCTGTACCCAACTCTGCATTATAGGCGTATTCCGGTTTAAGACCGGGATTAGGAACTACAACCGAACCGGGTTCAGAATCAAAGATTTTACCTATATCATCAATATTTGGAGCGCGAAAGGCTGTTGAAAGTCCCAGTCGCCATCCTACAAAATCATTCTGTCTCCAGTTAAGGCCAAAACTTCCTGTTAAAGCTCCTGTACTTATATCGGCCTTATCAAAAGGGAAATCATATAAACGCTCATCAAAAGCAGCATTTACCAGAATGTGGTTATATCTTATACCCGATTGAAGCGAAAGGTCCTCCCTGAGTTTCCATTGATAACTGGAATATATCGCCATTGACTGCCATTTTGAACCATCGGGATATCTGCTGGCCGTCTCGCCGGTCTCAGCTGTTTCAATATTTCGAAAACTTCCTTTTGAATCTATATTGTTAAGTACATATTCAATCCCATAGAACAAACGGCTCTGAGAAAAATCCTTTTCAAAATCAAGGTTTGTTGAATAGGCATCTACATTTTCTTCTGTTGTAAACAGGACAGGATCTCCAAAATTCCGGTCATTCCTGCTTTCTGCAAAAAACTGGTATGCCCCTGTAAACTGCAGCTTATCATAAAACTCAGAATCACTGCGGTGATTGACTTTCAGATCACCTAAAAACCAGGTTTGCGGGCCATAGTACCACTCGGCAGCCCTAAGCACCCCATCCCTCTTTCTGTAAAGCCTGTCGTATCTCGGAAAATCTGATGTATTTGAATATATCAATCCGAGATTCAGATCCCAGTCCTTTGATGGCATATATTTTATCTTTTGCAAGAGGTTGATCTGATCATAACCTGTTGGCTTTTGCACCAGTGGATCCTCATTTTCAACCATGATATCCTCCCCATCACGACGCACCGCATAATCTGGCCGCAGATAATCGTCGGGGCCATGCTCTCCCATTTTAAGATCTCCAAAGTCTGAATAGGTCACTCCGGTCCTGAAGGCCCAGTTCTCCCTGCCTACATTTACATCGGCATGGACCGTATTTTCATTATTGGCGGTAGCAAACCTCGTGTAGATATTCCCGGAAAAAGAGGTCGCTTCATTAAAGCTGAATTTTGGCTTAAGAGTAAAGAAATTCATCACCCCGCCAATCGCATCACTTCCATATACCACAGAACCAGGCCCAAGAATTACCTCGGTACTTTCAATAATCATAGGATCTATGGAGATCACATTCTGAAGATTTCCGCTTCGGAAAATAGCTGAGTTCATTCTCACACCGTCTACAGTAAGTAACAACCTGTTGGTCGCAAAACCACGAATCATTGGACTCCCTCCGCCAAGCTGACTTTTCTGTACATAAACCTGGCCGGTACTTTCCAGTAAATCGGCAGAGGTCTGAGGGCTGGTCAACTGAACATCATCAGGTGAGATACTCACGATCTTTTGCGGAATCTCATCCTTATTAAGTTGGAACCTGGCAACAGAAATTGTCACCTGATCCAGCTGATTTTCAGTTGACTCTAAAAGAACAATATTATTATTGCTAAGGATCTCCCTTTTTCTCCTGTATGTCTCCTCATAGGCAACCGATTTAAAGATGATAACCTCGGTATCGGTAAATTCTGAAATATCGGCTTTTCCTAATGTATTAGTGATTTGAGATTTAGATTTGTCTTTATTATAGATCGCCACATTCGCCACAGGTTCACCTGTATTGGCATCCAGGACCATAATTTCCTGTGCCTGAGAAACTGAAAAAACAAATAAAAAGAGAGTAAGTAATTTAAATCGCATCTAACCGAATATTTCGTTTAATACACTTAGAGACCTGGGTTTGTGAAAGCCTTCAATATGCAATTCATAATACAACAATAGCATATTTAGAAACTCATTCCTGGAGGTCTGATTCATTTTTATTTGCTGCATGGCATCAAAATCGGTGCCTAACAGCTTTTTGAGAAATTCTACATTCTTTCCCTCAATGCAATAATCATTTGTAGGGATTTCCTGAAATACTCCATCCAGTAGGTTAAAGACCGGCATGTTCTTATTTTCTACTTCAGGCTGAAAGCCCAGATATCGTGTTAGATTAAGTAAAAAAAGCAAATGAAAATTAGCGATCTTATCGGCTGCATCCAGGAATTCAAAACTATATTCAAGGTAATTGAAAAGTGCCGGATTGCCTTCCTCTTCTTTGATGGTATTCTTAAGCATCTCTGCCAGAAAGATGGCCATCGTCATTTTTATGGGATGGGTATAAATGCTCTGATAGCTAGTTGTTACTTTAGCTTCTTTGAGATATTCCATCTTACCACCACCCCGGTGATTGGCTATAATCTCGAGCCTGGTAAGGCTTTGGAACATCGATGCTTTAAATTTTCCTTTTTTCGATTTCAGTACCCCTTTAAGCATATAGGTTTTAAGCCCGTCACTCAGGGTATAAGCTTTTACAATAAGATCGGCTTCACCATATTTTAACGCGCTTATTACAATCGCCTGGGTACGAACTAGCATTCAGGAAAATTTGGTGTGAATTTATAAAAAAAGCCGCTTTTTACGGCGGCTTCATTTATTTTTAGAAAAGATACCTTATACAACACCCTGGGCAAGCATTGCATCGGCAACTTTAACGAAACCGGCAATATTCGCTCCCTTAACATAGTCTACATAACCATCTTCACGGGTACCATATTCAACACATTTCTCATGAATGTCGTTCATGATCTCATGTAACTTTTTGTCCACATCCTCAGCGGTCCAGCTATATCTCATGGAGTTTTGTGACATTTCCAATCCTGAAGTGGCGACACCACCGGCGTTAGAAGCCTTTCCAGGTGAGAAAAGGATCTTCTCCTTATGGAAAACTTCGATCGCTTCAGGCGTACATGGCATATTCGCTCCTTCACCAACACAAATACAACCGTTGTTGATAAGGGTTTTTGCATCTTCTTCCTGTAACTCGTTCTGAGTGGCACATGGAAGGGCGATATCGCACTTTATTCCCCATGGAGTCTCGCCCTCATGGTATTTGGCAGAAGGGTATTCATCAACATATTCGCTGATCCTTCCTCTTTTTTCGTTCTTCAATTCCATAATGAACTGAAGCTTATCATTATCTATACCTTCTTCGTCATGGATGAATCCACCAGAATCTGACATGGTAACAACCTTAGCGCCCAGTGCGATTGCTTTTTCAGCAGCATACTGCGCAACGTTTCCGGCTCCCGAGATCACAACCGTCTTTCCTTCGATGTTTTCACCTCTTGTTTTAAGCATATTCTGGGTGAAATATACATTTCCGTAACCTGTGGCTTCTGGTCTAATTAGCGAACCTCCGTACGAAAGTCCTTTTCCGGTTAAAATACCGGTAAATTCATTCTGGATTCTCTTATACTGCCCGAATAAATAACCTATTTCACGGCTCCCAACTCCAATATCTCCCGCAGGAACATCACAGTCGGCACCAATATGGCGGTTAAGCTCGGTCATAAAGCTCTGGCAGAACTTCATCACTTCATTATCTGACTTTCCTTTAGGGTCAAAGTCTGACCCCCCTTTACCACCTCCCATAGGAAGGGTTGTAAGACTGTTCTTGAATACCTGCTCAAAAGCAAGGAATTTAAGGATACTTAAGTTTACTGATGGATGAAAACGCAAACCGCCTTTATAAGGTCCTATAGCCGAATTCATCTGAATACGGAAACCACGATTCACCTGAACGTTCCCTTCATCATCTAACCATGGCACTCTAAACATCACAACTCTCTCCGGCTCAACCATTCGTTCCAGAAGCATTTTGTTCTGGTATTTTTTATTTTCTTCTATAAAAGGGATTACTGTTTCGGCAACTTCATGAACCGCTTGCATAAATTCCGGTTCGTTCTGGTTTCTGGTTGACACCTTATCCAGAAATTCTTTGATGTTTTTTTCCATAATGACTGGCGCTGTTATTAAATTATAAAAATCACGTCCATTTTACGTGGCAAATATAAATATTCTTTAACGATTAGTGGTTTCATTTTTCTATTTGATATAAAATTAACTTTTATATTTAGAGCGCACGGTTATACTAGCGCCATTTAATTTTTCGTTAAGGTATTTTGTTATATTTGCTATCACTCCAAGCCTGTTCTCATGATTAACACCAGAGCAATCTTATTAATTGGTTTGTTTCTCGCGCTTTGGTCAGGGAAGGCTTCTGCCCAGCTCAATATTTCTCATGAAATCGGGATTCTTACCGGCCCGGCAGGGTTCTTTACCGACTATGGCGAGCGCTGGAATATTCGCAATAATCTCGAAAATGAAGGTTTTGGTGTCGGGTTGGTGCATTATATGAATTTTGCCTTTAAACCGGAATGTAGCTGCAGACCTACCAAGTTATTCTTCACCAAGCATTTCAGGATAAGAAGTGAGATAGATTATATGCGTTCAAAGCTGGATCACTTTGGCCCAGTTGCACAGGGAGGTGGTGAGAGCGGAAGGTTACTCAGGGCAATGCATGGAAGTACTCAGCTTTTTCAGGGCGGACTGGCTCTGGAATATCATTTATTCGGAATAAAGGAAGCTCGGGACTTCGCTGTACTATTTGCTCCATATATAAGCCTCGGTCTTCATTATGTTTATTATGATCCTCATGCCTATTCAGATCTTGGGCCTCTGGATAGCCCCAAAGTTCTATTTCCAACTTTTGAAGATGGTATATTCCTGGACAGCGGGCATACGTTTGCCATAGTGGGAAGTGGCGGAATGAGATACAGGCTTGGAAGATATAACGACCTGATGGTGGAAGCCAGAGCTCATTACTATGATACCGATCGCCTGGATGGTCTGGAAGTACAGGGAGCTCAGAATAAATTCAACGATTTTGTGCTGTGGATAACGGTAGGCTATATCTATTACCTCAATTTCTAAAGTTCCAGATCGCCTGATTTAATTACTTTTCCTCCCTTTCTCAGAATATCGATCCTCGCTTTTTCAAAATCTTCAGCCTTTAAAGCTCTTGTTCCATCTTCAATAAGTGTACAGTCAAAACCCTCGCCCAGGGCATCCTTAATGGAAAAATAGACACAATAATCGGCGGCCAGACCCACAAAATAAAGCTCAGTCGCATCCTTTTCCTTTAGATAACCAGCAAGACCCGTCGATTTCAAATGCGCATTATCATAAAACCCACTGTAACTATCAATCCTGAGATCGGTACCCTTTCTAAAGATAGCTTCTATTCTTGAGGTCTTCAGGCCTGAATGAAACTCAGCTCCATTCGTATTTTGAACACAGTGGTCCGGCCACAGAACCTGATCAAGACCATCCAGTTTGATCACTTCAAACTCCTTTCCATTCTCATGACTGGAAGCAAAACTGGCATGTCCCTGCGGGTGCCAGTCCTGAGTGGCGATCACCAGATCGAATTTGGATTGCAGTTCGTTAATCAAAGGAACTATCTTATCTCCCTCCGGCACGGCCAAAGCACCTCCCGGCATAAAATCATTCTGTGCATCAATAATTACCAACGTTCTCATTTCACGGAATTTTTATGTGATCTTATCAGTTTTTCTCTTTCATCTCTCAGTTGTGTACTGATACCTATTTTATAAATATGCGGATTATTAAATCTTTTGTATTCTATAGGCATTTCAGAAAGCCGGCTCAGGCTGTAATCGGCTATCTCGGTGAGAGACCTTTTCTCTATCAAAATCTTACCATTTTCCATTACTTTTTTTAGCAATGGCTCCTGCTCGAAATCAGCAATTTTCAAAGACTTATAAGGTTCGAATGGATGGAAAATCTCCTCTATATGTTTCTGATCCCGAAGCCCAACTGCATCGGCACCAATACATTTTCCATTCTTATCCTTGATTCTGAAGACCTGCTTTTTATGCGGGAGCGTTATTTTTACGATGCTTTCTGAAATCTTTATTCTGGGCTTACCATTAGACCAGGCAAGTTTATAAACACCATCCAGTGAACCATCAGGGTCGCCCGTCACAAGGTTCGTTCCTACACCAAATACATCAATAGGAGCCTGCTGCTCAAGCAAACTTTTTATCACATTTTCATCAAGCTGGTTAGAAGCTGCTATCTTCACGTATTCCAGTCCGGCCTTATCCAGCATCTTCCTGCTTTGTTTCGCAAAATATGAAAGGTCGCCACTGTCGAGTCTTATAGCCAGCAGTTTCTGTCCGCGACCTTCCATCTCTTTAGCCACCTTTATGGCATTGGGAACACCACTTTTAAGGGTATCATAAGTATCTACCAGCAAAACACAGTTTTCTGGCCTGCCTTCAGCGAAATCCCTGAAAGCTTCAAGTTCGTCATCATAACTTTGGATAAAGGAGTGAGCCATTGTCCCCGAAACAGGGATCTGAAATTCCCGGCCGGCCACTACATTGCTGGTGCCATCAAATCCACCTACCATGGCAGCACGGGTAGCATAATAGCCTCCTGTAGCCTGGGCCCTGCGTAATCCAAAATCCAGAAGTTTGGCATCACCTGCAACAAGCCTCATACGGCTCGCCTTAGTAGCTATAAGTGTCTGAAAGTTCAGCATATTCAACAGGATGGTCTCAATGATCTGGGCTTCTATGATATTTGCTTCCACCTGGAGCACAGGCCTCGTGGGGAAAACCAAATCACCTTCCATACACGAAAAAATATTTCCACTGAATCTGAAATTCCTGAGATATTCGAGAAATTCTTTCTTAAACCCATTTTCTTTCAGGTATTCTATGTCCTCCTCACTAAAACTCAGACCCGATATTATTTCCAGAAGATCTTCCAGGCCTGAAAAAACAGCGTAGCCACCTTTAAAGGGCAATTTTCTAAAAAAATAGTCGAATACCGCTTTATGATCTTTATGACCTTTTTCAAAATATACCTGCGCCATGGCAAGCTGATACTGGTCTGTATAAGTAGCAGAGAATTTTTCCATTTAATCGAAAGATTGGTTAGCCTACGGCGATTTCTTTTAGTTTTGATTCATACAACTGAAGGTCCTTATCGCCAAAAACAATAAATTTAATCCTTTTTAGATGCTTTATTCTTGGAAGTTCCGGTAAAATAGTATTAAAGACTACCTCAACGGCCTGCTCTTTCGGATATCCGAAAATACCTGTTGAGATTCCCGGAAAGCCGATGGATTCCAAAGAGTTTTCCTCTGCCAGTTTCAGACTGTTCCTGTAACAGGAAGCCAGTAACTGGTCTTCAGGTTTATCCTGGCCATACACCGGACCCAGACAATGAATAACATGCTTGTTCGGCAAACCATAAGCATTAGTGATAACAGCTTCCCCCGGATCAATAGGCGCAAGGGGTTTACACTCCTCATAAAGCTGAGGGCCCGCCGTACTGTGAATAGCTCCGGCAACTCCCCCGCCAGGCGCCAGTTCAGCATTTGCTGCGTTGACTACAGCATCCACATCGGGCTGGTTAGAGATATCTCCTTTCACCACTTCGATCTCAATATTCTGAAGTACAGTTTTCATAGCTAAATACTTAACATTTTAAACATTAAAATATAACCAAAATCCGGCAGAAAGCCGTAGCAAAGTCTTTTTAAACCGATGCCTTTCTAATTATTTAAATTAATGTTATTTTTATAATACCCTGTTTTTCACAGAACTACCCTCCATGCTGATAACTGAAGTCATTGTTAATCTTTAATACCCGAAATTATGAAGACGAATAGAAAATTCTGGAGGTACGGTTTATTAATCTTTCTTAGTCTATTGATAGCTCCCATCTTTAATCAGATGGTTCTGGCTCAGGAGAGTAAAAGTTCTGGGGTTAGTTCCGAAGCAATTCACAATAAAAAAGCACCAGAATTTTCCCTTCAAAGCCTTAACAATGAAACGGTAAGCCTTGAAGATTTTAAAGGTAAAATCCTGGTTCTGCATATTGCGACCACATGGTGCCCTTTTTGCAATGCCGAGGCTCCTCACCTGGAAAAACTTTACCAGGATTATAAAGATAAAAATGTAGAGGTTCTAATAATCGATGTTAAGGAACCCGGAGATCTGGTTAAAAAGCAGCTAAAAGAAAAGCACAATCTCAGCTTTCCCATTCTGCTGGACCCCGAAGGAAAAGTAGCCGCAAGCTTTGCTCCCAAAGATGTACTCCCTGATCTATCCCGGGACGAGGTTATGCTAGCTTCAAATCTTATAATAGATCAAGAGGGCAGGATCCAGTTCATATCACTACTTGACTCCAAAAATTTTGATGCTGAGCTTGTAGAATTAAAAAAGCGTCTCAATGAACTACTTTAGCCTCCTGCTCTTTGCGCTAGTCTTCTTTATTTCAGCCTCACAGGATGAATTTGTATACTTTGAGGAAGAAGAAACCGAAGTAAAAACTTCTCAAAGCGATTACGAAATAAGCCTTTCTTTTAAAATACTGGATGGATACTATATACAGGCAGAGTCAGGTGTTCCAGAGAATATTATTCCCACACAGGTTTCTTTTCGAAGAAACACATCTTACGAAGTAACGGGTTATGAATTTTCTTCAATGGGAGAACAAACCATTTTTTTAGACACCACAGCACATAATGTATTGAGTGATCGTTTTGAGATTATGGTTTATATTAAAATCAAGGAAGGAAAGCTGAAACAGGTAAATAAACTGGCCGGGGAACTCTACTATCAGGCATGTAACACACGACAATGTTTTTATCCCCGAACACTTAATTTTGAGGTTGAGTTTATCTAATAAAAAAAGGCGCTGTAGTAGCGCCCTTTTTTACTTTATAAAGAAATTTTATTCTTTCCTGTAACTTTCGTTATATTCTTCCATCAACTTCATAATACTGTTAACTAGGTCTCTGGTTTCCATCAACAGGCTAAAATAAAGGGTGGTGTTCTTTGGGCTTGACTCCTCAGAACGGGTTCTGGCTACCTGCTTCTCGATTTTATCAGAAAGGGTATTCATGATTCCTTCCTTATAAGCCAGAATATGCTCGATCCTGTCAAATTTTCGCGTACTGAATATCTCTTCGATCTCGCCAAGCATTTTTTCTAATGAATTGTCAATTTCCTTCAGATCATTTATCTGATTGTAACGAAGAGGTTTGTGATTGTTATTTACGTGCTTGTAACTCTTTTTGGAAATAAATTCAAGGCTTTGGGCGATATCGGTAAGATATCCGAGAATGATAATGTAGAAACTGCTTCCCCGCACGCTCCTTTCATCCAGCTTTTTAATAAAAAAGAAAATATGATCTCTTAATTCCTCAATCTCGGCATCAAGTTTATCAACCCCTTTCTTACTCTTTTTCAGTTTCTTTTTTTCCTGGAGCGCAAGGCCTTCCAATACATCAGAATATATCTTATTTGTCCTTGTAACCACGTTCGTAATATTATCGGCACTTTCATAGATTATACCCTGTACGGTCTTACTTTCCGATTTTACAAGACCAGATTTGACAGTCTTGGCCTCCTCTTTCTTTTTATGTGAAAGATAATTTCTTACCAGTAACCCAATAGCTACCAATAATAAAATGGCTATTGCAGGTCCTTTGCCCAGGAAAATGATATACGTTAATATCCCGGCAGCTGTGAACGCGCTAAAGGCGGTGAAGAACCAGCCTCCAATAACGTTCAGCACACCGGCCACCCTGTATACGGCACTTTCACGTCCCCAGGCTCGATCAGCCAGAGATGTACCCATCGCCACCATAAAGGTCACATAGGTTGTTGAAAGCGGTAGTTTATAAGAAGTAGCGATCGAAATCAGTACCCCGGCCACTGTTAGGTTGATCGAAGCACGGATCATGTCAAAAGCTGGCTTATCCTCATAATTCATATAAGAGTCTTCTTCAGGCTTTGAAAAGCTTTCGCTCAGCTTTCTCTTTGCCCTTACCGGAATAATTGCTTTTATTCCTTCAAAAAGACTGGTACTTCCCTTTACAAGACTCCTTGACAACATATTAGGATCGAATTTCTCTGATCCGTATCCCTGTCTTGAGAGGCCGATTTCTGTTTCGGCAACACTGCGGGCTTTTTTAGACAACCATAATGTAAGCACCATTATTCCTCCCGCGATGAAAAGCAAATAAGGCTGTGCAGGCACTTTACTTTGAAGCACTTCCATAGAGAAGGTTGAAGCCGCCTCCCCGGATGCAGACCAGGCCAGGAAAGAGTGATAAGCTGCCATTGGCACACCGATAAAGTTTACAAGGTCGTTCCCCGAAAATGCCAGGGCCAGACCAAAAGTTCCTATAGCGATCACGAAGATCAGGATGCTCCTTTTGAATATTTTCATATAAAGATATGAAAATGCCGTCCAGAAAACGAAGCTTCCGAGAATGATCCAAAGCGCCTGGCTTTCAAGAATATCTTTAAAGCTGTCGTAATAAGGCGTCCCTTTAAGACCTTTAAAAAATATGAAATACCCGATCGCGGTTAAACAGAATCCCCCAAAAAAGGAACCGAAATTTTTGATCTTCTTCTCATACTCAAAGGTAAAGACAAGACGGGAAAGCCATTGTACAATAGCTCCTACGGTAAAAGCAATAAATACCGAAAGGAATATCCCTGATATGATCTGCGTGGCTTTTTCAGTATTTATATAATTCACAAGATCTGCAAAACTACCTGTATCACTCGCGCTTATCTTGATAAGAGCCATCACCACAGCAGCACCAAGCAGTTCAAAAACAATGGAAACGGTTGTAGATGTTGGCATCCCCAGTGTATTGAAGAAATCGAGGAGCAAAATATCGGTTATCATGACGGCCATGAAAATGATCATGATCTCATCAAAATAAAATTCCCCCGGCATAAATATTCCCTTCCGGGCGACCTCCATCATCCCGCTGGAAAAAACCGCTCCTATGAATATCCCTAAACTCGCAACGATCATTATGGTTTTAAATGAAATTGCCTTTGATCCTATGGCCGAATTCAGAAAGTTTACAGCATCGTTACTCACCCCAACCACAAGATCGGCGATCGCGAGAACAACCAATGCCACTAACATTAAAAGATAGATATTTTCCATTCCTTTTTATTTTTTGGGAGCAGCCTAAACGGAACCTCCTCTAATGAATGATTTTTTAATAATGAACACCTCTTATTGAGGGATTCTTAATTCCAGGCCAAAAATAGAATAAATTAGAGAATAATAAACAAACAAATCAATATGTTCCCCGCGTATTACTTTATGCAGATCTTTCAACTATGCTACAGAATAGGCTTTACCTTCCGGTTCCTTTATTAAGCTTTTTCTTTTCACTCGCACTCCTCTTTACAAGGAGAAAATATTTTAATAGATACGCATATTTGTTTCAATTAGCTTAGTACTATCACTTCATATTCGTTTAACACTGGTATGCTTAGCATAGATCTTCCATTACGCTTTGATATATTCAGATCTGATTCTAAAACTCTCGCTCTTGCCGAAGAAAATTCACCTGCGAGGTCTATGTTGATCGTTCGAAATATTTCCGGTTTCCGGAATCCTGCTCGTGTTTTTCCCGAACAATTAATAAGATGCAGGAGTGCACGCTGCTTATCTGGCTGATACATGAATACCATTTCAACCCTGGGAGGAGCATTTGTAATGATCTGACGATCATTCCCAAGCAGGGATTCCATAATATTGGAAAATCCTTCTATATCACCGGTTAGTGCCTCGCCCTTATAATACTCGCTAATATCCCATGGTCCAAAATAAGAGATTTGTCCCTTTCCTACATCGCTTGTGATCTGGACTGGTTTATCTTCCAATTTTAAATTTGAAGGCATTCCGAATGATGGCGGCCGATCGATAAATAATGCACGACCTCCTTTTTCAACATATTCCTGAAGACCATCGGTCAAGGCACCGGGTGTAACGATTACAAGATCATAATCCTGTGATTCGTTTACCAGAGAATCAGGATTTTCTGAAACAGCAACAGGAATATGTAATTCTGTCAACAGCGCATATATGCCTTTGTTTGTATGATTCGCCCTCGGAGAAATTTCAGGCTTACATAGAAGCAGTACCCTCGAACGATTCAGCTGAAGGCCGTAAAGGTCTGAATTTTCTTTATACCATGCATTCAGCCTGGCTGCCTCTTCAAGCTCAACCTGATGTGACACGTTCAATAAATTCCCTTGTGTGCAAAATGAAATCGGCGAACCATGGGCCCCAAACTGATAATATCGAACCTTCATTTCTTCCACTAAATTTGAATCAAATTCAGAAGGATCACCAGAATAAGAAAACCACTGGTCAATACCCACTCTGTCAGGATAGGAAATTCGCTGTCGGTTGATTTGCTCACTTGAGGAATAGATCCAATCCCCCGCATGAGTTTCCAGATGATGACCATGACTGGTATCATTCTCATCTGCATTAATATATAGCGTCCCGGGGCGCTTCTTATAAATTGCGTTTGCGATCTTCCTTGAAGTGTTATCGGCTGCTTCTTCAATGAATTCGATGAAGTCTGCATCAGGCTCATCAGGCAGAGGCCTTCCGTATTTCTGCCGAAAATCGTTCTTACAACTATCACAATAACAGATCTTTTCATGGCCACCAAAGTTCAAAAACCAGTTTATATAAACTATATCCGGATCGTACTTCTCAAGCACTTCAGAAATAATCCTTACGCCCTGGGTGGGATAAAAACTTGAGTTGAGACAGGGTTTAGGTCGCCCATCGGCATCCGTCTCAGTACTGCCATCTTTATGGCGAATAAACCATTCCGGGTGAGCCTCCAGTGCCTCTTTACTTTGATGTGTGAAATCGAAACGAGTTCCGGTCCTCATATTGTTCTGTCTGGCCAGTTTAGCCACACTTCCATAAAGATCCCCTCCCTCCGGAAGTGCAGGGCAGGCTTCGTTAAAAGGAATATTGGATGGATAGTAGGCTCCTTCATCTACAGCGGTATTCATGATGCAGTTAAAATCAGCCTTCACCAACCTGTCAAATACAGCTTCAGGATCTGCAGATGCATGCTGCGGGCTTAAATGACACCAGGCCAGGCGTAAAGGTTCTGTATTGATCCAGGTGGGCTTTAAAGGGGCTGGAGGAAGATCTGTTTTTGCTCTACTCCCGGTTACCAGATCGCTAAAGGTGCGGGCGGTCATAACTGGCAATACGGAAGATGTGATCGCTATTCCGCCAAGACAAATGAATTTTCTTCGCTTCATTATATTGTTTTAAAGGTTTATGGGCTTTATTGTTAGGTTCTCTATATCTGTCACCAAATAGTATTAACATGAACACCAAAAATGGAGCAGAAACTTAACATAAAAATGATAAAAATAGATAGAATAAAAAGAATAAGATTGATGGAATTGCCCTGCAGTTTCTCTAAAAATGAAAAAATCTATTTCTGTTCTCCAACCTAGAAGTGCTTTCCCAGCATTATGAATAAACTTTTATGGCTACGGCACTTCAGAAAATAATGAAGCTGTTAGGATGGGCTGTACCTATAAAAAAAGCCTCTCGAGTTCTCGAAAGGCTTGTTATTAGTGGTTCCTCTTCCTGGCCTTCCTTAGGCTAGTCTCAGGATTAACTTCTCAATTAATTTTAAAATAAATTTGATGTTTAATCATCTTCTTCATCCTCATCGTCGTCATCTCCATTCCCATCTTCCTGACTAAGAAAATTCCCTTCCTGATCAAATTTCAGCTCTACTCCATTATTAAGAGTAACTTCATAACCCTCATCTTCCCTTTCGGCTTCGATGATCGTATTATCAGGATAATTTTCGGCTATATAATCAAGGATTGTTTGTGGTAGCTCGGCTGGGTCAATATCTTCTTCATCCTCCCCTTGGTCATCGTCATTTTCATCCTGCGCCTGACCTAGAAAATTACCATCTCCATCAAAAATGAGTTCCACATCATTCTCCAATTCAACTTCATAATTTCCATTATTTTCCAATTCAGCCTCTTCTATATCTACACCAGGATAATTATCACTTATAAAATCCAGAATATTCTGAGGTAATTCAGAGGGGGCTATGTCTTCATCACCAAATTCATTTTCATCGTTATCAACACCTAAAAATTCTCCCTGGGAGTTAAAGATCAATTCAGTACCGTCGCTAAGCTCAATCTCATAATTCTGATTATCCTCAATTTCAGCTTCAATAATTGTGAGGCCTGGATAGTTATCAGTTATATAATCCAGAATATTTTGAGGTAAGGTGGAAGTTCTTACATGCGCATCGGCCGAAAAAGCCATTCCATTCAGGTCTGGCTTCACTGAATCTTCATTTTCGGAACACGCCTGAAGCAGAAGAAATATAAATAAAACTCCGGGTAAAATTCGATATGCTTTCATCATTATTCGGTTTAATTTGCCTTAAAATAACGGCAAGAAATCCATTACATTGTTTGAATTAACATTCAATATATTTTAAAAAGAGGATACTGGGTTTTTCTTTTCCTTAATTTTAACATATACAAATGAAAATCAACACTTTAAATAATTTCAAAAAACAAAAAAACCAGCCTTTTTCAAGACTGGTTTCACTTTGATTTTGCTCCTCAGTCCCGATAGCTATCGGGAGGGCTTCCTTCGACTGCGCTCAGGATAAACTTCTCGTCCAATTCAGTTTCAACAAAAACCCACATAGATTTTTTGAATAATATCTGCGCTAAAATCTATTAAAAATGGAATGCCTAGCTTAGATATCAGGCATAATGATTTATATGTTTTGATATGATATTTTTTAAATTATCTGCCTTTAAGGGCTTTACAATATAATCTTCCACAAAATCATAAGCAGAGGCTTTTTCCTTATCTGAGGGATCGACTGAAGATGTGACAATATAAATAATAATGTCTTTGCTTTTTTCCATTTTTTGTAATTCATCCAGAAACTGCCAACCATCCATTACAGGCATATTAAGATCTAGAAAAATAAGATTTGGAATACTTCTATTATCTATTTTTGAAGCCTTTTTCAGATCTTTTAATGCTTCTCTTCCATTCTCACATATTTTTACGTCTTCAAAAGCATCCAACGACCTCATTATTCGCCGCATATAGTAGAGAAAAATAGGATCATCATCGACAATCCAGGTACAATCAATTTTTTTCATATTTAAAAGATATGGTAAACCGTGAGCCTTTGCCTACCTTGCTTTCTGCTTTTACTTTGCCCCCCACAGCTTCGATTTGATTCTTAGTTATAAACAATCCTATACCCCTGGAACTCTTCCCTTTATGAAAGGTTTTATACATTCCAAAAATTTTATCTGAATTCTTATTAAGGTTTATTCCTACTCCGTTATCCTCAATAATCAAATTAATATACCCATTATTTTTTTCAGCCTGAAATCTTACCCGGGGTTGTCTTTTTACAGATCGGTAATTAATAGCATTAGTTGCAAAGTTTAGGATAATACTTTCAAGATAGGAAGGAATGCAAAGAACCTCATAATCCCCTGGTATTTCATTCTCGATTAAAACATCATACTTCTGAATTAAAGCACTAATCGAATCCATCGTATTATTAACAGCATGACGTAAATTTAGGGCTGTGAGTTTCTTCTCGGTAGTAGTATTAATTAATGAAACCTCATTCAAATGATTTATAGTTTCGCTTAATCTTTTAGAAGCAGCAACAAGCATCTCCATTAATTCATTCCTTTTTTGCTCTGGATAATCTTCCAGATAAAGATCTAACAACATTTCAATGTTTCCTGAATGTGATCTTAAATTATGAGATACTATATGCGCAAAATTTTTAAGCCTTTCATTCTGATCCTGGGTTATAGATAGCATATAAGACAATTTTTCCTCTGCCTTTTTTTGTCGGGTTACATCACTTATCTGAGAAATAAAATACAATGGATGATCAGAATTATCCCTTACCACGGAAACGGCAATATTCAAATAAATAATTCTGCCGCTTTTATGTATGGCCCTTTTTTCCAATTGATAACTGTCCTTTTCTCCTTGAATAAGTTTTCCAATTAATTCAATGTCCTTTCCCAAATCATCAGGATGCGTAACCTCCTGAAACTTAAGTTGTGTAATTTCTTCTTGAGAATAGCCCATAATCTCACAAAGACTTTCATTGGCTCGTATGCATTCCCCTTGTAAACCTGTAATGGCCATTCCAATAGCCGCATCTTCAAAATTTCTACGAAAAGTTTCTTCACTTATTTCCAACTTTTCTTGTGCCTCTCTGGCTTCGGTTACATCATGAAGCGCCACGACGGCACCATCAATTTCTCCTTGTTTATTATAAAGCCTACTACCGGTTACGGAGACAATAACTGGGTCTCCATCCACTGATTTTATGACTATTTCGTTTTTTTCAATAACCCCTTCATGGAGCATATTCAGAAGTGGAATTTCATCAGTCTTTAATAATGTCTTACCATCTTTATCGTATAAACTGTAATACCTGGCAAGATTTTCCGGTTTCATTTTCCTTTCCGCAAGGCCATGCATATTCCTGGCGGCCTTATTGAATAAAAGCAATTGAGCACTTTTGTCACAGGCAATTACCCCCGTATTTATACTGTTAAGGACACTTTCTAACAAAAATTCTTTTCTGAAATGGCTTTCAAGTTTTTCTTCTAAAACTGAGCAATTTGCACTGTGAACAATTATTCCCTTAATTTCTTTTTTATCTTTTTTCCAGCTTTTGCAGCACCATTGTTTAGCTAAGTCACCCCTCTCTTTAATTTCAAAAGAAACTTCCTTCTCTTCTTTAAGGCAGGACTCCAATCTGGATATTTGTCTATCAGAAATCTCAGGAACCAGATCACTGATTAATTCCCCTTTGCTGCCATCTTCTCCGGCATATCTATCGTTCCATTTAGGTGAGGCTACCATAACTTTAAGATTATTGTCCAATAAAGCAACAGCTCCTGGAAGCCGTTCTATACAGTTTATTAATTCCATATATACCTTTCCCTTTTATATTTTTCTGAATGACACCTCTTTTTGATCTTGAAAATATTTTTAAACTAATTGGTATGATAAACTGAATCTTCATAAAGATAATGATTTTTAACGAAAAAGCATTTGATCGATTTTTTCACACACTTAAACCTTTGAAATATAGTGTTTTAATATTAAAACAGTTTAAATAAAAAGCCAAGGTTATAAAAGTAAAACTTACCAGGAATTTAGGTTCAGAGATCTTTAATAAAAGATAAGACAATAATACGTGGTGGAGGTAAATTCTTTCTGCCTTTTTAAAATTTGGTGGGAAGGGAAAAAGTATAACGGCTTTCTATAAAACTAGCTAAAAAGTTCTAAAATTTAAATAGACCAATTGTTTGATTGGCGAGAATTTTTGCTAATAAGTACACTATAATTAATAAAAGTATTAAAGTAACCAGAAACAACATCCTGCCGAGATATTTTAAAATTGGTGCTTTGGAAGCGAGTTTAACCTCCATTTTCTCTAATTCTATAAATCTTTCAACTCCCATATTTAGAGCCAGCTTACCTTTAGTTGTTATGGAATAAGTACCATCTGCATTCAGAACAATTAATTTGTAGCTATGCAGGGATTGTAAAATTTCCTTCTCTTTTTTACCGAAATCTTTGGGCGGAATAGGATTATTCTGAAAATAGTTAAGCAATTCTTGAGGGCCCCAACTCTTCATTGATTATTAATTTTCAACCAAATACCCGCTAAAATTGAAATTTTCTTAATCTTATTGTTTTAATTTAACATGGTTTTAACTAATTTAATAGTGTTTTGGCATAATTTCTTTGCTTTTTGAATTAATCATAATATTCATATGGATTCTTATGCTTCTATTATAATTCTTTCATCTGGTTTTTTGATTTTCTTAATATTTTATATTTGGACTAGGAGAAAAAGAAAGCGCATTTTAAAGCAACTTGAATATATTAAAAAAGAAACCGGGAAGAACGATATCCAATAACAGATGTACCTTTTTTGCCTCGTTAAATGATCTGTTATATATTAAAAGGAGATACTTGCTATCTCCTTTTATTCTTTCTACGTTATTACAATTGATTTGCTGACCCCCTTCTTCAATTAAAGGAATTTCCAGATAAAGCCACCTGATGATTTTCTTTTATCCCGGCATGTTTTGAAATGCAATATTTACTTAATCATATTTTTCTTAGAAACTTACTATTTGCCAGCATTAAAATAAAAAACCAGCCTTTTTCAAGACTGGTTTAGCGTTTTTTTCGCTCCTCAGTCCCGATATCTATCGGGAGGGCTTCCTTCGACTGCGTTCAGGATAAACTTCTCGCCCAAACATATTTCAAAATAAAAAACCCTTACCTGTCGGTAAGGGTTTTAAAAGGCTCCTCAGGTTGGGCTCGAACCAACGACCCTCTGATTAACAGTCATTATAAGAATTCTTACCTATTATTTCTATTATTAATATTTCTCTTCATACATGGTAGGTTTAAGTATTTAGTGTTATTGGTGTTTTCAAATATTAATAGATATTAACAAGGAATGTTTGACCTATGTTTGACCTAATTAATCTTTTTTACACTATAAGTGTCTTTATCAAAATCTAATTCAAGAATCAATGGCCTCTTGCCTATATACTTATTTTCAAGTAATAATTTCACATGAAATAAATCATCTGCTTGCCTTCTAATATCAATACTATTTTCTACTAATTTGCCCAGGTCAGATAAATAAAAATCTGCATACTCCCTAACAGCAGTTTTAACCTTACTATTAGAAGTAAAGGGATGAAAATTTTTAATGGAATCCTTTACAATTTGCTCTTCAATCTTTTTAACAATGCTTTTCTTATCTGTTCTCACAAATGTGTCAGAATATTTTTCATAACCATTCTTCAAAATTTCCCTATAAATTTCGATTTGAACTTCCTCTCTGGAGATTTTTTGACTAGAATCAAAATTGAATTTTTCTAATTTCTTTGCATACCCTGTAGTGTCAAATTGTTGTACTAGTGTATCCTCTCCTATGGCATAAAATCTACTATTTAAAAACCCGAAATTTCTATCATTTGATTCTATTGAGACGTATGAACTATCTTCCTCATTCCATGCATAAATTGTGGAGTCTACAGCCTTATTATGGTTGTAAAAACTTATAATTGAGTCATCTTTCACTCTAATTTGAGGTGCCATAAAATAAGGGTTAGGCTTGAAGTTAGATTGATAATAATATCCGTCAAATTTATTTTTTTCACTACAAGAAATTACAAATAGAGTTAATATTAAAACAAGGACCTTTCTCATATTAATTATTTTTTAGTTGGTATAAAGCTCCATAATAGCTGAGTAACTTATCGTAAATCCGAGAGCTATAATCACCCTCAGAAAAAATTAGCTCAGTTGTATTAAATACAAATTGGTTTTCTCTTTCATCCCAATATAAACTCACATTGGAAGCTGGTTGAGACCATTTGTTTATTAATTTGAATTTTTCATCATAACTCAAATTCATATTTATGGAGGTTTCAAAAATTATATATATCCAGTTTAAACTACCCTCCTGACTAAAAACTGTAATGTCTATTTGAGTTTTATCTGTTGGTTCAAAGAGATTGAATTTATTTCCTATTCCCTGTACAGTTAAAATAACACCATCTAATGTTTTATCTCTAAACTCATCTTTAATATCCAATTGGAACTCTTTTAAAACTTGTTTTAAGTCATTTTCTACTTCCGAAACCGAAGCATTTTGACTAAAGTTTAAGAAGGGAATTAGAAACAAAATTTTAAATAAAAGAATTCTCATATTACTAGTTGTCATAAATGATAACCATTTCGAGCAAATATATACAAACTTTGAGTTGTCTTAAATGACAACTAAATGAGAGATGAAACCTTACAGAAAAAAGTAGGTAAACGTATTCAGGAGTTAAGATTACTCAAGAATATCTCTCAACAAGATTTGGCTGCAAAATGCAATTTTGAAAAATCTAACATGTCCAGGTTAGAAGCAGGTAGGGTCAACTCCACACTGGCAACTTTGAATAAAATTGCTAATGGACTTGATGTAAATATAATTGAACTATTTAAATTTTAGCTATTATAAAGAAACTCTAAACTGTAAAATTGAATCAGGGTTTTGAGTCCTGTAAAAGGCTTTAATCATTTCCTTGTCAATAAATCCTGAATCACACATCATCATTATTTTAATATAAAGATCGGGATAAGTACTCTCCAAAGATTTTGCAAAAGCTAATTTATTTGCATTAATTGAACAATATAAATCCTCACAAAAATCTTCTCTCCTACTACATGAACACAGAGGAAGCTCCACCTTATCAGGGAAAAATAGACCTATTGTTAGAGATTTAAAGACACTTAAATTTTCTTCTAATCCTTCCCAGTCCCATTTAGTATAAAACTCCCGTAAGACTGGAACAGACCAGTGTATATTTTTATTTCTTGAAACCCATCTAAAATCCAACTGATCTTGATAGGCCTTCAATTCTTCTATGGTGAAAGGGTAAATCTCAGATACTAATTTATTTAATATTTCAAATGAATAATGATTCAATTATCGCTATTATAATTAATATTTAAATTTAGTCAGTTCCGAAATTTACCCATTTTAATACAGAAATGAATACTCTTACGTGTATCAAACAATAAGATTCTCATCTAAAAAACTAAAATAACCCTTAGAGGTGATAATTAAATGGTCCAATACTTTAATATCCAAGTAACTTCCAGCCTTTATCAACTTTTGAGTTAATAGTTCATCAGCTTTACTTGGTTTTAAGTTACCACTTGGATGATTGTGAGCAAGTATTATATTGGAAGCATTACATTTAAGGGCTACACTAAAGACTAACTTAGGGTCCACCAATGTACCTGAAACACCTCCTCTACTAATTGGATAGATGCCTAATACATGATTACTCCTGTTTAGTAAAAGAATTTTAAATTCTTCCTGTAGTTCGATAGTACCTTTGCTCCAAAAAGAAAGAAAAAGTTTATATGCTATATCACTCCCTGTAATTTTAGTTTTACTGTCATTCCCATTTGAATATGAAACTTGAATTTCACTAATAGTATTTCTCATGGCTATTAAAAATTTAAGCGTAAGGGTTAGCCTCAAACTAACCCCTTTTAAACTATTCTACACCATTCACTGAGAATGAAGATTGTTCTGCTTTCACAAAATCATTTATAGTAGACTCACTTTTCTCAACCTTAGTGGATGGTACCCTCTCTTCTTCCTGGTACTCATATCTGTGACTCAATTCAATTACTTCCCCGGTTTCTTTTATAGTATATTCATAAGGTTCTGTTTCAACCTTTACTACCTCCCCAGGAAGCTCTGTACCAATAATTGATTTACAAGTTTCTTCATCAAAGGTTGATGGAATAGTAGCCTTTTTGGCTGTCACATAGAACTTGTTTGTTTCTTTGGATTTAACCATCTGAATACCTCCCTGTAGTTCTAAAACATAAAAGGAGTCTCCTGATTCTGTGAATCTTTGAATGTAGTTAACAATTCTAACCATATCTTTTCATTTTTGAGTTGAATAAAAACTTCCAAAGTATCAAACCTCATCTTGAGATGAAAACACAGCTATCACCTTGGTTTTGAAATCTCAGACCAAAATTTGAAACCTAATATGAAAGGCAGGGGGGATTCCCCTTTACTAGAATTGGGTGGGGGTTTTGAGCCAGGGTCAGTCATAAATTCATTAACCCTTCCATAATTTTTTTAAAAAAAAATTTGATCTTAGCAATGCCAATACTAACATGCCAATGAGTTCAGAAGATATTGACCAATATTTACTAATCAGAGCACAAGAGGTAGACAAAAGAAAACGTAGAGTAGCTCTATTTTTCTATATCATACCAATACTCTATTTTCTTCTACAGTTTTCAGTGATAAAGGAAATTAAGTTATGGGGATTCAATATCACACAGATTGAAATTATCAACCTAATTACTCCAGTAGTATATAGTCTTTTTATCTTCTATTACTATTTTCTGAATGAGGATTTCAAGGCATTAAAAAGTGAAGTAGTGATACCAGAGAAGACAAAAGAAGATGTCTCTTTTTTCTATTCCAGAAGTTATTTATTTTTCCCGCCTAATCTCATCTTTGAAGTGTTAAGAAACATGAGATACAGGAATTGGTTTTCTGAGTTTGGAACCATATTCATTTTTTCTCCTCTTGCACTGGTTATATTAATTGGGCCACTTTTATTCTTAGCTTACTCCATTTACATCTCTGGATGGGGGTTAACTATTTCAAAGTATAATTTGAATTTTATTTGTTCAGGATTGAGTTTATGGATTTTCATTGCCACTTATTTGTATACCCATAACAGAAAAAATGAACCAAAGAGATAAAACCTATTTTTAGTATTCAGATAATAATTCTATTTTTAGCCTTGCACTTACCCTACACTATTTAATCACAGAATTTATATGCCCACACTCAACTGGATTGGTAAAGACAAAATAGTTAACCATCATCAAAAAGTTCCATTTAAAATTTTAGAAAAAAAGTATACTTATAGTAAAGGTACTGAGACTATTGATGGTGAGAGTAAAAACAAAGTAATTCACGGTGATAATCTTGAAGCTCTTAAAAGTTTGTTGCCAGAGTATGAAGGAAAAGTAGATTGTATTTACATAGATCCTCCGTATAATACTGGTAATGAGGGTTGGGCTTATAACGATAACGTTAGTCATCCAAGACTAAAAAAATGGTTAGGTGAAGTAGTAGGTAAAGAAAGTGAGGATCTTACTAGACATGATAAGTGGCTGTGTATGATGTACCCAAGACTTAAGCTTCTACATAAGCTCTTATCACCAGAAGGATTTATATTCGTAAGCTTGGATGATAATGAAATTCATTCTTTAAAATTCATGTTAACTGAAATCTTTGGAGAAAAAAATTTCCAGGCTGAAATAATTGTTCAAGCCAATAAAAGGGGGCAAACATACAAAGATCTAGCGAAAACCCATGAGTATTTAATGTGCTTTGCAAAATCTCCAAGTGCAAAAATAAATGGACTTCCTGGGGGAGCTGATTTATTTCCCTATGAAGATTCTCATGGAAGATACTCTATAAGAGAACTTAGAAACAGAAATCCTAAATTTGGAAGGTTTAACCGTCCTAACCTCTATTATCCTATATATATTAATAAGGATTTACCAGATAAGCACGGTTTCTGTCCGACATCCTTAAAAAAAGATGAAAACTTTAATATTGAGGTTCTACCATTAAATAGTAAAAATGAAGAAAGTTGTTGGAGATGGGGTACAAAAAAATTTGAAGATAATGTTGTTTCCCAAAATGATAAATCAACAATTTTTGGCAAGCCCAAACAAGATGGAAGCTGGGGTATTTACGAAAAATATAGAAAAGGTACAGTAAAAGCAAAAACCATTTGGACTGAGACAGAATTTATAAGTGAGCAAGGTACTACTATGCTCAATAAATTAGGTCTGAGCCAAAAATTCCAATTTCCAAAACCTGTTGAATTGGTAAAAAGAGTAATTCAATTATCTACTAATTCAAATTCCATTGTTCTTGATTCTTTTGCAGGATCAGGAAGTACTGGACAAGCCACATTAGAATTAAACAAACAGGATGGTGGTGACAGGAGTTTTATTTTAATTGAAATGGAGGAATATGCAAATAATGTGACATCCGAAAGGATTAAACGAGTTATTAAAGGTTACGGTAGTGGTTCAAAAAAAATTGAAAAAACGGATGGAAGTTTTAGTTACTATGAACTTGGCAAACCCTTATTTGACGAAAATGGGCTACTAAATAAGGATATTGATGAAAATGAAATAAAGAAATATATATGGTTTTCGGAAACAAAACAAAAATATATTCAGGCCAAAGAACCATATCACTTAGGGTGTTGGAATAGCACAGCATATTATTTCTATTATGACAAAAAGAAACAAACTACATTAGATGAATCTTTCCTTAGAAGTATTAAAATCAAAGCAGAACAATATATTATTTATGCGGATAACAGCCTACTCGATAAAAAGCTCATGGATAAGTATCATATTGTCTTTAAAAAAATACCAAGGGATATAACTAGATTCTAAATAAATTATATGGAATTAAAACCTTATCAGCAGCAGGTAATTAATGATTTAGAGGAGTTTCTTCTATTCCTGGAAAAGCACCAATCACCAAATAAAGCATTCAATAATTACTGGAAAGAAAAAATTGGTGATTACCAATTAAAACTTGATGGTAGCTCTGTAGGAATGAGGCCCTATATAGATAATATTCCTGGTGCAGTTCATATTGCTATGAAAGTTCCTACAGCTGGAGGAAAAACTTTTATAGCCTGCAATGCTCTACATAGTATTAATAAATATTTTAATCAAGGCAATCCAAAGGCAGTGGTATGGTTGGTTCCCTGGTCTAATTTATTACAGCAAACAGTTACAAACTTATCTTCTCCAGATCATCCTTACAGAGCAAAATTGAACAGCCTTTTTAATGGAAGGGTTGAAGTTTATGAAAAAGATGAATTACTTCAGGGGGCTAATTTTAATCCAGCTTCAGTAACTGAACAACTGAACATTTTCGTATTCAACTTTAGTAGTCTAAGAATCAATTCCAGGAAGAAAGATGACAGGAAGGTTTATCAAGAGAATGGACAATTAGAATCATTCAAAGACTTAATTGATCCTGAGTTATTACTGCCAGAAACTGATGAAACTGCATTAATAAATATTATTAGAAGTTTGAATCCCGTGGTGATTGTTGATGAAAGCCACAATGCAGAAAGTGATCTAAGTGTTGAAATGCTTAATAACCTCAACCCATCTCTTGTATTGGACCTGACTGCAACCCCAAAGGAAAACAGTAACATCATCAGTTTTGTCAATGCAATGGCTTTGAAAAAGGAGCATATGGTGAAGTTACCAGTAGTAGTTTATAACCATCATAAAAAGGAAGAGGTAATTACTAGTGCATTACAACTTCAAAGAAAGCTAGAGTTATTGGCTGAAGAAGAGGAAAAAATGACAGGTAAATATATCAGGCCAATAATTCTGTTTCAGGCTCAATCAAATATCAAAGGTAAGAATAACACCACCTTCCAAAAGATTAAAGAAAAGCTGGTCAGCTTAAAAATCCCTGAAGAGCAAATCAAAATAAAAGTTAGTGGTACAGATGAGTTAAAGGATATTAACCTTATGTCCAAGGATTGTCCAGTAAGATATATTATTACCGTAAATGCACTAAAGGAAGGATGGGATTGTCCTAATGCTTACATCTTAGCTTCACTCGCAGATAAATCTTCTGCTGTAGATGTTGAACAAATTTTAGGAAGAATTCTAAGGCAACCTTATGTGACCAGGCATCAAAGCCCTCTATTGAATCTTTCATTTGTTTTAACCGCATCTTCTAAATTCAATGAGACATTGGATCATGTTGTAAATGGCCTACAAGAAGCAGGATTTAGTAAAGATGACTACTATGCTGAAGAAGCACCTGAGGAAGAGCTAACCACAGATGAAATCCTTCAGAAAGACTTATTTGATGAAGAACCAGATAAAAAGTCCGATGAAGACTTTAATTTAGAAGAAATTGAATTTGATCCTGAAAGTACTGAGCCTGTAATTATTGAAAATGATAAACCTTCCATAGTAGATACAATTACTGAAAAAGCTGAAAAGGAAGGAAAGGAGTATGAAGCTAAGGTTAATGATATTGATATTGACAACACTACTAATTTTTTTACTGAAGTGAGCAAAACCCAACCAAAATATTACTCCATTGATTCAAGATACAGGGAGGTTGTAAAGGATTTAAAACTTCCTCAGTTTTTCAGGGTAATTGACCAGGATGAGATCCATGAGAATATTTTATTTGAAGAGCTAGCTGAATACGATAGATTCCTTAATAAGACCAATCTTTTAGATGGCTTCAACCTGGCAAATCAAAACTCCAATATTGATTTTGATGCTGTAGATGCTGATATCTACACTGTAGATTTTGATGAACATAAGAGACAGGCTACAGTAAACCACATCAAAGAAAGAACTAAAAAAGCCCTTTTAAACAACATACTCTCTAAGCCAAAGGATAAACAGATTTCAGAGGTAAGTGCTCATATAGTTTCAAAGTTAGGTGATATGACACCTATTTCTGAACAGGAGCTGAGAAAATATGTAGGTAGAGTATTCGATAACTTCTCAACAGATCAGATAAGAGATATAATTGATAATCCATTTAATTATGTTCAAAAGATCAAACAGAAGATTAACTCATTGACTCAGGAATATGCCAAAGATAGGTTCCAAGTTCTTCTGGATGCTAATGAAATAAAAGTTAAAGAGAGCTTTCAGTTCCCGGAAACTATTATGCCATACAACCCTAGCACCTCTATCACCAAGTCATTATATGACAGGGAAGACTCCATGAACAATTATGAGCAGAATATGATTATGGAGATAGCAGGTTTAAATAATATAGTTTTTTGGCATAGAAATCTCTCCAGAGGAAAAGGATTCTTCCTAAATGGTTTTGAAAGCAATCATTATCCTGATTTTATTATTTATACGAAAAAAGGAAATGTAATTCTGATAGAAACTAAAGGTGATGATAGGGACAATGATGATAGTAGAGATAAGAATAGACTAGGAAAAGTCTGGGCTAATAAGGCAGGTGAGAACTATAAGTATTTTATGGTGTTTCAGAGTAAAGATGTGGAAGACACCTATACAGCAAAAAGTATAATCGAAGTCTTAAAACTACTTTAAAAAATTATTAACAGTGTTTGTTCACAAAAATGTGAACAAATAATATATATTTGCATAACATTTATGACGGTTTCTTTTGAAAAAGAATATCTAAAGGATCTATATGAAGGGAATACAAGAAAGTATAAGGAATATAAATCCAATCCCCAATTGGTGAAGCAGTACGTCAAAACCGTAAACAAACTCAAAAATATAACCAGAATAGAACAACTTTATCAGATATCTAGTTTAAATTATGAGAAAAAGGAAGGTAATTTAAATGGTAAAAGTGCTGTCTGGATTAACAAACAGTATAGGATTATATTCCAAGAATCATCATCAGATAACTCAGAAATAATTGATATTCTAGAACTGGAGGAACTAAGCAAACATTATCAGTAATGGCAACAGCAAATAATATAACCCCCTATTTAGCTACTCATCCCGGAGAAATCATTAAGGATGAACTGGATGCTAATTCTATTACCCAAGCAGATTTTTCTAAACTTAGCGGAATAAAAAGAAGTCAGCTTAATGAAATAATTAAAGGAAAAAGAAATATTAATGCAGAGTTGGCTATTCTTTTGGAAAAAATTCTTGGCGTGGATGCCGAATATTGGATGGAAGCCCAAAAAAACTATGAATTAGATTTAGCTCGTATAAAAGCTAAAGAAAGCAAAAGATTAGAGGCTATCGAAAAATTTAATTTTATTAAAGATAAAATAGCTTATAAGTTCCTGAAAAAAGAAAAAGTAATTTCTGGAGATCCAATTGAAGATATAGAAAAGATTCAAAATATTTATGAAATTGAGCATTTTGAAGAGCTGGCAACTTTAGGGGTCCAACCTGCCTATACAAGATTTAGGAAGTCTCCCAAATTAAAAATTGATCCTATCAATATTATTGGTTGGACAAAATTAGTGCAATACCAAGCATCTAAAATTCACGTAGGTGAATTCAATTATGAGAAATCTGATGATTTAATTAGACACTTGAGATTAATTATTAATGAAAACAACAACACTTTAGAAAAAGTTCAGAATTGTCTAAAAGAATTTGGTATTAAATTAATTTATCAACCTAAAGGAGAAAAAACTCCAGTTGATGGAGTATCTTTTTGGAGCGAGGGTAATCCTGCAATAGGAATGTCTTTAAGACACAAAAGGATTGACAATTTTGCTTTCACTTTATTTCATGAACTAGGTCATGTCTTTAAACATCTTTTGAATAACAATGAGGCACAATTCATTGATCTAGATCCTAAACAGGAGTCAAAAGAATATAAAAATAGTATTGAAGAAAAAGAAGCAAATAAATTTGCTGAAGAAAACCTTATTACCCAAAAAGAATGGGAACAATATTTAGAGCTATATGAATCAAATCCTTTTCTTGATGAAAATATTATTTCATTCGCAGAAAAGATTAATATTCACCCGTATATTCTCAGAGGGAGAATCTGTCATAAGTTAGAATCTTACAAACACAAAACTTCAATCAGTAAAAAAATTAATTAGAATTTTATTCAAGGTGAGTAGAACTACATGAATTAAATAGTTGCGCTCATCAGAGTATGATGAGCGCATTCTTCAACTCAAAAACCAGCGATAATCTGAATTACCACTGATTGCTTTTGAGAGCCCTTGAGCAATTTCAAAGGCATTCACCCCTCTATCAAGGAAAGTATCTATATATGAGCTCTTATTTGCTCCTGTGAATAGATTATATACCCTCCATAAGTTAATATCACCATTTTCATCCCTACAAAAGCTTGAATCTTTGTAATAGTCTTTTGCAACAGTGGAAAAATGATTGTCTGTTAAATCCAATTTTGGAATATTTGCTTTTTCCTTCTTGGAGAGAAAATGATATAATCTCATTTTTCCTAACATCTGAGCAAACTGACTTTCAGTTAGGTAATAATTTCTCATATCACTCAGTTCCTGATATTGATTCTCCATATCAAATTGTGAAACGACTTCACTGATTTTCTGACTTAATTCCTTATATGAAGATGACTTTAATTCTCCTGCAAATCCATCTGAGGAAATACATAAATTACAACAAACCAAGTTTTGAAAGCCAATAAAGAACTTAAATTTCTCTAAGCTCTTCTTGCTATACAAATTTTCATTGTTGTATGCTCTAACCCCTCCAAAGCACAAAGCTATTTCATGATCTCCAATTTTTCTTGTAATACCAGGAATTAGACAGGAAAAAGCCATTCTTTCATAATAAATTGTCTTTTGGTAGGGTAGTAAATCTTTTGTAGGAATATGTATTGCATCAGGTGTTCTTCCCTTTATCATATGAGAAACCCTGACTTCAGGATTATCAATATTTTCATTTGGAAAATGTTTTGATACTACTTCTAAAGCAGAGTTAATGAATTCCTGATGTGCAATTGTTTGTTCATTATCCTTTGCAAAAACAGGTATGATACAATCCTTTTCTAAATGAGAAAGGCTAACCTTATCTGTGTTAGCCTTTATGAAATTAGTAGAATTAATAGAGGTCTCACCTAACTTCCCTGTACAAGGAAGTTCAGTGACTTCATTTCTGTTTCTTTGTTCAGTTCTATTTTCAATTGTTTGTAGTTCCATTTTGTGTATGTTTTTGATTAGTTAATTGCTCCAGTAATTTCTTTTGATCAATAAAATCTTGCTGGCATTGTTTAGATAGGTCCTGGTTCTCTCTGAACAGAGAGGTTAACTGTTCAATTGTTGAACATGATTCTACCTTTGATTTTAATTCTGAAAGTGTAAGAGAGTTTTCACACCACCTTTTAATCTGTCTGCCTATTGAGGAATTAATTTTGAATTCAGGTTTATCTATAAACAAGCCTGTTCTATCCTTGGAGGCTATGACCTGATGTTTAATATTAATATCAAAGACCAAGGTAAATTCATAATCCATCCCATCCCTCTGGATAGCTTTTAATCCAACCTTTTCAGGTACATATTTGCCATCTCTTTGATTAAGTACATAATCTTGTTTTGTCCTAATAGTTGAAATAATATGACAGGAAGATTGAAGAATTGCATTAGTGAATTCTTTCTGTCTTGGTGTAACCTTATTCCAATTAGCAAAGCTGTTACCAGGCAATGAAGAATGATATTCAAGTAAAAACTCCCAACAATGAGTTATACTATCAATAATGATCACTTCCATACCCTCACTTTCACAAATACCAATAGCTTTCCTGTACCTTTCAGGTGAGAATGGTGGTTGAAGAGATAGCACCTTGTAATTTCCTAAGTGTGCATACAGGTCTGATGAATTATTTTCAGTATCAATTACAGCTACTTTAGAAAAATCACCTCCAATTAACCCATGAGCAAGTAATAAAGCTGAATAGGTTTTTCCTGAACCAGATGGTCCCTGTAAAGCCATTTTTATCTTGGCTCTACTTCTTTTTGATTGTCTAAGTTTCATAAGATTAGTTTTTAGTTTATAAGTGGAAATAAAAAAGCCCACGCGCTAGCGTGGGCCAAAATTATGCTTCAGTTATAATTAGTATAATTCTATTGGCTCTTCAATTAGTTTACGATTAACTAGATCTAAATCATGACTATCAAATTCTTTCAGATAAGACATGGTTACAAGAACACTAGAATGACCCATAGATGCTGATATTTTTTCCACAGATACTCCTTCGTGATATAGTAAAGTAGCATATGTATGTCTTGCTACATAACTAGTTAATTGCTTATCTATTTCAGCTAAATGGCCTATTTCTTTAAGTTGTAGATTATAATTCCTTAAAGTCTTATGCTTTCTATATTTTACCTGTTTTGGTGTTAGATTTTCTTTTAATAAAATTGGAAAAACATAATTAGTTGATGAATGTGTTTTTTTGAAAAAATCAAGAATATCCTTTACTGGATCCAAAACTTCAATTATAAAGGGCTGTTTAGTTTTCTTTCTTGTATAATGAATTTTTCCATCATAAATATCCTCCCATTTCAAACTCATCATATCAATCCAGTTCATTCCTCTACAGTAATAAGAGAACATGAATAATTTGTGGGCTTGAACCAAATGTTCATTTTTACTTAAATCAACATTAATAAACCTATTAAGTTCATCTTTATTTAAAGCAATCTTTCTACTCTTCCCCTTAAGTTTAGATATTTTGTACTTTCTGAAAGGGTAGAAAGAGTAATCTACTATATCCTCATTAATAGCATTATTATATAATGCCCTGAGGTGTCTCATTTTAAATGCAATTCCTCCCTCTGTATGATTTTGATTTCTGAGATAGAATTCAAAGCTTTTCAGAAAATTGAAATCAACTTCCTTGAATTGAAGGTTTTTACTTGTGAATTTAAACAGGGAAGATTGAAGGTCTTTATATGGTTGAGCTGCACCATATCTACCTGTGGTCTCAAAATCATCAATTAGTTTGGTTAAATATGAGTTTACATTTTTCCTTTCTTTATTTTCTCCTCTAAACTTCTTCTCAAATAACTTTAAGGTGAAGTTCATATTATTATTAATTGTGAAGTCTTCTATTACTTTTAAGGCTCTATCCTCTAGATTAAGTAAAACCCTATTCTTCTTTTGATAATTCCTGGATCTTTTATTGAACCTATTTTTATCTGAATCCCATTCTTCATCTTTAGCTTTAAAACCAAGTGAAATTAATTTCGTTTTTCTGTCTTTGGTAATTCTAAGTACTACAGGTTTATTATTATTAATGTCAGGTTTATTTCTAAGATATATTTTTATTGTGGCTTTCATTATCTCTGGTTTAGTTAGTGTTACAAAATCCATATATAATATGTTTGGATTTCGTCACTATTAGTTATTAATCAGTTTTATAAAATTTTTCTGAAGTAAGTTTCTTATCCTCTGTTTGGTTTGGAGTAAATCATTTTCAATTAAAAGGCTATGAAAGGCATTCGTGTATCTACTCCTTGTCTGTCTATTATTAAAGGTTGACCAAAAGTGAGGATTACTAAATTGAATTAGCTTATTATATTGTTCTGTAGGTAGTGCATTAAATTGATCAACTATCTGAAGTTCATCAAATCTTTTCATGCTTTTAATGAATAACTTTCTATAGGTGTTTTTCCTATATAAATCTCTTACTGTATAAATGCCCAATTCATGGATTCCCTTGCTTTTGAATCTTATTTCAAACCTTAATATATTCTCATGTTTAGGACGTTTATATTGCTTGGCTTTATCATAAACCTTTATATCGTAATTTGAGTGTGTGAACTCTTTATAGCACATAGTAGAATTTCTTCTATACCTACTAGGATCTTTAAATTTGTGCATCAACAAATTCTTTGTGATAATTGATTGTGCTTCTTCTCTTGTATATAGATTAAAACCAAACTCAAGTCGTGTTAGCTTTCCATCTGGTAACTTAGGGAAGAAATGTTTCAGATAATTTAGATTATCCAATGTCTGACTGAAAGTCAACTCATTGTAATTATGCTCTCTTCCTGTAAGTCGAAGATTATGAAGTTTATGTATTGAATTTTGAATAACACTGCTGTTCTCATAACAGTTTATATTCATATTTTGAATCTTCCCTTTTAATGGATAGGATCTTTTTTCCTCAGTAAATGAATCAATTGTTTGATTGACAGAAGCAATTTTATGTCTGTTAATTGAAGGCTCAGGTAGGTTTTGAAGCAATAAAATATTATCCTCTAATTCATACTTCTCCTTATTCCTGAACTGAATATTTACAAAATCTATCATGACCTGGAGATTTTGTTATTATCATTCAGGTAGTTTTCTACCTCATCCTCTAATTCACAAGTGGATTGAACTTTCCCTTTCTTAATCCATTCATGTAAATCAGCTTTAAAGAAGAAAATCTTTTTGCCACCAGGCTGATAAAATTTAATTTCTCCTTTACTGGTGAGTTTATAAAGTGCTGATTTAGATAACCTCATGTACTTTGAGGCTTCATTCAGATCAAGGAATTCTTTTGTATTTAAGATATGTTCCTCAATCTTACTTTCTATTTGTTCAAGTTTTTTATGGATATTTTCCATCATGAAATTATATGATGGATATGCGCATATCTCAGTTAAACACTGTTTCAAATAAAGCGCACAAAAAACCCTTCATTTCAAATATGTAAGGAAGGGTTAAGATTAAGTGTAAGGTAAAGTGTAAGCTATACTGAATAATGATCTCTCAAGTCTTCTATTATTTCATCAATTTTATGTTTCCATAATCCAGATTCCTTATTTTTTCTTGAAAGAGCAGTATACAAATCTTGCTTTTTAATTGGTTTATTCTGCTTATTGTAAAATGCTTTGCTTTTCTCTATTGACTTTGGATTCAAATTATGAAAAAACACTCCTATCGATTCCAAATAGTAAGCTACTTGATAATTAGGCTGGATAAATCTTATAGTGGCAGAAGGCTTAGGAGAGGTAAGTACATCAATGAAATCCTTTTCACTTACCTGAACATCATCTATTAGGTTTATTATTGATGTTTCTGTATGTAATTTCTGGAAAAAAGAGGTTTTAAGATCTTTAACCTGGAAATAGCTTTCATTAGGATTGACAGGTTTAAGTACTGTAAATATTGGATGGTATGAAATTATTGAAGAAAATTCTTTTGAGAACCTATAAATAACTTTTATCAGTTCATCTTCTACAATATTTATATATACATCTTCCCTGTCTTTACTCTCAATTTCCTCATATATCAACTTTAAATCATCCAATATGACTTTTAAAGCATTCTTGGAGTTATGGGCTTTAAGACTATTGATCTGCTGAAATAAATTCTGCCTTTCTTCTTTAAGCTGAATTTTAAAAAATTCTTCTCTGTCTATTGAATCTACAGTGAAGGTTGGGTCATTCCCATCAATTACCATTTCCTCTTTTAGATAATAGTCATAAGGGGAATTCAAATAGGTATAGCCATTTTTCTCAAAGTATTCATTACCCAGAAAACTATTCTTTAGTTCCTGGATTTTATCCTCAAAGGCTAATTGAAAGTAAAATTCCAATATTGGATTTTGCATTCCTGTGGGAGATGTTTGACCTATGTTTAACCCAAACATAATAAAAAAAGCCCGACATTTCTGTCAGGCTTTAGTTTTAAAGGCTCCTCAGGTTGGGCTCGAACCAACGACCCTCTGATTAACAGTCAGATGCTCTAACCAACTGAGCTACTGAGGAAGGTTTTGCTTTAAAAGCGGTTGCAAATATAAATCAATTTTTAAATGCTGTCAAAAGATTTTTTTAATTTTTTTGATCTAATTTTTAATTGTATTTCTACTACTCAAAAAGCCAGCGATATATGTCATTTCCGTTTGCATATAAAACCAATGCAATAAGGAGAAAGAAGCCTACCATCTGGGCAATTTCCATAAATTTATCGTTAGGTTTTCTTCCGGTCACCATTTCATAAAGCAGGAACATTACATGGCCTCCATCCAATGCAGGTATTGGCAAAATATTCATAAATGCAAGGATGATAGAAAGCAAGGCCGTGGTGTGCCAGAATCCGGCCCAGTTCCAGGTATCGGGAAACAATCCGCCAATGGCTCCAAATCCTCCTAGCTGTGAAGCTCCTTTTTTGCTGAATACATACTTGAACTGATACACATAATCTCTAAGCGTCCAGTATCCATAATCAAAGCCTTTGCTTATGCTTTCTGCAAAGCCAAAGGTCTTTCTTTTTATCTCTATCCCGGTAACCGGCGCGATTCCAAGTTTTCCGTCTTCATCTGGCTGTACTTTTGTGCTTAGAATCTCCCCATCCCTCTTGTAAACAACTTCGATCTCTTTCTGCTTATTTTCAGTTGAAATTGGCGCGATCTCATGCCAGTACCCAATTTCCCTATTATTTAGAGAAATAATACTATCTCCCTTTTTGAGTCCGGCCTTGGCAGCTGCCATATTCTCCACTACAGTGTCCAGAACCGGATGGTTAATTGGCACAAAAGGCTGCATCACGCCCTGTTCGAACATCTGAACTCCTATTTCTTCAGGAATGTTGATGGTCTCCTCTTCTCCATTCTCGTGCAGCACCGTAATATTTCTCACATCTCTCATAAAGAGATGCTTGTTTATGTCCAGGCTGTTCTCAAATTCCTTTCCGTTAACCTGCAGAATCTTATCACCGTCTTCAAAACCATATTCCTTAAAAGAATCAACCACAGCAAAACCTTCAGGCATCTCTTCAGGTCCAACATAAGCCTTACCCCAAACGAACATGATCATCATATAGATAAGGAAACCCAGAATAAGGTTTACAGTAACACCTCCAAGCATTATAATAAGTCGCTGCCAGGCCGGCTTACTTCTGAACTCCCATTCCTTCGCCGGCTGAGCCATCTGCTCCTTGTCCATGCTCTCATCTATCATCCCCGAGATCTTCACATAACCTCCAAGGGGCAACCAGCCAATTCCGTAAACGGTATCACCTATCTTCTTTTTGAAAAGGGCAAACTTCACGTCAAAGAATAGAAAGAACTTCTCTACCCTGGTCTTAAAAAGTTTTGCCGGCACAAAATGACCAAGTTCATGAAGAACGATCAAAAGTGACAGGCTTAATATTAGTTGTATGGCTTTTACTAAAAATGGATCCATTAATTAATTTCAAATTTAAAATCGCACAAAAGTAAGTTTTTATGAGCTCCCAGAAAAGTTTATATTCTAACAGATTTCACCTTCTGAAATTTTTAGAAACTCAATTCGACTATTTGATAGTCAGACGCTAACTTTGCAGAAAAATAACTCTATGCTCAAGTTCTTTGCCAAATACAAAACCTTTGCCATAGTTTTCTTCATCCTCTCGGTAATCATCATTTATATCATTTACACCCTTAAAGTTCCTGAAGAAAGACTTCCTGTTTATCAACCAGATATGGTAAATGCTGAACTTGTAGATTCTACCGTGCAATATGTGAGAAAATATCATAAGATTGCCGATTTCAGGCTCATCAACCAGAATGGAGACACTATTACCCAGAATTATTATAAAGATAAGATCTATATAGCGGACTTTTTCTTCACAACCTGCCTAACCATTTGTCCCATTATGACCGATCATATGGTAAAGATCCAGGAAAAGATAAAGGATGACGAGAATGTTTTATTGCTTTCACATACCGTATTCCCTGTAGCAGATAGTGTTCCAGTACTTAAAAAATATGCTGTAGAAAAGGGTGTGATAGACGAAAAATGGAATCTGGTGACCGGTGATAAAAAGGAGATCTATGAGCTTGCAAGAAAATCTTACCTGGCCACAAAATCCACCGGTGATGGCGGACCATATGATATGATACATACCGAGAATTTTGTCCTGGTAGATAAGGACCGGCAAATCCGTGGGTTTTATGATGGTACTGACCCAGAGGCTATTGAACGTTTAATGCACGATCTAAAAGTGCTCAAGGCCGAATACAACTAAACTCTACTTTTTCCTTCTTTAACTTTTGTATTGGACTAAATTCCATTACTTTTGCCTTGTTTAAAATCAATCTAAATAAAAGTGAAGGTAACAGTTGCTAATCTTAGAAGGGGCCAGCGCGGGATAATAAAGGAGTTCTCGGCCGATATGGTTCCGTTGAAGCTACTTGAAATGGGTTGCCTTCCCGGGAACGAGGTAGAGCTTGTACAAACTGCACCATTCAAAGATCCTATGTATTTAAATATAAACGGTAGCCACCTGGCAATTAGAAAAGAAACAGCTCTGCTAATAGAAATTGAATTAATAGGCTAATATGGCTAAGCAAATTAATGTTGCTTTAATTGGAAATCCCAACACCGGCAAGACCTCAGTTTTTAATCAGTTAACAGGCCTTAACCAAAAGGTTGGTAACTATCCTGGAATCACCGTAGAAAAAAAAGAAGGTATCTGTAAATTACCACGGGGACTAAAGGCCCATATACTGGACCTTCCGGGAACCTATAGCCTTAATGCCTCATCCTTTGATGAAAATGTGGTAATTGAACTACTGCTAAATAAAAATGATAAGGATTTTCCCGACGTAGCCGTTGTAGTTAGTGACGTTGAAAATTTAAAACGAAATCTGCTGCTTTTTACCCAGATTAAGGATCTTGGAATCCCTACTATCCTTGTGATCAATATGGCCGACAGGATGGAACGTAAAGGGATCACCCTTGATGTTGAAGTACTTGAAGAACGGCTTAAAACCAAGATAGCACTGGTTAGCGCCAGGAAAAGAATGGGGATCGAATACCTTAAAGAGCTTATCATCAATTACCGCCATATTCCAATTGAACCCTGTGTTAATGCTTCAATCATAGATCCTGAGTATTTTGGTAATCTACGAAAGGCCTTCCCCAACCAGTCTCTTTATAAGCTATGGCTTGTTATCACACAGGATGTCAACTTTGGGAATATCAACAGAACCGAAATAAATAGTAATTCAGATTTTCATACCAAATCTACAAGCGACCTTAAAAGGCTTCAACAGAAAGAAACGATCCTGAGATATCAGTTCATCAATGGTGTACTGAGAGAATCCATGACCATAGATAAGAATGCAGCCACAGATTTGAGATCGAGGCTTGACAGGATACTCACCCACAAGGTTTGGGGATATTTGATCTTTTTCGGGATACTGTTGCTTATTTTCCAGGCGATCTACAGCTGGTCAAGCTACCCTATGGATATGATAGATGCCGCCTTTGCCTCCCTGAGCGAATGGACAAAAAGTACATTCCCTAATGGTCCCTTCACAAATTTAGTATCTGAAGGGATTATTCCCGGTTTGGGAGGTATTGTGATCTTCATTCCGCAAATCGCATTTCTGTTCCTCTTCATTTCCATACTTGAGGAATCGGGCTATATGAGCCGGGTCGTATTCCTTATGGACAGGATCATGAGAAGATTTGGTTTAAGCGGAAAAAGTGTGGTTCCCCTGGTATCGGGTACGGCCTGCGCTATTCCGGCAGTAATGGCCACCAGGAATATTGAACACTGGAAAGAAAGACTTATCACCATACTCGTAGTGCCTTTTACTACCTGTTCGGCAAGACTTCCAGTATATCTTATCATTATAGCCCTCGTGATACCAGACAAAGCATTTCTGGGCTTCAATTTACAGGGGATAACCCTGATGGTCCTTTATCTTCTGGGCTTTCTCATGGCGATTTTTTCGGCATGGGCACTCAATAAGATCATGAAGACAAGAACCAAAAGCTATTTCGTGATCGAAATGCCTAACTACAAGGTGCCAATGGTCAAGAATGTAGCTATAAATGTGGTTGAAAAAACCAAGTCTTTCGTGTTTGGAGCAGGGAAGATCATCCTCGCAATTTCAGTGATCCTATGGGTACTGGCCAGTTATGGACCCGGTGAGGATTTTGAAAATGCCGCAGAAATAGTCTCTTCAAAATACACTTCCGAAAGCAACATCTCTCAGGATGAAATAGAAGAAGAGATCGCATCCTATAAACTAAAGAATTCCTACATAGGAATCATGGGAAGAGGTATTGAGCCCGCAGTCGCACCATTGGGCTATGACTGGAAAATTGGGATCGCCATTATAAGTTCTTTCGCAGCAAGAGAGGTCTTTGTGGGTACTTTAGCTACTATCTACAGTGTGGGTAGTGATGAGGAAGAAACCATCAAAAACAGAATGGCAGCAGAGACCAATCCCGTACTGGGCGGGCCTTTATTCACGTTTGCCAGTGGAGTAAGCCTTCTCCTGTTCTATGCTTTCGCGATGCAGTGTATGAGCACCCTTGCAATCGTAAAACGGGAAACAAATACATGGAAATGGCCTATGCTTCAGTTAGTTATAATGAGTAGCTTTGCATATGTGGTCGCCCTTATCGCATTTCAGTTACTGAAATAGTAAGGAATGAAATTTCAAACGACTTAAAAAACATGGAAATCTTACAGGAAATACTGGTAATTATAACATTTCTGATAGCTTCCGGATATCTGTTTACCAAATTTATCTGGAAACCTTCCTTTTTAGGTGGTAAGAAAAAAACCGGCTCCTGTGGTGTATCGGATTGCGGTTGCGGTGATTAATTATTTTCCCCAGCTTCGGAAACCGTTAGCTCCACACTATATTCTTCCTGGCTTATCTTATAACCAGCTTCCGGATAAGGAGTCACAACAAACTTCCTGATATTAAGTTCTTCGGTATCGAAGAAATCGGCAATTGAAATATTAAATCCAGGTATGATCTCCGTTTCGCCTACCGATATATTAGATCCCGTTATGATCTTATCTCCCTTAAATTTCCCTTCATCATAGAATTCCACCAATACCTTCACTTCACCCGCCCATATACAGGTTACTCCTTTAGGGCATCTGGAATCTGAGATCACCTGTTTGATCTTAATGGTTTTTTCACCCAGCACCATATAGTCACCAAGGCAGAGAATAGAATGGTGAATCTTATTTTTTGATGTATCCTTATCCTGACCAAACATTAACACTGAATGGAACAAGGCAAATAAAATTATTGTGATTCTCATAAGGGTCTTTATTATAAAGACGACAACTTAATAATAAAGTTGCAGGTAATTCTACCCCAGACCCACATCCAGCGTCATCATGACCATAAAGCCTCCAATGAATCCCATGGTAGAAATATCGGTGAAATTACCCTGCTGAGCCTCGGGCACAACTTCTTCAACTACAACAAATATCATGGCTCCGGCTGCAAAGCATAATGCATAAGGAAGGATTGGCTGAAAAGTGAGAACGGCCCAAGCTCCTAACACAGCGGCCATCGGCTCAACGATCGCGGAAAGCTGCCCATAATTGAAACATTTCCAACGGCTAAGTCCCTGTCTTCTTAAAGGCATGGCTACAGCAAAACCTTCCGGGAAGTTCTGTAAACCGATCCCCAGGGCCAGGGCAACAGCCCCTCCAATACTAGCCCCTTCAAATCCGGCACTCACACCTCCAAATAGAACCCCTACTGCCAGTCCTTCCGGGATATTATGAAGTGTGATTGCAAGGGTAAGTAATACTGATTTATGCCAGGGAGTTTTAATCCCTTCCTTTTCACTCATTTTAAAATTTACGTGCAGGTGGGGCAATACCTTATCAAGGCCAAATATGAATAATGCTCCAAGTGCAAAGCCCACAACAGCAGGAACCACCTTTTCAAAACCTTCACCGGGACTCATTTCAATACCCGGTGCAAGCAAACTCCAGAAACTGGCAGCCACCATTACTCCCCCAGTAAACCCCAGCATTCCATCGAAAAAGGCTCGATTCATTCCTCTAAAAATAAAGACCAGAGAAGCCCCAAGAGCCGTAAGCCCCCAGGTAAATAAGGTGGCCAGGAAAGCTGCGTAAACAGGATCCAGTTGTTGAAAGTAATCTATAACCGTGTTCATTCTAAATTGTTTTAATAAATAGGTTTGTTGATATCTGGTGAGATATCCTTATTTCATTCTTTTCCATTTTGATAAGCATCGACTGATCAAAATCCTCTTTTTCTAAAACCTTAATTTCCTTACCAAGGGATATTCCATTCTTATCCAGATACTGCAGGAACTCTACAGATGAATCCTTTACTCCAACACATATTCCCGATTCCCCTTTTTTAAGTGCCGATAATAATATCCTGTCGGCTACTGTAAACTTACCATTAGCATCCGGAATTGGATCTCCATGAGGGTCCTTTTTGGGATAATCAAGGAATTTGTCCAGTTCGTTGGTAAGTTTTTCCGATTTTATATGTTCCAGCTGCTCGGCTACCTCATGTACCTCATCCCAGTTAAATCCGAGCTTTTCCACAAGGAAAACTTCCCAAAGCCTATGCTTGCGTATCACTTCAACCGCAGCCTTTTTTCCAGCATCGCTTAGCTTAACCCCCTGATATTTCTTATAGTTCACAAGGTCCTTATCTGAAAGCCTTTTTACCATATCGGTTACTGAAGAGGCCTTTGTCTGCATTTCCTCTGCCAGCGCATTTGTACTTACCCCACTTTTATAGGCGGTTTCAAGATGAAATATGGCTTTAAGGTAATTTTCTTCAGATAAGCTAAACATCCTTTAAATTTTATTTTCGCCAAAAATACATTTTTTAATTTGATTAATCAATTTTTTAGGTTCATCTAAATTATTTTATACCTTTGTCAAAAATTTGATTGATGAAGAGTCTGATAAAGATATTTTTAAGCCTGGCAGTTTCAGCAGCAGGAGCACAAAGTGTGAAAGTTTCGGGTCTGGTAAACGAGGATGGAAAACCAGTGCCGTTCGCGAGCATTTATGTTTCGGGGACTTCAAATGGCACCAGCGCCGATATGAACGGGAATTTTTCCATCAACCTGGAGCCGGAAAAAGTTGAACTTACCATTCAGGCTATAGGATTCAAAACCAAAAAGATTAGTATAGATGCGAAGGATTATTCAGATAAAAAACTGAACATAAACCTCGAAGAAGATGCCCTTGGCCTCGACCAGGTTGTAGTTAGTGCCACCAGGAATAGGATCAATTTAAAAGAAGCCCCGGTGATCGTTAATGTGCTGAACTCAAAACTGTTCAATGCAACCCAGTCGGTCTCGGTCGCCGAAACTCTAAATTTTCAGCCCGGTGTGCGCGTTGAGACCAATTGCCAGAACTGCGGTTTTACCCAGGTTCGGTTAAACGGCCTAGACGGAAGCTATACCCAGGTACTTATCAACAGCCGCGCAGTATTTAGCGCCTTAAACAGTGTTTACGGACTTGAACAAATCCCAACCTCCATCCTGGATCGGGTTGAAGTTGTGAGAAGTGGCGGATCTGCCCTTTTCGGCTCTAATGCAATTGCCGGAACTGTAAATATCATTACCAAAGAGCCTGTCCTGAATACCTGGAACGTTTCCGGAAATATGGCATTGATAGATGGTGAGATCCCTGACAGAACCATTAATGTAACCGGATCAGTAGTAACTGAGGATCTTAACAGCGGCGTTACCATCTACGGAATGAACCGAGATCGGGCAGCATACGATGCGAACGGTGATGGCTTCACCGAAATAACCGAACTTACCAACAATACCCTGGGAGCGAAGGCATTTATGAAACCGAATGAAACCAGTAAGATCACTCTTGACCTAACTGCACTTAAAGAATATAGAAGAGGAGGTGACAGACTGGAGCTTGCCCCTCATTTGACAGATATTACCGAAGAACTGGACCACAATACTATAATTGGGGGACTTACTTATGATCTTTCAAACAGGGAAATGACCAATAATTTCTCGTTCTATGCCTCAGGACAGCATACCGATCGGAAAAGCTATTATGGTGGACTTGGTGGTGGAAGAACCGCCCAGGATAGTATTGCCGCTTCAAATGCCTATGGAAACACGAAAGATATAGCTTTCCTATCCGGCTTCCAGTTCACAAGGAATTTTGATAATAATGATGTGCTTACCACTGGGGTCGAATACAACCTCAGCAATACAGAAGATGCCATAGCAGGTTATGGCAGGTTTATAGATCAGGAAGTGAATACCTATTCAGCGTTTGCCCAATATGAATGGAAGCCAGTGGAAACATTCACCGCGCTTTTAGGAACCAGGCTGGATCATGTTAATGTACTTGGAGATTATAGCGTTGAAAATGTTCAGAGAAAATCTGAAATAGACCAGACAGTATTGAGTCCCAGGTTGACTTTGTTATACAATATAACCGAAGAATTACAATTCAGGGGA
The DNA here is from genome assembly GCF_023805255.1 of Gramella jeungdoensis. GTDB lineage: Bacteria > Bacteroidota > Bacteroidia > Flavobacteriales > Flavobacteriaceae > Christiangramia > Christiangramia jeungdoensis. The sequence goes on from NZ_JAMSCK010000003.1 coordinate 347,710, forward strand.
GGTTATGCCAGAGGTTTCAGGGCTCCACAGGCATTCAACGAAGACCTTCATATTTCGTCGGTTGGAGGCGAACCTCAGTTCGTGATCCTTTCAGAAGACCTGGAAACTGAATATTCCAACGCCTATACGGCTTCCTTCAATTATTCCAAAAGCATAAACAAGCTTCAAACAGATTTTTTACTCGAGGGCTTTTATACAGAGCTTAAAAATCCGTTCACCACGGTGAGTACGGGTGCCAGTTTGCCAAACGGTTCTATTCTAAAAGAGGTGAGAAACGGTAGTGGAGCCTATGTAACAGGTACCAATTTCGAAATAGGAGTTTCCCCTTCTTCCGCTTTGACCTTTCAATTGGGAGGAACCTATCAAAGATCGATCTATAAAGAAGAACAGGTACTCTATGAAGCATCTAACGAAGCAGAGGAAGATGTGATCATTTCTGAATTTGTACGAAATCCTGATTTTTATGGATACTTCAATATCAACACCTCCCCGTTCAAAGGTTTTTCTGCAGATTTTACAGGTACTTACACCGGTGAGATGACCATTCCAAAAGTGGTGAATGCAAATGGATTCCTGGATTTAAAAGAATCTCCCTCCTTTGTAGACGTGAACTTAAAACTGACACAGCATATCGATATAACCGAAGACTTTCATATAAACCTTAGTACGGGAGTCCAGAATGTGTTCAATGCATATCAGGATGATTTTGATTCCGGCCCTACACGGGATTCAGATTATATCTATGGACCATCACGGCCCCGTACATTTTTTTTCGGGATCAAATTTGGAAACCTTCATGATTAGACCTTAAGCTATGAGAATAATACTTATCACATTCATGATCTTTTGCATTCAGGCGGTCTCCGCACAAAAATCGGAGATCGAATGGATAGGCTTTGAGCAACTGGATGACTCCCTCAAAGTGAAGAGCAAACCTGTACTGGTATATTTTTATACAGACTGGTGTGTCTATTGCAAAAAAATGGAGAGGCATGCATTCAAAAATCCGGAAATAGTTTCAGCTATCAATAATGAGTACTATGCAGTAAAAATGAATGCTGAAAGCATGGCTCCCATTGAATTTGAGGGTCAGACCTACATCAATGAACAGGCGAAGACAAAAAGGAATGGAGTACATCAGATTCCATTGATCCTTGCAAGCCGGGAAGATAATAAGGTCTCATTCCCAACCCTGCTAGTGCTGGATAGAAATTTCAGAATTCGAAAAAGGAGTTTTGAGTATATGACCTCAGAAAGAATGAAAGAATTAATTAAGAGCTAGATGAAAATGAGCTTTTAGATTAAGCGTTTTTTATAACTAGTTTTAGTTGGAAGGCCTTCTGTGAGAACGGGAGGCTTTATTTTATAAACCGCGCTCTTTTTTGATTTGGTCGTAAGCTTCCTGAACCTTTCTAAATTTCTCTTCAGCTCCCTTTCTGTAAGCTTCGTCCATATGACCCAGTTTATCGGGATGGTATTTCTTGGCCATTTTTCTAAAGGCTTTCTTCACCTCATCATCACTCGCTGTCTTATCTATTTCGAGGATAGTATAGGCTGAATCTGTATCTTTAAAGAACATCGCCTTAATACTCTCAAAATCCCGGTGCCCGATCTGGAGATATCCTGCAATATCCCTTATCACATCAGCTTCCGCATCGCTCACACGACCATCGGCCTGAGCAATTCCAAACAGGAAATGAATTATCTGCAGCCTGGTGGGGTATCTTGTCCTCGCGGCAAGATAACGAGCTATATTGGATGCCGAAACCTGACGGCTCTTAACTACCTCATTAAAGGTTCTGAAGGTAGCATTGGCCCTGTCCTTACCGTAAGCCTGCACAAAATAGGAGCGAACATAGTCCAGCTCCTTTTGAGAGACATGTCCGTCGGCTTTGATCACAATCGAACATAGCGAAAGTAAGTTAAGCTCAAAATCTCCGGGGGAGACAGTTTGTTTTTTCTCTCCGAAAAGGGAGTTGAATATTCCGCCTGAAGAACGAATATAATTGTCCAGTAACGATCCTATAATAAATCCAAGAATAGCTCCGGGAAACCTGAAGTACATATATCCCAGAATTGCAGCCAGCCATTTAATCATCGGCAATTTTCTTTAGCCGCTAAGATAACATTTTCAATATTTAAATGGCAATCTCCCCGCTCATATCCCATTTTTTAAGCCGATAAATCAAACCTATTTACACATAGTAATTAGAAATTCGATATATGCCCACCTAAACATAATTTGGTATCTTTGTCATTCATAAACGTTTAATACCAAAATAAAAAGATATATGTATCCAGCAGAATTGGTAAAACCAATGAGAGAAGATCTTACAAGCATTGGTTTTGAAGAATTACATACTGTAGAAGATGTTGAAAAGGCGATGGAAGCTAAGGGAACTACTTTAGTAGTGGTGAATTCGGTTTGCGGTTGTGCGGCAGCAAATGCACGCCCGGGAGCCAGAATTTCTCTTCAGAATGCTAAAAAACCAGATAATCTATTCACCGTATTTGCGGGAGTAGATAAAGAAGCTACAGATAAAGCAAGAGGTTATATGGTACCTTTCCCTCCATCTTCTCCTTCTATGGCATTGTTTAAAGATGGAGAGCTAGTTCATATGCTTGAGCGTCACCATATTGAAGGTCGTCCTGCAGACATGATCGCAGAGAACCTGATTGGCGCTTACAACGAATTTTGCTAATCTTAAAATAGATAGCCCTAAAAAGCCACGCTGCTAGCGTGGCTTTTTTATGCTTAAAATTTGAAATAGCTAAATTTGTAGTTTTAAAAGCCAAAATGAAGAGATTTTTTTCCTACCCATTATCGGTCGTATTTTATATTTTCTTTTTCCTTACCCTGCTTATTTTTCATCCAATCCAGTGGCTAAGTCTTAAACTGGGAGGATATGAAGCACATAAAAGAAGTGTGGATCTTTTCAATTTTTTCCTTTTAAGGTGTCTCAATATTTTAGGGACCACTTTTACCATCGAAAACGAATATGAACTGCCGGTAGACAAGACCTGTATTTTTGTGGCTAATCACCAGGGGATGTACGACATCCCTCCTATCATTTGGTATTTCAGGGAACATCATCCAAAATTCGTGAGTAAGAAGGAATTGGGGAAAGGCATCCCGAGTATTTCATTCAACTTAAGGCATGGAGGTTCTGTGCTAATAGACCGAAAGAACAGAAGGGAATCGCTTCTCAAGATGAGTGAGTTTGGGGACTATCTCTCAAAAACAAAACGCTCTGCTGTAATATTTCCGGAAGGAACCAGGAGCAGAACGGGAAAACCAAAGGAATTCAGGACCAATGGAATGATGATACTTTTTAAAAAATTACCCGAAGCCGTTGTGGTTCCCATCACCATCAACAATTCATGGAAGCTTTTCAAACATGGCAATTTTCCTATAGATCTTGGGGTGCATGTACATCTTAAGACACACAAACCCATTGCTGTGAATTCAGAGGATGCAACGGCCCTTGCAGCTGAAGTGGAAAGAACAATAATTGCTGATATACGTTAAAGAATTTTTATGCCTGTAAGTTCAGTGGTAGAGAACACTATTCAATTTGTAAAAGAGACTCTGAGGAATGCTGAAGGGGGTCATGACTGGTTTCATATTCAACGAGTATTGAACAATTCCAGGCTTATCGCTAAAGATGAAAAATGCAATATGCTAATTGTTGAACTTGGCGCATTGCTTCATGATATCGCCGATTCAAAGTTTCATAACGGAGATGAAAGTGTTGGCCCCGAAAGGGCTGAAAAATTTCTGAAATCCCAGAATGTTTCAGAGGAAGTCATAGATCACGTAATTCAGATAATCAAGAATATTTCATTTAAAGGCGGTAATGTAGATAGAAAATTCTCTTCTATAGAACTGGATATAGTTCAGGATGCCGACAGGCTGGATGCTCTTGGAGCAATTGGCATTGCCCGCACCTTCAATTATGGCGGATTTAAAGGCAGAGCCCTTTACGATCCTGAAATAGAACCCAATCTGAATATGACTAAAGAGGAATATAAGGCCTCCACCGCCCCTACCATCAATCACTTCTATGAGAAGCTGTTATTGTTAAAAGACCGGATGAATACCAAAGCAGGAAGAAGGATAGCCGCAGACCGCCACGCCTTTATGATCGCATATCTTAATCAGTTTTATGCTGAATGGAATGGGGAAGCCTAAAAAAGCTTCATTTGTCCATCCTTGAATTCCTGGTGTAATTTACAGTTAAGCTTAGGTCTTTCACTGTCTTTTAAATACAGGTTCCTTGCAATTTTGAATTGCTGGGCAACCTGAGCTGCAAATTCACCTTCCCCTTTCATTCTTGTCCCAAATCGACTATCATTTAAGCTTCCCCCGTGTACACTTTCAATCTGGCGCAATACTTTATCTGCCCTGTCTGGCATGGCCTTTCTAATCCAGTCTGAAAATATCTGGCCTATTGCCCCGTTAAGGCGAACAATAGTATAGCCAACGCCAAGAGCTCCTCGTTCAGCAATCTCCTTTACAAGGGGCATTATTTCATGGCTGTTGATGGAAGGAATAATAGGAGCCATCATTACACTAACTGGTATGTTCGCCGAAGAAAGTTTTTCGATGGTCTCCAGGCGCTTTTTGATGCTTGCAGTCCTTGGCTCGAGTATCCTTCTGGTTTCTTCCTGAAGCGAAGTCACCGAAAGATTCACATGAACCAGGTTATCTGCTGCAAGCTCCTTCAAAATATCTATATCACGCTGCACCAGCGCGTTCTTGGTAATCATCCCCACAGGATGCCTGTATTTCAAAAATGTCTGAAGTAGCTTTCTGGTGATCTGAAGTTTTTTCTCTATTGGCTGGTAACAATCGGTATTACCGGAAAGGACAATAGGAGTTGCCTTCCAGCTTTTACTTTTCAGTTTTTTCTCAAGCAGTTCCACGGCATTTCTTTTCACAAGGATCTTCTGCTCAAAATCAAGCCCGGCACTGTACCCCCAGTACTCATGGGAGTTTCTCGCATAACAATAAACGCAGCCGTGTTCGCAACCCTGGTATGGATTAAGGGAATATTCAAGACCAACATCCGGGCTCGTCACTTTATTGACAATGGTTTTAGGAAAGGTTTCAATTATAGTGGTACGTGATTCATTAGCTTCCTCCCCCTCGGCAGCACAGAAATTAAGAAAGTCATCCCTAATCTCATGACTATGCTCATTAAACCTGTTATCCACATTAAGTTGAGCTCCCCGACCTTTAATATATTCTGAAGATGACATGTGACAAAAATATGGATTTTTTCCATTTTAAAGGATTTATTCCATCTAAAAATAACCAAAAAGACCGCAAAAATTGCGGTCTATATTCTCAATTATTTTCCTGGAAAATCTGCCTTCCTTTTATTAAGAAATGCCGAGGTTCCTTCCTTGAAATCCTCTGTTCCAAAAGATCTTCCAAATTCCTGAATTTCGGTCTCGAAACCATTCACCCCAGCTTCATAATTAGCATTTATGGCCCTAATTGCAGCACCTATTGCAACCATAGAATTCTTCATGATCTTATTCGCAATACTTTCAGCAAACTCTAATAACTCATCTGGTTCTACAACATGATTTACAAGATTGTATTGTAATGCCTGGTTGGCGTCTATCATTCCAGCAGTCATGATCATTTCCATGGCTCTTCCTTTACCTACTAGTTGCGGTAACCTTTGAGTTCCTCCGTATCCCGGGATAACACCAAGGGAAACTTCCGGAAGTCCCATCTTTGCATTATCACTGGCTATTCTGAAGTGAGCTGCCATGGCCAGCTCGAGTCCACCTCCAAGCGCAAAACCATTCACAGCTGCGATAACCGGCTTCGGAAAATTAGCTACATAGCTGAACAATTTCTCCTGCCCGTCGGCCGCCAGACGCTTTCCTTCCTTTGGAGAAAAATCGGCGAACTCACTAATATCAGCTCCAGCAACAAACGCCTTTTCACCACTTCCAGTAAGAATTACCACCTTAACCTCATCATTAGATCTGGCTTCCTTGAAAGCATTATGAAGCTCCTGTATTGTCTCTCTGTTAAGAGCGTTCAATTTTTTGGGCCTGTTAACCGTAATGGTTAAAATATTGTCTTCAATCTCTTCTAGAATATTTTTATAACTCATAAAGTTTATTTTGGAAATCTAACATTAAAGATAGTGCCTTTATTTTGTTTTGAAACAAAACTAATGGATCCGCCGTAGGTCTCTACTATATTTTTAACCATTGCCAGACCCAATCCCATTCCACTGGATTTTGTGGTGAATTTAGGCTCAAAGACCTTGTCTTTATTCTCATCTGAAATACCCGAACCATTATCGGAAACCGAAACTCGCACCGTATCTTCTTCCTCCTCAACCATCACCAGTATATGGGGATCTTCCACATCTTTAAGTGCCTGGATTGCATTTTTTACCAGGTTGGTCACTACCCTGATCAACTGGGTTCTGTCAAATTTTGCAAGGATCTCTTCTTTTTCACATTTGAATTCAATGTATCGCTCGTTAAATATATCCAGTGCCAGTTTTACAATTTTAGGCACATTAAGCGTCTCGTTCTGCTGCGCGGGCATTTTTGCAAAATTTGAAAATGCCGAAGCAATCGAACTCATCGTATCTATCTGGCTGATCAGGGTATTGCTGTATTCATTAACCTTGTGCTCTATTTCAGGATCATCCTTATCGAAATTGCGCTGAAAGCTCTGAACGCTTAGCCGCATCGGGGTCAGCGGATTCTTGATCTCGTGAGCCACCTGTTTGGCCATCTCCCTCCATGCCTGCTCACGTTCACCGGTAGCGAGTTTTACGGCACTTTCCTCAAGTTCATCTATCATACTGTTATAAGCCGAAACCAGTGCATATATCTCTTCTGTAGCATTGGAAAGTTCTATCTTTTGATTCCTCTTATCCAGCCGTGTTTGATTAATCTTTTCTGAAATGATTTTGAGTGACTTGGTAATGTATTTTGACAGGAAGAAAGAAAGTATGATGGCTATAACAAGCATGAACAGGTAAACCTCAGCCATTCGCACCAGGAAGTTATTCAGATCCCTGTTAAGCAGGCTATCGTCCTGAAGATAAGGGAGATACAAGATAGCCAGTGGTTTAAATTTATTATCGGTAATATAAGAATACGCCGACTGATATTTCTGTCCGTTTACTTCAGTTTTCTTCAAGTAACTCTTATCGGGAGATGCTTCGAGTTTCCTTAGAATGCTTTTATCAAGTTTAGTTCTTGTAGTGTCTCTAAAGAAAGACTGATCAGATTTTATTATAAGATTCCCCTCAAGATCGTAGATATGAATCTGCATTTCATGAACCTCGGCCATCTCGTCTATCTTATCCCTTCCGCTAAAAATAGGGTCAAGATTTTCTGTAGAAACCACATAGGTGGTCTGGGTAAGGACGTACTTGATATTTTCAAGGATCGCCCGCTGCTTTCTCTCAAGTCTTTCTTCATGATAATTTTCAGCTTCCTGCTTATACTGGTAGACTGTAACTCCAAAAATGAGTATCGAGGCGCCCAGCACCAATAATATCATGGAGATGAAAATACGGGTTCTTAAAGATAATTTAAGCAGTTTCATATAAGCATACTTGCCTCAATTGTTACAATTATCGCACCATTTCAGGCATCCGGATTCTTTGCCCTTATTCTTTTATAAAGCCTTATTCCCAGCATCAGAATTACCGAAAGCAAAAAAATCCCTATCACTCCATAAATCCAGTTGATGGCATCCCTAACTATTACCAGGAAGATGACCGCAAACAGTATTAGCGTGGAGCCCTCATTCCATATGCGCATTTGATTAGAGGTCCATTTCACAACATCTTTCTGAAGCTCTTTGAAAATGAAATGGCACTTGATATGGTAGGCATAAAGCAGCACCACGAAGGCCAGTTTTACATGCATCCAGGGTTGCTGAAGCCATTCCGGGATCATAAAAAGCAGAATAAAGGCGAAGATACTCGCCAGGATCGCCGAAGGCCAGGTAATGATGAACCATAGTCTCTTGGCCATCAGTTTTAACTGGTTCCCTATAATGCTCTTCTCAGGCTCATCCTTCTGAAATGCTTCTATCTGATATACGAACAGCCTCGGGATGTAAAAGAGCCCTGCAAACCACGTGATCACGAAGATAAGGTGCAGGGCTTTTATATAATTATAGTATTCCATTATTCTTCTTCGGCTTCAACGAAAAGATAGTTAAGATCCAATTCATTGAACTGCTGATTGAAATCTTTTACTTCATCGGAAAGCAACTTATCAAATTTATCCAGCTCGGTATTTATTTTTGCCGTGAGTTCCTCTTTAACCTGAATATCCTGCTTTGTTGGAGGGAAATCATCCATACCTACAAGGCTGTTCAAATGAGCCAGCTTATTGGTGAGTTTAATCGGGAAATTCAGCGGATCCTGACCGCTTCTGTTCTTCGTTTGATAAAGCGCATTCTCAATTTCTGAAAGCTCTTCTCTTAAGCTCTCTGCTTTTTCCAAAAGTGGCTTTACCTTTTCATTCCCCTTATACTGCTTTTGAAAATCCTTTAACTGCGCTTCGATATTACGCATTTTTTTAATGGATTTATGAGCCTTGTCTACCGTCTTATTCACATCGCTGATAAAATCGTACTGTCTTTGCATCCCTGCGATATCAGCTTCAGCATTTTTATCGGGCATAATTTTAAAACTTTCGGTCAGCACCTCGTCTTCAACTTCAAGTACAACCTTATAATCACCCGGCACCACCTGTGGAGCTTCGGTACTTGCCCACCAGAGTATCATTCCGTCAAGCCTTTCAGCTCCTTCCCCGCGCATATCCCAGTTATGCATATTAGAACCCTTTTCTACCTCAAGTTTGTTTTTTTCATCTTCGGTGCTAAAACTCTGAATGGTATCGTTAGCGGAATCCAGATAACTTATTTTGATCTTTTTATCTTCAGGTTTTTCCACATAAAAATATGTAATTACGCCTGTAGGATGATTGGTCCCGGCCGTGAGCGACTCCCTGGAACGACCATCCATCCTGTAAGCATCTTTTGGCTTGAAAAGGATATTTGCCGAATCATCATCAACTTCTGAAAGCTGGTGAATAAGACTTAGATCATCCAGTATCCAAAGACTCCTTCCCTGGGTGGCGACAATAAGATTATTTTCTTTGATCGCCAAATCCGTTATTGGAACGATTGGAAGATTTAACTGAAAAGGCTTCCAGTTGGCGCCATCATTAAAGGAAATATACATTCCGGTTTCTGTTCCTGCATAGAGAAGCCCCTCCTGTTTTGGATCCTCTCTAAGTACACGGGTAAAATGTTCAGGCTTGATACCATTGGTGATCTTTTTCCATGATTTACCATAATCCTCAGTCTTATATAGATACGGAGCGAAATCTCCAAGTTTATAACGTGTCCCTGCAACATACACCGTAGCTTCATCAAAAGCAGAAGGCTCTATACTGTTGATCATCATCCACTCAGGCATTCCCTTTGGAGTAACATTTTCCCAGCTTTCTCCACCATTCTTTGAAACGTGAATTAAACCATCATCACTACCAGTCCAAAGTATTCCCGGTGTTACCGGAGATTCAGCCGCGGCGAAAATGGTACTGTAATATTCTACCGAAGTATTATCCTGGGTAATAGGCCCTCCAGATGATTTTTGTTTTGATTTATCATTCCTGGTAAGATCAGGGCTTATCTCTTTCCAGCTTTCGCCTTCATTGGTAGTAACATGTAAATGGTTTGAAGCTGTGTAAAGCTTATCAGGATCATGAGGTGAAAAGAAAATAGGAAAGTTCCACTGGAATCTGTATTTAAGGGCTTCGGCTCCATGGCCCATAGGATTATCCGGCCAAACGCTAACACTTCTTACCGTACCTGTCTCATGGTTGTAACGGGTTAAAAATCCATCGTAACTTCCGCCATAAACAATATCAGGATTTTCAGGATCTACTGCAATATGCGCACTTTCGCCACCTGCAGTGGGTTCCCAGTCGGCTTCATCAATATTACCTCCTTCAGTACGATGCCTTATCCTTACCGTAGAGTTATCCTGCTGTGCAGCATATATTCTGTATGGAAAATCATTATCGGTAGTCACCCTATAAAACTGAGCAGTTGGCTGGTTATGATAGGTACTCCAGGTTTCTCCACCATCGTAGGTTACCTGGGCACCTCCATCGTCTCCCATGATCATTCTTTGCGGGTTTTCGGGAGCAATCCACAGATCGTGGTGATCACCGTGTGGGGCATTGTGATCACTAAAGGTTTTACCCCCATCTGTACTTTTATGATAATTCACATTTAGCACGTAGACGATATCCTCATCCTTGGAATCGGCATAGATCCTTGTATAGTACCAGGCTCTCTGGCGCAACTTCCTGTCGTCATTCACATGGTCCCAGGATTCTCCTCCATCATCACTTCTATAAACTCCTCCTTTTTCCTTATTCTCAACGATCGCCCAGACTCTTTCACTATTTACTGGCGAAACGGTAACACCTATGATCCCAAGAGTGTCGGTTGGAAAACCTTTATTTTTAGAGATCTCTTTCCAGGATTCACCACTATCTGTACTCTTCCACAATGCTGAGCCTTCTCCTCCACTGCTTAAACTATATGGGGTACGTTGTACATTCCATGTTGAAGCATACAATATTCTCGGGTTATTTGGATCCATAACCAGGTCTAAGGCACCAGCCTGAGAATTGGAAAACAAAACTTTTTTCCAGTTCTTTCCTCCATCTGTTGACTTATAAACTCCACGTTCTTCGGTAGGTTTATAAATATTACCCAGTACTGCGGCATAAACCGTATTATAGTCATCGGGATGAGTCACAAGCCTGGGAACGTGCCGGCTATTTTCAAGCCCGGCCTTTTGCCAGGTTTTTCCGGCATCTACGGTTTTCCAAACCCCATATCCGGAAGAAACATTCCCTCTAACTGTTTTTTCACCACCTCCAACATACATTACATTATGATCACTTTTGGCTACCTCTATGGCTCCTATGGAACCTCCGAAATATCCATCTGAAATATTTTCCCAGGTTCTTCCTCCATTCTTGGTTTGCCATACCCCTCCTCCCGCTGCTCCAAAATAGAAGAGATTAGGTTTTCTGGGAACACCTGTTACAGCTGCACTCCTTCCTCCACGGAAAGGACCTATGAGTCGGTATTCAAGGGCTTCATAAAGTTTTTTGCCTGAATCCTGTGCGTAAATTTCATTTTGAAATAAGCCTGAAGCTATAAGACCTATGCAAATAGCAAATTGAAGTAGATATCTATTCATTAGAAATGATTTGTTTGAGAGATTTTAAAGATAAGGATTTAAGTGAATTATCAGAAAGCCTTATTTCAGGGTCTTAACGATCTCCCTGTTCAGGAAGTAAGCCGTTATAATTGTGGAAATTATATCGGCCAGCGGGAATGATATCCACACCCCCCACTCTCCATAATAAAGCGGCAGAATAAGGATCATAGGTATAAATATAAAGCCCTGCCTGGATAAAGTAAGTAAAAAAGCTGGTACGGCCTTGCCTATTGCCTGGAAATAGGCCGCTCCAATAAGCTGTATAGTGACAATAGGGATTGCCGCAAATACCCACCTCATCGCTGAAGGTGTTTTTTCTATAATTTCAGCTTCACCGGTAAAAACCTTTACTATTGTTGGAGCGAAAAACATGATCCCTGCAAAGATCACAAGTCCCATCAAACAAGCATAAAGAATAGCCGTATTAATACTTTTTCTAACTCGCTGATATTTCTGTGCTCCGTAATTATAACCTGCAATTGGCAGGAATCCCTGGGTTATTCCAAGCACCGGAAAAAGAGCAAACATGAGCATTCGGGCAATAATAGCATAAACCGTGACGGAATCTTCTCCACCAAGATCGAACAAAATGTTATTCATCAAAAGATAGGTGATACTTACTACTGCCTGCCTCGCTAAAGTTACCAATCCAAGAGCCGACATTTCCTTCAGAATAGGAATATCCAGCCGAAAATGAGAAAAACCGATCTTCAGTTCAGAGTTCTTTGAAAGAAAGAACCAGGTAATATATCCGAGACATAAAAGATATGACGAGGTGGTAGCGATAGCAGCTCCCTCCATCCCCATATTAAGCCTGTTTATTAAAATATAATCCAAAATAAGGTTACCTACTGAAGGTATTATCATCGCGATCATGGCGAAACGAGGTTTACCTTCTGCCCTTATTACACTATTCCCCATCATGGCCAGTGCCAAAAAAGGAACCCCGCATAAGACGATTATATAATAAATTTTGGCCGGGTCAAAAATGTCTCCCTTTCCTCCAAAAGCGGGTATCAGATCGTTTACGAATATCAATCCTGGAATCACTAGGCCAATGGAAAGCAGGAGCGTAAGCGTGATTTGGTTCCCGAAGGTCTTTAAAGCTTTTTTGGTATTATCGGCTCCCAGGGCACGGGAAATAATTGAAGATCCGCCTATACCTATTGCCATTCCCAGGGCAGCAATAAAGAAAGAGACGGGAAGCACAACATTAATTGCTGCAATGGCAATGGCACCGATCCAGTTTCCGACAAAAATCGTATCTACCAGGACATTAAGGGACATCACCAATATCCCAATGGATGCCGGTACGGCTTGCTGAACCAGTAGCTTAGCTATTGGTTTTTCTCCCAGTTCAGCTGACCTGAGGCCGGGCATTAGGCTTCAACAGGCTTTTGATGAGCCCATTCATCAATCCACCTTGACAGGACCTTAACCCATTCATCCCTGTCGTTTAAGCAGGGCACTACTTTGAATTCCTTTCCTCCTACCTCGTGGAAAATCTCTTCTCCTTCCATAGCGATCTCTTCAAGGGTTTCCAGGCAGTCTGAAACAAAAGCCGGAGTAACTATAGCCAACTTCTTCATTCCCTGATTTCCAAATCTCTCTATGGTACGGTCTGTATAAGGTTTCAGCCATGGATCAAATCCAAGTCTTGACTGAAATGAAACGCTATAAGTATTGGGTTTCAAACCAAGATATTCAGCAGTTAATCTGGTGGTCTCAAAACATTGATGGCGGTAGCAGAATTGATGCGCTGTAGAAGCATTCTGGCAACAGGAACCATCTATCTTGCAATGAGAATTGGTCACATCACTTTTACGGATATGTCTTTCAGGCACTCCGTGATAAGAAAAAAGGAGGTGCTCATATTCAACATCCTTCAGACTTTCAGCTATGCTGTTTCCAAGGGTCCTTATATAATCAGGATGATTATAAAATGCAGGGACCGTTGTAAAGCTCATGTTCGGGAAATGCTTTTGGCGAAGTTCTTCAGCAAGTACAAGAATGGTTTCGGTAGTGGCCATTGCAAATTGAGGATAGAGAGGAAAAAGCAACACTTCATCCACACCCTTATCGTGTAACTCCTGTAACCCCTCTTTGATACCGGGATTCCCATATCTCATAGCGAGTGAAATAGGCACAGCGGTATGTTCGTCGATCTTTGACTGAAGTCTTTCTGAAAGTACGATTAAAGGAGAACCTTCATCCCACCAGATCTTCTTATATGCCTCTGCAGATTTTTTTGGTCTTGTATTGAGAATGATACCTTTCACCAGCAAGGTTCGAGCCCAGTATGGAACATCTATCACCCGCTCATCCATCAGGAATTCACCCAGATATCTTTTTACATCCTTAGGATCGGTACTATCTGGAGAACCCAGATTTACCAGCAGCACGCCTTTACTCATAAATTTTTCTTTTGCGCTTCAAAATTAATATTCTCAACAAATTTGCACATGCAATTCTTATCGGAGTTTTCTATAGTTTAATAAAAGTACGCCTACCTAGTCAGAAAGCGCAAATCTTATGCATCGTCTTAAATGTTCCAGAAAATCAGGATCGGAATAAGATTCAACAGTATGGCCTCCTCCTGTATAAACAGACCTGCCTCCACCGGTATAGTTCTGAAACCAGGCTATGGGATGATTATCTCCATTTTCGCCTCCTTCATAGGTCTTTTCGTCAAGAGACATTAACACTTTAAGATCGGGCCGTATGTCTTTATAATTGTACCATTCGTCTTCCCTCTTCCATTGTTCAGGCAAATGATCTACCGTCATATGGTCGGGCATCATCACATTTACCACAGCGGTCTGAACTTTGGGATGCCCCTTAAAATAGGCTCCCACAAGCTTACCATACCAGGCCCAGTCATATTCGGTATCGGCCGCGGCATGTATCCCGAAGAAATTTCCTCCATTATCCATGTAGCCCTGGAATGCAACCTCTTCATCGGTATTCAGGATATCCCCGGTTGTATTTAGAAAAATGACCAGGTCAATATCGTCAAGATCATTTTCAGTAAAGAACCTGCTGTCCCTGCTAACGATGGTGTTGAAGTCATTCTCGTTACCGAGTCGCTGTATAGCCTGTATCCCGGCCTCAATGGATTTATGCCTGTATCCTTCGGTCTCATGAAATATGAGCACCTTATTTTGAGCATAGAAAGTATTACAGATAATCAAAAAGGCAATTGCTATAATAAATCTCATGTAGTGGATATTAGTTTACTGAAAGTGTATATTTCTTTGGTGTGGTACCGAATTTTTTCTTGAAGCCCGCAATAAAATGACTGGCCGTACTGTAACCTACTCTAAGGCCTACCTCATTTACATTGTATTCGCCAGACTCCAGCAACTTCCTTGCATATTCCATCTTATAATCGAACAAAAAACTATATACGGAATCTCCGTATATCTGCTTAAATCCATCCTTGAGTTTTTTGAGGCTCAAACCAATCTCATCTGAAAGTTCCTGCAAAGAAGGCGGCTCAGCCATCCTGGCAATCACAATATCCTTGGCACGCCTTATCTTTTTGATATTCTCTTCATCACTTAAAAAAGGACATTGCTCCAGGTCGGGATTTTCAGCTTTATTGAAATAAAGGCTTAAAAGCTCGTAGGCCTTAGATCGAAAATACAGATTTTTAATACTAGGCGTGAGGTTGAAATTCATGATCTGGTTAAGCACAACCGCCATCGATGGTGACACCGGCGCATCCTTGTAATACTTCTTGTCCTTGTTGTCCTCGCTTAAAAAGGTGATATAATCTGCTTCCTGTGAAAAAAGAGAATGGAATTTTTTGATAGAAATCACAAGGGAAATAAGCCATGATTCGCCTTCAAGGGAAACGTTCAATGGAAGGTCCTGCTGCGGATTATATAGGAGCAGAGAATTCTCTTCGTGCAGAGGCAATTCATAAGAAGCATTGTTGAAAAGAAATTTGCTAAAACCCTTCACATTAAAATGGAATTGGATAAAACTATTATCTATTTCTCTGGACATTAACTTAGTGTCCCTTGTATCATTCTGAAACTTCAGAATGTAAAAACCATCTTCAATTTTGATCTCTTCAGAGATACTTACAGCGTTATTTTTTAGAGGCTCTTCCATACAGTATAAATTTATTTTATTTAGAATCAGTCTAAACTAACAGCTTCAAACATACTATATTCCCTACAAAAATAGGCTATTTTCAGGTATTCAGTCCGTTTTTCATGATAATTATCATATATCGACATATTTAGTGCTTCCAGCGTTACTTTTTAAATTCCGGTTATGTTATTTTTGCTGCCGTATCATCTAAACAGGTACATGGAAGATTATAACATTTCTAGAGGAAAGCACTTTTACACAATTGGTTTAAGTTACAAAAAAGCCGATGCAGAGATTAGAGGTCATTTCAGCCTGGATGAAGAATCCAAGCAAAGGCTTCTTTTACAGGCAAAAGATGAAGGCATCGATGGCATACTTGTAACCTCAACCTGTAACCGTACAGAGATCTACGGATTCGCACAACATCCCTTTCAGCTGATCAAGTTGTTATGTGAGCATACCCACGGGACCGTTGAGGAATTCGAAAAGGTGGCCTATGTTTATAAGAACAAGCAGGCGATATCCCATATTTTCAGGGTTGGAACCGGGCTTGACAGTCAGATCCTTGGAGATTTTGAGATCATTAGTCAGCTGAAAGTTGCCTTTGTAAGATCTAAAAAATTAGGACTTGCAAACGCATTTCTGGAAAGACTGGTCAATGCCGTGATCCAGGCTAGTAAGAGGATCAAGAACGAAACAGAGATCTCTAGCGGAGCAACTTCGGTATCTTTTGCATCGGTACAATATATTCTCAACAACATCGAGAATGTTTCAGAAAAGAACATTCTGCTTTTCGGAACCGGAAAAATAGGAAGAAACACCTGTGAAAACCTGGTAAAGCATACAAGAAACAATCACATCACCCTGATAAACCGCACCAAGGATAAGGCCGAAAAGATCGCGGGTAAATTCAATCTTATCGTAAAAGATTATGCCGATCTCCAGGCAGAGATCAGAAATAGCGACATTCTTATTGTTGCTACCGGTGCACAGAACCCAACGATATCAAAGGAACTCATCTATCCAAAGAATGAACTTTTAGTACTGGACCTTTCCATTCCAAAGAATGTATCAGATGATGTCCAGGAACTGGATAATGTGAAACTTATACATCTGGACCATCTTTCACAGATGACCGATGAAACACTTGAAAGACGCAAACAATTTATACCCCAGGCCAAAGCCATTATCGATGAGGTTGAAAATGATTTCAACCAGTGGCTTGAAACCAGGAAATTTGCTCCTACCATTAAAGCTTTAAAGAAAAAGCTGAAAATGATGAAAGATGCCGAACTGGATTTTCAGCGTCGAAAAATTTCGGATTTCAACGATGAGCAGGCCGAAATAGTGAGCAACCGGATCATTCAGAAGATAATGAAGCATTTCGCCAATCATCTGAAAGAGGATTCTGAAACCACCGACGAAAGCCTGGAACTTATTCAAAAGGTCTTTCATCTAGAAGAGCTACACAAATGAGCAAAGTAATCAGAATTGGCACTCGAGACAGCGAATTAGCGCTATGGCAGGCCAAAACTGTTCAAAATGCCCTGGAAAAGACCGGACATAAGACCGAACTTGTTCCGGTAAAATCTACCGGCGATCTGAATCTTGACCAGCCGCTTTACGAAATGGGAATTACGGGGATCTTTACAAAAACCCTGGATGTAGCGATGATCAAAGGCGAAGTAGACATAGCCGTTCACTCGATGAAAGATGTTCCCACCGCCCTGCCAAAAGGGATTGTTGAAGGTGCCGTTATGAAGCGCGCCAGTAATAAAGACATTCTTATACATAAAGGAGTTGGTTTTCTGGAAACCGAAGAAGGAACTATAGCTACCGGAAGCCTTCGCCGAAAAGCACAATGGCTACATAAATATCCAAAACATAATGTGGTTGATCTTCGCGGTAATGTGAACACCCGTTTGCAAAAACTGGAAGACAGTGACTGGAACGGTGCTATTTTCGCGGCCGCAGGACTCGAACGAATTGAGATAAAACCCGAAAACTTCATAGATCTTAACTGGATGATCCCGGCACCAGCTCAGGGAGCAATGCTTATAGTGGCTATGGAAAATGATGAATACTGCCGTAAGGCACTTTCAGCTTTAAACCACAAAGAATCGGAGATCTGTGTGCATATTGAGCGTGAATTTCTACGAGTTCTGGAGGGAGGCTGTACAGCTCCAATCGGCGGACTTGCTAGAATCGTCAATGATTATGTTCACTTTCAGGGTGCGCTATTCAGCATAGATGGCCAGCAGAAGATAGAGGTTGAAAGATCTTTGCCCATAAACGAGGTTAAAAATATGGGAAGGGATTGCGCTCTTGAAATCCTTGAGAATGAAGGTAAGGAACTGATGAAAAAAATCAAATCGGTTCTAAATAATTGATCGATGCCTACCGTTCTATCCACTAAAAAGCTTGCTGCAAATCAGAAGGAATTATTATTGAATTCCGGAATCTCCCTGGTGGAATACGATGCTATTAAGATCACATATATAGATTTTGCAATCGAAGAAAAGCAGATCAAAAATGCGATATTCACCAGCAAAAATGCGGTAAAAGCTATTGAAGGAAAGGATCTGAAGATCGGGAATTGCTTTTGCGTGGGCGATAAAACTGCTGCGCTTCTTGAGCAAAATGGGTATTCTGTTATTGAAAAGACTCAGAATTCAGCAGAACTCGGTAAAGCGCTGGTTGAATATCATCATGAAAAACATTTCCATTTTTTTTGTGGAAATAAAAGAAGGGATGAATTGCCGGAAATACTGAAAGAGCATAAAGTGAATTTTTCTGAAATCCAGGTCTATGAAACCGCTCTTAACCCGAAAAAATTCGAATCTGATTTTGACGGCATTATGTTCTTTAGCCCAAGTGGGGTGAAGAGTTTTGTTCAGGAGAATAAGATAAAAAATACTGCGTTCTGTATTGGTTCGACGACGGCCGAGGAAGCAGCTAAATACACTGATAATATCCTGGTGGCATCAAAACCGGGAATTGAGAATGTGATCGCCAAAGTTGTGGCATATTTCAAAAAATAACACTATCATCAGCAAGGCTGAATAAAACACATGTAAATGATAAAAAACGATCTGTTACTAAAAGCATTAAAAGGAGAAAGCGTGGAGCGCCCACCGGTATGGATGATGAGACAGGCAGGAAGATATCTGCCGGATTTCATGAAACTGAAGGAGAAATACGATTTCTTCACCCGCTGCCGCACCCCTGAACTTGCCACCGAGATCACGGTGATGCCCATTAGGCAGATTGGTACAGATGCCGCTATTCTTTTCAGCGATATCCTGGTAGTGCCACAGGCAATGCAGGTTGAAATAGAAATGAAACCCGGCGTGGGCCCATGGGTACCTAACCCTATAAACACTCCTGAAAAAGTGGAAAGCGTTATAGTCCCTGATGTTAAGGAGGAACTGGATTACGTTTTTGAAGCTATAAAACTTACCAAACAGGAACTAAATGATGAGGTTCCGCTTATTGGTTTTGCAGGTTCTCCCTGGACGATTCTGTGCTACCTGGTACAGGGACAGGGTTCCAAGAATTTTGATAAAGCCAAGAGGTTCTGTTTCATGGAGCCCATTGCAGCACACAGATTGCTTCAGAAAATAACCGATACCACCATCGCGTATTTAAAGGAAAAGGTGAAGGCAGGTGTTGATGCCGTGCAACTTTTCGATTCGTGGGGCGGACTTCTGGAACCAAAAGATTACCAGGAATTCTCATGGCAATATATGCAGCAGATTATCAACGCTCTTAAAGACGAGATTCCTGTGATCGCCTATGGGAAAGGCTGCTGGTTTGCACTTAAAGAGATGTCTCAGAGCGGAGCATCTGCAGTGGGAGTAGACTGGACCTGTGATGCAAGGAATGCAAGATACCTTACCGGGGGACAGATCACCCTCCAGGGTAATTTTGATCCTGCCAGATTATATTCAAAGCCTGTTGAAATAAAGCATATGGTTCATGATATGATCAACGCCTTTGGAAAAGACAGGTACATAGCAAATCTTGGTCACGGCATTCTTCCGGATATTCCGGTAGATAATGCAAAAGCATTTGTAGACGCCGTTAAAGAATACAGATAATGCTTATAAGGTCGAAACTTTCAAGCATGAATTTTCGGCAACTATGGGTGCTGACAAAGGTCCTTATCAAAAAACCTCTATTCATCATCCCAACTTATAAAGCAACTAAAGAGACCATAATAATTTGCAACAGGAAGTTCGGGAAGGAACATCATAAAGACACCAGGGCCAATGCATTCAGACATGCGCTCTGGAATTTTTTGATTTGCCAGAAATGTTCTGAAGTATCAAAATCGGAAAACAGTGCAGCGACCTGGAGCGAGAAAGTGACCAACCTGCATGAATTGCTTTCCCCAAACAGGGAAATTGCCAGAAAAATGGACCTTCACAATAATTTTATTGGTCGTAACGTATATCTACAGAATCCGGATGTTGATATTATTCTAAAATTAGATCAAATGATACAGGAGGCAATAAAGATCAAATCAGCTGAAAATATCACGAATGCCGGCAATAAATTAGTGTTTCTAGAAGACTGAAATTTAAAAAATGAAAGAACGATTTTACAGATATATTGAGAATCTTCAGGATAAGATCACCTCGAAACTTGAGGAAATAGACGGAAAGGCCAAATTTCAGGAAGACATCTGGAAGCGTGAAGAAGGCGGTGGCGGCCGTACCAGGGTCATCGAAGACGGAAATGTTTTTGAAAAAGGAGGAGTGAACATCTCCGCTGTTTATGGTCCATTGGCCCCTGCAATGCAAAAATATTTCAATGTAGGCGATGTCGACTTTTTCGCCTGTGGACTCAGTCTCGTGATACATCCCAGGAATCCGATGGTTCCTACAGTTCATGCCAACTGGAGATATTTTGAGATGTATGATAAAACAGGAAAGGTGATCGACCAGTGGTTTGGTGGAGGCCAGGATCTTACACCATATTATCTTTTCGAGGAAGATGCTGAGCATTTTCACAAAGTGTGTAAGAAAGCCTGTGATCCTCATGGCTTTTCATTGTATAGCGACTACAAGAAGAAGTGTGATGAATACTTCTGGAATGCTCACAGGGACGAAGCGAGAGGGATTGGAGGTTTATTCTTTGACTACCTTAAAGAAGACAGCCACATGAAAATTGAGAACTGGTACGATTTTGTTACCGAAATTGGTGATTCCTTTCTTGAGGCCTATGTTCCAATAGTTAAAAAAAGAAAAGATCTGGATTATACCAGAGAGAACCGCAACTGGCAGGAAATAAGGAGAGGCCGCTATGTAGAATTTAACCTTGTTCACGATAAAGGCACACTTTTCGGATTGAAGACCAATGGAAGGATTGAAAGCATCCTGATGAGTCTGCCTCCTCATGTGCAATGGAGATACGATCATCATCCCGAGCCGGGAAGCGAAGAAGAGAAACTTTTAAAAGTACTTGAAAAACCTGTAGATTGGGTTTAAATTGAAAACTGATAACCGTTAATCGAACAATATGTATCCATTACGTCGTAATCGAAGACTTAGAAGTAGTGAATCTATTAGGTTCCTGGTAAGGGAAACTGTAATTTCTCCTAACGATTTTATAGTTCCTTTATTTATCGTAGAAGGAAAGAATGTAAAGGAAGAAATCGCTTCTATGCCGGGGTATTTCAGATATAGTCTTGATTTTATCGAAAAGGAAGTAAAGGAATTATGGGATTTAGGACTTAAGTCGGTACTACTATTCGTGAAGGTTCCGGAAGATCTGAAAGACAATGCTGGAAAAGAAGCCATAAATCCTGAAGGATTAATGCAGAGAGCTATCAAAACGGTGAAAAATGCTGTCCCCGAGATGCTTGTAATGACCGATGTGGCTCTTGATCCCTATTCTCAATACGGACATGATGGGATCATCGATGATGGGAAGATCCTGAACGATGACACTACCGCCGTGCTTTCTGAAATGGCACTTTCTCATGCGAAAGCCGGAGCCGATTTTGTGGCACCCAGCGATATGATGGATGGCCGTATCTTTGAGATTAGGAGCCTTCTGGAAGATGAAGGTTTCCACGATACCGGAATTCTAAGTTATAGCGCTAAATATGCTTCAGCATTTTATGGACCTTTTCGTGACGCTTTAGATTCGGCACCCGTAGAGGCTCAAAACATCCCCAGGGATAAGAAGACATATCAGATGGATCCTTCAAATCGGGAAGAAGCGATCAGAGAATCCATAATGGATATAGAGGAAGGAGCCGATATCGTTATGGTAAAACCAGGGCTATGTTATCTGGATATCGTACGTGACATCAAAAATGCAGTAAATGTTCCCGTGGCGGTGTACCAGGTAAGCGGAGAATATGCCATGATAAAAGCGGCGGCCGAAAAAGGTTGGCTGGAACATGATGCCGTGATGCTTGAACAACTTACCGCCATCAAACGTGCCGGGGCTGATATGATCGCCAGTTACTTTGCCAAAGAAGCGGTGAAGTTAATTTCTTAATAGGTCAAAAAGTATAATATAAGAAGGCTTTCCCGTTAGAAAGGCTTTTTTGTTTGGGCTTTTATAATTTCTTTTAAGAAAAATGCTTTCAGAATCTCTAAATTAGCCAGTCTAACAGTTAATTAAGCGTATGGGCTTATTATTGATTTTTGCTGCACTATCGATCTTCTTCTCTTTTATGTGTTCTATCCTGGAGGCAGCGCTACTAAGCATTACCCCTTCCTACATAAAGATCAAAAAGAAGGAAGGTAAACAGTATGCAAAGATTCTTGCACACCTGAAACAGGATATAGATAAGCCTTTGATCGCGATACTTACCATAAACACCATTGCCCATACCGTGGGAGCCATTCTTGTGGGGGTACAGGCCGAAAAAACCTATGGTGACGGCAGTAATGCAGTTGGGATAGTTTCGGCTATTATGACAGTGGCGATCCTGGTGCTTTCCGAGATAATTCCAAAGACCATAGGCGCTACCTACTGGCAAAGATTGGGTAATTTTACAGCAAGGTCTCTTACAATTATGATCTTTCCGTTAAAATATACCGGTGTATTATGGCTAATGATGTTAACTACGAAACTAATAGGTAAATCGGCACATGTTAGCAGTATGAGCCGGGAGGAATTCGCGGCCATTACCGACGCTGCTGAAGAGGAAGGAGTTTTCGAAGAGAGCGAAACCACGGTGATCAAAAATTTACTTGTTTTCAAGTCGGTAGAAGCTAAGGACGTAATGACCCCGTTTTCGGTAGCCATCACTGAAGACGAAAGAATGTCGCTGCAAGATTTTCATAATAGTCATAGAAACCTGAAATTCTCCCGTATCCCTATTTACCGGGACAAATCCAACCATATTACCGGATTTATCCTGAAAGATGATGTACTGGAGCAAATGATCGATGAAAAAGGGAAACAACCCTTGAGCAGTATCAAAAGGGAAATACTAGTCACTAAAGACAATACCCCGATTCCGGAACTTTTTGAAATTTTTGTACAAAAGCGAGCGCATATTTCAATGATAGTCGATGAATTCGGGAACGTGACGGGAATCGTCACTATGGAAGATATCATTGAAACTCTTCTGGGACTCGAAATAATGGATGAGAGCGACAGTGTGGAAGATATGCAGATGCTTGCCCGTAAGAACTGGGAACGTCGCGCAAAACGCCTTGGATTGATCCAGAGAAAACAAGACCAGGAAACTGAAGATCAGGAAGAAGAAACCAATGAAAACAGCCAGAATTAACACTCCGCTGGGAATTGCAGAATTAGGAGGAGATTCAGACGGACTCTTTCATGTAAAAATACTCGATTCGGAAGAAGCTGTATCAAAGGAAATTCCTCCCGAACTTAAACCGGCAGCCGATCAGCTGGCATCTTATTTCAAAGGAGAATTAAAGGATTTCGACCTAAAACTGAATCCGCAGGGTACCGATTTTCAGAAAAAGGTATGGAACAAATTACTCGAGATCCCATATGGAACAACTACTTCCTACCTGGAATTATCCAGAGCCCTTGGGGATGAAAAAGCCATAAGAGCCGTAGCCTCGGCAAATGGAAAAAATCCTTTATGGATCATAGTGCCCTGCCATCGGGTGATTGGCAGCAACGGATCCCTTACCGGGTACGCCGGAGGCCTTCATCGCAAAAAATGGCTTCTGGACCTGGAAAATCCGCCCAGCCAGCAAAGTCTATTCTAAAATTCATTAAATTCATCCTATGAAGAAACTGGTTCGCTATCTGTTAATATTCATAGGATTTTTACTTTTTGCCTCCCTTATTCTATATGTACTTGGTTTCGGATATATTTTCAAGGCAGTAAGCACTACCTATCTTACCGGTCATAAAACGGCATTCATAGACGACTACCCTTATTTTGAAAATCATGTTATCGAGAATTCCGATAGCATTCAGGAGTGGCCATTACACAGGGAATACAATGATGTGAAAGCAACTCCAACCCTGGATAGTCTTAACCAGGAACTTGAGACGGCAGCTTTCCTAATCATAAAAAATGACAGTATCTGGTTTGAGAAATATTATAATGGTTACGATAAGGACTCTAAAACCAACTCTTTTTCCATGGCAAAAAGCATTGTCACGGCCTTAATGTTCAAAGCCATCCAGGATGGATATCTCGAAAATATCAATCAGCCTGTAGCCGATTTTTTCCCTCAGTTTGACCAAAGGCTAACTATAGGTGATCTTTCTTCCATGTCTTCCGGACTCAATTGGAATGAGAATTATTATAACCCGTTCGGTTCAACCGCAAGGGCTTATTTTACCAATGATATAAGAGAGCAGATCCTGGAACTGGAAGTAATTGAAGCACCAGGCGAAGAATTTAATTATCTAAGCGGAAATACTGAGTTATTAGGAATGGTGATTGAAAAAGCTACTGGAAAGAGCCTCAGCAATTACTTAAGCCAGAGCTTCTGGCAACCTTTAGGAATGAATGATGATGCTCTTTGGCAACTTGACAGTGAGAAAAGTGAAATGGAAAAAGCCTATTGCTGTATCTCCAGTAATGCCCGTAATTTTGGAAAATTTGGAAAACTGTTCAAAAATTATGGTGAATGGAAAGGGAAACAATTACTAGATTCTTCTTTTATCGCCCTGGCTTCTGAACCCAGGTTTAAGGACTCCCCTTACTATGGATATGGCTTCTGGTTAAGTGATTATAAAGACAAAGAAATCTTCTATATGAGAGGAGTTTTAGGCCAGTACGTTATAATGATCCCCGAAGATGATCTGGTGATCGTAAGGCTCGGCCGCAAACTCATTCGTAAAAGTAAAGAGGATAAACATTACAAGGATTTTTATATGTATATTGATGAAGCCTATAACATGTTAGACCATGCTTCATAAATTAAATCTGGAGAACATTCTGTTTCTGGATATAGAGACGGTTCCCGAATTCAGAAATTATTCCGAACTCAGCGAAGAGAAAAAACAACTCTGGGAAGAGAAATCCAAATACCAGCGGAAGGATGATTTCACGGCTGAAGAATTCTACGAAAGAGCGGGAATATGGAGCGAATTTGGAAAGATCATCTGTATCTCTGTCGGGTTTTTCAGCTTAAGAAATGAAAAACGCAATTTCAGGCTCACCAGTTTCAAGGGAGAGGAAGAAAAACTACTCAGGGACTTTACGGCCCTGCTCGAAGAATATTTCTTTCAGCCCTATCATTTACTTTGTGCCCATAATGGAAAGGAATTCGATTTTCCTTACATAGCCCGCCGTATGCTGATCCATAATATGAGATTGCCTTCCAAGCTAAACCTGTTTGGAAAAAAACCCTGGGAAGTACCTCATCTTGACACACTGGAATTATGGAAATTCGGAGATTTCAAACATTACACTTCTCTTAAACTGCTTACCCACGTACTTGGCATCCCTTCACCAAAGGAAGATATCGATGGTTCAATGGTAAGGGAAGTATACTATGAAGATGGTGCACTGGACCGTATCGTGGAATACTGCGAAAGAGACGTTCTGGCGATAGCTCAGGTAATCCTAAGGCTTCGTCAGGAACCATTATTGGGCGAATCTGAGATCGTTTCAGTATAAAATATTCTTAAAATACTGTTATTCAAAGATTATAACTTGGCTTTCCACTTTCTAAATGTTTAACTTTAATTTATTCTAAACCAATAAATCTTAAATTATGTATCTATACATTGAAATGTGGAACGTTACTACCAAATGGATGAAACTCGGTCATGATGAGAGACGGAAGCTGATGGAAGATATGAAAGGCCGTATAAAAAACATGAAGGCTAGTGGCGTTGAAAATCTTGGTTGGGCCAGGAACGATGAGCACACCCCATACAGAAGTGATTATCGTTATATGACGGTTTGGAAAATGCCTTCTATTGGTGAAGTGGAGGTTCTCGAGAGCAACTTGAAGAGGGTTGGTTGGTATGAATACTTCTCACAGGCCAATTCAAGAGGAAAACTAATCACCCAGGATGAAGCAATAGATTTTCTGGTAGATATTGAAGAAAGCTCAACTTCTTTAACCTAAAAGTAATAAAAAAGCCGGATCATCCGATCCGGCTTTTTTATTACTTTAAATTTTCATTTCAGGGATATCTCCCTCCACTATTAGCTTTCCTTCAGTAGCATTTTTTATTTCTTCCACAGTCACTCCCGGAGCTCGTTCCAATAGTTTAAAGCCCTCATCAGTAACCTCTAGGACAGCAAGATTCGTTACTATTTTGGTTACGCAACCTACACCCGTCAAAGGTAGTGTGCATCTTCGAAGAAGTTTTGATTTACCGGCCTTATTGGTATGCATCATGGCCACGATGATGTTTTCGGCGGAAGCCACCAGATCCATGGCACCCCCCATTCCCTTTACCATTTTTCCTGGAATTTTCCAGTTCGCGATATCTCCATTCTCCGCAACTTCCATGGCTCCAAGAATTGTTAGATCCACATGCTGACCGCGAATCATTCCAAAACTTGTAGCCGAATCGAAGAAACTTGCTCCCGGTAAGGCTGTTATTGTTTGTTTTCCGGCATTTATAAGGTCGGCATCCTCTTCGCCTTCATATGGAAAAGGTCCCATTCCTAAAATTCCATTCTCGCTCTGAAATTCCACCTGAATATCATCACGAACAAAATTGGCAACAAGAGTCGGAATTCCGATTCCTAAGTTCACATAGTAACCATCCTTCACCTCTTTGGCTATTCTTTGTGCTATTCCGTTTTTATCTAGCATAATTTGTTAATTAAAAAATTAAGCAATGAACCAATTATTTCTTTATACTGTTCTTGCTGGTACTAACGATTTTATAAAGGATCAGCCCCAATTCTTCCAGGCTGTTTTTAAGCTCTTCATTAAAGGGATAATGCCTGGATCTCTCACATAATTTCATCCAATATTTTGTCTCTTCCAGTTCTTTTAAAGCGATTTTTATTTTATGTATAAAATCTAATTTACTTTCGGAGTTCTGTGCCTCATGAACGTTTGCTCCGATACTGGTCCCAGAACGAAGAAGCTGATCAGAGATAACGTACTTCTTTTGCAACTTCAACTCTTCACAGTAATCAATAAGCATTAGTGAGAAATCAATGGACTTTTCAAGAATGATATTTTTTCTTTGCTCCATTGTTTTATTGATTCATTGGTTTATTGGATTATTTACTCCTAACTGTACGCTGCTCTATCCTCTTCTCATAATTCTCTCCCTGGAAGATCCTCTGTACAAAAATTCCCGGGATATGGATCTGATTAGGATCTAACTCCCCAGGCTCCACAAGTTCTTCTACCTCAGCAACGGTTATGGTTGCAGAACCGCACATTACAGGATTAAAGTTTCTTGCAGTTCCTTTGAAAATCAGGTTCCCTGCCTTATCACCTTTCCAGGCTTTTACAAAAGCGAAATCTGCTTTAAAAGCTTCTTCCAGAACATACATTTTCCCGTTGAATTCCCGGGTCTCTTTACCCTGGGCCACCTCGGTACCATAACCCGCAGGCGTATAGATTGCAGGAAACCCCTGTTGGGCTGCCTGACATCTCGCCGCCAGAGTTCCTTGTGGAACCAGTTCAACGTCCAGTTCTCCGCTAAGCATCTGCTTTTCAAAAATCTCATTCTCCCCCACATAGGAAGAAACCATCTTATCAATTTGTTTTTTGTGCAGTAAAAGTCCGAGGCCAAAATCATCTACCCCGGCATTGTTTGAGATACAGGTAAGGTTTTTTGCGTCAAGGCGCACCAGTTCAGAAATGGCATTTTCGGGGATTCCGCAAAGACCGAATCCTCCAAGCATAAATGTCATCCCATCCTTTACCCCCTTAAGGGCCTCCTGTACATTATCAACAGTTTTTATGATCATTTTTTCAGATTTTTACCCGAAAATACGAAAATAAAAAGCTGGCTACAACGGATGCAGCCAGACTTGTTGAATAATTAAGAAATTTTATGTGCTTTTATTGAGAAAAGTCTAAAAATCAAGTTCGTCTGGAACTGAATTATCAAATTCCTGAGACGTCCCATAGTTTTCACAATTCACCTCGATACTCAGGTTTTCGGGTCTCTCAAATCCTTCCTGTGAGACTTTAAGGTCATCATTAGCATAGACATCCTTCATATACATTCCCCAGATAGGTAAGGCCATGGTAGCTCCCTGCCCATAGGTAATAGTAGGAAAGTGAACCGAACGATCTTCAGCACCTACCCACACACCGGTGGCAAGATCGGGTACCATTCCTATAAACCATCCGTCACTCTGATTTTGTGTAGTTCCGGTTTTACCTGCTATAGGATTTTTGAAATCATAAGGATAGCCTGTTACGGCTCTTTCGTAATCCTGTCGCCCTTTTGCCCAGGTTCCCCTAAGACGCACACCAGACCCATACTGGGTTACCCCTTCCAGCAAGTTAACGGTTACATAGGCCGCTTCCTTACTAAGTACATCCCGGGTTTCAGGCACATGTTGATAAAGGACGGTTCCGTTCTTATCTTCAATTCTGTTTACGATAACGGGTTTTACATAAACCCCCTGATTGGCAAATGTGCTGAAAGCAGAGACCATTTCAAAAAGGCTGATATCGGCAACCCCGAGAGCAATAGACGGCACTGCAGGAATATTATCGGTTTCTATGCCCAGTTTATCTACCAGGTCTATTACCGGTCTCGGGCCTGTCTTATCTATTAACCTGGCAGTTACCGTATTAATAGATTGTGCCAGCGCACTCTTTAATGAAACCATGCCTTCATAATCATCATTTCCGGCATTCTTAGGAGACCAGTCATTTTGATTCCCGTGTTTACCGGCTTCAATCGTAAACCTAGATTTAGGCAGAGTATCACAAGGTGAAAACTTAAGCTGATCTATAGCTGTGGCATAAACGAAGGGTTTAAATGTTGAACCTACCTGTCTTCTACCCTGCTTTACGTGATCATATTTAAAATGCTTGAAATTGGTACCCCCTACCCAGGCTTTTACTTCCCCGGTTTGTGGCACCATAGACATCATTCCTGCCTGTAAAAAAGATTTATAATAAAGAATCGAATCCCTGGGGGTCATTACAGTATCGATTGTCCCATTCCAGCTGAAAACTCTCATTTCAGTTTCTTCTGTAAATGACTTCCTGATCTCTTCAGCAGATTTTCCCTGTGCTTCCATCTTTCGCCATCTATCTGACCTTTTCATCGCGCTCTCCACTATTCCCGACACTTCGCTTTTATCAATGTCTCTGAAAGGTGCGGTGGGATTACTTTTATTCTGTCTGTCAAATTCCTTTTGAATATGGGCTATATGTTTCTTCACAGCATCCTCAGCATATTCCTGCATCTTGGAATCTATACTGGTATAAATTTTTAAGCCATCCCTGTAAAGGCTGTATTCAGTTCCATCGGGCTTAGGGTTTTCATCGATCCATTCTTTCATGAACCCCTGAAGATACGCTCTAAAATAGGTCGCCATCCCTTCATCGTGGCCTTCTGGCGTGAATTCAATCTTCATCGGTAATTTTTTAAGCGAATCCATTTCTGTTTCCGATATGAATCCGTTTCTGGCCATCTGTTCAAAGACCACATTTCTTCTGTCCTCCACTAATTCAGGCCTACGCACTGGATTATAAAGGGCCGCATTCTTCAGCATTCCTACCAATACTGCCGATTCCTGGATATTGAGGTCTTTTGCTTCCTTATCAAAATAGATCCTGGAAGCAGATCTAATTCCTACTGCCTGGTACACAAAATCATATTTATTGAAGTACATAGTAATGATCTCCTCTTTGGTATACTGACGCTCCAAACGAGTAGCGATCACCCATTCCTTAATCTTCTGGAAGACCCTGGTAACAAAACTTTGAGAGACATCTTCGGTGAACAACTGCTTGGCCAGCTGCTGTGTAATTGTACTCGCACCACCTCGTGTTCCCAAAAAAACAGCAGCTCTAAGTGTACCTTTTGCATCTATCCCCGCATGCTGATAGAAACGCTCATCTTCGGTAGCCACAAGTGCCTGTACCAAATGTTCCGGCAGATCCTCATATTTTATAGGTGTTCTGTTCTCACTATAATACTTACCCAGTGTTTCTCCATCTGAAGAGAATATTTCGGTTGCAAGATTTGTTTCCGGATTTTCGAGTTCTTCAAAGGTGGGCATCTTACCAAAAGCTCCCCATCCTGCAAGGAGAAATATGAAGATGGCAATCAATATTCCTATTCCGAACAATGTCCAGAATCCAAGTATATACTTTCGATTGCTGTGAGCAGGTTTCTTAGATTTTTTAGATGTGCGGGCCATTTATATTTTCAAAAATTAATTTTCACTTTTTTCAATCCGGAATCCTACATGGGTAATCCCCTGGAGTTCTTCAATTCCCTCTACCTCCCCATTCTTACGCATCGCCTGTTGAATGGTCACTCTATACTTTCCGGGTTCATCAAACCTAACATCCTCCTTATACCAGAGTTTGTTATCTTTTACGTCACCAAAACCCGTGCCGAGCCATTCTCCATCCGGTTTGGTCATTTCATATTCAAGGGTATCGCTTATTACTTTACCCTGAGGGAATTTGATCTCGGTGATCAAAAATAAATTACTGAACTGGAAATCGTTATTGTTTCGAATATTGATAAACAGATCGTAAACCTTACTGGAATCCAAACTACCAAGTTCAAATGAAACTATCGAATCCTTGTGCCATCCTCTTACAGGTTTATATTCATCATACACCCTTTTCCTGTCACAGGAGGAGACCAAAATAATCACAGAAACCAAAAAAGAAACAACAACAGCACTACGCATTCTTAGACTTTGAGGTATTCCCTTTACGTTTTTTTCTCTTTTTATTTCTTCTTTTGCGGTGTTGCTTCGGCTTATCGAAGCGGGTCAAACTGTCTTCCCCTACCGCATCTTTAAAGCCTTTTTTATCATCCTCCATCTGGATCTCCAGTTCGTATTCTTCCAAACTTCCTACTGCCTCATCCTTTTTGTTCCTGGCGATGATCTTATTGGCCTGTTCCGGACTCAGTTTATGCCAGTTCATCCATTCCCCTTCATAGGCATACCATAAAAGGCCCTTGAAAATGTCAATTTTCTGACAGACCGCTGTACCTTTTTTGGTTTTTAGTTTAACGTCGGTTTTTGGAAAAGATTTTAAAGCTTCTAGATAAGTATCCAGTTCGTAGTTCAAACAACACTTCAATTTGCCACATTGCCCGGCAAGTTTCTGAGGGTTCAGTGACAATTGCTGATATCTGGCTGCTGAAGTACTTACCGATCTGAAATCGGTGAGCCAGGTAGAACAGCATAGTTCGCGTCCGCACGAACCAATACCTCCAAGTCTCGCCGCTTCCTGCCTAAGACCTATCTGACGCATCTCGATACGGGTATTGAATTCACGGGCAAATTCCTTGATAAGCTGCCTGAAATCCACACGATCTTCAGCGGTGTAATAAAAAGTCGCCTTAGAACCATCGCCCTGAAACTCCACGTCACTGATCTTCATACTAAGATTCAGCCTGATGGCGATCTGCCTGGATCGTTGTTTGATCTTTTCTTCCCTGTCGCGGGCCTCCTGCCAAACATCGATATCTTTTTGAGAAGCTTTTCGGTATATCTTAAGGATCTCCCCGGAATCAGGGTCTTCCTTTTTCTTTTTCATCTGAACTCTTACCAGTTCTCCGGTAAGACTAACCATGCCCACATCGTGGCCTGGATTAGCTTCGGTAGCCACAATGTCTCCGATGCTCAGACTTAAATTCTCGGTGTTTTTATAGAAATGTTTCCGGCCATTCTTGAAGCGTACCTCCACAAAATTGAAAGGTTCCACACCTCCTGGAAGAGACATGTTAGACAGCCAGTCGAAAACGGTGAGCTTGTTGCATCCGTCCGTTCCACAGGTTCCATTATTCTTACATCCTTTCGGCTGACCGTCTTTCCCGGTCGAGCAACTGCTGCAAGCCATATATTATATATATTGAGAAGGTCATCTCTAATGTGCCTATAAACATCATCCCATCTTACCACCTAATGGTTATGCAGGATCTTCTTCATCTTCAAAACGGCTGAATATTATCAGCCCAACACATATTTTAGAGCACCTCCTTGAGGTTCATAAAAAATTTCAACAGTAAATATACCAAATATTAATTGGCTCCACCATTTTAGAAAAGAAACCTACTGCTTGAACAGTAAAACCTCAGAACGACCTTTCTTGAAAATCTTATTGCTGGCCCCTTTACCTTTACGGAGCTTTTTCTGCTCTTCATAGGGCAATGCGGCAATTTCCTTACAATTATCTGAACAGCAATTATTCATTTTTTCAGCACACTCCTCGCACTGAATAAATAATAAGTGACATGCCTCATTGGCACAGTTCACATGCGTATCACAAGGTTTTCCACATTGATGGCACTGGGCGATCACATCATCTGAAATTCTTTCGGCACGTCGGTGATCGAACACGAAATTCTTTCCGATGAATTTATTTTCAAGATTCTGGTTTTGCACCTGGCGGGTATATTCGATGATTCCGCCTTCAAGCTGATAAACATTTTTGAATCCGCGATGTTTATAGTAAGCACTGGCCTTCTCACAACGAATCCCACCGGTACAGTACATCACCAGGTTTTTATCTTCTTTATGTTCTTTAAGGTCCTCCTCTATAATAGGCAAAGAATCACGGAAAGTATCCACATCGGGAGTTATCGCACCCTGGAAATGTCCTATTTCACTTTCGTAATGATTTCTCATATCCACCAGTACGGTGTTCGGATCGCTGATCAATTCATTAAATTTCGCGGCGTCTACATGAACACCTTTATTGGTAACATCAAAAGTGTTATCGTTAAGGCCATCGGCAACGATCTTGTTACGAACCTTCACCTTAAGTTTAAGGAACGATTTGATATCGTGTTCAATGGCGATGTTTAGACGAACATCTTTCAGGAAATAAATATTATCTATAAAGGCCTTGAATTCATTGAAGCGTTTCGCAGGTACCGAAAGCTGCGCATTGATTCCTTCGTGGGCAACATAGATCCTTCCCAGAACGTCCATCTGGTCCCAGGCAATGAATAAATGATTCCTGAATAATTCGGGGTTTCCGATCTTTGCGTATGCATAGAAAGAGAGGGTAAGCCTGTCTTCACCGGCTTCTTCTAAAAGGGCTTCTCTTTCTTTAGCGCTTAATTTATTGTACAGTTGCATGCTATACCAATATTTTAAGAGTTAAAGTTTAGTTTATAACATTTTCGCGGTAATTATTTTTACCGGGCAGGCTTTCTGTGCCTGCAAACAGCCGTCAAAAATACCGTTATCGTGTGATTTAAGGGTATAAAATCCTTTTTTTTCTTTTGAATTAAGCAATACGCTCTTTCCATCTCTTTTTGACATCTGGAACTGAGCCGGTGCCATTTCAACACAATAATTACAACCGATGCATTTTTGACGCTGCAAAGTTACAACTACCATTAGACCTGTACAATTTTATATAGTTTATCTGAAAGACGTAGCCTGAAATCAAGCGGAATGGTACATGAATCGCCTTTAGAAGCGGTTTCAGACCTCTCATCATTCACCATTAGTTCGTCAAGATCAAATTCTTTTACTCCTGTAGTTGGGCCTGTAACCAAAAGACGGTCGCCGAGTTTAATCCCATAGGCTTCAATTTTGAACTCTCCAATTCCCGACTTCGGAAAATAATGTGCCCCTTTACCCACATAGACCTTTTTCTGCGTGGCGTGTGATCCAGAACCATCGCTCCATTCACCGAGTTTCTGCCCCAGATAATAGCCACTCCAAAAACCCCTGTTATAGACTTTCTTCAGATCCTGCATCCAGGCCTGAACCTTTTCTGAAGAATATGTTTTGTCGTAATAAGCATCGATTGCCTCTCTATACGTTCTTATAACCGTGGCAACATATTCAGGAGCTCTCCCCCTGCCTTCAATCTTAAGTACCTTCGCTCCGGTTTCTATTACCTGGTCAAGAAAGTCCAGCGTACACAGATCTTTGGGAGACATCATAAATTCGTTATCCAGTTCTATTTCAAAGCCAGACTCCTGGTCTATAACTGTATATTTTTTCCGGCAATTCTGCTTGCATGCGCCTCTGTTAGCTGAAGAATTATGCGAATGCAGACTTAAATAACATTTACCGGAAACCGCCATACATAAAGCCCCATGTCCAAAAATCTCAATTTCTACAGGATTTCCTGATGGGCCTTTAATCTGTTCCTTTTCGATCTGATTACAGATCATTTTCACCTGTCGCAAGCTCAGCTCACGACTCATTACCATGGTATCTGCAAACATCGAATAAAATCTCACCGTTTCGATATTGGTAATATTTATCTGGGTAGATATATGTACTTCCATACCTGCCTGCCTCGCATAGGCAATAACTGCCTGATCCATGGCTATCACAGCAGCCACATTTGCTTCCTTCGCGCCATCAATAAGAGTCCTTATTACAGAAAGGTCATGATCATAAATTATAGTGTTAAGAGTAAGATATGTTCTTACTCCTCTCTCTTCACACCTTTTTACAATTTCTGGCAGATCATCAATGGTGAAATTTATACTTGCACGAGCACGCATATTAAGCTGCTCAACACCAAAATACACCGAATCGGCCCCATTATCAATTGCCGCCTGGAGAGATTCAAAATTACCCGCTGGGGCCATCAATTCTATTTTCCCGGTACTGGTCATAAGGCAAATTTTAAGGTTTGCAAAATTACCTTCTTCCTGAAAATTATTTTATGATCAATGTCATCTTATCGAAACAAGATCCTATTCCAAATTTTTGGAAATATTCCAAAAAACATCGATAAGTTTTATTGTTTTGAACAAAAACTTATACTATTTTAGCAGTCCTTAATTATTCAATTTAAAATTCATACATGAGTAACGATAAAGAGAAAGAAGCGAAATTAAAAGCTTTGAAGCTTACCCTGGATAAGATGGACAAGACCTACGGAAAGGGTACGGTCATGAAAATGAGCGATCAGGTTGTGGTAGATGTAGATGCTATTTCCACAGGTTCTCTTGGTCTTGACCTCGCGTTGGGAGTTGGAGGATATCCAAGAGGTAGGGTAATTGAAATTTACGGACCGGAGTCATCCGGTAAAACCACTCTTACCCTTCACGCTATTGCTGAAGCTCAGAAAAAAGGTGGGATTGCCGCCTTTATTGATGCCGAACATGCTTTCGATAGGTTCTATGCCGAAAAATTAGATGTTGATATCGACAACCTAATCATTTCCCAGCCAGATAATGGAGAGCAGGCTCTTGAAATTACCGATAATCTTATCCGTTCCGGAGCGATAGACATTATTGTGATCGACTCAGTGGCAGCGCTTACTCCAAAGAGTGAGATAGAAGGAGAAATGGGAGATTCTAAAATGGGGCTTCACGCAAGACTTATGTCACAGGCTTTGCGAAAGCTTACCTCATCAATAAGTAAAACTAACTGTACCGTAATCTTCATTAACCAGTTAAGAGAAAAGATCGGTGTGATGTTCGGTAACCCTGAAACGACTACCGGTGGTAACGCGCTTAAATTCTATGCTTCTGTTAGACTCGATATAAGAAGATCTACACAAATCAAGGATAGCAGCAATGAAGTGACAGGTAATAAAACCAGGGTGAAAGTTGTAAAGAACAAGGTTGCTCCGCCATTCAAGACCGCCGAATTCGACATCATGTATGGTGAAGGAGTTTCCAAGATCGGTGAGATAATAGACATTGGAGTGGATTATGAGATAATCAAAAAGAGTGGTTCCTGGTTTAGTTATGAAGACACTAAGTTAGGTCAGGGAAGAGATGCTGTTAAGATCCTGCTGAAAGACAATCCTGATCTAATGGAAGAACTGGAGGAGAAGATCAAAAACGCAATTAAAATTGCAAAAGAATAATCAAAATCCCCAAAAGGGGATTTTTTTTGGTTCTCACGCAACCTTTTGGAGTTAAATGCATCTACTAACAAAAGCATATTAAAAGATGAAGAAGTTAGTTTTTATACTGATTACAATTCTTGCAATGACAGGTTGTTCAGTAGATGATGACAGTGGTCCAAGG
Organism: Gramella jeungdoensis; assembly: GCF_023805255.1. Taxonomy (GTDB): domain Bacteria; phylum Bacteroidota; class Bacteroidia; order Flavobacteriales; family Flavobacteriaceae; genus Christiangramia; species Christiangramia jeungdoensis. Next base: position 383,688 of record NZ_JAMSCK010000003.1, read on the forward strand.
GTGGAGTATGAATTAGCCGAGATCGTAGCAAACGATCTTCCAGATGAATTCGAGTTTGGCAAAACCTATGAAGTTACCGTAACCTACATTCTTCCCTCGGCCTGTCATTCCTTTGCGGGATTGGATGCAAGAAGAGAAGGCAATGTGGGTGAAGAACGAAGAATTATTTATGTATCTGCAATTGCCGCGATACAATTGGATAGCAATTGTGATGATACCGTAGGTGGAGATCAGGGCACCAGTAAGTTTACCATCAATATAGATGAGGAAGAAGACTATACGTTTAACTTCCTGGTAGGTGAGGCAGGTAACGAACCAGTTTATAACACGGTGGTGATCCCCGTTACTCAGCCTCAATCATAATTAGTCTTGAAAAAACCAGATAATAAGTTATAAATCTTTTAAGTGGGGTTAAAAGACCTTATTCATAAGTGCAAAAAACAGGATCGAAAGGCACAGGAACAGCTTTATCGTATTTATGCGGCAAAGCTGTTCGGTTTATGCCTCAAATATTCTGACAACCGCCAGCAGGCGGAAGACAATCTACAGGATGGATTTGTCACCATATTTGAGAAAATAGCCCAGTATAAAGATGCAGGCTCTTTTGAAGGATGGATGAAGCGGATCATTATTAATACTGCCTTACAAAAACATCGCCAGCAAAAGGTCTATGGGATTACGAATGAGGACCACCTTACTGAAGATGAAATTGAAGTTGAAACTGAAGATCTCTCTGTGGATTTCCTACTGGAATGTGTGCAAAGCCTTCCGGACAGGTATCGACAGGTCTTCAACCTGTATGTACTGGATGGGTATTCACACAGGGAAATTTCAGATATGCTGAATATTTCAGAGGGAACTTCAAAATCTAATCTTGCAAGGGCAAGAATGGCATTAAAAGATAGAATTGAAAAAAATCAGAATATTAAAAATTCGGCTCAATCATCATGAAGGAAAAGAAGAACATAGACCGGATTTTTCAGGAAAAGTTCAAGGACTTTGAAAGTGAACCCAGGGAGAAGGTTTGGGAAAATATTGCTTCAATACTTGACAAAAAAGAGAAAAAAAGACCCTTTATCATTCCACTTTGGATGAAATTAGGCGGTGTTGCAGCAGTAATTGCAATAATCATTGCCAGCCTTCTTTTCACCCAGAACCAGGAGACAATTCAGAATGAACCGGGAATAGTATTTGAAAATCCTGAAAATCAAGAAAGAAAAAACACAGAAACCAGGGATCAAAATGGTGCTTCTGAAGATAAAAATCTGGAGAATCAGGTTGCTTCTGAAGAGGCTGATGCGAAAACAGACAATGGAGAAATCATTACCTCCACTTCCCAAATTTCTTCACATTCCTCCACCACATCAAACAATCAATCTAGAAAAACGGATAGCTCCGATACCGATTTCAATAACAAAAGTAACCAGGAAACGGCAATAGCTTCTGATGAGGTTAAAAATAACGTCAGAGTACAACAGCAAAATGAAGAAGAAAAAGTGGCAGGAAAGCCGGAAGCGATCAAGGATGAAACTTCCGGCGCTATTGCCCAAATAGAAACTGATTCAACTAAAACCATAAAGGCTATAAAAGAAGAGGAGGAAAACGCCCTTGCTCAACTTGAGGAAGAAAAGAAAAATGAGAAAAAAGAAGAAGCGATAGCCGAGACGGCTAATAAAAAACTTCGATTATCAACCTTTGCCGCTCCTGTTTTTTACAAGAATATGGGTAGCGGAAATGAACTTTCTTCACAATTCTCCAACAATGCATCCTCTTCTGAAGTCACGCTTTCATATGGTATAAAACTGGCTTACGAGCTTTCAGATAAGATCAGGATAAGAACGGGAATAAGCAAGGTGAATATGAGCTATAATATTCAGGATATCTCTTATTCTCCATCAGGTATCGCAGCTAATTTAGATAATATCAGGCCCAATGAGGACCATCTTCAAATAAGAAGCAATGCAAGGCCTAATGGAGGCATGGCTTTTGAGACTTCCAACCAGAATTCCCTAGCCTCCTCCATATTCACCCCGGGAGAGATCAATCAGCAATTCGGCTTTATAGAAGTGCCGCTGGAAATAGAATATGTTCTGGTAGATAAAAAATTTGGCCTTAATGTCATTGGGGGCGGGAGCAGCCTGTTCCTAGACAGGAACCGTGTAGACCTGGTATCGGGGAATTCCACTACCAACCTTGGGGAGGCCAGCAATATCAATAATACCAGTTTTAGTACAAATATCGGGCTTGGGATGGATTATAAACTCAGTGATAAATTCAGTATTAGCCTTGAACCTATCTTCAAATATCAGCTGAACACCTTCAGCAATGTGAATAATGTACAGCCCATGAACTTTGGTATTTATTCAGGTTTAAATCTGAAATTTTAAGAAACTGAAGGATGTTGAAGTTCATTCAGTATTACGGACCGAACTTCTTCTTTCAGGGTGCGGCGATCTTCTAATTGAATTCCTTTGGTGCAGATGAAGTTATGGATCTTAACTCTTAATTTACCAGGTCCTCCCGAAAAGAAGGTATAAGAGAACCTCTTTTTTGTGTCATGAAAAGTTAAAGGAATAATAGGAATCTGATGCTCTATAGCTAACCTGAAAGCTCCATCTTTGAACTGGTCCAGCATAATTGATTCATCATCGGGCACTCCCCCTTCCGGAAAAATGCATACGCTGTTTTCCTGTTTCAGCCTTCTTTGAGCTTCATTAAAAGCTTCTTTCTTGCTTCTTTGATTATTTCTATCAACCAGGATGCAGGTCCTTCTATAGAAAAAGCCAAAAACGGGGATCCTGCTCAATTCCTTTTTTCCGATGAAAACAAATGGCTGTTTTATCACATAAAGCATAAGCATAATATCCAGCATGGAAGCATGATTGGCTACCAGCATATAACTATCATGTTTTCTGGGAACCTGTTCAGCTTCCACCTTTACAGAAAATCCCATTCCAACTATGATGATCTTCGCCCAGATACGCGCACAAATAAAGAATTGAGGATAGAATCTTTCAGCAGAAGTAAAAACGAGTAAAAAAGGAAGCATTATTACAATTGGCAACACCATAAGAATATAGAACCAGATTCGCCATAACAGTATTGCTGCCTTTTTTAGATAACTCATGACTCCAAAAGTAGTAAAATGAACCGAGTGAATTCTATAAAAAAATTACCTTTGCAGGAAAATTCAAGAAGCCAATGTCCAGAATACTTACAGGAGTACAGAGCACGGGAACGCCACATTTAGGCAATCTTTTAGGAGCGATCATGCCGGCAATAGAAATGGCCAATAAGCCAGATAATGAATCCTTTATTTTCATTGCCGATATGCATTCGCTTACCCAGATAAAAGATGCGAAGGAGCTGAGACAAAATACATATTCTGTTGCGGCAACCTGGCTTGCCTGTGGATTGGACATTGAACGCAGTGTTTTTTACCGCCAGAGCGATATCCCTCAGGTTACCGAACTTACCTGGTATCTAAGCTGCTTTTTTCCATACCAGAGATTGACACTGGCCCATTCCTTTAAGGACAAGGCCGATCGTCTTGAAGATGTGAACGCAGGCCTTTTCTCCTATCCAATGTTGATGGCAGCAGATATCCTGCTTTATGATGCCGAAATAGTGCCTGTGGGAAAAGATCAGTTACAGCACCTTGAAATGACAAGGGATGTGGCTTCAAGATTTCACGCCAAGATGGGAGAGGTATTTGTGCTGCCCGAAGCCAAGGTTCAGAAGAACACCATGTATGTACCAGGTACTGATGGGGAGAAAATGAGCAAATCAAAGAACAATACTATCAACATCTTCCAGACCGATAAGAAACTGAGAAAGCAGATCATGGGTATCCAGACCGATAGCACTCCACTGGAAGAACCTAAAGATCCCGACACTTGTAACGTTTTTGCATTGTATAAGCTTCTAGCTAATGATGACCAGATAGCTGAAATGCACAAGAATTATGAAGCAGGAGGTTATGGATATGGGCATGCCAAACAGGCATTTTTCGAACTTGTAAAAGAAAAGTTCCAGGCGCCCAGGGAGAAATATGAGTATTATATGAACAACCTGGAAGAATTAGATAAAGCACTTGAAAAAGGAGCTGAAAAAGCCAGGCTTGTAGCTGATAAAGTGCTCAAGAAAGTGCGCGAAAAAGCCGGTTATTAGATAGCCTCAAATAATTTTCCCGGTAGCGGACGTATGACTCCCTTTAATTCCATATTCAGTAAAAGAGAGGCAGTTTTAAAAGTCGGGAAATTACAATTGAGAGCAAGGAGGTCAAGTTCTGTTTTTCCTCTTGTCTTCAGAAATTCATAGAGTTTTTGTTCATCGTCTTCCAGCACTACGAATAACTGCTTCTGAACACTCTTCTGTTTTTCTTCAATTTCCCAGTTGAGAATGTAAGCAAGATCTGCTGCGGAAGTAATCACATGAGCTTTCTGGGCTTTTATAAGATTATTACAACCAGAACTGAATTTATCGGTTGGCCTTCCCGGCACGGCAAAAACTTCCCTGTCATACGAGCCGGCGATATCTGCAGTAACCAAAGCTCCTCCTTTTTCCGCGCTTTCAATAACAATAGTGGCTTCACTTAACCCGGCAATGATACGGTTACGCTTCAAAAAATTATTGCGGTCAAATTTATCGGTGCTCCAGAAGTCGGTAAAGAAACCTCCATTTTCCTCAATTTGATTCACGTATTTCTTATGAACCTTTGGATAAATCTGGTTAAGACCATGAGCCAGGCAACCAATGGTTTGAAGTTTACTCTTTACAGCTGCTTTATGAGCAGTGATATCTACCCCATAGGCAAATCCCGATACGATAACCGGATCAAGTGGTGATAGGTCTTCAATTAATTTTTCGCAAAATGCCATCCCGTGAGAAGTGATCTGCCGTGTTCCCACAATACTGATTATACGCTTTCTTTCAAGATTTATAATCCCCCGGGAAAATAACAGGATGGGCCCGTCAATGCAATGTTTCAGTTTTTCGGGATAGTGACTTTCCTGAAAATAATGGTAATTTATTTTGTTTGCCTCAATGAATTTTAATTCTTCTTCTGCAGCCTTTAGATGCTTAGAGTCATTAAGTCCTTTTAACCGAATGCTTCCTACACCATCAAGTTTTAGCAAATTAGACTTCTTTTCTTTGAAGACATTTTCAGCATTTCCAAAATGCCTGATAAGTTTTTTGGCGGTTGTATCTCCCAGATTTGGAATGTGTTGCAGTGCCAGGGTATAAAGTAAATCTTTCGAATTCATTCAGCCTAATTTGACTAAAATTACAGAAAAAAAGATTTGTTAATAAAATTTCTTTGGGTAACTTTAACCCACTACCAAAACTTATATTTTTGCTGCCCATGAACATTACCAGCCACATCCAGGATCTACTTTACAGATATGAATGCGTAGTTTTGCCCGGTTTCGGAGCTTTTTTATCGCAAAAGCAATCAGCTTATATAGACAACGATTCCAACGAGTTTTATCCGCCTAAAAAGCTTATTTCTTTTAACCGCCAGTTGATCAAGAATGACGGTCTTCTTGCAAATTATATTGCAGAGGTAGAGGGCGTGAAGTATAATTCGGCGAACAATATGATTCAGGAGTTCGTTTATGATCTTGAGAATTCCTTACAGAGTGAATCAAAAGCTGAACTGGCAAATATTGGTAAGTTCTACCTGGACAGTGAAGATAAACTTCAATTCGAACCATTTACACAGATAAATTTCCTAACCCAGTCTTTTGGGCTTGATTCTTTTAAAACATCTGCGGTTCAGAGGGAAGTTTACAAACAACAGGCGGAAGAACTGGAAGAAAAATTTCCACTTCTTTTCACCCCGGAAAAAAGAAGGTCCTCCATCCTTAAATATGCGGCTATAGGCCTTATCGCAATTGGAGTCTCAAGTTTCGCAGGTCTTAATATTTATAGCAGTCAGGTTTCCAAACATAATATCGCTGAGCAACAGGAGGCCGAAAGTAAGCTGCAGCAGCAGATCCAGCAGGCGACTTTCGTAATAGATAATCCATTACCCGCCGTAACCTTCGAGGTTGAAAAACAGTCTGGTAATTACCACATTGTGGCGGGAGCCTTTAGAATAGAGGAGAATGCTCAGAAAAAAGTGGATGAGCTCCGTGCTGAAGGTTACAAGGCAAGACTTATTGGAGCCAATAAATATGGACTTCATCAGGTTGTATATTCCAGCCATCAGACACGCAGGGAAGCGATCAATAAACTTTATGAGGTAAAGAAAAGCAATGAAGGAGCCTGGTTATTAGTTCAGGAACTTTAATACTTTATTAACGGGCAAACCTCCTAAATCCTCCTTATTTTTGCACAAAAATCAACATGGAGGCTAAACTACCCAGCGAATCACGAACTACATTGACAGATCTGGTATTACCCAGTGAAACCAATCCGTTAAATAATCTTTTTGGAGGCGAATTACTCGCCCGGATGGATCGTGCCGCAAGTATAGCTGCGAGACGACACAGCCGCAGGATTGTGGTTACAGCTTCAGTGAACCATGTAGCTTTCAATAAGGCCATTCCCTTAGGAAGTGTTGTAACTGTGGAAGCCGCCGTTTCCAGGGCTTTTAAATCTTCCATGGAGATTTTTATAGATGTTTGGATCGAAGACAGGGAGAGTGGCCGCAGGAGCAAAGCAAATGAAGCCATCTATACTTTTGTAGCTGTAGACGAGACGGGAACTCCGGTTAAAATTCCACCATTGAAGCCTGAAACCGATCTGGAAAAGGAGCGCTTTGCCGCTGCTTTAAGAAGAAAACAGCTAAGTCTTGTCCTGGCTGGTAAAATGCAACCTAAAGAAGCTACTGAGTTAAAAGCGCTTTTTGAGGAATAACGAGTATTCCTATCACATTTTATAGATCCAGTCTGCCGGATCCATCTTCTGATTGTTTTTATACAGTAAAAAGTGAAGGGTTGTTTTCCCTGTAGTCCTGCTGGTCGCTATTTCTCCTATTTCCTGTTCAGTTACCACAACATCTCCCCTTTTTACATAAACGGTTTCAAGGTTGTTATAAATAGTGATATAATCACCGTGGCGAACCATCACCGCTTTATTGGCTCCCTTAACCGCCTGGACCTCACTAACGGTTCCATTAAAAACAGCTCGTGCCTTACCTCCTTCATCGGTATCTATACGAACCCCATTATTGTTTACCATTACTGATTTTACAACGGGGTGTGGCTGTTTTCCGAATTTCATCGTTACCACTCCCGATCGAACCGGCCAGGGTAATTTTCCTTTGTTGTTATTGAAGTCAGCCGCCAAAGCCCTGGCCGCCGGTGTAAGTTCATAAGTATCCCTGGAAGAAGAGCCGCTTTCTTCGTTGCTTTTTGCGATGGATTCCCGAATCATTCGTTCTATAGCCCTGTCTATTTCATCGATCTCATGCTGCTTCTGTCGGATCTGCGCAGCGAACTGGCCTTCACGCTTTTTTATGGTTGCCATTAACTCCTGCTGGGATTTCCTGTTCTCTTCCAGTTGAGCCCTGGTTTTCCGGTTTTCGGCAATGAGTTTTTCTTTTTCTTCCTTTTGCTTTACCAGCTTTGCATTAAGCGCCTGTAATTCGGCTGTATTAGCCTTTATTTCGTCTCCCTGCTGTTTTCTGTATTCAGTATACTGTTTCATATACTGAAGGCGTTTATAAGCCTGTAAAAAGCTCTTGGAGGACAACAGGAACATTATCCTGCTTTGCTGGGATTTACTTTTATAAGACCGGCGGATCATCCTCGCATAATCCTCTTTCAGCTTTTCCAATTCTTTTCGCAGCTGACCGATCTTGTTTGTATTTGTATTGATCTCACGGGTAAGAAGGTTGGCCTGCTGATTGGTAAGTTTAATAAGATCTTCAGTGCTTCTTATCTGCTGGTTAAGGTCTTCCACCTGGCCAAGAACAGACCTTTGTTTTTTCTGATTGGAGATACGTAATTCATTGATCCTGCTAATCTCATTTCGAAGTTCTATTCTTCTTTTTTCAAGTTCTTCGCGGTTATCCTGTGCAATAACAGAATTGAAGCCAAAAAACAGAACAAATAAAAAAAATAAGGGTCTAGAATAATTTATTCCGATCATTTTAAACTGATTTCTTCATAACCTGATGGGATATCGAACGGGAAGCTCACATCTCCATTAAAACTCAGCGATCTATAGGTTAGATCAATATTCGTGCTTGCTCCTCCTTCATTTGCAATGATCTTAATATTTTCCGGAAAGATCAATCCATCCACGCTCTGATATTCTGAATATGTTACCGTTAAACTCCGGTTTTCCTGTTCCTGTGCTAATTGCTGAGCCTCGGCTTTAAAGCTCTTAGGGTTTAGCAGGAACATTTTTTTCATATTATCTGTAGCATCATTTACAAACTGAAAACCTCTCGGAGACTGCATAAAATCATATTCCTGGGTTCGCAGGTCATAAATAGCCTGACCTATCAAAAGATTCTGAAGTTTTTCAAAATCCAGAGGTGTTCCCAAAAAGTCGCTTACCAGACTAAAATCCCCTTCAAAATATGTCTGGGTCACTTTCTCATAATAGCTCACACTGGTAGGAGTGATATAAGCCTTTGCCACAGGAAAACCAAGAATACTGGCGCTCATCCAGATCGCCTCATCTTTTTTCATTCTAAAACTCAAATTGACCGATTGTGTTTTTTCAGCGTCCTGATAAACGGCACGCAACTTTCCTGAGGCGGTTTTAAATTCGGCTTCATTAGTATAATGTTTCTTTATCACTGAAACTGCTTCAGCATTTTTTGTGGCAATTCCCGAAGTGGCCTTTCTGCTTCCACACGAAACTATAAAAGTGGATACTAAGACCAGAATAAATATCTTCTTCAACATCAGTTAATTTCTTTTTTTAAATTTTGCGCTTTAACGCGATACTCTTCAGCTTTACTCACATTATTCATACCATTGTAGCATATCGCCAGCTGAGAATAGAAATCCACTTCCATTCGTTTATCATCTATCAGATAATCCAGGCCTTCCACGAGGCTCTCTTCAGCAGCTTTATATTCTGAAAGCTTATTAAGCGCCACTCCCTGCAGAAGGTAGAAAACCGGCTGGGAGGGAAAACTTTCGAGCGCCTCGGCACTCAAATCTCTTGCAGCCTCAAACTTTTCAAACTCAAGCTGTAGAAGAAGCGTGTTTCTAATCAGCTCGAAATTATCGGGATTATCCTTCAGGCCCAGTTCAAAGAACGTAAGAGCATCTTCTCTATTGTTCTTTTTTATATAATACTGGCCCAATTGCTCATAAAGCTTTGGCGTATCTTCCCATTCGGTGAGCTTGCCGGCAACTTCAATAAGTTCCTCTTCATATTCCGGATTTTCCTGCACAAAATTCAAAAAGTCATTCAACACCTTGAACTTAGATTCGGCATCTATCTCCTCACTGGCAAAAACAATTTTCATAGAAGCCACAGCAGCTTTCGCATTGCCTTTATTAAGGTAGAACTTATAAAGAGCCAGATGAGCTATAGATGAGCCGGGATTTGCTTCTAAGAGCTCCTGAGCGACCCTGAAAGCTTCCTCCTCGTCGCCCTGTTCACTATAAATATAGATGAGGTTGAGATAATTCTGTTCCACCTCAGGATTATCGGAAATGCTTTGCTGAAGATTATCTATTTGCGCATCGGTATTATTAGTTCGGGCGTAAATCTGCCTTCTCAGCGAATTTCGGTAGGAATTCACACCGAGTTCCTCATCGAGTTCATCCAGTAATTCGAGGGCTTCGTCGTAATTTTCATTCAGAAGGTAGAGATTGGCCAAGTCTTCCTTGTAAGAGGAACTGAAAGGAATCAGTTTTTTGATCGTTGTAATAGCTCCGTCATAATCCTCGGTCATTCCATAGGTCTGAAAGAGATATACCAGGATTGCTTCTTTTTTAGGCTGAAGCTCATGTGCTTTTTTAAAGTTCTCGATAGCTTTATCAAATCGTTCAAGTTGGCGGTAATTCTTTCCAAGTTCAAAATAAACTACTGCCCTTTCGGGATCAATACTACGGCATTTCTCAAGAGCGATAATCGCCTTTTCATAATTCTCGATCCCTTTCTGCTTGAGAGCTTCAAAGAAATATTCCTGGAATTCATCGGTAACGTTTCCTAGATCATCCTGGTTAACATCCTGAAAAGGCTGGGGAACCTCCTGAGCATTTACAGGAAGCGCCAATAAGGCCATAACCAGGATGATAAACAGGTTTTTCATTTTAAATTTTATTCCAGTACAGAATAGTCGCCGATACTGATCTGGGTAAAGTTACCATCAAATTTAGCATGATTCCCGATCATAGCATTATCCAGACTGGCATTTTTTACCTGGGCATCACTTTGAATAAGACTATTCTTGATAGTTGAATTTTCAATTTTGGTACCATCCCCTATCGAGACATTAGGTCCTATCTTTGCATTAGTCAACTCCACGTTCTCCCCAATATAGCAGGGCTCGGTGATCTCAGAATCCTTGATCTTCACAGAATCGGAAATAAGTTTTTCACCATCCTGATGAAGGAAATTCAGCATTCGCCCGTTGGTCTCTACAGTGACATTTTTGTTTCCGCAGTCCATCCATTCATCTACTTTTCCCGGAACAAATTTGAGACCGTTAGCTCTCATTCTTTCAATACCATCGTTTATCTGGTATTCGCCTCCCCGGGTAAGCTTTTCATCCAGTACTCCCTGAAGTTCATTTTTTAAAACTCCAACATCCTTAAAATAATAGATCCCGATAACTGCAAGATCTGATACGAATTCTTCGGGTTTTTCTACAAGATCGGTGATCTCTCCAGCCTGGTTCAGCTGAACCACACCATAAGCTGATGGATTCTCCACCTTTTTCACCCACATCACACCATCTGCCGACTTATCAAGGTTGAAATCTGCTTTGAACAAAGTGTCGGCATACGCGATAACAGCCGGACCGCTAAGTGATTCCTTGGCACACATGATGGCGTGGCCGGTTCCAAGCGGTTTATCCTGATAATAAATAGTTCCTTTGGCTCCCAGAGTATTGGCGATCTTCATCAGGTCTTTTTCCACCTGCTCACCAAAATCCTCCCCTATAATAAAGGCTACCTCATCTATCTTTTCGTCAAGAACCTTCGCGATATCTTCTACAAGACGATGCACGATTGGTTTACCTGCAATGGGAATCAAAGGTTTTGGAACTGTTAATGTATGTGGACGAAGTCGCGAACCGCGACCCGCCATGGGTACGATAATCTTCATTTCAATTTTTTTAAGTTACCTCCGGTTCTTTTAAGTAGAATGTCAAGAGGTCAATAGTTTTCTAATTAATAATTATTTGTGTCCGGTGCTACCAAATCCGCCGGCACCACGTGCAGATTCCTGAAGGACTTCAGCCTCTTCCCACTGGATCTGCTCATGTTTAGCGATCACAAGTTGTGCCACCCTTTCACCATCTTCTACAGTAAATTCGTCATTGGAAAGATTTACAAGGATAACCCCTATCTCTCCACGATAATCGGCATCTACAGTACCTGGAGAGTTAAGAACCGTAATGCCTTTTTTGGCCGCAAGACCACTTCTTGGTCTCACCTGGGCTTCATAACCAATTGGCAGCTCAATAAAGAGTCCGGTTTTTATGATAGCTCTTTCAAGAGGCTTTAGCACCACCGGTTCATCGATATTCGCCCTCAGGTCCATGCCTGCGGAAGCCTCAGTTTCATAATTTGGTAAATCGTGTTTTGATTTATTAATAACCTTTACAATCATTGACTTAGGATTTTATAAAGTTGTTTGCGTTCCATTGAAAAAACTATCAGAAGGAATCCTCCGGTTATGGCTATTCCAGCCATATAATTTTCCCTGAAAAATGTGAAGGAAAGTATTGAAAGTCCAACAGAAAGCAACAGATAAAAACTTATTTTTTTAACGTTATAGGGCACGGGATAGTACTTTTTTCCAAGAAAATAGGAAATAAGCATCATCCCTCCATATGCCACCAGTGTGGCCCATGCAGCTGCCATGAATCCCATCACCGGGATCAGCGCAATATTCAGTAAAATAGTGATGATAGCACCAAAAATGGAAATATACATTCCTGTACGGGTCTTATCGGTGAGTTTATACCACACCGAGAGGTTATGATATACCCCAAGAAAAAGATTGGCCAGCAAGATGATAGGCACTATCCCTATGGCCATCCAGTATTCCGGATCTCGTATTACCAATGCCTTGAAAAAATCTATAAAGCTTACCAGGATAAGGAAAATGATACTTCCACAGATTACGAAATACTTCAGTATCTCGGCATAGGTTTCCCTTGCATTCTCCTTTTGGGAGTGATTAAAGAAGAAGGGTTCAGCTCCCATTTTAAAAGCCTGAACGAAGATGGTCATGAATACTGCCAGTTTATAACAACCTGAATAAGCTCCCATCACTTCTTCAGAGATCATATCCTTGATCAGGATTTTATCTAGATTTTCATTTATCACGAATGCAATACCTGCCACCATAATGGGCCAGCCGTACTTCCACATCTGTTTAAAAATACCGAATTCAAAGCTGATCTTAGTTTGGAAGAAATAGGGCAATAACAACAGGAATGTAACTCCGCTTGCGGCAACATTCGCCATAAATATATAGCCCACAATATCCTTTGGACCGTAATTATTAATAACAAACTGAGGCGCGTATTGCGGATAGTCCCTTACAAACCAAAGGAAATAGAAATTAAGAAGAACATAGATCAGGATATTAATGATCTTAATTCCTGCAAATTTGATGGGTCTCCCCGTCGCCCTGAGATACGCGAATGGCACAACCACCAAAGTATCAAGTACCAGTACGCTGAATAGCAACTGGAAGTAAAATGGATTGAGATCCATTAAAGCGATAAGCGAGTCCTGGAAAATAAAGACTCCTATCCCAAAAAGTACCGTAGTAACCGTAAGCGCAATAAAAGCCGTTGAAAAGACCTGCCCTTTTTCCTTAGCCTGACTAAAGAACCTGAAAAAAGAAGTTTCCATCCCATAGGTGAGCACCACGTTAAAAAAAGCGGCCCAGACATAGAATACGGTATTCACAGAATACTCCTCTGCCGGTAGAATATCGGTGTGCAACGGCACCAGCACAAAATTCATCAGGCGTGGGAATACCGTCGCAAAACCGTAAATAAGAGTGTCTTGAAAAAATCTTTTTAAAGTACTCAACAGGAGCAGGTTGATTTATTACAAATATCTGAATAAATCACAATTATGAAAGCTAATGGACTATTCCTTTTCCACAATTCCCGTGAGTTTATAGTATTTCACCTGGTCGTTCTGAGTAAAAACCAGAATCGCCTCGTCATCTTCTATTTCAAACGGACTTTTTTCAGGAATCTGAGGCGGTTTGTTACCATATTCCTCTTTTGGGTCTTCATGCATCACCATATCCCCGGAACCCATGCGGAAATCTGCCACATATAGATTCGGTTTTTCCTCACTCTTCTTAAGATCAGATTTCATTCCGTGGAAATAAACAGCATCTAAAGATATACGCTGATCCTGGATACTGGTAACCGGTATATTCAATTGAATCCCATTCGAATTATAAGTATAATAGACCTCGCTGAACTGCGCTGGGATTCGCGCCTGCAGGTCTTTATTGCTGCCACAGGAAGCAAATATGCTTAGAATGAATACTCCTGCAAGTAAGTGTAATGCATTTCTCATAATGTTGGATTTTAGATTCTGAAGTTATAAAAACAAAACCTGTACCAAAGAAAAAAGCCCTCAAGATTGAGGGCTTTAATGTTGTTCGTCATCCTGAACCTGGTTCAGGACTTCAAAGAAGCTGAAACCAGTTCAGCTTGACGTTTATTTATCCATTCAATGCTTCGGCACCACCAACGATCTCAAGGATTTCATTAGTAATAGAAGCCTGTCTTGCTTTGTTATAAGAAAGTTTAAGATCATCCCTAAGCTCTTTCGCGTTATCTGTTGCCTTATGCATCGCGGTCATACGCGCACCGTGCTCTGCAGCAAAAGAATCTCTAAGCGCCTTGAAAAGCTGCATTTTAAGAGATTTTGGGATAAGGTCTTTAACTATCTCCAGTTTTGAAGGTTCAAAGATATAATCCAGTTGTTTGTTGCTATCGCTTTCAACAGTCTGTATTGGCAGAAACTGCTCGTCCATAACTATCTGAGTGGCGGCATTCTTGAACTGGTTGTAAACGATATCTATTTTATCGTATTTACCCTCGACGAATTTCTCCATCAGATCTTCGGCGATTTCAGAAACATTTTCGAAAGTCAGTTCATCAAAAATCCCATTGTTGTTCTTATAAACATCATAGGACTTTTTAAGGATATCGTTGGCTTTCTTACCTAAGGTAAGGACTTCAACTTCTTTCCCCTGATATTCCTCCTGTATCTTACTTTTTACCTTCTTGATGATGTTGGTGTTAAAAGCTCCTGCCAATCCCTTATTTGAGGAAATAGCAACGATAAGAACCTTTTTCACCTCGCGTTCCTCGGCATACTTGCTTCCGGAATCATCATCAAGAGTAGCACTTAAATCCTGTAGCAACTGGGTTAGCTTTTCAGCGTAAGGTCTCATGGAAGTGATCGCATCCTGAGCCTTACTCAACTTTGCAGCCGATACCATCTTCATGGCACTGGTGATCTGCATTGTTGAAGATACCGAGGTAATCCTGCTACGTAATTCTTTTAAGTTTGCCATTTGTTATAATTATCAATTCAAAATTTTGAATTCTGAATTTTAAATTTAGTTCTTGTATTTAGACGAAAGCTCTTTGGCAACCGATGTCAACGTATCGGTAACTTCATCTGTAAGTTTTCCTGCTTTAAGAGTGTCAAGAACACCTCTGTGCTTAGCATTTAGGTATTCAAGATAATCCTGCTCAAACTCTTTTACCTTATCTACAGGAACGTCTCTAAGAAGGTTCTTAGAACCTGCATAGATGATCGCGATCTGGTTTTCTACCGGATAAGGATCGTTTTGTCCCTGCTTAAGGATCTCCACGTTACGCTTACCTTTTGAGATGACATTCATGGTAGCCGCATCAAGATCAGATCCAAACTTGGCGAATGCTTCAAGTTCACGGTACTGAGCCTGGTCAAGCTTCAGGGTACCTGCAACTTTCTTCATAGACTTGATCTGTGCAGAACCACCAACACGGGATACAGAGATACCCACATCAATCGCAGGACGTACACCTGAGTTGAAAAGATCTGATGTTAAGAAGATCTGTCCATCGGTAATCGAAATTACGTTTGTTGGAATATATGCAGAAACGTCACCTGCCTGAGTCTCGATAATTGGAAGAGCGGTAAGAGATCCGCCTCCTTTTACTTTATCTTTAAGAACATCAGGAAGGTCGTTCATTTGTTTTGCAATATCATCATCGGCTATCACCTTAGCTGAACGCTCAAGCAATCTTGAGTGAAGGAAGAAAACGTCCCCTGGGTATGCTTCACGTCCTGGTGGACGACGAAGTAGAAGGGATACCTCACGATAAGCAACAGCCTGCTTGGAAAGATCATCATATACGATCAAAGCAGGACGACCTGTATCTCTGAAGTATTCACCGATCGCTGCACCTGCAAAAGGAGCATAAACCTGCATTGGAGCAGGATCTGATGCATTCGCAGCAACAATGGTAGTATAAGCGAGAGCACCTTTATCTTCAAGAGTCTTGGCAATAGCCGCAACCGTAGAAGCTTTCTGCCCTATAGCCACATATATACAGTATACCGGTTCACCGGCATCATAAAATTCTTTCTGGTTAAGAATTGTATCGATACAAACAGTAGTCTTACCTGTCTGACGGTCACCAATCACAAGCTCACGCTGACCTCTTCCTACAGGTACCATCGCATCAATAGATTTAATACCTGTTTGAAGTGGTTCACTTACAGGTTGACGATAGATTACCCCAGGAGCCTTACGCTCAAGTGGCATTTCATAAGTTTCACCTTCAATAGCTCCCTTACCATCAATCGGGTTTCCAAGAGTATCAACCACACGGCCAACAATTCCTTCTCCAACTTTGATAGAAGCGATACGCTGAGTTCTTTTTACCGTAGAGCCTTCTTTGATCTCTTTAGCAGGACCTAAAAGTACTACCCCAACATTGTCTTCTTCAAGGTTAAGAACGATTCCCTCAAGACCGCTTTCAAACTGAACCAATTCTCCGTACTGAGCATTAGCCAGCCCATATACGTTAGCAATACCGTCACCTACGGTTAGAACGGTACCTACTTCGTCTAGAGAGGCCTTGGATTCAAAACCTGATAATTGTTGTTTTAATATTGCTGATACTTCAGCAGGATTTACTTCTGCCATAATTATTCAAGATAAAATGGCACGACTATGCCGCACCTGTTTTAATTAAATTTTTGAAACGTATGTGTTGTCTTTTAATTCTCTTTTTAGCCTCGTTAAGTTTCTCGATACACTTGCATCATACTGCAAGTCTCCTATTCTTAACACAAAACCACCAATAATATCTTCATCAACGATATTCTTGATAGTAGCACCAGAACCGGTAAGCTCTTTTACTTTGGATAGAACAGCCGATTCCAATTCTTTATTTAGAGGTACAGCGGTGGTTACTACAGCCTGCTGTACATTGTTCATTTCATTATACTGAATGATATACTGCCTTGCTACAAGATGAAGAATATTTATTCTCCCGTTCTCCAGAAGTATATCTATAGCACCTTTTGTAACTGCGTCAAGATCCTTGAAGATCTCGAGCAGGGCGCTCTTTTTAATACTATTCTTAACAACAGGACTTGTAAGCATATTCTCAAGATCCCTGCTATTAAGAACAGTCTGGGAAATTGAGTGCATATCCTTGTGTACGGCTTCTGCCGATTTCTTATCCTTTGCTAGTGAAAGGATCGCCTTTGCATATCTCTGTGCAGCTCTGGTTCCTCTCATAGTTTAGTTAAGCTTAGCTTCACCAAGCATCTTTTCGATCATTTGGTGTTGTTCTTCTTTGCTTGATAGCTCTTTACGCACTACTTTTTCAGCAATTTCTACTGAAAGCTCTGCTACCTGATTCTTTAATTCGGCCATTGCAGATTGCTTTTCAAGCTCGATGCTTCTTTTGGCATCGGCAACGATCTTATCAGCCTTCGCTTTCGCTTCTTCAGAAGCATCAGCAATAGTCTTTTCTTTTAACTCACGGGCTTCCTTTAAGATCGCATCTCTCTCGGCACGAGCTTCTTTCAGTAACTGATCGTTATCAGCCTTAAGGTTCTGCATTTCCTTACGGGCATTTTCAGCCGAAGCCAGTGCATCGTTAATAGACTGTTCCCTGTTTCTTACTGAATTAAGAATAGGTTTCCAGGCGAATTTGGCCATGATAAACAATAGTACCAAAAACACGATGGTCTGCCAGAAAAACAAGCCAAATTCGGGAGTTATTAATTCCATAATTTTAAATAATAATAGTTAAAAACATCATCTAAAAAAGTCCTTTCGCAACCAACCGTTGCGAAAGGAGCTCTTTTGAAATTAATTATCTTAGTACACCTAGTAAAGAGGCAACAACCCCGAAAAGGGCAACACCTTCTACAAGTGCAGCAGCAATAATCATAGCTGTCTGGATTTTTCCAGAAGCTTCTGGCTGACGTGCGATAGCATCCATGGCAGAACCACCGATTTTACCTACACCTACTCCGGCTCCTAGAACCGCTAGTCCAGCTCCTAAAGCTGCAAGACCTACATACAATAATTCCATAGTTGAAAAAATTAAAAATTAAAATTAATGATGTTCATGTTCCTCAACTGCCATCCCGATAAACAGGGCGGACAGAATCGTAAAAATAAACGCTTGAAGGAATGCTACCAGCAATTCCAATACTGTTATAAATAAGGCGAAAGGAACCGAAATTCCGGCAACGCCTGCATGTTCTAATATAAATATCAACCCGATCAAACTCAGGATAATGATGTGTCCCGCGGTAATGTTCGCAAAAAGACGAATCATAAGTGCAATTGGCTTAATGAATAATCCTGCTCCTTCCACGATCGCCAGAATTGGCTTCACCCATGTTGGAATACCAGGCATCCAGAAGGTGTGCTTCCAGAAATGTTTGTTTCCATTCACGAAGATCAGCACCAAAGTGAACAATCCAAGAGACACAGTAACTGCTATGTTTCCGGTTACGTTAGCCGCTCCGGGAAGAAGCCCCATTAAGTTGGTGATCCAGATAAAAAAGAAAACCGTTAACAGGAATGGCATAAACTTCATATACTTTTTCTCACCTAGCTGTGGGATTGCAATCTCATCTCTTACAAAAAGAACCAGTGTCTCAAGAACGTTGTTAAATCCTTTTGGAGCATGCTCATGCTTCTTATGATGTCTTGCAAGTCCTATCCAGAAGAAAAGGATCATTAGAATAACCGTAAGGAACATTGCTGCCACGTTCTTCGTGATAGAGAGATCCCATGGTTTACTTGCGTTCAACGGATGATGCTCTTCATCAAACTCTACAGTTTCCGCACCGGCATTCAACCGATAAATATCCTCATGAAGATTTACGAAGCGCATGCCGTCCTTTTCCACCACATGGTGGCCTTCGGTATCGTGATGAAATTCACTGGACATGAAAGTAACCAGTCCATTTTCAGTATAAAGTATTACAGGTAATGGCAGAGTGATTGAATTTTCTCCTTCTCCAAAAAAGTGCCAGCCGTGCGCATCACCAATGTGGTGCATGATCATCTCGGTCGCATTAAATTCCTCTTCCCCGGGAGTTTCACCTTCTTTACTCTCACCAGCAAAAATATTCAAAGGGAGTAAGGCAAAGCCTAGTGCAAGGATCACTATAATCTTGAAAGATTTATGTGCTGTCATAGTACCTGTTCTACTTAAAAATTATGGGCTCTAAATTTCCGTGCAAAGGTATACTTTTAATTTTTATCTGAAAGCCCCACCTGTAATTTTTTAGACCTTTCAATAATTTTAACGATTTTACTGAAATACAGGTGTTTATTTAATATTGATCAGTCTTACCGCGTAAATAGTTTCGAAGATCAGGAATAAAAAATAGGGAATAAAAAAAGCGATTATATCATCAAAAGGATGAGGGGTATCGCTGAGCATCATAGGGAGAAGAAAAAGAACAGCGGCCAACATCTTAAAAAGACTGCACCCCATGAATGCAAAACCTGTTTTATCCCTGAAGGTATTGTGAACGTAAATGAGAAACAGGTAGATAAGCAATGTCGCGATCACATGAAAACTATAGATCGAGACCGTAGAATAATATAAATCGGCTTCCAGAAAATAGTTTATGAGGGCAAATTGTATTCCAAAAAGCAATAGGGAAAATGGAATGAAGTACCGCAAAAAAGGCATCAGCTTATCTTTCATTATTCGTCTTCATTCAGGTTTTTCACGCCCCGGTATACCTGATAAAGGGCTATAAAAACGCCGAGTAGTGACAGAGAGATGGTATACATTGAATATTTGTTGGGATATTTGCCATCAAGCCATACCCCAACGAACACTCCTGCGGCTATTGTAATTCCCATTTGAAAAGCAATATTTACAAACTGGAGATACTTGTTACGCTGATCTTTTTTCATCATCCTTTTTAAGGGGTTTAACTCCCCCGTTCATTTCACAGGTAGCATTGAATACCGCACCTGGTTCTACGGCGAGCTTACCTGCAACCACTTCTCCTTCAATATTTGCAGGACTTCTTAAAGTTAAGGTTCCTTTGACAAATAATTTGCCTTTGAACCTTCCTTCAATGTCGGCATTTTCACATTCCAGAGTACCACTAATAAGGCCTCCTTCACTAATTACGACTTTTCCGGGAGTCTTTAAGCTTCCTTCAAGTGTTCCTTCAATTCTAAAGCATCCTTTTCCTGAAATTTCTCCAGTGATCAGAGTGCCAGCGGCAATACGGTTTTGTTGGTTTTGGTCGGTTGTAGGTTTGGTTTTTTTGGGGTCTGAAAACATAGTAGTAGGGTTTAGTTATTGTCCATGTAAGTTCTTAAATTTTTCTTAATTTGTACAATTCTATAATTTTCCGTGGACAAAACAAAGGCTTCCCTATCTATTTTATAATTTTTATTTTTTTTCAATAATTCCTCAAAGCCCAGAGCTTTAGATTCAGTTTCCAGCCCATGTACAACAACAAAAGACTGTTCAGGACTGTAAACATCTACAGATACCGAGAGTTGGGAATAATTAAGTTCTGCTATGGCTTTTTCTATTGAATCTTTGAGTTGAGCAGCCATATCCCTTTCATTTTCCTCGAGAGGGTAAATAAGCTTAAAATTATTTTGAAGACTATCCCTGTTGAATTCCTGGACTTTTAACTGAGGAATACTTGTGTTAAGAAGTTTCTGGGCCTTACGGCCTTCCTCGGTCTGCGGATATGTAAGCGCCACATAATTCAAAGCCTTCTCATATGCATCCAGCCCCAAGAGCCTTCCCGTGGCCTGTGCCTTCAGAAGCTCGAGTTTGGGAATTATCGGATCTCCGGTAAATCTGGAGATATACTCATTGGCCGTCTCGATGACTTCTTCATATTCCTGATCTTTATACTTTTCAAAAAGAGCTTTGTATAGGAGGTCGGGACTGTTTTCGTCTTCCTGCACACTTTCGGGATTCAGAATAAATGCCGCGTATCTCGAATCCGGATAATTCTGAAGTATATCATTTTTGATCTGCTCTTGCTTCTGCAGATCACCCTGAGCTCCATATATTTTGTAAAGGTTATACTTGGCAGGCAGAATAAGACGTTCTGCTGGATCATTCTCCAGAAGAAATTCAAGTCTTTCAGCAGCCAGATCGTATTCGCCGTAATTCTCATTATAAATAATCCCTAATTGATAATATGCCAGGTTACGCTGCGTCGCCAGGCTGTCCAAAACAGACCTTTCCCCTGGGATCCTCATCACGTATTCCATAGGATCATAAAGAGGATTATTATCAAGATTGATATCCATAATCCGTTCCTGCGCATTTATTGAGCTTTGATTAAGAGCATTGGATCCCCATCTCCAGTTATCTGCAAGTTCCCTGCTTCCCCAGACTCTTAAAAATTCCTGGGCACCTCTTGAAACACGAAGCGGATTATAAAAGTAGAAGGTATTTGCTGAATTGGTTCCATCAGCTGGCGGAAGGGCATTAGCTGATGGAAAATTGTTCTCAGGGCCAATACTGGCCGTATAGACCGGAAGTTCCCCTGCTTCCATTTCTTTGATCGCTTTGGCCTTCAGCTCGTCGGTATAATCGGTGAAATATGCGACCTGTTCATCTTCTGAAAGTGAAGCCAGATAAAGTATGCTGTCGGTTTCTTCTGCCATATTCTCATACTTAATCACATCTTCCAGGTTCTCACGTTTTTTCTTTATGGTCCTGAATTCGAGTAAATCTGGCGACATATAGGTAAGCGTGCTGTCAAAATATTTTCCGGCATCCTGGTAATTGGCCCTGTCAAAATTGACATTGGCCAGAATCTCGTAATTAATTGATTTAAGATAAATATCACTTGAAGGAGACCTCAGCGATTTATTGTAATATTCGATGGCTTTATCTGTTGAATCCAGCCTGGTGTAATATTCCCCTAACTGAAAATATATCTTATCGAGATACGGCCGGTTTTCACGATCTTCTTCTAACTCGGTGAGAAGTTCAAGAAGGTATTCTTCATTTCCTGAATTGAAATCAAAGTTCCTGGCCTTCTGAACATACGCATTTACATAGTAGATACGCGGCGATTTTCGGTTAAGATCGATCACTTCATCAAAAGCTGCATTTGCAGTTGCTGTTTCTCCAAGCCTGTTATGTAACTGTCCCAGGATATAGAAGTAACGGCCTTTTTCAGCATTAATATCGGTAAAATCTGCCGCATTGTATAGTGGGGCCACGGCACTGTCTATCTGATTAAGATTGATATAGGCCTGAGCCAGGCTTGCGCTTGCATCGGCCAGATCCTGATCATCAAGACGATCGGAATCCAGTATCTTCTTCAGATTCTTAATGGCAAGCTTTTCATTTCCAAGGCGGATATTGGTCTTTTCGCGCCATATTCTCGCATGCGTGATATTATCACTCGCAGGGTACCGGTAAAGGATATAATTGAAAGCATCCAGTGCAGGAATGAACCGCTGATCGAAATATCTGGCCTTACCAAGAAGTAAATAGGCTTCATCCATCTGCGGATTCCGTTCCTTGCCACCTATCTGCATAGAATGTTTCTGGATGGCCTTAACGGCTTTTTCTTCTGCCCGTCCAAAATTCTGGTTCCGGACACTATCCGGTAACAGGATCTTATCATCCACATCCAGGCGTTCTATCGGAAGTATGTCCCAGTAATTATCGGCATAGTTCTGGTTGATCTCTTCCCTCCCCTGTTCTAACGCCAGCTGACCATTATACAGCGTATTATATTCTGCAGTAACAGCATGATAATTACGATTTACAAATGAGTCTTTTTTCCTTGAGCAACTCCAGATAATGATTGACAACAATAAGAAAAATAATATTCGGGTTATCGGCTTCAAAATCTGTTTCTTTTCCAGGTTAGAATAACTAATTATTTCGAAATTTAGTATAAAAGTAAGTTTCTTTTTCCAAATCAGATTCATTACAAAATAATTCAAAGAAAGCTCCTGTTTTTTTGAAATTTAATGAAGATACAAAAACAATATCGTCTCTTTTATGTTATTTTATCAATTTTTTGATTCTATTTATAAGTATTTGATAAATTATTCTCGTTTTTTAATATATTTAATTATCACTTTTTAAATATTTAAAATGAAAAAACTTCTAACTCTCCTGTTTTTCCTTAGCATAAGCGGGATGATGGCCCAAGTTGTCATTACCGGTACTGTTACAGATGAAAAAGGAAAGCCTATTTCGGGAGTAAATATCATGGTTGAAAATGAGACCGTGGGCACTTCAACAGATTTCAAGGGTGAATTCACCCTTGAAACAACAGCAAATTTACCGTTTAATTTAGTATTTTCAGCAATAGGCTATGGTTTGAAATCAATACCAGTTGGCTCTGCAGGTCAAACCGTTAATGTGGTGCTTACGGAAGATGAAACTCAGCTTGGAGAGGTCGTGGTTTCCGCCTCAAGAACTCCCGAGAGGATTTTTGAATCACCGGTAAGTGTTGAACTAATTGACAGGCAAGACATTCAAAATACTGCTTCAGCAGACTTCTACGGGGAGCTTGAAAACCTTAAAGGGGTGGATATTAATACTAATAGTCTCACCTTTAAATCGGTAAATACAAGAGGCTTCGCGACCTTTGCAAACACAAGGTTTGTACAACTTGTAGACGGGATTGATAATTCTTCCCCCGCGCTCAATTTCGTCCTTGGAAATCTTCTGGGGATATCACAGCTTGATCTAAATAATATCGAATTATTACCAGGGGCATCCTCGGCTCTGTATGGAGCAAATGCTTTTAACGGGATCCTTTTTATGAACAGTAAAAGTCCTTTTGAATTCCAGGGTTTAAGTGCTTATGCCACGGGTGGTGTTACCTCTCAGGATGCCGCCGGTACTAACGGTTATTATGATGTTGGAGTAAGGCTTGCCAATAAATTTTCAGATAAGTTCGCCGCTAAGTTCAATTTTTCCTATTTAGAGGGAACAGACTGGTTTGCAGTAAGCGAAGAAAATCTGATAAATCCTGGTGCAGGGCGTGCTGAAGATCCCAATTACGACGGCTTAAATATTTATGGTGATGAGGTAAACATAAATATAAGAGGTGTAGGTACCGCCCTTGTAGCGGCAGGACTTCTTCCTGCGGGGTCGGAGCAATTACTTCCCAATGAAGCCGTGAGCCGAACTGGCTATGCAGAAACGAGTCTCCACGATTACAATGCGAAAAGCCTGAAGCTTGACGCTGCTTTGCACTACAGACCTTTTGCCGACGATTTTGAAATCATTTATTTGGGAAAATATGGTAGAGGATCAACTATTTATCAGGGAACAAATCGTTATGCTATAAAAGATTTCTGGTTACAGCAACATAAATTAGAAGTTAAGAATAATAATTTTTTTCTACGCGGTTATATAACTGATGAAGATGCCGGAGATTCCTACGATACGAGATTCGCAGCAATAAATATTAACCGGGTATGGAAGTCAGATCAGCAATGGTTTGGAGAATATGCCGGAGCATTCGTTCAGGCCAGAAGCCAGGGTGCCTCCGAAGACCAGGCTCATGCCATTGCAAGGCAATTTGCCGATACTGGCCGGTTAGTGCCGGGAACACAGGAATTTCAACAGGCCTTTAATGAAGTAGTTTCTGATCCTGATTTCACCACCGGTGCGAAATTTCAGGATCAGTCTCAGTTAAAACACATAGATGCAAACTATAATTTTAGCCACTTGACTGATGCATTTGCAGATATCCAGGTAGGTGGCTCATACCGGCAGTATAAACTAAATTCTTCAGGAACAATTTTTACAGATATTGATGGGCCAATTCAGTACAATGAATATGGATTATATTCCCAGATTCAGAAAAAACTGATTGATGAAAGGCTGAAACTGACTGGGTCTATGAGATATGACAAATCTGAACTTTTTGAAGGACAGGTAACCCCAAGATTTTCCATAGGATATACAATTGGGGAGGATAAAAATCATAATATTCGTGCTTCAGTACAAACCGCTTTTAGAAATCCAACAACCCAGGATCTCTATATTGGTCTGAATTCCGGTCGGGCCATTCTGGTAGGCGCTGCAGAGGATAATCTGGACAGGGATGTGAGAACCTTTCCCGTTAGTGGAGGTGGCCAGGCCGTTACCGGTTCTCCAACCGTTGAAGTTGTAGGAAGACAGGCCTATGAAAATGCATTTTCACTGAATTCGGTTTTACGTGGTGCTCCCCAGAAAGCGGAGGTGGATCTGGTACAACCCGAAGAAGCTGTGGTTTATGAAATTGGCTATCGTTCGCAAATGGACCGGGTAAGTATAGATGCAAGTTTTTATTACAATGTCTATGAGAACTTCATTTCTAATGAAACCACTTTGGTTCCTTTTTACGGAGAGGTTGGAGACAATAGCCTGTCTCTATTAGCATTACAGAATGAAGATTATTTCCCCTACCAAACTTATACTAATTCTGATGCAGATGTTAAATCTTATGGTGCAGTTATAGGCTTAAATGTTGAGTTATGGGATAATTATAGTTTAGAAACTAATTATACCTATGCCGAGCAGGATTTTGATCAGGCGTCCGATCCGGATTTCAGAACCAGTTTCAACACACCTAAACACCGCGTGAAAGCATCTTTCGGAAGTCCGGAAGCTTATGAGAATTTCGGGTTCAAATTAAGTTATAGGTGGAGTGATGAATATTTCTGGCAGGCCACTTTTGCAGATGGAAATGTGCCGGCATATTCAGTACTTGACGCCCAGGTTAACTACACCATTCCCAGGTGGAAAGCGAGGATCAAGCTAGGCGCTAATAATATTTTAGGTGATGAATATGTTACTGCTTATGGAACGGGTTATATAGGATCGCAATATTTTGCTTCTGTTATTTTTAATAATCTGTAAAAAATGCGGTCTTAAATTTAATTAAACCTCATTCCGAATTTATTTAAGAGTCTAAGTATCAACAAATTTAAGTTCAGTTTGAATAATTAACTTAAGACCGTAATTATTATTACTCTAAAATTTCTCTTGAAAAATAATCTTCAAGTTCATTAAGAGTGGCTTCTGAAGTCTCGATATCCCTTACAATATCTCCTTTATCCAGAACTACGATACGTTCACACACTTCGGTTACGTGAATAAGATCATGACTTGAAATAAGCACCGTGGTGCCGGTTTTAGACAGTTCTTTCAATAGTTTCTTCAATCTTATCTGGGTAGTAGGATCAAGATTGGCAAAAGGCTCATCCAGGATCACCACTTCCGGGTCACCGATAAGAGCCGCGACAATACCAACCTTTTTCTGGTTTCCTTTTGAAAGATCCCTGAGATATTTTTTTCGGCCGATGATCTCACCATTGAAAAGATCTTCGAACTGGGTAAGAAAAGAATCAATATCGGCCTTATTCCTGTTGCGGAGCTCTCCTATGAAGTAAAAATATTCTTCAGGAGTCAAATATCCAATCAGGAAGCTTTCATCGATGAAGGAAGACGTAAATGGCTTCCACTCCTCGCTTTCACTTACAGTTATATCATTATTGAAGATATTTCCGGTGGTTGGTTGAATAAGGTCCAGCAACAGGCTAAAAAAAGTGGTCTTTCCGGCACCGTTATTTCCCACCAGGCCGAAATTCTGCCCAGAAGGTATATCTAAACGCTCAATATTTAGCACTTTAGTACCATTATATACTTTTGAAAGATTGGTTGCAGTTATCATTATAAAACTTTTATTCTCCTTTTTGTTTAAATCCCTGAATCATCACGTACTTTCTGCGGCGGTATCTCTGTTCCAGAAAAGTTAGTAAACTTGGCCGTATTATCAACCCGATGGTTCCGAGCCCGGCAAGAAAACCTACGGCAATTTCATAATTTATAAACTTATTGATGATCCAGAAGAAAAATATCGGGATCAGCAATAAAGGAAGTCCAACAAGCCATTGAGAAGCCCCGGTACCCTGATAATTCATAAAAGGACTTTTATCCAGATCTATCCGTTTTTTATTGAAAGACCCGGCATAAAGTAAGATCGGGATATTTACCCCCATATTATATAAGGCGCAGGCCAGGTTAAGCAACAAAATATTCCACCCAAAATACACATAAGGTGTAGATAAGATAGCAAGAACTACAACACTAAAAGTTATAAGTCCCATTTTAGATGCAAGGTATTGCCGCATTGAAATATTCTGAGCCATGATCATGGGATAATAAGAAGCATCCCACGAAGGCACGAACTGCCCGAAATTGATCATGAAAATCCCGGTTATAAAGATTCCCACGAATACGAAAAATGCCGGCATTTCCTGGTAACTGTCATTTGGATAAAAAATAAGTCCGTAGGCCAGGAATAACAGCGACAGGTAAATAGTGGTTTTTGGTCTTTTATTCCTCCATATAAGTTTCAGGTCCTGCTGAAGAAACGGGGCGATGCTTCCAAATTTCTTTGTCCAGCCAAATTCCCGGGTGTTAGCTTCGGTACTTCTGCCCTTTAGGTGAGCATCCAGGTAAAACTTTGCCTGAAGATTCAACTGGTTCCATTTATAGAGCAAAAGAAGAATAATCACCGGAACTATGGCCAGGTAAGGATTCTGTACCAAAAATTCCAGAAGTTTTCCGAAGTAAAAGGTGATCTGAAAAACCTTCAGATAATCCAGCAGTGCAAGTATAATTCCAATTAATACTACTGGAATAAGTGCCTTCAGGTTCTCTGTAAAACGTTTCTTTATGATGAAATTGAGATAATTAACACTTAAAGTGATGGCATAAACTCCAATAATCCAACCCAGCATGTTCAAAGTTCCATAATCACCTTTTACGATACAGAAGGTGGCAAATGGAATGATGAGAAAAAGAGGAAGAATATTGTAAAAAGAGTAAAGGGATTTTAGCAGCACGAAGTTCACAACCTTCCTTTTTTTTATCGGAAGTGTCATAAGAGGTTTAATGTCTATAACCGGCAAGGTTTGAAGCATGAACCTGAAGATAAGTTCAAAGCAAAAATAAACCAGTGCGAACCTGTTCACCACTTGCAACGGATCTCCGGAAGGATCAAATTCTTTTAGTAAAGGATACAGGGCAACTCCGAAAAAGAGAAACATCGCTGAAAAATAGAGCGCGAGAAAGGCCATAAGGATCTTGAGCCCCAGGCTTTTTCCAAAACTGGCCGATCTGAAAAAGGCTTTCCACTCTAACCAAATGAATTTCTCAAACATAAAACCACGCTTTATTTCTATATGTATAGAAATTTAAAGGAATGTTACGATTATAAAATCTGCATACTTTGTATTTTTGCGCACAAATAAAAAGTAATGAACAAGTTTTATCCGCTAAAAATAAAGGAAATAATTCGCGAAACATCTCAGGCGGTAAGTTTATCTTTTGAAATTCCGGAAAATTTAAAGGAAGAATTCGATTTTTCAGCCGGCCAGTACATCACGATAAAGACAGAAGCAGATGGCGAAGAAATAAGAAGGGCTTACTCACTATGTTCAGCCCCAAACTCAGATGAGTTCAAAGTAACCGTAAAGGAAGTTGAAGGTGGTAGGTTTTCTGTGATCGCCAATAATAAATTAGTTGCAGGAGATATTCTTGATGTGCATCCACCAGAGGGTAAATTCATTTTAAAGCCCGGAGAAGGAAGAAAGAACTATGCTGCTTTCGCAGCAGGAAGCGGTATTACTCCTATTCTCTCTATCATCAAAACGGTATTGAGAGATGAACCACATAGCAAATTCGTACTTACTTACGGGAATAAATCTATAGACGATACTATTTTCTTCAAAGAGCTTCTGGAGCTCCAATCAGAATTTCCCCACAGGTTATTCATTGAATTTGTCTACAGCAGGACAAAGGAAGAAAATGCCCATTTTGGCAGAATAGAGACCAGCACTGTTAATTATGTTCTGAAAAACAAGTTTCAGGACCATCCCTTCGATATGTTCTATCTCTGTGGCCCTGAGCCTATGATCAAGCACGTTTCAGAAGTGCTCAAAGAAAACGGTGTGGAGGACGAGCAGATCCTGTTCGAGCTTTTCACTAATTCAGAGGAAGAAAAGGAAATTGAAGGAGATACCGATGGAGAAACCCAGGTAACTATCCTGGTTGATGATGAAGAATATTCTTTTTCAATGGATCGTAAAAATGCTGTTCTTGATGAGGCACTGGAACATGATATTGATGTTCCTTTTTCATGCCAGGGAGGAATTTGTAGTAGTTGCATGGCCCGTATTACTGAAGGTAAAGCCGAGATGAGCAAGAATCAGATCCTTACCGAGGATGAAATTGAAGAAGGTTTTGTATTAACCTGTCAGGCGCACCCTACCACTCCAACTCTTAAGCTGGACTTTGACGATCTATAATTAATAAGTCAGTTATTCAGAATCTCATTGATCTTTAATAATACCATTTCCGGAGGAATGCTGCGCATCACATCTTCGTAGCCCTCCGGAACCTTATTTCCATATACCGAAGTAGGTATCTTCGGATAACGCTCAAGATCGGGTAGAATACAATTTTCCATGGGCTGATTAAGAGCCTTGAATCCGGTATAGGGATGGGTCACACCCCATAAACTTACCACAGGCACACCATAAATAGCAGCCAGGTGGGCATTCCCACTATCCATAGATAGCATGGCATCGAGGTTTGAAATCAGGCTAAGCTCTTCAGTAAACCTTAATTTCCCGACCACACAAATACAATTATCATATTTTTGCTCCCAGATTTCCAGCTGTTCTCTTTCAGCATCACCTCCACCAAAAAGTATTATTTTAGTTTTGCCTTTAGAAGCCAGTTCTGCGATAACTTTTTCCATTAGATCTTCCGGATAACATTTGGACATATGCTGTGCAAAAGGAGCTATTCCCAGCCATTTTCGGGAATCCTTCCCGATAACTTCATAAATCTTGGGAATTAATTTTCTTTTCTGAGGCGGAATATAATCTGAAAGATTAAGCGGAAAGCCAAGTTCTCTGAAAACATCGGCATAACGCTGGTGTGTGGATTTTAGAGGTTTAAATTCCTTATTGTTCTCTCTGGTAAGCGCCTTTTTTTCAGATCTCCCCTTGTCTATCTGCTTACAGGGAATACCGTATAAATAAAAGACCGATTTAAGAATATTACTGCGAAGAACGTCATGAAGATCGGCCACCATATCTATCTCCTCGTCCCGGAGCTCCCTCGCCAGCGTTCCAAGACCCATAACTCCACTATGCACTCCCTTAACATCCGCTTCGTAGATACGAACATTTGGCAAATGACTGAAAAGTGGTGTAAAAAACCCGCGAGTAAGAACAGTCACGGTAATATTAGGATAAGTATGGACAAGTACGCTCAGTACAGGGACCATCATCGCGACATCTCCCATAGCCGAAAGCCGGATCACAAGAATATGTGGCCCCTTTCCGCTTTTTTGAGCTAAGGAATTTTCAGAGCCGTCCATAACAGTTTACTTATTACTACGAAGTACCGGATTTAGTTCTTCGTCGTTGTACATTTTCATTTGCTTGTAGACCTTCATATACTTATCTCCGTTAGAGATATCTTCAAGTAACTGGTCTATCGCCGTAGAAAGGTCTACCTGCTGCTCCAGTAATACATCCAGCTTTGCTTTACATTTCATCTGGTGCTCCTGGGATGCGTCCTGCCGGTTAGCCTCCTCGTTCATATGATAAATCTTAAGCGCAAGTATCGAAAGTCTGTCAATCGCCCAGGCAGGACTTTCGGAGTTTATTGTCGCATTCTCCTTAGGCTTCACATCTTTATATTTTTCCAGAAAATAACTGTCTATGTATTCTACCGTATCGGTACGATCCTGGTTAGAGGCGTCGATCAGCCTTTTCAGTTTCAGGGCAGCTTCAGGATCTATATTCTGATCCCTTATAATATCCTCGTAATGCCATTGAACAGTATCTATCCAGCACTTTCGGTAAAGCAGATGCTCAAGTAAATTTTTATCTGCATCATAGGGATTTACGAATTCCTGATCTACACTGTCTATTTCGTGATATTTCTCTATAACTTCCCTGAAGATCGTATTGGCCTTATCTGAAAACATACTTAATTATTTCTCTGTTTTTAATAATTCATTCCGGAGCTATTCCGGCAGTTTTATAGCGAGTACAAAGATATTATTTTTAGGAAGAGTAATGCCTGAAAGTATCAGTAAACCTTAGCTTTTAAACAAAAAAAGCGACTATGAAGGGCATCAAAATCAGGGTGGCGAGAATTATTTCCTTAAATATCCTGTCTTTTTTACTGTCAAAATAATTTGAAGCGATTATACTGAGAGGAACAAAAAAGAAGATTAGTTCGCTTCCGTTCTTGGTTGGAGAAAATATGGCAACTGCCGCCCCTACTGCAAGACTGAATAAAATCATATTTAAGATTGGACGCCTTGTGATACTCGCTTTCTGGATCGCCGCAAAATACTGGAAGAGCGTCCAAACCAAAAGACCCAGAATTATACTAAGCGGAATCAGTATTTTAAGATCGCCGTAGGTAGAGAAGTCAAAATCACTCATCTGAAACCAGTCTGAAAATGAATAGAACTGATCATAGGCCAGCAGATGAAAAGTGATAGTAAGTGAGGCTACAGCTGCAAATGCAACTAAAGGTACAAGCCAGTTTCTAAAGGCGGAAGCAAAATTAAGTATCGCAAAAAACACAATTGCAAAGAAGAGACCCGACCAAAAATGATATAAGGTGGCAATACTTATCCAGAAGGTTGCATCAAATATCTTTTTCTGAATAAACTTGTGAGATCTTAAACTTATTATCCTTCTCAAAGCAAAAAGGATACAAAGGTTTGCGATAATCACCGATTCATTCTTCAACAAGCTGAAAAAAGAAATGGAAAATACAGCAAATAATAAGGTTTTATAGGCACTTCGCTTGGTCAATTCATTCTTTTTAGCAATAAAATTGAGCACCAGCAAACTTAGAACAAGCACAAAAAGAGCAGCCAGTTTTTCAAAGAATTCGGCCCAGCTAAAACCGTTTTCCCAGCTTGTAAAGTTAACGCCAATATAGAAAGCGCAAATCAGCAGAACGATCACCGTAAGATTTAAAGGTTTGGATTTGCTAAAAAAGCTTGTTAGCATTGGCGTTTTTTATATTTTTGTATTCACAAATAAAGTTCATACAATGAGAGATTTTTTTGAGGGAATAGCCTGGCTTTTTGAAAACATACTTTTTTATCCTCTTGATGCTTTAAGAGAACTTGAACTGGATTCCTGGTTTCTTGCAAATATCCTTAACTGGATTTTCCTTATCGTTGGTCTCGTTGCATTCTTCTACTGGATGAAGCAATTACAGAAATTCAACGACAGAAATGAAGAGAACAGAGAATCTACTTCTCATTCTTTCTTAGGATAAATCAAAACCTATATCTTTTCTAAAATACATCTTATCAAATTGCAGTTTCTCTGCACTTTGATAAGATTTTTTTAGTGCCTCTTTGTAATTTTCTCCAAAGGAGGTCAGGGCTATCACTCTTCCCCCACTTGTAACGATATTCCCGTCTTTCAGTTTTGTTCCTGCATGGAAAACGATAGAATTATCGATTTCTTTTAAACCGCTTATAGTTTTTCCTTTTTCATAAGATTCAGGATAACCACCTGAAACAAGCATTACCGTAGTGGCAGCTCTTTTATCTACTTCAAGCTCTATCTCATCCAGTTTGCTTTCCCAGGTCTTCTCAAGTAAATCGACAAGATCGGTTTTTATCCTAGGCAATACTACCTCGGTCTCGGGATCACCCATTCTCACATTGTATTCGATAACGTAAGGTTCACCATTAACTTTTATAAGTCCGATAAAAATAAAGCCTTTATAGTCGATCGCCTCTTCCTTAAGACCAATTACCGTTGGTTTTACTATTCTCTCTTCGATCTTGTTCATAAAGTCAGCATCGGCAAACGGGACCGGGGATACAGCCCCCATTCCACCGGTATTAAGGCCAGTATCTCCTTCTCCAATCCTCTTATAATCCTTAGCTGTTGGAAGGATCTTGTAGTTTTTTCCATCGGTAAGAACAAAGACACTCAGCTCGATCCCATCCAGGAATTCTTCAATCACCACCTTCTTACTAGCGGCACCAAATTTTCCTGATAGCATGTTTTCAAGTTCCTTTTTTGCTTCCTCTAGATCATCAATGATCAACACCCCTTTTCCGGCAGCAAGGCCATCGGCTTTAAGAACATATGGAGGTTTAAGGGTTTCCAGAAACTTCTTCCCGGCTCCAAGGCTTTCAAAACTAAAGCTTTCATAGGCTGCCGTAGGAATATCGTACATCGCCATAAACTCCTTGGCTCTTTCCTTACTTCCCTCCAGTAGCGCTCCCCTACCCGATGGACCTATGATCTGTATATCCTTTAACCTTTCATCCTTCTTAAAATAATCTACTATTCCTTTTACAAGAGGATCCTCAGGTCCCACAACGATCATATTTATATCCTTTTCCAAAGCGGTGTTAGCCACTGCGGCAAAATCTATTGGATTAACCTCAAGGTTCTCAGCGATCTCCGAGGTTCCCGCATTACCTGGGGCAACATAAAGTTTTTTACATTTCAGGCTTTGAGCAATCTTATAAGCAAAGGTGTGTTCACGGCCACCGGAACCCAGGATAAGGATATTCATCTGTATCTTATTTTAATTATTGCCTCAAAAATAATTGTTTGTAAATTGAAGCACCAATAAATTTGTTAAAAAAGCTATATACCCCTTGGATTGGTTCAAACTTTCACTGCAACTAAATAAGTTCCCCATCAAAAGGGCACAAAAAACCCTGGAAAAGATCCAGGCCATCCCGGAAGAAGAGTATGCTGAATACCAGCGCAGAAGAAGAAATTCGATTATAGATTACCATATTCAGCATAATTCTTTTTACCGTGAGTTTTTTAACTGGGATGGTTTTGATGACTGGAAGCACGTACCAATCATGAAAAAGGCCGACCTTCAGCATCCCTTACAGGAACGTTTGAGCTCAACCTATAATACCAAAACCGCCTATATTGGGAAAACTTCAGGTAGCAGTGGGCATCCCTTTATTTTTGCGAAGAATAGATTTGCCCATGCTCTTAGCTGGGCCGGATTCCAGGACAGGTATAAATGGTATGATATAGATCTAAACAAGTCCCTTCAGGCTAGATTCTATGGGATACCATTGGATTTCTACGGAAATATCCAGGAACGTCTGAAAGACAGGATAAGCCTTAGACGTCGCTTCAATATTTTTGACCTCAGCGAGTCTAAAATGGAAGTTTTTTTAAAACGCTTTAAAAATTCCAATTTCGACTACCTTAATGGTTATACCAGTGCGATTGTTCTTTTTGCAAGGTTCCTGAAGGATAAGGGCATTGTTTTAAAAGAACTTTGTCCAAGCCTGAAGATCTGCATCGTTACTTCTGAAAGACTTTTCGAAAAGGATAAAGAACTTATAGAAAATTCTATGGGAGTTCCTGTAATCAATGAGTATGGCGCGAGCGAAGTGGGCCTTATCGCCTTTGAAGATGAGAACAACCACTGGATAGTGAATTCAGAAGATCTTTACCTGGAAATACTTGATGAGAATAATAATATTCTTCCATATGGTGAGGAAGGCCGCGTGGTAATCACCTCTCTTTTTAACAAAGCTCATCCCATGATCAGGTATGATATTGGTGATATTGGATGCCTATCTAAAGATAGTACACTTAAAAAACCTATTCTGGAAAAACTGATAGGCCGTACCAACGACATTGCCAGGCTTCCGGATGGAAAGGTTGTTCCCGGGCTTACCTTTTACTATGTCACAAAAACCGTAATCGAGGATAGCGGAAACATCAAAGAATTTGTGATTATTCAAACCGAAATTGAAAGTTTCAAAATTGAATATGTAAGCAAAAATGAACTTTCAACTGAACAAAAGAACAAGATCCTGGCAGCCATAGCAACCTATGTGGGAAAAAACCTGAATATCACGTTTGAGAGAAAAGACATTTTGAAACGAAGCCCCAGCGGAAAATTGAAGCAATTCACTTCTCTATTGAAATAGTTTTGACCTGCCTGGATTTTACAAAGAACTGTTCATTCAGGAAGATGAGCATTTTCCAGAAGCTGCTTAAAAGTCCGTAACCGAGCACCTGATTATATACCCTGAAATTGTATTTAAGCATCTCCAGTTTGTTATTAGAAATAGAGTTAGTTCTTATTCGGTAAACAGCCAGAGATTCCCTGATACCCTCCATGGGCCCACCTTCCTCAATCACCTTAAGCCATAAGGCCCAATCCTGTCGTTTTCGAATTTCGGGACAATAGATCTTTCCTAAAACCTTCACATTATAGATCCCCGTGAGATTCCCTACATAATTCGCCTTTAAAAGTTTTTCATAGGTAAGCACCGGTAAGGCCTCAACTTTTTTATTTAAAGGTTTGCCATTTTCTGAAATAAGCTCGTAACTGGAAAAGCAGGCGGCAATGGTATCGCCAGAAAGAGTTTTGAGCTGCTTCTCCAGCTTTTTAGGCTTCCATTGGTCGTCCGCATCAAGAAAGGCCATAAAATCGCCTGTGGCGGCCTCAATCCCCTTATTCCGGGTTTGATGCGTGCCTTTGTTAAAAGAATTTTTCAGAACACAAATGCGATCATCACCTTCGGCGTATTTCTGGACGATCTTAAGTGTAGAGTCTGAAGAGGCATCATCTATAACAAAAAGCTCCCAGTTTGTATAAGTCTGATCAAGAACTGAGCGGATCGCTTCAGAAATAAAGGCCTCCGAATTGTAGGCAGGCATTATTACCGAAACAAGTCCGTAATCTTTCATGGTTATCGTCTGATGTGTTTTGAGAAATCCTTATGTTCTCTCTTTTTCAGTTCTTCTTTGCTCAGATTTCTAAAATAATCATAAGTGATCTTCATCCCTTCCTGCCTTGAAACTTTTGGATGCCAGCCAAGTACCTCTTCAGCTCTTGAAATATCTGGCTGTCTTTGCATGGGATCATCCTTGGGTAGCTCTTTGAACACAATTTTCTGATCGGTTCCTGTAAGTTTAATGATCTCTTTCGCAAAATCGAGGATACTTATCTCGTCGGGATTCCCAATATTCACCGGATCTGAATAATCGCTTAAAAGCAACCTGTAAATTCCTTCTACCTGATCATCCACATAGCAGAAGGACCGGGTTTGGGAACCATCCCCGAAGACCGTAAGATCTTCTCCTCTTAAGGCCTGGCCAATAAATGCCGGGATCACCCTTCCATCGTTAAGTCTCATTCTAGGGCCATAAGTGTTGAAGATGCGTGCAATTCGTGTTTCCAGCCCATGAAACCTGTGATAGGCCATGGTGATCGATTCCTGGAACCTTTTGGCTTCATCATAAACTCCTCGTGGTCCTATTGCATTCACATTTCCGTAATATTCCTCGTTCTGGGGATGTACCTGGGGGTCTCCATAGACCTCAGAAGTTGAGGCAATTAATATCCTCGCATTCTTTTCCTTTGCCAGCCCAAGACAATGTAATGTTCCCAAAGAACCAACTTTCAGGGTCTGGATTGGGATCTTTAAATAATCTATAGGGCTTGCAGGTGAAGCAAAATGGAGGATATAATCGAGCTTACCGGCCACATGAACAAACTTTGTTACATCATGATGGTAAAATTCGAATTTCTCATTACTTATAAGATGCTCAATATTCTTAAGATCCCCCGTGATAAGGTTATCCATTCCAATCACTTCATAACCTTCTTTTATAAAGCGGTCGCAAAGGTGTGATCCTAAAAATCCGGCAGCTCCGGTAATAAGTATTCTTTTAGCCATAAGAGTTTAATTGCTTAAAAAGTAATCATTTTTCATCAATAAGACTATGCAGACTTTCCTTCCAGTCCAGAATTCTGAAACCGAATTTTTTTTGTGCCTTTTCCTTGGAAAGCACACTGTATGGAGGCCTTTCGGCGAGAGTCTTAAAGAATCCTGTTTTATTCAGGGTCACCTGATCCATTTTTTTCGAATAGTTCAGTATCTCTTCTGCAAAATCATACCAGGTCGCCTCTCCAAGATTACTGAAATGATAAAGCCCATATTCTTCAGAAGCAGAATCAATTATTTTCAATACAAATTCTGCAAGATCATTAGCATTTGTAGGTGTTCCAAGTTGAGAAGTGGTGATATTGAGTTCGGCATTCTCATTTGCTTTTCTCAGAATGGTATTAAAAAAGTTATGCCCGAATTCTGAATAAAGCCAGGAGGTTCTGAAAATAAAATATTTGTCAAGAATCGCCTGGATTTTCTCTTCCCCTTTCAGCTTTGATGCCCCGTAAACATTTATCGGCTCAACCTCATCGGTTTCCTGATAAGGTTTTGAAGCCTTCCCGTTAAAAACATAATCGGTAGAAAAATGGAAGAGAGTGGTATCATGTTTTTTACAGATCTCAGCAACATTTCCGGCAGCTTCAGCATTCACATCAAAAGCCTTTTCCTTCTCTTTCTCGGCCTGTTCAACATTGGTATAAGCCGCCGTATTGATGAAATAATCAGGCTTATTTTTCTCAAAAGTTCTACGGAGACTTTCCTTATCGGTTATATCCAGTTCTCTGGAAGAACAGAACAGGAATTTATAATTCGGATATTTCTTAGCATGTTTCTGAAAACACTGTCCTAACTGCCCATTCGCCCCGCTTACTAAAATAGTTTTCATTCAAAAGCTTCCTTTAAGGTTGGTAAATTCCTGTCCTTTTCAGACAGGATCAGCTCATTTTCCGGGAAATTCCAATTGATTTTAAGGTCAGGATCATTATAAATAATTCCCCCTTCTGAACCTGGCTTATAGTAATCATCGCATTTATATGCAAAGACCGACTTTTCTGAAAGAGTAAGAAATCCGTGTCCAAAACCTTTTGGCACATAGAGCTGATGGAGATTCTGATCATCCAGAATTACGGAATAGGTCTTTTTAAAAGTTGGAGAATCAGGCCGAAGGTCAACTACTACATCCAATACTTTTCCAAAAATCACTCGAACGATCTTTGTTTGTGCAAACTCGCCTTTCTGATAATGCAAACCTCGAAGTACTCCATAACTGGAAACCGACTGGTTATCCTGAACAAATTCCGCGTCTATTCCTGTTAGTTCTGCAAGTCGTTTCCGGTGATAGGTCTCAAGGAAGATCCCCCGATGATCCTCAAATATTTTAGGTTTTATAAGAAAACAGTCTTTTAAGGGTGTTTCTTCTACCTGCATTTTTTGGTTTTAAGAATTAAAAATTTGTTCCAGGATCTTTTCAGTAATAAGATATGTTGGCTTTACACCTGAAGTGCCTAATCCGCCCGAAGCCAGTGTACTTCCGGTTTCCAAAGGATTATCTGATGCATAATAGGCATATCTTACCTTCACATTTTCATCTATACTTCCCCTTAACCTGGAAGCCGCCTGAATAGCCTTTTGATAGTGAGCGCCTTCCATCTCCAGTCCGCATACATTCCAGGTCGAGTCATGGAAAAACATAAGAATATCCTTGTTCTGAAGTGAGGTTCCAAGCACAGTGATCATCGCTCCATCAACAACGTTGATGCCGTGACCTTCAAGATATGATTTTTTCAACTCGTTGTTAAATGGGTAATTATCTGCGGTGCCTTCAAAAAGATGGGCATCAGGAATCATGATATCTCCCTTGCCACCTTCCAGAATTCCGGCTTTTCCCATAATAGAAATGGATTTTACATTCATCTTGAACTCCTTATCCTCATAGTTAAAAGGCTTCAGTAGTTCATCCATGGTTTCATAAGCCTGCTCTCCAAAGGCATAATCCATCACGATAATAACAGGTTTTTCTTCTGCACTCAGGTTCTTAAAATTTGTATCGTTAAAACCTGCCTCCAGCTTTGCGGTATCAAAGATCTGGACATCTATGTTAGTACCGCTTTTATCTTCAATAAACAGCATGCCCTTGTCAAGAGCGGCTTTAGTGACTTTATTTCTCAATGCTCCATTGCCACTGTCGCTAAGCTCTTCATATATATTAAGAGCTTTCTTCTTTTTTAATTCGTTCTTCAGAGCATAAGGAGTATAAAGGGTATTCATAACACTGTGCATATTGGCACTAATGATATGAAGTGGCCTTGCCATAAGGCTATTTTCAAGAAGCTTCAATTTGATATTGTTTGCCCAGATCTCCCCATGAATATGATGTCCCAGGCGTTCCCTTAACACCGGACTAAAAGTGATTATGCGTTTCTTATTATTTACAGTTTCCTGAATAGCCATTTTTCCCAGGGACCAGATAAGTCTCAGGAATCTGTCGGGATTATCGGGTGTAGAAAACTTTGGATAAAAAAGGCTTAATTCATGAAAGGTCCTTCCCAGGATACTGGCGGTATGTGTTAGCGCCACTTCTCGCTGTGCCTGACTTAATTCTTCCTGATTTACAGCCATTTCAAGTTTCTCCCAGTCACGGTTAACACTACCATCCTCGTCTATCACGACCCTTTTCATGATCTTATGAGACTCAATGAACAGAAAGGTTAGGTGGGTAAGGATATCATAGATCTCAGATCGCCCGCGAGTGATCTCAATATTCATCTGCTCCTCATCTATACGGTAACAGTTTCTTCTCCTTTTTGGCGGAACTATAGGTTTAAAATGAGAATTCCCATAGCCCTCATCACTTGTAAGATTGATATAACGGCATTCTTCGATACCTTTTGGAAGTCTGTCAATCACATACAGAAGTCCTTCAAGCTCGGCTTTATCATCGGCAATGGAACCATAGATCTCTGGCCTGAGTGTAAAAAGAGATTCCCTTAAAGTTTCCCCGGAAACTCCCATAGGCTTATAAAAGCCCCGGTTAAAGAGATGCCTCATGGTAATATACATACGCTCAATAGCACCAGAACTTTCCTGTGCTCTCGTTCGCCCCTGTAATTTCAATATAGACATAGTAGTTTTTTAAATAATCTCGTACAGTTTATCGGCAATTTTACGGTCATTCGATAACCTTGGGAGCTTATTCTGACCTCCCAGTTTACCAATTGACTTCATATACTCCTGGAATGCATTCCGCGGTACTTTGGTGATCTTTAACCTTTGGAGAATATGGCCTTCAATTAAATCGAAATAATAGGAATTCTGCTGTTGCAGAGATTTATCGATTATATCAGCAAATTTATTCAAATCTTCCGGTTCACGCTCAAATTCAACAAACCATTCATGATATGGCAGTTCCTCACCGTCAGGATTTATCTGCGGTGCAACTGTAAATTCGCTTATGGCCGCGCCGGTCTCAAGCACCGCTTGCTGCATAGCCTCCTCTACTTCCTTGGCGATGACATGCTCCCCAAAAGCTGAAATAAAATGCTTTATTCTTCCGGAAACTATCAACCTGAATGGTTTTAGGGAGGTAAACTGAACCGTGTCTCCGATATTATAAGCCCATAAGCCGGCAGTTGAGGAGACGATCATTACATAATTCACTCCTTCTTCTACATCCTTAAGTAATAATCTGTCAGGGTTATCATCGTAGAATTCATCTGCCTTTATGAATTCATAGAACATTCCCGAATCCAGCTGAAGCAGCATTCCTTTTTCCTTCTGTCTGTCCTGAAATGCAAAAAAGCCTTCAGAAGCCGGGTAAAGTTCAATACTATCGACCTTTCTTCCTATCAGTTTTTCAAATTTGGAACGGTAAGGTTCATAATTCACGCCTCCGTATATGAATAGTTCGAAATTAGGAAAGATCTCCCCTACCTTTTTCCCCGTCTTATCTATAAGCCTTTCAAAATACATCTGTACCCAGGAGGGAATCCCGCTTATTACCGACATATCTTCTCTCAGGGTTTCTTCAACTATAGCATCTACCTTTGTTTCCCAGTCTTCAATACAATTAGTGTCCCAGCTTGGCATCCTGTTGCGTTGCAAATAACCCGGGACATAATGAGCCGCGATACCCGATAATCTGCCCAGTTTTACTCCGTTCTTCTCACTAAGCTCAGGACTTCCCTGTAAAAAGATCATTTTACCATCAACAAACCTGGAGTTTCCGGTATCGTTTATATAACACAAGATGGCATTTCGCGCTGCATTGATATGAGTGGGCATGGACTCTTTGGTAAGCGGAATATATTTTGCGCCACTGGTTGTTCCGGAAGTCTTAGCATAATACAGAGGTTTTCCCGGCCAGAGAACATCCTCTTCTCCCGCAACCATTTTATCAATATAATCACGAAGTTCTTCATAATCCCGAACCGGAACATTCTTTACAAATTCTGAATGTGAAGTGATATTCTCAAAATTATGATCACGGCCAAACCTGGTGTTCTTTGCCTTTGCAATGAGTTCCTTAAAAATCTTTTCCTGGGTTCTATGAGGATCATTGGCCCATTTGTCAATTTTCTTCCTGATGTAGGCTGCAAATATTTTAGCTGCAAAAGACTTTATAGACATAAACTAATTGAAATCAATATATTCAGAAGGGTCTACAGGATTCCCTTCGTTCCAGAGTTCAAAATGAAGATGCGGCCCCGTGGTTAGTTCTCCGGTAGATCCTGCTGTCGCTATCACCTCTCCCGCTCTTACCATATCACCCTGAGATTTGGTTAAAGAGGCATTATGCTTATATGCCGAAAGTAGTCCGTAGCTATGTTCTATTATCATTACATAACCTGTTTCTGCAGTCCACTCGGCCAGGATCACTCTTCCATCTGCTACCGATTTTACCGGCGCATTACGCGAAACCACGATGTCTACGGCATAGTGCCTGTCTTCTATGCTGTAGGGTTCAGAAACAGCCCCTTTTACAGGTGGGAAAAGTGAAAAATTAATATTATCTGTCGCGGTAGGCAGGATATTGTATTTATCTTCCTGTTCCACTTCTTCTCTCAACAAAGAATCAGCTTTTATCCTGTTTATCTCTTCATATTCCTGATCTGATATGGGCTGACTCAAAATAGAATCTCTATCCAGGCGTTCAAGATCGAATTCTCCTGTTAGAGCACTTTTAATTGAAGTAAGATATTGATCATTCAATCTGATCACGTTTTGCAGAGAGTCGGTTTTATAAGCAAGATTAGCCGCTCTCTCTTTAAGTTCAGCCGAAGAATATCCAGGTATGTATTCCCTTAGAGGCGTGAATGCTATTAAAACCGTGGTAGCGGCTACCAGAAGGATAGCTGAAAGCCCAACTAAAACAAAAACATTCAACCTGGTCAAACGAAAAGAAAACCGCTCTTCAAAAGTATCTTCATTTAGAATAACCATCCTATACTTATGCAGCAGTTTCTTTGTGAACTTCTTTTTGGTCTTTTTATTCTCAGCCATAGCCGTAATTAGATTTTACAAAGATAAATTAAATAAATTCCCCTAGAATACCAGCTTCAAAGTAAAAGCTAAGGCACTATGAGCTTGGTAATTTATTGCCTTCTTAACGTTTATATTCCTTAATTCTTGTTAAGTTTGTAAAACTAAATTAAAAGACATGAATGCATTTATTTTGCCTTTGGCTATAGGAGCACCACAAATTATTTTAATTGTAGTGGTGATATTATTGCTATTTGGAGGACGTAAAATCCCGGAATTAATGAGAGGCCTTGGAAGCGGTATCAAAGAATTCAAAGATGCTTCCAAAGATGATGATAAAGGAGCGAATCCCGATGACAGTAAAAAAGTTCCGGAAGAAAATAAATAATCTCC
The DNA here is from genome assembly GCF_023805255.1 of Gramella jeungdoensis. Classification (GTDB taxonomy): domain Bacteria; phylum Bacteroidota; class Bacteroidia; order Flavobacteriales; family Flavobacteriaceae; genus Christiangramia; species Christiangramia jeungdoensis. Next base: position 425,984 of record NZ_JAMSCK010000003.1, read on the forward strand.
CAAACTTATATAAAAAACAAAACCCAACTGAAAAGTTGGGTTTTTTAGTTATTTGATTTTTGCCGATTGAAGAATAGCATCCAGCTCAAAAATATTGTCTCGTTTACCTCTAGAGGGTGAAAAAACGAAGCCTTCTAGTATAAGGAAGCGGTTGTTAGCCTCATCCTTAACGGCATAATTAACAAAAGGACCCGCCATAAAGGCATTTTGCACTTCCCAGGTGCCTCTGGTCTCATAGGCGAACTTTCCATCAATTTTAGTCTCGAAAAGATATGGTGCGTAGGCTTTCTCTGTGATCATGTATGATCCTTCAACGGGGCCCGGAACCTTAGCCTTTCCAATAGAATCCCTCATTCTAGTGATGTTAGCGATCACACTGGAGTCATTTTCTATTTTCGAAATTGGCACTTCATAGATAAGAATTTCCATATTCCCTTTTGGGATCTCTTTTCTTATCCAAATGAAATCATCCTCTTCCTTGGCGTATCTGTATGCTGAAGGAAAATTGAGCTTAAGCCCGAACTTTTCCTGAAGAGATTCGTCCTTTTTAAGTGACTTTCTTATCCTGCGTTGTTTTTCCTTAAGTTCTGTCTTTTTCAGCATCTTAATAATAGAATCCGATTCCTTATTAATAACCTCTATTATTTCTTCTGAACCATTCCCTTGCACTACTATCCCGGTTTGAGGTCTTGCAAATTCATCTGAAACAAGATCCATCCCTTTTCGGCCTTTTTCAATCTTTAAAAAGATACGGCTGTTCCTTACAAACCCCGTGAAGGTCTCTGGAGGAATCTGGCTAAGGCTGAAAAGTGGCTCCTCCTGAGGAAGTCCATCTACCGGAGCGGCAAGATTATTCCGTATAGCTTCACCTACTTCTCCTTCCCACATATCGTTCTCAATCACTACGGTTAACTGATTAATATTACCCGAAGAATCGCTGAGAATTCGATCGTTGGGAGTACTTTTTTCATTTTTACAGGAAATCAATAAGATAAGAATGGCTAGCAGGCTTAAGCTACGTTTCATTTTTTCGGTTTTGGTTATAATCTTATCCCTTGGAAACCTTCAGTTTCATACCAGGTTTAAGACTATTTGTGTTCATATCATTCCAGGCCCTCAAATTCTGTACCGTAACACCTGGGAATTTCTGTGAAATGCTCCATAGGGAATCCCCTTTCTTCACGGTATACACTTTCGGGTTTGAGCTATTGCTTGATTTTGAAGTGCCTTCTTTTGATGCGACATCTACCGGTTTTCTGGGATATATCGTAAGATACTGGCCAATTCTCAGGGTGTTCCCCCTCAGATTATTCCATCTTTTAATACTGCTTATTCCAACTCCATATCGTTCAGCGATCTTGCCCAGATAATCTCCTTTTCTAACTCTGTACCTAATACGATCTTCGGTCTCAACATACCTTGGAAGTCCCTTTTTCTCTTCCTTTAACTGGTTCTCTGCAAAGTTGTAAATAGCATTTTCATTAGCTACAAATTTACCTATAGCCGTCTTAGGAAGACGAAGACTGTATTTTTCATCATCTACAAAAGGGATTATATTAAGCTTATAACTGGGATTCAGAAATCGAAGCATCTCATCATCCACGCCAGTCACTTTCGAAATCTGGTCGAAGGTTAGAAGTTTCTTTACCTGAATAGTATCGGTCTCAAAATAAACTACATCTGGCCTTTTAGGCTGAAATTTATGTTCGTCGGCATACTCAAAAAGATAAAGAGTCGCAAGGAAGGCAGGCACATATCCAGCAGTTTCACGTGGAAGATATCTTCTTAAGTGCCAGTAATCGGTAGCTCCACCGCTTCTTCGTATCGCTTTTGAAACGTTACCAGGTCCCGAATTATATGAAGCCAGCACGAGATCCCAATCTCCAAATACCTTGTAAAGACTGGCCAGGTACTGTGCCGCGGCCTCTGTAGATCTCGCAGGATCCATACGCTCATCTACGTAAGAGCTTACATCCAGGCCATGCATCTTCCCGGTTGTGAACATAAACTGCCATAAACCAGTGGCTCCAACCCTGGATTTAGCCCTTGGGTTTAATGCCGATTCAACTATAGAAAGATATTTTATCTCAAGGGGAATATCATATTTATCCAGTTCCTGCTCAAAAAGTGGAAAATAATAGCTGCTCAGAGCCATAAGACGCTCCATGCTCTGCTTATTCCTCTTCAAATAAGACTTAATAACGCTTTCCAGGATAGGATTATATTCAACATTGAAAGGCGTTCTCGCATTAAGCTTTGCAAGCCTGGCCTTCAGCGTATCAGTTGGTAGTTCATCATAGACCACCTCTTCATAATCCTGTTCCTGTATGCTTTTCTGCATAGTCTCATACAGGTCAGAATTTGTGAGCTCGAGTTTCCATAGAGAATCTATGGTCCTGGCTTTTGGCAGGTCTTTTAGAGCAACCTTTGATGAATCCCTTATAGCTGCTGAAATAGGTAATTTATCCCTGAACTCCGGATCGGGTTGGGCAAGTTTAATATTAGTGTTGTCACTTTTCTGGAAGATCTGAACCCTAAAATTCGCTTTTTCAATTCGTTCCTTTTTCTCTTTCTCCTGTGCGAAGCTCGTAATCCCGACAAGGACCAACAACAATAAAAATTTTCGTTTCAGCATAAATTCATTTTACAATAACGAACGAAAAAACATCAAACTTCGTACCTCTTTACTTGTTAATTGCTTCAATCCCAGGTAAAGATTTTCCTTCAAGCATTTCAAGCATCGCTCCTCCGCCGGTAGAAACGTAACTCACCTTGTCTTCAAAACCGAATTTTTTAACGGCTGCGACCGAGTCTCCTCCTCCCACAAGAGAGAATGCTCCATTTTTGGTTGCTTCAGCAATAGCCTCTCCTAATTGGATAGTTCCCTTGGCGAACGTATCCATTTCAAATACACCTAAAGGCCCGTTCCAAAGAATGATTTTAGAATCCTTTATAACCTTAGAAAAGTATTTAATGGTTTCGGGACCAACATCAAGTCCCATCCAGCCATCAGGAATATTGTCCACGCTCTCTGTTTGCGTACTGGCCTGTTCTGAAAAGCTGTCAGCGATCACAGAGTCTACTGGAAGATGAACTTCAACGCCTTTTTCCTTTGCCTTTTTAAGGATCTCAAGCGCAAGCTCCTGTTTATCTTCTTCAACAAGGGAGTTTCCTATCTTTCCACCCTGTGCCTTTATAAATGTATAGGTCATTCCACCTCCAATGATAAGATGGTCTATTTTATCGAGAATATTTTCGATTACTGTAATTTTAGTGGAAACCTTCGCACCGCCCAGCACTGCAGTCACGGGCTTTTCTTCGCTATGAAGCACTTTGTCCAGGCTCTTTATCTCCTTTGCCAGCAGATAACCGAAACATTTATCCTCAAAGAACTTGGCAACGATAGTTGTAGAGGCGTGCGCCCTGTGAGCAGTCCCAAAGGCATCATTTACATAAATATCACCAAGTTTTGAAAGTTTCCTGGCAAACTCCTCATCTCCCGCTTTTTCCTCATCATGAAAACGAAGATTCTCCAGTAAAAGGATCTCGCCAGACTGAAGATTATTAGCTGCATTTTCCACTTCTTCGCCAACACAATCCTCTACAAATTTAACTCCTACTCCAACGACTTCGGAAACCTTATCTACAATATGCTGAAGGGAATATTTGCTTTCCCTACCCTTTGGTCTCCCTAGGTGAGACATGAGAACAACACTGCCGCCATCTTCAAGAATTTTAATAATTGTGGGTTTCGCTGCTTCGATGCGATTCGCATCTGTCACTTCCATTTCTTCATTAAGAGGAACATTAAAATCCACTCTTATTAATGCCCTTTTATTATTAAAATTGTAATCGTCTATTGTTTTCATAGTAATGCTTTCTTACAAATATAAATTTTTCCGAAGATAATAAAGCTTATATAATTTTATATTTGCCTATGCTTTTTAATGATGTAATTGGTCTTCCACATATAAAAAATCACCTCACAACCACGGCCGACAGAAAGAGGATACCACATGCGCAACTCTTCACCGGAAGTCCGGGAAGTGGCACGCTGCCTATGGCCATAGCATACGCACAATATATTCTGTGCAAAAATTCAGATGGTGAAAACGATAATCAGGAATCTCAGACTTGCAACCTGAAGTTTCAGAACTTCTCGCATCCCGATCTTCATTTTGCGTTTCCGGTGGCGGCTACCGATAAGGTAAAAAAGCATCCCGTTTCTTCAAATTTTCTGGAAGAATGGAGATCCTTTTTAAAGAGCAATCCATATGGAAATTTATATGACTGGTACCAGACTCTTGGAATAGAAAACAAACAGGGACAAATAAGTGTTCATGAAGCGCAGGATATTGTAAAATCGCTCTCGCTTAAGGCTTATGAAGGTGGTTTTAAGGTTATGATCATCTGGATGGCCGAGAAAATGAATACTGCTGCCGCCAATAAGCTGCTTAAGCTTATTGAAGAACCACCAAATAACACCGTATTTATTCTGGTTTCAGAGGATGAAGAACAGATCATTCAAACCATACAATCCAGATGCCAGAGACTTCATTTTCCTCCCTTAAGCGAAGCTGATATCGCTGAAGCGCTTATAAAGAGAGAAAAATGTGACGCCTCCCTGGCCAGAAAGACAGCCCACCAGGCCAACGGGAATTATACAAAGGCCTTACATATTTTGAAGAAGGATGCCGGGGATGAACAATTTGAAGCCTGGTTCATTAGCTGGGTGAGAACCGCTTTTAAAGCCAAGGGTAATAAATCTACCGTGCTTGAGCTTGTATCCTGGAGTGAGGAGATTGCAGATTTGAACAGAGAAACTCAAAAAAGCTTTTTATTGTACTGCCTGGATTTTTTCCGACAGTCTCTCCTAGTGAATTATAAAGCCAAAAATTTGGTGTACCTGGAGCCCGGTGCTGAAAACTTTAAGATGGAAAAGTTCGCTCCTTTTGTACACGGCAATAATATTCTGGAGATTACTGAGGCTCTTGAAAATGCTATATATCATATAGAACGTAATGGAAATGCAAAAATAATCCTTACCGATCTTTCAATTAAACTAACCCGTTTTTTACATAAAAAAGCAGCTTAACTATGCAAAACTTGACTACCAACATTACAGAATTACTAATCCTGGTCTTTATTCTCATTACTTTTATGCAATCTGGTATAGATAAGGCTACCGACTGGAAAGGGAACACCGGATGGTTGAAGGAGCATTTCTCAGGAACTTTTCTAGGAGGAATGGTACCCATGATGGTCGCAATAGTCATGATACTTGAAGTTATAACCGGAATCCTTGCAATACTGGGGATCGTATGGTTATTAGCCTATGATGAAGGAGGCTTGGCTTTATACGCCTGTGCACTTTCATGCATCACATTGTTGATGCTTCTTTTTGGACAGCGAATTGCGAAAGACTATGCGGGAGCTTTCACCCTTACCGGATACTTTATTGTATGCGTTTTTGGTGTGTATATACTGAGTTAAAAACCTTAATGGATCAAATAAAAAAAGCTTCAGAAATTTCTGAAGCTTTTTTTATTCAATTAGTAGTTTGATTATTCTTCGGTTTCTTCCTCAACTTCTTCCTCTACATCATCATTGGCATCGGCACCACCATATTCTTCGTTGAGTTCCTCAAGGATCTCCTGAGTGATATCAAGACCCTCTTCAGCATACATGATGTTCGCGCTTTCGTTAGAACCAAAGATATAAGTATAGTCATGCTCTTCTCCGTATGCCTTTACATAATCTTTCACCTTGTTTACAAGCGAATCCATAACAGCATTGCTCTCCTCTCTAAGGCGGTTGCTTTGCATTTGCTGTTGTTGCTGAATCATTTGTTGCTTTTGCATCAATTCTCTTTCTTTCTCCTGACGCGCAGACTGAGACATCGAATTCATTTCAGACTGATATGCCTGAACTTCCTGTTGAAAAGCACGAGCTACTGAATCCAGTTGTCTTCTAACAGAATCAGATTTAGAAGTGAATTGAGCTTCTACATCTTTCATCTCTTTATATTCCTGAATTAAAACTGTGGTATCTACATAAGCCGTTTTTTGCTCATTACATGAAACCATCATAATTGCAACTGCGGCAATTCCAATAAATCTTTTGATCATAATTTTTCGTTTTGAATGACAAATGTAAAAAACTATTTTTTGTAGAAAAGCTCTATTCTTTATAAATATAAATATTATCAATAATTAAGGATGTTTATATAAGAATAGGCTATTAAAAAACAGCTTAAAATTACGCCTGTACAAGCATTTTTAATAAAAAGGATAGGGAATAATAGCAAAAGCCAACAAAAAGGGCTTAAATGGCCTTAAATCGTTTATTTAGGCTTTTTCTGAAAGAAATAAGCGATGGAAGAATACTCACCGGTGTTCTTCGCTTTTAAATTGGAAATTAAGCCTCTTAAAAATGCATTGACCAAATTTGTTTTTCCAGGCCTATTTTTTTCGCTCAAAAGACTTACATAAAAAGAATCAAACTTGAGAGGTTTTTCTTTCATTAATAAAAAACCTTTTTCTTCCATTTTCTTTTGAATACCATTTCTGGAAAAATGCCAGAGGTGTCTGGGCACATCCCAGGCTGCCCAATTTTCTTTATAATATTTACAATCGTAAGAATTAAAATTAGGAACAGCGATTATTAAAATCCCACCTTCGTCAAGTAGCTCAGAGAACTCATCTATTTTCTTTTCGTAATCGGGAAGATGTTCAAGAACATGCCAAAGACTTATTACATCATATTTATTATCCCTTATTGAATAAAGGTCAGATTTCAAATCCAGGTTTTTCAGGATCGCAAGATCCCTTGCCATTTTATTTGGCTCCACCCCTTCCACTTTCCATAAAAAAGATTTCATCTTGTTTAGAAAATCTCCAGTGCCTGCTCCAAAATCTAAAATATTTCCCTGTTTGATTTCAGCTCTTATCCATTTCGCTTTTTTAGAAAGCATGTATGATTTTACGAACTGATAAATTTTATCCTGAAGACTTCTGGAAGAATCCCGGTGAGAAATATATGCGTCACTCTCGTAATATTTTTCCAGATTTTCGGGTACGGGATATGTTCTTAAAATTCCTGATTCGTGAGATAAAATTTCAAATTTTTCTCCGCTCACTAAATGATCGGTACAAACCAGATTTTGGTTTATTTTTTTATCTGTATTTATTTTTTCGGTAGCAGTTATCAAGATTAAAATACGATTTGTTCCACGTGGAACACATAAAAATTATCGTCCCATATAAACAAGCAGGACTGAAATATCATTTGGACTTACACCGCTAATTCGGGAAGCCTGGGAAACTGTTGCTGGCTGAACTTTTTTCAGTTTCTCCCGAGCTTCGTATGACATCGACTTAATTTTGGAATAGTCAAAATTAGAAGGAATTCGAATATCTTCCAAGCGGTTTAGCTTATCTGCATTATTCTTTTCCTTCTCAATATAACCAGAATATTTCACCTGAATTTCCGTTTGTTCGATCATTTCTTCATCCAGATCTTCCTCTTCTATGAAATCCTGAACTCCTGAAAAATTCTTAATATCCTCCATGGTGATCTGTGGTCTGGAGAACACCTTAAAGACTTTATCGCTTTGTTTCATTGGTGAGGATTTCTTTTCTTCAAGAACCGGATTAGCTTCTTCAGGAACCACACTTAGGTCCTTTAAAAACTGAACGAACTTCAGAGACTTTTCTTTCTTAAGTTCCATTTTCCTCATTCTTTCTTCTGAAGCAAGACCAAGATTATACGATCTTTCCGTTAACCTGAAATCGGCATTATCCTGACGTAATAAAGTTCTGTATTCGGCACGAGAAGTAAACATTCTATATGGTTCTTCTGTACCCTTTGTAATAAGATCATCAATAAGAACTCCAATATAAGCCTCATTTCGTTTCAGGATAAATTCATCCTTTTCCTGAACTTTTAATGCGGCATTAATCCCAGCCATCAGACCCTGGCAGGCAGCTTCTTCATATCCGGTAGTTCCGTTAATCTGTCCGGCAAAATATAAACCTTCAACCAATTTGGTTTCTAAAGTATGCTTTAACTGTGTAGGCGGAAAATAATCGTATTCGATCGCATAACCAGGTCTGAAGAATTTCACATTTTCAAAACCATCTACAGAACGCAATGCATTAAACTGTACATCTTCGGGAAGTGAAGTAGAGAATCCATTTACATATACCTCAACGGTATTCCAACCTTCCGGCTCCACAAAAAGCTGGTGCCTGTCCTTATCGGCAAACCGGTTAATCTTATCTTCTATGGAAGGACAATATCGCGGACCAATACTTTTAATTCTTCCATTGAACATTGGCGACCTGTCAAAACCTTCACGCAAAATATCATGAACCTCATCTGAGGTATAGGTCATATAGCAAGACCTCTGTTTCGTTAAAGGTTTGGTTTCATCAGAAAATGAAAATTTCCCCGGTATATCATCACCAGGCTGCTCGATCATTTTAGAATAGTCCAGGGATCTTCCATCAACTCTAGGCGGAGTTCCGGTTTTCATTCTCCCGGCTTCGAAACCAACATCTATTAGATCTTTTGTAATTCCGGTAGCAGCTCTTTCCCCTGCTCTTCCACCTCCAAATTGTTTATCGCCTATATGAATAAGTCCGTTAAGAAAAGTACCGTTAGTGCAGATAACTGTTTTACCTAAAACTTCAAGACCAAGGGAGGTTCGAACACCAACCACTTTATCATTTTTAATGATAAGTCCGGCCACCATTTCCTGGTAAAAATCAAGATTGGGGGTCTGCTCCAGTTTCAACCTCCAGTCCTCAGCAAACCTCATCCGGTCACTCTGCACCCTCGGACTCCACATCGCAGGTCCTTTAGATTTGTTAAGCATTTTGAACTGGATAGCACTGGTATCGCTTACGATACCACTATAACCGCCCATCGCATCGATCTCCCTAACGATCTGCCCTTTGGCGATACCCCCCATAGCGGGATTACAACTCATTTGAGCAATGTTTTGAAGATTCATGGTAATGAGCAATGTTTTACTACCCATATTTGCAGCTGCAGCTGCAGCCTCACTTCCGGCATGCCCTGCTCCCACCACAATTACATCATACTGCTTTTCGAACATATCCAATACAATTTTTCACTATTGTTCCACGTGGAACATTTTGATTTTCTCTTCCTCCTTGCGTCGCATCAATTCCTTATCCCTTTCAGATTTATCCTGATATCCACAAAAATGCAACACTCCGTGTATCATTACGCGTTTTAATTCTTCCATAAACTCCGCTTCAAAACGCTCCGCATTTTCCTCAACACGTTCGGTGCTAATAAAAATATCTCCGTGTAATGTATTTCCTACTGTATTATCAAAACTAATAATATCGGTGTAGGTGTCGTGAGAAAGATATTTCAGGTTTATTTCGTGTAGATATTCATCGTCGCAAAATATATAGTTGATGTCGCCTATGAATTTATCTTCTGAAGAGATCACATTCTCTATCCAGATACGATGTTTGTTTTCGTCAACGAGCTTGAAATCATTCTCGCTAAAAAAATTAATCTCCCCCTTTTCCAAAATATTCCTTAACCTTTTCTCTGTAAATTTGGCGCAAAGGTAAGATTTGTCTGTTTAAAATTTCAGTAGAATTAAAATATTCTTTCGCCTTATCGATCTGATTCTGAAGTGTGTTTTCGTATTCCCGAAGATTGGTTTCCGACTTTCTTTTTTCTTTTGTTCCCTGAAGTTTATGCGCCTTTTCAAATTCCAGAAGATCATATTGCAATTGTTGCATTCGCTTCACAGTTTCAGGATCAAAACCTTTATCCAATAATTGCTCCTCGATCTGCTTCATTTCATCCACAGGATTATTACCGTTCTCTAAACCATTTTCCTTCAGCAATTTTTCCATTTCCATACGAAGCATCTGCTGTTCCTTATAGATCTCATATAATTCCCCGTTGCTGCCCTCACCTTCTTCCTGTTGTCCTTGAGGTTGTGATTTAGGTTTCCCTTCAGTCCCCTTCTTCAACTCCTCCATAAGCTCCTTTTGCTCTTGAATGATATCCTGCAATTGAAATTCCTGTCCGCCCTTACCCTGACCCGATTGTGGATTAGCCATCATCTGTTGCATAGAGCTAAGAATATTATCCAGCAAATTTGCCAGATCATTTGCACCGGTAACCACATATTGCTGACTGGCGGCACCCTGTGGAATTTCATTTTCCGAAAGTCTTTCTATGGCCTTTTCTATATCGAATTCTACGTCTGTCAATTTCTGTGTAATGGTTTCGTTTATCATGGGATTTTTAAGAGCAAGTGCATAAAGGCTATCATCCACGTGTCGGAAATTTTCTCTTAGATTGCTCTGCTCCTTTAAACTTCTGGCATATTTAGGATTGTTCTGTTGCAGCTGTTTGAAATCGTTTAAAAGTTCTTCCTGCTCAAAGGAAAACACAATTAAATTATCAAGGATCTGCCGAAGGGTTTCAGCATCGGCTTGCAGTTGTTGCATTTGCATCTGCATGGACATCTGCTGCATTTGCCCACTCATTTGTTTCATTTTCTTTGCGGCATCCTCCTGTTTCTTTTGAGCATCAGATTTATTCTCCTGTTCCAGTTTTTCAGTCGCTTCCTGCTGGTCCTTTTTTATACTTTCTTCATCTACCTCTTCCCTGCCGAGATCTTTAGGATCTTTCAGTTTTTGATTTTCCTTTTCAAGCTCATCCATTTGCTCCCGGAAATCATCAAATTTTTCATTTAATTTTTCCTGATTCTCTTTGGTATTTTCCTGTTCACTTTTAGAAATATTCTCCTGCTCTTCCGAAAGTTTTTCAAGGTCGCGGGCTAACTTCTGTTTCTTCTCATCTACATAATACCGTTTGGTAAGTTCAAGTAACTGTTCAAGATTTCTCTGGTTGTTCTTATTCTGCTTCGAAAGATCTTCCAGCTTTTTCCCCAGGTCTTCTTTCTGAATCATTTCTGAATATTTCTCCAATTCTTTCAATAATGCCTCATTTTCCTCAAGCCGTTTTTCATTATTCTCAAGTCGCTTTTGCAACTCTTCTTTCATGGAAGAAGGCTCTTCAGATTGATTTTTTTCAAGACTTTTTTCAAGCTTTTCAGAATAGTTCTTCATCATTTCATTCTGCTTCTTCTGACGTTTCAAAAATTCTTCAAGCTTCTTTCTTTCATTATAATTCAGTTCTTCTTTTTCCTTTTCCAGCCTGGACAATTCCTCCAGTTCCTCATCAGATTTTTCAAAATCCTTTAAGCGTTCCCCAATATTCTCTATGGCGTCATTCTGCTCCTGCAGATTCTCCTCGACTATTTCCTCTTCGGTCTTTTTCCTGTAAGAATAGGTTTCAGACCTGGCAGATTTTGCACCATTCACAGCATCATTATCGAAAACCCTGAAATAGAAAAAATAATTAATTCCGCTTTCCATTTGAATATTTGCAGGAAAACTGAAATGAAATTCATCGAAGCTCTCTTTAGAAACGGGAATATCCACTGTTTTTAAGTTTTCCTTGTCATTTTCAGGAAAATACACGAGTTGCAGTCGGCTTAAGCCATAATCATCAGAAACATCACCTTTAAAATACTGAATATCAGTATTTAATGAGTCCTTTTCAGTAACGACATTGATCTCGGGATATTCATCTCTGATCACCTTTAATGAATAATCGATATTCTCATATTCCTTTACCAGTTCATTAGAAGTACTAACGGCATACGCCAAAGTAGACCTTACAGTTTTCTGGAAATTCACACTTCCGTTTTCTGAATTCAGTCTGTATAAAGAATCCCCCAGTTTTAAATTGACCTGGTCTGTATTACGTGTCCTGAAATTCCACTTTATTTTAGTTCCTTCCGGGATTGTAACATTTCCAGTACCGGATACGGTCTCATCTTTCAGGCCGGTATAATTAGGGTAATCAAGATCCATCATAAAATTCAATAGTTTTGGAACTTTTATCACTTCAAGGAGGTAATTTCTGGAAGCAACCTCATTAGAAAACAACCTGAATTCAAAATCTTCTGAAACATCACTAAAGGTATACTCGAAAATCCCCGGGGCAGTTTGCTTCATATAATTCTCCACTCCGTTAATCACAAGCTGAACGTTTTCCGGATTATAATCACCAATGGTCTTTACCTGCAATTTGAAGTTCTCCCCTTCCCTGCTCTTCAATTCGTTATTCTGAATAATAAAATTAAAGGGAGCAGGTTTAACATAGACCGTGTTATAGTCTGAAATCCTGCTGAAACTTTGAGTAATAAAATCGACCTTCCCGGCAATAATGAGGCCCATTATTATAAGCACAGGAAAAACGATATATCTAAGATATTTTCTATTGTGTTTCAGGTCTATCGCCTTAGTAAACGGAATCGGCGTAAGTTCCCTGGATCTTTGATCGATGCTCGCCAGTAAAAGTTCAGATTGTTTGGAGTTATTCTTTAATTGAAGAAGATTAGTGAGTTTATCATTTACTTCAGGAAAATGTCTTCCAATGATCTTTGAAGCCTGGAATTCATCAATCCCATTCGTTAGCTTCAGTAGTTTCATCACTGGAATTCCGATGAACTTAAAAAGCAGGAAGAGCTCAACCGCTATAAAAAGCCAGAAGAGTATGGTCCTTCCGGTAGTTGATAACCATAAGAAATATTCAAGGCCAACAACGATCAAGAAATAAAGCAATCCTGTAGCAAGAAACAAAAGACTACCCTTAAGTATTAAGTTGAGATAATACTTCTTAATAAAAGCCTCCAGTTTCTCCTGCACCAATCCAAAATTCTCCATTTTCAACAGCAATGTTTCCTTAAAAATACAATAAAATTCGCTCTTATCCCCGATGCTCTTTCTCAGGTTTAGGATTGCTTCAAGAAGGTTGTATCTTTGCCATCAAAAATCAACAAAATATGTCTTCTAAAGTAAGAGTAAGATTTGCTCCCAGTCCAACAGGCCCTTTACACATAGGTGGTGTAAGAACGGCTTTGTACAATTATCTGTTTGCTAAAAAGCATGATGGGGATTTTGTACTTAGGATTGAGGATACAGACCAGAATCGTTTTGTGGAAGGGGCTGAAGATTATATTATAGAATCCCTTAACTGGTGCGGAATTCCATATGATGAAGGCCCGGGAAAGGAAAAAGGATTCGGTCCTTACAGACAAAGCGAACGAAAGGATAAATATCGTAAATATGCAGAAAAGCTGGTTGAATCGGGAAATGCGTATTACGCCTTTGATACCGCAGATGAGCTTGATGCCCACCGAAAAGACCACGAAGAGAAAGGAAAAACCTTTATCTATAACTGGCATAATCGCGAAAAACTGAAAAATTCATTATCGCTTTCCAAAGAAGAACTTCAGGAAAAACTGGATGCTGAAGAACCTTACGTAATACGATTTAAATCTCCCAAGGATGAAATGTTACATTTAAAGGATGTGATTCGCGGGGATATGGAAATCGATACTAATATCCTTGATGATAAGGTCCTTTTTAAAAGTGATGGCATGCCAACCTACCACCTTGCGAATATCGTGGACGATCACTTAATGGAGATTACGCATGTGATTCGTGGAGAAGAATGGCTGCCTTCTCTGGCCTTGCACTATATGCTTTACAGGGCTTTCGGATGGGAGACTCCGGAATTTGCGCATCTGCCTCTTATCCTGAAACCCCAGGGCAAAGGAAAACTGAGTAAAAGAGATGGTGAAAAAATGGGATTCCCGGTATTTCCACTTGAATGGAAAGATCCTAAATCGGGCGAGATCTCGGCAGGTTACAGAGAAGATGGATATTTCCCCGAAGCTGTTGTGAATATGCTGGCTTTTCTTGGATGGAATCCAGGAACTGAACAGGAATTTTTTGAACTTGATGAACTCACAAAAGCCTTTGAGTTGGAAAGAGTACATAAAGGAGGTGCCAAATTTGATCATGAAAAGACCAAGTGGTTCCAGCAACACTATATTCAGCAGGCCGATAATGATCTTTTAACCGAAGAATTTCAGAAAATTCTCAAAAAAGACGAGATCGAAGCAGAAGACGAATATGTTCATAAGGTTGTAGATCTAATCAAAGAAAGGGTTGTTTTCGTTGAGGATTTCTGGGATCAGGGATATTTCTTCTTTATAGCCCCTACTTCTTATGAGCCTAAAGATTCCAAAAAGGCCTGGAAAGAAGATACCAGTGATCTTATGAAGGAACTTATTGAGGTTCTAAAATCTCAGGATGAATGGGAAGCTGATAAACTTCAGAACGAAGTGAAGGCATGGATCAAAAGCAAGGAGATCGGTTTTGGAAAAGTAATGATGCCGCTAAGAATAGCTTTGGTAGGTGCTTTACAAGGCCCCGATCTTTATAAGATTGCAGAGTTTATAGGTAAGGATGAAACCATAAAACGTATCGAAAAAGCTATAGATACGATTAATTAAAATCACAATCTTTAAATAAAACCCGGAGCTGAAAATTTACTAGCTCCGGGTTTTTATTTTTTATAAGGCTTAAGGCTTTTATTCTTAAATTGAGGATCTAATTTAATTCACAATTATGCTTAATTTAATTTTATTGCCACTCCTCGGAGTAATCGCTCTTATAGTCCTTTTCTCTGGAGTTTTTATAGTAAAGCAGCAATCGGCTGCCGTTATAGAAAGATTCGGAAGATTCACCAGTATACGCAATTCTGGTCTCCAATTAAAAATTCCAGTAATAGACCAGGTGGCCGGAAGGATCAATCTTAAGGTCCAGCAACTGGATGTAATGGTGGAAACCAAAACCAAAGACAATGTTTTTGTAAAGCTTAAAATCTCCGTTCAATTCCAGGTAATAAAGAATAACGTATATGACGCCTTCTACAAGCTTGAAAGCCCAAGTGACCAGATTACAGCTTATGTATTTGACGTTGTGCGCGCAGAAGTACCTAAAATGAAGTTAGACGATGTGTTTGAACGCAAGGACGACATCGCTATAGCTGTTAACCGTGAATTGAATGAGGCTATGGAAGACTACGGTTATGATATCATTAAGACCCTTGTCACCGATATAGATCCCGATGTTCAGGTGAAAGCGGCGATGAACCGTATCAATGCGGCTGAACGGGAAAAGGTAGCCGCTGAATATGATGCAGAAGCCGACAGGATAAAGATCGTTGCCAAAGCCCGTGCCGAAGCTGAGAGTAAAAGACTCCAGGGACAGGGAATTGCCGATCAACGTCGTGAAATAGCCCGTGGACTAGAAGAAAGTGTAGATGTGCTTAATAATGTTGGAATAAATTCCCAGGAAGCTTCAGCACTTATAGTTGTTACCCAGCATTATGATACACTGCAGGCGATAGGAGAAGAAACAAATACCAATCTTATCCTACTTCCAAATTCACCCCAGGCCGGTAGTGATATGCTGAATAATATGGTCGCTTCTTTCACAGCTTCCAACCAGATTGGCGAAGCAATGAAGCAACAGAACAAAAAACAGCCTGATAAAACCAAACGAAAACCGGATAACGGAGATGTATAAAAAAAGCCCCGATGAGGGGCTTTTCTATTTCTTATATCTTTTTACTTGTGTTTTCGTGATGTTGAAGCAACCACCCTTTTGACTCCAAAGATCTTAGAAACCGCCTTCAAAACAAGGGCTTTCTGAATAATAGAACCTATTGTACTTCCAATAATAGAAACAGGTGATAGTCCTTCCTTAGCCTGATCAAGACTTAACTTGATCTCTTCCTTATCTATCTCTGTCTGCAGCTTAAGTATCTGCAGATCCTTGTCTATTTCTTCAAAGGAGGAATATACTCTCATCACTCATCTTTATCGTTAAAAACTATTTTTGAGAATTTCCGGAGCACCAGTTTCTCTATAGGTTCCTTGCCAAAAATAAATATTAGCACGAATACCAAAAGATAGAACCCGCCTACTATAAAATAGCCTGAACTGGGAACACCTATTGCTTCACTTATCACAATTGCCAGGGCAAAAGAAATCATTATCCCCGCCGTACTCAATAAGAAACCCATAACCATGAAACGTACAAGAGAGGTTGCTCCCTTCATTCCATGTTTAAAGGCTTTTAATTTATAATATTCAGAATTACTATGTAAGTAAGCCTGAATATTATCGTTTAGCTCATGAATACTGTTGGATAGTTTTTCAAATGCCATAAAAGATTATACTACGGCTTTATCTGGCGAATTACCAGAAGATTTGCCTGATTTATCTTTTTGCAATTTAGCATTTTGTTTTCGTAATTCCTCAAGTTTGGTTTCCATCGCGGCCAAAATATCATCTGCCTTATGACTAGCTGAAGATAAGGTTTCTTCAAGTCTCTTCTCAAAATCTACTCTCGCTTTTTTGGCTTTTTCGCTCAGATTAGATGAAGTCTCTTTGTAATGTTTGTTCAGTCTGTCCTGAGCTTCCTGAGCATCCTTTTTAAGCTTTTTTCGGGTGTTTTCACCACTATCGGGAGCATATAAAAGTCCTACTCCGGCTCCTATTGCCGCTCCTGTAATTAATGCTAAAAGGGTATTTCCTGTATTTGCCATAAGTTTTTGGATTTTAAGTTATTATTCAATCAAAGATAACGGAAGCCAATACCTTTGCTTGTTAATAACCGGTTAATATGTTAAAATCCTTTGCTAAATTATTCTTAAAGCAATCAGAAAATTCTCCTAATTTTTGATCTTAGCCCAGGAATCCCGAAGGGTAACCGTCCTATTAAAAACAGGTTTTGCAGATGTAGAATCCCTGTCTACGCAAAAATATCCTATACGTTGAAACTGTACTTTATCCTGTTCCTTTGAATCTTTAAGACTTGGTTCCAGATAACCCGTAACGATCTTTAAAGATTCGGGGTTCACAAAATCAAGATATTCTTTGTCTTTCACCCCATCTGGAGTTTCTTCTGTAAACAAACGATCATAAAGCCTTATCTCGGCTTCTATAGCATGTTTTACTGAAACCCAGTGCAAGGTTCCTTTTACCTTTCTAAGAGACTCTTCGGTCCCACTACCACTTTTACTTTTTGGATCGTAAGTACAGTGAATCTCGGTGATTTTGCCTTCATCATCCTTTACCACATCTTCACCCTTGATGATATAGGCATTCTTTAAACGAACTTCCTTTCCTAAGGTAAGCCTGAAAAATTTCCTGTTCGCGCTTTCTTTAAAGTCCTCACGTTCTATATAAAGTTCCCTTGAAAAAGGTACTTTTCTACTTCCTGCCGATTCGTCTTCAGGATTGTTCTCTGCATCCAGCCACTCCTCTTCCCCTTCAGGATAATTAGTGATGACTAGTTTCACAGGATCTAAAACACCCATAACTCTGGGAGCTATTTTATTAAGATCCTCTCTAGCGCAGAATTCCAGGTGAGAAACATCTATCAGGTTTTCTCTCTTTCCTACCCCAATAGAATCCGCAAATTTACGGATAGATTCCGGGGTATAACCCCTACGTCTAAGTCCTGAAATAGTAGGCATTCTTGGATCATCCCAGGAATCTACATATCCTTTTTCTACCAGTTGAAGTAGTTTCCTTTTACTTACAATCGTATGACTTAGATTTCTACGTGCAAACTCCCTTTGTTTGGGTTCAAAATCGCCAGGCTTGCTTACTTTTTCTATAAACCAGTTATATAACTCGCGGTGCGGCAGAAATTCAAGTGTACAGAACGAATGCGAAACCTGTTCAATAAAATCACTTTGTCCGTGTGCCCAGTCGTACATAGGATAGATCTTCCAGTTATCACCCGTACGATGATGATTTTTATGCAGGCACCTGTACATCACCGGATCTCTCATCAGCATATTTGCCGCAGTCATATCTATTTTAGCCCTGAGTACATGGCCCCTTTCTGGAGTGTCTCCATTCTTCATCTTTTCAAAAAGATCCAGATTTTCTTCTACAGAACGGTTTCTATAGGGACTTTCAATTCCCGGTTTTGTAGGAGTTCCTTTTTGTTCAGCTATTTCCTCAGAGGTCTGACTGTCTACATAAGCATCTCCGTTCTTTATCATTTCAACAGCCCAGTCATACAACTGCTGAAAATAATCTGATGCATAGCATTCTTTTGCCCACTTAAAGCCTAACCATTCCACATCTCTTTTGATCGCATCAACATATTCCTGCTCTTCTTTGGTAGGATTGGTATCATCAAATCTAAGATTTACCGGTGCATCATACCTCTCCCCTAGTCCAAAATTAAGACAGATAGAGGACGCATGTCCTATATGCAAATAACCGTTTGGTTCCGGTGGGAAACGGAATTTCAGGTCTTCTTTTTTATAGTCCTTTTGCAGATCTTCTTCTATGATTTGCTCAATAAAATTGAGCGACTTTTTTCCTTCGGCCATAACTGAATTAAAATAAAGGGCAAATTTATCAAATTTTAATTCGATAGCAGTGTTTACGTCACAATAGTATTCAGGAAAAGCTGTATCAATTATTGAAAACCTCAAATGCGGAAGCTATCTTTGTAAAAAATTTAATGTGGGAGCAATAAAACTCAAGAATATCAAGGTCTTCGCATATCACGGCTGCCTTGATGAAGAAGGCAAGATTGGTAGTGAATACAGAGTAGATTTAAAAGTGTATGGAGACCTGTCCCATTCTGCAAAAACCGATAAATTAAGCGATACGATAGATTATGTTCATCTTAATAAGATAGTCAAGGAAGAGATGGCAATACGTTCCAAACTGCTTGAAAATGTTGCGGAAAGAATTCTGAAACGGATCATAAAGGAACTTATAATGGTTCAAAAGGCTAAGGTTAAGGTTTCCAAAATCAATCCGCCAATTGGTGGAAATGTAGCTATGGTTACCGTAACCAGGACTAAATCCCGATAGATTTTAGTTTTGAAACTTAAAATTTTTATTACATTTGCCAACCCATTAAGGGCATCGTGGCCGAGTGGCTAGGCAGAGGTCTGCAAAACCTTGTACAGCGGTTCGAATCCGCTCGATGCCTCAAGAAAGCTTCCTGTAAACCAGGGAGCTTTTTTTATTCCTCCCCTTCTTTTTCCTTATGATCCACGAAATTCTCAAACTTCCCCATCATGGAGTCATTCGGAGTTATTTCTTCTATCTGATCCTTGATATCGTCTACCTGGTGTGGAAAAACTCCCTGGAATATCAGCACGCAACCAAAAAGAACTAGTAGAAGACTAATTCCTTTTTTCATTACATAGATGCGGTTTGGAGTAAGTTTTCTATTTAGTTTTTTAGCCAACAGGATCTTCGCAACATCTATAATAAGATAAGTGGCAAGCACCGCACTAAAAAAGACACTTATCCTATTCATTTCCATATCCATTTTAGGGCCGAATACGATGATTACTCCAAGCCAGAAGCCCAGAACCCCGATATTTATGAAATTGAGCAGAAAACCCTTTGCAAATAACCCGAAATAATCACTTTTTCCAAGTTTTCTAATTTCAGGAGTTTCCTCTTCAGTCAGTAAAACCTTTTTTGTTTGTAAAAAGCTCATTACCCCGTAAGTGGTAAGTATCATCCCACCAAAAATGAAAAGTGCAGGATCATCCTTTATACGTTCCAGGAGCTTGGTGGTACTGAAATAGGCTATTAGAAGAAATACAATATCAGCCAGTATTACACCAAGATCAAAAGAAATAGCAGCTCTAAAACCTTTGATAGCCGCAGTTTCAAGCAATACGAAAAACACAGGCCCAAGTAGAAAAGCCAGAAATAAACCCAGGGGCATACCTGCTAAAACGTCCTGTAACATACAGTTAAGTTGTAATGCAAATGTAAACTTTTTGATCTTTTAATAAGATCGAGGCTAAAACCATGAGTAAACAGGATAAATCTGAAATTGATCTAAGGATTAATATTTAATCCTCTTCAACTTCTTCCCTGCTTCCCAGAAGCGTGAAATCAAGATGCCTTTTTACCAGATCTGCGTTTTTTACTTTCACGTAAACCTCATCTCCAAGAGTATAGGTTTTTCCAGTTTTTCTACCAGTAACAGCAAATTCATCCGGATCGTATTCATAATGGTCATCATTAAGATCCCTCAAACGTATCATTCCTTCGCATTTATTCTCAACGATCTCCACAAATATTCCCCATTCTGTAACTCCTGAAATTACTCCAAGGAATTCTTCATCCTCATGATCCTGCATGAATTTCACCTGCATATATTTAATAGAATCCCTCTCTGCATTCGCAGCCAGGTTCTCCATTTCGCTACACTGGTGACATTTATCTTCATATTTCTCCTCACTGGCCGATTCGTTATTATCTAAATAATACTGAAGCAGCCTGTGCACCATCACATCAGGATATCTCCTTATAGGTGAGGTAAAATGGGTATAATATTCAAAGGCTAAACCGTAATGCCCGATGTTATCGGTTCCATAATAAGCTTTGCTCATTGATCTTATCGCGAGCGTATCAACCATATTCTGCTCCCTTCTACCCTGTACATCTTCCAGTAATTTGTTTAGTGAAGAAGTAGTGGTTTGCCTGTCCCGTAAATTAAGTGAATGTCCAAAGCGGCCGACAATATTCTGAAGGGCAGCCAGTTTTTCATCGTCCGGTTCATCATGACATCTGTAAACAAAGGTTTTCTTTGGTTTTTGTTTCCCTATAAATTCCGCAACTCTACGATTTGCCAGAAGCATGAATTCTTCAATAAGTTTATTGGAATCTTTTGCGATTTTGAAAAACACACCAACGGGATTATTATCCTCGTTCAGATTGAATTTCACTTCCACTTTATCAAAAGAAATGGCGCCATCTCTCATACGTCTCGAGCGCATCTTTTTTGCAAGACGGTTAAGGGTACAAATAGCTTCAACCAGCGCCCCTCTTACTGTATAAGAATGTTTTCTAATTGAGATATCATCGGGTATAGTTCCGGTTCCGGTTTCAATTATATGCTGGGCCTCTTCATAGGCAAAACGCTCATCAGAATAAGTCACCGTTCGCCCAAACCACTGATCCTTAACATTCGCATTATCATCTATCTCAAATACCGCTGAAAAGGTAAATTTCTCTTCCTTTGGCCTTAAAGAACATGCGTTATTAGAAAGGATCTCAGGCAACATAGGCACCACCCTGTCTACAAGATAAACCGAAGTTGCACGTTCAAAGGCTTCATCATCAAGTATAGTCCCGGGCTTTACATAGTGAGATACATCGGCAATATGAATCCCGATCTCATAATTTCCATTCTTCAAAATTCTAAAACTCAGGGCATCGTCAAAATCCTTGGCATCCCTGGGATCTATCGTGAAAGTGAGCACGTCTCGCATATCCCGACGTCTATCTATCTCATCTTCATTGATGGAAGTGTCTATCTTATTCGCGAACTCTTCCACCTCTTCGGGAAAATCATGAGGAAGACCATATTGTGCCAGAATTGAATGAATTTCGGTATGATGTTCACCCGGTGTCCCCAGTACCCTGGTTATTCTACCAAAAGGGGAATCGGCTTTCTCTGGCCATTCTTCAAATTCTACTAAAACTTTATCTCCGTCCTTAGCTCCGTTTTGTTTATTTCCCGAAACAAAGAAATCGGTATACATGGAATTATCATCAATCACCACAAAACCAAAATCTTTCTTTTGCTGGAGGGTCCCAACGAATTCTGTTCTTTTCCTCTTTAGGATTTTGGTGATCTCACCTTCAGATCGTTTGCGTCTTCTGCGGTTATAAACATAAATCTCAACGGTATCTCCATCAAAGGCAGCATTCAGATCTTTATTGGCAATGAAAATATCATCAGCCAGTTCTTCAACCATTACATATCCATAGCCTTTCGTGGTAAGATCCAGAACGCCGGTATAATAATTCTTTTTTGAATCTATCTTGAATTTTCCGCGGTCTACCTGCTCTATCTGCTTTTTTGCGGCCAGCTGAGCTAGTTTTTTAATAATCTGATTTCTGCTACTAGCATCATTCACCCCTAGGAAAGAGGCTATTTGTTTGTAGTTATATGTTTTTCCTGGATTTTTGCGAAGTATATCTATGATACTTCTGGAAAGATTGCCTTGTAATTTAGTTTTGTTCTTTTTCTTTTTCTTCATTATCACTTAGTATACCATAAAATTACGCCATTATAACCAGACATGAACTTTTTCATTTTAAAGTTTTGTTAAGGCACAGGAAATAACCTTCCAGCCTTATTCGTTTTAACACAAAACCTATTTTTTTTACTTTTTTTGAAAATTTTAAAATTAACTCTTAATTTTTTCTTAATTTAGAGATAACATTCCCCAGATACTTCCCCCCATATATTTGCTAAGGATCATGAAAGTAGGTAAAGCCACTAAATACTCGGTCATGTTTTTCCTGATATTTCTTTTCGGGGTAATTTTCTTTGTGGCATATATCAATAAAACCCTTAACAAAAAAACCGAGATCTTTCCTTTGAATACCCATGAGCCTTCTGAAAAAATTGCTTTAACATTTGAAGAATAAGGCCTATCTTTAATAGACTTATTCCAGGTTATGAAAGATTATAAGTGTCTTGCTACCTTCACCTATCATCATGAATATTTCGTTCTTAAATTAAAGTTCGAAGATGCCGGCGTACGCCACTATTTCCAGAACGAGACACTGGTAGGTCTCTTACCCTTATCTTCCTTTGCCTTTGGCGGAATACGGCTAATGGTCCACCCGGCAGATATAAAGAAAGCAAAAGAAATCATAGATTCCTTTAATGACAAATCTTCTCATCTACGAATCGTTTAGTTATAAACATTATATATCATATTTATTATTTCTTCTTTTTTAAAAAAATTAAATGATGTTATATGATGGCGTGTTAATTTGTAGAACATTTTTTTTGAAGAAGATTTGGTTTTTTAGTTGTGAGTTTTTGATAACAGTTTATCAACATAGGTGTTAATTCCTAACTTCTTGATATACTTATCTTTTTAAGATTTACTTAACAAAAGTTCATAATATTCTTTTAATAATTTTTATGAATAACTTTAAAATAAACATTTGTCAATAACCTGTTTTTAACTGCTCATAACTATCTAAAAAATCCTGTGTTTATTATTTTGATTATTCAAACCATTGAGCGTATTGTTATTATTTTCTTAAAAACAAAATTTCTTTTTAATTAAATCATCAGATGTTTTTCACAATAAGCTGTCAATTTTAAAAGCTTGAAAATTAAGATATTCTAGAAAGTAATTAACAATCAAAAATAAGTTAGTTAATAGCCTCTTTTTTTACCTTTGTCACAAATAATATAAGTCATGAAAATTTCAATAGGGAACGATCACGCTGGTACCGGTTATAAGGAAATGATCCAGGAAAAGCTGGAATCTATGGGACATAGCGTAATAAATCATGGTACAAATTCTGAAGACAGCGTAGATTATCCGGATTTTGTTCACCCGGTTGCTGAAGATGTTGAAAACGGCACAGCCGATCTAGGTGTCATTATATGTGGAAGTGGAAACGGCGCTAATATGACGGCTAATAAGCACCAGGGGGTTCGCTCGGCGCTTTGTTGGAATGTAGAGATCGCTAAACTGGCCAGGGAACATAATAATGCTAATGTTTTAAGTATTCCGGCAAGGTTTGTGGCAAAAGATCTGGCTGTTGAAATGCTTGAGGCTTTTGTTAATACCGAATTTGAAGGAGGTCGCCATCAGCGAAGAATAGATAAGATTCCTTCAAAAAAGTATTGTTAATAAGCTTATGAGTAAATTGAAGATCGAAGTAAAAAAGTTCAGTGAATTAAATCTCACTGAACTTTATGATATTTTACAATTACGATCTGAAGTCTTTGTAGTGGAACAGGATTGTGTGTATCAGGATATCGATGGAAAAGATTTTGATGCGTTGCATGTTCTGGGAAAGAAGAATGATAAAATAGTTGCATATACCCGCTGTTTCAAACCTGGTTATTATTTTAAGGAGGCTGCAATAGGCCGGGTTGTTGTAAAAGCTTCTGAAAGAAAATATGGTTACGGCCATGAGATCATGAAAGCTTCCGATAGGGCCATTTCCGATCATTATAACACTTCTCTTGTTAAACTTTCAGCCCAGCAATATCTTATCAAATTTTATGAATCCCACGGATATAAAACGGTTGGGGAAGGTTACCTTGAAGATGGCATTCCGCATATTGCCATGATAAAAAATTAATTTTTGGTTTTGATAGACCTGTTGAAAGGAATCCCGAGCTGATAGCTCAAATTATCAGATGTTTTATCATCTACTATATCAATTCCATAGCGTATCTTTTCGGTTCTGTCGTAAACAAAAGTGCCGAATATTCTGTCCCATATACTTAACATGTTTCCATAATTAGTATCAGTCCATGGTAATTGATAATGGTGATGAAATTTATGCATATTCGGAGTTACGATCACATAGCTTAGAATTTTATCTATTTTCTTCGGAAGTCGGATATTGGCATGCGTGAAGTAGGTGAAAAATATGCTTAGAATCCTGTAGAATAGATAAAATGCGACTGGCATTCCCATAATGATTACGGCAATTAACGCGAAGCTTTCCCTGATAATAAAATCAATGGGATGATGCCTGGTGCCGGTGGTGGCATCTACATGTGTATCACTGTGGTGTACCAAATGCAATCTCCACATCCACTTTACTTTATGCAATAAATAATGAACAAAATACTGTGCTATAAGGTCTAAAACCATGATAGCCAGGATAAGTTCTATCCAAACAGGTAACTCGAAAAGTTTAAGTAATCCAACTGGTGAATTGTTAATCCACATAAATACCCCTGCTGTAAGTATACCGAAGGCAAGGTTTATCAACATTACTAAACCCAGTAATGCAATGTTTGTACGGGCATGTTTCCACTTATTATATTTGAATTTTATTAAAGCGTAATAGCCTTCCAGGATCCAGAACAGTCCAAGAACTAAAGATATCCATACAACTTTTTGCCATGCCGGCATATGTTCAAAAAATGAAAGAAAAGCTTCCATTTAAATATTACTATTTAAGGATTTTAGAATATTCTGAAGGATTGTTTAGAATCTCCTGTGCTTTTGAAATTTCGGGATTATTCTCTGTATAATATTCATACAATCCTTCTTTATAAAAATAGCGTTTTATGATCTCATCGGTTAATAAACTAACTATTTCAGGCTTTTTACTATCCAGTTCCTGTTTTTTAAAGTTGTTTATTTCCGCTTTAATTTTATTGATCTCATTGGAAATTCTGGTTCTTATTTTTTCATCTTCCGCCATTTCAAGCATTTCATTCAGTTCCATTTCAGTGGCGGTTTGATATTCAAAACCGGAATTTTCAATATACTTTTTGAATTCGCTGAAATCTGAATCGGAAAAATTAAAATTCTCAGGATCTGAAAGCTCATGGGAATAGTAATATTTGGTAGCGTAATCAAATATGGCATCCTGTAATAATAAAGCCTGGGTAATATCGCTGAATTCTGAAGTTTCGAGTTTAATATCAGGAAGAATTCCACCACCATCATAAACTTTTCTTCCGTTACGCGTAGTGAACTCATTATAGTCTTCTACTTTAGTTCTGATGGCCTTACCATCTTCATCCCTTCTTCGGTAATCCAAAGCCTGTATACATCTTCCACTCGGGGTATAGTATCTTGAAATTGTGATCTTCAATTGGGTTCCATACGCCAGTTCCCTGGGTCTTTGAACCAGGCCTTTTCCAAAACTTCTTGCTCCCACTATCACTCCCCTGTCTATATCCTGGATAGCGCCGGCAACGATCTCACTTGCCGAAGCACTACGGCCATTCACCAAAACTACCAGTGGAATTTTAGTATCTATGGGTTCTTTTTTAGTGAAATATTCACGGTTATATTTTTCGATGGATGATTTTGTGGTTACTATCAACTCGCCTTCAGGAATAAAAATATTACTCACGTTAATCGCTTCATTAAGAAGTCCGCCCGGGTTTCCTCTTAAGTCCAGAATGATCTTATTGGCTCCCTGGTTCTTCAAATCCTTCAGGGCCCTGGCAACCTCGGTAGATGCTTTGGCGTTAAAACGGGAAAGAACTATATAACCTGAATTATCCTCAAGTAATTTATAAAAAGGTACCGCGTTAAGCTCTACCGAACTTCTTTTAAGGGAAGTGGTCCTTATTTCACCCTGTCGGCGATAAGTTATACTAATGTTACTATCAGGAGCTCCATTAAGCAGTTCTCCGGCATCTTCTTTAAAATCGGCCACACTTATATCTCCAATCTTGATAATTTCGTCTCCGGCCTTTAAACCGGCTTTATCGGCAGGATAATCCTTGTATGCTTCTACCACGGTGATCGCTTCAGGTCCCGCTTTTACCAAAGCTCCAATTCCGGTATATTCGCCTGCACTATTAATTCTTGCTGCTTCAACATCCTGTTCGTTCCAGTAATTGGTATAGGGATCCAGATCGGTAAGCATAGATTTTATCGCGGTATCCATTAAAGCAGCGGGATTGGTCTCATCTACATAGTTCATGTTGATCTCCTTAAAAAGGGTTGTGAAGATCTCAATCTGTTTCGCTATCTCGAAGAAATCTGATTTGAAACTAACTGTTCCAATAAATATTCCGATTAGAACAACCGGAAGAATGATCATTCTGTTTATTCTCTTTTTCATGGCTTAATGTTTTTCCCTGAATTTCTCCATAATCCTTTTCATGCTCGCTTCCAGTTTTTCATAGCTCATTTCTTCGCGGGAAATGTAGATGAACATGAACGCATGTGAAGAAGATAAATCTTTGGTAACAAGGTACTTATTTTTTCTTAAAACTTCCCGCATGAGGCGCTTAATTCTATTCCTCTTAACTGCGGTCTTCACCAGTTTTTTTGGTACGGAGACGCCTGTTTTCAATTCATTTTTTTCAGAATTTTTAATAGGAATATATATAAGTTTAATCGGAAAGGATTTTATGTTTTTGCCTTCCATGAAAAGCTGATCTATCAGCTTCCTGCTTTTTAGTTTTTGGGATCTTCCGAAACTTTGGTCCATACCTCAAAAGTAAGCATCCTGTTAAATAAAAAACCCTTTCAGTTACGAAAGGGTTTTAAAAAATCTCTATTCAATGGATTTTAATTGCTTGAATCCTGATCATTTTTTTCAGATTTCTCCCAGCTATTATTTTCCCTGTTGATATCTGCCATCAATTTAGATTTGTCAATCTCTATGCTTGAGATCTTATCTTTTGAAACAGGAATTTCCAGCTGGTAAGTTGGGAATCCCCAGGCCCAGTCATCTTTCACGGTCCATTTAGTTCCCTCCTCGGCAGGTTTTTCCCATCTCATCATTTGTAATGGAATATAAAAGGTCTCTTCAGATCCATCAGTATAAGTTACATCGATATCCAAAGGCATTGGCATTAATCCTGCTCTTTGAAGATTTATCCTTGTATTTTCTTCATCTCCTTCAACAGAATTGATGGAATAATCTATTGTATTGGTAGTTTGAGTCCAGTCCATTAAGTACCAGTCAAGCTCTGCTCCCGATACTTTTTCGGCTACTCTTATAAAATCGTTTGGAGTTGGATGTTTGAATTTCCATTCATCGTAATAACGATTCAGAGTTTTTGCCAGGTTCTCCTCTCCTATCACATAACCAAGCTGGGCAAGGAATACAGCCCCTTTTGAATAGGCAGCGGCTCCGTACAAGCCGTTCAGCGCATAGCGATCGGCATGGGTAGTTTGTGGTTGTTCCCTACCCGATCTAGCCAGGTAATAATAGCCTCTATAGGAGTTGGTATGAGGATTTGCAACAGATTCACCCATGATCACATTTTCAGCTTCAGAAGAAATATACGAAGTAAAACCTTCGTCCATCCATTCATGTTTACTTTCGTTGGTAGCCAGTAAGTGCTGGAACCAGGCATGAGCCATTTCATGGGCTGTTACACCAACAAGACTTCCAAAGGAACGTTCACCCGTAATTAGTGTTAGCATGGCATATTCCATTCCGCCATCACCACCCTGAACTACAGAATACTGATCCCAAGGATAAGGTCCAATATGTTCATTAAAGAATGCTAATAATTCGGCGGTCTTTGGTTGAAGTTTTTTCCAGTTCTCTTTAATTTCATCATTATCCTTATAAAGGAAATGGAGCACAGTTCCGTCTTCAGCCACCAGTTTATCATGGATGTATTCCGGATCTGCGGCCCAGGTAAAATCATGTACTTTTGGAGCCACAAAATGCCAGGTTAACTTATCGCCTTTCCTTTTCACTTTGGTTCCTTCTTCTTCATAACCATATCCTATTTCCTCTGGATTCCGAAGATATCCGGTACTTCCAAGTATATAATCTTTATCAATGGTGATCTTTACGTCAAAATCTCCCCATACACCATGAAATTCACGTGCTATATAAGAATCGGCGTGCCAGCCTTCGAAATCATATTCGGCTAATTTAGGATACCACTGACTCATGGACAGTGCAATGCCTTCAGAACTATTTCTACCAGATCTTCTTATCTGTTCAGGCACCTGACCTTCAAACTGCATATTGAAAGTGGTCTTCTCACCTGGTAGAATAGACTCTGCAAGTTCCACTTCCAGCACGGTACCTACTTCTTCATATTGAAGTTCTTTACCATCCTGTGTTAGTGAATTTACCCTTAAATATCCTATCTGTTCAGGACTAAGTTCAGAAATACGACTAACGATCTCGGGATTTTCAGAGGTTCCCTTATTCATCGTCATTCTGCTGTCTGGATCAGGGACACTTGTTAGTCTCGCATTCATTTCACTTTCCGGCTGGAATGCGTTAAAATACAGATGGTAGAATACGCGGTCAAGAGTGTCCGGTGAATTGTTGGTGTAAGTAAGTTCCTGAACTCCTGTATAACGGAAGTTTTCAACATTCATATCTACTTCCATTTTGTAGTCTACATGTTGCTGCCAGTATGAGGTATTATTCTGAGCGGTTAAAAGCCCGGTTGAAATAACTAATAAGCGAAAAAGTATTTTCTTCATTTTGTATTTATTTGTTTTTTGCTGTTTGGTCGGCTAAAATTAATGCGTTGTAAAGGTTAGCCATCTTTCCGGAGGTAGACAGTTCCTTGAATTTCTGAGTATTATTTCTTTCTCCTCCAACAATCACAGTGGCATTTGTAGTAAGCCCGCTGTCCATGATGATCTGCTTTACCTGGGCTGCAGAAAGCTGAGGATAGTATCCCCTGATTATAGCTGCTATTCCGGTTACCGCAGGAGCTGCCATAGAAGTTCCCTGCAGAAACTCATATTTATTATTTGGTGTTGTAGACCAGATCTTGGTTCCTGGAGCAAACACGTCAACATTCAGTTTTCCGTAATTTGAAAAATCAGCTACCAGGCCAGATCCATACTCATAATTAAGAGCTCCAACGGTTAGGAAATTGCTGGCTACCTCTGTAGAGTTTTGAGGATCCTGATCGTTAGGATACACTCTTTTCTCATCAA
This sequence comes from Gramella jeungdoensis, assembly GCF_023805255.1. Taxonomy (GTDB): domain Bacteria; phylum Bacteroidota; class Bacteroidia; order Flavobacteriales; family Flavobacteriaceae; genus Christiangramia; species Christiangramia jeungdoensis. The sequence continues at coordinate 455,372 of NZ_JAMSCK010000003.1, forward strand.
GGTTTAGGCCTTCATTTCCTGCCGCGTTGACGATGAGAACATCTTTTTCAGCCGCATACTTTATGGCATCTATCACCCATTCAGGATTGGTAGAAAAATATTTACCAAAACTGGTATTGATCACTTTTGCGCCATTATCTACGGCATATCTTATACCTAAAGCGATATCCTTATCATACTCGTCACCATCGGGAACAGCTCTCACAACCAGAATTTTTGCATTATTTGCGACGCCTTTTATTCCAATATTATTGGAGCGATCGGCAGCTATAATACCCGCAACATGTGTACCATGCTTGATATCTTCTTTTTTAGGGTCGGGACCGTCTACTTCATTATTTCCGTAATCCCTGTCTGTAATATCATAGGGATCATCACCGGTTTTAGCCCTTCCGTCCAGATCCATGTTGAAATGTGTATCAAGACGGCCAGCGTAATATTCAATAGCTTCATCAAGTTCCTCAAGGGCTTCCGGAATATTCTCATTCACATTATACTGGATCTGGGTAAGAATGGATTTATACTGCTGCATCTGCTGGGTTTCAGGTTTGAAATCTGAAAGCTGTTCCTTGGTATAATCCTCGGTTCCCAATTCTGCAGACACCGCATTATGAGCTGCGGTTAACTGCTCTTTTATCTGAAGGTACTGGTCCCTGGTCTGAACAGATTCGTTATATTCCTTTTCATATTCAGCTTTCGCAGCGAGATAAAGATTATACTCTTCTCTATCGGCAGTGCTGATACTGCTTTCCGGTTTACCTTCATATTTCGGTTTCAACCTTTTATAGATACGGGTATACTCCATATTTTCTTCTACGGCATCGCCAAGAAAATTCCAGCCATGAATATCATCTACATAGCCATTGTTATCATCATCTTTTCCATTCCCGGGAATTTCATCGGCATTGGTCCAGATTACACTTCTTAGATCTTCATGGGCAATATCCACACCGCTGTCTACCACTCCAACTATCACGGGAGAAGGTTTATTATTTTTGATAATCTCAGTATAAGCTTTTTCCACACTCATCCCTGGGATTGTATCCCTGGTCAGATCGGCTCCACCCCAGCCTTTAAGCTGAGTCTCCGAAAGATCGCTAACTTTTAGAGGAATGGAATCTATATTCTCTATAGGTGTAGATACTATCTTTGGTGAAGTACTGCTACATGCTGTTAATATTCCAGCGGCCAGTAATGATAGAAAGGGTCTAAAAAATGGGATTTTCATATTTCTGTTAATTAAATACTTCGTTAAACGTATGGGTTTTATCTAGTCTTACTCCTTTTTCGGTATGTTTCAGAGTAATTATTTCATTATGGGCGTCATGCTCCATGAACAGATAATAATTTTCATCGGCTGCCGTATCCAGGAACTGTTTTTTTTCAGGAAGGGTAAGTAACGGCCGTGTATCATATCCCATCACATAGGGTAAAGGTATATGCCCTGCGGTTGGAAGTAGATCTGCCATAAAAACCAGCTTTTTGCCTTTGTAATTTATATGAGGAATCATCTGTTTATCGGTATGACCATCAACAAATAACACACCAAAGCCCAGGTGTTCATTTTCAGTATAGAATTTATTCTTTACTCTTTCCAGGAAGTGGAGTTTACCACTCTGTTCCATTGGAATGATATTTTCTTTTAGGAAAGAGGCTTTTTCACGGTCGTTTGGCTGTGTAGCCCAGATCCAGTGCTCTTCATTACTCCAGAAACGCGCATTTTTAAAGGCTGGCTCATAACCGGTTCTGTCTTTGTTCCACTGTATGCTTCCTCCACAGTGATCAAAGTGAAGGTGTGTCATGAACACATCTGTGATATCATCGCGATGGAATCCGTGTTTTTTGAGCGATTTATCGATACTGTGATCGCCCCAGGGATAATAGTAGCTGAAGAATTTTTCACTTTGCTTATCCCCCATTCCCGTGTCGATCAATATCAGTTTATTTCCATCTTCAATAAGCAAACATCGTGCTGCAATATCTATCATGTTATTGGAATCGGCCGGATTGGTCCTGTTCCACAGGCTCTTAGGTACAACGCCAAACATTGCACCTCCATCCAGTTTGAAGTTTCCAGCTTCAACGGGATAAAGTGTCATTATGAAATTTTTTAAAAATTCCCCTGCAAAATAGAAAATCTTAAAGCGATTTCTAATTATTTTCCATTCATTTAACAAGATATTTTTATTGAAAGCCTTGATGGAATAAGCTTTCAGAATAAAACATTTTTAATATTTTTAGCTTTTATAAGTAAAGTATAGATATATGATCGAATTAGCAGGAATAATAATTTTAGGGATACTTGCTCAATGGCTCGCATGGAGATTAAAGATTCCTGCTATCCTGCCTTTGATCCTGGTAGGCCTGGCCGTAGGTCCTATTTCAACGCTCTTTACAGCAGATGGATCTAAACTAATTGAGCCTATTTGGAATGGAAGTTCCGGGCTTTTTCCTGGGGACAGTCTTTTTTATTTTGTTTCCCTGGCTATTGGAATAATTCTTTTTGAAGGAGGATTAACCTTAAGAAAAGGGGAAATTCTTAACGTTGGCCCCGTTATAGTCAAACTTATTACTATAGCGGTTATAGTCACCTTCATTGGAGCGGGGATAGCCGCTCACTTCATCTTTGACTTGAGCTGGCAGATATCTTTTCTTTTTGCTGCACTGGTTATAGTTACAGGACCTACAGTTATTACACCCATACTTCGAAATATTCCATTAAAAAAGGATATTTCAGCCATTCTCAAATGGGAAGGAATACTTATTGATCCTATTGGGGCTCTTGTAGCTGTATTGATGTTTGAGTTTATCAGTGCCGGTACCGGAACCGAATTCACTACAACGGCGTTAATGGAGTTTGGTAAGATTGTGCTTTTTGGTTTCACCTTCGGCTTCACTTTTGCCCATGCATTGGCTTTTGCAATAAAGAAGAATGTAATTCCGCATTATCTCTTGAATGTACTTACACTGGCTACGGTGCTTGGGGTTTTTGTTCTTTCCGATCTTTTTGCACATGAAAGTGGCCTGCTGGCAGTCGTTGTAATGGGAATGGTGATGGGAAATATAAATCTTCCCAATTTAAAGGAACTACTCTACTTCAAGGAATCGCTAAGTGTACTTTTAATTTCGATCTTATTTATTTTACTGGCGGCTAATATTAATATCGAAGATCTTTTACTTGTTTATAATGTGAATGCGATCATACTTTTTGCTGCTGTGGTTTTAGTTATAAGACCTCTGGGAGTATTTATAAGTAGCATTGGTTCTTCTCTTAAAATCAATGAAAAATTATTTATCAGCTGGGTAGGCCCAAGAGGTATTGTTGCGGCAGGTATCGCCTCGCTTTTTGGACTTGAACTGGCGAGTCAGGGTGTGGAAGGAGCAGAATATATTACACCCCTTGTCTTCATGATTGTACTGGGAACGGTTTTACTAAACGCGACCACTGCAAGGTTCGTTGCGCAACTTGTTGGAGTATTTCTTAAAAATTCTCAGGGAATCCTTATTATAGGTGCATCTACCATTTCAAGACTTATAGCATCCTACCTGAAAAAGAATAACAGGCATGTGGTTCTGGTAGATAGCAATGGCGCTAACATCAGGAAAGCAAAAGAACTGGGTCTGGATGCCATTCAGGAAAACGTTTATTCTGATGATCTTATCAACAATATTGAATTAAGTGACGTAGGTTATTTGATGGCTATGACTGGAAACACTGAAGTAAACCTGAATGCAATAGAAAAATTCCGTAAACATTTTGGTGAGAACGGATCTTTCAGGGTGGTTTCACCAGATGAGATGTATGATCCTGAAAATAACCCTAAGGAAGGCCTATTCTCGCAAACAGATGATTATATTAAACTTACCAACCTTGCCAGAAAATATCCCTCAATTCATGAAATTCAACTGAATTCAAAAGAGCATTACGAAGGGCTTATAGAGATAAGCAAGACAGATCCTGACATTATCCCTCTGTTTGTTAAGAATAATGAAGGAGAGTTAAGCATTATCCCTTCTAACAGTATTGATGTTGAAATTGAAGAAGGTTACATGATGGTCTATCTGGGGAAACAAATGGAACCTGGCGATAGCGAGGAGAAAGAGAATATTGAAGAAAATATCAATGCCGATTAATTTTTATTCGGCCTCCATTTTAGCGATAAGTTCGTCTGTGATCTCCAGATTGTGGTAAACATTCTGAACATCATCGTCGTCTTCAAATTTCTCAACCAGATCCAGAATCTTTTTAGCATCTTCCACGGGCAATTCCAAAGTATTCATAGGAATTCTCTGAACTTCTGAATTTTTAGGTTCTATGTTTAATTCTTCGAGTTTGGAAGACATAAGGCCGAAGTCGGTGAATTCAGTATAAACAGTAATAAATTCATCGTCTTTTTCGATTTTAGTGGCTCCGCCCTCAATAAGTTCCAGTTCGAATTCTTCAAGATCCATTTCGATCTTTTCTTTTTCGATCACAAACACCCCTTTTTTATCGAAAAGGAATTCTAGGGAACCATTCGTCCCTAAATTTCCTCCGTTTTTGGAAAATATGGATCTAACCGAGGCTACGGTACGGTTGGTATTATCTGTAGTACATTCAACAAAAATGGCAATTCCGTTAGGCCCGTAACCCTCGAAAGTTACAGTCTCATAATTGTCCGCATCGGCACCACTGGCTTTTTTTATGGCACGTTCAATGGTATCTTTAGGCATATTCACACCCTTGGCATTCTGGATAGCATTTCTAAGGGATGGATTCGCCTCAGGATCGGGGCCACCGCCCTCTTTTACCGCCACGGTGATCTCCTTGATCGCTCTTGTGAATTGTTTTGCTCTCTTCTTATCCTGAGCTCCTTTTCTATGCTTGATATTTGCCCATTTACTATGCCCGGCCATCTCTAGAATTTAGTTTTATTGTTCGTAGTTCGGAGAAAAATTTATTAAACTACAAAGTTAAAAAAGTTGAATAGATGAATAAAATTCAGAATTTTATCCTTTTGATGACAGAATGGAACAGTTTAATTTCGAAAAATTAGAAGTTTATCAAAAGACACTGAATTTTGTTGATTTGGTCTATGAGATCACAAAATCCTTTCCCAGGGAGGAGTTGTATGGATTAACTTCCCAATTCCGAAGGGCTTCAATTTCCATAGCATTGAATATCGCTGAAGGTTCCGGAGGAAGTAAAAAGGAGTTTAGTAGATATTTGATTATAGCTTCAAATTCTTTAAAAGAATGTCTTGTTTGTATAACTATCGCGAAAAGACAAAAGTATATTGATTCCGATACGGAAAAAGATTTAAGATACTTTCTAACCGAAATTTCTAAAATGATATCCGGTTTACGGAAGTACCTAAGACAATAATTTCTCCAAACTCCGAACAACGAACTAGTCATTCAGCTTAAGAACAGCCATGAAGGCTTCCTGTGGGATTTCAACATTCCCTACCTGACGCATACGCTTTTTACCTTTTTTCTGCTTTTCAAGAAGTTTTCTCTTACGGGAAATATCACCTCCGTAACATTTGGCGGTAACATCCTTTCTAAGGGCTTTTACGGTCTCTCTGGCGATGATCTTGGCTCCAATGGCAGCCTGAATAGGGATATCAAATTGCTGCCTTGGGATAAGCTCTTTTAGCTTCTCACACATTTTCTTTCCTATATCGTAGGCATTGTCTACGTGTAATAGAGCAGAAAGGGCATCAACCTTATTTGCATTCAGAAGAACATCTACTTTTACAAGTTTTGAAGTGCGCATTCCAATAGGAGCATAATCAAAAGAAGCATAGCCTCTGGAAACAGTCTTTAAGCGATCGTAGAAGTCGAACACGATCTCAGCCAATGGCATGTCGAATGTTAGTTCTACTCTCTCGGTGGTAAGGTATGTTTGATTAGTGATCTCACCACGTTTTTCAATACATAGAGACATCACAGGACCCACATAATCGGCTTTAGTGATGATGCTTGCTTTGATATAAGGCTCTTCAACTCTATCCAGTTTAGATGGCTCCGGAAGATCTGAAGGATTATTTACCAGAATAACTTCGTCTGGATTCTTATTAGTATATGCGTGATAAGATACGTTAGGAACTGTTGTAATAACAGTCATGTCGAATTCACGTTCCAGTCTTTCCTGTATAATCTCAAGGTGAAGCATACCAAGGAATCCGCATCTAAAACCAAATCCAAGTGCCGCAGAGCTTTCCGGAGTAAATACCAGGGAAGCATCGTTAAGCTGTAGCTTTTCCATAGATGCTCTAAGCTCTTCATAATCTTCAGTGTCCACGGGATAGATTCCGGCGAAAACCATTGGTTTTACATCTTCGAACCCTGCTACGGCTTCGGTAGTGGGATTATCAGCTCCGGTAATGGTATCACCCACTTTAACCTCACGAGCATCTTTTATACCGGTGATGAGATAACCTACATCCCCCGTCTTAATTTCTTTCTTTGGAAGCTGTTTCAGCTTAAGTGTTCCCACCTCATCAGCATAATAATTCTTATCGGTATTCACGAATTTGATATGCTGACCTTTCTTGATGGTTCCGTTGATCACACGGAAAAACGTTTCTACACCACGGAAAGGATTATAAACAGAATCGAATATAAGCGCTCTTAATGGGGCATCTACTTTTCCACTAGGTGCAGGAATTCTATTGATTATTGCATCAAGTATTTCCTTAATCCCCAGACCAGTTTTGGCACTTGCAGGAATTATTTCAGAAGGATCGCAACCTAAAAGATCCACGATGTCATCGGTAACTTCTTCCGGATTGGCACTTGGCAGGTCAACCTTATTCAGAACTGGAATGATCTCCAGGTCATTTTCAAGGGCCAGGTAAAGGTTAGATATGGTTTGTGCCTGTATGCTTTGAGCGGCATCAACCACTAGAAGCGCGCCTTCACAGGCCGCAATAGAACGTGAAACCTCATAAGAGAAATCCACGTGCCCGGGAGTATCGATAAGATTCAGAATATATTCTTCGCCTTCATGAATATAATCCATTTGAATGGCGTGACTTTTAATAGTGATCCCACGTTCTCTTTCCAAATCCATACTATCCAGCAACTGCTCCTGTTTTTCTCTTTCGGTAACAGAACCTGTATAATCCAAAAGTCGATCTGCCAGCGTACTTTTCCCGTGGTCAATATGAGCTATTATGCAAAAGTTTCGAATATTCTTCATCTCCAAATTTTGAATCAATTTCCCTGCTCGATTCAGGCGAGTTTAAGAGTACAAATATAGTTTATTTAATACTCTAAAAAAGAAAGATTGGACAACTTGTATCGAAATCAACTTATAGTAAAAATTTTAATAAATTGATATATTTAAATAAAAAAGTAAATTAAGTAGGAAGTTGTTATAAAAAAGTTTCTTTTTTTTGTAAATAGTATTAATTATTGGAAGTTTACCAAAACTAAATTTACGTCTTTTTGCATTAGCATGAGACTCAAAGTAAAACGAAAAATCTATTATGGCTGCCACTTCTAACAACACAAGCAGGTCGATTGTCATTATTGGAATCCTGTTCTTCATATTCGGCTTTGTGACCTGGCTGAATTCTGTATTGATTCCTTATCTTAAAATTGCCTGCGAACTCAATAATTTTGAGTCTTATCTGGTGGCATTTGCTTTTTATATTTCTTACCTCGTTATGGCCATTCCAAGTTCAAGGGTTTTAAAACTCACGGGCTTCAAAAACGGAATGTCGGTGGGATTGCTGGTGATGGCAGTAGGAACAATCATTTTTATCCCGGCCGCGATGACAAGAACTTATATGTTATTCCTGCTGGGGCTTTTTGTACAGGGTACCGGACTCGCAATTTTGCAAACCGCGGCAAATCCTTATATAACCATTCTGGGACCAATTGAAAGTGCTGCAAAACGTATTAGTATTATGGGGATTTGTAATAAGGTGGCCGGAGTGATCGCTCCCATCGTGCTGGGCGCTATTGCATTAAAAGATGCAGATGAGCTTGTAGCAAGCCTTGATTCCCTGACTCTGGCTGAAAAGGCTGAAAAACTTGACGAATTATCAGGAAGGGTGATCACCCCTTATATTATAATGACCATTGTATTAATCGGCCTTGCTATCCTGATCTATTTCTCTGCGCTTCCGGAAGTTGAAACCGATTCAGAAGATGAGAACCTGGAAGAAATAAATAAAAATAAGACCAGTATATTCCAGTTTCCACATTTACTTTTAGGGACACTGGCTCTTTTCCTCTATGTTGGGGTAGAGGTGATAGCTGGAGATACGGTAATTAGTTATGGTGCAGCGCAAGGTATCGAATTTGAAACCGCTAAATTCTTTACCAGTCTTACTTTAGGTGCTATGATCGTGGGTTATTTAATCGGGATTGTAGCGATTCCCAAATATATAAGTCAGCAAAAAGTATTACAAATATCAGCGATTTTAGGTGTGATCCTTGGGGTTGCGGCTATTTTGACGAACGGAATTGTTTCAGTTTTGTGCATTTCGCTCTTAGGTCTTGCAAATGCCCTTGTTTGGCCTGCTATCTGGCCACTTGCTATTGAAGGATTAGGAAGATTCACCAAAATTGGATCTTCTTTCCTAATCATGGCCATCGCCGGTGGTGCAATATTGCCTCTTGGTTACGGGCTCCTTGCCGATAAGTTAGATCCAAAAATGGCATATATCATAGTGATTCCCGCTTATCTCTATCTTTGGTTTTTCGCAGTGAAAGGACATAAAATTAGAAATTGATTTAGGATGAAAATTCAGAAAATTTATCTATTTGCGCTATTCGTAATTTTTCAGGGACTGCTTACTGCTCAAAACACCGAAATTTCCAGACCGGCCCTAATCCCTCAGCCTTCGGAGGTAAAGTGGAAGGAAGGTTCTTTTTTACTGCCGGAAAGAGCAGTGGTTTGTTATAATTCAGGAGCCAAAAAATCGGCTGAATGGCTTCAGAAATTACTTTCTAACACCTACGTTGAAAGTTACATGATGACAGGATCGAACTGTATGGGCTTTTCGATGGAATTAAAAGATGAACTTCATGAAAGTCTGGGGGAAGAAGGATATGAGCTGAAAATCACTAAGAATACGGTTTCCTTCAGAGCTGCAACCAACACCGGACTATTCTATGCCGTGCAAACTTTCAGGCAAATGCTGCCTTCCGAAATTGAAAAGAGAAAAGTTTCTGATCCCGTCCGCCTTCAACAGGTAGAGATAATAGATTCCCCGAGATATGGCTGGAGGGGATCCATGATAGACGTTGCACGTAGCTTTTTTGGTCCTGAATATTTAAAAAAACATATTGACAGGATGGCTTTTTATAAAATGAACAGGCTGCATCTCCATCTTACCGATGACCAGGGATGGAGGATTGAGATGAAAAGCAGACCAAAGCTTACCGAATTGGGAGGAAAAAGCGCTGTAAAGAATGGACGTTCAGGATATCTTACCCAGGAAGAATATAAAGAGCTACAGGCATACGCGAAGGCTCGAAACATAACCATAATACCTGAGATCGACATGCCGGGACATATTTATGCTGCGCTTATGGCTTATCCGGAATTGAACTGTGAAGAATTTTCGAACTTGGAACCGAGAATGGCAACACCGCCCCAGCTTTTTCATGAATATAAGGTAGGTTGGAGTAAGCTGTGTTTGGAAAAGCCCGAGATTTATGATTTCGTAGCTGAAATAATCGGAGAGCTTTCTGAAATCACAACGGGAGATTATATTCACATAGGAGGAGATGAGATAGATGATGAGAGGTATAAGGAGTTCGTGGTAAAGGCCGATTCTATAGTTCGTGAGAACGGCAAGACCACCATAGGCTGGGAAGAAGTAACTCAGGCACCGGTGAATCTGGATTTTATCAGTCAGCGTTGGAACGGCAAGACCGAAAGTGTTGTGGACACAAGGATCATTGAATCCATTTGTACCAATTTCTACTTTGATCATGCAAATGTACCCGGACAGGAAAACACTAATAACTGGTGTCAGGAAAGAGGTGTTTCTCTTGAAGACGCGTATAACTTTACTAGTGACAATGCTAATGTGATGGGGGTGGAGGCACCTGTGTGGACAGAACTTGTGACTTCAGATGATAAAGCCGATAATCGATTATGGCCAAGAACTATTGCTACAGCTGAAGTGGCCTGGACCGCTCAAAAAAGGAAGGATTTTGCTAACTTTAAGGAAAGGCTGGGTGAGCACGGAGCCCGTCTGGATTTTATGGATATAAACTTTTTCCAGAGTCCGGATATCAACTGGAATACAGATAGAAGAGAAGGTGTTTTTTCCGGGTTCATGCCAGAGACCGAATAATAAAAATAGAAAATGAAAAATAAGAAACCAGATACTGAAAAGCCATCGAAATATGACGATCTCGAAAAGATGAGTATTTCAGAACTGCTTTTGAATATCAATAATGAGGATAAGACCGTCCCTCAAAAAATAGAGGAGGTGCTTCCTAAAATAGAATGCCTTATTGAAGTGATCGTTGCAAAGATGAAGCTGGGAGGCCGTCTTTTTTATATTGGGGCAGGGACCAGTGGCCGGCTGGGAGTTTTAGATGCTTCCGAATGTCCGCCAACTTACGGAGTTAGCGATAATATGGTCATCGGTCTCATTGCAGGTGGTGATTACGCTCTGCGTAAGGCGGTGGAAAATGCCGAAGACGATACTGAACAGGCATGGAAAGACCTTCAGGAGTTTGATATTGAAAAGAATGATGTACTGGTAGGCATTGCAGCTTCTGGAACCACACCTTATGTAATTGGTGGAATAAATGATGCCCGAAAAAATGGAATTACCACTGGTTGCATCACCTGTAGTTCTGATAGTCCATTAGCCCGGGCTTCGGAATATCCAATCGAAGTGGTGGTAGGGCCAGAATTTGTTACGGGAAGTACCAGGATGAAGGCCGGTACAGCGCAGAAACTTGTTCTCAATATGATCTCAACCACGGTAATGGTCAAACTTGGTCGTGTAAAAGGAAATAAAATGGTAGATATGCAACTTTCAAACAGAAAGCTGGTAGGTCGCGGTACCCAAATGATCATGGACGAGCTGGGGATCGGTGAAAAAGAAGCCGAAAAACTATTAAAGGAACATGGAAGTGTGAGGAAGGCTATTGCTGCTTTTTCAAGAAAATAATTAGCCGTTTTGAATGGTTAAAACTTAAAGTCCTTTAAAAATAATTTTGAAGGACTTTGTTGTAAAAAAGATAAGTTAATCAAGTATACCCCAAATCAAATGTTAAGACATTCCGTTAGATTCTTAGTATATCTTACCGCGATATTTTTGGCTTCCTGTAAGACCACAAAACCGGTTTCCCAACCTGCACCCCCTGTTACCGAAAAAACTACACAGGATACAATAGTTTCCGAAGAACCCCAAACGCCAGTTGTAGTACCGAAAACCGAAAAAACAGAGGAGAATCAGCAAGAAAAGACAGTTAAAAAGATAGCACCTCCACTGGATATCTATGAGTTCAGAGCGGCCTGGGTAGCTACGGTGGCCAATATTAACTGGCCAAGCAAACCGGGTTTGTCTACAAGTGAACAACAAAGGGAGGCCTTGAAGCTCCTTGACTTTCTTCAGGAAAATAATTTTAATGCCGTTATCTTTCAGGTTAGACCGCAGACCGATGCTCTTTATGACAGTGAACTGGAACCCTGGTCTTACTTCTTAACCGGAAAACAAGGAAAAGCACCTGAACCTTATTATGATCCTTTAAAATTCTGGATAGAGGCAGCCCATAATCGTGGCCTGGAATTGCATGTCTGGTTGAATCCTTATCGTGCTCATCATACTACCGGTGGTGAAATAAGTGAGAGTTCTATCATCAAAAGAAAACCTGAACTTGCTGTAAAACTGGAAAACGGAATGTGGTGGTTAGACCCGGCTAAACAGGGAACCCAGGATCATTCGGCCGCAGTGGTAATGGACCTTGTTAAAAGATATGACCTGGACGGCGTTCATTTTGATGATTATTTCTATCCATATGATTCTTATAATAACGGGAAGGATTTTCCCGATGATGATAGCTGGAACACATATAAAAATAATAGAGGAGAACTATCAAGAGCTGACTGGCGCCGCCACAATGTAAACCATTTTATAAGGCGGGTTTACGATGAGATAAAAACCGAAAAGCCATTTGTTAAGTTCGGACTAAGTCCATTCGGTATCTGGCGTCCCGGCTATCCTCAATCGATCACCGGTTATGATCAGTATGAAAAGCTCTATGCTGATGCTAAATTATGGCTGAATGAAGGCTGGATAGATTATTTTACTCCTCAGCTTTACTGGAAGATCAATCAGGAAGGACAGAGCTTTCCGGAGCTTCTCGGATGGTGGGAACGGGAAAATAACCGAAACCGTCATTTATGGCCAGGCATAAATGTAGGTCTTGGAGGAGATGAAAAGAATATTGATGAGACCATTAACCAGATCATGATCACCCGTGGAATGTTGCCAGAAAGTAAAGGTACTGTACACTGGAGTATAGGGCCGCTGGTAAAACATGATTCCCTGTCAACAGCTTTAAAACAGGGGCCCTATAAAAAGAAAACACTGGTTCCTTCCAGTCCCTGGCTTGATGATGAAGCGCCTGAAATTCCGCAGGTACAAACCACTATAAATAACGAAAGAATTCAGATCAATTGGACACATCCTGATCGGGATGATGTCTTCAGATGGGTGATTTATTTCAAATATGAAGGTGGAAATTGGGATTACAAAATTCTGAACGGAGATCTGTCTTCTTATAGCCTTCAGTATATAGTTGGAGAGAAGAAAAAGAAAATGGAACAAATAGGCCTCACGGCGGTAGACAGGACAGGAAATCAAAGTGAATTTAAAGCAATTATATTAAAATAAGAATATGAGCCCCATTCTGGTTTTTAGTGTAATAGCCGGTTATTTTTTGTTATTGATTTCCATTAGCTATTTCACTTCAAGACAAAGCGACAACGTCACCTTCTTTACTGCCAACCGGCAGTCTCCCTGGTTCCTGGTAGCCTTTGGTATGGTGGGAGCCACACTTTCAGGAGTTACTTTTATTTCGGTCCCGGGAGAAGTGGGGAATTCAAACTGGACCTATTTACAATTTGTGATGGGTAACATGGTGGGATATGCAGTGATAGCACTCGTGCTTATACCACTTTTTTATAAGCTGAAACTGGTTTCAATCTATGAATACCTGAAGAACAGGTTCGGGAAAAGATCTTATCTCGCGGGGTCTTCCTTTTTCATTATTTCGCAGACCATAGGTGCCTCTTTCAGGTTATTCCTGGCGGCCGTTGTATTGCAAATAGCTTTTTTTGACGCATTTGGAATCCCTTTTTATGTTACTGTTCTTACTACCATCGCCTTAATATGGCTTTATACTTATAGAGGCGGGATCAAAACGATTGTATGGACCGATACGCTTCAAACTACATTCCTGTTACTTGCGGTAATTATCAGTATTGTGGTGATAGTGAATCATATGGATTTAAAGGCCGCAGAAGTTTTTAGTGTAGTATCAAAAAGTGAAATGTCTGGGATCTTTGACTGGGATTGGAGGTCAGACAGGAACTTTTACAAAACCTTTCTTGCCGGGATCTTTATTACCATCGCCATGAATGGTCTAGATCAGAACATTATGCAGAAGAATCTTACCTGTCGGAATAAAAGTGATGCCCAAAAGAATATTTTCTGGTTTTCATTGACCTTTTTCTTTTCAACTCTTTTATTTCTGGCCCTGGGAGTGCTTTTATATAAATTTGCGATAGATCAACAGATAAGCTTACCCGAACGTAGTGATGAAGTTTACCCATTACTCGCTTTGAATGAGTTCGGACTTTTGGCCGGAATCGTTTTTTTACTGGGAATAACAGCAGCCGCTTTTTCCAGTGCCGATTCTGCATTAACAGCTCTTACCACTTCATTTTGTGTAGATATCCTGGATATAGAAAAGAAAAAGACCGATCAGAAAAAGACCCGGATGCTGGTTCATATTGGTTTCACTCTGCTGATGTTTATCGTTATCATTATTTTCAATGCTATTAATGATACTAGTGTAGTAAGCGCGGTTTTTAAAGTGGCGGGCTTCACCTACGGGCCGTTATTAGGATTGTTTGCTTTCGGGCTGCTTACAAAGCGGCCGGTCAAGGATCGTTTTGTGCCTGTTGTGTGTATTTTATCGCCTGTGATTTCTATTGTTCTAGATCTTAATTCAGCTGAATGGTTTTATGGATATCAATTCGGATTTGAGATTTTACTGGTGAATGCGACGATCACGTTTTTAGGTCTATGGGGGTTATATGATAAAAGACCTGGATTCCATTAATTATAGACTAATAATGAAATGCAATGCAGCTGAACTATTATCCTTTTGAACTTGAATTAAAAAATACTTTTACCATTAGTCATGGCTCCAGGGATTTTCAGCCTAGCCTGATCGTGGCGCTTTCTGATGGAGGTTATACCGGATACGGTGAGGCTGCAGCAACCTCATATTACGGAGTGAGTGTCGACAAAATGATAGCTTCAATAAAAGGAGTAGAAAAGATAGTAGCCGAAAATATTCAGCTTTCGCCTGAAGAACTATGGGAGCTTACCTTTCCCCACTTAAAGAATGATCCGTTCGCGCAGTGTGCCCTTGATATCGCAATGCATGACCTGCATGGAAAAAGAAATGAGCTTCCACTTTACAAAATGTGGGGATTAAAACTTGAAGATTTACCGCTGACGAATTATACTATTGGAATAGATTCTGTGGAAATGATGATCCAGAAAATGAAGGAATTTCCATGGGCACTCTATAAGATCAAGCTTGGGACCGATCATGATGTGGAAATAGTAAAGGAATTAAGGAAACACACTGATGCCATTTTCAGGCTTGATGCCAATGCTGCCTGGACAGCTTCTCAGGCCATAGAAAACAGTTATAAGCTTAAAGATCTGGGCGTGGAATTTCTGGAGCAACCCTTGCATCCCGAAGATATTGAAGGCATGAAAAAGCTTTATAAGGAATCGGCATTGCCTCTTATTGCAGACGAAAGTTGCATCGTGGAAGAGGATGTGAAGAAATGCGCTTCCTATTTCCACGGAGTGAATATAAAGCTTACTAAATGCACGGGCCTTACTCCCGGAAAAAGAATGGTAAAACAGGCTCGCGAATTGGGCTTAAAGGTAATGGTTGGTTGTATGACAGAATCTACCGTGGGTATTTCGGCAATCGCACATTTATTACCTTTACTGGATTACGTGGATATGGATGGAGCCATGTTATTGAAATCTGATGTTGCCGATGGAGTAAAGGTTTACGATGAAAAAGTACATTTTCCCGAATGTAATGGAACGGGTGCTAAACTGATAAAATTTGAATAAAATGAACATACATATGATAAAGAGACTGAATTATCTGTTCCTGTTAATGCTGTTGATCCTGGCGTCGTGTGAGGAAAAACATGAGGAAGAGATTAACGAAACCGATCCGGTAATTGCTGAGGTAAAGAAGGAATATGCTCCTGATGGTCGCGTTGCCTTGTTTGATATCGAAACCAAAAAGCAAGGGGGTGCTTATATCCTGAAAGGAGAATCTAATCTGCCCAATGCTGTTGAGGATCTTAAGAACAGGCTTAAAGTTGAAAATATTGAGTTTGCTGACAGTATTCAGATGTTGCCTGATGAAAAAGGCCTTGAAGGTAAAACCATGGGAGTGGTAAAGATTTCTGTTGCTAACCTTCGCGATGAACCCAAGCATTCGGCCCAGCTGGTTACACAGGCTACCATGGGGATGCCGTTAAAAGTCTATAAAAAGGAGGGAAGCTGGTATTATGTACAGACTCCGGATGATTACCTGGCATGGGTGGATTATGGCGGAATAGAGAATATGACTAAGCAAGAATTTTCGGAATGGAAGAAAACAGATAAACTTATCTTCCTTGAAGCTTTTGGCGCTTCTTATAAAGAAGCTAATTCGTCTTCTCCAGTTGTAGGCGATCTTGTTGCCGGGGACGTTTTAGAGCTTGTAAGCGAACAAAATGCTTTTTATGAGGCAAAGTATCCCAATGGCAAGAAAGCTTTTGTAAACAAATCTGAAGCCAAGCCTTACGCTGAATGGCTCACTTCTTTAGACCAGGAAAAAGAAAGTCTGGTAGAAACAGGTAAAGAACTGATGGGACTTCCTTATTTGTGGGGAGGCACATCGCCTAAAGGAGTGGATTGCAGTGGTTTTACCAAAACCGTTTATTTCCTTAACGGAATGGTCTTGCCAAGGGATGCCTCCCAACAGGTTCATACCGGGAAACTGGTAGATACCACCAGAAACTTTGAAAATCTTATAGCCGGTGATCTTCTTTTCTTTGGAAGGCCGGCAACAAACTCTACCTCAGAAAGAGTCGTACATGTTGGAATGTGGATAGGGGATAATAAATTCATCCATTCAATGGGAGAGGTGCATATCAGCAATTTTGACACCACTGCATCTGATTTTGATGATTATAATTATAACCGATACTTAAGAACGAAAAGGGTGTTAGATCAGGAAAACAATCAGATTATATACCTAAGCGAAGAGGATATTTTTACTGATGGTTCTTCAAAGATTTCTTCAGAAGAATGAGCGGAGAGCTCCGGAATTTTAATTAATAGTTCAGTTTTATAAAGCAAAAACCCCCGGGGAAAATCCTTCGGGGGTTTTTAATTAACACAATTATTAACCTAACTAAAACTATTTCCATTTTAATAGCACGACCTTTCCATCCATAGTCGCGGCTACAAGTTTTTTTCGTGATAGAAGATTTATGGTATTTACCATAGAATTATCAATTTTGAACTTCCAATTGACCTCTTTTTGATCTGTATTTACACTAAATACCACGCCGTTTCGACCCCCAAAGAAAATATCTCCTTTTCTCTCGATCAACATCGAAGGGACATGATCGTAGCCATAATCAAGGTCTTTTTTCCATGATAATTCAGAGTTTTTTCCAAGGGCTTTGAAAGCTACAAGGGTATCGTTCATGGTTTTGGCATAAAGGCTCTTTTTATCTCTTGAAATCCCCACAGATTCTCTCACCTTTGCTTCATTACTACGCCATAAAGTTTCTCCGGTTTCGCCATTTATAGCAGTGATAAACCTGTCTGGAGCAACAATATATATTGAGCCATTTGCAGCTACCGGAATTACCATGGCAGGAGAGAACATCCGGTTTGCTGAACCATTGGTCCATTTCCAGGCTAATTCTCCGGTTTTTATATCCAGAGCATACAAATGTTTATCCCAGGCACCGAAGATTACCTTATGATCATAAATAAGCGGCTTACTAACCACTGGTCCGTTAAGTCCCGAAAACTTCCAGATCTCTTTACCGTTTCTGGCATCAATGGCTCTGAAACTTCCGTCGCTCCCGCCTATATAGATCACTCCTTTGTTTATTATTGGTGAACCAAGGACAGATGCCTCAAACTTTAATTTCCAGTTCAGGCTTCCATTTTCGGAATTCAGACTATATATATTCCCATCACCTGAGCCGAGAATTACATTGTCCTTATAGACCGCCGGAGAGGAGAAGATCCCTCCTTTGGTCTCAAAATTCCAGATCTTTTTCCCTGTGTCTTCAGATAATGCTTCAACAAGCCCGGTGCTATTACCAAAGATCACTTTTCCGTTAGTAACGGCAGGGGTGGAGATTACATTGGCATCAGAATGATATTCCCAGGCCTTCTGTACCTGTGGAAAGGAGTCATTCACCTTATAGGAAGGCCTTTCATAATCTGATCTTACCTTATAATTTCTTTTGCCCAGTTCCACACTATTCCATGCTTTATGGGTCTCACCGCCTGGAGTTCTTTCATATATATTTGCAACCTCATTGGTCACTTCAATAATGTTATAACCTCCCACTTCCTTATTAGCTCTTAAGTTGGAGCGGCCCATGATCCCGGGAATCCCTTCAAAGTCGAAAGCTTTGTTGCGGTGGCCATGACCGCAAATGGCGAACTGAGTATTGTACTCCTTCAGTCTTTCGGTGATTTCAAACCAGTTATCCAGACTGTTGTCTATTGGATAATGATTCACAAAAATGATTGGCTGATCTTTAGGCGTTTTCTTAAGAACCTGGTCTAACCAGACTATTGCATCCCTTGGAATATGTCCGTCAGACATCCTTACATAAGGCCCTGAAGCGCAGCCAATGAATTTGTATCCTTTATGTTCGAAACTGAATTTGTCATATCCAAATTCAGTTATAAATGTTACTCCACCAGATTCTGACCAGCCTGTATCATGATTTCCCGGGACAACATAGTAAGGGATATTTAACTTTTCCAGGATTTCCTTTGCCAGGGCAAGCTCTTCATCGGTTCCCATTTCGGTGATGTCCCCGGTAACGATTACAAAATCGAGACTGTCCTGTGAATTTATATCAGAAACTGTGCGGTTAAGGTCCTCTTCCGATATCCCTGCACCGATGTGGGTATCTGAAACATGAGCGAATCTAAAATTCTGAGCATAGACCCCAAATGCCGATAATAGCAAGATTAGGAGCAGGACCAGACTTATATTTCTTTTTATTCTGGATCCCAGTAAATTAATAAGAATTATGATTCTTTTAATATGTGCCATTATGTATGTCCTGACTATAAATATTTCTGATAAAGATTATAAAGCACCTTCAGCTCATAATCTGTGAATTCTGCATTTATATTTTCCTGAATAAAATGAAGCTTAAAAGCTTTGATAGCCGCTTCGGGATCTGAAATGTCATAGCCTATGACCCTTAAAGCAAGCAGGGGATCAAAGTTTTGAGGAACGATTAAAGAGCTATCTATAGCTTGCTTTGGTAATGGTTGGGTCCTGAGATCTAAAGTGTCATTAGATTTTATGCTTTCATCCCGAATCGTATCCTTATCCAAATGGAGTTTCTTAACCTCTTCGGTATCATACCAAAGCCCATAACCTTCCTCTGCAAGTTTTTTCCAGGGAAAATTGGCATTAGGATCTACTTTTCGGGTGGGCGCTATATCTGAATGGCCTATGAAATTTTCTGTAGGGATGCCATATTTCTCCTTTAAATTCTTCAAAAGATCTAACAAGCTGTTTATCTGGGCATAGGTGAACTCTTCATCACCATCATTATCCAGCTCGATTCCTATAGAGGTTGAATTGAGATCGGTGTTATTCCCCCATTTTCCCACTCCGCCATGCCATGCACGGAAATAATCATTAAGCATATGAAAAACCTCACCTTTATCACTAATCACATAATGGGCGCTTACCTGGGTCCTTGGAATTGTAAAGGTATTCAGTGTCTGTCTTACGGAGTCTTGTGCAGTGTGATGAATAACCACATAATTTGGTCTCCTTAGATTGAAATTTGTAGTGCCCACAGGGTAGGGGCCGTAATTCACCTGGGAAGGGGAATCCTCCTGTTCCATGGGGAAAACTCGCAATTCCTTAGCGTAACGTTTCAGTTGTTTTTTATGAATCCTATTGGTCTTCCTGTAGGGATTAGGGCTACAGGCCGTTAGAAGAAGGATGAAAATCCCTAAAATAGAAAATGATATTCTCATCCTTTTAGAATTTCCATCTTACAAAGGCTTCCATGGCCTCGTAATTTGCCAGTCCTAATTCATGATAGTGAACAGCTGTTTCCTTATTTCTTTCTTCAGCTCGAACCCAGAATTCCCTTTCATCATCGCCCGGAAATACGGGACGGTCCTTCTGTGATTGATGCTGGAAAATAGCATGTCGTTTTCTCTGGACTTCCTGTGGAGAAAGTGGAACGGCCATTTCAATTTCGTGAACCTCAAATTCCTGCCAGGCACCACGATACATCCATAACCAGCAATCCTTGGTCCAGTCTTCGGTTTCCCGTAGTCTTTTTAAGGCTTCCAGGATTATCCTGAAACATACAATATGAGTTCCATGAGGATCGGCAAAGTCACCAGCCGCAAATACCTGGTGAGGTTTGATTTCCTGTAAAAGATCCATGGTGTGCTTTACGTCTTTTTCGGTAACAGGATATTTTACCCTTTTTCCCGTTTCGTAGAATGGGAGGGCCATAAAATGTATGTTTTTATCCCGCAACCCTGCATAACGTGCTCCCGCAATTGCTTCACTTTTTCGAATAAAAGCCTTTACATTTCTAACCTCTTTCATATCCAGATCATTGGGCTGCTTCTTCTCAATGAACTTGCGCATTTTCTCGTAGGTTTTCTCAAGTTGAGCAGTATCTTCTCCAATACTCTGGTTGAAATCTATTGCAAATTCAACATACCTTAACACATCGGTATCCCAAACAGCGGTATTTCCTGAGGTTTGATAAGCGACATGTACATCATGACCCTGGTCTACAAGTCTTATGAAGGTTCCACCCATGGAGATCACGTCATCGTCTGGATGTGGGCTAAAAATAAGGGAGCGTTTTCTCGCGGGTTTGGCTCTTTCGGGGCGTTGAGAATCATCAGCCTTTGGTTTACCTCCCGGCCAGCCTGTAATACTATGCTGAAGCTGATTGAAAACATGAATATTTATGTCGTATGCCGGCCCCTGTTCGGTTGCCAATTGTGCCATTCCGTTGGCATTATAATCTTCTTCGGTAAGCTTAAGAATTGGTTTATTCACCTCACGTGATAACCAGATAACCGCTTTTTTTATAAGCTGGGCATCCCAGGTGCAATCTTTTACAAGCCAGGGAGTATTAAATCTTGTAAGTTCAGAAGCTGCATCCTTATCTAATATGAATTCTACATTATCGGATAACTGCAGATAAGTTGCCGGAACATTGCTGGAAATTTCACCTTCCACCGCCTTTCTGATAATAGGCGCTTTTTTCTTGCTCCAGGCCATCAGGATTATTTCTCTTGCCTTGAAGATGGTACCGATTCCCATGGTGATTGCCTTGGTTGGCACATTCTCTTTTCCTCCAAAATCCCTGGAAGCATCCCTTCGGGTAAGATCGTCCAGCGTTACCAGTCGGGTACCGGAGTTTGGAGCAGATCCCGGTTCATTGAAACCAATGTGACCTGTTCTACCAATTCCAAGTACCTGAAGATCCAGTCCGCCTACCGCTGAGATCTTTTGTTCGTAAGCCAGGCAGTATTCCGCAATATCATCCTTTTCCAGAGTACCGTCGGGAATATGAATATTATCTCTTCTTATATCAATATGATTGAATAGTTGTTCATCCATAAACCTGACATAGCTTTGCTTTGCTTCAGGATTCATAGGATAATATTCATCAAGGTTGAAGGTGATGACGTTTTTAAAACTAAGACCTTCTTCTTTATGCAGACGAACCAGCTCCTCGTAAACTTCAACAGGTGTAGCACCCGTGGCAAGGCCCAGAACGGCATTTTCTCCCCGGCGTTGTTTGCTTTTTATTATATCAGAAATTCGATGAGCTACCTTTTTAGAAGCAATATGTTCATCCTCATACACACTAACCGGCAGCTTTTCGAACCTGGTTTCTTCTAAAAGATTAAGTCTGGCCATAGTTTATTAAATAATTCTATTTAGTTATTAATTTCAGATTTTATAAGGTCCATCTGGTCTTTGAAGATGTCTTCCATCACCGCTATAATCCCACCATACAGGCTGGAATTTCGACCAAGATTTGAGAGTTCGATATTTGTGCGTTCTTTTAACTGCATCATGCAGTAAGTATTCATTGCCTGCTGAATTGGAGTGGTAATGAATTGCTTTGCTTCTGAAATTTTACCTTCCAGTATGATTAATTCAGGATTGAATATCTGTATAAGAATGGCAATACCTTTTCCCAGTTTTATTCCTATTTCGGAAAGTACATTTATAGCAAACTGGTCTCCTTTATTAGCAGCATCGATTATAACCTCCGGCTCCAGCTTTTCGAACTCTTCAGTCATTAACTGACTCAGGATCGAAGTTTCTCCTGCCTCGAGTCCTTCCTTTACTTTTCTTACCAAAGCAAGTCCCGAAGCTTCCATCTCCAAACAACCCCTTTTTCCACAATGACATAGTAAACCATCTTCTACCATCGGGATATGCCCAAATTCTCCGGCAAATCCAGACGCGCCTGAATGCATTTTACCACCCATAATGATACCGAGGCCTACACCCCAGTCCATGGAAATTACAAGAACATCTTTCTTATGTTGGGCCAGGCCGTATCTGAATTCAGCCAGACATGCGCTTTTCGCATCATTAAGAATTACCACAGGTTTCTTGAAGGTCTTTTCAAATTTATCTCTCAGGGACTCTGGCTCCTGTTCGGTGAGATAATAAGTGAAGTTTTTACCTTCTTCCGTAGAAACCAATCCGGGCATACTTATCCCTACACCCATAATCTGGTCTCTTTTAATCTTGGCACTTTTCAGAAGTTCTTCAGACCACGAATGAAGCGCATCAACAATATTGGAGTTTGGAGATATTTCAGTTTCAATGGTATTTTCAGCAATGATGGAATGATTGTTATCTATCACCGCCAGCTTTATGCTGAAACGTTCAATATGAATGCTCAACACAAAGAACAAGTGTTCCTTTAGCCCGAAAAGATCTGGTTTTCTTCCTCCTTCAGACTTTCCCTGTCCTTTTTTAATAACAATCCCGGCTTCTTTCAGCTGGTTGATAAGAGACATTGAGGTGGGCAGGCTTACATTGAAACGAGTACAAATATCTGCATTGGAGGTTTCCCCATTCAAAAAAAGGTGTTTGATGATTTTTATCTTCTGAAGGAACTTTTTCCTTTCAACATTATTGATCTTGGAAATTTGCTCCTCTGTGACCAGGAAATCTTGTAAATTTTTAGCCATTGGTATTTCTATGATTAAACAATTCGCTTTTTGCCTCAAAATAAGCTTTTTTAAAGAAAGTGAATAGTTCGGAATTAAAATTATGTAAAAAAAACGTTTTGAAAAATACTTTTTGTAAAATTTTATAAAAGATCAAATATTTACACGAAATTTATATTTTTATAAATTGCTTGCAATACTATAATTTAGGAAGAATTTTTTATTGAAGGAGTAAAGAATTAAAAAGATGGGACAACAGCGCTATTTTTCTCTCGATATCCTAAGAGGATTAACGATTGCCCTTATGGTTTTGGTAAACACTCCCGGGAGCTGGTCCACTATATATTCCCCATTTAAGCATGCCGCCTGGCATGGATTTACTTTAACCGACCTGGTGTTTCCCACCTTTCTTTTTGTCATAGGAAACGCCATGAGCTTTAGTCTTGGAAAGTATGAGGCAAGGGGCGTTGGCGCTTTCTGGAAAAAGGTGGTTAAAAGGACGATTCTCATATTTATGATAGGACTCTTCTTAAACGCTTTTCCTTTCGTTTACAGGGAAAATGGAGAGCTTTTGCTAAAGGACCTTACAAATATGCGCATTATGGGAGTTCTGCAAAGAATTGCCCTTTGTTACTTTTTTGCATCCATCATACTTCATTACTTAAAACTGAAAAAGGCACTATGGCTAAGCGGGGCAATTTTACTTACCTACTGGGCCGTATTGTGGTATTTTGGAGATCATCCAGATCCTTATAGTCTTGAGAATAATGCCGCATTAAAATTCGATCTCCTTATTTTCCCTGAAGAAAATCTTTGGAAAGGTTTTGGAGTGCCTTTTGATCCTGAAGGTGTTTTAAGTACTTTTCCGGCAATAGTAAATGTCATTGCAGGCTTTGCTGCCGGAAAATTAATCCAAAAATACGGGAACCAATTAAAAACGGTTCTATTTCTGGCCGGGTTTGGGTTTGTCTTATTAGTTCTGGGAGAGATATGGGATATCTACTTTCCTATAAATAAAGGAATATGGACAAGTAGTTTCGTTATCTATAGTATAGGGTGGGATCTTATAATATTGGGACTGCTCATCTTAATTATAGAAATTGCGGGTTTCAAAAGGGGGACCTATTTTTTTGAAGCCTTTGGAAAGAATCCGTTATTTATATTCATAATGTCGGGACTTGTAGTCATGCTGATGAATGTAATTTGGATTAACGGCACCCCATTGAAACCCTGGATTTATGAAAAAGCCTATTTAAGCTGGCTTACAGATTATAATGCATCCCTGGCTTTTGCGTTAAGTTATATGTTACTTATGTGGTTGCTTGGATACTGGTTAGACAGAAATAAGATTTATATAAAAGTCTGAAATAAAAATTTGAAATCAAGCGAAAGAAAAATGAGAGTTAAGACCCCAATTCTATTTGTCCTCACCGGACTTTTTTTAAGTCTTCAGTTGAATGCTCAGAGTTCCGATTTATCAGAACCTGAATTTCTGAAATATCAGAACAGCAAATGGGTAGATTCCATCATGAAGAAATTGACACCGAATGAGAGAATCGCCCAGCTCATCCTTGTTGCAGCATATTCCAACAGGGGAGAGGAGCATAAGCAGGAAATACTGCAACTTATTAAAGAGCAAAAGATAGGAGGCCTTATCTTCTTTCAGGGTGACCCTGAAACTCAGGCTGAACTGATGAACGATTATCAGCAGGCTGCTGAGGTGCCTCTTATCGGCGCCATAGATGCTGAATGGGGTTTGGGAATGAGACTTGATAATACCATAAGCTATCCTTTCCAGATGGCGCTTGGGGCTATACAGGATGATGACCTTATTTATAATATGGGGGAAGAAGTGGCTCGACAGGTAAAAAGAACCGGACTCCATATTAACCTCGCGCCGGTGGTTGATGTCAACAATAATCCTGACAATCCGGTTATCAATTACCGATCTTTTGGAGAAGATAAGCAGAATGTGACTTCTAAAGGCATAGCCTATATGAAGGGAATGCAGGACCATAAGGTACTTACCACTGCGAAGCATTTTCCGGGTCATGGCGATACCGATACCGATTCTCATTATGCCCTGCCTCAGATAAACCATCCTATGGAGCGGCTGGATTCTTTGGAAATGTACCCTTTTAAAGAATTGATCGATGCAGGGATAGGCGGTGTTATGGTCGCTCACCTGGATATTCCTGCCCTGGATTCTACGGGAGTTCCCTCCACATTATCTAAACCCATCATAACCGGAATACTTAAAGAGAGGCTTGGTTTCAAAGGGCTTATTGTGACCGATGCGATGAACATGAAAGGGGTGACCAAGGGCAACGAACCGGGTGTAGTGGATAAAAAAGCTATTGTGGCCGGGAATGATCTTTTGGAGTTTACCGAAGATGTTCCGCGTGCCATCAAGGAAATTAGAAATGCTATTAAGGCCGGTATCATAACGCAAAAAGAAATAGATGCCCGCACAAGAAAAGTACTTGCTGTAAAGCAATGGGTGGGATTGAATAATTATGGTCCTACTAAAACTGAAGAAATTGTTGAGGAATTGAACACTCCCAACGCGAAGCTTTTAAACAGGAAACTTGTGGAGGCTTCACTTACGCTTCTTAAAAATGAAAATGATCTCCTGCCATTAAATGAGCTGGATACCCTGAAGATCGCATCTGTCTCTATTGGAGCAAAAGATGAAACTGTATTCCAGGAAACCCTGAGCCTGTATACAGCCGTTAAGCATTTTCAGTTGCCTGTTGAGGCTAAAGAATCGGAAATCGATTCAGTAAAAGAAGAGCTGGAGAAGTATAACCTGGTAATCGCAGGGGTTCATGACCAGAGCAAATACCCAAGAAACTCGGTTAGCATATCTGAAGAACTTCAGGAATTCCTTGAAGAACTTTCAGAAAGTGAAAATACAGTCATCAGCCTTTTTAAAAACCCTTATGTAATTAACAAATTAGACGAAATTGAGGAGTCTCCGGTTCTAATTGAAGCCTACCAGGATTCTGAAACCACACAGGAAATGACAGCCCAGCTTATTTTTGGAGGAATAGGTGCCAGCGGAAAACTGCCTGTAAGTGTTGGCGAAAAGTTTAAAATGGGTGATGGGCTTGAAACAAATCCTATCAACAGGTTCAAATATACCACTCCCGAGGATGCTGGAATGGATTCTAGTATTTTATATCCTCAGGTCGATTCACTAATGAACGAAGCTATTAACGCCAAAGCTATTCCCGGGGGTCAGATCCTTGTTGCCAGGGACGGAAAAGTAGTTATGTATAAATCATATGGGCTGCATAAGTACAGCGATACCATAAAAGTAAAGAAGGATGATCTGTATGACCTTGCCTCGGTCACTAAAATCTCGTCGGCTTTACCGGCTTTGATGAAACTTTATGACGAGGATAAGTTTGACCTGAATGCGGGGATCGACGATTACCTTTCTTACTTCAGAAATTCCAATAAAGCAGGTGTTCCTTTCAGGCAGATATTAGCTCACCAGGCGAGGTTCAAGCCATGGATCCCGTACTGGAAGAATACTTTAAGAAACAACGGTAGTTATAAATGGAACACCTTCAAAAAGGATTCTTCAGCCAGGTTTCCGGTAAAGATCAGCGATGAGCTTTGGCTTCATCGTAACTACCAGAGAAAGATCTTTAGAGCGATAAAAAAGTCACCGCTTGAAGATGAGGCTAAATATAAATATTCGGGCCTGGTCTTCTATCTTCTGCCTTCTATAGTAGAGGAAATTACGGGTGAAGATTTTAGAAGTTATATCAATAAGAATTTTTATGATAAACTGGGGGCAACGACGCTCACTTACAATCCTTCAGAAGAATTCCCACTTAATAGGATAGTGCCTACAGAAAGTGATTTTTTCTTCAGACATAGACCTATTCATGGAAGAGTTCATGATGAGGGCGCAATTATGATGGGGGGAGTTTCGGCCAATGCGGGGCTTTTTGCAAATGCAAACGATCTCGCAAAGCTAATGCAGGTGTACCTTAATTATGGGGAGTATGCCGGGCAAAGGTATATTTCAGAAGAGACGCTCAAAGAATTCTCCAGGACGCAGTTCCCCGATAATGATAATCGAAGAGCTCTGGGTTTTGATAAACCAAACCTGGAATACCAGGGGGAGGACAATAACACGGCCAAAGATGCCAGCAAATACAGTTTTGGTCATACAGGCTTTACAGGAACAATGGTGTGGGTGGATCCGGAAGAAAAGCTTCTTTATATTTTTCTTTCCAACAGGGTTCTTCCTACACGAGATAATACGAGATTGTATAAGCTGAATACAAGAACGAAGATACAGCAGGTTCTGTATGATGCGATAAAAGAATAATCATTATACGGGAACCGGTTAACTTAGGGAAAGCAAAATTTTTAACAATTTTAGTTTCAGAATGATAAGCGATAAAATCATTGCTTAAAAATTCAGAAACTCTATATTTGTTAATCTTTTGCCAAAAACTGACTTAACCATTCATGAAAATATTCAAGTTCACCCCCCTCTTATGCTTCCTCTTTCCTTATATGGTTATTTGCCAAAGCTCTGTAAACGGGAGCGTTATTAACGAGGATAATGAAGGTGTTGCCTTTGCCAATGTGATCCTGCTTAACGCACAGGATTCTACCAGCGTTTATAAAGGCACTATTTCGGAAGAAGACGGAACTTTCTATCTGAAGGACGTTGAGGATTCAGTTTACCTGCTTAAGGTAACTTTTGTGGGCTATAAGGATGCTTTCCGGCGAATAGAGATTCAGAACAATACCGGCCTGAAGCCAGTGGTGCTTGAAGTTTCTTCTGATGCCCTGGATGAGGTCACAGTAAATGCCCGAAAACCAAAGGTAAGTCGACAGGTAGACAGGATCGTTTTTGATGTTGAGAATTCTACTCTTTCCACTGGAAATACTTATGAAATTTTAAAAAGAACCCCCGGGGTTATAGTCAGTCAGGGACAGCTACTGGTCAAGAACCGTCCTGCAACCGTATATATTAATGATAGAAAGGTTTACCTCACCAGCAGGGAGCTGCAGCAGTTACTGGAAGGCTTTTCCGCCGGCAATGTGAAATCTGTTGAGGTGATCACCAATCCTCCTGCAAAGTATGATGCGGAAGGCGGTGCCATTTTGAACATCAAAACCTCCAAAAATATTTCAATTGGTTATAAAGGAAGTCTGAATGCTTCCAATACTATCGCGGTGGTACCAAAGTATAATGTTGGAACCAGTCAATATTATAAGACCGACTGGCTTAATTTTTATGCCAGCTATAATTTTAATTACCGAAACATCTATAAGAAAGACGAAACAGAAATAGAATTTTTCAGGCCTAACGGTAATACTGATTCCTTCTGGTTTACCGATTTTGAAAGGAACACGAAGAATCTTTCACATAGCCTGAATACTATTCTTGATTTTACTTTAAGCGAGAAAAGCAGCCTAAGCTTCAGTGCAAATATTCAGTTGACTCCAAAGTCTGATTCAGATATTGACGGTCGTACGGAGATATATGATCCACAGAATTCTCTGGATTCCCTTTTCACAACCGATAGCCGACTGGAGAATGATACAGATAATATTCTTCTAAGTGCTTCATATAATACCAGCCTTGGAGAGAATGGAGGTTCTTTTTCTGCTGTGGCTAATTATATTGATTATACCAATAACGGGACCCAGGATTTGATGACCGAATATTTTTCCGCCGGGGGAAACCTTTTGAATGACAATTCTTTTTTCACTATAGCCGATCAAAAGAGCCAGATTTATACCGGGCAAATGGATATTACAACTCCCATGGGAAGCGTAAATCTTGAGACCGGTCTAAAATATTCCGGTTTAAAGTCGGATAGCGGTCAGGATTTCTTCGATACCAATACGGATTCAAGGCAATTTGTTGCTGGCCTCTCTGATGATCTTAATTATGATGAAAATATTTATGCGGCATATGCCAGTTTCACTAAAGACTGGGAGAAAATAAGTGTAAAAGGAGGCTTAAGAGGTGAATTTACCGATGTGGAAGGAAATTCAGAGAATTTTGGAATTGTGAATACCCAGGAGTATTTTGAACTTTTTCCAACCTTCTATTTGATGTATTCGGCTGGAGAAAATCATTCCCTGGGGCTTGATTATAGCCGAAGGATCACTAGGCCCAGGTTTCAGAGCCTTAATACCTATCGCTATTTTATTAATGAAAATAATTTCCAGGAAGGAAATCCCGATCTGAAACCGGCCATCACCAATAAGATTAATTTAAACTACACCTATAAAAATAAACTTTCCTTCGATCTTTACTGGGAAAGAGGTGATAATGCCATAGCGGTTCTTCCATTTCAGGACAATGATGCCAGAACCCTGCGCTACGTGAATGCGAATATGGATTTTGATCAGCAGTTCAGCCTGGATGTAATGTATTACAGTTATCTTAACGACTGGTGGTATCTGTATGCTTACGGTTCGGTGTATAAGCTTCAGAATGATTTTTATGCAATTGAAAGTAATGGTCAGACTGTTACCAATGAGGTGACGAGCATGTATCTTCAGGCATACAACCAGTTCACTCTTTCAAAAGATGGTAGCTTTATTGGGGAATTAACAGGATCGTATTTACCTGATTTTATTGCAGGATCATACGATTACGAAGAGGCACAGTATGGAATAAGCATTGGCCTGAGAAAAAGCTTTTTCGATTCCCGTTTGATTACCACCATGAATGTTGACGATATTTTCAATTCGATGAATATTCCTTTAAGATCTGAATATCTCAATCAGAATAACGCGTTTTTTGCAAAACCAGAATCAAGAATGATCCGGTTCGGACTTACCTATAAATTCGGAAACTTCAAACTTAATGACAACAATCGTACAATAAATGCCGAAGAGAGCAGTCGTTTGAAGGAACAGCAGATCATGGAATAAGACTTTAAGGCTCCATTTTTAATCAAAACATTTTATTTAGTAATTTTGCCACCTGAAAAACAGAGGATTTGGCAAAAATTGGAAATATAGATGTAGGAGACTTCCCGTTGCTTTTGGCACCGATGGAAGATGTGAGTGACCCGCCGTTCCGTGCTTTATGTAAGGAGCAGGGCGCCGATGTTGTGTATACCGAATTCATTTCTTCGGAAGGGCTTATTCGCGATGCTGCGAAAAGTACCATGAAACTTGATATTTATGAAAAGGAGCGTCCCGTTGGTATCCAGATCTTTGGTGCTAACCTGGATTCAATGCTTCAGTCTGTCGAGATCGTTGAGAAATCTGGTCCAGATATCATTGATATCAACTTTGGGTGCCCGGTTAAAAAGGTTGTCTCTAAAGGGGCAGGAGCCGGTATTCTGAAGGATATTGACCTTATGGTGAAGCTAACCGAAGCCATGGTTAAACATACCAAACTACCAGTTACTGTAAAGACCCGTCTTGGTTGGGATAACGATTCCATAAAGATCGTTGAGGTAGCTGAAAGACTTCAGGATGTAGGTTGCCAGGCAATCTCGATCCACGGCCGCACCCGTGTTCAGATGTATAAAGGAGAGGCCAACTGGAAGCCTATTGCCGAAGTTAAGAACAATCAGCGTATGCATATTCCTGTTTTTGGTAACGGAGATGTGGATTCTCCTGAAAGAGCTATGGAAATGCGTGATAAATTCGGTCTTGACGGTGCTATGATAGGCCGGGCAAGTATAGGTTATCCATGGTTCTTCAGGGAAGTAAAGCATTACTTCGAAACGGGAGAGCATTTGCCTCCACCCACTATGAAAGAAAGGCTTGACGCTGCACGCCGACACCTGCAAATGGCGATCGACTGGAAAGGTGAGAAATTAGGAGTGTTTGAAACCCGCCGTCACTATACCAATTACTTTAAAGGTATCCCACACTTTAAAGAATACCGAATGAAAATGGTAACCAGCGATGATTCAAAAGATGTTTTCGAGGCTTTTGATGAGGTGGAAAGAGAATTCTCTGACTACGAATTCGCCTGATTGAGCACCTTTTTACTTCTTCCTGCTGCAATATACGATGCAATAAGCCCCAGAGTAAATATTGTTGCCAGAACGATGAGAATGTTCTGCACTTTCATCTGAACCGGATATGGAAGGTTTGGCGTGATCATAACCAGGTCAAAATTCATCTGAAGAAATATCAGGATAATGGCAAAAATAAGGCCTATGATTCCGCCAAGACTGGTCATGAGCATGCCCTGCATAAAGAAGATATTCTTGATCTGGTTTGGCGTGGCGCCAAGGCTAAAGAGAGTTTTGATATTCTCCCGCTTATCCAGGATCATCACGATAATAGAACCTACTACGTTGAAAAGAGCAATGGTAAGGACTAGGGTAAAAATTAGATAGACAAAAAGGTTTTCAGAATTCAGCATCTTATTCAAGGCGTCATTAAGTTCTGCCCTGGTTTTGATTAGAACCTTTCCTTCAAAAACTGCGTTAATCTCTTCTGAGACGTCTTCTATAGATGCTTCCGGTTTTAATTTGAATTCTATAGCTGAATACTCGCTTTCTTTCATGGATAGGAGATCCCTTGCAAGACCAATATTGCTAAATACATATTTATCATCCAGCTCCTCATTCACACTGTAGATCCCACTAACGATCACCTGTCTGGTATTGAATGCATCATTCAAATTGGTCAGGGTGATTTGTCCCTTTCCGGGGATGGGAACCATTATCTTTAGGAGGTGTTGATAATTGAAAGTTCCTACGTCCAGTAATCTTGAGAGTCCGTTGCCGATGACTACCTGCGGCTCGCTTTTGGTAAGCCAGGTGCCAAAAACTATGGAGCTGTCAATTTGATTTACCCTTCGGTAATTTTCATCAACTCCTTTTATATATGCAGGATTTGTTTTGGATTTATAGCTGAGTATGACCCTTTCTTCAATGATCTTGCTGAATTGTTCAATCCCTTCAATTTCCTGCAGTTTCACTATTTGCTCATCAGAAACCTTAAGGATCTTTCCCTCCTGTGGAAAAGCTTTTAGATCGGGGTCGAATTCATTAGAAAAGGAAAGGCTGAAATCCCGGAGCCCTGAAAAACCGCTTAGAACGATAAATAGAGAGAAAGCCCCGGCAAAAACTCCTATCGCCGCGATAACGGTGATAATGTTTATCGCATTGCTCTTGCTCTTTGTGAACAAATAACGTTTGGCGATGTAGAGGGGGAACTTCAAATTAAGATTTTTTCCGCTTGTCTAAAAGATCGGGATTGGTAATTGGGTTTTCCTTTCCTTTTATGGATTTTTCAATCCCGTCTATATACTCCAGTGAATCATCGATGTAGAAATTAAGATCGGGCATCTTGCGCAGCTGATGTTTGGTACGCTGGGCCACTTCATGCTTTATCTTAGACTTATTCTCGTTGATCTCCTTAATCACTTCTTCCTGGTGTTTAGAAGGGAATATACTTACATAAGCTTTTGCTATGGAAAGGTCTGTAGTCACTCTTACCTTGGAAACAGAAATCAGGATTCCTGTCCTGCCACTATCCCTGAGTGAGGTTTGTAGGATATCCGCCAGGTCCTTCTGCAATAATCCACCTATCTTCTTTTGTCTGTTTGTTTCTTCCATGCTACAAAAGTAAAATTTTTAACTGTGATTCTTCGGCATATAAATGAATTTGAATCATATAACAATAATTATGGATATTTGTTTTCCCAAACCGAAGTAAATGAAGAGAATTGAACATATAGGAATTGCGGTAAAAGACCTTGACGCGGCTAACAAAATATATGAAGCGGTCCTCGGGGCAGAACATTATAAGACCGAAACTGTAGAAAGCGAAGGCGTATCAACCTCATTTTTTAAAATAGGAGAGAGCAAAATTGAATTACTCGCTGCAACCAATCCTGAAAGTCCCATTGCCAAATTCATAGAAAAGCGCGGGGAAGGTATACATCATATGGCCTTCTATGTAGATGATATCAGAGCTGAAATTGAACGACTTAAAGGAGAAGGTTTTAGATTATTGAATGATCAGCCCAAAACAGGAGCCGATAATAAGATCGTTGCATTCATGCATCCAAAGGATGCCAACGGAGTGCTGGTGGAACTCTGTCAGGAAAAATAGAAATATTTTGTTTGGTGTATAAGCTGCAATTATCTAAATTTGCGCTCGCGATACGAACAAGTATCAGGTCCCATAGCTCAGTTGGTTAGAGCACCTGACTCATAATCAGGTGGTCCCTGGTTCGAGCCCAGGTGGGACCACTCAGAAAGTAAAGCCTTGCAGAGATGCAGGGCTTTTTTTATTTCTCTTGGTGAAACTATGGTGAAACTTTCAAATACTTTCTTTTTACTGTTAATGATTACTCTTTATATTTAATTATGAAAAGTTCAGAAAAACATCCCTTCGCCTTTTTTGATAAATATTTAGAGGAGGACATATATAAAGATTGGAGAAAATTTAAAAAGGGATTGATTGATGAGCAAGATATATATAAGATTGATGAAGAAAATCATATTATATGTACCAAGGATTACGATGGTATTAATAAATACTCATTTGAAACAGAAATAAAACCAAAACTTATTTATCAGAGAAGAAAAACTCAACAGTTTATAGAACTTAATTCCCAGAAATTAGAGGAAAGGTACAATTCGGATTTTTACTTACGAAAAATTGAGCAGCTTGAAGCTCAACGGGCGTACAAAGAGTTCAATTTTCTAGAACCTATTTTTTCCAAAATTAAAGAAACCATTAAATTCTTCGGTAAAGAGGAAAATTTTGAAGCTAAGCAAGAAAGCTGTTTCTCATTTCAAGTTACAGGGAGTACCGAGGAGGAGAAGCTGAACAAGCTCGATAAATTATATGAAATGTTAGTTCAAGATCCTCCTTTTATTGCTACTTCGAAAGATAATTTCCGGAAAGCCTTTAATAGTCAAAATGTCGATGAAGGAATTAAGTGGTTGGTTAAAGCCAAAAATAAACATACCAATAAGCAAAGCTTATTTTACCTACTGGAAAGTTTAATTTCCGAAGGTCATATTAAAGATATTTCAAGTACACATTTTAACCGTAGTATTTACCATGTTTTCAGAACTACTAATGGAAACAGGTTAAAGAATATAAAGCAATCTAAATCCAATAAAACTTCTGTGCCAGAAAGGAGCACAGATATAGACATAATTATTTCTCGTCTTTAAACCTTTACCTTGTCTAGGGTATAGGTAAAGTATTTTTAAGTAAAGATTATCTCTAAGGTTATTTGTTGCATTAATAATCAAGCCACAAGTGATGGCTTCAAATTTTTGCAATTATGTATAATATTCTTGTTGAGATTCGAGATCTGTTATTAAGGCAATCTTCTTCTCATAAAAATTTTCTCAGCTTCAATGAAGCTAGAATCTATCTTGATGTAAGTAAGTCTTACCTGTACAAACTTACATCACAGGGAAAAATCACACATTTTAAACCAAACAACAAATTGATTTACTTCAAAAGAAGTGATTTGGAATCATTTCTTGAGAGGAATAAGTCAGAAGGAAGCTTTAGTAACTAAACAATAAATAACTAATGAATAATACTGAATTTGATAACGAAATCTATGAGAATCTACCTCCATTGTTAAAAGGCCTTACAGGGGAATTTAAAGGTAGAGAAAAGGATATAGTATTACTGTCCAGTTTGGGCGTACTAAGCAGTTGTTTACCAAATGTGTTTGGCGAGTATGATGGAAAACCAGTATCTGCCAATTTATATGTTATGATAATTGCTCCTCCTGCCTCCGGGAAGGGAGTGATGAATTATGCCAAACTATTAATAGAACCTATTCATAAAAGAATAATTGAAAACAGTCTAAGTAATCTAGAAGATTGCCAATCGGCAAACAAAGGAAAGAAAGAAAAAGAACCCTGCCCGCCAATAGTAACCAAGGTGATTCCCGGTAATATAAGTGCGGCTGAAATCTATTCGATAATTAAAAATGCACATTATGGTGGTTTAATAATAGAGTCTGAAGCAGATACTCTTTCTGCGATGTTAAACCAGGATTGGGGTAATTTTTCTGACGTACTAAGAAAAGCTTTTCATCATGAATCTATATCTATTAGTAGAAAGGTAGAAAAGCTTTTCATGGAGATCAGAGAACCTAAACTTTCTCTGGTTTTATCTGGTACGCCAGATCAACTGATGCCTTTAATTAAATCTAAGGATAATGGTCTTTTCAGCCGAATCGTATTCTATTTCTTCGAAGAAATTTCAGATTGGAGAGATGTCTTCCAGAATGTGGGATTCAAAAAACAAATTCTATTTGAAAAGGCCTCCATGCATGTCTATAATATGTATGATGCTTTAGTTACCAGGGAGAATGAAAAGATTCAGTTTGCTTTAACAGAGGACCAAATGTGCAGATTTAATACTGAAATGAATACAATTTTTGAAATAGTGAAAAACAATTATTCGGCGAGTTTCACTTCCAATGTGAAAAGACATGGTTTAGTTCTTTTTCGTCTATGTATGATTCTCACCTTAGTAAGAGCAGATAAAGAAGAATTAAAATTGGCCGAAAGCATTACCTGTAATGATGAAGATTTTGATTCAGCCTTATTTCTTGTAAAACAGCTGCTATACCATGCAAACACTGTTTTACAAAATATCAATTCTGATGGTCTCTCGGAGATTGATAATAGGTTACTTTCAAGTCTTAGCCAAACCTTTACACGGAAGCAGGCTTTAGAATCTGCCAAAAAGTTAACTATCAGTGAAAGAAGCCTCGATGAAAAGCTAGTTAAATGGAGAAAAGAAAAACTGATTATTAAAGTTTCTCATGGGAAGTATAAACTAGCCTATTGAAATGCGAGTTAACAGTTTCCGCAGTTTCTGCAATTTCAACAATTTAAATCCAAGACTTATGATAACTACTAAAATTATCCTCAGAAAGAGGAAACTGAGTAATGGTCAATATCCAGTACTCTTAAGGATCATAAAAGATA
Source organism: Gramella jeungdoensis (assembly GCF_023805255.1). Classification (GTDB taxonomy): domain Bacteria; phylum Bacteroidota; class Bacteroidia; order Flavobacteriales; family Flavobacteriaceae; genus Christiangramia; species Christiangramia jeungdoensis. The sequence continues at coordinate 491,061 of NZ_JAMSCK010000003.1, forward strand.
AAAAGGTAAAGTATATAAGATTAGAACTAAATGCGAAAGAGGAGGAGTTTGAAGACCAAGAATTCAAAAAGAATCATCCCAACTATCGTAAGAGAAATAACATTTTAGCTGGATATAAGCTTCGAATAAACAATATTATAGATGATTTCATAAGTAGTGGAAAAGAGTACTCACTTGACGATGTAGTATCCGAATTTAAAGGGAAAACCTTAAGAACAAATAATGTATGGGATCACTTCAATGAAAAGGAAAGAATTTTAATAAGATCAGGTAGGATAGGAAGTGCTGATGCATTCAAACAGACTAAACAGGTATTATCTAAATTTAAACAAGGAGATTTAACTTGGGGAGATATTACACCTTCCTTCTTAGAGCAATTTGAATTGTTTATGAGAGAAAGAGGTAATAGTGATGGAGGAATCGCATTTCGCTTCCGACAACTTAGGGCGCTCTATAACGATGCGATAAATAAAAAAATCATTTCTAGTGAAAATTATCCGTTTAGATCATACAGGATTTCCAAGCTGAAACCTACTCCTGATAAAAGAGCACTTTCTATTTCAGAATTAAGGTCCTTCCGAAATGTTGATTTGACTGAACATCCTAACTTAGTCGATGCTCATAATTATTTCATGTTTTCCTTCTATCTGAGAGGTATAAACTTCCACGATCTTATGATACTGAAGTGGAGTCAGATAATGGACAATAAAATAATATATAAAAGGTCAAAGACTAAAGGTCGTTTTGTCGTTGAACTATTACCTCCTGCATTGAAAATACTTAACTCTTATAAGGATTCTAAGCCAGATACTGAATATATTTTTCCCATTCTTCTGAAGAATAATTTGAATCCTCAACAAATTGCTAATCGGAAACACAAGGCATTGAGAAGTTATAATAAAAAGCTGCAGGAAATAGGTGAGTTAGCTAACATTAACAAGAGAATTACCAGTTACGTTGTGCGACATACATATGCTACCGTTATGAAGTATAAAGGTGTATCAACAGATATTATATGTGAGTCCTTAGGCCACTCTAATTTAAATGTAACCAAGGCATACCTCAAGGAATTTGATAATGAAGTAATAAATAATGAACACAGAAAATTATTAGACTTATGAAAGAGAGAATTAAAATCGGAGAGCATACTATTATGCTTGATAAAACTAAAACTTATACTTTAAAAGAAGTAGCAAGATTATTGGGTATTACAAAGATTAATATGAACAAATATTTCATATTATTAAGGGAGTTTGGATTTATAACTCATAACAATAATCCTTGGTCTGTACCCTTAATGACAGAGCTATTTACTTATAGAGCCTCTGAGGGACTGAGAGTTACTTATGAAGGAATTATAGCAATTGATTCCTGTATGCAGGCATCCTTTATGTACTCTTATGATTTTATATCCGAAGGAAGAATCATGAGGAAAATAGAGGAAGAAGAGGATGGATTAAAGGATGACCTATATCACTGCTGGTAGTTGAAAAACAAAAAAATAATCCAAAAAATGCGGGCTTAAAAAGTCCGCATTTTTTATTTAAAAAAACAGAATAAATGAAACTAATTAAATCAAACAGAAGAAAAGCCAAAATCAAAATGGCTTTACAAGGACCTGCTGGTTCAGGCAAAACCTATAGTTCACTTTTAATAGCAGAGGGACTTTGTTCAGGAGATTTCAGTAAAGTAGCTGTAATTGACTCCGAGAATGGTAGCTCAAACTTGTATTCTGACTTAGGGGATTACTATGTAATTGCTTTAGAGAAACATAATCCTGAAGAATACATAAAGGCTATTGAACTCTGTGAGAGAGAAGGGATGGAGGTTATTATCATTGATAGTATCACTCATGCATGGGAGTTCCTATTGGATTATCACGCATCTCTTTCTGGAAATTCATTTACCAACTGGGGTAAAATTACTCCAAGGCAAAAAGCATTCATAGACAAAATATTGAATAGTACTTGTCATGTAATTGCTACTATGAGAACCAAACAGGATTATGTGCTTAACCAGAAAGACGGGAAGTATGTCCCTGAAAAAGTCGGGTTAAAGGCAGTTCAAAGAGACGGAGTAGAATACGAGTTTACCGTAATCTTGGATTTGGATATCAAACACTTTGCTACTTGTAGTAAGGATAGAACAGGATTATTTATGGATAAACCAGAATTTCAGATTACCAGGGGAGTAGGGAGAAAGATCAAACAGTGGTGTGAACAAGGAATTGATCTAAACCCTATGAAAGACCGTATCACTAACTGTAGCTCTCAAGAAGAGCTGAATAAACTCTTCCATGAGCTCGCAGATTATAGAGTAGAACTTAATGATGATTTTGTGAAGCAACAGAAAACTATCAAGGATAATCAGATGTCAAACCTAAAAACTTTTAACAGCAATGGAATTAGTAAGAATGAACAATAACGCAAAAGACCAGGGGCGAGGAGAAGATATAATTACATCTCTCCCTTCCTCTGGTACTCATAAAACAGAGGTTAAATTACTCGAAAACAACCAATTCATAAAGGCTAACTCTACGGCAGTTAGCCTTTCTCATTTAAGAGAGGATTGTATAATTCCAGTATTTGCCAACGATAATGAGCAAACCATCAGTCACAGCGAGTTTATAGAACAGACGAGATCAGCTGTTGAAGATATCTTTCAAGGTGAGGAGATTAGCGAACCTGCTATTAGAGCTAGTCATATGATTAAAGGCAGAACTCCAGATGCCATAGGAGTAGCTGTCAAGGATCTGCGTGAGGAACAAAAAACCATATACTATGAACGAATGGCTTTTCTCTTCTCCCTCCCCGGTATTACGCAAACCATTGACGGAAATCAATTAACTCTAAGTGTTGGTGGTGTTAGAGCTTACAATCATGAAAACCTATACAGTAAAAAGTCAGCGGAGAAGTTCAAATTCTTTATAGGTTTTGAAAACATGGTTTGTTGCAATATGTGTATAGGTACAGATGGTTATAAAAAGGACTATAGAACTACCTCTTTAACTGATCTCAATGAAGCCATAGTAAATTTAATTTCTTCATATGAAATGAAAAAGCATTATCAATCTATGAGAAGACTGGTAGAACAGAGCCTAAGTGAAAAACAATTTGCACAGCTTATTGGTAAAGCAAGATTATATCAGTATTTGCCAAAGAAGGAAAAGGAACAATTACCAGAATTGCTATATGGTGAGAGTCATTTTAGCTCTATCGCAAAGGATTATTATTCTGATAAAAGCTTTTGTAAAGAACAATCAGGTGATATCAATCTTTGGAAGGTATATAACTTGATCACAGGAGCTAATAAGAGCTCTTATATTGACACTTTTCTCGAGAGAGGAGTGAATGCCTTTGAATTTACCCAAGGGCTCTCAAAAGCAATCAGTGGTGATTCAGATTATCGCTGGTTTTTGAGTTGAAAGTTCTTGACCTCGGAAGGGGTCAAGAACTAGCTTTTTCATTTAGATAAATTACATTTTCCATATATTTTTCTCTGAGCCAGTGGAGGTATATGATTGCTGGAATAAGTTTCTTATAATTTACATCAAAAACTTTCCAAATGGTGTATAGACCCAGAGCTGCCCACCCCACCGGACCTATAATAGTAGATAAAGCCGAAGTTAGGAATGTATAAGCGGCAAAAGATAATGTTAAGCCTAAAGCACTACCCAAAGTACTTAAAGCGGTAGTTGCTAATAAATATACTCCGAACCCAGATAATTGTGCGGAAGTTAGGAAAGCTAACGAAACACCAGTGGCATAGTATTTAGAGCCATTTTCTTTGGCCATTTTTCTCAATTCAGTTTCAAACTTTTTTTTCTGCTCTGGAGTCATCCTTTTCAAGGAACGTTTTAAAACGGTTACGATTATTTTGTGTTCGATTTCTTTATTTTTTGCATCGGACTCAAACTTTAGTTTTTTTGCAACCTTCATTAAAATCCCTCTGTAGGATAGAAGATATTTGTCATTAGGAAACTTTTGATCAATCTTTCCTAAAATATTTGACCCAAGGGTTTGGAGTCTTACAATAATTTCCACAGCATTTTGAGAGTTGGTCTTTAAAATTTCAGAAAGAATTTTTAATTCGTCATCATTGGCAAGAGATAAAATTTTAAAAATCACTCCCCACTGATTATGAAGTATTCTATACTTAATCCAAATCTCTCCTTTGCCAATGTAATCAGTGTTTAAATTTTTTAAATTGAATAGAAAACTAAACTGAACGCTGGTTATTGGTTTTATCTGACCTCTTTCTAATGCACTATACCAATTTCCTAGTTCCTGTAATTCGAGAGCTTCTTGTGCGGAAAAGAATTCATATGGTAATTCAAAGTTGAAATTTTTATTAGATAGATAGTGAGAATGTAATTTCGATTGCTCTTCGTATTCCTCTTTAGGCATTTTGAAACCTCTCCTTTCCATTTTAATAATTTTAATGAAGCTTATATAAATTGTACACAAATACTTCTTCCTTCGCCCTGGTAAAGGCTGTATATTTTGAATTATAATATGTTTTTGAGGGAGGATACCAATCCGAAATATAAACCTTATCCCATTCACCACCTTGGGCTTTATGAATGGTAATAGAATAACCATATAAAGCTCTTATCGCACCTAAGAATGGGTCTTCCATGGCATTACCATTGTCTCTATATTTTTTATTTTGGATCTTCCGAATTTTATGCAATGCTTTTTCTTTTTTTTTGCCTAAGCCCTTTGGTTTTTCAAGGGTATCAAGAAGAATGTAGTCCTTGATTTCAAACCTTTCGTTGCTTATATCGGTCGCTTCTATAACAACCTTGGCAAATTCCAACCCCTCAATAATTTCGGTATTCTGAAGATCTATTTCTTTAACAATTACATGATCTCCATTATACAATGTATACTCTGGTTTCCTTAAAGTCCTGTTTATTATTAATAACTCCCCGGGCACAAGTTTCTCCTTCGGGTAATTGAAAAGTAATGATCTAACCCTCTGATTGAACTGTAAATTCTTGCTGTGGTTATAGGCTAAAGCAGTACAGTATTCATGACCGTTCTCCGTTAAATCCAACGCATATAGGTGTTCCGCTACAGCTTGGGTGTTTATACTAAAGTAGGCCTCAGTACCCAAATCCCTAGCGGTATTCTCAATCACTTCCCTGATATTATTAATGCATTTAAATAAGGAACTATTAGTTTTCTGCCTTTTAACAGTATTCAATTTTAAACTCGTTCCTTCAAGGTTGTATTTTTCTTTCAGAAACTTTGAAGATAGGGCTGCCGAGAAAGACTCTTTTACTGGTGGTAGTTGGTTTTTATCACCTACGAATATAAATTTATTTAGGTCATTACCCTGTTTGCCATAGTAAATTAGGTCATCCAAGACACAATTCCCTCCCTCAAAAAGACTTTCCTGGTCAGATTCTGACTGGGAGGATACCATAGAAGCCTCATCAATAATATAAACTGTATATTCTGTTGATTCATTTTCTTTTAAGCTAAAACGTATAGTACCTTCCTCAGGATCCGTATTGACATTATATATCAAGGAATGAATGGTTGAACAGGGTACATGGGCCTTTGAGGCTAGAATTCTAGCAGCTCTACCTGTGGGTGCAGCTAGATTATTAGCGATGCCCTTATCTCTTAAATATGCTATGCAGGATGACATCAATAAAGTCTTCCCCGTTCCAGCAGCTCCATTAATAATTAAAAAGTCCTCAGAGCTGTTGGTAATAAAACTCTCCAGATTAAGAAGAACCTTCATTTGATCTGGGGTGGGCTCGAACTTAAAAAATTTTAAAATGGATTTTTCTTTGGAATCTTCGACCATCTATTCACTATTGTTATTAAGCTATTGGGCAGTGTATACTGGGATTCTATAATAGTCATCCGGATGACTATTATAATTGTTATAAAAAGCATCTCTATGCCCATTAATTTCATGGAGATTGACATCTACAGTATTTTCCACCTCTACTTCTCCTTGGATTTCCGCAGATATATGTCCACCATTAACATACACGCTATTGGTGGTAGGCAAAATACCGGCATTTTGTAAAAAAATGCCCCATATTCCTAAGGCGATTAGGACTAAAAAAACTTTTTGCATATAATTCCGTGTTTATTTTTTGATTTCTTTAATTAATCTAGTTTATAAATTATTCCAGGACTATAACCACCCGTTACCTCTAAAATACATTCCTGCCTGTATCCCGCATAACCAAAATAATAATCAAAAGTTACATAGTAACCCGTATCAATTATCTCGTAAAGGTCTCCTGGACCATCTGTTAGCTCGATTTCATATTTGCCTCTTTCAACATCAAATTCAGTCTCTACATAAATAGCGTCAATCTGGTTTCCATCCTGGTCAAGTGTACCGTAATCAAGTTCAATTTTTTTGTAAACCTTATCAATGGAATAGTCATCAAGATCTTCCAGGGATTGGGAATAAGAGGTAGTCGAAATGAATACCACGAAGATTATTAATATATGTTTCATGGTTGATAAATCTGGTTAAGTATTACTTAATTTCACCTTCCTTGTACTTTTCTTTTCTGATGGTTTTATCCGTTGTTAAATCAATATACTTGGTGTTTCCATCTCTTAACCCATCTCTTACTCTTCTTTCTTCCTTTATATTTTCTTCTGAATCAAAATAAACGAATGTTCCATCAAAAGGCTCATCTCGAAGAGTTAGGTAAATTTCGTTTTGTTTCTCTCCATTAATAAAGTCAGATTGGATTTTTACACCTTGATCATAAAAGAAAAAAGTCCATTTACCTGTTTGTAAATCTTTATCAAAATAACCGACTATTTGAGGAGTGTTATTTTCCAGCATTTCAAATTTGCCATCTCTATATGCATTATATTGGTTTGTCTTGGAGTTCAAACCATCTCTCAAAATAAATTCAAATTCCGTCGAATTGATATCGGAATCTGGCTTTACCCTATATTCCTGAGTCATTGTTATTGAACCCATCGGATTAGACCTTTTCCAGAGTGGTCCTTTGCTTGAAGTACGGATATATTCATATTTTTCTACCACATTCACACCTGTGCTGTCATAAACAATAAATTGATCCAACTCACCATAATCAAATATTCTTTTTTCTTTTAATCTACCTTCATCTCGAACTATATAATCACCATTTAAATCACCCTTGTTATAATTAATTTCTTTCACCAAATCATCACCAAGATATTCTTTCCATACTCCGTTCTTTTCTCCATCAATATATTCTCCGATTTTCGTTAAATAAACAGGCTTTGAATCTATAATATATCGGTTTTTTTCGATCCATTCACCTTCCTTTTCACCAGATTTATATTCACCTTTTAAAATAAAATCTAAATTCTCTAGTTCTTGCGAAAAGTGACCGTGTAATACGCCGTCCTTATAATTTGAAATTTCTTTTACCTTGTAAAAGACAAAATCCCAACAGTCATCAGTTTTATCTGAATTCTCTGCACAAGGTTTTTCCTCTTTGTTTAAATATGAGAAGCGTTGTTGTAAACCATCTTGTTTGCCATTATTGTAGTTTTCTATTAAATAAAGCTTTTTAGCGTAGGGAGCAGGTTTGTTCTCAATAGAGATGTTTGAATAATAATATTTCCAGGGCCCCTGCTTGAGCCCATTCTCATATATTCCTTCTTCTCGTAATGTCTGGGTAACATCATAATGCAACCATTTTCCGCTTTTATCACCTTTAAAATAATGTCCTTCGGTTAGAACCTGCAATTCCGTAGTGTCAGTATTAATAATTCCACCTCCAAGCATTCTGGTTACATCCAGAAATATTTTATATTTTCCATGTAATTCATCGTTTTTGTAATTGCCCACGACCAAACTGTCTCCAAGTGGTTCATGGAAGTAACCATTTTTCATTCCATCCTTGTAGGTTGTTTGAAAGATGACATTTTCCCGGTTACTGGAAGGAATTGTTTTCCATATTCCAACCTTTTCGTTATTAGCAAAATTCCCATGTTGTTCCGCGACCAGTTTACCTTCGTCAGTGTAGATATAATTTATATATGCTCCTGACAATTCCCCATTGTCATAATTATATTGGTATGATTTTTTGCCGTCTATATATTCTATATATGAACCATGCTTTAAGTTATTTTTCACATTGTATTCGAGAACTAAATCCCCTTCTTCATCATACTCTTTGAATAATCCATTTTGCTTTCCATTTAGGTAAGTACCTGTCTTTTTCAATTGGCCACTAGGATGATATACTTCGATTTTACCATCAATTTTGCCGTTCTTTAGATTGTATCGTATGGAGATATTACCATTATCATGGTATTCTACCTTTTTGCCATTATCGACGTCAAAAGTTCCAAACTTTTCTATCAAGGTAAATCTGTATCCAGTTACAGTTTCATCAAATGAAGAGGAACCCTCACGCTTATCGGTGCTAATTCTTAAAATATAATGCTGGTTACTGTATTCAGAGGTAATTTCATTATCATCTATTTCACTATCCAATAGCTTGTAATTATTGCTGTTTAGTTCTCTTAGAACAGCAGAATAAGAGGATTTATTGAAAGTGGTATAGCTTATTTTATTAGGTTCACTATCTGTTGTATATACGTAAAACCAACCCTGTGCCTCATCATTATAGTTGCGTTTATAAGACCAGGTAATGACATTGTAGTTTTTAGAATCTCCCTTGGAAGATTCATAATATTCCCATCCTTTGTTGAGAAGATACTGATTAGCGCTTTCCCAATTTTTTACTGACGATATATTGTGTAAGTCAGTTAATCTTAAATTTTGGGCATCTAGTTTTATAGAGGTAATGATTAACCCTATAATAAGCAGGTATTTAAGCTTCATATAAAATTAATATTTGGTATCAGTTTTCTGGAGTTAATTGATATTTATTCTTCAAGTTCAAATTGTAAAATCTTCCTAAGGAAGAGGCGACCTTAAATTCATTCCATAAGGCTACCGGCACATTTTGATGGATATATGAATCAGTTTTGGTTGAAATTATGAGGAAACCAGTTCTTCCATTACACGAGTAATAGTGTGCATTTTTAATCCAGGAACTTCTGGAAGTATTAAATGTGTCTTCAACTTTGAAAGCCGCATTGCTAATTTTATCCTTTGCGGTATAATAAGATTCAAATTGCTGAGGTAAATCCCTGCAGTTCTGCTGACCTTGGCAGGAGCATAACAAAGCCATTAGAAGGATTTTAGGTAGGTATTTTATCATCGTTTAGGTTTTATTCTTCCTCCCAAAAAACATCAGGAGCAAAACTATATTCTTTATCTAAAATGGTCATATCACCGGTATAACTCCCCTGAAATTTTCTTCCATCTATAAGTTCAATATAGAACTTAAAGCTGTTTTCTGATAGTACTTCAAACCTTACATAACCCTGAATGTCAAATAGATCATCGGAAGACGCATATTCGCCATTTTCAAATTTGAAATTATTATAGAAGATTACTCCTTCGGTTCCTTCATTCTTATAAATGTCTGTTTCTGCATTATAAGTTTGCTCCAAGGTCTTAGGTTCATGCATACCATCACCTAATTGCAATTCCAGAAAGTCTATTACATAGCTTACGTTATCTTCTGGATAATAGATGTCATCCTGGGAATTCCTGGTAAAATCTCCATCGGAAATGACAATATCCCTCCATCCTTTAGGCTCACCCTGCACATACACATTATTTACCTCAAGGGTTTTGATTCCATCTTCAGACTGATCTGAAGCGCTGTCACCAGAGCAGGAAAACAAGATGACGCTTAGGGCTAAAAAATATAATTTTCTCATAGGTTGGTTATAGTTAATTAAAATTTATACTTTAAAAGTCTCTTTCTTTTTTGTAGCATCAAATGCTAGAATTTGTATCTCTTCTCTACTTTAGAATTTGATTTTCCACTGCAATAATTACTTCTTCTTTCTGGTTTTTCACCTTTTCAAGAACTCTCTCCAAGTAGTCAACACCATATCTTGATTTTATATAATTGAGTTCATCAAAGAATTTTTTCCAGTTCTTCTTTGATGAATTTGGAGTTAAGCGATCAAACGCTAATCGCCTAAGGGTGTATTTAGGCATCGTATAGTAGTGCTTTATATCCTTGATAATAGTTTTGATGAATTGAATATTTTCCTCTTCTGAAGCGTCGATTACTTTTAAGGCAGTTTTGAGATTATCGTGTGCCTTACTTTCAATGGCTAATTCATTCTTATTGGACCTTATCTTTTCCCGGTGTGTTTTGACCACCTCATACACCGGCCAGAAATTTTCAGAAAGATTTAAGCGTGGTGTGCCATATTCACATTTGACGTAGTCAAGTAGACCCTCAAAGGTGAGGCTTTCCACTTCTGTTTTAGTTGCTTCAGCTTGTTGCGCAAAAAGGCTGAGACCTTTCTTACGGAGAACATTTACATCAGAAGATTGGAATGATTTTGCTGACTTCACACGGGAAGGAAGTTTTTCTATGCGATCTATTACATTAGGATATTTGTCCTCAATTTTTTTATAGGCATTCCGCACAAAAGTCACTGTATTTAGCTCTTCCTCATCTTCCGGATTTTCATTGATTTTTTTGTAAAGTCCACTCGCCGTGGGTTGTTCATCCTGGTGGAAAATCTGAGAGTCTTCCCCCAGAGCATTGTGAATCATGAACATTTTTTGCTGTGCGATTTCACGGGATTTCACGTAATCGGCACCGGTTTCTGAAGGAAAGAAATTGTAGATATATAGGAGATCAAAAATTTTCTGTCCAATCCTGTTAATCCTGCCTACCCTCTGGATAACGCGAGTTGGGTTCCATGGGATATCGTAATTAATAATGGCACCTGCTCGGTTTAAATTGAATCCTTCAGAAAGTTTATCACTGGTAATTAATACTTGAAAATCATTATGCCAGGTGCCTTCGTATTGAGCATTAAAATTGCGCTCAAGTTCCTTTGCCAAGGTTCTGGTTACTTTTCCATCACATACAAGTACATTTTCCTTCAGCTTTCTTCTAAAATAAGGTTCCAGGTGAAGTACTGTGTCCACATACTCCGTAAATAGAATTACCTTTCTATCTGGATTCTTTTTTACGATTTCCAGAACTTGTTTAAAGATGGTTTCTCTTTTGGGATCATTTTCCACTAGCCTTTCTTCCTCTAATTCTGTTTTAATTCTTTCAAAAAGTTCAAGATCCTTCTGAATATCCTGTAGAAAATCTTCCTTTCTCTGGAAGTCGTTGATTTTGTATACGGTATTATTTTTTGGTATTCTTCGCTCTAATAGATCATTTTCAAATTTTCGGAGTAGCTCATCTATTTCATCCTCATCATAATCGTAAATTTTCTCCATGAAATTTCTGTCCAGAATGTATTTTCCACCGGTTTTCTTGATGAAGTCCAGAACCAATTCATGAACCTGAATAAAGCGTCCAATGGTTTTTTCGAAGGCACCAAAAGAACTTTCAAATCGCTTCACTAATAACCTTCGCATAAAGTCAAAGAGGTTCCTTTGCTGTAGAGCTTTTCGGTTACCCTCCATGTCCTTTTCTTCGTCTACTATTGTTTCATAGCTGGCTGGTTGATAAACAGCACCCGTGAATAGCCCTCCTTCAGAAAAATAATTTGTAACTATTCTATCATAAAACTCAGACTGAGATTCATTTAAATAATAGAACAGTTCTTCCGGGGGTGCCACTTTGGGTAATTCTCCAATCTCCTTACTGTACTGAAAATCCTTCTCAAGATCTAATCTGTTTCTTCTGATAACTACAGGAGAAATAACCTCTTTGATCTTTGTAGCCAATTTTGCAGATTCTGCACGAACAAGATCTGGATTCACCGGTGGTTCTTCTCCAAGTAACTTAACATATTCACGTTCAGCCTTCTCACGTTTTTCAGGACTTCCGGAATTAAAGTTCTTCAGGATATCCGATAATTTACTGAACCTGTAATTATATCCTCTAAATAACCCTTCAAGATTATTTTCGATAGTAATTCCAGACATCCCAGGCACAATGAATAATTTAAGAAGGGAGAAAATATCAGCAGGAGAATTATTAAATGGAGTAGCTGTAAGCAGAACTACTTGTTTCCCCCTGCATATTTCCATAAGAGCCTCATATGCTGAAGTATCTTGATTCCTGAAGCTATGTGCTTCATCTACAATGACCATTTCAATATCAGAGCCATCTAATTCTTCTGCCAAATTTTCGATCTGTCCGCGGCTATAAACATGCCAGCCATTTAACTCGAAATTCCTGACGTAACCCCACCATCCTGTTTTATCACTATATTCACCCATCAACCCGGGAGGGCAGAGGATAATTCCTTTTTTGTCAAGATTGCGTGCTATTAAAGAAGCAATAACAGATTTTCCTAGTCCAACTACGTCGGCGATTACAACTCCGTTATACTGTTCAATAATCCCTATGGCTTGGTTTACCGCATCTAGTTGATAGGAGAATTTCTTAAATCCATTTTCCTCTAATAATCTTTCAACTTGGGGTTTAAGCTTCTTCTGTTTTTGCAAATCGAGGTAAGTCTTAAGAACCATCGCATATGCTTCAAACGGATCTACCACTGCTGCCTGAGAACGGTGCTGTATAAACTCTATTAGATGTTTCTTTCTCTGATCAAGTTCGGTGATAGGGATTGCAAGTTGCCAAAGCTCTTCAAAATATTCTACAGCATCTTCATAGCCGTAATCTTTAATTTCCACATTGAATTCCTGCTGACCATGAAGACCAGAGCGGGTGAGATTACTGCTTCCTGTAATTAGGTAACCGTCAAAATTATGCTTCCCTTTTTCTTCTTTGTTCATTTCGAAGAGATAGAGTTTTGCATGATTTGGTTCTCTTGTTTTTCTAATGATGAGTCTCTCCTGTTGCAGCATATCTAGAAAAAAATGAACCTGCTTATAGAACTCTTGAGTGTCTTGCTGTTCGTTATTTACAGCAAAGCCCATAGAAGACATAAAATTGTTAAACCTCTCATCACTGCTTAGATCCACCTCCTGGACGTCGTGTTCAAATATTCCATGAAGATGCTTGTCCACCTCCAGTCCTACCAGTAAACGAATTTTTACTTCTTCATTCTTTTTTAAATTTTCATATACTTCCTTCCAACCGGAGAAATAGAAAAAACCTACTAGCCATCTTAATTCTGTGCTAAACTTAATGATATTGTTAAGTCGGCCGCTCAGAGTTTTTTGAGGACTTTTGTTAGATATAAAATTGTTGGCCATACTGAAATTTAGGTTAGTAGTGCTCTTTTTTCATAGTCGCTCCTAATAATATTGGTATCGGGATCAACCATTAGAATTTCGTCATAGGATAAATCATACAAAGAATAAACAAGGAAATTTAATTCCTCCTCAAACTCTTCAAAGGGAATGCCTCTTTCAGTTCTGTATTGTATATCTCCGATTATTCTCTCCATTAGGGGCTGAGCGGTCTGAAAATCATTGGGGATTGGTAATTGTTTCAGTTCATAGCCCATGACGTGGTTATTTGTAGAGGTAATTCTAAAAAACCAGTCTAAAAACTTGGAATTCAGAAGTCCCATTATGAGCTTATTAAGGCTCTGGTCATTCAATAATATTTTATTAGCCGTATGGCCGAAAAGGTAAGATTCACCTAACACTGTTAAACAACTATGAAGTCGATATTTATCAGTTGTCCCAGTAATTTCTTGAAGTACGATAAATTCATTTTCTGAATTTAACTCAACTTGGTCAGGTAAAAATTCTTCATCAAGAAATTCGCAAGCTTCTGAGTTTAAAAGAAATCTACGGACATTTTTTCCTCTATATAGCTTTACTTCAGAAATGACTTCGGAAAAATATTTTTTTGAAGTGGTAAGATTGAGATCTCCTTGGCTAATCTCTCTAATTAGTATGCTTAAAGGAAAAGTCTTGGCGGGCAATTTTTCCAGAATCTGAGAATAATTTTCTTTTATTAATGGGATGTAATAAGCATCAGGATAAATGGTTAAAAGTTCTTTCTGACCTATTTTTTCAAACACAGGATTAGAAATTGTTTTGACATTATTCTGAATTGAAATTGAAAAATTATGATTCTTTATTGGAATCTTCTTTTTAAAAATATAAATACAAGTACCCTGAAGCACAGAGGAAAAAACCTGTCCCTCAGCATCTTTAGATTTTTTAGGGAATTCTATTATTTTTAATATACTTGTATTCTTTAGTAATAACTCTCTTGTATATGTTGCCGATAAATCTCCAAGAAGACTACTTTGGACAATCATGCAAGCGATTCCGTTTCTTCTGGACAGAATAAAGGAATTTTCTACAAACAACTTATATAAATTTTGTTTCCCTTTATCTTTTCCTTCTGAGTAGGGAAAAATTTTCTTGTCATAGGTATTTTTTTTAACCTGACTATAAGGAGGATTGCCGATTATTAAATCAAAATCTTTTAATCCGAACATCCATTCTGGATCAAACCACTCTGCTTTAGAGTTGGGATTAAATGGATCCCATTGTGCTATATTGTAAGCTGCGTCATTGTCCCAACCATCTTCTATCAATAAACTAGCTATTTCTTCTCGGATTTTTTTGTCCTCGCCCCTATATTTACTTTTCGTTTTTGGAGTTCTTGCAGAGAAATACTTTTCCCGCACAGAGGCAAGTTCTTCTTCTTTTTTTAGGACTTGTACATTTTGAAGCTTTCCCATTCCCAAAGTACCTTTTTGACGACTAAGACCGTCATCCAATCTTAACAGGCTGTTAGCTGCCACAAATTTGGTTTCCAGGTTAGGCAGTGGCAAAACACCGAAGTTTTCCTTCTCTCGATCAGTCTTTTGTTCTACCAGAAGAGATATAAAGAAACGAAGTTTTGAAATTTGCATTGCGATAGGCTGGATATCAACTCCATAAAGGCAATTTTGGATTAAGAAAAGTTTGCGAGCGTAATCAGGATCATTAAATTCATTATTAAAAATAGTCTCAATGTTTTCTTTTAAACTATCATAATCTCTATAGTCTACAGAGTTATTTAGTTCTGCTTTTAATTTGGCAATTTGAGCTTCTTTCCAGAATTGATTTTCCGGATCTAACTTATTCAAGACACTAACCAGATGTTGCAAACAACCCATGGGAAAAGCTCCAGAACCACAAGCAGGATCTAAAACCTTAATATGACTTAAAGCAGAAACAATTTTAATTTTTTCTTCTTTTTCTAGATCCAATTTCTCATTGGGATCAAAAAGTTGTTCAAGATATTCTTTTTTAATATTAACAGCACCCTCCAGGTAACACTCCAGAGATTCTTTTACCATGTAATTGACGATAGGTCGTGGTGTATAAAAAGATCCGGACTCTTTTCGAGCTGTTTTCTCAGTTTCCGGGTTGTAGCTTGCTAGAAGGTTTTCAAAGACAGTTCCTAATAGTTCTGGATCCAATGCAACTTCCTGATCTTCCGGAGTGTTTTCATCAATTGTAAAGTCATAGCGATTCAGTATGTCAATGAGGCCAGAAATTTCAACATCGGCACATCTTTTATCTTCAAAAAATCGTGATATATCCGCTCTTCGTTCACCAAAGAAAAGGTAGTCAGGAACCTTTAAACGATTTTCGTTCTTTTTATTATCTGAAAAACAATCTATCCTAATTTCCGTTCTAGACATATTATTTTCTTTGTCTCCGGTAAAAACGATATCCAGATTTTCGAATAGACCTCCATTAAGAAATGGAATAGGATTCATCAGTTCATAAAAATATTGTTCATCTTTTATAAATCTCCTGTAACGGTAAAAATTTTGAACACCGAATTGACTAGTAACAAATTTTCGCCCAATTTCTTGTGGAGTATTTAAAGTTGCAAAGAATAAGTTTTGTAAAATGGCTTTGTAGTATGTACTTCCAGTTGAATCCTTCCAATGGAGAAGGCCGTTTAATTTTCTTTTCTCAAAAAGTTCCCCTGGCACTAGACCTTTCTGTTTCATGAACCAAATAAATATTAGGCGAGTGATTAGCCTAATCATTGCATTAGCCTTTAAATTGTATTCCTTCTCTTTACGATCATTAGGAAATTCTACCTCATCAAAGGACGCGAAATACCAATAGCTTAGATCCTCATAAAACTTCTTAGAAAGGGGTTCAACACTAAAACAGTTCTGTATGGAATCCAAAGAATCAAACCTGCAGCTCTCCATTCTTGTTCTAAAAGTCTGGTTCTTCTTTAATGGGTCCACATAGTAAGTGAATCTCTTCCAGTTAGAATATTTAGATGTTTCACTTCCGTAATTTTTTCTGATAAAGCTGAAGCGAAAATTTCCAGCATCATCATAAAAGATGAAAATTGCACCATCTTTAAAATCTTCCGTTAGGATTTTTTTAGCTATTTCGAACTGCTGTTTCTTAGCACTTCTGGCAGTAAGTTCAGACCTATAGGCACATGAAAAAACTAATAGTTCTTCATGATTATTAAGTTCAGCATGTCCTATTTTCACCGGATCTGCAAAAGGTTTTTCCTCGGAGACTATATTCTCAAAGACTTCCTGCTCAGGCTTAAAAGAGGTGATTTTAGATTCAAAAAATAGTCGAATGTTACCATTATTGAGATTGGTAATAAGTTGGTTGATCATTCTTAGATGATATTTAGATTTAACTTTTTATGGTATCGCTGGCAGGGAAGCGTACTGAACAGGTAAATCTAAAAATTTTCTTAATGAATTGAAACTAATTAAATGTAAATAATAGCGAAATATAATACCGATAACAATATGCTTTTTTAATCTCCTTCTCAAATTTTTTAAATTTTTTTTGGAGTAAAATTATTTATTCATGCTTTACCCTGTGGCAACACCCCCACCAAGTTCTGCGATGGGGATATCCCCCCGCCTTTCTATCTGAGTTTCAAATTTTGGTCTGAGTATTTAGAACCAAGGTGATAGCTGAGTTGTATCTGCTTAGAGACTATTTGGAACTTAATGAAAGATTTTTCAACTCAAAAATTATAGAATTATGGTAAGAGTAATTGATTACCTAGAAAGACAGAATGAAGAAGGGGAATCCTTTTATGTTCTGGTACTGCAGGGCGGCATCCAAATGGTTAAATCCAAGCAGACAAATAGATTTTATGTGACTGCTAAAAGATCTACAATTTCTTCAACTTTTGATGAGGCAACCTGTCAAACTCTTATAGGAACTGAGCTTCCAGGAAAGATTGAAAAGGTTGAGACTGAACCTTATGAATACACAATTAAAGATACAGGTGAGGTAATAGAGCTGGATTACAGATATGAGTATCAGGAAGAAGAGAATAAACCAGAGAGAGAACCTGTAGAAAAGTCAAATACATCCATCGATGATATTGTTAAAATGACTGAAAAGCAGGTGTTTTCAATGAATGGAGTAGAATAGTTTAATAAGGGTTAGTAGCTAAGCTAACCCTTAACTTTAAAAAACCAGAGAGATGGGAAAAAATAGTATTTGTGAAATAAAAGTTTCTTACGCTGATAATACAAGAGAAGCGACTAAAATTACCAACAGTGAAATTACTTACAGATTATTTATATCCTGTTGGAATAAAGGAACTATTCAGTTACAAGAAGAATTTAAAATTCTCTTATTGAATAGAGCCAATAAAGTGTTGGGCATATACCCTGTGAGTAGAGGGGGCGTATCAGGAACTTTAGTAGACCCAAAGTTGGTGTTTAGTGTTGCATTAAAATGTAATGCTTCTAGTATAATTTTAGGTCATAACCATCCAAGTGGTAACTTAAATCCAAGTGAAGCAGATAAGGCCTTAACAAGAAAACTTATTAAAGCAGGGGGATATTTAGATGTGAAAGTACTTGACCATTTAATTATTACACCAAAGAGTTATTTTAGCTTTATGGATGAAAATTTAATGAGTTGATGTGTGCATGGGATTACACATCATAGTTAAAAAGGGTAAATTTCAGAATTGATTATATTTTAATATTAATTATAATAGCGTTAATTTCATTTTTAGATGAAACACTATTCATTTGAAATTTTAAATAAATTAATATCTGAGATTTATCCCTTCACCTCTGGTAATATAGAAGAACTTCAAGACTATTTGGATTTCCAAGGACTCTCCAGAAATAAAAATATAAAGTGGTCATTAGGACTAATCACAGAATTTTACAATAAATGGGACTGGGAGGCATTAGAAGAGAATAGAGCTGTTTTCGATAGTCTTACTTTAGGCCTTTTTTTTCCAGATAAGGTTACACTTCCAGCTTGTGAATGCTATAGAAAGCTTGAGTTTTGTGACTATGCATCCTGTAGAGTAAATTACAACAAATTTCATTTTGCAAGGTCATTACATAGTCAATATCCACAGGAATTCATAAAGCTAGCCATGATGTGTGAGTCTGGTTTCATCGATTTTGAAATGGTGAAAGATTTCTATATGACTAAAAACTCTGAAAAGTTACTGAGATTTAGGATTTCTATATAATAGCGGAAATTATAAAACCGAAAATTTTAGCAAATCATTAAATGAGGTTGGCAGGTCAAAATTTGCACCTATAACAATTAACTCTATATAAATTACATATGGATCAAGAAGATAAAATGTGGATTACTTTTCTAGGAAAAATTACCCGAATTGTTGCATTTGCATTTCTAATTCTCGCTCTATTAATGATATTGTTTTCAGTCCTAATATTGGTAATTGAAGTCTTCAATTTTTTAGGTTACAATTTACATTACCTTATTTTGATAGCTTTTATTGGATTGTTTTCTGTTTTTATCCTAACAGATTATTTCGATAGTTATTTACCGAAATTTGACCCTTTAGTGAAACATATAATAGGGCTCTTTGCTTTTTTAATTATTGGCTTGCTTTTATTTGGTGACTTTTCTTATAGAATTTTCACTGATGGAATTTATTGTGCCGATGTATCTATTGAGGATCATTATGGAGATGGGGAATCAGGTAATTTCTTGGTGGAGGTTGAAGATGGCTATGTTATAAAGATGTACTCCAATTATAATAACCGGTTTTATGAAAAAGAATTTCCAGAATTTGATGCCGATCTAGATAGTGAAGGAAATGCAAGTTATTATGATGAAAATACAAATAGGTTTTATTATATAACATTGGATTCAAAAGATATTCCATGTACGAATTGAAAGCAGACAAAGAAAGATTAATACTGCGGAATTTGCTGATATTGCATCGTGTAGTTTTTTTAAGTTTTATTTTATTGGCTCAACTATGGTTAATCTATTTTTATAAAATAGGCTAAAAAGAATTAAAATCTAGATAGTAACACGCCATAATCCTACAATATACTTAGAAGAGTAATAAAAGGTTATTAAAATAAAGTGACTCATAATCAGGTGGTCCCTGGTTCGAGCCCAGGTGGGACCACTAAGAAAAGAAAGCCTTGCAGAGATGCAGGGCTTTCTTTTTTTATCACATCTATAATGAGTACAAATTATTATTCAGTTTACAGGGAAAGATATTCTGAAATAAATTTTATTATTAACAATATTGTTAAAAATTTATCTTTAATTGTTGAATGGAAGCCACTTATTGTATAAATTTAAAGCTGTTAAACTGTCTGATTTTCAGAAACCTATATTTTTTATGGAAAGACCCAATGGGGGAAAACCCTCTCAAAAGCTCCGTAAAACTTTAAAATTTAAAATTAGGTAGAAAGATTTGAAAGTTTAAGTTTGCAAATAAGACCTTTATAGAGTTTATAAATGTTTTTTAATGCTGGAAAATTCTTACCTTAGTGATAGAAATTCCTGAAAAAAATCTGAATTTAAGGGCTTTAGCCGGAAATATTAACCGAATATCAATGGGGCAGATTAGATGTATATTCCTGGTTTTAATACTTTTCGTGGGTATATCTACGTCCGTGCACGCTCAGGACCCGCCTGAGCCTACAAAAAGCCATACAGATCCCCCTTGCGATGATGGCTCAAGCGGAGGAGGAACTCCACCTCCACCTGGATTATGCCTGCCTATAGATGATTATGTATATTTATTGATGGCCGTGGGAGTTATGTACGGCTGTTATAAGATGAGAAAGTTTGAGTTGAATTAAGATAATTCGTTCAGGCGCTTTACATATTTCCCGATTACATCGAACTCCAGATTCACAATATCACCAGATTTCAGGTTCTTGAAAGTAGTATGTTCATATGTATAAGGAATAATCGCAACGCTAAATCTATTCTTCTTTGAATTAACCACTGTTAAGCTCACCCCATTTACAGTGATCGATCCTTTTTCAATTGTTACATTTCCAATTTCAGGATCATATTCAAAAGTGAATTCCCAACTTCCATCCTTTTCCTTTATTTCGGTACAGGTTGCGGTTTGGTCTACATGTCCCTGTACAATATGTCCATCCAGGCGGTCACCTAATTTCATGCCTCTTTCAAGGTTTACCAGATCTCCCGTATGGAGTTGGCCAAGATTGGTTTTTTCCAGGGTTTCCTGAATGGCTGTAACCATATATTCTTTATCGTCCAAAGAAACAACAGTAAGACAAACCCCATTGTGGGACACACTTTGATCTATCTTTAACTCAGGTGTCATCTTTGCCTGAACGCTAATATTCAAGTTTCCACCCGATTTTTTCAGATTCGTAATTTTTCCTGTTTCTTCAACTATGCCTGTGAACATTGTTTTCTATAATAATGGTTACATTTGTGGGTAAAATTAAAATATTATATCGGGAAACTATATGAAACATGCCGAAATGATCAAATTGGGAATTAGCATTGGAGATCTTAATGGGATAGGAAGTGAGATCGTGCTCAGGACCTTTGACGACACCAGAATGCTGGATTTTTGTACCCCGATCATCTTCGCTTCGTCCAAGATCATCAATTTTTTAAAGAAACACTATAAGTTATCCCTGCATTTCCAGGGAATAGATCATCCTTCTAAAGCCATAGACGGGAAGATAAATGTGATGAATGTGTGGAAAGAGAATGTAAAGATTAATTTTGGTGAAGAAGATACAACTGTTGGAGAATATGCGTTTAAATCTCTTGAAGCCGCAACAAGTGCTTTGAAGAATGATGATATTGATGTGCTGGTTACAGCCCCTATCAATAAGCATACGATCCAGTCAGAAAAATTCAATTTCCCGGGTCATACCGATTATCTGGCCAAAGAGCTGGGAGGCGATAGCTTAATGTTCATGATCACCGATAATCTGAAGATAGGTTTATTTACCGATCATGTGGCTCTTAAGGATATTGCTTCGGTGATCACTCCGGAGCTGATAGAGAAGAAGATCAGTATTATTCAGCAAACTCTTAAGCAGGATTTCAGGGTTGAAAAGCCAAAGATAGCAGTGCTGGGGATCAATCCTCATAGTGGTGATCATGGAGTGATTGGAAAGGAAGACGAAGAGATCCTGAAGCCAACTATTCAGAAAATAAGAGATAAGGGAGACCTCGTCTTTGGACCTTATTCCGCTGATAGTTTCTTTGGCTCGAAGAACTACAAAAATTTCGATGCTGTTGTAGCCTCTTATCATGATCAGGGCCTTATTCCTTTTAAGACCTTATCTTTTGGAAGGGGAGTGAATTTCACAGCCGGTTTAAGTAAAGTGCGTACTTCTCCCGATCATGGTACGGCTTTCGAAATTGCGGGAAAGAACGAGGCTAATATCAACTCGTTCAAAGAAGCTGTGTTTAAGGCTATTGAGATATTTAAAGCACGTGAAGAATATAAGGTGTTGACCGAAAATCCGCTAAAGAAACAAGGCAGGAAGATATAAACAAAAAATTGTTTATAAAAAGAGCATAATTGATTAATTTTTATATCTTTGCACCCGCCTTTACGGAAACGGAAGGCACTCAAAACTGAGGAGAGATGAGGAATTTAGAAGAGTTTACAATTCCTTTCAAGGGATTAAAGCTTGGGAAACACCAGTTTGAGTATGAGTTAGATAACAGGTTCTTTGAACATTTTGAGTACGATGAATTCAACAGTGCTGATGTGAAGATCGATCTGTTGTTCGAAAAGAAACCCACAATGATGGAGTTGACTTTTAGAGCAACGGGAACAGTAAACGTTAACTGTGATCTTACAAATGAGCCATTCGATCAGCCAATTGATGGAAAATTATTTTTGGTGATCAAATTCGGGGATGAGTTCAATAATGATGATGAAGATTTGCTTATTCTCCCTCATGGCGAGTTTGAGGTGAATGTTCAGCAATATATTTATGAACTTGTGGTTCTTTCAGTTCCACAGAAGAAAATTCACCCGGGAGTGGAAGACGGGACTTTGAAGTCTGAAGTACTCGATAAGCTGGAAGAGCTTAGTTTGAAAAATCAGAAAAAGAAAAATGAGGATGATACAGATCCTCGCTGGGACAAATTAAAAAATTTACTAAACGAATAATTAACAGGAAGCCATGGCACATCCAAAGAGAAAAATCTCTAAAACAAGAAGAGATAAAAGAAGAACACATTATAAAGCTTCAGCTCCAAAAGTGGCTGTAGATGCTGTAACAGGTGAAGCACACCTGTATCACAGAGCTCACTGGCATGAAGGTAAACTTTATTACCGTGGCCAGGTATTAATTGATAATACCGAAGAGATAGAGGCTTAATTTAGGAAAAGAGCTTCACAAAAAATTAGAGAACTCTCACATAGTGGGAGTTTTTTGTTTTTAGTTGAATAAGTCCTAAAAAGACCTTAATTTGCACGCCGGTTAGAATTAATTTTAGTAATTTTCTATGAATGTTCAGAACGATTTTAGACCGGTGAGAGGTGAATTAAATCCAATTTTATGAGTAAAATCACAGCAGCAATT
This sequence comes from Gramella jeungdoensis, assembly GCF_023805255.1. GTDB lineage: Bacteria > Bacteroidota > Bacteroidia > Flavobacteriales > Flavobacteriaceae > Christiangramia > Christiangramia jeungdoensis. Next base: position 513,827 of record NZ_JAMSCK010000003.1, read on the forward strand.
ACGGCTGTAGGGGCCTATGTGCCTGAAGATATTTTAACCAACGAAATGTTGGAAGAAATGGTGGAAACGACAGATGAATGGATTACCACCAGAACTGGAATTAAGGAAAGACGAATTCTAAAAGACCCAACCAAAGGAACTTCTTATTTAGGAATCCAGGCAGCAAAAGATATTCTACGTAAAACCGACCTGGACCCCAAAGAAATAGACTTAATAATAATGGCAACTGCCACACCAGATATGCCTGTGGCCTCTACGGGAGTATATGTAGCCACTGAGATAGGAGCAAAAAATGCATTTTCTTACGATCTGCAGGCGGCATGCTCCAGTTTTTTATATGGTATGTCTACAGCGGCTGCTTATATTGAATCGGGAAGATATAAAAAGGTACTCGTAATAGGTGCCGATAAAATGTCTTCTATCATTGATTATTCCGATCGTACAACCTGTATCATCTTTGGAGATGGTGCCGGTGCGGTTCTTATGGAGCCCAATACTGAAGGACTTGGTCTGCAGGATGAGATCTTAAGAAGCGATGCAATTGGAAGAGAGTCATTAAAAATAGAAGCTGGAGGATCACTTACTCCACCAACTGAAGAAACCGTGGCCAAGAAGCTGCATTTTGTAAGACAGGATGGGAAAACAGTATTCAAGTTTGCTGTTTCCAATATGGCCGGGGTAAGCGAGCAGATCATGAAGCGCAACGACCTGACGAATGAAGATGTGGACTGGTTGGTAGCGCACCAGGCAAACAAGCGTATTATAGATGCTACGGCAAATAGAATGGGACTTAATGACGAGAACAAGGTCTTAATGAACATTCAGAGATATGGTAATACTACTTCAGCTACATTGCCATTATTACTAAGCGATTACGAAAAAAACTTTAAAAAAGGAGATAATTTAATATTTGCCTCTTTTGGAGGTGGCTTCACTTGGGGAGCTGCTTATCTTAAATGGGCTTATAACTCATAAAAACCAACACCAATTATTATGGATTTAAAGGAAATTCAGAATCTGATAAAATTTGTCGCCAAGTCTGGTGCAAGTGAGGTAAAACTGGAAACAGGCGATGTTAAAATCACAATTAAAACAGGTTCAGACGAAAAGGAAACTACCATAGTACAACAAGTTCCTGTAGGTCAGCAAATGCCACAGCAGATGCCTGCTCAACCACAGGCTCCTGCTCCTGCTCCTCAGCCACAGGAAAAGGAAAGCACTCCAAAAGAGAGTAAGGATACTTCTGCAGATGACTCTAAATATATCACTGTAAAATCTCCGATCATCGGAACTTTTTATAGAAAACCTTCTCCAGATAAACCTGCATTTGTGGAGACTGGAGACAGTGTGAAGGAGGGAGACGTGCTTTGTGTTATTGAAGCAATGAAGCTTTTCAATGAGATTGAAAGTGAAGTTTCCGGAAAGATCGTGAAAGTACTGGTAGAAGATTCTTCTCCTGTAGAGTTTGATCAGCCTTTATTCTTAGTTGATCCATCATAATTAACTGCCCGTTTGAACCACTGAAAGCCCTTTTTGGGCTTCAGAACTTTAAAAGCACTAGGTATGTTTAAAAAAATATTGATTGCAAACAGAGGGGAGATCGCATTACGTGTTATCCGTACCTGTAAGGAAATGGGTATAAAGACGGTTGCGGTTTATTCAACTGCAGATGCTGAAAGTCTTCATGTAAGATTTGCTGATGAGGCCGTTTGTATAGGCCCCCCACCGAGTAACCTTTCTTATCTTAAAATATCGAACATTATTGCCGCGGCAGAAATAACTAATGCCGATGCAATTCACCCGGGATACGGATTCCTTTCTGAAAATGCCAAATTTTCAAAGATCTGTCAGGAACACGATATAAAATTTATTGGAGCATCGCCAGATATGATAGCGAAAATGGGAGACAAGGCCACGGCCAAGGCTACTATGAGAGCTGCCGGGGTTCCATGTGTTCCTGGTTCTGAAGGGATTCTTAAAGATTATAAAGAATGCCTTTCACTTGCCAAGGAAATAGGATTTCCCGTTATGCTTAAAGCCACTGCCGGTGGTGGAGGTAAAGGAATGCGTGCGGTTTGGAAGGAAGAAGACCTGGAAGCAGCATGGGAATCGGCAAGGAAAGAGGCTGATGCCGCCTTCGGAAATGACGGGATGTATATGGAGAAGCTTATTGAAGAGCCACGCCATATCGAGATACAGGTGGTTGGAGACAGTAGCGGTAAAGCCTGTCACCTTTCAGAAAGAGATTGCTCTATTCAGCGTCGTCACCAGAAGCTGACGGAAGAGACTCCTTCGCCTTTTATGACCGATACCCTTCGTAAGAAAATGGGAGATGCCGCTGTAAAGGCTGCTGAATTTATTAAATATGAAGGTGCCGGTACCGTGGAATTCCTTGTTGATAAACACAGGAATTTCTATTTCATGGAAATGAACACACGTATTCAGGTGGAACACCCTATTACAGAGCAGGTGATAGATTACGATCTTATTCGTGAGCAGATCCTTGTAGCTGCCGGGGTGCCGATCTCTGGAAAGAACTATGAGCCGCAGCTTCACTCCATAGAATGCAGGATCAATGCAGAGGATCCGTATCACGGATTCAGACCTTCACCAGGGAAGATCACCAACCTGCATGCGCCGGGAGGTCATGGGGTAAGGATAGATACTCATGTGTATAGCGGATATATTATTCCGCCAAATTATGACTCCATGATCGCTAAGTTGATAACCACTGCCCAAACCAGGGAAGAGGCGATCAATAAGATGAAGCGTGCCCTTGATGAGTTTGTGATCGAGGGAATAAAAACCACGATCCCCTTCCATCGCCAGTTGATGGATCATCCTGATTATATTGAAGGAAATTACACGACGAAATTCATGGAAGACTTCAAGATGAAGGCCATGGAAGAAGAGTCATAAAATTTAGAATTCAATAATTCATATAAACCTCACAGGTGCCAAAAACCTGTGAGGTTTTTTGTATTTTCAGCCATAGAAAATACCAACCTATGAATTTTTCCTTTTGGGAAACCGATTCCTGGTTTTCGGATATCGACTTTTGTATAGTAGGTAGCGGGATCACCGGACTTAATTGTGCTTTAAGGCTTAAAGAGCTGCAGCCTGATGCAAAGATCCTTATCCTTGAAAAGGGCATGTTGCCGGAAGGGGCCAGCACCAAGAATGCGGGATTTGCCTGTTTTGGAAGTATTTCAGAGATCCTGGAGGATCTAAAGACGCATACAGAAGAAGAGGTGGTTAAACTGGTTCATAAACGGGTACTTGGACTGGAATTGCTTCGGGAGAATCTGGGAGATAAGGAGATAGATTATCGCACTTATGGAGGATATGAGCTTTTTGTTCCTGAAGATGAAGAGCTTTATTCAGAATGCATTCAGAAAATGCCCGAAGTAAATGAGATGTTGAACTCTGTTTTTCATGATGAGGTTTTCAGTATGGAAGATAATAAATTCGGTTTCAGGAATATTCAGCCAAAACTCATATACAGCAAATTTGAAGGCCAGATTGATACCGGCAAGATGATGAGTGCTCTATTGAGAAAGGTACAGGCTCTTGGAATCCGTATCCTGAATAATGTAATGGTTGAAGGACTAACAAATGAAGAAGACAGCATAAAAATCAAAACGAATAAGTTCGAGCTGTACTCCCAAAAAGCTATTATAACCACAAACGGATTTGCCTCCAGGCTCGGTATTGATGAAGTGAAACCGGCCAGGGCCCAGGTGCTTATTACGAAACCGCTGAAAAACCCTCCCTTCGAGGGAACTTTTCATTTGGATAAGGGATATTATTATTTCAGGAATGTTGGCAACAGAGTCTTGTTTGGAGGAGGAAGGAATCTGGATTTTAAAACCGAGGAGACCGATCAAACGGGCCTAACCGATATCATTCAGAACAAATTAAAACATCTTCTAAAGACCAGCATCCTGCCAGATACCGAATTCGAGATTGAACAATCCTGGAGCGGAATAATGGGAGTGGGAGCGCAAAAAAAACCAATAATCAAAGAGATTTCCAAAAATGTATACTGCGGGGTGAGACTGGGCGGCATGGGCGTTGCCATTGGTAGTCTGGTAGGAAGAGAAATTGCAGATCTAGCTTTACAATCATGATAAAAAGAATTTTCAGGTTTATATTCAAGATCCTTCTGGGACTGTTCATTTTCAGTATTTTCATGGTAATGGTGTACAAATGGTTGCCAGTGCCCTATACCCCACTTATGGCGATTCGCTATTTTGAAAACCCCCAGGAAGAATTTCATCACGAATGGGTCCCGATTGATGATATTTCCAGGCACCTGCAACTGGCAGTGATCACCAGTGAGGATCAGAATTTTGTAAACCACAAGGGTTTTGATTTTGAGGCTATTCAGGAGGCGATGGAAGATAACCGTTCGGGAAGAAAGATACGCGGTGCCTCCACTATATCCCAGCAAACCGCAAAAAATGTCTTTTTATGGCCGGGCAGAACCTGGTTTAGAAAAGGTATGGAGGCATATTTCACTTTTCTAATAGAGATGCTATGGAGCAAGGAAAGGATCCTTGAGGTCTATCTGAACAGTATAGAAATGGGCAAAGGGGTGTATGGAGCCCAGGCAGCGGCCAAACACTGGTTTGGTAAAAATGCCATCGATCTTTCAGCCTACGAATCAGCTGCCATAGCCGCAGTACTTCCAAACCCCAGGGAATATAGGGCGAACCCTGCCTCCAGTTTTATTCAGAGAAGAAAGAACTGGATCGTGAACCAGATGCAGAATTACGGCCGATTCAGTCTTGAGTAATATGAAAGCAGATCGTTCAGAATTGATAAAAGCCTGCCGGGATTTTCTTCAGAAGAAAACCGATGTGGTCTTGAAAGCCATGAACGGCCTGAAAGAGGATCTTGATAACGAATCAAAAAGCAGTGCGGGAGATAAATATGAGACTGGCCGGGAAATGATCAATATCGAGTGGAATAAGCTAAGTAATCAGCTCAACGAATATGAGAAACAGGTAAAGGTGCTTAACAGGATAGAAGATCACAAAGCTTCAGGAAGAATCGTCCTTGGTAGTATTGTAAATACTGAAATTGCGAGTTATTTTATTTCGATTCCTGCCGGGGAAATTTCCATAGGAAATGAGAAATTCTATGCGGTAGGCATCCAGGCTCCTGTGGCTCAAAAATTACTCGGTAAGGAAGCAGGAGAACATTTTGAAATGAATGCTAAGAAAATCCGGATCAATTCAGTTAATTAAGGCGTTTATCGATCAGCTCTTCCGAGACTTTTAAGTTTATTTTTGTGTCGGGTTCGATCTCATTATGGTGATCTATTAGAATATGATCACTGTTAAGGCTGGCCTCAATAAGAAAGCTTTCTCCTTTAAAATAGCTCTTTTTAACCACCGCTTCGATTCCAGATTTTGAGACTATCTCAATCTCATGTGGATATAGAACCACCCGTTTTCTGCTGGAGTTATCTTCCTTGAGATTTTTAAGCATGATATGGTTCACATCTCCAAAAAGAGAGGCGATATATTTATTGGGTGGAGTCTGATAAAGTTCCTGGGGTGTGCCATCTGCATAAATACCACCGTTCTTGATCACGAAAGTTCTGTCAGCAAATGAAAGTGCATCAGTGCTATCATGTGTTGCAACTATGCAGGTGATATTGTTTTCTTTTAGGTATGAGAACAGTCGTCTGCGTAGATTATTTTTTCTAAAATGGTCAATATGGCTGAAGGGTTCATCGAGCAATAATATTTCCGGTTCATCGGCCAGTGCCCTTGCGAGGGCTATTCGCTGCTGCTGACCACCACTCAGGAATTTCGCTTTTTTATCGGCCTCTTCCTCCATTTCAACCACTTCCAGCAGCTCTCTGATGCGTCTTTTCTTCTTTATAGGGTAGAAATTGCTTAAATGCTTTCCAACGTTCTCTGCAGCGCTTAAGGGAAGCATAAGGTCAAAATCCTGAGCGAGATATTTTATGAAAGGTTCTCCGGGTACCAGATTGTATAAGGGGCCAAGTAGTTCCTCACCATTCCAGGTTATCTTTCCATCAGTGTGTAGAAGGCCGTAAATAAGTTTTAATAGAGTGCTTTTCCCACATCCGCTTTCGCCGATAATCGAAACATTCTGACCTTTTTCTATCCTAAAGCTAATGTTCTTAAGGACAGGTTCTTTATCGTAAGCAAAGGATACATTCTGGAGCTTTAGCATATGAGGTTAAAATCTTGTTTATTAAATGATAATCTAAGGATTAACATCTGGAGTTTTTGCTATCTTTTTGAGATAAATCTAATCAACTTATACTTGTTCCGGCCTAAAGATGAAAAAAATTATTGTTTACGATCTTAATCAGACTTTATATAAGAAATCCTCCAAAGACGATTTCTTCAAATTTATTTGTTATAAAAAGGATTATAAGCTTATACATTCTCTTCAACTAGCATGGATGTATGCCCTATACTCCTTGAAATTGATAAACAAAACTTATTTCAAGGAGAATTTTTATAACTATTTAAAAGGCATACCTCCCCATAAGGTTGAAAAATATGCAAAACAATTCTGGGATATAGAATTTCCTGAATATTTCAGAGAAGATATGATAAGGGATATTCAAACACATTCCCGAAATGGAATAGAGGTATATATAATAACCGGTGGTTTTGAGATATACACTAAATATATGGAGGAGCTTCTTCCGGTAAAGGTTTTGGGAACCTTAACCAAATATGAAAATGATAATTATAGGATTAAAGGGGTTGCCTGCAATAACGAAGAAAAGATACGGAGGCTTAAGGAAGATGTAAAAGGAGAATATGAATTGCTGGAGGCATATTCAGATGATAAAGAAGAAATACTTTATCATGCCCAAAAAGGATATTATCTTGACGAAAAAGGAGATCTGCATCTTGTACAAAAAAAAGAACCGGCCGAAAATTAAATTCCGACCGGTTTTATCTTTTGGAGGTTGAATAATTAACCTTTTACTTTTTGGTCTATTTGATTTGGAAGGCTCTTAAAGCCCATATTATAAAGGGTGAACCCAAAAATATCAGCATATTCTTCAATGATCATGCTGGTAGGTTTTCCTGCCCCATGTCCAGCTTTAGTCTCGATTCTTATCAGCACTGGTTCATCACCTGCCTGTTTATCCTGTAACTCTGCTGCAAATTTAAAGGAATGGGCTGGCACCACTCGATCATCATGATCACCTGTGGTTATAAGAGTGGCAGGATATTCAACACCTTCTTTTACATTATGAACCGGCGAATATCCATACAGGTATTCAAACATATCCTTGTTATCCTCGGCCGTGCCATAGTCGTATGCCCAGCCCGCTCCGGCAGTGAAGGTATGGTAACGAAGCATATCCATCACACCAACAGCCGGAAGGGCAACCTTCATAAGGTCAGGTCGCTGGGTCATGGTAGCTCCAACCAGTAATCCACCATTTGACCCGCCACGTACGGCAAGATATTCACTTGAAGTATAGTTGTTTTCAATAAGATATTCGGCGGCAGCAATGAAATCATCAAATACATTTTGCTTTTTCATTTTGATGCCGGCATCATGCCAATCCTTTCCATATTCTCCGCCTCCGCGAAGATTGGGCACGGCATAAACACCTCCCTTCTCCAGCCAAACGCTCATGGCAGTACTGAAGCCTGGCGTAAGGCTAATGTTAAATCCACCATAACCGTACAGGATAGTCGGATTTTTGCCATTCATTTCGGTTCCCTTCTTGTAGGTTATAATCATAGGGATCTTTGTCCCGTCCTTTGAATTATAAAAGACCTGCTCGCTTTCGTAATCGTCCGGGTTAAAGTCTATATTAGGCTTATTGTACACTGCAGAGGTGCCATCTTCAATATCATATTTATAAATGGTTCCCGGTGTTACGTAATTGGTGAAGGAATAGTAGAGAACATCTTCCTCTTTTTTAGCACTGAATCCTCCCGCTGATCCAATTCCCGGTAGTTCTACTTCCCTTATCAGGTTGCCTTCATAATCGTATTGCTTCACCTGTGAAATCGCATCTACCATATATTCTGCAAAGAAATAACCACCACCGGTGGAAGGACTAAGTACATTTTCGGTCTCCGGGATGAAATCTTTCCAGTTCTTAGGAGTTGGATTCGAAGCATCTACCGTGACTATTCTTCGATTGGGAGCGTCAAGATTGGTCACAATGTAAAGCTTGCTGCCTTGATTATCTATCACATAACTATCGGTATCAAAATTGTTCAGGATTGTTACCAGTTTGGGGTTCTTTTTGGTAAGATCCATAAGATAAAGTTCTCCGCCTGAAGTAGAATTTCTTGCCGAAATAATAAGGAAATGATTGTCTTCAGTCACATTTCCTCCTACATAGCGTCTTTTCTGTTCTTCAGAATCACCAAATACTACCTTATCCTCACTCTGGTCTGTACCGAGTTTATGGTAATATAATTTATGCTGATCGGTCTTGGCTGAAAGTTCACTTCCTTCCGGCTTATCATAACTTGAATAATAAAAACCTTCATTGCCTTTCCATGAAAGTCCGCTGAATTTCACGTCTCTTATTGTGTCTCCAAGCAACTTCCTGTTTTCGGCATTCATCACGATCACTTTTCTCCAGTCACTTCCTCCTTCAGAAATAGCATAGGCTACTTTTTTCCCATCTTCAGAAAAACTCATTCCTGAAAGTGAGGTAGTACCATCTTCACTGAATTTGTTCGGATCAAGAAAAACTCTTGGTTCAGCGTCTTCACCCTTTTTACGGTAAAGGACACTTTGATTCTGTAATCCGTCGTTCTTGAAGAAATAGATATAATCACCTTCGGTAAAAGGAGCTCCTAATTTTTCATAATCCCATAGTTGGGTGAGCCTTTCTTTTAGCTCATCGCGATAGGGGATCTTTTCAAGGTAACCGAAGGTAACCTCATTCTGAGCTTCCACCCAGTTCTCGGTCTCTTCACTTCTGTCGTCTTCTAGCCATCGGTAAGGGTCTTTGACTTTAGTGCCAAAATAATCGGTCACGGTATCTACTTTCTTAGTCTCAGGATAATTCAAAGCAATTGATTCTGTTTTTTTTGATTCATCATCGCAAGCTATAAGAGCACTTGCAGCAAGAATCATGGTTATCATTTTTTTCATAAAAGATTGGGTTGAGATTTTCAAATAAATCAAGCAAAAAAGGCCTGAAAGATATTTCGCTTTCAGGCCTTTAAAGATATTTAAATATTTGAATTCTCTATACGAGATCGTTTTCAAGTAAATATTCGGCTATTTGCACCGCGTTAGTGGCGGCTCCTTTTCTTAAGTTGTCGGCCACGATCCACATGTTTAGCGTATTTGGCTGGGAATAATCCCTTCTTATCCTTCCCACGAAAACATCATCGTTCCCTTCAGCATAAATAGGCATTGGGTAGGTGTTAACAGCCGGATTATCTTTTACGGTGAGCCCGGGAAAGTCATTAAGCAATTTTCTTACTTCTGCTTCCTCGAAATCCTTTTCAAACTCAATGTTCACAGATTCAGAATGACCTCCAACTACTGGGATTCTTACCGCTGTGGCAGTTACATTCACTGAATCGTCACCAAGGATCTTTTTGGTTTCGTTGGTAAGTTTCATCTCCTCCTTAGTGTAGCCATTATCCTGGAAAACATCGCAATGTGGAAGTGCATTCCTGTGAATTGGATAAGGATATGCCATTTCTCCTTCTTCACCAGCATATTCGTTTTCCAACTGTCTCACCGCTTTTACACCGGTACCGGTAATTGACTGGTAGGTGGAAACAACCACCCTTTTGATACCATAGGTATTATGAAGCGGTTTTAATGCCATTAATAGCTGAATGGTGGAACAGTTTGGATTTGCAATTACCTTGTCTTCCTTTGTTAGAAGATTCGCGTTGATCTCCGGAATCACAAGCTTGTTGGCAGGATTCATTCTCCACGCTGAAGAGTTGTCGATCACCGTAGTGCCTGCTTCGGCAAACTTAGGCGCCCACTCCAGGGAGGTATCCCCTCCAGCCGAGAACAAGGCGATTTCCGGTTTCATGGAAACTGCAGTTTCCAGACCAACGACTTCATATTCTTTCTCTCCGAATTTAACTTTCTTACCAACAGATCTTTCTGAGGCAACGGGAATAAGTTCCGTTAAAGGAAATTTTCTTTCCTCCAGGACTTTTAGCATTACATTTCCCACCATACCGGTGGCTCCAACAACAGCTACTTTCATAATTACAAAGTACTTTTTAAAATTTTGATTGCAAAGGTATTAGTTGCTTTTAAACCTGATGTATACAGATCGAAAAAAATACCTGATTTATAAAGATTTATACGCATTTGTCATTTTTGTTAAAAAAAAGACCCCGATTTTCACCGGGGTTTATAGTTGAAATAAGTAGTGTAGCGGTAAGCGTACTTCTTTATGAATTTTGTTTTTTCAGTTCGTCTCTTATTTCCAGCAGGATCTCTTCCTGTGTAGGTCCTTTTGGAGCCGGAGCTTCTTCTACATTTTCTTTTTTCCTGGTCTTTTCATAAGACCTTAAAACCAAAAATATAAAAAAACCAATGATTATAAAGTAAATGATGGCCTGAATAAGGTTTCCGTATGTGATCACCGCGGCTTCAGCCTCCTTGGCCGCATCCAGGGTTTCATAATGGTTCCCATCAAGTGAAAAGAATTTCTGGGTAAAATCTATGCCACCCGTGAAGACACCTATTAAAGGCATGATCACATCGTTTACAACAGAATTTACAATTTTATTGAAGGCTGCGCCAATGACTACCGCAGTGGCGAGCATCACAATATCTTTCTGAAAAAGAAATGTTTTAAAATCTGAAAGAAAGCCCATAAGATCGAATTGATGTAGTTAGTTGAGCCTAATTTAGATAAAAAAATTAAATTCTTTACTTTTTATGATCCTTCAGGAATTATCTTTCTTGTGACTCTACGTTGGATCCCCGTAATAAGTTCATAGGAAATTGTTCCCCCGGCTTCGGCAAAACTTACCGGATGTTGTGGTCCACCGAATATGATCACTTCATCACCTTCTTCACAATCTATTCCCGTTACATCTATCATTATTATATCCATACAAACATTCCCTACAATGGGCGCGAACTTACCGTGAACCATTACTCCGGCCTTTTCTTTTCCGTAAATGCGGTTTATACCATCGGCATGACCAACCGGGAGAGTGGCTATCTTGCTTGGCTTTTCAACCTTAAAAGCCCGGTTGTAACCAACAGTAGCTCCTTTGTCTAATTTTCTTATCTGGGAAATTATGGTTTTAAGAGTCCCCACAGGTTTAAGATCGGGATCCACGTTTTCATCATTTCCATAGCCATAGAGTCCGATTCCGGTTCTCACCATGCTGAATGCGGCTTTGGGATAATTGATCAATCCTGAGGTATTGCAAATATGTAACAGGGGTTCGTAGCTAAGCTTTTCAACAAGTTCCCAGCTCATTTTCCTGAAAAGATCTATCTGCCCAACAGTAAAGTCCCTTTCCTTCCAGTCCTCGCTTGCCGCCAGGTGTGAAAACACAGAAGCGATCTTCAGGGTCTCGGTACTTGTAATTTGATCATAGATCACAGGAATTTCTGGCTGGTCAAATCCTAAACGGTTGAGCCCAGTGTTAAGTTTTATATGAACGGGGTAGTTCTTTTGTTTTAGCTTTTCAGCAGTGCTTATAAATGACCGAAGGATCTTTTCACTATACAGATTGGGTTCCAGGCAGTGTTCAATGATCTTTTCAAAATGAGTGAATTGTGGATGCAATACCAGGATTGGTTTGGTGATCCCGTTTTCACGAAGCCTTATACCTTCTTCAACATAGGCAACCGCAAAATAGTCGGTACCCAGTTCTTCGAGTTTTTTGGCGATCACTACGGAATCACTTCCATAGGCGTGAGCCTTGACTACTGAAAGGAATTTTACATCCTTATCTGTTTTTGATCTTAAATAACGATAATTATGTGCCAGTGCCCCAAGGTCTATCTCCAGGACGGTTTCTTTGGCTTCAGGCATTTTCTTCTTTGGGTTTATTCAATTCTTCAGGATCTTTAACGTCAATCTTTTTGACGCGTTCCTTCAACATTGCTTTATAATAGGCTGCGCGGCTTAAAGGTTCATATTCTTCATTCTCGCCAAGGAAAACAAGCTCATCGTTGATAGCTTTCCGGTAGCTGAATTGTGCAAGGTTTCCGGTGCGAGTACATACCGCGTGTACTTTGGTTACATATTCAGCTGTTGCCATAAGATTCGGCATGGGGCCAAAAGGATTTCCCTTAAAATCCATGTCAAGTCCGGCGACAATAACACGAATTCCCTGATTGGCAAGGTCATTACAAACCGTTACGATCTCATCATCAAAGAACTGAGCCTCGTCTATCCCCACAACATCACAGCCATCGGCAAGAATGCGAATGGTAGAGGCCGAAGGAACCGGCGTAGATCGTATCTCATTGGAGTCATGAGAGACAACCATTTCTTCATCATAGCGCGTATCTATAGCTGGTTTGAAGATCTCTACATTCTGCTTTGCAAATTTTGCTCGCTTTAGTCTACGGATGAGTTCTTCGGTTTTACCGGAAAACATCGAGCCACAAATTACTTCTATCCAGCCAAATTGCTCTTCGTGATTTACTGTATTTTCGAGAAACATTTTGTATTTTTCAAATCGAAACGGGAAATACCGCTTTCGCATAAAGGTGGAACAAATTTATTAAAAATACAACCCTGGGCAGGGGCTAATCGTTAAAGTTATGAAATGAATCTGGCAGAAAATTTGCATACAATGCAGATGTTCTACTAGCCGTTGTATTTTGACGAATAGAGGATAAAAATTTTAACAGATGAAAAAGAAAATCGAAGCCGACTTGATCCAAATTGCCGAAGTTATTCTTCAAACTAAGGGCAATAAGGATGTTGAAGAGCTAAAGCAGAAAGCAAAGGAGCTTTATGAGAAACTTACCATACTGGCTTTTACTGAAAAACATCTGACCGAGGCATATGAGGAAACAGAAACTGAAGAGGAAGAAATAGAATTACCGCAAAGAATTGCCCATGTTCAGCATTATGATGAATTTTATCCGGACGGCACCGAGTACAATGAGGATTCTGAATCTATTACAGAACCCAATACAGAAAAAATAAAGGATATTGTGGCCCAGATGCCGCCTGAAACCGAAAAGGTGGATGCCATGATTAATCATATCAATACGCCGCAGCCACCAAAACAACCTGAAGCGACCAAACCAAAAGAGACGCCAAAAAAGGATAAGAAGGATTTCAGAAATATAGGTGTAGATTATGATAACCTTCCAGATTTTGAACCGGTGAATCATGTTCAGAAGGATAACAGACCCCGTTCGCTGAACGACCGACTCAAAAAAGGCATCAACATAGGCTTGAACGAAAGGCTTTCTTATATCAGACACCTGTTCGATGGAAATACGGCCGATTATAATCGTGTACTTTCCCAGCTGAATACTTTCAACAGCCTTGAAGAGGCCCAAAAATTTATCGATAAGATAGTCAAGCCCGATTATAATAATTGGGAAGGTAAAGAAGACTACGAGGAGCGCTTTATGGCTCATATCGAGAATAAATTCAGTAAATAGTATACAGGTATATGGGGAAACTTTTTCTGGTACCTACTCCCATTGGTAACCTGGAGGATATGACTTTTAGGGCTATCAGGGTTTTAAAAGAAGCAGATCTAATTCTTGCCGAAGACACACGAAACAGTGGAAAATTACTGAAGCATTATGAGATTCAGACTCCTATGCAAAGCCATCATATGCATAACGAGCATAAGACGGTGGAAGCTATAGTCTCCCGGATCAAAGCCGGTGAAACCGTCGCCCTTATAAGCGATGCAGGTACTCCGGCTATTTCGGACCCCGGATTTTTGCTTACTCGCGCCTGTGTGGAAGCAGGTATTGAAGTGGACTGCTTACCGGGAGCGACTGCTTTTGTTCCTGCGTTGGTGAACAGTGGTTTACCGAATGATAAGTTTGTTTTTGAGGGTTTTCTGCCGGTGAAAAAAGGAAGGCAAACCAGGCTAAAGTTTCTTGCTGAAGAGACCAGAACGATGGTATTCTATGAATCACCGCATAAACTGCTCAAAACACTTGGGAATTTTGTTGAGTATTTTGGGGAGAATAGAAAGGTTTCTGTCTCCAGGGAGATCACCAAAATGCATGAGGAAACCATAAGGGGAACTTCGGCTGAAGTCCTTGAGTATTATACTTCACATCCGCCTAAAGGTGAAATTGTAGTCGTGGTAGAAGGAAAATCCTGATGGAAGATCTTTTATGTAAAATAAGAGATTGCCGGGTTTGTGAAGATCACCTTCCACTGGGACCAAATCCGATTCTTGAGGCCACAAAAAATTCAAAGATCGTGCTTATAAGTCAGGCGCCAGGAAGGATAGTGCATGAAACCGGAATAGCCTGGAACGATCAGAGCGGTAAGAAATTAAGGGAATGGCTGGGTGTTGATGAAAAAGCTTTCTATGACACCGAAAATTTTGCCATTCTGCCCATGGGTTTCTGTTATCCGGGAAAGGCAAAGACAGGAGACCTTCCTCCCAGAAAGGAATGTGCTCCCATGTGGCATGAAGAGGTTTGGGAAGAGCTTGAAAACACACAGCTTAAAATTGTGATCGGCTCTTATGCCACGAATTATTATTTGCCTGGCAGCTCAAATCTCACACAAAAAGTAAAGAATTATCAGGATTACCTGCCGGAATTCTGGCCGCTGCCGCATCCTTCTCCGGTGAACCGTTTCTGGCGAAGCAAGAACCCATGGTTTGAGGAAAATGTGGTGCCAGAACTTCAACAGAAAATAGCTGAAATATTAGGTTAAAAAAGAATTCTGTAATTCGATTTTTATTACATTCGGCTAAATTCATTTTTATATAATTCTATGCGCTGGACCTTAAAACCCAAACCTGATCCTATTACCGTAAATGCACTGGCAGATAAGCTGGGAGTTGGGTTGCCGGTTGCAAGGTTACTTGTTCAGCGGGGAATAGATAGCTTTGAGGAGGCCAGGAAATTTTTCCGTCCTGACCTGCAGGATCTCCACGATCCTTTTTTGATGAAGGATATGGAACTTGCCGTGCAGCGCATCGAGCAGGCGATGGCCAATGAAGAAAATATTCTGGTCTATGGTGATTATGATGTAGATGGCACCACCAGTGTAGCTTTGATGTCTTCATATCTGAAATATCGGTATCCAAATGTGGCGACTTATATTCCAGATCGTTATGAAGAGGGCTATGGGGTTTCATATCAGGGAATAGACTATGCGGCCGATAATGAGATAAGCCTGATCATTGCTCTGGATTGCGGGATAAAGGCTATTGAAAAAGTCGCTTACGCAAAGGAAAAAGGGATAGATTTTATTATTTGTGATCACCACCGTCCCGGGAATCAGATTCCTGAAGCTGTAGCAGTCCTCGATCCCAAACGTACGGATTGCGATTATCCATATGATGAACTTTGTGGTTGTGGTGTGGGATTTAAACTTATTCAGGCGCTCTCCAAAAGGAATAATGAGCCTGAGGAGGTGCTGCTTCCTTACCTGGACCTGGTAGCAACGGCCATTGGTGCCGATATCGTTCCCATTACCGGTGAAAACAGAATTCTTGCCTACCATGGTCTTCACGTGATCAATGTCGCTCCACGGAAAGGGATCAGCAGTTTACTTGGTGACCGGAAGAACGTGAGCATTACCGATGTGGTTTTTATCGTGGCACCACGAATCAACGCAGCCGGAAGGATGAAACACGGGCAGCATGCCGTGGATCTTCTTACTGAAGAAGATGAGGAAATCGCGAGAAAGTATGCCGAAGAGATCGAAGCTTTTAATACCGCCAGGCGAAGCGCCGATAAATCCATAACCGAAGAGGCCAGGCAGCAGATCATAGAGCAAAAGGAAGAAGACCGACTTACTACCGTAGTTTATAGTGAGAATTGGCATAAAGGAGTGATAGGGATCGTGGCCTCAAGGCTAACTGAAACCTGGTACCGTCCTACCCTGGTATTTACAAAAAGTGGGGAGAAGCTGGCGGCCTCGGCCAGATCTGTGAAAGGCTTTGACGTTTATGAGGCTCTGGAAGGCTGTAAAGAGCACATTGAACAATTCGGCGGACATAAATATGCTGCCGGCCTAACCCTGCTGGAAACTGAATATGAGAACTTCAAAAGGAAGTTTGAAGAAGTGGTTTCTGAAAGCATAGACCGAAAGCTGCTTACTCCGGAACTTTCAATAGATGCCGAAATAAATCTTAATGATATAAACCCAAAATTCTATCGTATCCTCAAGCAATTCGCTCCATTTGGCCCGGGGAACATGTCTCCGGTATTTTTGACTAAAGGCCTTATAGATACGGGATTTGGGAAATGCGTGGGGGAAGATAAGACCCATCTAAAATGCAAAGTGAAACAAGATGAAAACGGACCTGCCTTTGATGTAATAGGTTTTAACCTGGGTTCAAAACTGGACCTGATCAAGGATTATAAAAGATTTGATGCGGTCTATTCCCTTGATGAAAATACCTGGAATGGGAATACCACGATTCAGCTTAAGCTAAAGGATATAAGAGAAAGTGTTTAAGATTTGAACTTTTTCAGACTGAGCTTTTCCCCGTCAAATTCAGCATAGGTATAATGACTTATCCAGTCACCCGTATTGATGTAAGTAGATTTGCCATTCAGGTCGATCTCCAATGGGAGATGGCGATGCCCGAAAAGGAAATAATCATAATGCTTTGATTCCAGTTTTCGCTTGCAATACTGGATTAACCACTCCTTATCTTCTCCTAAGAATTCCATATCCTCCTCACCCGAAATAGCTTTGTTCTTCACTGAAAAATACTGGGCCAGCGGTACGCCAATATCTGGATGTAACCATCGGTATAACCATTGCGCGAATGGATTGGTAAAGACCTTCTTCATTCGTTTGTACCCATGATCCCCGGGGCCGAGTCCGTCACCATGACCAACAAGAAAGCTCTTTCCGTTGAATTCAAATTCTTTGGGTTTGTGAGAAACGGGAATATTAAGCTCCTTTTCAAAATAATTATCCATCCAAAGATCGTGATTGCCTACAAAGAAATAAACCGGAATACCGGAATCCTTAATTTCCGCTAGTTTTCCGAGAGTTCTTACGAATCCTTTTGGAACCACATGTTTATATTCGAACCAGAAATCGAAAAGATCGCCTAGCAGGAAAATTGCAGCTGCATCTTCTTTAACCTTATCCAGCCACTTAACGAATTTTGCTTCGCGTTCCCGACTTGCTTCCATGGTTGGAGCTCCAAGGTGGTTGTCGCTGGAAAAATAGACTTTTTTGCCCTGTGGGATTTTCATAAAGCTTTTGTTCGGGGTAAAGATATGAGATTTCTCTCTAGGCTCGAAATTACCATTAAGCACTAAGCTAAATTAGGATGATAAATTATGGCCTCACATGCTTTGGAAACCTGTGAGGCCATAATATTAATAATTGCAACGAAATGAACATTTTTTCACCTTTTCAGCGCTGGCTTGCCCCTTTCAATTTTTACTCTTAAATATATAGTTTTATTAATGGAACTTTTTATCTTCAAAAAATTGGGCCATGACGGTTATAAACACATTTGACCAAATAGATTCTTCCTTTTCGTGAACAAATGGAAGATGTCCTCCATTTGGAATAATCCATAGATATGAGTCTGGAATATTTTTATATAACTTGACTGGAATATCAATAGGAAAATGTTTATCTCTATCACCGTGAATAATTAATGTCGGACATTTGATGATTGACAGATAAGGTGAGGTAAAATTCATATCTTCATACGTGGTACTGAGCTCCTTAAAAAGTCTTAATAACTTTCTCGCTTGTTTTTCTCCTCCTGGCTGATGATAAAGAATATCTTTTCTCCATCTAATATCGATGGTTTCATATGTGGTATTTTTTTGAATATTCCTTGCTTCTTCAGGGTAATGAGTAGTACCACCAATTAATATCATTGCTTCCACTCTTGTAGAATCCATGGTGGTCATATGTAATAGAGTCATGGCACCTGAACTAGTTCCTATAGCTTTAAACTTATTAATTCCTAGTGTATTCATAAGAGCATACATATCAATAGCTGCATCTCGATGACGAAAAACATCAGAAGGATTTTTCGAAAGGCCATGACCTCTTAAATCTGGAATTATGTATTGATACTTTTCGGGAAAATCATCTACCCAAGGCAGATACATTTTGTGACTTGCCGTTAAATTGTGCAATAATAAAACAGGCTCACCTTTTCCGTGAGTGATATAATGGATCTTTGTACCATTTACTTCCGCAAAGTTTTTATTCTGGCAAAACCCAATTAGTGAAACTGTAAGTAAGAGAAGCGTCAGTGCTTTTTTCATAACCAAATGTTTAATCTATAATTTATTTCACACATGGGCATAAAAGGCTTCGGTTAATTAAGGTTGCAGGATTTAGGAAATTGGAATTGTCTTCTTACTAGGTAGTTTCTTATTTTTAAATTTACATTTTTCCGATTAAATTCACAAATAACTAATAATAAACACATTAACTTCTTATCGATTGTTAGAATAGTTGAAAATAATTATAAAATTTTAAGGATAATAAATGATAAATTCTGACCTCACAGGTTTTCAAAACCTGTGAGGTCTTAGCAGGATTCCTTTTATAAAAGATGAAACTTTAGCAGGACTGAAACTGAAAGATGAAATCGCAATGAAGTAGCGTTTGCCTTTAGGAATAATGAGATTCCTTCGCTTAGCTCTGGATGACTTAAGGCTTACCGCTTATAGCTTACAACTCAATTATCGCTCGCAAACCACTCAGCAAAGGAAGATTCGGTTTCCTGAAGTTTGAGGGAGTGGAGACTTATATGTGATGGAAGGTGTTTTTTGATCTTTTCTGCAAAATCTATCACCATGTTCTCACTGGTAGGCTGGTAATCTACAAGGATGATATGATGGCCGCGGCTTTTGAGCTCCTCGGCAAGTTCTACATGCGGAGTGTTCTTATTAAAAACCGTTGCATGATCAAATTTGTCTACAATTTCCGATTTCACGATCTTCTTAAGATCCCCAAAATCTATCACCATTCCAAATTTGACATTTTCACTATCTGTGATCGGCTTTCCTATAACAGTTACACTTAATTTATAGCTGTGGCCATGCACGTTCCTGCATTTCCCGTCGTAACCATAGAGGGCGTGACCGGTTTCAAAAGAGAATTGTTTGGTGATTCTAATATTGCTCATTTCGGCATAATTTGATACAAAGATAACTGATTTTTTGAGCCTGAATTTTTAACATTCCCGATTTGATTTCTGGAGTATATTTGCGAAATTTTTATTGTCATGGTTCAGCAAGATTTAGAGCTTTTTGAGCAGCTCGAGTTTAAGGAGAATCCTCTTTATGAGCAGGTGATTTCAGATCTTTTAGAGAAGAAATACAGTATCATCGATAATTTCTTCGAGGAAGCAGAGGTGAACAAACTAAGAGGTAGCCTTCTTAATAAATATGAAGAGGATAACTTTAAAAAGGCCGCTATAGGAAACCGAACCAACGAGATCATCGCAAAATCTATTCGAGGGGATTTCATTCTCTGGATCAATGAAGCTGATGCTGGCGAGGCGGAAAAGATTTATTTCAATAAGATAAATTCACTGGTAGACTACCTGAATCGCACCTGTTTTATGGGAATCCTTACCAAGGAATTCCATTATGCGCTCTATCCTGAAGGAACTTTTTATAAACGACATCTGGATACCTTTCAGAATGATGGCAGAAGAAAACTTTCCATGGTATGTTATCTCAATAATGAAGACTGGAAACCCGAAAATGGTGGTGAACTTACTATTTATACAGAAAATGGCGGAAAAGAAGAGGAAATTAATATCTATCCCTTTCCCGGAAGAGTAGTGATCTTTGAGAGCCAGGAATTGGAACACGAGGTGAAGCCCGTTAAGGTACCTCGTTTAAGCATTACAGGCTGGTTGAAAACCCGCTAGCTATTTTCTGAATCTTTTATAAACGAACACGCCAATAAGTATAAGGGCGAGGATGATCCAGAATCCCATGCCGCTTAAAAACCTAAAAAATTCCCAGGTGTCCTGATCCATCAGTTCTTTTTGTTTCTTTCATGTCTTACTCTCCATCTATAGCGCGCATAAAAGAATAAGCCTAATAATACCAGTATTGCAAGTAAGTACCAGAAATTTTCTGTTATGAATTCCCTTAAGGTCCATCCCCATTCCTGTATCTCGGTAGGGTCTTTATCTTTTGGTAAGTGTTCCTGCTGCATCATATCTTTATTTTTTGAATTTAGCCAGTGCCTGTTTAGTAAATTCTGATAGCACTAATTCTCCCGATATTGCAGCCCGTTCATACAGCAAATGCTCCCAGTTTTCAGTGCCTTTCCAAAGGCTCTTTTTCATTTCTTCCAGGGCAGAAGGGTTATAGGAAGCCAGTTTTGAAGTAAAGATCTCGACTTCCTTATCCAGGTCTTTTATGTTTTCAAAAACCCGGGCGTACAGGCCCTTTTCTTTTGCCCAGTATGCATTCTTCCATTCATGGGCTGCCAGGCTTAGTTCTGCGAGGGCTCCTACTCCCATCTTTCTTTTAACCGCCGGCGCAATCACAAAAGGACCTATCCCAATGCTTAACTCTGAAAGGCGTATGGCTGCAGCATCTGTAGCCATTGCGTAGTCACACGCGGCTACCAGTCCAACTCCACCCCCAACAGTTTTTCCCTGTATCCGGCCTATGACAGGTTTTTTGCAGGCCCTCATCGCATTGATCACATTAGCGAAACCTGAAAAGAATTTTCTTCCACTTTCCAGATCATCAATCTCAATAAGTTCATTAAACGAGGCTCCCGCACAAAATGCTTTTTCCCCTTCCGACTTTAATAGAATAACGTTTACATTTTCATCATCTGAAAGTTTCCTAAACTCTTTCTCAAGTCTGTCCAGGAGTTCTGAAGGAAAGGAATTGCTCGCAGGATGTCCAAACTCTACAGTTGCGATCTTATTTTCAATGCTAGTATATAAACTTCCGTTCTCGCGGCTGGTGGTCATAAAATTCAGGTTTTTACCAAAGTTAAGGATATTGCTTAAAAGCAGAAGCCAACTTAACAGAATCTAAACTTCCTTATGCAGGTATTTTCTGCGGAAATAGACAACCAGGGTACTACTTCTAATGAGCATCCATACGAAAAAGGCGATCCAGATTCCATATAATTTCAACCCGAAGTAATCAGATATAAGCAGGGCAGGAGTGAAGCCCAGAAATGTTGCTACAAGTAAGACGTTTCTAAGATATTTAGCTTCCCCCAATCCTTTAAAGATACCGTCAAACATAAAAGCTATCGCATTTACGGGTTGCATGATAAGCACCATCCAGAAGACCGAGGAGAAGAGAGCAAGTACCGTAGCCTCTTTATTGAACAATAAACCTATCTGGTTATAAAAAAGAGCACAGAGAGCCATCAGGATTATCGCTATTAAAACGGCGTATTTACTTATTTTCTTACTGAGTTCCCAGAGATTCCTGTAATCCATAGCTCCGAGTAGCTTCCCTCCAATCGCATTTCCGGCATTTGCATAGCCGTCTATAAAAAAGCTGAAGAACAGCCAGATATTCATTAGTATACTTTGTGCGGCGATATAATTCTTTCCATAATCTGTGGCATAGGCGTTGGCGAGATAAATGGCAAAATTGAGCGCAGCTGTACGCACAAAGAGATTGGCTGCCATTAACAGCAATCCTTTCATTCGTGGATTTATATTAAAACTCAGTTTGAGATGAAAGGGGGTCTTCTTAAAGAAAAACCAGAAGGCCATTACAAGCATGGTAGCCTGAGCAGCGAGACTCGCATAGGCAGCTCCTTTTAAATGCATAGGAGGTATTAACCCGTCAATTCCATAAACCAGCAAATAATCTAGCGCAACATTTACTGCGGCGCCTGTAAGGCTGCATTTCATGGCCCATAAGGTGTTCTGAAGTCCGCGGAAAATGCCAAAAATCGCGAAGGTCACCAGGGTTAGAGGATATCCTAGTGCCCGGATCTGGTAATAATCTTCAGAATACTGTAATATTAGTCCTTCAGCATTATATGCACTGAAAATTGCACGTGCAAAAAAAGCAGTAACCCCGTAAATGGCCAGACTGAACAGAAAATTGAAGGCAATGGCCTGTGGGATAAGTGTTTTAACCGCGTGAAGACGATTTGCACCAAGATGCTGAGAAACGATGGCTGAAATAGCAGTTTTGGTCTGGGCAACAATCCAGATAATGGCAGAAAGAAAAGAACCTACAATTCCTGCAGCGGCAAGCGCCTCCACCGAGTTTTTACCTACATTTCCTATAACCGCTATATCGGTGAGGGAAATAAGAGGCTCGGCAATCCCCGCAATAATAGCGGGAATGGCTATCTTATTGATATTTTTAAAACTTACTGAATCTGCCAAGGGACTGGTAAATGAAGAGCAAATATAGAGGCTAACTAATTAAATAAGCAACTCATAGCAGTAAAAAGGATGCTCACTTTGTTTGGGGAAGTAGATATTCCCTAATTTTTGATAACCCCGCGATTCATAAAACTTCTGATTTCTTTTATTCTGGCTGAAGGTATCCAGCCTTATCGATTCGAATTCGTGCTCCCTCGCATAATTCTCGGCAAAATCCATCAGTTTACGTGCATATCCCTGCCCCCAAACATCGGGATGAGTCGCAAGGCGATGTATATAAATATTTGACTCGGTTTTACTTAACCATTTTATGGGAATATATTCATCGTCCATATCTTCTGTGATAACAATAATGCCCATAATTTGACCATTCTCCTCATAGAGATAAAGTTCTTCTTTTTCAATATCAGCTTTTAATTTTTCAAGAGAAGGATAGTGTTCATTCCACTGGTAGATACCTTTATAGCACATGGCTTTTGCACATGCTTCGGTAAGAGATTTTATTTCTTCAAGCTGATGTATTCCGGCCTTTTTGATCATCAAATTTTCGAAAAATAAAAGATTTCCATATTTCAGAAAAATTATTACATTTGCTCCCAGTCGGGGGATTAGCTCAGCTGGCTAGAGCGCTTGCATGGCATGCAAGAGGTCATCGGTTCGACTCCGATATTCTCCACAAAAAAAACCACTGTTTTCACAGTGGTTTTTTATTTTCTAATCGTCATCAGATTCCCCGTACTCGTCCCATAATTCTTTGGAATCTGTTTTCAGGAAAGCTATACTTTTCTTGATCACATGTTTAAATTCTTTTGGCAACTCTTCACCATTCCAAGGATGTTTAGTTCCAAATACATGGTCGGCATTTTCTACCAGAAGTAGTTTTGGAGCCGGGCTCCACTCAAATAAATTTCCGGCCTCTCCAATAGATACGCTGGTATCACTGCTGCCATGAGCAATAAGGTGAGGGATCTTCAATTTTTTTGCAGCTTTTTTGATGCTAAGGCGCTCTTTATTTTCCTTGTAATTCTTATAGAACTGGTAATGATGAGGTAATTGCTGACCGGTTCTTGTATTCACGATATACTGCACTCCTTTCTTTTCCCAGGCTTCGAGTTTTTTTCCTTCCGGGAAGCGGGATCCGAAATCGGATACAGAGGCATAGGTCAATATTTTGCCAATTCTTTTGTCTTCAGCAGCTTTAATTACGGCTATTCCACCTCCTCTTGAATGTCCTATGAGGTTTATATTACTTGCATCGATCTGCTGAGCGAATTTAAAATCAGGCAACAGTATCCAATCTATTACAGATTGCAGGTCGTCCAGCTCTTTCACATAATTATTGTCGCCAAAGGCTTCAATATTAAGAAATTCGGTGAGGTGATCTGGTCCGGTTCCATTATGGCTGAAGTTGAATTTCACAAAAAAGAAGCCTTCTTCGGCAAATCTATCACCCATGATATCCCAGGCCCCCCAGTCTTTAAAACCCTTGTAGCCGTGACAGAAAATCACAATTGGTTTGGCTTTGCCATCATCTTTAAAAATAATATCGGCAACAATAGGTTTTTTGTGCTTGCCTTCTATGACAAGGTTTTTTTCTTTAGAAACTTCCATGTGTCTTCTTAATTTCTTTTTCTGTAAATGGAATTTCCGGGTTGCAGATCTCCATTATTAATTTCTTCATTTCAGATTGAAACAGGTCCAGGGTTTCCTGAGTTATCAGAGGATCTTTCTTTCTGGATCCCGGTTCCTTTTTCTCAAACTTTAAAAATCCTGATCTTAAGTTCTTGAAAGAGATGATTCCTGCCTCTGCCGGGAATGTAAGGTCTTTCTCAAGGGCAATCAAGCTTGCATAAGTTAAAACCTGAAAACTTTTAGAGTATTTGTCATAATCTTTTGTTATTTCCTCCCAATCTTCAAGGTTCAGGTGTCTCGATTCTACTTTCCCGGTTTTATAATCTATAATTCTGGGAATCCCGTTGCTGGTTTCAAAACGATCAACCTTGCCGCGAAGATAAACTGAAAAACCTAAATTTTCTACAGGAAATTCTATTTTGAGATCCTTTTCAATCTGAATGATTTTTATCTCTTCTCCGGCCTTTAACCTGTCTAATTCGTAGTTAAGAAAATTATGCAGGTAGCGCTTGGCTACCTCGAAAATGAGAAGGTTCTTCCCTTTTTCCAGCGGTACCTTGCTATAGGTATTTGCAAATTCCTTTTTAATTTGCTGGTTGGCCTGATTGATAAAGCCTTTAATAAGGCCTTCCGAAATAACTTGCCCTTCATATGGCTTGTAAAGATTTTCCAGGGAGTTGTGCACAACCGTTCCCAAGGTGTTGAAGGCAACGGTCTCTTCAACTTCCTCCTGATCGCGAATACCCAGAACGTACTGATGGTAGAAATCAAGAGGGTTTCTTATGTAAGTCGTAAGTGCTGATGGTGAAAAACCAGAGCCTGCCAGTGCTTTTAGTTTTTCAAGTATTTCAGGTGTTTTTCTTACTTCTTTAAGTTCTTTTCCGGTTTTGGGAACCTTAGGGCTTACCAGAATATTCCTTAATTCATGTCCGGGTCGTTTTTCGATCTCCAGCTGAGTGAGGAACCTGCTCTTTTCTCCTGAATTTAATCCGTCAGCTTCGGTGTTGTAAAGTAAATTGACATTCTTTGCCCTTTGCAGTAGTCTGTAAAAGTGATAGGTGTAAACTGCATCTTTTTCCCTGTAGGTTGGCAGATTGTATTCCTGTTTCAGATCATAGGGGATAAAGGAATTTTCTGATTTTCCCGCGGGTAAAACGCCTTCATTTAATGAAGTTATTATCACTGTTTCAAAATCAAGGGCTCTCGATTCGAGCATTCCCATCAATTGCAGGCCCTGGAAAGGTCTACCCTGAAAGTCGAGTGTTTCGGTACTCAACATTTCTTTATAGAAGCCGTAGAGCGAGCTGATAGTTTTCAGATGAGGGTATTTATTGTTGAGGTTTTCCAGTTTATTGAAGAGCACGTGGAAATGATAAAGAAATTCCAGGCCAATCTGATCTTTTTCTTTCTTCAGAAAAACTTTTAAAGACTGTATTATTTGATGAAAATCCTCAATAAGGAGGGAAACAGAATCCTCTTTTGGGCGAATGCAGGCTGAAACAATTTCTTTTAGTTCCTCAGGGAAAGCTGAGATTATTTCATCAGGATGAAGGTAAATAAGATTTTCAGAATGAATCCTTTGAATTAAGCTGTCTGCATAGGGTGCCAGAATAGGATTCAGGGAAGAATGATTGATTACCGAAATAATATCCTTGTAATAATAATTCCCTGTAGTTTGAATGTGTATCTGGAAAAGGCTTTCAAAAAGAGAATTGACAGGTGCATTCTTTACAGGAAATCCCATTGTAATATTCAATTCATCGATTTCTTCTGGTAAGGAGTTAAGTACAGGTAGTAACAATTCTTCCTCTCCCAATACAATCGCTGTATTTTGTAATTGTTCTGTGCTCAATCCCGTAAGGATGTCTCCCAGGTATTTCGCCTGCCCGATGTTCTTGGGAACACCAATCATTTCAATTTCTTTAGGCTCAGAATAATGTGTAGAAAAGGAATCGTATGAATTCTTCTGGTAATAATCCCAGTTTTCGAGATAATCCCTTATAAAGACCGAAGCACCATGAGAAGAATCGGAATAAAATACATTATCTAAATCCCAGAATACCCTGGCGATTTTCTGTTCAAGCATGTTCTGAATGATCAATTGTTCAGAAGCGTTAAGTGCATTAAAGCCGATAAATACGTGTTGCTTTTGATTGCTAATTATGTATTCACGAATACCCTTCGCAGCCTCACGGTAGATGAGTCCCTGATATCCCTGCTTTTTCTTTAGTAATTTCTCACTTAAAGCCTCATAGTAGAGAGGGAGCTTTTTCCAGAATCTAAGGTATCTCTTAATGAGATCGGTCTTTTCATCCTGAAGATACCAGTGCTTTATATCCTGAATACCTGATAGATAATTAAAAAAGGGTTCGTGGTCTATTAGATAGCGATCTATTTCGTTGAAGTCATGAATAAGACTTTGGGCCCATGTGGTAAAGGTTTCAAAATCTTCAAGTTCTTCTGGAGAAGTAAGGTTTTTATAAACATCGTAGAATTCAAAAAGACTGATGGTATTGTCTATAGGCTGTAATCCTGAAATAACCTCTGCGAACTCCTCAATACTGTATATGGTTGGCGCAAATAAATTTACATCTGATACGGCTGCAAGTTCCTTAACGAGATAAGATCCAGCTCTTTTACTGGGAAGAATAAAGATGATATCAGAAAGTGGGGTGGAAGTTTGATTGAGCTTCTCTAATACTTCACGTATAAATGATTTCATACGCCTAAAATAAAAAAACGCCCCGCAATGCGGAGCGTTTTCCTTTGTGATTTATCAAGAACAATTAGTTCATTTCTTCGTCACCAGATTTGTCTTTCATTTCTCTGTCTTTATCAAGAGAAATTTCAACACGTCTGTTTTCCTGTCTTCCGGCATCGGTGCTATTAGTAGCTATAGGCTGGGTTTCACCATATCCTTCAGAAGTTAATCTGTTAGCAGGAACACCATGCTCAGATAACCATGACTCTACAGATGCCGCACGTTCTTTAGAAAGCTTCATATTATAAGCTTCACTACCTATGCTATCAGTATGACCTTCAATATGGAAGATAGTCTGTGGATACTCATTCATGATATCTACGATAGACTGAAGAGCATCTTCAGATTCTTGGCGGATAGTTGCTTTATTGAAGTCGAAAAGAACAGTTTTAGAGTACTCATTCAATTCTGAGATCACTTCAGCAGTTGGTTCTGGACATCCGTTTGATGCTGCAGGACCAGCTTCTTCTGGACATTCATCATCCTTATCAAGGATTCCATCACCATCAGTATCTGGCCATGGGCATCCATCGTTTTCTGCAGGACCAGCTTCATCTGGACACTCATCTTCGCTATCTATTACGCCGTCGCCATCAGTATCAGGACAACCGTTCATTTCGGCGAGACCTGCAACATCTGGACATTCATCATCAGGATCGGCAACGCCATCACCGTCAGAGTCAGGACATCCGTCAAATTCAGCAAGACCTTTTTCGTCTGGACAAGCATCCTGACGGTCTTCGATTCCGTCGCCGTCAGTATCAGGACATCCGTTAAATTCTTCAAGACCTGGTGTTTCTGGACATTCATCGTCTTTATCGTAGATTCCGTCACCATCGGTATCAGTACCTCCGAATACGAACTTAATTCCCGCTGAATGCTGGAAATGAGTCGCTGTTTCTACATCAAAGAAGTTTTTGTATTTAGATTCAAGTGAAAGAGCGATATTGTCAGAAAACCAGATGTTCAAACCTAATTTTCCGTTAAGAGAAGCGGCGCTAAGATTTGAAATATCTTCACCATCCTGTTCACCTATCCAGGTGTAGCCCCCACCAATACCAAGTACTGGATCAAGCCATCCATCGTTTAATAGAGCACGAAGACTGTAATCTACACTACCGTCTATGGCATAATAAGATAAATCGTCTACAGATCTGTCACCGTATTTATCAATTTGATTTAGAGTACCACTCAATTCCCCTACAAAACCAGCTCCAATGTACCTTGATAAAGAAAGTTTGGAAATAGCGGGTAGAATATTCCAATGGTCACCGGTGTTAAAATACTCAGCGAACATATCACCTTGTGGGGCGTCATTTCCTGTGGGATAGAAATCTACGGCATTGGTACCAACGCCAATTGCCCAAGGATTGTCTGCATCCTGTGCCTGAACTGAAGTAAAGCTAATTACCAGCAATAAGGCCAATGCAATTTTGCTAAGATGTTTCATATTTAATAGTTTAGTTTTAAGTGTTAATTGTGAACAAAAGTATGTGCTTAATGCATATTAACAAAGATAAAAATAATAAAGTTTTCTTAATTACAGCGCCTTTCCAGAGGTTTTGTTCTCATTTTAATATCTGATTGTCAATTATTTTGATAATAATTTATAAAAAAATTAATCAGGAATTTAACACTAAATTATGTTCAATTCCTTTCCAACTTTTTTGAAAGCCAGGATGGCTTTATCAAGATGTTCTTTTTCATGGGCAGCAGAAAGTTGTACTCTTATTCGGGCTTTTCCTTTCGGCACAACCGGGTAGAAGAATCCAATTACGTAAATTCCCTCTTCCAGAAGTTTATCGGCCATATCCTGAGAAAGCTTTGCGTCATGCAGCATAACCGGCACTATGGCTGATTCACCATCTATAATTTCGAAACCAGCATCCTTTATTCCCTTTTTAAAGTATGCAGTATTCTCTTTGAGCTTATTCCTTAAGCTGTCATCTTTCTTAAGCATATCAAATACCTTTATCGAAGCTCCTACAATAGCTGGTGCCAGGGAGTTCGAGAATAAATAAGGTCTTGAGCGCTGTCTTAGTATTTCGATGATTTCTTTTTTGGCCGTGGTGTAGCCTCCCATTGCACCTCCAAGAGCTTTACCCAGGGTTCCTGTGATAATATCTATCCTGTCCAGAACGCCTTTTTCTTCGAGAGTTCCAATTCCATGCTCACCAATAAACCCTGTGGCGTGACATTCATCTATCATTACAAGGGCATCATATTTTTCGGCAAGATCACATATCTTATCCAGCGGAGCTACAAGTCCGTCCATAGAGAAAACACCGTCGGTAACGATAATTTTAAACCTGGCGTCCTTTTCATTGGCTGCAATAAGCTGCTTTTCCAGATCTTCCATATTGCCGTTTTCATAGCGATACCTTGCAGCTTTACATAAACGCACCCCATCTATGATAGATGCATGATTAAGCGAATCTGAAATAATAGCATCTTCAGCTGTCAGTAGCGGTTCGAATATTCCGCCGTTTGCATCGAATGCAGCAGCGTAAAGAATCGTATCCTCGGTCCCGTAGAAATCTGCGATCTTTTTTTCCAGTTCTTTATGAATGTCCTGGGTACCACATATGAATCTTACACTGGACATCCCAAATCCATGACTGTCTAAAGTGTTTTTAGCTGCCTGGATCACTTCTGGATGAGAGGAAAGCCCCAGATAATTATTCGCGCAGAAATTTATAACCTCCTGTCCTGTTGAAATCTTAATTACAGCATCCTGCGGACTGGTGATGATTCTCTCTTTTTTATAGAGACCGGCCTCTTTTATTTCTTCTATTTCGTTTTGTAAATGTTCTTTTATTGCTCCGTACATATCTATTATCTTTTTTCTATTTATGTATTTTAATCTTCTCGTGACACAAATTTAAACTTCTTTAATTACTATAGGAGTACTCGTGTATACGAGTAAACACCTTTCAATATTATACCCCATGTCTTTCAGTGCTTTGGCATAATCTGAGATCTGTTTTGTGTGTTTTTCAACCAGTCCCCCGGTTTTATAGTCAATAATGCTCACATTCTGTCCCTTAAGATTGATCCTGTCTGGCCTCAATCTTTCACCAGCAGTTGTTATGAGTTCTTTTTCATTAAAATTATGCTCCCCTTCCACATAATATTGTTTTAGATCGGGGTGGTTAAGTATTGCGGAAATCAGACCGGTGATTTCCTGTCTTGAACTTTCGGTTATCATCCCGTTTATAACAGCCCATTCGATCGCATTCTCCAGATCGGAAGCCTCATTGATCCTTGCCAGTATCTCATGGGCGATCTCACCTTTTTCAATAGCCTCCTGTTGTTTAGAATCCCATAATGAACCGGCTCTGGTAATAATTTTAACCGCCTGGTTCTGGGTGGAAGAAGAATGGTATTCTTTAGGCGATAGGCTGGAAGTTTCTGTAGGTTCAGAGTTAAAAATTTGTGTAGGATCTCCAAATTCGTATGATAGCTCTCCATTCCATTTCCCGGTAGATCTTAAATAATCCATGAATATATCGGAAATATTAGGGGAGTTTTTGGGTTTTTCATGGTAATTGGAAAGAATGTATAATTGCTGCGAAGCCCTGGTGCATGCTACATATAGTACGTTTAAAGTGTCCAGTTCATTTTTGTATATAAGGTCCTGATATTTGCTTGCTGCATCATTGTTCCAGTCTAGCATTTTCTTAGACGCACTTACATAGGCAACCGGGATATTTTCATTGTAGGTTTCTACCCATAAGTTGTCGTTTCTGGTATTCTGAAGTTCAGAGTTGGCAAAGGGATAAATAACTACAGGGAATTCCAGGCCCTTTGATTTATGAATGGTCATGATCTGTACCGCATTATCAGCTTCAGGCACTACAATGCTAAGCTTGTCTTTTTTCTGCTCCCATTTCTCCAGAAAATCGCTCAGACCATTTGAGGTCTTTTGCGTGGTTTCGAATACGAAATCTAAAAAGAACTGAATATAGGCCTCAGAATCCTTTACCAGTTCAAAGCTTCTGATAATATATTCTACCGATTCATAAAGTGAAAGTCCTTTCAGGCGGTCTAAGTCAAACTCAAGTCCAATGCGTGATGTCCAATTGAAGAATTCGGCACCGTTCTTTGGCAAGTTCTGGATGAGTATTTTGTGAACTTCTTCTTCCTCCAGATACTGCTCTGCTAGAAAATCATAAATGCCGAGCTTTAATTTATCATCCTGCGGATTAAGGGAATAATAAAGCAGGTTTACAATAAAGTTTACTTCTGGAGATTGAGAAAGCAGCAGTGTTTCAGAAGATATCACCGAGATGCCATTTTCACTTAAATATTCGGCTATGGCAACCCCTTCACTTCTTTTCCTGGTAAGAATACAAACATCATTTCTCTTAAAACCTTTTGTGTCGAGTTCCTTTATAATTTCCAGGATTTTTTGTGGATAAACTTCAAATTCTTCTTCCCGGTTCTGCGCCTCCAGAAACGAGATGTTTACATAACCAAAATCTCCCTTTTTTGGATTTTGAGAAGAGTTTTTAAATAATTCGGCATAGTCAGGAAAAGTGAGTTGTGAGGCAGTGTAATTGAAAAAGTTATTATTGAAATTCACAACCTCAGAACCACTTCTAAAGTTATCTGGCAAATTTACAACCTGCTGCTCGGTTTGAAATGGTTTTATCTTTTTAGTGCTAAGATCTATAAGCTGCTCAGCCCTCCCGCCACGCCATCTATAGATGCTTTGTTTAGCATCTCCCACTATAGTGAGACCAGCGGGATGATCTGTTCCTGAAAGGTTGTGATCTATCAAAGGAATGAGGTTTTCCCACTGCATAATAGAGGTATCCTGAAATTCGTCAATAAAATAGTGCTGGTATCGCTCTCCAAGTCTTTCATAGATGAATGGAGCCGGCTGATCCTTAACCTGTTCGCTAATTCTGGGGTTAAATTCTGAAATCAGTACCAGGTTTCTGTCTTTTTTGATCTTTTCTACTTCCCTGTTTATTTCGTTAAGCAGGGATAGCTGAACCAGGTTTTTCTTTATCTCTGTAAGGAATTCAATATGAAAATATGCCTGTTTGGTAGCATGGAATATTTCAGCGATTTCTGATTGAATGGAATCTATTGCCGCTTTGGTCTCATCACTCACTTTTTTAGGATATAAAGGAAGACCCTCTATACTTTCAGCCCATTTTGTATTGAAATTAACCGAGCCGCCATTTTTAAGTTTTCTGAAATGTCCGGGAATGGAACCTCTAGTAAAATCAGTTTCCTCGATTCCATTTTTTTCAATGAGTTCAAAGAAGTAATCAGCAGATCTTTTGAGGTTTTTTGCAGTGATCTCTATGTCTGAAGCCAGTTTTTTACCGAATTCCTCAAAATCCTCAGGTTTTTTGGTTTTTAAAACCTGTATGGCTTTCTGGTGGTTTTCATTTATCAGAAGCTTGGAGATGTTGAAAAGATCCCGGCTTATATCCCAGCTCTTGTCATCATCGGCCTTGGCCAGGGTGAAATCAACAAGGGTGCGAGTGAGCTTTTCATCACTTCCGGCCCGACTAACAAGGCTATCTACGGCTTCCATAAGAATTTGATCGGCGTCAAGCTCTACTTCAAAATTCATGGGGATACCCAGGTCGCGTGCGAATGTTCGCAGTACCCGGTGAGTAAAACCGTCTATCGTTGAGACTTCAAATGCAGCATAATTATGAATTATGCTTTTCAGGATCCTGGAAGACCTGTTGCTAATTTCTTCTTTGGAAAGGCCGGTATCCTGAGCGATGGCTTTTAAAAGAGCATGATCTTCCAGATGGGAACCCGCAGTCGAAAAATCAGCAAGAGTTTGTATAATTCTTTTTTTCATTTCGCCGACCGCTTTATTGGTAAAGGTAATCGCGAGAATGTTTTTATACCCGTCTTTTTTCGGCGAGGATAAAAGTAAGTTGAGATATTCCCTTACAAGGGTAAAAGTTTTTCCTGAGCCTGCCGAGGCATTATAGATATTAAAGGAGTTTTTCAAAAGAGGGCTTTATGAGGTTTTCTATGTTCAAGAATTTTTAAATTTAAAATAAAAATGAGTTTTAAAGCACCAGTCCTTTTAAGTATTTTATAACATTAAAAAATTTCCATTAAATACCCGAATGGCTAAATTTGGGTGAGTTTAAGTACTAATCACTAAAAAAATCAGATAATTATGTCTTTTGAGTTACCAAAATTAAAATATGCCTTTGATGCATTGGAACCACATATAGATGCCAGAACCATGGAAATTCACCATGGAAAGCACCATGCAGGCTACACAAAAAAATTGAATGCGGCCATTGAGGGGACCGATATGAACGGAAAAAATATCGAGAATATTCTGAAGAACCTCGATATGTCTAACAGCGCGGTTCGTAATAATGGTGGTGGGTTTTATAATCACAGTCTTTTCTGGGAAATCATGTCACCAGATGGAGGTGGTAAACCTGAAGGTGAACTAGCAGAAGCTATAGACAATGCATATGGTTCTTTTGAAGCCTTTAAAGATGAATTTTCAAAAGCGGCTGCCGGACAGTTTGGATCAGGTTGGGCCTGGTTATGTGTTCACGATGGCGGTAAGGTTGAGGTGTGCTCAACTCCAAACCAGGACAATCCTATCATGCCTGAAGTTGGTTGCGGTGGAACTCCTATTTTGGGAATCGATGTTTGGGAACATGCCTATTATTTGAATTACCAGAATAAACGTCCTGAATATATAGAAGCTTTCTTTAACGTGATAGATTGGAAAGAAGTTGGGAGCAGGTATGCAAAAGCTAAGTAATTAGTCACAATATATAGGAATAAGAAGGCCACTTACAGTGGCCTTTTTTTGAATTTACTTCATAAAAAAAGGTGGATATTCTCCACCTTTTTTTGCCCCAAATCTACCATGAACTTAACCTACTTATGCTATGGTCTAGTAAATATAGAACGAATTATTTTATGAAATTATAAATTTAGATGAAATACCTAAAAATTAGTTAACCAGTTGTTTTTTAGGTTATTGTGTTATATTCTGGTCAGTTTTTGGGAGGTTCTTACATTTGAGTTTACTCCATAAAAAAAGGTGGATATTCTCCACCTTTTTTTGCCCCAAATCTACCATGAACTTAACCTACTTATGCTATGGTCCAGTAAATATAGAACGAATTAATTAAAGATTTAAAGAATTTAGATGAAGGGAGTATTTTTTAGTTAAACAGTTGAAAATCAATTTCTTGTTCATCTATCGAAGAAAAAATATTGAACAAATCCGAGAAGTCCGGATATAAAAAAAGGCGGAATAGCTTCCACCTTTTTTTGCCCCAAATCTACCATGAACTTAACCTACTTATGTTATGGCTACACTAAAGTAGATAGAAAAATCCTACAGGCAAAGATTATTAGATAAAGTGCACATTTATTAGTTGAAACACACAAACTTAATATGCCCGATCCTTTTTGCCTTCGAAAAAGTTCATAAATGCTCTGTTTACAACGCGGTTTCCTCCCGGAGTTGGGTAATCCCCTGTAAAGTACCAATCGCCTAAATTCTTAGGGCAGGCCTTATGTAGGTTTTCAACACTTTGATAGATCACTTGTACTTCTGCATTTACTTCTTCATCACACAGTAATTCTGAGATCTTATTGGAAATTTCTTCATCGGTAAAAGGATCATAAATTTCTTTCACGAAATTTTGAACTTCACTATCATCCAGATCTACCTGTTCTTTACATTTATTATAGACCTTTTCTACGATATCAAATTTGTCATTTTCTTTCAGCAAGTCCAGGGCAGCTCTAAAGGCAACAAGGTCTTCAAGTCTCGCCATATCAATACCGTAACAGTCAGGATATCTTATTTGAGGAGCCGATGAAACCACAATTATCTTCCTTGGCTTCAGCCTGTCCATCATTTTTATAATACTTTTCTTAAGTGTGGTTCCACGAACGATGCTGTCATCGATAATTACCAGATTGTCATCGGGTTTTACAACTCCGTAGGTTACATCATAAACGTGGGCAACCAGGTCGTCACGACTGCTATCTTCTGTAATGAAAGTCCTAAGCTTTACATCTTTGATAGCGATCTTTTCTGTCCTTAATCGGTGAGACAGTATTTCCTGAAGTCTGGCATCGGTGAGTGTTTCCTTTTCTTCGAGGATGGCCTCGTTTTTTTGTTTGTTCAGCTCATCCTGTGCTGCTTCCACCATCCCGTAGAATGAGGTTTCGGCAGTATTTGGGATAAAAGAGAATACTGTTTTTAAGGTGTCGTGGTCTATAGACTTCAATACCTCGGGCATTAATAATCTTCCAAGCATTTTTCTCTCCTGGTAGATCTCGGCATCACTTCCCCTCGAAAAATAGATACGCTCAAAAGAACATGCCTTTCTCTCCAAAGGCTCAATAATTTTTTTGATGGAAGTCTTTCCGTTCTTCTTTGTGATGATAGCATGGCCCGGAGGAAGCTCTGTAACATCTTCAAAATTCACATTGAAAACAGTTTGTATCACCGGTCTTTCCGAAGCTACAACAACCACTTCATCATCCTTATAATAGTAAGCGGGCCTTATGCCTGCGGGATCGCGAAGCACAAATGAGTCGCCGTGGCCCATAAGTCCGGCCATAGCGTAACCCCCATCCCAGTTCTTGGACGATTTCTTCAGAATCTTGGCTACATTGAGTTTCTCGGCAATTACTGGAGAGGCTTCTACTTTTGAATAGCCTTCTTTCTTGAGCTTTTTATATAGCTTTCTTACTTCCGAATCAAGAAAGTGACCTATTTTTTCCATTACGGTAACGGTGTCAGCCCTTTCTTTTGGGTGCTGACCAAGTTCTACAAGATTGTTGAACAATCTGTTCACATTGGTCATATTGAAATTTCCTGCTACTATTAGATTACGGTGCATCCAGTTGTTCTGTCTAAGAAAAGGATGTACGCTCTCAATATTGTTCTTACCGAAGGTTCCGTATCGTACATGTCCCAGGAACACTTCGCCAAGATATGGAATGTGTCTTTTTTGAAGTTCGGTATCATCGGCATATTCAGGATTAGCCTTGATCTCATCATTTATTCGCTGATTGATCTGTTCAAAAATATCCTGAATTGGCTGTGATTTGTTAGAACGAATCCGGCTTATGTAGCGTTCTCCCGGGATGGTGTTGAGTTTGATGCTCGCAAAACCGGCACCATCCTGGCCACGGTTGTGTTGCTTCTCCATCATCAGGTACATTTTATTCACACCATAAAATGCCGTTCCATATTTTTCCTTGTAATAATCAAGAGGCTTTAAAAGCCTGATAAGTGCGATTCCGCATTCGTGTTTAAGAGCATCACTCATATTCTGGTTTCCTTTTTTGGAATTTTCGTTGTCTTTGTCACAAAAAAAGCCCTGAAATTACAGGGCGATATCTTAGGGCAGCTGAGTTTCAAACTGCGTTAATTTTTTAAAATCAAGAAGGCGCTCATTTACCTGCGATCCTGATAATGCCTGCATTCTTTCAGTTCCGAATTTTTCTACACAGAAGGAAGCAAGATTCGATCCATAAATGATGGCACTCTTCATATTTTCAAAAGAGATATCCCCGGTTCGGGCAAGGTATCCTATAAAACCACCTGCAAAGGTGTCTCCGGCACCTGTTGGATCAAAAACATCTTCCAGCGGAAGGGCGGGAGCAAAGAAAACCTGGTCTTTATGAAATAATAAAGCACCGTGTTCTCCTTTTTTGATCACCACATATTTAGGGCCCATTTCTTCAATCTTTCGTGCGGCTTTTACCAAAGAATGTTCTCCTGAAAGCTGCCTCGCCTCTTCATCATTTATGGTAATCACATCAACTTTGGCTACTACTTTAAGAAGATCATCCAGCGTATTGTCCATCCAGAAATTCATGGTGTCAAGTACTACCAGTTTAGGATCGGATACCTGTTCCAAAACACTCAGTTGCACAAGAGGATGCAGGTTTCCAAGCATCACGAATTGAGAGTCCTTATAAGAATCTGGAACCACAGGATTAAAATCAGCAAGTACATTTAACTGGGTTTCCAGGGTATCCCGGGTATTAAGATCATTATGGTATTTACCGCTCCAGAAGAAGGTTTTTCCTCCTTCTACTATTTCCACTCCTTCGATGTTGATTTTATTGTCTTTCAGCAGGTCCAGATATTCCTGTGGGAAATCGTCCCCTACTATGGAAACCACAGCGCTGTCTACATTAAAGTGAGAGGCAGAAAGACCAATATAAGTAGCGGCGCCACCCAGGATCTTATCGGTTTTTCCAAATGGAGTTTCAATAGCATCGAACGCGACGGTTCCAACAATAAGTAATTTACTCATAACGGGTTTTAAATGACGCTGCAAATATACAGTTTGTTTTTCAAGGGATAAACCCTAATTTTCAGACTCTTTTTCAGCCCCTATATCCGATGTCTTTCTTAAGGTCTTTTCCTTTGGAAGCGATTACTGCCAGAGCATCACAACGCTCATTTTGAGGATGATTGTTATGGCCTTTTATCCATTGGAACTCCACCTGATGCTTCCTGTATTCTTTTAGAAATGCGATCCACAGATCGCTGTTTTTGCGATTTACGAATCCCTTTTTTTCCCAACCAAATACCCAGCCTTTTTTCACGGCATCGGCCACGTATTTTGAATCTGTAAATACCTTTACATGAAGCCCAGGTTTTTTTAACTTTTTCAGTCCTTCAATAACGGCTAATAGTTCCATTCGGTTATTAGTAGTAAGCTTGTAACCGGCAGAGAATTCCTTCTTATAAGGTTTTCCAACCCATTCCATCACGATACCATAACCCCCAGGTCCGGGATTGCCTCTTGCGGCGCCATCGGTATAGATATGAACCTGTGTATTTTGCACTATTTCTTCTCTTCTAAAAGTTGCTGGATCACTTCAGGAAAGTGTTTATACTCCAGTTCATGTATTTTTTCGGCGAGACTTTCAGGAGTATCATTTTCTTCTATAGATACTGTGTTTTGAAAAATGACCTGTCCTTCATCATATTTTGGATTCACATAATGTATGGTTATGCCACTTTCCTTTTCCTGTTTTTCTATTACAGCTTCATGGACTCTGGAACCATACATCCCTTTTCCTCCATATTTTGGTAAAAGGGCAGGGTGGATATTGATCACCCGGTTTGGAAATTCTTCAAGTATATTGGTAGGCATAAGCCATAGAAAACCTGCGAGAACAATTAGGTCAGGGTCTATATCCTTTAATACGTTAAGAACTTCATGAGAATAATAAAGTGCCTCCTTGTCAAATAATAAAGCCTTAACATTAAGGCGATGTGCTTTTTTTAAGGCGCCTGCTGATCTACGGTTAGATAAAACGGCTACTACCTCAATTTTATCGGAATTCTGAAAGTATTTTATGATGTTTTCGGCATTGGTGCCAGACCCTGAAGCAAAGATTACTATTTTTTTGGTGGTTTTTTTTGTTTCGTCACTCAAAATAAGGGTGTTAACATTTATTAGGATGTAAAATTAATCCGTTTCAATGAATTTTATGTAAATTACCGTCACATTTTTAGAGTAAAAATCGGTTTTAAAATAAAGTTTTTTATTTTTGCCACCTAATCAAAATTAAAATAAAAAATTATGTCAGACATTGCATCAAGAGTAAAAGCTATTATCGTTGACAAATTGGGAGTTGACGAGAATGAAGTTGTAAACGAAGCCAGCTTCACCAACGACTTGGGTGCTGATTCACTAGACACAGTGGAATTGATCATGGAATTCGAAAAAGAATTTGACATTCAGATTCCAGACGATCAGGCTGAGAATATCGCCACTGTAGGTCAGGCAATTTCATATATCGAAGACGCTAAAAAATAAAAATCAACACACCATATGGAGTTAAAGCGAGTAGTAGTTACGGGCCTTGGTGCCTTAACCCCAATTGGTAACAATATAGAGGAATATTGGGAGGGGCTTAAAAATGGTAAAAGTGGTAGTGCACCTATCACTTATTTTGATACCGAAAAGTTCAAGACTAAATTCGCTTGTGAACTCAAAAATTTTAATCCACTCGATCATTTTGATCGTAAGGAAGCAAGAAAACTTGATAGGTTTGCTCAGTATGCAATGGTATCTGCAGACGAAGCTATTAAGGATTCCGGGATAGACCTTGATGTCGTTGACAAATTTCGCGTTGGCGTAATTTGGGGCGCAGGAATCGGAGGTCTTGAAACCTTCCAGGAAGAAGTGATCAACTTCGCAAAAGGAGATGGCTCTCCAAGATTTAATCCATTCTTTATTCCGAAGATGATAGCAGATATTGCTCCTGGTAATATCTCTATTAAACACGGATTTATGGGAGCAAATTACACCACTGTTTCGGCCTGTGCATCATCGGCAAATGCCATGATAGATGCATTGAATAATATTCGACTGGGCTATAGTGATGTGATTGTTTCAGGTGGTTCTGAAGCTGCGGTAACTATAGCAGGAATGGGCGGTTTTAATGCAATGCATGCCCTTTCAACCAGAAACGATAGTCCTGAAACTGCTTCCAGACCTTTCGATGCTACCAGGGATGGTTTTGTGCTTGGTGAAGGTGGAGGTGCGCTTATATTGGAAGAATATGAGCATGCTAAAGCCAGAGGAGCTAAAATCTATGCCGAAGTACTTGGTGGAGGCCTTTCTTCAGATGCTTATCATATGACTGCTCCGCACCCGGAAGGCGACGGAGTTGTGGCTGTTATGCAAAACTGCCTCAGGAATGCTGGTTTGAAACCGGAAGATGTTGATGCAATTAACACTCACGGAACTTCTACTCCTCTTGGAGATGTTGCCGAGCTTAAGGCAATTTCGAAAGTTTTCGGTGAACATGCTAAAACCATCAATATCAATTCCACCAAGTCTATGACAGGGCATTTGTTAGGAGCTGCCGGTGCTATTGAAGCTATCGCGGCTATCCTTTCAATGAAATACGGAATTGTTCCTCCTACTATTAATCATGAAAACGTTGATGAAAACATCGATCCTGAACTTAACCTTACTCTTAATAAGGCTCAGAAGAGAGACGTTAATGTCGTTATGAGTAATACCTTTGGGTTCGGCGGACACAATGCCTGTGTGTTGTTCAAAAAACTTGACGAATAAACGATGAGCGTTATTCGTAACATATTAAATTCCCGCTCTTCCAAGGGCGGGAATTTTTTTAATGTTATTACTTCTATCCTCGGATTCAAGCCTAAAAACCTTTCCCATTATAAAAAAGCCTTTACCCATCGATCCTTAAACCAAAAGGATTCCGAAGGGAATGCTATCAATTTTGAGCGAATGGAGTTCCTCGGTGATGCCATGCTTAGCGCCGTGGTGGCTTCTCACCTGTTCAAGGCCGTGCCTGGAGGAAACGAGGGCTATCTTACCAAGATGAGGTCTAAAGTGGTGAGCCGTAAACACCTTAATGAGCTGGGTAAGGATCTGAAATTGATAGAACACGTTCAAACCAATATTCCGAAGGATCAGTTTGGTGTGAATATTCACGGGAATTTATTCGAGGCCCTCGTAGGTGCCATCTATCTGGATCGTGGGTATAAATACTGTAAGCGTTTTATTTATGACAGGGTCATAGATCCGTATGTAGATATTGAGCAACTCGAAGGAAAGGTAATTAGCTATAAGAGTCTTGTAATAGAATGGTGCCAGAAGGAGAAGAAGGAATTTGATTATGAAGTATACGAAGATACGGGGAATGACGAATTAAAACATTTCGCGGTAAAACTTCGTATCGATGATAAGGTTGTAGCCAAGGCCAGAGCCACATCCAAGAAGAAAGCCGAAGAGAAGGCTTCTAAGCGGGCTTATTACGCCTTGCAGAATAAAATAGAGTGATTTTTTTGACGATTTAACGCAAACTATAACGTTTTCGTAGAAAATTATGAATTTTAAGTTAGCTTTATCTTCGTTTTATCAATCATATATTATCTTTAGCCTTAAAGTAAAAGTTTATGCAATCGCATAAAATGCTGCTGGAGGTTGAAGACGAGCATTTCTATTTAATAGCTCTTTATGCTTCTTTGGAAGGGTATAAAATGGCTTTTTCTATAAATAAGTATCTCAGGGTAAAGCTCGAAAGAGACAGAAGGGATATTGATTTTAATCATACCGATTTTCACGCGGTATATGCTCTGTACTCTTATAAAGACCCAAATGCTTATTATAGCTTAGACCTTGTTGCTAATAAATTTAAAGGGAAGCCCAGGAAAATTCTGAATTCGGGGTCACTTTTTGAGGAAGAAGAGTTAAGCCCCCAGGAAGTATACCTGATTCCTGAATATAATAAAGTTGATTACTTTCTAAAGATCAGTGAAGAGATTCAGCAAAAGGAGTTCAACCGGATTCTTGCCAAAATAGGTCAGATCCCGGGAGTGCAAGCTGCATATGCAATTGATGTGAACAATTTAAAATCCAAACAAAATCTAATTTTCGAATAATGCCTACCAACAAAAAAACCAAAATAGTCGCAACGCTGGGCCCTGCAACCAGTAGTAAGGATGTTTTAAAGAAGATGTTGCAGGAAGGTGTAAATGTTTTCCGAATAAATTTTTCTCATGCCAATTATGATGATGTAAAGGAGCGCATCCGAATGATAAGGGAGCTTAATGAGGAGAATGGTTTTAATGCCGCTATCCTTGCCGACCTACAGGGACCTAAGCTGCGTGTGGGAGTGATGAAGGAAGAAGTGGTAGTGAGTGAAGGAGATCAGATAGTATTCGCTACAGGAGAGGAATTCAAAGGCACCGCTAAAAGGGTATATATGAATTATGACTCTTTTCCACGGGATGTAAAAGCCGGAGAAAGGATTTTGCTGGATGATGGAAAGCTCATTTTTGAGGTTATAAGTACCAATAAAAAGAATGAGGTTAAGACAAAAGTGATCCAGGGAGGCCCTTTGAAATCAAAAAAAGGGGTAAACCTGCCTAACACTAATATTTCCCTGCCAGCCCTTACGGAAAAGGATGTTGAAGATGCCAAATTTGCGTGTGAGATGCAGGTAGACTGGATGGCACTTTCTTTTGTAAGGCATGCTGAAGACCTTATGGAGCTCCAGAAGCTTATCGGGGAACATAGCGAATACAAGATCCCGATTGTTGCCAAAATTGAAAAACCTGAAGGTGTTGCCAATATTGATAAAATCGTTGCTTATTGTGACGGACTTATGGTAGCGCGTGGAGATCTTGGAGTTGAGATTCCTGCTCAGGAGGTTCCCCTTATTCAGAAAAAACTTGTTCTTACCGCTAAAAAAGCCAGAATTCCGGTGATTATTGCCACACAGATGATGGAAACCATGATCACCAGCCTTACGCCTACAAGGGCAGAGGTGAACGATGTGGCCAACTCTGTTATGGATGGTGCCGATGCAGTGATGCTAAGTGGTGAAACTTCTGTAGGGCAATACCCCGTTCAGGTGATTCAAAAGATGTCACAGATATTGGAGAGTGTAGAGAATTCTCCACTTATCAAAGTGCCTCATGAGCCTCCACATGTAAGAACAAAAAGATATATCACCAAGGCGGTGTGTTATCACGCGGCTCACATGGCAAACGAGATTAAGGCTAAGGCAATCTGTACACTTACAAATAGTGGATACACGGCTTTTCAGATCTCTGCCTGGAGACCTGAAGCACATATCCTGGTATTTACTTCAAACAGAAGAATTCTTAATCAGTTAAGCCTGCTTTGGGGAGTAAAAGCTTTTTTCTATGATAAGTTTGTAAGTACAGATGAAACAATAGAAGATATTAGCGCCATGGCAAAGCAATTCAAATTTGTGGAAACGGGTGATTTTACTATAAACCTTGCAGCAATGCCTATTACGGCCAAAGGGATGGTGAATACGCTGAGAGTTTCAGAAATTGAATAGATCTATAGAATTAAAACGAGAAAGCCGGAAGTTTATTTAACAATAGATTTCCGGTTTTTTTGTTTAGAATTTAAACTTTAATTGAACTGAAATTTCCTTTTTTTCTTCTTTGGAATCTTCCTTATCTGTATTCAGGTTTGATAATGAAATTCCAAGCAGGCGCACCGAATCCTTCATTTTTTCCTGATAAAGCAATTCTTTGGCGATCTCTATTATGAGGTCTTTACTTGCGATATAATAACCAATGGTCTTACTCCTGGTTTGAAGCGTGAAGTCGCTGTATTTGATTTTTAATGTCACAGTTTTACCTGCTACCTGGCTTTTTTTAAGTCGGCGTTCGATCTCTTCAGCAATATTCTCAAGCCTTTCTAACATAAAGATTTCGGAAGAGATATTTTCATTGAAGGTCCTTTCGGCTCCAAGTGATTTCCTGATTCGATGCGGTTTTACCTCGCTATTATGGATTCCTCTAACCACATTGTAGAAATGGGCACCACTCTTTCCGAAATGCTCTGTAAGGAACTCTTCGCTTTTTTCTTTCAGATCTTTTCCGCTAAAGATCCCTAAGCGATACATTTTTTCGGCGGTTACTTTTCCTACCCCATAAAACTTTCTGATATCCAGCTCTTCCAGGAATTGAAGCACTTCTTCAGGAGGAACTGTTTTCTGGCCATTTGGCTTATTCACATCACTGGCCACCTTCGCGATAAACTTGTTGATCGAAATTCCGGCAGAAGCATTCAAACCCGTTTTTTCCCTGATCTTATCTCTTATCTCCCTTGCAATAAGGGTAGCACTCGGATTACCTTTTTTATTTTCGGTAACATCAAGGTATGCCTCATCCAGTGAAAGTGGTTCAACAAGGTCTGTGTATTCAAAAAAGATCTCCCTTATCCTTTGAGAGATTTCACGATAACGTTCAAATCTTGGTTTCACAAAGATGAGATCGGGGCAATTTCTTTTAGCGATCACGCTGCTCATAGCGCTTCTCACTCCAAATTTTCGGGCCTCATAACTTGCGGCGCTCACTACTCCCCGCTGTGAACTACCACCTACCGCCACAGCCTTTCCTCTAAGCTCAGGGTTATCCAGTTGTTCCACCGATGCATAAAATGCATCCATATCTATATGGATAATTTTTCTCATCACGTTCACGCCCCAAATTTAAGCTTAAAAGATTTAAAGGATTGTTTAGGCAAAATTGTAAATTTAAGTTTGTAATCATTCGGTTTGAAGATTTTATTCCCTCAAATAACATATAGAGCCGGAGGAGAAGACATTTTTAGATGACTGGAAAAAGCGCAATAATTCTTGGTGCTACGGGTTTAACGGGCAGTATTCTCCTTGAGAAAT
Organism: Gramella jeungdoensis; assembly: GCF_023805255.1. Lineage (GTDB taxonomy): Bacteria > Bacteroidota > Bacteroidia > Flavobacteriales > Flavobacteriaceae > Christiangramia > Christiangramia jeungdoensis. The sequence goes on from NZ_JAMSCK010000003.1 coordinate 557,927, forward strand.
TGCTTAAGGATGAACGGTATGAAAAGATCAAGGTCTTTTCACGTCAACATGTAAGCCAGAAACATCCTAAGATTGAGGAATTCCTCATAAATCTTTTTGAACTGGAAAAGGTAGGAGCACTTTTTACTGCTGACGAAGTCTTTTGCTGTGTTGGGAGTACACAGAGAAAAACACCCGACGAGGAGATCTACCGAATGGTAGATTTCGGCATTCCGGCAACTGCCGCAAGGCTTTCTAAACTCAATGGGATTCGCACTTTCCAGGTCATATCCGCCATGGGAGCCAATGAAAATAGCCGATTCTTTTATAATCGAACAAAGGGTGAAATGGAAGGGGCGGTCATGGAACACCGTATTGAGAATACCTATATCCTCAGGCCCTCACTTATTGGAGGCGAAAGGCAGGAAAGCAGGCCTATGGAATATGCATGGAAGAAGATCATGACTCTGGGGGATCATCTTCTTGTGGGAAAACTTAAAAAATACAGGAGCATACACCCTGAAACTATTGCAAAAGCTATGATCTTTCTCGCGAACAGCGAATATTCCAGCGGAAAGATAGAGTCTGATGAGATTAAAAGGATAGCAAACAGATATAACGAATAAATATGACCGAAATAGAGCGTAAATTCCTGGTGAATTCTGATGAATTTAAAAAGCAGGCCGATAAAAAGAAATTAATAATACAGGCCTACCTGAATACACATCCTGAAAGAACCATAAGAATTAGAATAAATGATGATGAGGCATTTATTACTATCAAAGGCAAGTCTTCCCAAAATGGCCTGTCCAGATTTGAATGGGAAAAAGAAATCCCGGTAAGCGAAGCCAGGGAATTACTTAAAATATGTGAACCTGGGAAGATAGAGAAATACAGGTACCATGTAAATATTGGTGATCATACATTTGAAATTGATGAATTTTTAGATGATAATGAGGGATTGGTTCTGGCCGAGATAGAGCTTGAAAAAGAAGACGAGCATTTTGAAAAACCGGCATGGCTTGGTGCTGAAGTCACCGGAAACCTGGACTATTATAACTCAAAACTGATAGAAAACCCTTATAAAAACTGGAACTAATGAAAGGAATTATTACTGTTTTGATCTTAGCTCTATTGCTGGGCTGCAAGGATTCGCATAAAAATGAAACTTCAAAGAATGAAGTCAAGGAAGCAGAAAAGGATTCTGTTGAGGTTCCAGGCATCAAAAATCTTGAGGATCAGCTTAAAAAAGATGGGTATCAGACTTTTAGTTATAAAGATGGGGATACCACCTATTTAATGCAGCAGTATTACGTGGTATTTTTAAAGTCAGGACCAAACCGAAGCCAGGACTCAACCGAGGCGGCTGAGTTACAAGAGAAGCATCTGGCCCATCTTTCCAGGCTTTATAATGAAGGTTACACCAGTCTTACCGGCCCAATGGGCGATGACGGAAAGATCAGGGGAATTGTGGTTTTTAATACTCCAACACAAAAAGAGGCCGATAGTCTTGCCAGGCTGGATCCAATGGTTAAGGCCGGAAGACTTGAGGTAGAGGTTCATCCATGGTGGGTAGCTAAAGGAGGTAAACTGAATTAAGAAATGATACCAGGGAATAGGTTACCGGAATTAAAATATGTGGGTAATGAAAATAAAAAGCTTACCCTGCATCTCTTTTTTCAGATCATTGGAAAAATAAGGATGGCTTTAACCCCTAGAAAGAATCACTGGTGGTATATCACATTGTATGTAAATGAAAAAGGTTTTACCACTGGCCCAATTCCTATTGAGAATGGATACGCTTCCTTTTCCATGTCCCTGGACATTCTTGATCATGAATTCATTGTTTTTAAGAGCAATGGAGAATCCCGTTCCTTTGAATTGGAACATGACCTTAGCGTGGCTCAGTTCTATGAACGGGTAATGGAATTTTTAAAGGAACTGGATATTGAGGTAAGCATTCATTCCAGGCCTTATGAACTGAATATTGATAAAGATTTTTCAGAGATCACAGATATCCGTCACTATGATGCTTTATTTGCTACTACCTACTGGCATACTTTTCTCTGGATAGATTCGGTCTTTAAGGAATTCAGCGGTCGGTTCTACGGAAAGACCTGCCCGGTTCATTTGTACTGGCACTCCATGGATCTTGCAGTAACACGTTTCTCCGGGAAGAGAGCTCCAGAAATGCCTAAAGAAGCGAGAATTTCAGATAAGGAAGCTTACAGCCATGAGTGTATAAGCTTTGGTTTCTGGGCAGGAGACGAAAATGTTCAGGAACCTGCATTCTATTCATATACATATCCTTCTCCAGAGGACATAGATATGGAAGAACTGGAGCCATCAAACGCTAACTGGATCATGAACAACGGAAGCCCGATGGCCATACTTACCTATGCTGATCTTAGGGAGAAAGAAAACCCAAGAAAAGTTTTGTTGGAATTTTTGGAATCGGCTTACCAGGCTGGTGCCAATCGTGCAGGATGGGATGTTGAAGCATTTAGAGTTCCGCCATTAAATGAGCTTTAATTAAAAGAGAGTATTTTATTCTTTATCTCTTCCTTCGGCAAAACTCCCGATTGTCTCCATAATTGCTCACCGTTCTTAAAAAGCATAATAGTAGGTACTCCACGTACCTGATATCTGGCGGCCAGGGGCTGATTCTTGTCCACATCTATCTTAACGATCTTCACCTTATCCCCAAGCTCTGCCTTTACCTCCTTTAGAATTGGGGATAGCATTTTACATGGCCCGCACCAATCCGCATGAAAATCTACCAGAACCGGGGTGTCACTATTTATAATGTCACTGAAGCTGCTTTTCATTACAAAAAATTTAGCTCTTAAATTTATCAATTTGGCCTTTACCAAACTTATAGAGGAAAGTTAAAAAGTTCCGGTAACACCTATTCTTCCCAGCCCAACATTGAATTTCCAGCTTATTCCTGAATCTTCTTTCTGGCCATAATCCCTTTCTTTCGTAAGATAATTGTCAATAGAATCCACTACCAGTATGCTTAGAGCCATACTAAGACCCACATCTGTAAGCCAGTGAGCACCTTCCCATAATCTTGAGGCAGGAGGAATTAGACCTATACCAATAATTCCTGCTTTGACAAATGGATTTTTAAACTGTTTTGACAGGGCGTAAGCTGTTGTAAAGGAAAGAATGGTGTGGCCTGAAGGAAATGAATGATAATTGGGTTCATTGCTAAAGGGTTTAAAATCTCCTTTTCCCAATCCTTCTTTGGGTCTTGCCCTGCCCACGGCTGTTTTTAATATAGACTGAATGATTCCGGCAGTGGTCGCAGCAGAGATCATAAGAACACCTGTTCTTCTTACCTTTTCATTTCTGGTGAACAATCCGTAGAGATAAACCGCCCCGTTCACCGCATAATTATTCTGGGGGCTGCCATAGTACCAGCCAAAATCCTGAATGAACATGGGTATATCATCTTCCTGATTTCGGAACCATTCATTTGCCTCGTCATCAAAAATATAGAGAACGGCTGTACCGGCAACTACTGCACCAGCTGTGAGGAAATCATCCTTTTGCCATTTAAGGGGTTGGCTATAGGTTTTTTTAAGCCCGCCAAAGGCACTTACTCCGTCATACTTTAAGAGTTCCCAGGTAGAGGGAACTGAATCATTATTTTTAGGCGTCTGGGCTTTTAGATCAAGACCTAAAAATAAGAGGATCAGGAAAAGGCTTATGATCTTATTTTCCGTAAATACCAATTTTCAACTCACCTTTTTTATTCATGGTTGCTCTGTACATGCCAGCTGTATTGAATTCCATAGCTACATTACCATCATGGTCTATAGCAATAATACCACCATCTCCTCCAAGTTCAGGTAATTTTTTCTGGATTACCTCTTGAGCAGCATCCTGCAAGCTTAAACCTTTGTATTCCATCATTGCCGATATATCGTAGGCAACTACGCCGCGAATAAAATATTCTCCCCATCCCGTACTGGAAATCGCACAGGTCTTATTATTCGCGTAGGTCCCGGCTCCAATGATAGGCGAATCTCCAATCCGGTTATATTTTTTATTGGACATTCCACCCGTTGAGGTTCCGGCGGCAAGGTTTCCATTTTTGTCCAGAGCCGCGCAGCCAACGGTGCCAAATTTTTCATCTTTTACAAGCGGATCATAAAATGCTGTTTTGTTTCCAGTCTTCTCTCGTTGCCGTGCGCGTTCCATGGCCTTAAACCGTCTCTCTGTATAGAAATATTCCGGATCAACTATTTCAAGCCCTTGTTCTTTTGCAAATTGTTCCGCCCCTTTTCCTGAAAGCAGCACGTGGTCTGAATTCACCATTACTTCATAGGCCAGGTTAATAGGATTTTTGACATTGGTTACGCCTGCCACCGCGCCGGCATTTAGAGTAGACCCATCCATAATTGATGCATCCAATTCGTTCTTTCCTTCATTAGTAAAAACAGCACCCCGAGCTGAATTGAAAAGCGGACTGTCTTCCATGACATTGATCGTTTTTTGAACGGCCTCAATTGCGGTTCCTCCATTTGCAAGGATTTCGTGACCAGTGCGTATGGCTTCTTCCAGTTTAGCTTTATATGCCAGCTCAAGCGAGTCACTCATATTCTCTTTGAGGATGGTTCCTGCGCCTCCGTGGATCACGATCCCAAAATTTGGCAGGCTGTCATTTTCGGTGGTTTTTTCGGCTTTCTGGTTGGATTCTTTTGAAGTTTCAGAAGTATTTTCATTACAGGAGATAAATAATATAAGGCTAAAAAGAAGGAGTAATTTTTTCATAAAGATTTGGTTTAAGCCGAAAGTTAATCAAATTCATTAAAATTTATTAGGGCTAATATTACAAAGGCTGAAATTTCTTGTAGGTATTATGACCCTGTGTGAAGCATATTGAGTAATTTTAAGTAAAATATTGATTATGACAGTTGAAGGACCTTTCAATTTACACAAATGGATTGAACAGAATCGGGAAAGTTTAAAGCCCCCGGTAGGAAACAGAAACCTCTACAGGGAATCTGGTGATTATATAGTGATGATCGTTGCAGGTCCCAATGCCCGTAAGGATTATCATTATAATGAGACCGAGGAGTTATTTTACCAACTTGAAGGGAATATAGAGGTTCATATCCAGGAAGACGGAAAAAAGAAAACCATGAAACTCGGCCCAGGAGACATGTATCTCCACCCGGCCAAGATACCACATTCACCGGTAAGACATGATGGATCCATTGGTCTGGTGGTGGAAAGGAAAAGGCTTAATGAAGAGGGGAAAGACGGATTGATATGGTACTGTGATAATTGCAACAACAAACTGCACGAAGTATATTTCCCGCTTCATGATATAGAAACCGATTTTTTAAAGCACTTCAGGGACTTCTACAGCAATAAAGATCTTCGAACCTGTGATAAATGTGGAGAAGTGATGCCCGTTGACCAGCGATTTACTGCAGTTGAGGAATAGCGGTTTATTTTTACTATTTTCGCAACAACTACACAAATTAATCGATAAAAACGCAATTTAATGAGCAAAATCGCTGAAGAATTCGGGATTAAACAAGCCCTGAAAGATTTAGGTTTAAATGATATTAATAATGGAACGTCTACTGGTGAAGACTGGTTCAGTAATGGGGATATTATAGAATCATACTCGCCGGTTGATGGTGAACTTATTGGAAAAGTAAAAGCTACTACTAAAGAAGATTACGAAAAAGTGATCACTACGGCCGAAAAAGGCTTTAAGGAATGGAGAACCTGGCCCGCTCCTCAAAGGGGAGAAGTAGTTCGTCAGTTCAATGATGAGTTGCGCCGTTTAAAGGAGCCTTTAGGGAAATTGGTTTCCTATGAAATGGGAAAATCTTACCAGGAAGGCCTGGGAGAAGTGCAGGAAATGATAGACATCTGTGATTTCGCTGTTGGACTTTCCCGACAACTGCACGGACTTACTATGCACAGTGAACGCCCGGGACACAGAATGTATGAACAGTATCACCCCCTCGGCGTTGTAGGGATCATTTCTGCATTTAATTTCCCTGTAGCTGTGTGGTCGTGGAATACTGCTCTTGCCTGGGTTTGTGGAGATGCTTGTATCTGGAAGGGATCAGAAAAGACACCGCTTACTTCAGTTGCCTGCCAGAACATCGCAGCTAGAGTGTTCGCTGAAAATAATGTTCCTGCAGGAATCTCCTCCCTTATCACGGGAGATTACAGAGTTGGGGAAATGATGACGAAAGATGAGCGGGTTCCTTTGATTTCTGCTACGGGATCTATCAGAATGGGTAAAATTGTTGCCCAGGCTGTAGCGGCACGTCTTGGAAAGTCACTGCTTGAACTTGGAGGGAACAATGCAATTATTGTAACTCCTGATGCCAATATCAAGAATACGGTGATAGGGGCGGTGTTCGGTGCGGTTGGAACCTGCGGGCAGCGTTGTACTTCTACCAGAAGGCTTATCGTGCACGAAGATGTTTATGACAAGGTGAAAGACGCGATAGTAAATGCATATAAGCAAATAAGAATAGGGAATCCATTAGATGAAAATAATCATGTGGGGCCTCTTATTGATAAGGATGCCGTTAAAAATTATCAGTCCGCTCTTGATAAAGTTGTTGAAGAAGGCGGAAAGATACTTGTTGAAGGTGGTGTGCTTGAAGGAGAAGGCTATGAAAGCGGATGTTATGTAAAACCTGCTATCGCTGAAGCCGAGAATCATTTTGAGATAGTACAGCACGAGACTTTCGCGCCGGTTTTATATATCATGAAATATTCTGGAGATGTTGGCAATGCACTTGAACTCCAGAATGGAGTTAAACAGGGGCTATCTTCGGCCATTATGACCAATAATCTGCGAGAGGCTGAAAGATTCCTTTCTGCTGAAGGTTCCGATTGTGGAATTGCGAATGTAAACATTGGTACTTCAGGAGCCGAAATCGGCGGAGCCTTTGGAGGTGAAAAGGAGACAGGTGGAGGCCGCGAATCTGGGTCGGATGCCTGGAAGATCTATATGAGAAGACAGACGAATACGATAAACTATACAACTGAGCTGCCACTTGCGCAGGGGATCAAATTCGATCTGTAGTTTAGTTTATTTAAGTGTAATTTGGGCCCCGGTGTTAACCGGGGCTTTTTTTATGAGTGGCTTTCAGAAAATATAAACTTTCGATTAAAGTTAAATCGAACTTAAATAGGGAACCTAAACTTGCCTTCAGAAGGGATAATCTTTATTTTTCGACAATCTTAAAAAATCAGGGATCTATGAGCAAATTTTCAGAAGAACAGGCCAAAGATGAATACGAGAAGAGAACTGAGAATTTTGAAAAGAAGGATGTAGGGAAAGTTATAGAGGAAGAGGAAAAAATATTGAATAAGTTTGAAAGTAAAGGCAAACTAAAAAGATATCTGGACGATGCTATCCTTTTATTTTCTTTGGTGAAAGATTACACGAGTGGAGCATATAGGGATATTCCTTTCAATATTATTGCCTCAGCTGGTGCTGCTTTATTGTATGTTCTATCTCCAGTAGATCTTATTCCTGATTTTATCCCTGTTTTGGGTTATTTGGATGATGCTGCAGTTTTGGCATTTTGTCTCAATTTAATGGAAAAGGACCTTGCTATTTATAAGCTATGGAAAGAGGGAATGCTTCAGAAATCATAAGAACATGTAAATTATATAAATAAAAAACCTGCTGATTTCAGCAGGTTTTTTGTTATTCTATATTATCATTTCTTAAACCATCCCATTGGCCTCAACCCACTTGAATTTGTGTGGATCCTGCGGCACTGCAATTCTATCCGCGATTCTTGACATTCTGTCGGGAAGTGCCATCAAATAATCCCGGGCTTTTTCAGCATCATCGCTAAGGGATCTTATTTTATCGATTTCCCAGTATCCGTTCAACTTTTTCAGGATTTCTATATAATCATAAGTAGTGTAAACACCCAGTCTTTGGGCAGCATTTGAGAAGTTTTCAAAAGCTTCGGCGATTCCCTGGCCAGATTCCCTGATAAACTGTGCCGGCATCACGATCTTTTTCTTCATCATATCCTGGAAGGCAAGCATCATTTCGCTTGGGTCATGCTCAAAGATGGTTTTTACAAACTCTCTGTAAGCCATGTAATGCCTCATTTCATCTCCTGCAATGATATTACACATTTTCCCGAGCATTTTATTACCCTTCTTCTTGGCCAGTTGTCCAACTCTTTTGTGAGAAATATTCGTTGCAAGTTCCTGGAAGCTGGTATAAACAAAGTTTCGGTAAGGATCCCTTCCGGTTCCAATGTCAAAACCGTCATTGATCAAATATTGAGTGGTCTTCTCAATTTCCTTCATATTCACTCTACCGGAGAGGTAAAGATATTTGTTCAGGGTATCACCATGGCGATTCTCCTCACCGGTCCAGTGACGAACCCATTTGGCCCATGCGTTCTGATCATTTCTACCATGACCATGCTGTTCAACTCCTTCCATGTCCATTAACCATGATTCATAGGTAGGCAGGGCTTCTTCGGTCACCATATCAGCCACAAGTACTACCCAGAAATCATATCCGAGCTCCTTGGCTTCTTCTCTAATCTGGTGGACTTCTTCAAATCCTTCCTCTTCCTGTAGATTTGGGAGAAGATCTGTAGGTTGCCATATCTCTTCAACAGGGATAAGGTACTTGTCTATAAAACCCTGTACAGATTTCTCAACCGTTTGCATCACTTCTAAACGTATATTGTCTAATGCCATTTTTAAAATTTTTCTAAGCTATCCAGGTAACTTAAGTGTTTAATACCGCAATAAGCATGCAGTTTTTTACAATTCCAAACAATCTGGTGATTTTAAAACCCGAATAGATTGAACTTCAAAGATATGAATATGATTTTAGAGCAAATAATAAAAAAAGCCTAATTTCTGCCCTGTTCATCAGGGTACAAAGTGTGAACGGGATCACTCTGATAGACTTCTTTAGTATCTACATCAATAGCTGAAACAGGTCCTTTAAATGCCGCCCCGGTATCGACATTCCAGATATTTGCCTTGTTGTAAGGCTTTGTCTCTCCTATTCGGGTAACAGGAGTATGGCCTATATATATTTCCCTGAAATGCTCCAGCCTTCTGGGATAATTGGAGTCTCCTGGTTTTAGATCTTCATCCATCGAAAGCACCATTTCCCAAAGTGTACGATCCCAGTAGAAGCCTGTTTCGTGATATTCATAGTCGGGGCCATGCAAATTGGTAAATCCTGCATGAACGAACAGTCGCTCCTTATCATCCTTATAAAAATTGAACATATCCCTGAAAAACTGGATATGGGAATTTTTTTCTTCTTGGCTAAAATTCCGGTACGCATCTATACTGGACTGCCCGCCATGTTCCAGCCATTTCTGGTTCATTTCTCCATTTTCAAGCCATTTATGGGCAAGATCGTCATGATTACCTCTAATAAAAATACATGAATTCTGTTTGGCCAGATCTATGAGATAAGTAACGGTATTAGCCGAATCGCTCCAGCCATCAACATAATCTCCCAGGAAGATCAGTGTGTCATCAGGGGTAAGATCTATTCGTTCCAACAACTGGATCAGCGCTTTTAAGCCTCCGTGCAAATCGCCAACTACTAGTTTTCTGGACATATTAATTATATTTCACCTTTCTTAATATTCGCATACTTTCTTTGTATGACTGATAAATTTCAGGATTATAGGCCTTAAGATAAGGTTTGGCCTCTTCGAGTTTGGTTAAAGCTTCTTTAAAATTATTTAAATAACATAATAAATAAGTTGAAGGAAGATTCTTCAGATCCTTTTTCTGGCCGGGAGTCAGCTCATAACCTTTTTTCAGTTTCTGGATAAGAGTCTTATTGGTATTATAGATATGGTAAAGGGTCTTTTTATCGAATTTCGGCGGTTCAAACAAAAGTTTGCTGTCAATATCATAACTCCCATTGTCCCTGAACCTGATCATTACTTCCTCAAGCGGATAATATTTGAACTGGTCATGTAATCCCAGGTGTACATATTCTATGATCCTGAAAAAATCCTTGTCTACGCTGATGCTTATTTCATCCAGATCTGAATAGAACAATTTTACCTGTTCGTTGATCAATTCGATATCAACCCGGGAAAAATAACTTTCTTCCCTTATTTTTTTCTCCTTACCGGCCCAGCAAACCACGAAGTATTCTTTGAAGACCTTATATGTTGGATTATAGTCCCTTCTTTTTTTCATAAAGTCGAAGACACCATCCAGGGTATATTCAATATTGTTATGGGAGTGATTCTCTATGGAAGCCACAAGGGCAGAATTCACATCCTTTATTTCAATATCGAATACCTTTGGCATACTAATGCTTCCATCCCGTAAAAAAACAGAACCACCATAATACTTCCAGATATTTTTTCTGAAAGAACATATCTTTCCATGGTTGGGCCTGATAGTTACCAAACCCACCACCAGATGGTCGGGGAGATGTGGGAAAGGAATATTCTCATATGATATAATAGGTGGATTGCTGAGATAGGCATTCACGAGGTTCTGTATCTTACTGTCATCAAAAAAGTCTATCCCCACAATCCGGCTGTCTTCATCTTCCACCCCAATAACTATATAAGAATTGTTCTCCGGGTTGGAATTGGATAGCGCACATATATGTTTGAGGAATTTTGCCTTGCCTTCTTTTTCGCCAATATTGAGCTGTCGCTTTTTGTCATAAAAGCTGTTCTCATCGTTATGCGCGAGCAAATTCTTAATAAGAAGGCGTTTGTTGATCATACTGTGCTATTAATTATTGATCATTAGTATTTTCTATTAATCGTATTTAGAACCTTTTCTGTGTGAGGATTTTAAATAATTAATGAATTTTGAGATCTGTTCATTTAGAATTTCAGACTTTTCTACTAATTCTTGATATTGATTTACTGAACTATGGTTTCTGTCATGAGCCCTTTGAAGTTGTGCTTGGGTTTCATGATTAGAACCACGGGCAAAACTTAAGAATTGAATGAATTCTTTATTTCCTCCTCTTCCAAATCCTTCGGCAATATTGTCCATTACTGAACCCGACGAACCGTTAATTTGATCTCTTAATTTATAATCTTTTGACAGACTCGTCTCATTAATCAACCTCCAAATTTGAATACATTGATGCCTGGCTAATTTATAGATTTCTAATTCTTCGAAATTTTGATAATGGGCCATTTTTTAATGAATAATATCAATAGAAAATAATCAATTCTTATCCACAATAGTACTTGTTGCCTGAGCTGTAGGCATTACCGTAAGATCTGCGATATTTACATGATATGGCCTTGTTACGACAAAGTGAATAATATCGGCAATATCTTCGGCTTGCAGGGCTTTAAATCCCTGGTAAACTTTTTCGGCCTTTTCAGAATCTCCTTTAAACCTCACATCGCTGAACTCAGTTTGTGTGAGTCCCGGGTTTATGGCACCTACCTTGATGCCATTTCCGTTAAGATCTATTCTCATCCCCTGGTTTATGGCATCTACGGCATGTTTGCTGGCACAGTAAACATTTCCGTTTGGATAGACCTCTTTTCCCGCTGTAGAACCAATATTAATGATATGGCCGGATTGTCTTTCAATCATCCCAGGTATAATGGCCTTGCTAACATACAGCAAACCTTTAACATTAATATCCAGCATGGCATCCCAGTCGTCCATACTTCCAGACTGAATTGGATCCAGCCCATGTGCATTTCCGGCATTATTAACAAGGATATCTATATTTCTGAATTTCCCGGGAAGCGACTCTATACTGTGGAACACCTCTTCTCTGTTCCTCACATCAAAACTGAGGATTTGTACCTCAGTTTCCACACCTAATTCCTTTTTTAGGTCCTCCAGGCGTTTCTTTCTTCGACCGCATAGGATTATTCTTATACCTTCTTTAGCGAATCTTTTTGCAGTAGATCTTCCAATGCCGCTCGTAGCACCGGTTATCAGGGCGGTTTTCATGTTTTAATTTTTATTTCTAATGTAATAAATATTGCTTAGCCTACCTCCAATTTCTATTAAAGCATGGTTAAGCTCCGTTAAATTTCGTTAAATAATAACAGTTAAATAAAATCTAGCACAAAGCTTGCCGTTATCCTGCCAAAACCAATAAAGTCTACTTATGAAATATTTGAAAAGCGTTACTTTAAAAAGCTTAATGATCGCTACACTGGTATCTGTTGGATTGATCAGTTGTAGTGAAGATGATTCCAGCACAAACAATGGTGAGGGAACAGCAAACCTAACTGTTAGATTGACCGATGCTCCGGGTGATTACGATGCAGTTCTTGTGGATGTTCAGGATGTTGAGATACATGTTGAAACTGAAGCAGAAGGAGAACTGGAAGGTGATGACGATGGAGACGGCTGGGTTAGTGTCGGAGATGTTCAAACCGGGGTTTATGATCTTCTGGAACTTACAGGTGGCGTATCCCAGTTACTAGCCGATACCGAAGTGCCTGCTGGATATGTTAGTCAGATGAGACTTGTTCTTGGTTCAGAGAACAGTGTTGTAATCAATGGTGAAAGCAAGCCGCTTAACACTCCAAGTGCACAGCAATCAGGATTAAAACTTCAGATTAACCAGGAGTTCGTAGCAGGCGAAAACTATGCTTTCCTTCTTGATTTTAACGTTGATGAATCTGTGGTAACAACCGGGAACGGAAGTTATAACCTGAAACCTGTAATTAGAGTAAGTGCACAGGCCGATGCAGGAATGGTAGTTGGTAAAGTTACAGTTCCAGATGATATTGAGGTTAATGTACAGAGTTTAGTTGTTTTAACGGCAAATGATGCAGATATCACTATTTCTGCTTATACTAATGATGTAGGTGAGTTTGCCCTTCATGGTGTGCCTGCCGGAGAATATACTATTACCATAACACCGCAGGCCGATTTAGGTCTTTCTGTCCATACTAATACAGAGGTAGAGGTAAGACCTAACGAAACCACAGATCTTGGAGAGATCGAACTATAATTAATTTCCAAACCAAACAATTTGCAAAAAGGCGGTACCATCGGTATCGCCTTTTGTATTTTAACGTTTATTTAACAATCCAAAATCCAATAAATTTTCAATTTGCGACGCTTACTTCAAGTGCGTATATTCACGACATCAAAATCTGAAAATCATGATGGAAAACGATTCATCTGTTGATATTGCCAGTATTAACGAAAAAATTGAGAAAGAAAGTGCTTTTGTAGACCTTCTCACCCGCGAGATGAATAAGGTGATCGTGGGGCAAAAGCACATGGTAGAACGTTTACTGATTGGTCTTTTGGGTCAGGGTCATATCCTTCTGGAAGGTGTGCCCGGTCTGGCAAAGACCCTTGCAATCAATACACTTTCACAGGCGGTTCACGGAAGCTTTAGCAGGATACAGTTCACACCCGACCTCCTGCCAGCCGACGTTATAGGTACGCTTATCTATAATATGAAGGTGAATGATTTCAGCATAAAAAAAGGACCGATATTCGCCAATTTCGTGCTTGCCGATGAGATCAACCGTGCACCGGCAAAAGTTCAGTCGGCATTACTGGAAGCCATGCAGGAAAAGCAGGTGACTATTGGAGATGAAACTTTCAGGCTGGATAAGCCATTTTTGGTAATGGCCACACAGAACCCGGTAGAACAGGAAGGTACCTATCCATTACCTGAAGCACAGGTAGACCGTTTTATGCTCAAAACAGTGATCAAATATCCTCAAATGGCCGAGGAGCAACTCATTATAAGGGCGAATCTGAAAGATGGTTTCGAAAAAGTGAACCCGGTGGTAGATCTCGAGCAGATACTCAGGGCTCAGGGAGCTGTGAGGGAAGTTTATATGGATGAAAAGATCGAAAAATATATACTTGACATTGTATTCGCTACCCGTACTCCGGAAAAATATAATCTTGAAGAAATCAAACCTCTGATAAGTTTCGGAGCTTCACCAAGGGGAAGTATCAATCTTGCCATAGCCTCTAAGTGTTATGCCTTTATTAGACGTCGCGGATATGTGGTACCGGAAGATGTTCGTGCGGTGGTACACGATGTGTTACGCCACAGGATAGGTATAACCTACGAAGCCGAAGCTGAAAATATTACTTCTGAAGATCTTGTAAATAAGATCGTCAATGAGATCGAAGTACCGTAACAATTAGCAATTATCAGTTAACATTGGTCAATTAACTTTTGTTTATCGATCATTGAAAATTGTTTATTGAAAAGATGGATACAAAGGAGCTTCTTAAAAAAGTAAGAAAAATAGAGATCAAGACCCGAAGGCTGAGCGATCATGTCTTTGGCGGGGAATATCATTCTACTTTTAAGGGAAGGGGAATGACCTTTAGCGAGGTAAGGGCCTACCAGTTTGGGGATGACGTAAGGAGTATAGACTGGAATGTAACAGCTCGTTATAACGAACCTTTTGTAAAGGTCTTTGAAGAGGAACGCGAACTCACCATGATGCTAATGGTGGATATTTCTGGTTCTGAAATGTTTGGTACTCAGGAACAATTCAAAAAGGATGTGATCACAGAGATCGCAGCCACACTGGCTTTTTCTGCTACCAACAATAATGACAAAATAGGCCTGATGCTGTTTACAGATCGCATCGAACTATATATTCCTCCAAAAAAAGGAAGATCTCACGTGCTTCGCATCATTCGGGAACTTCTTGAATTCAAGCCGGAAGGAAAGAAAACCGATATAGCCGGAGCGCTGAAATATCTTTCAAATGTGATGAAAAAGAAAGCCATCGTGTTCCTGCTTTCGGATTTTATGGCCGATGATTATCAGCATACCCTGAAGATCGTTGCGGGAAAGCATGATGTAACTGGAATAAGGGTTTATGACAGGATGGAAGAAAGCATTCCCAATCTGGGACTGGTACAGATGTTGGACGAGGAGTCGGGGGAATATGTTAATGTAAATACTGGCTCTAAATCAGTTCGCAGGGCTTATTCAAAATATTACCAGGAAAGGCTTGATTACTTTCAGCAAAGCTTTTCCCTGAGCGGTGCCGGAATAATAAATAACCGTACCGATGAGAGTTATGTGAAAAAATTACTGGGCTATTTTAAAAGAAGAGCTTAAGACCAAAATGCAAAGATATAATAAGGATACATATTTAAATACCCATATCTCAGGTTGCCTGGGATTTCTGTTTTTTATAGGCGTATTCCTTCTGTCATCAAATATTGAAGCTCAGACCCAGGTCTCAGCTTCGGTAGATTCCACAACTATCAAAATTGGTGAACAGATAAAATATAAGATCCAGGTAGAGACAAATCCCGAAGATCTTGTGGTATTCCCCGAGGGAGAGACTTTTTCTCCGATGGAACTGGTTGAATCTTTAGAAACAGATACCGTTCAGAAAGGTGGGAACTATAGGCTCCTAAAAGAATATTTCCTTACCAAGTTCGATTCTGGTAAGTATGTGATTCCGAGTCAGGAGGTGTTGATCGAAAGTAATTCGTTCTATACAGACTCTATAGCCGTGGAGGTGAATGATGTAGTGGTTGACACCACCAAACAGAAACTTTATCCCATAAAACCATCGGTAGAGGTGCCTCCGGGTTTTAGAATACCAGACTGGCTATGGTGGCTGCTGGGAATATTTCTGGTGGGCGGCCTGGTTGCTTTTTTGATCATCAGGCAGAAGCGAAAGGCCGATGCAGAGCCTGAACTTCCACCTTATGAAGAGGCTATGGCAGAGCTTGAAAAGCTCGATAAATCACAGCTGCTTGAAAAGAGAGAGATCAAGGAATATTACTCCCAGTTGAGTTTTGCGGCGCGTAAGTACCTTGACAGAAAGATCTACGATCACGGTCTTGAAATGACCACAAATGAGCTGATCCTTTACCTGAAGGAACAGAAACAACAGGGTAGACTTCATCTTAACGATGAGACTATCATGGATTTCAAGCGCATCCTTGAGCGTGCCGACCTTGCAAAATTCGCTCGTTCCAAACCGGATTTGATCACGGCTAAGGAAGACCGTTCCAGAACCCAGCATATTATCGATGACCTCAGGGCCTCGGTTCCTGAACCCACAGAGGAAGAATTGCTTCAGGATGAAGCCTTTCTGGAAGAGCAGGCCAGGAAGAGGAAGAAACGTCGCATAATTCTGGGAGTACTTGTAGGTGTGGCGATTATCATTATTGGTGTAACCGCACTTATTGCCACAAAGGGATATACCTATGTTAAAGATACTTACCTGGGGCATCCAACCAAGGAATTGCTGGAAGGTGAATGGATAAGAAGTGAATATGGCAATCCGCCGGTATCAGTAACCACTCCGGAAGTTCTGGTGCGTGGCGAAATTGAAATGCCACAGGAGGTAAAGCAGATGATGGTTGGTAATGAAACCTTTATCTATGGAAGCCTTTTGAGTAATTTCTATACCACCTTAAGTACGATCAAATTTAAGGGAGAGGTGAATTTCGATCTTGAAAAGGCCGTGGATGGAATTTATACCAACCTCGAGAATCAGGGAGCAAGGAATATCATAATGAAGCAGGAAGAGTTTACCACCCTGAGCGGAGCAAAGGGCTTGAAGGTCTTTGGAACTCTGGAGGCGGTGAACCCGATAACCGAGGAATCCATACCAAATGAATATGTGATCCTTAATTTTGCCGAGAATGGAGGTTTTGAACAGATCATGGTCATTTTCAATGAAAATGATCAGTATGCCAAAGAGATTTCGGAGCGTATTATAAACTCTGTAGAAATAACTAATTTGAACGAATAGAATGTTTGCTAATTTCACATTTGAAAACCCGGAATTCTTCTGGCTGTTTTTATTGCTTCCCCTGGCAATAGCCTGGTATATCTGGAAGCGAAATAAGCAAACGGCAGAACTAAAGATATCCTCTACCAAAGGTTTTAAAGTAAAATCCGGCCTGTTAGCTAAGCTTAGACCCGCTCTCTTTGTTTTAAGATTACTGGTTCTAGCCCTGATCATTATGGCTATGGCCAGGCCTAGAACGGTAGATGTCTCTACCCAGACCAGCAGTACCCAGGGGATTGATATCGTAATGGCAATAGATGTTTCTGCCAGTATGCTGGCCCGCGATCTGCAGCCGAACCGGCTTGATGCCTTAAAGGCGGTTGCCGAAGAATTTATCAAAGACCGCCCCGGAGATCGTATAGGGCTGGTAGTTTATGCTGGCGAAAGCTTTACAAAAACACCTATTACGAGTGACAAAGCAATTGTGCTGGACGCTTTGGAAGATATCGAGTATAATAATATTTTGGAAAACGGAACAGCCATTGGATCTGGACTGGCCACCGCAGTGAACCGGTTGAAAGACAGCGAAGCCGAGAGTAAGGTGATCATACTTCTTACCGATGGTGTTAATAATTCAGGATTTATCGATCCTAATACGGCCAGTGAACTGGCGGTTGAATTTGGGATCAAGGTATATACGATAGGTGTTGGAAGTAATGGTATGGCCTTGTCTCCAATTGCGGTACGACCAAATGGGAGGTTTCAGTTCGGGAATGTTCAGGTGGAGATAGATGAGGATCTGCTTAAGGAGATCGCCTCCTCTACCGGAGGAAAATATTTCAGGGCTACCGATAATGAAAAATTGCAGGAGATCTATGCCGAGATCGACTCCCTTGAAAAGACCGAAATAGAGGAATTCCGTTATTATAACTATGATGAGAAATACCGACCTTTGGTGCTTCTGGCTGGAGGCCTGCTATTGTTCGAAATATTATTAAGACTCACATTATTCAGAAGTTTTATTTAAGATGTTTGTACTGGAAGAAAAAATATGGTTTTGGTTATTGCTGGCAATCCCGGTGATCATTCTGTTCTTCCTGTTTCTTATTTTCTGGCAGAACAGGACACGCAGGAAATTCGCTGATTCTTCTTTGATGAAATTCCTCGCACCTAACCGGTCACGTTCAAAACCGATTATAAAACTCATACTTATTCTTTTAGGGATCACCAGCCTAGTGATCGCTCTGGTGAATCCCAAGATGGGAACCAAGCTGGAAACCGTAAAAAGAGAAGGGGTGGATATCGTTTTTGCGATAGATGTCTCCAAAAGTATGGATGCTGAAGATATCGCACCCAGCAGGCTGGAAAAATCCAAGCAGCTGGTAAGTCAGATCCTGAATACCCTGGGGAGTGACCGGGTAGGCATTATAGCCTATGCCGGTGGAGCTTTCCCGCAGTTGCCAATTACTACAGACTATTCAGCAGCAAGAATGTTCCTTCAGGCACTTAATACAGATATGATTTCTTCTCAGGGGACTGCCATAAGTGATGCTATTGAGCTTGCCACGACTTATTATGATGATGAACAGCAGACCAATCGTGTACTTTTCATTATAAGCGATGGTGAAGATCATGAGGGTAACGTGGAGGATATCGCTAACCAGGCTGCCGAAATGGGAATCAGGATATTTACCATAGGGGTTGGAACTGAAAAGGGAGGGCCAATTCCAATCAAAAGGAATGGCGTTATTCAGAATTATAAAAAGGATAATCAGGGCGAAACCGTTATTACCAAATTGAATCCTGGAACATTGCAGGAAATTGCAAATTCTGCCAATGGAAGTTATATTGAAGGGAATATCACCAACGAGGTAACTGACAGGGTGACAGAAGAATTACAGAACATTGAGAAGACCGAATTCGAAGCAAAACAGTTTGCCGACTTCAAATCTCATTTTCAATGGTTCCTCGGATTGGCTTTGGCATTATTATTTCTTGATATTTTTGTACTTGAGCGCAGCACAGCCTGGGTTAGAAGGCTTAACCTTTTTAATGAAAGAAGGAAGAAAGGAGTAAAAGATGAAGCAGAATAACATGCGATTTTTAATAATAGCGGGAATATTTATCCTGTTAGGGCTTTCTATGCAAGCGCAGGAAAAGCCTAAAAAGCTCCTGAAAGAGTCTAATGAATATATTGCACAGGCACAGGAGGCCTTGGCTGAGAATGACTTTGCGGATGCCGAAGCTTCTTACCGGAAAGCCATTTCTAAAGATCCTTCCAATATTAATGCGAAGTATAATATGGGGAATCTGTATTATGGAAAAGAAAAGTCAGTTAATGCCGAGCACCGATTGAAAGAAGCCGCTGAAATTGCTGGAACAAAGGAAGAAAAGCATCGTATTTATCATAACCTTGGAAATTCTTATATGCAGCAGAAGAAATACCAGGAAGCTGTAGATGCCTATAAGGACGCCTTAAGAAATGATCCTACTGATGATGAGACGAGGTACAATCTTGCACTGGCTAAAAAGATGCTGGAAAAAGAAGGTCAGGGTCAGGATGAGAATGAGGATCAGAACAGCCAGGACAATAACAAGGAAGACCAGAATCAGGACCAGCAACAGAAGGATCAGAACCAGGATGGTGAAGGAGGCGATGACCAGAATCAGGATCAAAAGCCCAACGATGAGGGAGAGAACGAGAAAGATAAAAAAGAGGGCGATCAGAATGAAGATAAAGAGAAGGATAAGGGAGACGAGCAGAAAAAAGACCAGGGAGAAGGAGATAAGCAAAAACAGCAACAGCAGCGCCCTGTCCAGGGACAGCTTTCACCACAACAGATAAAAAACCTGCTGGAAGCTATGAATAATGAGGAAAAGAAAGTTCAGGACAAGATAAATGCAGAAAAGGCCAAGGGTGTAAAAGTAAAATCTGAAAAAGACTGGTAACATTCTGGCTTTTTATTCGACAAAAAAGATTACTGTTTAGGAGGAAAAAGATGAAATTGAAGTATTTAATTTTAAGTTTTTTATTGTTTGCTGGTGGCCTTATGCAGGCCCAGGTGAGGTTTGAGGCCAAAGTGAGCAGGGAAAATCTGGGAATTAATGAACGGCTTAGAGTAGACTTCGAAATGAATGAGGATGGTGACAACTTCAAACCACCATCTTTTGAAGGTTTTACCGTTGTTGGTGGTCCCAATCAGAAAATTAGTACCAGCATACTTAACGGGAAGATGGAATATTCCAAAACCTATAGTTTCTATCTTCAGCCGAAATCAAGAGGAAAACTTACTATAGGTCAGGCCGAGATCATTATTGATGATAAGACCTACAAAACCTCCCCGGTAGAGGTGGAAATTACTGCCGCTGTAGATAAACCCACCGATGGCGACAATACCGAACTAATTGCTGAAGATAACCTGCACCTGGTTGCTGAGGTTTCAAAAAGCGATCCTTATCTGAATGAGGCCATCACTATAGTTTATAAACTATATGTTAGTCCGCGGGTGAGTGTAAGTAACTGGCGCGAACTGGACAGCCCCAAATACAGCGATTTCTGGAGTCAGAGTATAGATATTCAGCAATTGCGGGTCGAAAATGGCGAATACAGGGGGGAACCATATCGCTATGTGGTATTAAGAAAGACCATTCTTTATCCTCAGAAGACCGGAGAATTGAACATTGAACCCCTCACCCTTTCTATCGCTGTGGATGTTCCAAGTGAAAGACGGGATATCTTTGGAAGCCGTATTTATAAGACAGTGAATAAAACGGTAGCGGCCGATAATAAAAAGATAAATGTAAAGGCTTTACCCGATGGAAAGCCTGCAAATTTTACCGGTGCTGTTGGTAAATTCAGTTTCAATGTGACTACCAGTAAGAACGAATTGAATGCCGGTGAAAGCCTTGAAGCCAAAGTTGAGGTGCGTGGTAATGGAAACCTTAAATTATTTGACCTTCCGGCACTTACCGCTCCTTCTTCTCTTGAAATGTATGACCCTGAAAGAAGGGAGAACGTAAATACCAACCTTAATGGTATGCAGGGTAGTGTTGCAGAAACCTATACCATAGTGCCTACCCGTAAAGGTAAATATCCCATTCCGGCACTCTCTTTTTCCTATTTTGATCCATCAACCGAGACCTATAAGAATTTAGGTTCAGAAGAAATTATGATCAATGTAGACCGTGGTCCGCTTGCCGGGAATGAACCTTCAGGAATCTCTGGTGTAAACAAACAAAAAATAGCCCTTTCAGGAGATCAGTTCCGTTTTATAAAGCTTAAAACAGACCTGAGACCAATAAACAGTGACAGCTTTTTAGGATCTTTAGGTTTCTGGAGTGCGCTTATTCTGCCTCTTGCAGCTATTCCTTTATTCATTCTATTCGGCAAAAAAAGAGAAGAAAGAGCGAGAGATGTAAAAGGGAACAGGATAAGGAAAGCCGATAAGCTTGCCAGGAAATACCTGTCTGACGCCAAAAGAAACCTTGGCGATCAGAAAGAATTCTACCTGGCACTTGAAAGGTCTATGCATAATTATCTGAAAGCCAAACTGAGGATCCAAACCAGCGAGATGAGCAAGGAAAGAATTGATGGTTTACTGCGTGAAAGATCGGTAGATGAACAAACCACGGCCGATTTTATATCCCTGCTTGAAAGCTGTGAATATGCCAGGTACACGCCGGCATCCTCAGATGCCATGCAGCACGATTATGATAAGGCCGTTAACGTAATTTCAACTCTTGATAAACAATTGTAGTGATGAAAAAGTTGATCTTATTGAGTTTTTTGCTTGCAGGTTTTATTGGGTTTTCCCAGACTGATTCTCTATTTGAAGAGGCAAATTCAGCTTATCAGGAAGGAAATTATGAAGAGGCGGTTTCAAAATATGAAGAGATCCTTGATAAGGGTGAGGCTTCTGCAGAGCTATATTATAACCTGGGAAATTCTTATTATAAACTGAACAAAGTAGCCCCCAGCATATATTATTACGAAAAGGCCCTTCAGTTAAATCCCGGGGATGATGATATTCAGAACAATATCGAGTTTGCCAGAAATATGGCTATAGATGACATTGAAGAAGTTGAACAAACAGGCATTGGCCAATGGGTTAACGGGATCATTTCAGTTTTTAGCTTCTCTACCTGGGCCATTCTTGGAATCTCATTTTCGGTCCTATTCGTGGTTCTTTTCTTATTCTACTATTTTTCGCACACTCCCATGTATAAGCGCATACTTTTTGGTGCTGCCATTGCCAGCGTAATTTTGTGCATAGCTTCTGTGGTATTTGCGTTTCAGCAACAATCCTATATCGAGGATAACCAGTACGCCATAATCTTCAGTGAAGAGGCCGAAGTAAGGGATGAACCAAACCTGCGCGGTGAAAGCAGCTTCGAATTGCACGAGGGTACCAAGGCGAAGGTGCTGGAAGATTTTCAGCAATGGTCGCGTATTGAGCTTGCCAATGGTGCACAAGGATGGGTACGGTCCAGTGATCTCCGAAAGCTATAAGGGAAATTGATGTTCGTTTAACAAATTAGTATGGTTTTCTATTGCTGATTGTCGCGAGAATCTTCTATTTTTGCCGCTGTGAAAATTTTCTCTTACATATTAGCTTTTATTTTTATCACATTTCTGTTTACACCTACCGTGGTGTCTTTGATAGACAGGAATGTGGATATTTCTATTGCTTATAATGTGAATGAAGAAGAGAGTTCGTCGAAGAACCAGATCACATTTGAATATAACATAGAAGAAATGGATTCTAATTACGAAAGCATCCATTTTCTTCAAACTAAAAAACCAGAAGGCCATTATTATAAAGAGAATGGCTATAAGGTTTTCCTCTCTATTTCTTCCCCTCCCCCTAAAAAAGCATAATACTCTTAGTTTTAGATTATCAGATAATCTAACAGGCAATTCATTTTTTCAATGAATATGTCATCATTATTCATTTTTTAAATCAAATCACAGGTAATAATAAGAAGTACCTGTGACATCAATATTGTATTATGTTTAAACAACTAAATAAAGATTTTCCGGCAAGTATTGTCGTATTTTTCGTCGCTATCCCCTTATGTCTGGGTATTGCATTAGCCAGTGGGGCACCACTATTCTCAGGTTTAATAGCCGGAATAGTCGGTGGGATCGTGGTTGGAGCTATTAGTGGTTCCAGCCTTGGAGTTAGTGGTCCCGCCGCTGGTCTTGCTGCCATTGTACTGGCTGCGATCTCCAGTTTGGGAAGTTATGAGAATTTCCTGCTTGCTGTGGTGATTGCAGGTGGTATACAGATTCTCTTCGGGGTTCTTAAGGCCGGAATTATAGGTTATTACTTCCCTTCTTCGGTGATCAAGGGAATGTTAACCGGTATTGGGATTATTATTATCCTTAAACAAATACCACACTTCTTTGGATATGAAGGAGATCCTCAGGGAGACTGGGCTTTTTCCCAGCTGGATGGAGAAAACACTTTTTCGGAGCTTTTTAATGCACTAAATAATATAAGCCCTGGCGCCACTCTGATTGCATTTATTGGTATGGCGATCCTGGTCTTATGGGAAGCAGTGCTTACCAAAAAGGCAAAAATTTTCAGACTTATCCAGGGTCCTCTTGTGGCGGTTGCTGCCGGGATCATATTTTACCTGTTGACCCGAGATTCGGAGTCATTGGCGATTGCTAAAGATCATCTTGTGAATGTTCCTGTGCCGGATAGTTTTGATTCCTTTATTGGACAATTTACCTTTCCTTCCTTTAAAATGATTGGTGCACCCGAGATATGGATCACTGCTTTTACCATGGCACTTGTAGCAAGTCTTGAGACCCTTTTATGCGTAGAAGCTACCGATAAACTTGATCCGCATAAAAGAACCACCCCTACCAACAGGGAATTGTTCGCCCAGGGAACCGGAAATATGATTTCCGGATTTATAGGTGGTCTGCCAATCACGCAGGTAATTGTTAGGAGTTCGGCGAATATTCAGTCGGGAGGGCAAACTAAACTTTCGGCCATTATGCATGGGTGTTTGTTGTTAATATCGGTAATTATTATTCCGGGAATATTAAATCTTATTCCGCTATCTGTACTTGCAGCTATTCTATTCCTGGTAGGGTATAAACTGGCTAAGCCCAGCCTTTTTCTTGAAATGTATCGCAAAGGATGGAAGCAATCCGTCCCCTTTATCATCACTATCCTGGGTATCGTTTTTGGAGATCTCTTAATAGGTATTAGCCTTGGACTATTAGTGGGAATCGTCGTGATCTTAATAAAAAGTTACCAGAATTCTCATTTCCTTCACATTGAAAATGTTCAGGATGGAAGTAAGACGGTGAAAATGACTTTAGCTGAAGAGGTTACCTTTATAAATAAGGGAGCTATCATGAAGGAATTGAATAACCTCGAAGAGAATTCTTATCTTGTGATGGACGTAAGTAAAACACGTTATCTGGATAACGATATAATTGAAATTCTGGATGATTTCAAAGTCAAGGCCGAAGAAAGAAATATCAATATCAAGATAATTTCTGAAAGAGGCGAGGTGGAGAATCCAGATAGTTATTATCAGTTTTTTCAGAAACCAAAACCAGCTTAGTATACTTTTTAGAAGTAATTAACTTTGAAAAATTCCAATTTTAAAATTTAAAAAATAAACCATTATGATTAAAGATATAATTGATAAGGAAAAGCAGTCGAAGCTTTCTCCAGATGAGGTTCTAAAAGAACTTCTTGCCGGGAACCAGAGATTTACTGAAAATAAGATGAACGAAAGGGATTACTCTAGCCAGATCCAGAAGACCAGCGGCGGACAGTGGCCACAGGCTGTTGTGTTGAGCTGTATAGATTCAAGAGTTCCTGTTGAAACAGTTTTTGACCAGGGAGTTGGAGATATATTCGTGGCTCGTGTGGCCGGGAATTTTGAGAATACCGATATTCTTGGAAGCATGGAGTATTCATGCAAGGTTGCAGGTAGTAAACTGGTATTTGTCCTGGGACATGAAGCCTGCGGTGCTGTGAAGGCTGCCTGTGATGATGTGGAATTGGGTAATATTACGCACTTATTAAGTAACATTAAACCGGCTGTAAAGGCAACTGATACAGATGGTGAAAGAAACTCTGGCAACGCTGAATTCGTAGCTGGAGTTGTTGAGAATAATGTGAAACTCACAATGGAAAGAATCAGGGAGAAAAGCCCTATTCTGAAAGAGATGGAGGACAATGGTGAAATTAAGATAGTAGGCGGTGTTTACTCTATTTCAAATGGTAAAGTGACACTTTTATAGTCTTAGCAGAAGCCTAGAAGCTTTAATAAAATCCGGTTCGCAGTTAGAAAAAGCTGCTGCCGGATTTTTTTATATAAAGTCTTCCTCCTCATCATCGTTTAAAAGGTCTCTTTCCTTTACCTGTTTTATGATAGATGGAAGAATTATAGGAGCGATACCTTCTACCGGTTCATAAAGGATGGATTCTTCAAGAGTCCTGTCTTCCACGATCCCTATCCTTTCATTGGTAGCTTTGAAGAACATGATGATCACACTGGCCACGAATGCCGATTTCAACAGGCCAAAGACCCCTCCCAGCAGTTTATTCACAACTCCTAAGGCAGCAAAAGCGGCAACTTTGGTCAGCATTCTTCCTCCCAGTGACACCAGGAAAACGATCAAGATAAAAGTGATTGCAAAACTGATGAGATTAATGTACTGGGGTTGCCATTCTATCCATGTGGAAAGTATGCTTCCAAGGAAGTGAGAGAAATGTACGGCGCCATATATACCGGCAACAATGCCAACCAGAGAGGCCAGTTCGGCAAGCAATCCTCTAAACAGACCTCTCACCAGTCCGTACAAAAGCACCAGGCTTAAGATAATATCCACGGTATTCATATCTCAAATATAATAATTATTAAATCTAGATGGTATCTTTGCAGCATGGCAAGAGATGAACAATTAAAAGAAAGATGGGAAAGGGTTCAAAAAAAACTTTCTAATCAGTTTGCAGACGGAGAATTGATGGAGCTGGATGCTATAATTTATCTAATTGGCGTCCAGGAATTGGGACAGCCTCACAGGAAATATAAAAAGGACCATAAGATAGATCTTATGCATATAGCTATTTGCACTTTGCTGGAACCATATGGCTATTATGAATTCGATTTTTATGATGAAGATGGCTGGCCGCATTTCAGGGTCAAGGAAGAATTACCGGTACTTAAGGCCGGGGAGCAGGCAGTTCTTATGAAAGAAGCCATAGTACATTATTTTATGGAAAAAGAATATATTTCGTAGATGGTGGCACATCTGTATTTTATTTCATTTCCGGGTGACAGCGGGCCCATTTATCAGGAGACTATTGCAGGAAGATTACCGGTAGAGCCATTTAATACCTATAGCAATCTTTTCTTTCTCCTTATTATCATTTATTTTTCTCTAAAGGTTTATAGTGATTATAAGAATCACAGATTCCTTGCCTGGAGTTTACCTGTATTATTCATAGGATTTATCGGGGGTACGATATATCATGCCACCAGGAGTCATGATGTGTGGATGTATATGGACTGGTTACCCATAGTTGTGCTATGCCTTGCTGTTTCGGTCTACTATACTATCAAGTTAAAAGCGACCCGTAGAAAACGACTCATACTCATCCTGGTGGTGTTATTTCTGGTTTTTGGAATAAGGATGATTCCCTGGGCACAAAGCCTTAAAACATCCATAGGATATATAGGCACTGCTGTAGGGTTGTTGCTTCCAATTCTCACTTATTTTTATACCACCAAACTTTATCACTGGGGCTATATTCTCCTGGCTTTTTTAAGTTTTGGGGTGGCTCTGAGTTTCAGGGTCATGGACAGGTTTATTTATGTAATGCCTATGGGCACACACTGGCTTTGGCATTGCTTTGGTGCCCTTTCGGTATTTTTCCTTATTCAGTACATCTATCACGACAAATTACCTTCAGAAAATAAGCCCGAAACAGCGAAAACTGAATAAGCCTTTATAATGGACGGGTTTAGGATTAAATTTTATTAAATTTGCGCTTCCGAAAAGAAATCACCTATGATCGATAAAATTAAAGGGCATATTGCTGAGGTTGAAAGATTTAATGCCGCCACGAAAGACGAAATCGAAGCTTTTCGAATCAAATATCTTGGGAAAAAAGGGATCCTTAATGACTTCTTTGCAGAATTCAAGAATGTACCTAATGAACAGAAAAAGGAGTTCGGCCAGGTAGTTAATGAACTGAAGACTGCCGCACAGGATAAGGTAAATTTCCTTAAAGGGGAATTAGAGAAGCGACAGGAAGAAAAAGGAGTGTACGGAGACCTTTCCAGGCCGGCAGAACCGGTGGAGATAGGTTCCCGACACCCAATATCTGTGGTTAGGAACCAGATCACCGAGATCTTTTCGAATATAGGTTTCAACGTGTCTGAAGGGCCCGAAATGGAAGACGACTGGCATAACTTTACTGCTCTTAACCTTCCGGAATACCATCCGGCAAGGGATATGCAGGATACTTTCTTTATACAAACCAATCCTGATATCCTTCTTAGAACCCATACTTCGTCGGTACAGGTGAGATATATGGAAGAGAATAAACCGCCTATAAGGACCATTTCTCCAGGAAGAGTATTCAGGAATGAGGCAATTTCAGCAAGATCTCACTGTATCTTCCATCAGGTAGAAGGATTATATATAGACAAGGATGTTTCTTTTGCAGACCTTAAGCAAACCATTCTTTATTTCACCAAACAGCTCTTCGGAAAGTCGAAAATCCGTCTGAGACCTTCTTATTTCCCTTTTACTGAACCAAGTGCTGAGGTAGATGTATACTGGGGGCTTGAGACAGAGACCGATTATCGTATCACCAAAGGTACCGGCTGGCTTGAAATAATGGGTTGCGGGATGGTAGACCCGAATGTCCTTAGGAATTGTAATATCGATCCCAAGGAATATTCAGGCTTTGCTTTTGGGATGGGAATTGAGAGAATCGCAATGCTGCTTTATCAGATAGAAGATATCAGAATGTTCTATGAGAACGATCTTCGTTTCCTTGAGCAATTCAAATCGGCCCTGTAGTGAAGAAAAATGGTATCATCATACTGGCAATACTGGTCATCGCGGCCATACTATATGCGACCTTTGTAATCGCCCTTATCAAGGTCACTCTGGGGCTTATCTTAATTGCGGTCACAGTATTATTGGTGTGGCTTATCTGGCATAAAATTAAGAAGAAAACAGAAGACAGGTTTTGAAAAAGGATATTGAAATCCCACAGGTAAAAGATGTATATGTAGCTGCGATAAAGGAATTCAATGAAGAATTCCGGTCTGACGAATGGAATGTTTATCTGATCAACGATTCTTCGAAAGATCTTGAAATGGTTCTTATCGTTGCCAGGGGTTATGATAAGAAAAGAGAGACTTCGGTGATGCGGCACAAAATTGAAAAACTCCCGTCAAAGAGCTTTGCTAAAATAGAGTTCATTCAGGATGAGGTTCTGTCTCTTAACAATGAATTCAGGGTAAGTTATTTCACCAACTCTAAAATGTTTGATAAGAAATTTACTTTTTCTAAAAACAGTATTAGAGAAACGGCATTAGATCAGGTGCCTCTGATTCCTAAAAAGGGTGTCCTTGCCAAATAAATAGATCAAGAAAAAAGCCCTCGAAAAGAGGGCTTTTTTTTATGACTAATAATAAACTTCTAATGTGTGTGTTCGTGCTCTGAATGATCATTGTACTGACCTGATAAGAAAGAATAATCATCACGGATTATTTCTCCTTCTACTATCAGGTTGTTGTGCTCCAGGTCATTATTGAATTCCAGGGTGGCACCACGGTTAAGGATCAAATCTCCGGTAACGATCAGCGTTCCGTTCATGTTGAGATGGGCTTTGTTGTTTATAATAAGGTCTTGTGGCTGTTCGTTAGTACCAACCATCATCATTCCCACTACGGTCAATTCTCCAGAATTATGGATTCTTGCAGAACCTTCAACGTCAAGGCCTCCACAAATGCTTAGCATTCCGCCAACACTTAAATTATTCAGTTTGGTAATGCCTCCAAATAATTTAGGCTCGGCAGAGTGAGGAACCGAAAGGTTTTCAGACCCCGTATACGCGTCAAGGCCTTCACAGCTGGCATAACCTTCCAGCATCCAGTCTGGATTATGAATAGCGATCATCCAATCCGGATTGTGGATAGCGATCATCCAGTCAGGATTATGGATCTTGGTAGTGATCTCTGTTTTAGTTTTCTCTTTTGAAACAGAAAGCTCTTCGGTTTGGATCTCTTCAGAAACGGTTTCTGTTTGACAACCGGTGAAAGCCAGCCCTAGAACTAGCCCTAAAGCTATAAGTCTTTTGTTCATGATACTTTGGTTAATTAGTGATTTGGTATTGCAAAGGTAATACATAAATTGTTTTATTATGCAATAAAAATCGCTGAAATGTATAAAAATCAGAATATTATAGGAATATGCGTAAGAAAAAAACTACAATTTTAATCTAATTTGTCTACTAATTTATTAAAAACCTTTTTAGGGTTCTTGCCTTCATAGAGAATGGCGTAAACTGCATTTATAATGGGAGTTTTGGCTTTTTTGGCCTTGTTTATTTTATAAGCACTTTCAGTAGCATAATAGCCTTCGGCAATCATACTCATTTCCATCTGGGCACTTTTTACAGTATAACCCTTGCCTATCATGTTGCCAAACATGCGGTTACGGCTAAAAATTGAGTATCCTGTCACCAGAAGATCTCCCAGATAAGCAGAGTCATTTATATTTCTTTTCATTTTGTGTACTTTCTTGATGAATTTCTTCATTTCCCTTATAGCATTACTCATCAGTACACTTTGGAAGTTGTCTCCATAGCCCAGTCCATGGGCAATTCCGGCGGCGATTGCGTAAATATTCTTAAGTACGGCTGCGTACTCGGTTCCAATCACATCATCGCTTATTTTGCAGGTGATATAATCACTGCCCAGGTAACCAGCTACTATTTCGGCCTTTTTTTCATCCTGACACGCAACTGTGAGGTATGAAAGTCTTTCCAAAGCCACCTCTTCAGCATGGCAGGGCCCGGTTAGGACACCTATATTTTCCATAGGCACCTCAAAATATTGATTGAAATGTTCACCTACAATAAGACTGGATTCCGGAACTATCCCTTTAATAGCTGAAAAAACAATTTTATCCTTTAAAGGAATCCGAAGATTATCCAGTTCACGTTTTAAAAATGCTGAAGGAATAGCGAAGATGATATAATCTGAAGCTTCAACTACTTCGTTGATGTCATTGCTTAAATTAAGCTGGTTTACATCGAATTCAACAGAACTTAGGTAATTAGGGTTGTGATCCTGTTTTTTAATATGTTCAACTGCATATACGCTGCGCATATACCAGTTTACCTTTTCAAGATTCTCACACAACATTTTTACTATGGCCGTGGCCCAGCTACCACCACCAATCACACCAAAACTTGGGGTTTTATCCATATGATTTCATTCTGTGTGTCAAAAATAGTCAAATTTAAAGTTATTTAAAGTTTTTCGCTTTTTTTCGTGGTGATTGTTGCGGATTTTTCAAAAAAACCACATTTAAACTTTAACAGTAAAAGCCTTTTTCAGAGACAATCTAAGTGGTCTATTCTCGTTATTGAAATGTTCTTCCCGTTCATCTTTTCTGGAAGAACATTTTCTTAGTTTTTTTGGTTGGTTATTTAGTTGAAAAAACCGCTTCGAGAGAAGCGGTTTTTTTAATTTCAGAAGCTTTTTTGGAAAATTTTAGCAGTGGCGCCTACCTATAACTTGATTGCCTTTTGTACATTTAATACAAACACTAAAGAACAGAGATGGGAATATTTTCTTTTATTAAAGATGCCGGCAAGAAAGTTTTTGGCTTAGATAAAGCCAGGACCAGGGAGGCTGGAAAAACTGACAGCCTTGAAAAGGAAGAAAGAAAAGAAAATGAAAAAGTTTCCCGAAAACTGGAACAGACCATTCAGGACCTTAATTTGAAAATAGAAAATTTAAAGATTTTCATAGAGAATGATATGGCTGTTGTTTCGGGGAAAGCCCTGGACCAGTCCACTAGAGAAAAGATAATTCTGGTAGTTGGAAATTCTGAAGGCATAGCACAGGTAGACGACAGGATGGATATAGAAAATGCTGAACCGGAGGCGGTGTTTCACACTGTTGAGAGAGGGGATACCTTGAGTAAGATCTCAAACGAACATTATGGAGACCCTAATCAGTATCCGCTGATATTTGAAGCCAACAAACCAATGCTTCAGGATCCGGATAAGATATATCCCGGTCAGGTATTAAGAATTCCGCCTTTGGGCGACAAAAGATAAATAAAAAGACTGTTTAAGAATTTTGAGAATGTTAAACTGAGAGCAGTCGACGTTCTAGAGCTTGTAGTTCCACGATGAAAAAAGGAGGATCAATCAGCTAAAAAGAATATTCAAAATAGGTTTTTAAACAGTCTTTTACCTATTTATAGAAATTCATTTCATCAATATATTCCCATACTTTATTATCCAGTAAGGGTCTTACATTTTTAGATTCCTTGATCGATTTCCTTATAAAGGTTGCAGAGATCTCTATTACCGGGGCATCTATCTTCTTTATTTTTGGATTATCGCGGAATTCAGGAGCCATTTCGCCCGATGCTATCCTTGGATAAACATAGATCTCATGATTTTCCAGTATCACCTCGTAATTCTTCCATTTATGAAAGTTCTTAAGGTTATCTTCACCCATGATAAGGCTAAATTCGTTGGTAGGATATTTTTCCTGAAGATGTACCAGAGTATTTATAGTATAATTTGGCTGCGGAAGATCGAATTCTATGTTGCTGGGTTTTAATTTTTCATAGGTTTCGCAAGCCCTGTAAACCATTTCCAGCCGGTGATGATTATCAAGCAGACTGTTTTTCTTTTTATGTGGATTATGTGGAGTAACCACTAGCCAAACTTCTTCCAGGTCTGAATATTCCACCATATGATTGGCAATTATCAAATGGCCGGTATGTATCGGGTTGAAGGTTCCAAAGAAAAGGCCTACTTTTCTATTCATTTCGCAGTTTTTTCAGCACCCACATAATTAGAGACCAGCTCATAAGCTTCATCCAGGGCAATCCCTAACTCGTTGTTCTCTATAATAAAATCAAACTGAGGTGCAGTAGCCAGTTCTATAGAAGCTTTTGCTACCCTCATGTTTATCTTGTCCGGGCTTTCTGTCTTTCTTTTTTTCAAACGTATCTTAAGTTCCTCAATACTCGGAGGTTTTACAAATACCGCCAGGGTCCTTTCCGGGTAAATGTTTTTAATATCCAGCCCGCCAACTACGTCAATATCGAAGATCACATGTTTGCCTTCCTTCCAGATGCGCTCTACTTCGCTTTTCAGTGTTCCGTAGAAATTATCACGATACACCTCTTCCCATTCCAGGAATTCATCATTTTTGATCTTTTGCTTGAAATCCTTTAGGGATAGAAAATAGTAATCCTTTCCGTCAACCTCATTTTCCCTTGGAGCGCGAGAGGTAGCCGAAATCGAAAAATCCAGTTTTAATTCCGGGTGTTTTAGTAAGTGTCGTACTATTGTTGTCTTTCCCGATCCTGAGGGGGCAGAAAAAACAATAAGTTTGCCTTCGCTCATTTAGAGTACATTTAGAAGTTGTTCTTTAATCTTCTCCAGTTCGTCCTTCATTTGAACTACTAATTGCTGCATAGGCGCATAGTTGGACTTGCTGCCTATGGTATTTATTTCACGGCCTATTTCCTGAGAGATAAAGGCCAGTTTTCTTCCGTTAGAATCTTTAGTGTTCAGGGTTTTCTGAAAATATTCCAGGTGATTATCCAGTCTTACTTTTTCTTCTGTGATGTCGAATTTTTCAATATAGTAAACCAGCTCCTGTTCAAACCGGTTCTCATCTACCTGTTCTTTTATCTCGGCAATACCCTTACGAAGTCTTTCACGAACTGCATCAACCCTGTCCGGATCCATTTTAATCACTTCTTTGAGAAGCTCCTGTATATTGGAGATCCTTAATTGAAGGTCTTTTTCAAGGGCTTCACCCTCATCAGTCCTGAAATTATTGATCTCTTTTAAAGCTTCTTTTACGGCTTTCTCAATGGCGTTGAATTCCTTTTCGTCGATTTCATCTCTTTCGGTCTTCAGGGCATCAGGCATTTTAACTGCCATTTTCAGTAATTCGATCTCTGTGGCATTAACAATATCCCTTAACTGGTCCATATAGTTTTTTACCACTCCGCTATTCACATTGGTCGAAGTCTGTTCCCCGGTATATTCAACATATATTGAGAGGTCTACTTTGCCCCTGCCCAAAGAATTGGAAATAAGATTTCGAAGGTCCAGTTCCTTTTCACGGTATTGTGAAGGAATGCGCGCATTCAGGTCAAAATTTTTGCTGTTGAGAGACTTTAGCTCTACGGTAATCTTTTTGTTGGGAATTTGAGTGATGCTTTTCCCAAAGCCTGTCATAGATTGGATCATGCCTGAATTTTAAAAGCTTGCGCAAAGATAATCAATTCTATAGCATCTCCAATTCATAGCAGTTAAGAACGAGCCTGTAAATATTGTGCTAAACCATTGCTTCAATAAAATCGGTGGCTCTTTTTTCGTGATAATAGATCGAAGTCTTTGTTACAAAGCCAACATGCCCGCCATACGGAGGCACTTCCAGATAAAGATGTTTTGAATCCTCCGCAATTTTATAAGGGTAACAATCTGAAGAAAGAAAACTGTCGTTTTCAGCATTTATTAGGAGCGTAGGGATTTTGATCGCCGGGAGAAAACCAATAGCACTGGTTCTTTTGTAATAATCGGAAGCATTTTTATAACCATGAGCCCTGGAAGTATAAAGGTCGTCTATGTCCCTCAGTGAGGTGCAGGCCGAAATCTTCTTTTTACTGATATAGTCAGGGAATTTTTCAGCCCTTTCATACAAGTGTTGCTTCAGGTTAAGTTCAAATCTTTTCGAATAGACAAAATTGCGCATCCGGTTAATCGCTCCTAAGGAACCTTCGAGGTCGCAGGGTACTGAAACCCCTGTAGCTCCTATGATCTCATCAGGAATGCTTCTGTTTTCACCCAAATACTTGAGCATCATATTCCCGCCCAGGCTAAAGCCTACCAGGGCAATTTTAGAATATTTCTTAAGTGAAAGCACATGAGTGATCACCTCTGCAAGATCGTCACTGGCACCGGCATGATAACTGCGAAAATGTCGATTCAGTTCTTCGCTGCATCCGCGAAAATTCATGGCAGCGACAGTCCAGTTCCTGTTATTAAAGGCTCTGGCCATGCCCTTCATATATGGCCGGCTGGCATTTCCCGCTAGGCCGTGAAGCAGAATGACAAGTTTATCGGTATCCCGATGTTTGCCATAACTCCAGTCCAGATCTATAAAATCACCATCGCTTAATTCAATTCGTTCCCTTTCATAAACGGGCAGCTCCACTTTGCGGAGCGTGGCCGAATAGATCGTGGAGACATCAGCACTCCTGAAGATTCCGGGTGGTACATAGTTTCCTGTAATTACCGGCATTCCTTTTCAATTTTAGGATAAACTTAGGCAAAATAGGCTAGTGTGCATATTAATTATTCCTAGTTTTGAATAAAAATAGTTTATGTATTCAAAGAAATTCGAGATAAGATGGAGTGATCTTGATGCCAACCGGCATCTTGCAAATTCAGCCTTCATTAACTTTATGAGCCATACCAGGATGGGTTTTTTAATGGAGAACGGATTTGGCCATGAACAGCTTTCCCATTACAATCTGGGACCTATAGTTTTCTATGAGCATATATATTACTTCAAGGAAATTTTTGCCGGTGAACCGGTAAGGGTCACCCTGGAACTCAATGGCCTTTCGGAAGACGGGAAGTATTTTGAATTTATTCATAATATCTACGATCATAATGGAATTAATTGCGCGACCTGTGAAATGATGGGCTCCTGGATAGATCTGGAGAAAAGAAAACTGACTTCTTTACCCGGGGAACTTTATGACAAACTGGACCTTACGCCGAAGTCAAAAACTTTCAGAACATTGACCAAAGAGGATACCCGGAAATACGGTAAACGCCCACACGATTTAAGCAAAGAGGAACTGGAAAGTTTAAAATAAATATGGCTCCAAACACTATAAATGAGATATGGTATGCCTGTTATGGTTCCAACATTAGGGAAGAGCGATTCATGTGTTATATAAACGGCGGTACTCCACCTGGTGCGGTGAGGAATTTTAAGGGCTGTACAGACAAGACCAAACCTAAGAAGAGTAAGAAGATCAGTATTCCACACGAAATGTATTTTGCTAAAGAATCGGTTACCTGGAATGGCGGTGGAATTTGTTTTCTGAAGCCTAAAAAGGATGAGAATGTTGAAACCCTGGGCCGAACCTATCTTATCACTTCAAATCAGTTTAAGGATCTGGTAAGACAGGAACTTAAATTTGATGGGGAGATCATTATAGACTTTGAAAAGCTAATTGAAGACGGAGAATACAATTGTATGACCAATGGCCGGTACGGATTGCTTCTATATCTGGGAGAGATTGAGGGAAGGCCGGTGGTGAGCTTTACCAGTGAGAAATTTATGAAAGATGAGATCAATCAGCCTAACCAGACATATCTTTCAACAATTATTAAAGGTTTAAAAGAGATCTATCAGTTAAGCGATGATGCAATTGTTGAATATTTCAGTGATAAACTGGGAGTGAAAGACTGGGAGATAGAAAAAGACCTTCCAGGCATCATTTCTGAAATAAATAATTAAAACTGCGTAGTGTACTGATAATCAATTAAAAATACTTAATTTTATTTGTGCAATGCCCCTGATATATCTGTTAAAAAGATGATCAGCAATAAACCCATACATAATTTCATTTCACTTTTTCTAATAGTATTGTTGCTCTTTCAAAGCTGCACGATCTATTATAATCAGAATTATTCTCCAGAGGAGGTCGTAAAATCAGAAAAAAAGATACGACTTACAGATAGAAATGGAGAAAAATATCCTTTTTATAAGTTAATTAGAGAGAATGGGAATTATTATGTCTTGGCAAAAAATTCTCCCTTTTTTACCAATAAATTCAAGAACAGGGAAAAGGCAGACCTGAGAATTCCAGGTTTTTCTGCTTACCAGATAGATCCGGAAGATTATAAGGTTTTCCAGATTAAAAATACTTCCGGTTCCGCCTGGGCAACCATATCGTTAGGGGTTATCGCAATGGGCATTCTTGTATGGATTATGGTTAAAGCCTGGGAAGATGCCTGGGATTGGGGAGCTGAATAATTTAATTTTCGATCTTGGTTTTCTTTGCACTTACCATATAAACCCCCACAAACACGAGTATAGCAGCGATGGCTTTTACCATTGTGAGCTGGTCTGCGCCAACGGCTATGGCAAAGGCAATTGCGATCAAGGGCTGAAGGTAGATAAACGCACTTATCGTCGCTGCTGAAAGCTGCTTTAAGGCATAAATATTCAGCAGATAGGTCATAAAGGTTGTTCCTACCACTACATAGGTCATTTTCCAGATGGCATCAAAAGGCAGTTCGGTCCACTCCACAGCCGCAAACTCACCTATGGTTACCGGCAGGTTGATGAAGATCGCGATAAAAAACAGCCATTTCATCAAAGTAATGGAACTGTATTTTTTGGTAAGTGGTTTTACCAGGATAAGATAGAGTCCGTAAGAGAAAGCGTTTACAATGAAGAGGATATTACCCACCGGTACATTTGGGGCGTTAATACTTTCTTCTTTGCTGAACAGAACCAGGACAAGAGCGCCGGCCATACCAATGATAATACCAAGTGTTTTTAAAAATGTGATCTTTTCATTGATTAAAAAAGATGCAAGGATCAGGACCATTACCGGTGATAATGTGATGATAACCGAACTGTTTATTGGTGTGGACAGGCTAAGTCCTTTAAAGAAAAAAAGCATATTGATCACCATCCCGAACACGGCACAACCAAATATTCTTGGCCAGTCCGAAGTAGCGATCTTTTCTTTTGGTGCAAAAAGGCTTATGATCCAGAACAATATGGCAGCGCCGGTCACCCTTAGCAGAATAAATCCGAAGGGTTCTATATAAGTGGGCATAAGGCCCTTTGCAAGGGTGTGATTTATGCCATAAATAGCACTGGCAGCAAATGCTGCGAGGATG
This sequence comes from Gramella jeungdoensis, assembly GCF_023805255.1. Classification (GTDB taxonomy): domain Bacteria; phylum Bacteroidota; class Bacteroidia; order Flavobacteriales; family Flavobacteriaceae; genus Christiangramia; species Christiangramia jeungdoensis. The sequence continues at coordinate 594,816 of NZ_JAMSCK010000003.1, forward strand.
GCAAGGATCCTCCTATTCTCCATGTATGGACTCTTTGGCAGCGGCTACTGTCTTTTTTGAATTCCCGATGAATATCTGGTCATTATTGATGATCACCGGGCGCTTCAGAAATGTATAGTGTTCAAGAATCAGGTTCTTATAGCTGCCCTCATCGAGATCCTCATTTTTAAGATTTCGTTCCTTATAAAGTCTTGCCCGCTTACTGAAAAGCGCTTCATAACTTCCAGCAAGTTCCTCCATCTCCTCCAGTTGCTCTTCAGTTATTGAATCCTCTTTTATATCCTGTAAAATAAAAGAAGAAGGGACATCAAGTTCTTTTAATATTCTTTTGCAGGTATCGCAGGTTGAAAGATGATATATTTTTTTCATTACGGAAGACTTTTGAATGCAAAGAACGGACATTTCAGGAAATAGACATTTTCTTTTAAAAAAAGCTTCACATTTAAGCCTGCTTATGGTCGCTACTGATTTTCAGATATTCTTTTATTTCATCTCTTGAATAGGTGAGCACATAATCTCCCGCGGCATATGGAGCGATCTCATAGGCATTGTAATGAAGTATAACTTTGTCTTCTGTAAGGCCAATGTTTTTGGGAAGATGGAACTTATCATCCTCGAATAACATCCCGGTGCTGTTGATATTACTATCTGAGGGGATATTCTGTTTTTTTCTAAAATCTTTTTCTACAAAAGCCAAGAACTTCTCTTTAAACAGATCTTCTTTTTTAAGAAGTTTTCCATTTTCCGGATCAAAATTCAGATAATCGGTACTTCTGTAGCCATGGGCTCCGCCCGTAAACATATCGGTATTGAATTGCAGGCAGATCACATTTTGATCATTGTAGATCACTTTGCCGTTTATGGTTGCTTCCCAGGGAAGGTCATATTCAGGAAATTCTTTGGCGGTTTCCTTATAATTATTGATGAAACTTTCGGCAAGTTCTTCAGGGCTTTCCATGCCTCCATCTTCCTGGTAGTCGATAGTATTTCGCAGAAAGTCATGAATATTTTCATTGATGTTTTTAACCTGATCTTTTCCATTTTCAGCGACAGGAAAACTCAGACTTATAAAAGTGCATTCACCTTCTTCAGGATGGCAGTCGTCCAGCCTTTTTTCTATGGTTTTTGAAGAAAAGGAGAGACTTTCTTCTTTTTTCTGTTGATTTTCTTTGGGTTCATCAGCACAGGAAACCATCAGCGAGATGATACTAATAGTAATAAGGAGTCTTTTCACAGCGAATACTTGTTAAATAACATGCTAAAGGTAAAGGCAATTTTGTGAATGCCCAACAGGCTCACTACATTTGTTTTTCAATTTTTCAGGATAATATCCCGAAAATATACACTTAATGATAGCCAAAAATTCAGTAAGAATATTTGAATGAGTAGGTGCTAATTTTTTACATATGAAATTTAATACCAAGACTATACATGGAGGTCAGGAAAATGCAGATCCGGCTTATGGTTCTGTAATGCCTCCCATCTATCAAACCAGTACATATTCACAAAGTACACCGGGTGGACATAAAGGCTTTGAATATTCCCGAAGTGGTAATCCCACCAGGGCCATGCTGGAAAAATCATTGGCCAGCATTGAAAATGGAAATTACGGACTTGCTTTTGGCTCTGGCCTTGCAGCAATAGATGCGGTAGTAAAACTCTTTAAGCCCGGAGATGAAATCATTTCTACCAATGACCTGTACGGAGGTTCTTACCGGCTTTTTACAAAGATCTTTGAAGGTCTTGGTATCAAATTCCATTTTATAGGAATGCAGGATGCTGGGAAAATCGAGGACTATATTAACCCAAATACAAAACTCATCTGGGTGGAAACTCCAACCAACCCAATGATGAATGTTATAGATATTGAGGCTGTTTCAAAAATCGCAAAAAAGCATGATCTTTTGCTGGCAGTAGATAACACCTTTGCGACCCCATATCTTCAGCAACCGCTTGATCTGGGAGCAGATATCGTGATGCATAGCGCGACTAAATATCTGGGCGGTCATAGTGATGTGGTAATGGGTGGCCTGGTTGTGAAAGATGAAAAACTGGCCGAGAAGCTCTATTTCATTCAGAATGCGAGTGGAGGAGTTTGCGGACCGCAGGATAGCTTTCTTGTTTTAAGAGGTATAAAAACATTGCATCTAAGAATGCAGCGCCATTGTGAGAACGGTGAAGCTGTGGCAAAATTCCTGAGATCTCATCCAAAAGTAGATAAGGTCTACTGGCCGGGATTTGAAGACCATCCCAACCATGATATCGCTAAAAAGCAAATGAAAGGTTTTGGAGGAATGATCTCTTTTACCACAAAAGAAAATACACTAAAGAGCGCTACCCAGATCGTAGAAAAACTGGAAGTCTTTACTCTGGCTGAATCTCTTGGTGGTGTGGAATCCCTTGCCGGCCATCCCGCAACCATGACTCATGCGTCTATTCCTGCCGAAGAAAGGGCGAAGACCGGGGTGGTAGACTCACTTATAAGGCTTAGCGTGGGGATAGAAGACGAAGAAGACCTGCTTGCCGACCTTAAACATGCTATAGGATAAGCTATCAAAGATTTAAATAATTTCATAGCCTGGACTAACCGGGTTATTCTTTTAAAAAATACACTATGAAAAAACTTTTATTGCTTTCACTTATCTGGGTGTTGGCACTTAATCATGCTGTAGCTCAGAAACTGGAATCCCCTGATGGAAATTTAAAAATGAATTTTTCACTGCAGGAAGACGGAACACCTGTTTATACTCTTGAGTATAAGGATAAAGCTGTAATTGAACCCAGTAAACTGGGATTAGACCTTAAAAAAGAGGAAGATCTTCTGGCAGGTTTTAGTATAGCGAATACCGAAGAATCCTCTTATGATGAAACATGGAAACCTGTTTGGGGAGAGGTAAGTGAAATAAGGAATCATTACAACGAACTGGAAGTAGAATTGGTTCAGGATGAAACGGGTAGAAAAATGCTCCTTCGTTTTCGTCTTTTTAACGACGGACTCGGTTTCAGGTATGAATTCCCAACACAGGAAAACCTGGGTCATTTTGTAGTTAAAGACGAAAGAAGTGAGTTTGCCATGACAGGAGACCATAACGCTTTCTGGATTCCGGGAGATTATGACACTCAGGAATATGATTATATAGAATCAAAACTTTCCGAAATAAGAGGTCTCATGGAAAAGTCCATTACGGCCAATTTATCCCAGACCTCCTTTTCACCAACCGGGGTGCAGACTTCGTTAATGATGAAAACCGATGATGGACTTTATATCAACCTTCATGAAGCAGCATTGATAGATTATTCTACAATGCACCTTGATTTCGATGATGAGAACATGGTATTTACATCCTGGCTTACACCGGATGCTAATGGGGATAAGGCATTTATGATCACTCCGGCCAAAACTCCCTGGAGAACCATTATGGTAAGTGACGATGCCCGCGATATTCTGGCTTCAAAAATGACCTATAATCTGAATGAGCCATCCAAAATAGATGATACCTCCTGGATAGAACCAATGAAATATATTGGTGTTTGGTGGGAGATGATCACTGGTAAAAGCTCATGGCACTATACCAATGAGTATAAGGCCGTGAAATTAGGTGAAACCGATTTTGAAGCTGCCGAACCTAATGACACTCATGCTGCGAATACTGAGCATGTAAAGGAATATATCGATTTTGCTGCTGAACATGGGTTTGATGGGGTGCTGGTAGAAGGCTGGAATGTAGGCTGGGAAGACTGGTTTGGTCATTCAAAGGATTATGTTTTTGATTTCGTAACTCCTTATCCAGATTTTGATGTGAAGGAGATTCAGGAGTATGCCGAAAGCAAGGGCGTGGAGATGATCATGCACCATGAGACCTCTTCTTCGGTAAGAAACTATGAGCGCCATCTTGACACTGCCTATCAGTTCATGAAAAAATATGGATACGATGCTGTGAAAAGCGGTTATGTTGGAGACATACTTCCTCGGGGAGAAAATCATTACAATCAGTGGATGGTAGACCATTATCTGTATGCCATTAAAAAGGCGGCAGATTATAAGATTATGGTAAATGCCCACGAAGCCGTTCGTCCAACTGGAGTAGCCAGAACCTGGCCAAACCTTATCGCCAACGAGTCGGCTCGTGGAACTGAATACCAGGCCTTTGGTGGTTCAAAACCTAATCATGTTACAGTGCTGCCGTTCACCAGGCTTATCGGAGGGCCTATGGATTATACGCCCGGGATCTTCGAGATGGATATCAGCAAACTGAATCCTGACAATGATTCTCATCTGAACAGTACTTTGGCAAATCAGCTTGCTCTTTATGTAACAATGTACAGCCCTCTACAAATGGCTGCCGATCTTCCGGAGAATTATATGAAATTCCCTGATGCCTTTCAGTTTATCAAGGATGTTGCGGTAGACTGGGAGGAAAGTATCTACCTGGAGGCAGAACCCGGAGATTATATCACGGTTGCAAGAAAAGAAAAAGACGGGAATGATTGGTTTGTTGGAAATGTGAATGGTAATGAAGCAAGAACTTCAAATTTCAAATTCGACTTCCTGGATAAGGATAAAACCTATATTGCTACGATATATTCTGATGCGCCCGATGCTCATTATAAGACCAATCCACAGGCCTACGAGATCAAAAAGTTTAGGGTTAATAGTAAATCTAAACTTTCGCAGAAATCGGCTCCCGGTGGAGGATATGCAATCAGCATTATGGAAGCCGATAAGAGCGAAGCCAGGAAATTGAAAAGACTATAACATTATAAACGCCTGGCCTGTAAAGGTTAAGGTCTTGGCAGGTTCAGGCTTATTTTTTAAATTGGATCTAGGAAGAGCCTGAGTTCTTCAGGCTAAACTAATATTTAGCTTATGGGTAAGGGGTTGATTTGTTGCCTTATTTTCCTTTTCTCTATCAATACTTATTGCCAGCAATGGAGGGAGATCAGAGAGTTTGAAGTGGGCCCGATGCTTAATTATCATCACACATCTTTATATGTGGCAAATGATATTTTCTATGATGATAAAGACGGTTATTCTAACTCCGGTTTCGAGCCTAACTATGGTTTGGGGATCTACGGCATCTATTATTTAAAGCCTAAAATAGGTATTGGTGCTGAACTTTTCTATGACCGAACCACATCTTCCGAACTGGAGGACGATAATCATTATAATTCGCTTACTTTGTTGCCTTATGTGAATTATGACCCGTTCAGGCGGGTTAGGAATCTTTATTTTGGAGCGGGAATAGGTGTTTCCTTTATTCAGGAAGCTCCGGAGTATGGATCAGTGGTGAAAGAAGAAGATATCAGGGTGATAACCGTGCCGGTAAAACTATCTGCTTCCTATAGAATAAGGAACCAGGTAACATTTGAATTAGGGATTTACGCTGAAATTATGGAGGTTGTTATGGATCAGGTTCGCCGAAATGCCCTTTTCTTTGGTATGAAGGTTCCTCTAAACCGTGTTTTTGGAGGCTACCGCTATTAAACTAAAAGATCTCCTTAAAGATTTTGATGAGTTTTCTTACCTCCCTTGGAGTATTATAATGCACCAGACTTACCCTCACCACGCCGTTCCTGTCTTCCAGATTCAGTGATTGTATCAGTTTTTTTGCATAAAAATCACCGAATCTAATTCCTATTCTGTGTTCATCAACCTTTTCAACAATCTCATTGCTCTTAAGCCTGGAATGCACAAATGAAATAGTGGGTACTCGCCTTGTGGCTTCCGCTTCAGAGATTCCTATTATCTTTACTTCAGGAATTTCATTCAGGTACTCTAAGAGAATAGAAGCCAGCTTTTCCTCATGGGCCGCAATTAGACCGAATGTCTTTGTAAGCCTTGCCTGAAAATCTTCATCCTTTTTCCGGTTAAAATGACGCCTGTAAATCTCATTGTAATATTCGATGATCCCGAGCGTACTATAAGTAAGCTCAAAATTAAAATTCCCGGGTTGTAACTTATAAGGCACTTCTTTCTTTCCGATAAAATAATGGTTAAGGCTATCCAGCTTCAGCAATTCATCATACTTGCCATACATTACAGCCAGATGAGGGCCATAGGTCTTATACCAGCTAAAGGTGTAAAAGTCGGCATCCAGTTCTCTAACATCCACTTTCCGATGTGGAGCGTAGGCCACACCGTCAACGCATATAAGTGCCCCTGCCTTGTGAACCTCTTTCGCTATCTCTTTTATAGGGTTGATAGTTCCCAGCACATTGGAAGCGTGAGTGACAGCTACCAGCTTTGTGCGATCGTTCATTAGTTCTTTGAGATCGTTGATCTCCAACTCCAGAGTGTCTGGGTTCACCTTCCATATCCTGACTTTAATCCCTTTTTCTTCCAGGTCCATCCAGGGAGATACATTGGCTTCATGATCGGTATCGGTAACGATCACTTCATCACCTTTTTTCCATTGTCTACTGATACTTAAGCTTAGTATCCTTAGCAGCATGGTAGTGGAAGAACCTATAACGACCTCTTCGGTCTGGTTTGCATTTATGAGTTCTGCAATTCTTGAAGTGGCATATTTGAGTTTTTCCCCGGCTTCTCTGGAGACCTTATAGGAAGCACCCAGTTGTACATTATGATGAACCAGGTAACCGCCTATTCTTTCTATTACTTTCCCTAATACCTGTGATCCACCGGCATTATCCATAAAGATGAAGTCTCTTTTAAGAGCAGGAAACTGTTCTCTTACAAATTCTATATCCATTATTGCCCCAATAAACTTTCATTAAATAATTCCAGGATCCTGCGATATTCATCAGTCCAGCTGCTTGGTTCTACGAATCCGTGATCCTCCACAGGATACACGGCCATTTCCCAGTCTTCTTTACCAAGCTCGATAAGTCGCTGTGCGAGCCTTACCACATCCTGAAAATGAACATTGGTGTCTACCATCCCGTGAGCGATCAATAGATCTCCTTCCAGGCCTTCAGCAAAATAGATCGGGGAAGACCTGCGGTAAGCGATAGGATCTTTAGAAGGTTCGTTCAGAATATTTGAAGTATACCCATGATTATAATGCGCCCAGTCGGTCACCGATCTTAAAGCTGCTCCAGCTTCAAAAGTATCGGCCTCGGTGAACATGGCCATCAGGGTGATAAAACCTCCATAACTTCCGCCATAGATTCCCACTTTTTCAGGGTCTATATTATGATTTTCAATAAGGTATTTAACCCCGTCTACCTGGTCGGTCAGGTCTTTTCCGCCCATATGCCTGTAGATCCCGGTTCTCCAGTCCCTGCCGTAGCCGGCACTTCCACGGTAATCTATATCGATAACGGTATACCCCAGATCGGTAAGCAGGTTGTGGAACATATATTCCCTGAAGTAATTAGACCACCACTTATGAGCATTCTGAAGATATCCCGCCCCATGGACAAAAACAACAGCGGCATCATTCTTTTTATTTTCTTCAGGAATAAATAATCTTGCCGGAACCATTGCACCATCGCGGGCTTCAAATTGAATGAGTTCAGGTTCGCGCCAGCCGTAAGATGCAAATTCTTCAGACTGTCCCTTTGTTAACTGCTGAGGTTCAGAACCTACCCGGTTTTCTTTTAGAAATAACTCCCACGGTCTGTTCATATAAGAATGAGAAATGGCCAGGTATTTCTCATCGGGTGAAAGCTGCACCTGATTATTACCTGTCATGCTGGTGAGCTGTTCCGTCTTCCCACCCATCAAAGGCATCTTGTAGAAATGTCTTTCCCCAGGATGTACCTTTGACGAGGTAAAATACCAGTGTTTTTTGTCATTGGAAATGAACGGATCAAAAACCTCATACTCGCCTGGAGTAAGGTCTTTTTTATTACCGGTTTCAACATTCAGAATATAAAGATGCGAATATCCTGATTCCTCGTTTTGAAAATAGATATGCTTATTATCTGGCAACCACCCTAAAGTTTCATAACCATAATAAGTATAACCGATCCCGGGCCCTGCCAGCCAGGCTTCATCACGCTGGCGTTCAATTGATGTAAGACTTCCCTTATCCAGGTCGATAAGAGCGATCCAGCGATCCTTATTATCGGTAGACCTTAAATTAACCACGGCTTTTTCACCATTATCCGAAAAATGGATCTTTGAAGGTATAACTTCGCGAGGTTCAGATTTCCAGTCTTTACCGGGATAATCTTTCGTATAGTCAGGGAGATCTTTGATTCCGGGAAGTTCTGAAGTGTCGATTATAAATACCGTATCCTTTTCCAGATCGTAAAGGGCAAGTTCTGCGGTATAATCCATATCTCCAACCTTGCTTCGGGCCGGAAGGTTCACCGTATATCCACTTTTATCTACATAATTTGGCACATCGGTGCGTTTGCCACGTTCGCGTTTAATAAGACTGAAGCCGGCATATTTTGCGTTAGGAGAGACTTCCAGATTGCTAAGCTCACGTTCTTTCAGATAAAAGATGAAATCTTCGTCTTTATTTATCGATTCACGATACTCCTTCGAGCTTTCCTTTTCTTCTTCTCTTTGGTTAACCACCTCCAGCAGTTCCAGATTTTCCTGTTGTATCCAGTCATCCTTATCAGAAAGTTTTTTATCCTTCTTCTCAGAACCAGATCCCGATTTTATATGAGTAAGTTGTTTAAGGCTTCCATTTTCAAAATTATAGAGAAAAGCGTTGTCTTCAGCTTCAAAGGCTATCTGGTCTTCATTCATCATAAATACCGGGTCATCTATAGAAAATGGAAGGTCCAATAGTTCTCGTTTTTTTCTTGAGCGCATGTCATAGATAAAAAGATTTCCATTTATAGTGAAAACCTTCCTGGTTCTGGCATCGTTAAAGTCACCACGGCGGGGAATAAGTTCCTGCTCCTGTGAAGCCGTAACCTTAATGATCTTTTGCGGTTCGTTGATATTGATCCTGTATAGGGAATCGGCGGGATTCTTATCCGGATTATAATCAAAGTAAATATTCTCGCTGTGTATTCCCCAGTATGGCGAACTGGGAAAGTTACCCATCCATGCAGGATCCTGCATTATTTTTTCAACACTTAGTTCTGAAGTCTGGGCATTTATTGTAAGGTGTAGTATGCTTAAAAAGAAGGATAAGCATAAAAATGTTTTGAAATTCATGTAGGCTTAAAATTGAAATTTTTCGTGTTAAATATCAGCCGTTATATGGCATGTGACAAGATAGTTAAATTTTGACTCTTCATTATCTGTTTAAAAGTATGACAGGTAAAATTATTAATGCCTGAAAATCAGAATATAAGAGTTTAATTTGTACTTTTAAGCTTATTTTAAAACTAAACTAGCGTCATTATGAAAAAATTCAATTTTCAGTTGTCGCTCCAAATCGTTCTTTGCTCTTTATTTCTTTTCGCGTTTAATGCATGCCAACCTGAAGACCCTATGGTCCAGGGAGAAGAAATTATCCAATCCGATCTTAAGGCAAATCAAAGTGATCCGTCAGAAAAAGTCAATGATTTTTACGGACCAACACAGCCTATGGGAAATGGAATTGTTAGAAGTGTGGTTTCCATCAATCATGACGGGGAGCCCGTTGCTGTAGGAGTAGTTTTTACTGAAAAAGCTCTTGAAAACCTTCCTGATGAAGAACTTAATTTGACCTTGCAATTGCACAGTAAGGCAGAAGGCTTGATTGTGGATCATGTTGATTTTGGATACAACCCCCATGGTCATGAAGGACCTGGATTCGCTGTGGAACATTTTGACATGCATTTTTACTGGATTTCTGAGGAGGAAAAGCTAAGTATTCCATTTGCTATCGGTATGGATGATCTTCCCGATGCGAGTATATGGCCGGAAGGATATGGTCCCGATGTGGTAACCGTTCCACAAATGGGCAGGCACTGGCTGCATGAATCATCATTTTCTTCAACCTTTGATCAAACATTTATTTATGGCTCTTACGATTCAGAATTCATCTTTTATGAACCTATGATTACGATGGAATATCTTAAGGCTAAAAATTTTGAGGATTCGTACGGAATCATACCATTAGGTGCTTATGCCGAGCCGGCTTACTATGCCAACTCATACGAGATAAATTATGATTCGGTTAAAAAGCAATACAGGGTTATGCTTGCTGATCTATTCTGGGCAGGAGGGTCATAGAAAAAAGCAAGTATGAATATTCTACAAGGCCATCCAAATTGGATGGCTTTTTTCGTATGATTTACTCCGATCAAAAAAAGCTATCTTAGGGCTTTCTTAAATTTTTTTATTCATGATCAAAAAATCACTTACGGCAGTTTTAGTTCTGTTTCTTAGTGTTTCTGCAAGCCCGGTATTGGCTCAGCAGGAAATAATCGAAAAAATTGTAAAGGAAGCTGAAAACAATTCTCAGCTTGAAATACTCGCTCATGAGTTACTGGATGTTGTGGGACCCCGACTGGTGGGAACTCCGCAGATGGCCAATGCTCATAACTGGGCAATTCAAAAATATGAAGGCTGGGGTATTCCCGCCCGAAAGGAAGAGTGGGGAAAATGGAAGGGCTGGAAAAGAGGCATTACCCATGTTGACCTTATCTCGCCAAGAATTCAGAGTCTGGAGGCAAGACAGCTGGCATGGAGTCCATCCACAGGGAAAAAAGGAGTGACTGCTGAAGTGATTATTTTGCCAGAGGCTGAAGATTCGATTGGCTTTGCGAATAAAATAAAGTCAGTTAAAGGGAAGTTCGTGATGATATCCATGCCCCAGCCAACGGGAAGACCTGATGATAACTGGGAAGAGTGGGCCACACCTGAATCTTTTGAAAAGATGAAAAGGGAACGTGACTCTCTGGATAAATTATGGGATGCACGATTGGAAAGAACAGGCTATGGGCGACGGGAATTACCTAAAGCTCTGGAAGAAGCTGGTGCGGAAGGGATAATAACCTCCTACTGGTCCAGAGGCTTTGGAGTGAATAAAGTTTTTTCGGCCTATACCGAGGAGATCCCAACCATTGATATTTCGCTTGAAGATTATGGTTTGTTATATCGACTTGCCAAATACGGCAATAAACCGGAAATTAAAGTAGTGTCAGAATCAACAGAGGGGGGAGAAGTCCCAACCTTTAATACTATTGCAGAAATCAAGGGAACCGAAAAACCGGACGAATATGTGATCCTTTCAGCTCATTTTGATAGCTGGGATGGGGCTACCGGGGCTACCGACAACGGCACAGGTACCCTGGTGATGATGGAAGCAATGAGAATACTCAAGAAGATTTATCCAAACCCTAAAAGGACCATTCTGGTAGGTCACTGGGGAAGCGAGGAACAGGGACTAAACGGTTCAAGGGCTTTTGTTAAGGATCATCCGGAGATTGTTGAAAATGTGCAGGCATTGTTCAACCAGGATAATGGTACAGGAAGAGTGGTGAATATTTCAGGGAACGGTTTTCTGCATGCTTACGATTATCTTGGCCGATGGCTTTATGAAGTTCCCGAGAAGGTTACCTCACATATTGAAACCAATTTCCCGGGAACCCCGGGAAGAGGAGGTTCAGATTATGCCTCTTTCGTTGCCGCAGGTGCTCCTGCCTTTAACCTGAGTTCATTAAGCTGGGATTACTGGAATTACACCTGGCATACCAACAGGGATACTTATGATAAGATTGTTTTTGATGATGTGCGTAATAATGTGATCCTAACAGCTGTGCTGGCATATATGGCGAGCGAAGATCCTGAAAGGACTTCAAGAGAGAAAATAAATCTTCCGGTTAGCAGAAGAACAGGGGAGCAGATGACCTGGCCAGAGCCCAGGGATGCTGAAAGAAGGGGAATGCTCGAGGAAAAGTAAAGATCAGGCAAGCTTTGCTTTGAGATTCCTGGCTGCGCTGGTGTATCCACCGTTGCCTCCATCTACGAAATGTATATGATCGTTTGTCTGAAGGTCCCAGACATAACAGGACAGGATGCTCTGGCGGCTAACATGATATCCGTATTTTATTTTTGAGGCACTTTCCAGGTGGTCAAGATATTCCAACAAGGATTTTCGCTGACTGGAAGTGCCTGTTATTACAGTATTTATACGACCATCAATGGTAAGATTGTCGGTTAGTTCCACCAGTTTTTGTATGTAATTCCTTCCTGCCTGTGTTTTCTTGAGGTAGATCTCACCGAAGCGACCCATCAGCCAGTTCCTGATAAGATAAGAGGGGTCCGATTTTCCCAGTTTTGCCTTCATTTCGGCACGTATCTGTCTAAGGCTGGCTTTCAATTTTAATTTTGCGGCTGTGATAGGTTTTCTTTGCAGCGGGCTGCCATATATCTTATCAATTTTCTTCAGAACCTTGGAGTAGACGATGCTTGGTTCTTCATTTCCGCATCCGTCAATGATCAAACTTATAACTTCCTGATCATTTCTTGGAGGCTCTATCCTGTCCCATTTACATTCCATTCCCGAGAGGTCCAGTTCTACACTGTCTAAATTAAGGCTCTGTGCGCTCTCATTTCCCTTGATCTGTTGCTCTGCGAACTGTAAGCCTTTCCCCAGCACCAGGGGTATATTCAACAGACTGGTGATTTGTGTTCTGGCTAATTTCAACTCCAGGTTGTGATTATAAACCTCGCTTACCGGAACATTACCTACCCTGAGATCAAGACCAAAATTATCGGAACTATTGGTTTTATGCTTTGATAGCACAGTCAAAGACTTTTCAAGTAAGTCTTCCGGGATAATTAAAACAGAACCATCGCCTCCAAAGAAGAAAGGAACCCGAACGTTGGATTTGAATGCCTGGTTTAGTACAGCAATTACACTTCCGGTGGCAACCAGATTTACTTCATGATGATGTCCTTTTTGGATAGCACTGGTTGAATCGCGTATATCCGAAACCAGAATATGCCAGTTCTGAGGCACTTCATTGAACAAAGCCTTTTTAGCTACCAGTTTGCTTACCGGTAATTTATGGACTAATAGATTAGAATAGAAATCATTGTTGCTGGCTGACATAAATCACTGGTTGTAGACTCGATTAATTATTAGAACTTGTCCACCAAGCTAAAAAAATTAAAGTTCGGCACCTACAGGTTTGGAGCAGTCATGTCCCGGTTCACCATGCGGAGGATTGAGCTTTGGAGTTGCACTGTTTAGCCTCACAGGAGAAGTAGTCATATCCTGCTGTGTGGTTGAAGCGCTGGCTTTATCTAAAGGAGCCCCAACAGGCAGGTCACAGCGGTGGCCTTCTTCTCCATGAGCAGGATTATACTTCAGGTCTGAAGTCTTGGCCATGTTCTCTTTCATCTCTTCGGCTGATGCTGTAGTGGTTTCTTCAACTCCTGCCTTTTTCTCTTCCTCTTTACATGAGTAAATAAACACGGATATAACACTAAGGACAATGATTGATAATTTTTTCAGATTTTTCATAACGGGTAATTTGCTGATATAAAGATATTTAATTTATTCGATAATTCTCAGTAGCTCTTCTTCAGAAATTGTTAGGATACCCGATTTAGGAAGCCTCCTCAACATTTCTTTCCAGTTAGCGTCTTCTTCAAAGACATGGTCAAAGATAGGTTTTGCCTCTTCTATTCTGCCGCTATTAGCAAGAGCCACTGCCTTCCAGAATTTCATTTCAAGATTTTCAGGAAACATTTTTTCTGCTGCTCCGTATTCCTTCAGCGCCTTGTCCATATTGCCGGCTTCAACGGCCAGATCACCCTTGTTCATATGCTCATAGGCTCTGGCTACCTTTAGCAGTCGTCCCAGTTCCCGGATCGGGTTTTTATGATCGTCTACCCTTAGGTCGATCTTTTTATCTTCCCAGCTTTTATTGGTCTTTTCGGGACCTACTACAATTAGCGCAGCTGACTGTTTTCCCCGGATATCACCTCCGGCTTTCTGAGCAGCCTTGAGTACTTCCATCACTCTTTCAGCAAGAGGATAATCTGAATATCTCATAAAGGCTTCAGCCATGGCAGGAACCACCTTATCATTCAGCATCATATTTGCCTGAACAGAGAAGTTCTTTCCGGTGAGATCTTCTGCAGCTTCCACGCAATTATTACCGGTAAAGGCTGAAACACTGCCATGAGCGTCCAGGAAAGCAACCTGCCTGTAATCCCTTCCCTCGTCTTCTTCTACCATCTGTGTGAGTGCCTGTTCGGCCGATAATCCATTAGCCATGAGTTCCAGTCCCTGAGGTCCGTAGGCCGGATTAACAAACGACTGTGTAGCCACTACGCCAACACCGGATTTTCCCCAAGGCACTAGCGAGCCCACCGAAAACCAGTGGCTTTGTACAGCAACAGCCATTTCCCCTGTGACTGTATCTCTTGCCACTATGGAATAAGTATGTGCAAAGGCATCTTTTTCAACCCCAATATTCTGAGCTTGTATCGAGGTGAAACTTATAAGTAACAGGCAAAAGAGAAAGTAAAGCTTTTTCATAGTTTTTTCAGATTTGCCTAAAGATACTAAAAGCCTAGAAGCTATGATGAAGACTCAGCTGAATTTGACCTTTGCTGATACTATTTGAGGTTTGTTCCATAAATCCAGCCTGGACTTTTAGGTTGTCTTTTATTGAATATCCCAGGGCACCATATAGACGGTTGCGATCAAAAATCTCTACACGTCTTCCATCGCCTATATCTTTTTGGCCATTGATGAACACTTCGTTATAGAATGCCAGATATATGGAGTTTTTATCCAGATTGGGCTGATTTAGTGGGATATTTAGAAATAGATTATACCGATATCTAGTTCTGAAATCCTGATCTTCCACCCATCGCTGCTCATACCTGAATCTGTGTTTTAAATAAATTCTGTTTGAAATTTTATGAGGGAGCAAGGCTTCCTGATAAATTCGGCTCTCTGATGAGGTGTCGTTAGAGTCACCGAATTCACCGGAAGTTATATTTCCATAACCCAGGGTAAGCTTAAGGTTGGAATTTGGGCTGTAGGTTACTCCTGCCCTAAGGAGAAGTTGTTCCAGGTCCCCCATGACGTCCCAGTTACGATATTGTACATCACCCTGAAGCCCGAATTTTGATTCTCCAAAATCGGTATTCCAAAAATACATATACCATCCACCCAACTTGTCCTCATCAACCTGAGCCTGGGAATTAAAACAAATAAATAACGAAAATAGTAGTAGTGTAAATAATTTTTTCAAAACCTGAATTTTTTTGGTAAATATAATTCCGCCCAAACTCAGGCACAAGTTTCAAAAAAGATACTATTGATTTTTAACTTTT
The DNA here is from genome assembly GCF_023805255.1 of Gramella jeungdoensis. Taxonomy (GTDB): domain Bacteria; phylum Bacteroidota; class Bacteroidia; order Flavobacteriales; family Flavobacteriaceae; genus Christiangramia; species Christiangramia jeungdoensis. Next base: position 609,979 of record NZ_JAMSCK010000003.1, read on the forward strand.
GTAACATTTAGATAAACCGGACCTCCATCAACAGGATAACCCTCAATTTTTGTGGCGGTTATGGTAACTTTTTGTCCTTCATACTGGCTCAGGTCTACTGCCTCACTTTTAAGCGCATAAAATTCATCTCCAGTTTCCAGGGTATGAGTACCGTACTGGTAACTGGTAATTCCGGTGGGTTGAATAGTACCCGAATATTGCTGACCTTCATCGGTATTTCCAGACCCGCAGCTGGTATTGAATAAAATAAGAATTCCTATTGCTAAGCTTGAAAATAACTTCATAAAGAATATTTTATGGATTGCTCTAAGTTAAGCTTTGTAATCTATAAGTAAAAATCTAAGATTTATACTTATGGTCTTTTATTTTCTTACCGAAACCTATTATTTTTGTGAGCCTGAATGGCCTCATAGTTCAATGGATAGAATAGAAGTTTCCTAAACTTTAGATCCAGGTTCGATTCCTGGTGAGGCTACTTTTGACCAAACCCTGAAGTTCGATATCTTCAGGGTTTGGTTTTATATGGTTGTTGCCTTTTGATGGATTTGCCCGGTCAATTATAAAACCTCTTCGCATTATCTCTCGTATATTTTCTTGAGACGAACACATTTATTACTTTAAAGGTTTAATGTCCAAAGGCTGGTATTAATAAGGATAAAAAATAGAGTTTCATTGTAATCTTAAAGTCAGATAAATGCAAATAGAAAGGATTTTTTTAGTAGATGATGAGGCAATTATTAATGCAATACAGACTAAAATTGTTAATAGACACTTTTCTAATCTACAAATCAGTAAGTTCAGTTCTGCCGAAGAGGTTTTAAAAATCCTGCCTCAAATAGACTATAAGCCCCTGATTTTTCTTGATCTCAATATGCCAATTATGGACGCTATTGATTTTTTAAAAAGATTGGAGATGCTTCAACTTAAAGTATATCCGGTAATTTATATTCTTACCTATTCTCAAAATCCAGAGGAATTAGAGTTTGTAAAAAATCACAGCTTAGTCCGGAATGTGCTTTTTAAACCGCTCGATGAAGAAAAGATTAATCTGATAAAAAAAGAACAGCAGTTATAGGCTAAAACAAAACCTTTAGCCAACGAAAGTTTTTTTTCGAGCTAAAACAATTTCTCTACTCATTTTTACAAGGCTAACCTCTAAAATCTCAAGATGAATTGAGATAAAGCCGCGCTAAATTTGTAACTTTCTGTTAAAAAGCCACTTAGATGATTTTTGTCATTCTATCTGAACCCTTTCTTCCCTAATTTCAAGCCAGAACTTTCCCTTTTTTCATTCTAAATTATACCACCATGGAAGCACCAGTTAGAGAAAAGGCCAGGATATTCCGGTTTGGAAATAAGACTGCCGACGGAAGCAAGAATATGAAAAATCTTTTAGGAGGTAAAGGTGCCAACCTCGCCGAGATGAGCAGGATTGGAATTCCTGTTCCTCCGGGATTTACCATTACCACCGAAGTTTGTACCGAATATCATACTAATGGGAAAGAAGCGGTGATCAAAGTCTTAAAAAAGGACATGGAGAATGGGATATCTTTTATAGAAGATATCATGGAAAAGAAATATGGTGATCCTGAGAATCCTTTATTGGTTTCAGTTCGTTCCGGTGCCAGAAAATCCATGCCTGGTATGATGGATACCGTTCTTAATTTAGGATTGAATGATGAGGTGGTGGCCGGACTCATAAAGAAGTCAAACAATGAACGCTTTGTATGGGACTCCTACAGGCGTTTTATTCAGATGTACGGGAGTGTGGTTCTGGGAATGAAGCCCGATGCAAAAGAAGATACCGATTCTTTTGAGGAGATCATGGACAAGTTGAAAGAAAAGAGAAATATTAAGCTGGATACCGAATTTAGTGTTCAGGACCTTAAGGAACTGGTGAGAGATTTCAAGAAGGTGGTCAAGCAGCGTACCGGGCATAGTATTCCTTCCGATCCATGGGAACAACTATGGAATGCAACGATGGCGGTTTTTGACAGCTGGAATGGGAACAGGGCCAGGTACTACAGGAAAATTCACGGGTATCCGTCAGACTGGGGTACAGCGGTTAACGTACAGGCGATGGTCTTCGGGAATATGGGCGATAACTCGGCAACCGGAGTGTGCTTTACCAGGGATGCCGGTAGTGGAGAAAACGTTTTTAATGGGGAGTATCTGATGAATGCCCAGGGTGAAGATGTGGTTGCCGGGATACGAACCCCACAACAGATCACCAAACTTGGATCAAAGCGATGGGCGGAACTGGCTAAGGTTGATGAAAAGGAAAGAGTGGAGAAATATCCATCTCTGGAAGAGCTGCTTCCTTCCTTATATGCTGAACTGGATGAGTATCAAAAGAAAATTGAAACTCACTATCGGGATATGCAGGACATGGAATTTACCATTCAGGAGGGAAGGCTTTGGATACTTCAGACCAGGGATGGGAAACGAACCGGGACGGCCATGATAAAAATTGCAGTAGATCTCTTAAAGGAAGGATTGATTGATCAGAAAGAGGCTATTATGCGCATTGAACCCATGAAACTTGATGAACTCTTGCATCCTGTTTTTGATCCCGATGCATTGAAAAAAGCTCATATAATCGCCCAGGGTCTGCCGGCATCTCCCGGTGCAGCTACAGGACAGATCGTTTTCTTTGCTGATGAAGCTGACAAATTTAAAAACTCGATTCTGGTGCGTGTTGAAACTTCCCCTGAAGATCTGGAGGGTATGAACATAGCCCGCGGAATATTAACCGCTCGTGGCGGAATGACCTCACATGCGGCCGTAGTTGCTCGCGGAATGGGCAAATGCTGTGTTTCTGGTGCCGGTGCTCTTAATATTGACTATAAGCAGCGAAATATGGTAGTGGGTGAAAAGGAATATCATGAAGGTGACTGGATATCATTAAATGGAAGTACTGGGAATATCATTGAAGGGAAAGTGGCAACTGTAGAACCTGAACTAAGCGGTGAATTGGCTGAAATACTGGAATTATCAGATGTTTTTTCAACTATGGAAGTCAGGACAAATGCCGATACGCCTAAAGATGCAATTGCGGCAAGGAATTTTGGTGCTCTGGGGATCGGTTTGGCGAGAACCGAACATATGTTCTTTGGGCAGGACAGAATCAGGGCTATGCGTGAAATGATCCTGGCCGATACGCGCAATGGCAGGAGAAGAGCTTTGCAGGAGCTGCTTCCCATGCAAAGAGAAGATTTTGAAGGCATTTTTGAGGCAATGCAGGGTTTGCCGGTTACCATCCGGCTTTTAGATCCGCCATTACATGAATTCGTACCTCACGAACTGGCACAACAAAAAGAGCTGGCAAAAGAAATGCATATTTCGGTTAAAGCTGTTAAGAATAAAGTGGATGAACTTAAGGAATTCAATCCTATGCTGGGTCATCGCGGCTGCCGTTTAGGTAACACCTATCCCGAAATTACAGAGATGCAAGCCCGTGCCATTATTGAATCAGCCTTAAATGTAAAAGAACGGGGTATTGATGTTAAACCCGAAATAATGGTTCCGCTTGTTGGAACATTAAAAGAATTCATACTTCAGGAAAAGATCATAAGGCAAATTGCCGATAAGGTCTTTACTGAAAGAAATGACAGAGTGGATTATCTGCTGGGTACTATGATCGAAATTCCCCGCGCAGCCTTAACTGCCGATGAGATTGCTATACATGCAGAGTTCTTTTCTTTTGGCACCAACGATCTTACGCAAATGGTTTTCGGGTATTCACGTGACGATGTTGGGAAATTCCTGCCAGTATATTATGAAAAGGGAATTTTAATGACCGATCCTTTTGAGGTGTTGGATCAGGAAGGAGTGGGCCAATTAATAAGAACGGGGATAGAGAAAGGTAGGAGTACAAATCCAAAATTAAAGATAGGGATATGTGGTGAACATGGAGGAGAACCTTCTTCCATTGAATTTTGCTACCAGGCCGGGATGGATTATGTGAGCTGTTCTCCCTTCAGGGTACCCATCGCACGGGTGGCTTCGGCCCAGGCAGCGATTAAACATAAAAAAGAGACTGTCTAAAATTATTTTTAAACAATCTCTTATTATTTCTAAAGCAAACATATTTAGTCTACTCTAAGAATTTTGAATTCATCTGTTGAACCTCCGCTCAAAAGTATGTCAAGATTAGCTGAGAGTACATATGCAATATTTCTTTTTACGGTTACAGTGGTTAGGAAATCCCCAGGAACAGGAAATTCACTTTTTACATATGCGGTTTCCCAGCTATCTCTTGTTCCGAAGATCTGTACCCTTGCCTTTTCCCCTCCAAAATCATTGCTTACTACAATGAGTTCGTTAGGATTGTCTAAATATATTCCATCTGGACTAAAAAGCGGGATCGGTATTTCTACCAGGGAATAATCTCCCGGATCATCGATTGGAAATTTCAGGATGGTATTGTTCTGAATATGACTTACCAGTAGAAACCCTCTGGGGTCATAGTCAATTCCATTAAGGCCGAAATTTCCGGGGATGGGAGCCAGATCTGGGTCTTCAAAAAAGATAGACGCATTTCCGGCAGGATCAACTTTATAAATGATACCGGCATAACTATCGGTTACGTAAGCATTCCCATGGTTATCGGTTGTCACATCATTTACTAGGTGTCCTCCTTCTGAAAGTCCACCAAGATCGGCATAGAATATATTTTCTCCGGTAAGATTATAAACTACCAGTTCTGCAAAACTTCCGTCAATATTTGTATTTGTAACCAACAGCCTTTTTGTAGTATGATCTATATGAATACCCAGGGTAGAAACAAGGTTTTCATCGCTAATGAATACCGAATATTCCCCGTTAATTACCTGGCCAATGTCACCTCTTGTGATTGAAGAAATTAGAAAGCGGTTATTCCTAATATCGTATTCGATGCCTTCTGGATAGAGGTCGGTTTCATTAATAGTGATCTCCCAGTCATTGTGGGAATTTGCGATGCTAAGATTGAAATTCTCAACTGTATCTGCTGGACTTTCAGAGGAACAGGAGAGGTTGGATAGAACCATGCAAAGGATCAATCCGGCAAAAATTAAATTTCTCATGAGTTTAAGATTTAAGTTATTAAAAGGGGGGAGTTTCAGCCTTACTTAAATCCATAGCTCCAGGTATCAGAAAAGTTGAATAGTAGTATTGGAGTTAAAACATTGAAAATCAGAACTTAAAATTAAAAAAATTATTCTTAAGCAGGAAGTTTATTGATTAAAATGACCTTCCTGCTTTTAAAATTAATTCAGGGATAATTTTAGGATTCCTTTATGGCAGTAAGTCGGAAATTCTCAACAGATTTTCCTTTTAAGTGTTTTTCCCACCGATCCAGGAGGGGCTTTTCGAGTTCAAGTTCCCTGTACTCGTCAGGATTCATAATAGGAATCCCTTTAATTATAGGGTAGATCCTTTTACATTCCCCGCAGGTTAAAAAGCCTTCGATAATATTTCCATCTATATCCTTGGTGATAACTGTCAGTTCTATATCGGCCTTGTCAAAAGGACAACAAAGTTTTTCTATGGTCTTTGGTTTCATCTCTTATAGGTTTAGTTTTTTCAAATAATTCTGAATAGCTTTCTGCGGTCTGTCAGTATTCATGATACCTGATACTACAGCCACTCCTTCAAAATCCAGTTCGTTAAGTTCTTTTATATTGTCTGGGTTTATTCCGCCCGCAAGAAATACCGGTAAAGAGCTTTTTTCTTTAGTTTTTTTTATGGTTTCGAAATCTACCAGTTCACAACTGTTACTGGTGGAAGAGGGAAATATTGAACAAAAAGAGATATAATCGAAGCGGTTCTTTTCTGCCCAGCTAACCCAGCTTAAGTCGTTATTGCAGGTTAAACCACTCAAAAACTGTTTTCCGATTTTTCGTCTTATTTTTTTGATGTCTTCAGGAATTTCATCGAAGTGTACTCCGTCAAGCGCAGCTTCTCCCAACAGCTCCCATTGATTATTAATGAATACCGGAACTTCTTTGGAATGGCATAACTCACATATTTTATCTATTAGGGGAATGATCTTTTGTTCCTCCTGAAAATTATCCCAGATCTGTAATGCCACTATTTTTTCATGCAGTGCCTGTTCTATTCTTTTTAAAAGAATGGTTTCGTCCATAGACGGGTCTACCACAAGGTAGATTCCTTTTTGTATTCTGTTCTTTATTTCCATCCTGCATTCAGGGCTTTGAAAAAAGCTGCCCAGTAAGGGTCAGTTTCATAATATTTCATTTTGCTTATCTCATCCTTCTGTGTTAGCTGAATTCCACTGTCGGCATCTGTAAATTCACCTACCTTAGAACATTGGATACCTTGATATTTCAGGCTTTCAATAATCTCCTTATCACTGCCGGGCTTACAGGAAATGATCATTGATCCGGCACCTATACAATACCTGGGGTCCAAAGAGAAAATGTCACATACCGCTTTTTGAAGGTGGCCGATGGGAATCTTTTCATTATTCACTATCGCTCCATTCCCTGAAGCCACCGCCATTTCATAAATGGCCCCTAGCACTCCTCCTTCGGTTACATCATGCATCCCGGTGATATTTTTAGCACTAGTTTCCATAACCGTCAGGGCTTCTTTTAAAGAACTTGTGTCATAGAAGGTCTCACATGTTCTGTGATAGGTTTCCGCTCCGGCTCTGTTCTTTACCGTTTCAGGGAAACTCATTGCCAGGATCGCGGAAGATGAGATAGCACAGGATTTTGTCACCAGAATAGAGTCACCTTTTTGGGCGTATTTTGAAACTTTGATCTTGTCTTTGGGAGCAATAGTTGTAAAAGTTCCTCCCCCGGCAATAGTGGAATTCTGCCCTTCAATGAAGCCCGTATGCCCACCGGTTATAGCCATTCCTATTTTCTCACAAAAATGATGAATATGATCCCAGTAGGTTTGAAAATCCTTTTTGGAGAAGCTTGCCGGAAGGTTGAGTACAAACTGCCCGAACATCGGTGCGAAACCAGTGGTGGCCATATCATTTGCCATTAGCTGTACCGAAAGCCAGGCAGATTCTTTTAAGCCTAAGGTTGGGATCAATGAAAGAGGGTCGCTGGTCATGGCCATTGCCATATTCCCGGGAATGTCGATCAAAGACACATCTACTCCAAAGCCGGGGCCCACCAAAACGTCTTCCCTTTGCGAGCCTGATTTTTCCTTAATAAAATCCTCTACCAGATTCCGGTCTATTTTACCCAAAGTTTCGCTCATTATTCTACATCATTAAATTGAATGTATAATCCGAAGAAATCACCGAATGGTAAATTCCATTGCTGTACCGGGAACCATTTGGGCAGGCCGGTACATTTCCATCTTATTGTATATTCTCTTCCCTTAAGTGCTTCATGAATGATAGCGGTAAGCTTTTCGGGTGTGTAGAAGGTGGCCGTGAGGTAAAAAGGGTTTTTTCCAAAGATTTCCTGTATCCTTCTTCGAACTACTTTAGGAGAATTTCGGTTCATCATCCCCATCGCAATCCCATATTTACCAACTCTAGCGGCTTCCCGGATCACCTTCACCGGGTCTTTATAATATTCAAAAGTGGTAATAAAAGCGAGTGAATCAAAAGTATGATCCTTGAATGGCATATGGTGGGAATCTGCCATCACCAGGTCTCCATCAAAAAGATGAATTGCCTGTGAAAGCATCAGCGGTGAAATGTCCCCGCCGGTAGCTTCGATTCCTATCTCCTTCCACCAGCGTGTAAACCTTGTTGTGCCACAGCCAAACTCGAGGAGGGTTTCTACCCTGGAGTCGGCAGAAACGAGGTCTTCCATTACCTTTTTCTGCCAGACCTCGGCACGTTTGTATCGTCCCTCATACCATTGTTCATAAGTATCGGTATGTTCACGATTAAAAAACCATTCCGGGCGGTTCTGCCAGTTCTGCTGACTTTGAGGAATAAGGCCTTTTTTAGATGATTCTATTTTCATATACATTGCTTTAAAAAACAAAACTTCATTTTGTTGGATAACCAACCGAAATGAAGCATAAAAATAGATCTCTAGGCTGCATCCCTACGTTGGCATTATCCAAATCAGGTTTCGGGTGTATTCTCAGCCACGTTAAGAGTTGGCACCCCGTGCATTATGTTTTACAAACCTAGCTAAATTTTCACAGGCAATCAATTTATTTTTAATTTCTGTTCAATGAATATTCAAATGAAAAACACGCATTGAACCTAAAGTATAGATCTTATAATGATGCCTGCCTAATGGATAAATTCTGATCAGCATATATCATTTTCAAATAACAGTGTAAGTAGGCTCCTACTTTCTTTTCTAGTTGTTAATATATCGGTTGAAAACTATTGATAACTGACTCATTTTTAAGGCTTAACTATGGTTAACTTCCAATTATAAATTTTGACCCTACTTAATAGTCATGGATTCAACATTGGCAGTAAAAGTTTACTGTATAAAACATCCAATATGAAAGTACTGTCGCCCCAGATCAGAATTTTTGAAAGGATTAACCTTTTTAGTTCATTATTTAAGGTCCTTCTTATTCTCGTAATTGCCTTGGTTGTGTTTCTCTTAACCTCCCGATCAGGCATGCAATCATCATACGGTAGTAGTCAGGAAGCCTCCTTTACAACATGGCAAAGCAATCCACCTACACCTTACTAGTGCTCTCGAAAATCTCTCTAATTTTATTCTTCCTGGCTTTATAAAAAGAATATAGCTTAGGCACAGGAAACAGTTACACTATGATTATGGCCTCCATCAGATGTTGAGGTTGCCGTAATCTGATTATTATTCTTAAGTGAATTGAACTGGTCCGGTGTGATAGTCACTTCGTGTATATGCTGATCTGTTGAGGCCTGGCTCAGCGTATAGGTCTTTTCTTCTGCGGCATCCACATCTTCCTTTGAAACTGTAAGACTATGGCCATGATTGGCAGAAATTGAAGTGTTTGTTCCATTCTCCAGACAATCTGCACTGGGATCCGGATCAGGGTCAGGGTTCGGATTAGGGTTACCACCACCATCATCAGACCCTGAACATGCGGTTAATGAAAGTAATGGAATTCCTATAATAAGTCCTGTTGAGGTCTTTTTGATAAACGATTTTCTGTCCATGATTAAAGTTTTGAATTAATACTGATTTTTGTGGGTTAGGCTCTTCCATTCATAAATCCTAATAACCATTTTTTAAGGTTAATAAGATTTGAAAAGGCTGCAGATTTGCTTTTTTGAGGCAGTCTGTTGAATACATTCTCCACTATCCGGTTGCAGTAGATCAAATTGAATTCAAAGATCTCTTCGGGAGAATACATTTTCTTTATTTCGGTCTGTAACATGGATTTTGCCCTTTTCAGTCGCACTTTGACATTAGACTCTGAAATATCAAGTGCATGCGCAGTTTCTTTTGTGCTCATTGCATTGAGTTCTCTAAGTGTAAAAACCATGCGATAGTTTTCGGGAATCTGAAGTATCGCATTCTCAAGAATATGTCGCAGTTCATTATTCATGACGGTTTTAGAAGTGTTTGAAGGCTTTTGATTAAACATGGGAGACTCACCACTATTCTCTATAGAATCTGATGGAAACTCGTTCTTATAACTGAATTTTCGTTTTTTATGATAACAGTTATTTAGCATTATTCGAACCATCCAGGTTTTGAGCGAAGAGCGATGTTCAAAATTATTCAGATTTGTATAGGCATTGATGAAAGTTTCCTGCATAAGATCTTCGGTATCTGGCTGATTAAACCCATAGCTTCTTCCAATTTTAAATAAATAAGGATTGTACCTTCTAATAATTATTTCATACATAGCCGTATCTCCTGAAAGCACTCGCGAAGTGATCTCAGAGTCCGGTATTTTTTCAAATTTTTTTATGTCTATCATCTAACCTAAATTTAAATATGAGCAATAACACAAGCCGGTATGGAAACAGGAACATACCAGCCTTGTGCTGAAATCTCCAATGCGGACCTAAAGACTTTCCTGTTTTTTTGCCCAAATCAGCTTAAAGATTTTTCCTGTTTCTCCCTGCGGTCCGAGCTGAGATGAGACAGTTAAATATATCTCACCTTCCATGTCCTGCCCAAAACCTTTTAGGTAATAACCAATATTATCAGGGCTGCTTTCCAGTTCTATTTCGTAAAAAGGCCATAGTCCAGGGCCAGCAGGATTAGCAGCAAATATTTCTCCTGTAGGTGCAAAATCACTGGAGAAAGAACCAAATATATATTTACCCTGTAATCCTGGAATATCATTTCCCCGATATACGTTACCTCCAATTATTGTAACAGTTCTACCCCCATCAGGATTTGCCGAATTAGCCATCTCTATAACCGGATCCTGAAGTTTGTTTCCGTACACATCAACATCTGGACAGGAAGGCAATACTTCATGGGCATCTGCTGCATTAAAACAATGTGTACCCTCCTTGACGTTCCAGCCATAATTTCCTCCTTTTTCAACAACACTAATTTCTTCCCATAAATGTTGTCCTGCATCACCCACAAAAAGTTTTCTTGAACCGCTCATATCAAATGAAAAACGAAACGGATTACGGAATCCGTAGGCATAAATTTCATCCAGACCTGGTTTGTCCACAAAAGGATTATCGGCCGGAATTCCATAGGGAGTTCCACTATTAATATCTATTCTCAGAATATTGCCCAGTAGATTTGATTCTATATCCTGTCCGTTTCCTCCTTCGTTCACGTCGTACCAGTCTTCAACATGGCCGGGCGCTACATCATGTGCTGCACCTCCATCTCCAATGGAAATGTATAAATACCCATCTGGGCCAAAGGCAATTGTTCCTCCTTCATGGTTCCCCTGAGGCTGATCAACTTCCAGAATGATCTTTTCCGAGGCGGCGTTGGCTTTGGCAGGATCTGAAGAAACACTAAACTCTGATATCCTGCTTATATTATTCCAGCTAGCGTCGGGTTCAGGTCCGCCCGGGTTTGGTGGTGCGGTATAGTACACAAAAAAGCGTCCGTTCGTGGCATAATCTGGATGAAAAGCAAGACCTAGTAATCCACGTTCATCATATCCGGGATTAAGGCTTACCATTCTATCGGTAACATCGAGGAAGGGTTCTTCCTGCATTGTGCCGTTCGCGATCACCCAGATTTTTCCAATTTGGTCGATAACGAACAGGTTCCCGGTTTCATCATTGGCTTCCACCAAACCAAGAGGAGAAACCAGACCTTCTGCCACCAGCTCCATATCGATTGATTTTATATTAACAGCTGCTTTGGTTTGTGCGTCGGCAGATTTCATATTCTCCAGGTTCCTTTCTATGTCGCTTTGGCAGCTATAAAGCATCAGACCTCCTAAGATGAAAATACCAACCAGGATATGTCCTGTATTGATGGTCTTCTTTAAAGCAGTACGGGTCACTAAATAAATTTTCCAACAATAGTTTTTTGTCTCCATAATTCAAGAATGTTTAATGGTTTATTAACAGGGGGTGACCACCAAATAACATTAAATAGAAAGAGCATTACTAGATTTGTTAATGGAGCGGGATTTTAATCTTGGGATTCCCATTTATATATAAGACTCCCGTTTATACATTGGAGTACATAAAACCAATATAAGTTACAAAAACTCTGGAACTATTTGTTAAAATTCTAATAATCAGTTTTTTAACAAATAACGTCCATAATGCTAAGAAGCTGTGAAATAACACCTGATTAACATTTATAGCACGGTGTTTTAGCTAAATTCAAATAGAATTTGACCAAAAAACAGATTATTATGAAACCTAAAAATGGATTGATTTCCTTATTTATTTTAATGCTATTGTTCTCGGGTGGAATTATAGCACAGACCGATGATGATGACTGGGATGAAAAGGAAGAAAATGAGATTATAGATTCTGATAAACGTGATAAACTTATCAGTGATGCAGAGTCTGCTGAAAAAGCCTTCAAAAAGAATAATAAGGAATTAGCCAGCTTGTTTGATTCGGCTTATGGCTATGCTATTTTTCCTAATGTGGGAAAAGGTGCCTATATACTTGGAGGTGCTGCCGGAAACGGAGTAGTTTACGAAAAGGGCAAACTAATTGGATTTGCAGAACTCAGGCAGGTAGATATCGGTCTGCAGATAGGCGGACAGGCTTTTCGTCAGGTGATGCTTTTCAAGACCAAAGAAGCGCTTGATGAATTCAAATCTGGCGATTATGAACTCAGCGGTAGTGTTTCTGCCGTGGTAATTGAAGAAGGTGAGGCTAAAAGCATTCGGTTTAAAGATGGTGTAGCTGTAGCAACCATGCCTAAGGCGGGTGCTATGGTAGAAGTTTCTGTTGGAGGACAGAAATTCGAATATGCCGATGACTGGAAGAATTAATTTATTTTAAGCAGAAAATCTAAAAGCCGGCTTAGTCCGGCTTTTTTTATCTTAGAACAATGAAGAGACCGGGAGTTATAATTTTTGATGTCAATGAGACTTTGCTGGATCTGAGTCCACTGAAGAAGAGTATCAATTCAGCTTTAAAGAACGAGCAGGCCTCGGAGACCTGGTTTGCTCAACTACTTCATTATTCGTTAGTAGAAACCGTAAAAGGAACCTATAGTGATTTTAGTGAAATCGCCGCTGCGGTATTCAAAATGAGTGCTGAAAAATATGACCTCGCTTTTACAGAATCACAAATTAAGGATATCCTGAGTCCTGTAAGTGCACTTAAACCATATAAAGATGTGGTTCCCGCCTTAAGAAAGCTTAAGCCTGAAGGTGCTGAACTGGTTGCTTTCAGTAACGGAAAACCTGATGTGCTTCAGGATCAGTTGGAATTTGCAGAAATTGATCATTTCTTTTCCAGGATCCTAAGCGTGGAAGCCTGTAAAAAATATAAACCGCATCCGGATGCTTATAAATACGCTCTTAAAGAATTGAATTGTTCAGCCTCTGACGCCATGATGGTGGCAGCACATGGATGGGATATTGCCGGAGCTCAGGAGGTGGGCATGAAAACGGCTTTTGTGGAAAGACCCGGAAAGAAACTGTATCCTTTAGCCTCTGAGCCTGATTTTGTACTAAAAAAATTAACCGGTCTGGTTGGGGTTATCAGCGAGACCGGTTACCAGCATTAAGCTAACCTTATTAGAACTCGAAGTTAAAGGTGAAGTTTAGACGTCCGCCTTCATCTCCTACATAATATCCAAGATTTCCTGTAAAAGCACGGAAAGTATTTATGAATATAGATCCTCCGTAATCTGTATGCCACTGATCTGAATTATCATTTTCTTCCCATACCCTACCATAATCAAAACCAGCACTAAGGCCAATAGCCATAGGGATAAAATTGGTTTTAAACCTTACGATCCCTGACCTGATATCGATATTCTGGAAAAACGCGTATTTACCGTTAAATCTTTCATTCCGATAGGCCCTAAGGCTATTTTTATCACCGCCTCCAAGGGTGGCTCCATGATAGAACTCATAATTATCTCCAATGATCGCAGCACCCCCAACTTTGGTAGCTATGGCCGCCAGACCGCTTGGATGTAGAGGGTAATCTATACTTAATATGGGGTTTACATATCCAAATTTATTGATCCCGCCATCAATATTAGACCTGTAACCTGCGGTAAGGTCAAGTTCCATTCCCTGGCTTGGAAAGGCCGGGTTGTTCTTGTTATAATAATTGTAGTTCACCTCTCCTCCGGCATATACCTGGCTTTCAAAAACATCATTTTCAGGTGAAAACACTTCGGTTATATACCTGTCTTCATCATAGGCGATCTTAAATGACTCTACCATTGGCTTAAAAGTGAAGCTTACCATGTCATTTTTACGATAGATCAGGGAAGGTGCAAAACGCCATTGCTCTATTCTTACCCGGTTATAATCTTTCGAGTTTTCATCGGGATCATATTCCGTGTCGTTTCCGGTTCCGAAGTAATTGATCACGAATTTCGGATTGGAATAGTAAGCGTCCAGGCCAAGATTCCAGTTATAGAAGATATGGGCAAACTCCCCATAATATCCAATGTCAAAACCTTTGGTAGCGAAATAATAACGTGAAGTAAGGTTGTGCTGTGCTGTGAATGGATTTCTCACAAGGCCTTTTATAGTGTAAGTATTCTTAACACCAAGGCTAAAACCCTGGTCTGAATTAAAATTAGCACTTGGCATAAATGTATATTGCCTGATCTTTTTCTTTACCGGGTCATAGTTGTTAATGTCGTATGAATCTACCAGCATCTTACGAGCTCCTGGAGTTTTAATGGTATTTTTCTTGCTTTTATAATCGTAAAGCTTGGCTCTTCTTTTATTCTGAAAATCATAGATGTCGTTTTCCTCACCTCCCAGAATCTTTAAAGGAACAAGGGAATTACCATCTCCCTCTATCCTGAACTCATCATCCCCGTCAAGTCCATAAACCCATACCTCACGGGTTATATCAGAATTATATGTTTTTTCGGCGAGTAGCTCGTCATCTTCTCCATTCAATTGTATTGTAGTAATTCCATTAGGTTTTCGGGTAATAAGGAAATTATCATCTTCGTCGGTACCAATAAACACGTCAAACTCCTCCAGGTGTTCATAATAATCTCGCGCGATCCTTTCCATATTGCCTCTTCTGGCCTTTAATTTAGACTTGATTTCAGCCACATAAGCATCGTTCTCTAGACCTTCTGGTAATACCGCAAAAGCTTCTTCTATAACTTCATCGGTAATATTCTCCTGAAGATAATTGGCCTGTTCTTTCCAGTCTTCCCAGTCAGCATTTCTAATGAAAGCCTTATCCATGGGATAACCGGCGATATTGAACCATTTTGGACGATCAATCATTTCATCATAAGTCTGCATGGCCCTGAATTGTGGAAAACCTAATTTCAGGAACGCAAGTGCGAGCCCGTCATACTTTGAAAAAACCTGGTCCCGGTCTTTCGCGATGGGAACATATTTTTTCTTCCCGTTTTCCTGTTCAAATTCGGCCCATTCGTACTGGCCGCTATGCCTGTCCCAGTCCCCCATAAGCATGTCGAGTAACCTTGCCCTGATGAACATGTCTTCGTCTACATAAACATCTTTGGTTTCCCTGATCTCAAGAAAGAGATCGGCAGTATTGAGTATATCATCCGCATTTCCGAAAATTTCCAGATCCTTATTCTCGCCGCCTACATGGGCCTCGAACATATAAAGCTCACCACCATGTTCCAGGTTATGAATGCCAAGGGCTTCCTGTTTAGGAACATAATATAGCTCTGAATTGGGGTGATATATATCCACGGCGTCCATAAGTCTTCCAGCCGGAAAAGTTCCATAAGGGAAAGCGGTAGTATAGAAATCTTTTACATATCGCTCGGCCACCGTATTATCCAGCAGGTCTTCTATATAATGTGTGGTAACCACGGTACTTTGTAAAAATCTTATAGCACTTTTCTTAAGGGCCCTTAAGGTATATTCATGGTCGTCTTCATCCTTGAAATCAAGGGTTCTTGACTGGTGGCCACCTCCTGCACCAAGAACCTTTAGCCCTCCTTTTACCGTATCCAGGTAGAGTACGGGAAATTCAAATTTTTTGCTGTAAAGCGGCCTGTAATGTTCACCCCAGATAGAACGGTAAAGCCAGTCTTTATCGGTTTCCTCTTCAGTATAGATCGAGGAGATGGCTGTGGGGCCCATTTTTTGTTCGGGCCAGCTTACATCTTCAAGTTTGGGACGCTCCCTTGATATCTGTGTTGTGAATATCTGTAGCGGGCCTGCAGGGGTTACCTTGAATATTTCAACATTTGAACTGCCATCCTTAAAAATATTCATTTTTCCGTATCCCAGCTCATAGGCCGCGAAATGTCCCTCGTCCTCTTCAGGCCGGGCCTTTTCGAAATCTTCTGTCACCCCCGCGATGATCTGTTCATTACCATCATCCTGAACAAACTGCAGATTTCTGTCATTACCAGAAAGGAAAATCACATCGGTATACTGGCTTGCCAGCGTTTCCAAAGTTCCCATAAGTTCCTGAAGCTGTGGATTTCTAACCGACTGGGTCCTGGCACCAATAATTTTTTCGAAGAAGCCAAGCTTTGTCTGTGTCAATACCGGATGGTGAACAGCTACCAGGATAGTTTTGTTCTGGTTATCCTCAAGTTCATCGTCAAACTCCTCTCTGAACTGTGCACGGGTCTTCAGATCACATTTATTATTAATGTATGGATGGTCATCCCAGTCTTCTATATACCATTGAGAATCTACCATTATGAGATAAACATCGTCAGACAGGTCCTCCCCTTCGATAGGGCAGCCGTCATTAGGCCAGAATTTTCCATTGCTGTTATCCTGCAGGAAAGATTCAAGATCATCAATATTGTCTGGAGCATCTTCTTTCCATTCGTTCACACCAGGAGTGAAAATTATCCTTCCCTTAAAATCCTTAATATGAGATAAAAGATTATCCTTCAGGTAAGATTCGGTTTGTTCACGACCATTATCTTTGTTTGGGTAACCTTTTTCAGGTACAAGATTACCGATGATCACAAGGCTCGATGAATCCTCTTTTTTTGAAGCTTCGACTATCTGATTTAAAAGCTGTTGATTATTTTCATCACTTCTAATCCCGGTATTTGCGGTAAAATATACCGAATGAACCACCTCTTTATTTGCCTGGGTAGGGTTCTGTCCATGAACAGTAAATACCGATAGCATCAAACATACGGGTAAAAAAAGAAGTGTGCTGAATGAAAAATTGTGGTGTAGTAGTTTTTTGATTCTGTTCATACAAGATCAGATTGTTTGAATTTTAATTTTACTCCATAAAATGTGATAGTAACTTTCAAAAAAATCCAATATTCTTAGGATTGCATAAGTCTTTATAATACTTTAACACCCAAGCCTAAAAGTTTTACTAATAAAATCAAGTCTGAAATCTTCCTAAATTTTGGCTTTATTTGCTATTGATGCCTAACTTTCGCCTCACAAATTTATGCTGCTTTTTGAGTAAGAAATTCTTTATAATATTCCTTTTTTTAAGCTTCGGCAGCTTTGCTCAGGAATTACCACCTATGGTGAACTATGGGCCGAATCAATATTCAGCAGGAAATCAGAACTGGATGGTCTCTCAGGCCGGAAACAAGAACTTTTATTTTGCCAATAGTACCGGGCTTTTAGAATATAATGGTGAGAGCTGGAACCAATACCCAGTTCCCAACAATACTATAGTTCGGTCAGTTAAAGTTGTTGGAGAAAGAATTTACACTGGGGCTTATATGGAAGCAGGATACTGGGAAAGAGATATATTCGGAAAGCTTAACTATACCAGTCTTTCATCTCAATTTTCTGATCTTATTAGTGATGGAGAGCAATTCTGGGATATTGAATTCTTAGACGGGCTTATAGCCTTTCGAAGTTTTGGTGGGGTCTATCTTTACGATCCTGCTAATGGCAAAGTGTCGAAAATGGACAATCCAACAGCCCGGCCTATTTCAGGAATGTTCCTTCTTAATAAAGAGCTTTTTTTTCAAGTAGTAGGTAAAGGTCTTTATAATATTAATAACGGATCTCCTAAACTCATTATCCCTTATGAGCAGTTGAATGATTTGGCGATAATGCATCTATATACCCAGGATGATAAACTGTGTTTTGTTTCCGAAAATTCTGAATTTTATGAGTGGGATGGTCTGAACCTAAAACAGTTCAATGTCCAGCTTAGTCAGGAAATAGGTCATCCTAATATCCTATGTGCACTGAATCTTTCAGAAGGAGGAGTAATTTTAGGTACCGTGGGTAGTGGAATCCTTCAGATTAATTCAAAAGGAGAGCTCATAAATACATTCAACCAGGAAAACGGGCTTTTTAATAATACGGTTCTGGATCTTTATTCTGATGATTCCGGCAATATCTGGGCGGGACTGGATTACGGAATAAGTATGATAGACCCTGATTCACCTTTCAGATCTTTTCAGGATAATAAAGGTGATTTAGGATCTGTTTATTCATCTTATGAGATTGAGGGGAGCCTTTATCTTGCGACCAATCAGGGGCTTTACCTTAGAAAGAAGAATGAAGAAAAATTTCAGCTGATTGAAGGAACCAAAGGACAGGTGTGGTTCATAGATAAAGTTGGAGAAAATATATTCTGTGGCCACAATAGCGGGACCTTTTTGATTGAAGGAGATAAAGCCCTTAAGTTGTGTGACAGGCTTGGAACATGGCTGGTAAAGGAATATGATGAAGGTATTTATATTCAGGGTCATTATAACGGAATTAGTTTTTTAAAGCAGGAAACCGGTGAGATTGTGGAACTGCCAATGCTTCAGGAATTCCCTCATTCCTCGAAGTTCATAGAAATTGATGAGAACGGGTATGTATGGGTGAGCAATGAACATAAGGGAGTTTTTAAGATGAAGCTTGATGATTCGCTTTCCCTGCCGCCGGTAGAAATAAAGAATTATAAATTTCAGGATGAATCGGGGATTACCTCCAGTATTTTCAGGTTTCATGATACGCTTTATTATAGTTCAAGAAAAAAGATCTATCGGTACGATAAGGAAAGGGATCTGTTTAGTGAAGAGAACCGGCTAAATGAAATAATTGCCGGAATAGACCGGATATCTGGAAAAATGATAAATGAAACGGATAAACCTAAAATTTGGGGGTTTTCCAATGAAGGTGTCTTTGCAATTGAACCTGCCCAGCTTAGCCAGGATTACAACCTTGAGTTTATCTATATAAATCAGGATTTCAGGAATATTGCAATAGGCTATGAGAATATTACCAGAATAGAAGATAAAGAGTATTTGTTAGGAGTTTCTAACGGTTATATAAAGTTTGACCTTCCACTGGAGGAAAAGGAACTTAATAAAATAAGGCTTCATGAAGTGACCGTGAACAGTTTGGATTCGGCCCCGGAAAATGTTGAAATTAATAATGCGGGGTCGTTTGATTATGACCATAATAACATTTCGTTCCATTACAGTATCCCTGTTCATGAGAAATATTTAAGCCCGGTATACAGTTATCGCTTAATGGGTTTCAGTTCAAAATGGAGCAAATGGGAAGCTAACCCCGTTGCCAGCTTTAAGAATCTTGATTTTGGGGATTATACTTTTGAAGTAAGGGCTAAAATGGGGGATGCCGTGAGTGAAACGCTTACATATGGCTTTAGAATAGAGCGACCTTATTATTTAAGCAATCTGGCCATCGCCCTGTATTTCATATTGCTCCTACTTATCATTTTTTCCGTGCACTTTCTGTATAAAAGACATCACAAGAAAGTTGCAGCCGAAAATGAACGGGCTCTGAAAATGAAGAATCTTGAAGCTGAAAGGGAAATCATTAAACTGAAGAATGAGAAATTAGAACAGGATATGGCCAATAAAAGCCGGGAGCTGGCCGTATCCACAATGAGCTTAATCAAGAAGAATGAGTTCTTAACCAGTATTAAAAAGAAACTTAAAGATTCTGAGGAATCCCCGAAAGTGAAGTCGGTAATTAAAACCATAGATAAGGATATTAGTGAAGAGGATAACTGGAAATTCTTCAAAAAGGCCTTTAGTAATGCCGATAAGGATTTCTTTAAAAAGATAAAAGCTCAACATCCAGACCTAACTGCGAACGATCTAAAATTGTGCGCTTACCTGCGCCTAAATCTTTCCTCTAAAGAGATCGCTCCACTTCTAAATATTTCTGTAAAAAGCGTTGAAATTAAACGATATCGATTGCGTAAAAAAATGAATTTAGACAGGGAGACCAACCTTACCGATTATATTCTCGCTTTATAGAACTTTACATCGTGTTACAAGAACTCTACATAAGCTCTACAAAATGTGTATTGTTCTTATAATCAATGGACTTTCTAAAAATTATTAATTTCTCTATTAATGCCTTGTTATATTGGGGTATTAATAATTTCAACCATAAAATATTGGCAATTTCCCGGATGTAGATTTTTTGTAAAGGTGCCTTTCCATATTTCTTAATCTTCTGTTAATAAATTGGAAAAACAAATTTAACAACTAAAAACATGAGGAAATTCACCTGTCTTTTGATTGTATTTCTAAGCGGGTTATTCGCCGGTTACGCGCAAACCTTTTCGGTTAGTGGTAATGTGACTGATGAGAACAACATGCCATTACTGGGGGTCAACGTAATTGTAAAAGGAGAATCACGTGGTACGACCACAGATTTTGATGGAAACTATACGGTTGAAAATATCTCTGTGGGAGATGTGCTTCAGTTTAGTTATGTAGGTTTTCAAACCCGGGAAATAACAGTAAGCGATCAACAAACGATTAATGTAGTGCTTCAGTCCGATCAGGAAGCACTTGAAGAAGTGGTAGTGATCGGGTATGGTACACAACAGAAAAAAGATGTTACCGGAGCGGTTTCTCTGGTCTCAAATGAAACCATTGAAGATTTACAGCCTGTCCAGGTAGAACAGGCTTTGCAAGGTACTGCAGCTGGGGTTAATGTTACTCCAACTTCTGGTGCTCCAGGGTCTGGGATCAATATTAATATTAGAGGTATTGCCTCTAATAGTGTTAATGGTCCTTTAGTACTTATTGACGGTTATCAGGGTGATCTTAATACCCTTAACCCGAATGATATTGAGTCCATTTCAATTCTTAAGGATGCCCAGGCTGCCATTTATGGGGTTGCGGGAGCAAATGGGGTGGTACTCGTAACTACAAAAAGCGGTAAAAAGAATACGGCTCCTAACATCACCTATCAAACCTATTATGGTTTCCAGGAGGCGTCAAGGGAGATACCTCTTTTAAACGCTACCGAATATGCTCTTCTTTTAAATGAAAGCTATGCCAATGGCGGACAGCAGATTCCTTATCCGGATGTAAGCGGACTGGGTGAGGGAACAGACTTTCAAAATGCTGTTTTCGAAGAAGCTCCAATTCTTAACCATAACCTTAGTGTTACCGGAGGAGGTGAGAGAGTTACCTATTCGGTAGGCGGATCTTACCTTGATCAGGATGGTATTGTAGGTGGAGAAAAATCCGGATTTGAGAGAGGGACTGCAAGAGTAAGTTTAGGAGTTGATCTTAATGACTATTTCAACATCCAACTTAATTCAACCTATACTAACATTTCGAGACGATCAATTAATGAAAATGGTCTCGGTTCAGTATTGTTTAATGCCCTGAACTTTTCTCCTACTTTTGGTATTGATGAGCAGGATCTTAACGGATCTCTTGGAAACGAGGTTGTTAATCCGTTAACTCAGATCGAGAATACATTCAACGATTATAATCTTGATAAGTTAAATGGAAACTTCAGTCTGAACTTTACTCCCGTTGAAGAGCTCACCTTTACTTCAAGAATAGGTTACAATCTGGCTAAAAGTGATGGCAAAACCTTTTTTCCGGAAATAGGGCCCGAGGTTTATGGTTCAGGAAAGATATTCAACAATTCTATAAGCCAGGTAAATCAAAACAGGATTAATGATAACTCATATACCTACGATTTATTTGGTACTTACGAAGACAGATATAATGAGGATCATCATGTTACCCTAACCGGCGGTATGACCGTGATAAGACAATGGGGTGACGGACTCTTTGCTTCAGGTTTTGGAGTGCCTAACAATTCATGGGACTTTGCAGACATCAGTCTTACAACCGGAACCAGGGATGGGAAAACTAACGATAGTTATGTTTATGATATAAGAAAACTATCCTATTTTGGAAGGTTACAATATGATTTCAAAGGTAAATATCTCGTTTCAGGGATGTTGAGAAGGGACGCTTCCACAAGATTCAGTCCAGGTAACCGTGTGGGCTATTTTCCATCTGCCACCGCAGGTTGGATTATTTCTGAAGAAGGCTGGTTCAATTCAGGTTTTGTCTCTTTCCTTAAGTTAAGAGGTAGTTACGGAATACTTGGTAATGATGAGGTTGGTCAGGCCCAGTTCTGGAGATCGGCCCTAACCGGAGAGGCTACATATGTTCTGGATGGTCAGCTAGTTAATGGTGTGGCCCTTGGTAGGATAGCCAACCCGAATGCGGGATGGGAAGAGGCCGAAAAGATCAATATTGGTCTTGACCTTAGATTATTGAAAAACAGGATCGACATTACTGCCGATGTGTTCAGGGAAGACAGGAATGATCTTCTTATCGCCGATATTCCTGTATCAGGGATCTTTGGTGGAGCGGCTCCCGGAGCAGGAACCCCAACGATCAACGCGGGGACTACTAGAAACCAGGGTGCCGAATTCGCAATAAATTATAAGGAGACATTCTCTGATGACTTCAGAATAAATATCGGATACAACTTCACTTATCTTGAAAATGAGGTAACCGAAGTTAACGGAACTGAATTCCTTCCGGGAGGACAGTTTGGTGTTGGTCAGCCAGCACCGGCAAGAATGCAGGAAGGTTTCCCTATAGGATATTTCTATGGATACAGAACCGATGGAATCTTCCAGAACCAGGCAGAAGTTGATGCTCATCCTTCTCAGGAAGCACTGGCTGCTCCCGCTGCACCAGGAGATATAAGATATGTGGATATTAACGGTGACGGAGTAATCAATACAGACGACCGTACCAATATTGGTGATCCGATTCCTGATTTCACCATGGGACTAAATCTCAATTTTAACTACAAGAACTTCGACTTTACGGCTTATACTTATGCTTCATTAGGAAATGAAATGGTGAGGAATTATGAGAGGAATCAGCCTAATGTGAACAGGCATGCTTATTATCTGGAGCGATGGAGAGGTGAAGGTACCAGCAATTATGTGCCTAGAGTATCTACCGGAGCAACATCAAACGGGGTTTTCTCTGATTTCTATGTTGAAGATGCTTCTTATGCAAGAATTCAGAATGCTCAGATAGGTTATTCTTTACCTGAAAGTCTTATCAGCAAATTGAACATTCAAAAATTAAGACTTTATGTTGCCGCTAATAATCTATACACATTTACAGATTATAAAGGTTACGACCCATCAGCTTCTACAGGAGAAGCCATTGGTGGAGGAATAGATTACGGGTTCTACCCGGTTCCAAGAACTTATATGTTTGGTCTAAACCTAAACTTCTAAAATTATTGTTTATGAAAAATATCTCAATTATTAAAAAGATATACTTTTTCCTCGGTCTGGTGATGCTGGTTGGTTGTAGCGAGAATTTCCTCGAGGAAACAGAAGAGTATACCATAGATTCAGAAAACTATTTCAATTCTGAACAGGAATATTACAATGCCCTTATTGGTGCATACGATGTGCTTCAGTCAACTTATGTAAACGTACTTCTTGGTGAAATAGCCTCTGATAATACCCTTAGTGGTGGGGAGAGTGCTACCGATGTTATCGGGTTCCAGCAGGTGGATGAAATGACCCATACCGAGGTTAACGATAATCTTGACGATGTTTGGGACTGGAACTTTGCCGGAGTTCAGCGTGCTAACTACATCCTGGAGAATAAGGACAAAACAGACTTCGAAGGAAAGGACAGGATTATTGCTGAAGCAAGATTTCTTAGAGCATATTTTACTTTTGAACTGGTAAAATGGTTTGGTCCTATCCCGATCAAAGGAGACGAGAGATTCGTTCTGGGGGATGAGAATTCCGTTCAAAGAGCCCCGGTAAGTGAGGTTTATGCTCAAATAGAGTCTGACCTTCAGTTCGCCATAGATAATATGGATTATAACGCGCCGCAAGTAGGAAGAGCTACTAAAGGCTCTGCTCAGGCTTTACTGGGTAAGGCTTATCTTTACCAGGATAAGTTCCAGGAAGCAGCAGAGGTGCTAAGAAACCTTATCGATAGCGGGCAGTATCACCTTTACGGAACCCAGGGAGATGAAGATTATACCAATCTTTTTGAGCAGGTAGGAGAGAACAGTGCAGAGGCTGTTTTTGAGATTCAGTATACCGGAGAAGAAGGTGCTGGTTTTGGATGTCTTCAGTGTAGTGAAGGTAACGTTGCGGTAGGATTCCAGGGAATTAGAAACTATTCCGGGCCGTTGTTCGAATCAGGATATAGTTTTAATGTTCCAGTTGAAGAAGTGTACAACCTTTTCAGCGAAGACGATATAAGAAGAGATTATTCCATTCTGGATATCGAGGCCTGGGCTGAAGAGACCGGAGCTACCTATATTGAAGGTTACAAGCATACCGGGTATTTCAACCGTAAATATCTTCCAAGAAAAAACGATAATGCCGGTGATCCAAACCTGACTCAACCTAATAACTACAGAGCCATTCGTTATGCCGATGTTCTGCTTATGGCAGCAGAGGCATTGAACAGAGGTGGTATCAATGATGAACTTGCCAGTACTTACCTGAATATGGTTCGTAACCGTGCAGGTCTTGATGATGTTGATGCAACCGGTTCAACATTAACAGAGCTGATCTTTCAGGAGCGCAGACTTGAAATGGTTGGAGAGGGTCACAGGTTCTTTGACCTGGTAAGAACCGGTCGTGCAGCAGAGGCTATAGAAGGTTTCCAAACCGGAAAGAACGAATTATTCCCGATCCCGCTGGAAGAACTTGAATTCTCTAACGGATTATGGGAACAAAATCCTGGATATTAAAAAAACAGCATTATGAAGAATACTATAAAACTATTTTTATTTATCACTCTCAGCGTCCTTTTCATAGGATGTGAGAGTGATGATGACCAGATGGTAGATTTGAGCAATCTGGCGGCGCCTTCCAATCTTGGAGCAAGCTTCCAGATCACTCAGGATAATTCCGGACTGGTGACCATAACTCCTAAGGGAGAAAGTGCCAACACTTTTGTGGTTGATTTTGGTGATGGTTCAGAAGTTTCGGCGGAACTTAAGCCTGGACAAACCATCGATCACGTTTTTGATGAAGGTGATTACGATGTGGTCGTTACGGGTAAGAATCTTAACGGGGTAACGGCTGAGGGAACTCAGGCGCTGACTGTTTCATTCAGGGCTCCTGAAAACCTGGAAGTGGATATTCAGAAGTCGGCAGACGATAACTATACTTACACAGTTTCGGCTACTGCAGATTTCGCTGCGATGTTCAATGTGTATTTTGGAGATGTGGAGGACGAAGAGCCAACTCCAATGATGATTGGAGAAACTGTTTCTCATACTTACGATGCCGTTGGTGATTATGATGTTAGAGTTGTTGCGCTTAGTGGTGGTGCCGCTACCACAGAGCTTACTCAAACCATTCAGGTAAGGGATCCTTTATTCCTGCCAGTAGACTTTGAATCTCCAACTAAAGATTACTCTTTCTACAACTTTGGAGGTGGCGATGGCCTTTTTGATCTGGTGATCGATAATCCCGATCCAACAGGAGTGAATACAAGTGATAAGGTTGCTGAGTATACAAAACCAGCTGGTTCTGAAGTATGGGCGGGAACTACCATTAACCTGGATGAGGCTATAGATTTCTCGTCACAAAAATATATCGCTGTTGATGTATGGTCTCCAAAGGCCGGAATTCCGGTGATATTTAAAATCGAAAATATCGATAATGCCGATCTTTTTGTTGAATCTGCCGTAAATACAACGGTTAGCAACGAGTGGGAAACACTCGTATTCGATATGACCGCGGCAGATATGTCTATTGATTATGCGAAGCTTGTATTGTTCTTCGATTTTGGAACTCCGGGAGACGATTCAACTTATTATTTCGATAATATTAGGCAGACCACCCTCGAACCTATCAAACTACCTCTGGATTTTGAATCTGAAAATGCAACCTACGAGTGGGGTGGATTTGGTGGAGCAACTGGCTCTGTAATTGATAATCCAGATATGTCTGGTATTAATACCAGTTCCATGGTAAGTACTTTAAACAAGTCTGATGGAGCTCAAACATGGGCAGGAATTTCACTTAACCTGGAAGAACCTGTAGACTTCTCTAACGGAACTACCGCAAAAATGAAAGTTTGGTCTCCAAGAGCGGGAACTCCTATTTTATTCAAATTAGAAAAATCTGATTCAGCTCCTGATGCTAACGGAAACCCTTCGGTTGTTGCTGAAGTTTTTCAATCTACAACTGTGGCAGGAGAATGGGAAGAGCTAAGCTTCGACCTTAGCACTTTTGGAGCATTTGATGCCTCTATAGATTATGACAGGGTGATCGTATTCTATGATTTTGGAAATACAGGTCAGGGAGAGGATTTCTATTTTGATGATATTAAAATAGGAGATACTTCATACATCTCTTTATTCAGTGAATTTGGCGATGATGTGACAGTTGATACCTGGAGAACAAGCTGGTCTGCGGCAGATTATGAAGAAGTTGAATTTGACGGCAGACTAACCAAGCATTATTCAAACCTGAATTTTGTGGGTATTGAAACTGTGGCGAATACTGTAGATATTACAGGAATGACTCACTTCCATGTAGATGTTTATACCGATAATGCTACCACATTCAGGGTTAAACTGGTAGACTTTGGACCTGATGGTGCTTTTGACGGGGGAGATGATACAGAGCACGAAGTTGTCTTTGAGAATCTTGCCCAGAATGAATGGGTGAGCCTGGATATCCCATTATCTCAGTTTGAAGGACTTGCAAATAGAGAAAATATTGCTCAGTACATCTTTTCTGCAGTACCGGCAGGAAGTGCAAACGTCTATGTAGATGAAATTTATTTCCATAACTAGAACAAAACGATAAAAATGAAAAACATATTTTTTAAACTATTATTCATGATCACTCTTTCGGCAGGATTTATTTCCTGCGAAGAGGATTATGATATCGGAGAGATCAATGCTCCTTCTAACCTGACCGTTACGGCAGAAGTAGTAGGGCAGTCTGATGATAATCCACGAGGCGATGGTAGTGGAATGGTGAACTTCACTGCATCGGCAACCGGAGCCATGACCTATAAATTTGGTTTGCCAGATGGTGATGAAGTAGTTCCAAGTGGTTCATTTAGCAAGCCTTTTTCATCTTCTGGAAACTATACAATTCCGGTAATTGCATATGGGCCAGGAGGAACATCCACCTCAACTACAGTTAACGTAGACGTATTTGTTGCATATGAACCACCACAGGATCTTATTGACAAACTTGTTGGAGACGGTTCTAAAGAATGGAGGATCAAAGCTTCGGCGCCAAGTCATTTTGGTCTTGGACCAGTTGGCGGATCGGTACTTGCTGAATGGTATGGTGCGGGACCTAACGAGAAGGCAACTGCAGGAATGTATGATGACAGGTATATCTTCAACGAAGATGGAACTTTCACGCACATCACCAATATTAATACCGAGGACGATTCAGGTACTGTATTCGGAAGGGTTGGACTTATTGATGAATTAGGATCCAGCGGAGGAACCGTTGAAGGTGCAGATGTTCTTAACCTGCCATATTCGGACTACACTGCTAATTGGGCTATTATCGCCCCTGGAGGTGTTGAGACGATTGCCCTTTCAGGTACCGCATTCATAGGATACTATACAGGGGGAGATCACCAGTACCATATTTTTGATAGATCGGTTCCCGGAGAACTAATCGTTCGAACTACCGATGGTAATAATGAATTCGACTGGTGGTTCATCCTTACTTCCGATGACGGAAGTGGAGCCGGCGATGGTGACGGAGGAGCAGAATTCCAGACTGAATTTGATGATCTTCTCTGGGAAGCTACTTTTGATGATGATACATCTCTTGATACCAGCGTATGGAACTACGAAATTGGAAACGGCGACAATGGTTGGGGAAACCAGGAAGCTCAGTATTATACAGAGAACAATACATCAATAGTTGACGGGAATCTTTTGATCACCGCGAAAAGAGAATCTGAAAGCGGATTCGATTTTACTTCATCTCGTATCACTACCAAGGATAATTTTGAATTCACCTATGGAAGGGTTGAAGCCAGAGCCAAACTTCCTGAAGGTGGAGGAACCTGGCCGGCGATCTGGATGCTTGGAAATAACTTCGACGAAGTGGGATGGCCCGCAACAGGAGAGATCGATATCATGGAGCACAAAGGGAACGATCCCGGAGTGATCCATGGTAGCCTTCACTATCCAGGTGCTTCAGGTGGTGATGCCGATACTGGAACCACAACAATCGAAAACCCATCGTCAGAATTCCATACCTATACCATGGAATGGTCTGCAGAAAGAATCGTATTTCTTGTAGATGGTGAGGTTTATCATACTTATGAGAATACCCCGGATTCTCCATACAATAAAGATTTCTTCCTTATCATGAATTTGGCTATGGGAGGAACCTTTGGTGGAGACATAGATCCTGATTTTCAGGAATCTTCTATGGAAATTGATTATATAAGAGTATTTCAGTAATCGTTTTGTTTTTGCTCAATTGTTAGATTTCCGGGGGTGTGATTGCTCCCGGAATTTACCCTTTTAATTATGAAAAAAATATTCAAGATCGTTACATTCCTTATTGTAGGAACCGGAAGCCTTTTTGCTCAGTCAGATGGGATTTCCAGTTCAGTGATGGATGTAGAAACCAAAGTAGACTCAGTATTGCAACTTATGACCCTTGAAGAAAAAGTGGGTCAGATGGTGCAGTATAATGGAAGCTGGGACTTAACCGGTCCGGCTTCGGGGACTGATAACAAACAGAAGGAAGAAAGGCTGAAAAAGGGTCTTGTGGGCTCCATGCTCAATGTCATTTCTGTGGATGCCACACGTGAAGCACAACGTTTGAACATGGAAAACTCCCGAATGAAGATCCCTCTTATATTCGGTTATGATGTGATACATGGTTATAAAACCATATTTCCTGTTCCCCTTGGAGAAACTGCTAGCTGGGATCTTGAAGCCATGGAGAAATCTGCCCGTATCGCAGCACTGGAATCGGTTGCTGATGGTATTAACTGGACTTTCTCTCCTATGATTGATATTTCAAGAGATGCACGTTGGGGCCGTATTATGGAAGGCTCTGGCGAAGATCCTTTTCTTACTTCCAAGGTTGCTGTTGCGAAAGTAAAGGGCTACCAGGGAGATGACCTTTCCCATCCCAGAACGATCGCGGCTACCGCTAAACATTTTGCAGGTTACGGTCTAGCAGAAGGGGGAAAGGATTATAACGCGGTTAATATTGGCGAGAATGAACTTCATAATGTTGTTCTACCTCCCTTTCATGCGGCTGCCGAAGCCGGGGTAGCTACATTTATGAACTCCTTCAATACTATCGATGGTGTTCCTGCTACCGGAAGTGAAAACCTTCAAAGGGATATCCTGAAAGGAGACTGGGACTGGAAAGGTTTTGTGGTTTCTGATTGGGGATCTATCGCAGAAATGGTTCCTCATGGTTTTGCACGGGATAAGGTACATGCCGCAGAGATTGCAGTAAAGGCAGGGAGTGATATGGATATGGAAGGTGGAGCCTATGTTGCCGGACTTCAAAAACTGGTAGAGGAAGGAAAAATCGATGAATCTTTAATAGATGATGCGGTGAGAAGGATACTTCGTGTGAAGTTCAAAATGGGACTTTTTGAAGATCCTTATCGATATGCAGATGAAGATCTGAATAATTCGATATCCTATGAAGAACATAGAAAAGAGGCCAGAGACATTGCCAGAAAGTCCATTGTGCTTCTAAAGAATGAGAATGACCTGCTTCCAATAGATAATTCAGTTAATAAAATTGCGGTTATAGGGCCCTTAGCCGATGATAAGGACAGTCCTATTGGTAACTGGCGTGCCCAGGGAGAAACCAATTCCGCTGTTTCAGTTCTGGAAGGATTGAAGGCCGCTGCAGCCGAAAATACTGAAATCACCTATAGTAAAGGAGTTACTTTGGGGGAGGGAGAACGCAGTTTCCTTTTTCCACTTGAAATTAATGAAACAGATAGATCGGGAATCTCTGAGGCTGTGAAAGCAGCCAAAGATGCCGAACTTGTGGTTATGGTTCTTGGGGAGGATGCTTTCCAGTCTGGAGAAGGCCGCAGTCAGGCATATGTAGGCCTTGCGGGACTGCAAATGGAATTGGTGAAGGAAGTTCAAAAAGTAAATCAGAACATTGTCCTGGTACTTATCAATGGCCGTCCGCTTGAAATTACCTGGGCTTCTGAGAATATACCTTCTATCGTGGAAGCTTGGCAGCTTGGTACCGAAAGTGGAAATGCCATTGCCGATGTTCTTCTGGGGAAATATAATCCTTCAGGTAAACTGCCGGTTTCTTTTCCACGTGCGGTGGGACAGGAACCATTATATTATAATCATTTGAATACGGGAAGGCCCTATAGCGAGGAGCATGTGACCTATGCACATTATACTGATATTGAAAATGGCCCTTTATATCCTTTTGGTTATGGTTTAAGCTATACCGATTTTGAATATGGAAAACCTGAACTTTCTTCTTCCAGTCTTAATACAGGTGAAACTGTGACGCTTAGTGTTGAGCTTACAAATACTGGAAACGTTAAGGGTAAGGAAGTGGTTCAGCTATATCTGAGGGATCTTGTGGCAAGTCTTGCCAGGCCTGTAAAAGAACTGAAAGGCTTTAAGCTTGTGGAGCTTAATCCCGGTGAGACCAGAACTGTGGAATTCCAAATTGATGAAGAAATGCTTAAATTTTACTCCGCATCTGGAAAATGGGAAGCCGAAACCGGGGAATTTGAACTTATGCTCGGTGGAAATTCTGAAGATGTAAAGTCAGTAAAATTAAATTACAGCAAATCATGAAAGAATTTTCAAAATTAGTACTGTCATGTGGATTACTTCTGGGAATTGTCTTAACAGGAAAAGCTCAGGAAAAGGTGATCTTCGAAGAAGATTTTAACGGAGATAGCCTGGACATGAGTTCCTGGAGCTACGAAGAAGGTGATGGATGCCCGGATATTTGTGGTTGGGGTAATAACGAGAGACAGGTCTATGACAGGGAGTTTGTGGAGGTTAAGGATGGTAATCTTGTGATTACTGCAGTTAAGAAGGCTGATGAGTATTATTCTGGAAAGATCATTTCCAAAGACAAGGTGGAATTCAAATATGGCGTGATAGAAGTACGGGCAAAGTTAGGAACCGGAAAGGGCATATGGCCTGCTTTCTGGATGCTGGGTGCAGATATCAGTGAAGTTGGATGGCCAGCCTGTGGGGAGATCGATATCCTGGAATACGTTGGGAAGGAACCCGGGATGGTCTTTACTTCTTTGCATACTCCTGCCAGTCACGGAGAAACCATCAATACAAAAAAGACCAGGATCGAAGATATCGAAGAAGGTTTTCACACCTATAAAGCCGAATGGACGAAGGATTATGTTGAATTCTTTGTAGACGGGAACCAGGTGTACAGGTTCACTCCGGAAAAGTATGATGATGAACATTATCCCTTCAGAAAGGATTTTTACTTTCTCATCAATATGGCTGTAGGAGGTACTTTTGGAGGACCGGAGGTAGATGATTCAATTTTTCCGGTCAAATACTATATAGACCATATTAAAGTAACCCGGTCGAATTAGTCAAAACAGGCGGGACCTTCTATCTGAAATTTGGGCTTGGATTAGCGTTTCTAATACTTATTTCAAAGGTTCCGCTTTAATTTAAATTTCTCTTCTCTATAAAGAACTTTTTCAGAAGGGATCCACATTCATTTTCCATCACTCCCGATTTCACTTCGGTCTTTGGATGTAACTCCACTCCAAATTTGCGGTATCCGCGGTGCGGATCGGAAGCTCCGAATACAAGTTTAGGGATCTGACTCCAATAAAGAGCTCCGGCACACATCTGGCAGGGTTCCATGGTGACATACATGGTGCAGTTCAGTAGATATTTTCCCCCAAGAAAATTTGCGGCAGCTGTGATCGCCTGCATTTCGGCATGAGCTGTAACATCATTGAGGGTTTCGGTAAGGTTATGCCCCCTGGCGATGATCCTGTCGTTTATCACTACTACCACACCCACGGGAATCTCCCCTTTTTCATAGGCCGCTTCGGCTTCTTCCAAAGCCTTTTTCATATAATATTCATCATTAAAAGGAGAAAGCATGTGTGGAATTTTCATGAAAGATATAAATTTTGAAGATTCCGGGCAGCAGTCATATCCCTAATTAAGATTTCATAATGTAACTTTGCCGGGTATGGCCGAAAAGATCCTGAAAAATATACACAGCCCGGCAGACCTGCGGAAGCTTTCTAAAGAGGAATTGAAAGTACTTGCCAAAGAACTGCGTCGCTTTATTATTGATATAGTAGCCACAAAGGAAGGGCATCTTGGTGCGAGCCTTGGTGTTGTTGAGCTTACCATCGCCCTGCATTATGTCTTCAATACACCTGAAGATCTGCTGGTATGGGATGTTGGTCACCAGGCCTACGGGCATAAGATCCTCACCGGGCGCAAGGATATTTTTGATACCAACCGGCAGCTGGGAGGTATCAGCGGTTTTCCCAAAAGAAGTGAAAGTGAATATGACACCTTCGGGACCGGGCATTCTTCCACCTCGGTTTCGGCGGCCCTTGGTATGGCTATCGCTTCCAATCTTAAGGGAGAAACCGAAAAACAGCATATCGCCGTGATCGGTGATGCCTCCATCGCCAGCGGGATGGCCTTTGAGGGTTTGAATCATGCCGGTGTCACTAAGGCAAATCTGCTGGTAATCCTTAACGATAATGCTATCGGGATCGATCCCAGCGTTGGAGCTTTAAAGGAATATCTCACCAAAGCCAGGGTGGGTTATAAACCTGCCAGTGATAATATTATTGAAGCTTTGAACTTCAGGTATTTTGGCCCTGTTGACGGTCATGATCTGGAAGGTCTTCTGAAGGTCCTCGGGGAGATGAAGCAGATAAAGGGACCTAAGTTCCTTCATGTGATTACAAAAAAAGGAAAAGGACTAAAAAAGGCCGAGGAAGACCAGGTAAAATATCACGCGCCGGGAAAATTTGAGCCTGAAACAGGAGAATTATTAAAATATGAAACCGACGGCCTTCCATTAAAGTACCAGGATGTCTTTGGTTTTACATTGGTTGAACTGGCCGAAAAGAATGAGAAGATCATTGGGATCACGCCGGCTATGCCTACGGGTAGTTCCCTGAAATATATGATGAAAGCTTTTCCCGAAAGAGCTTTTGATGTAGGGATCGCTGAGCAGCATGCGGTCACTCTTTCGGCAGGGATGGCTACACAGGGCTTTGTGGTCTATTGCGCGATCTACTCCACTTTTCTGCAAAGAGCTTATGACCAGTTGATCCATGACGTGGCACTTCAGAATTTGCCGGTGATCTTCTGCCTTGATCGTGCGGGCCTTGTAGGTGAAGATGGAGCCACCCATCACGGGGTTTTTGATATTGCCTATGCCAGGGCCATTCCTAATTTGATAATAGCAGCACCTAGGAATGAGGTCGACCTTCGAAACCTGCTTTATACGGCCCAGCTTGGACTAAAAAACCCAATGATTATTCGCTATCCCCGCGGCCGTGGCGTGTTGAAGGAATGGAGAAAACCTTTTGAAAAAATAGAGATAGGAAAGGGAGAATGTCTTAAAGAAGGTTCAGAAATAGCAGTGCTTAGTATCGGGAATATGGCAGGAAACGTTTCGAAGGCCATCGATGAAATTGGGGAAAAAGAGAAGATCGCTCATTACGATATGCGTTTTGTTAAACCGCTTGATGAAGAATTACTCAGAAATATTTTTAAAAAGTATCAGAAAATAGTTACCGCAGAGGACGGAGTCAAAAAATCTGGATTTGGAAGCGCCGTCCTGGAATTCGCTGCAGAGGCCGGTTTTCAAGGTAAAATATACACATTAGGTATTCCTGATGAATTTATTGAGCAAGGAAGTGTGATTCAATTACAAGAAATCGCAGGAATTCACGTTGAAGGAATAAGGCAAAAGCTGGAATCTATGATATGATTTTTTTATTTTTGCAAATCTGAAAACCTAAATTATTAATGAAGTTCCAAATCCTACTCTTATTTTTCTTCTTTACATCACTCAATTCTTTAGCTTCTGATTTTAAATATATTGCAGTAAATGATACTACTGCAACTGCTGCCAAGGATACTACGGTTTCCGATACCATGATGATGTACTGGACAGAGAAGAATACTTTCGGGGTTAATCTTAGCGAGGTGGCTTTCGTTAACTGGAATTCGGGAGGTAATAATTCGGTTTCTGCTTTATTCTTTTCAAGCTTTGAAAGGAACTTTGAAAAAGACCTTACCATGTGGAAAAATTCAGCCTCTCTGCGATATGGACTCAATGCACAGGAAGGTCGTGAAGTAAGGAAGACCGAAGATGAGATTCGGTTGAAATCTTCATTCGGTTTCAGAAAAGACAGTACCTCTAACTGGTATTATTCAGGAAAATTTAGCTTTAACACACAGTTTTCTAACGGATATAAATATCCAGATACCGAGGTGCCGATTTCAAAATTCATGGCACCGGGCTATACTTTTCTGGGTGCGGGTACCGAATACTCCGATCCCGTGGAAGATCTAACGGTGTATCTTTCTCCTATAACCTTTAAGTCTACCTTTGTACTGGACCAGCGGCTGGCCGATGAAGGGATGTTTGGGGTGGAACCGGCTGTTACCGATGAGCTGGGAAATATCCTGAAGGAAGGTGAGAATCTGCGAACGGAATTTGGTTTTCTTGTCACCAGCGGTTTCAGCAAGGAAGTTTTCGATAATATCGATCTTGATAATCAGCTGAGTTTATATTCAGACTATCTCAATAACTTCGGAAATGTTGATGTTGACTGGCAGCTGAACGTTAATATGAAGGTGAACGACTTCGTGAAGGCCAATGTGGGCTCACATATACGTTATGACGACGATGTGAAATTCAAGGAAGATACCAATGGCGATGGGAAACTTGAAACTTCCGGCCCCCGGCTTCAGCTGAAGCAGATGCTTGGTGTTGGAGTTGTTTACGAATTCTAGGTTATAAACTCTGTCCCTTATATTTTTTTACCGAAGCCACGGTCATCCCATCAGTGAGTGAAGCCGTATAGGAACAGATCCCTATCAGTTTCTCGTATACTGAATCATTATTCTGCAGATGTTGTAACTGTGGCACCGATTTCAAAACCAGTTTGGTGAAATTTGAATCTTCATCATTGTTTTCCGGTAGAAGGGCTTTGGTGTAAATGTCAAGAAGATAGGAAAGCATGCGATAGCCGGCAATTTCCTTGCTTATCACTTCCTCGCTCTGGTATATCTTTTCTATGCTTATCTTGATAATGTCTTTTATCTGGGCCTCATAACTGCTCTTGTCAAAAAGAGATTCATGGAATTCTCCCTTCAGGATCGCATCCTCATTTTTCAGAAATATTTCGGCCGCTTCACCAATAAGGGTGTTTATGGCTAAAGACCTGAGATAGGCAAGCCTGTCGGCTGTATTGGTAAGACCATTATATTTTGAGGTATTGATATTGTCCTTAACCAGTTTAATAAGGTATTCCAGGGCATAATCCTCGTCTATAAGGCCCAGGTTTATCCCATCCTCAAAATCGATGATGGTGTAACATATATCATCGGCTGCCTCTACCAGGAACGCAAGTGGATGCCTGCAATATCCAATGTCTTTTCCCTCTCTAGTCTTTTTAAGTCCTAACTCCACCGCTACCTCTTCGAAGAAGTCTCTTTCGCTTTGAAAGAAACCAAATTTCTTGTCCTCTATATTTCTTGAGGGTTTATGCGGGAGGGATTCTTTTGGGTACTTCGTAAATGCACCGAGAGTGGCATAAGAAAGTCTTAAGCCACCTTCGATTCCCGGGCGATGTTCGGTAAGTATTTTGAAACCGTTAGCATTACCTTCAAATTTCACGAGATCCTGAAACTCTTTTTCACTAAGCTGATCTTTAAAACGTTTTCCGTTCCCATGACTGAAGTATTCCCCAATGGCCTTTTCACCCGAATGCCCGAATGGCGGATTCCCGATGTCATGCGCTAAAGCTGCCGCAGCCACAATAGCTCCAAAATCGTTCATCTGGTATCCGAAAGTATCCCGAAGATGGGGGTGCTTTTCAAGCAGTTTCTGGCCGGTAAGTCGTCCCAAAGATCTTCCCACTACCGATACTTCAAGACTGTGAGTAAGACGGGTGTGCACAAAATCGGTCTTTGAGAGCGGGATCACCTGTGTCTTATCCTGTAGGCTCCTGAAAGCCGAAGAAAAGATGATTCGGTCATAATCTACTTCAAAACCCAGCCGGGTTTCGTTCTGTTCCTTTCTAAGTCTTTTATGTGTATCTCCGAATCTTTTAAGCGATAAGAGTTGTTCCCAGTTCATTTTAGTTGGTAGTTATCTGTGATCTGCAGTAGTGAATTTTGCTTGGCTAAAAATAAATAAAAAAGACGCCTTTGAAAACTTTCGGCCCTTCATCCTGAATTTATTTCGGCAAACAGAAAATTGAAATGAAAAAAGGGAAGTAATGCCTACTTCCCCCCTTCAATTCAAATTTGAATTAGCCAAAATTTTAAGATCCGCACATCAGGCAGTCGTCACCTTCACCTTCTTTGGACTGAGCGATGATGGCTCTGAGTTCCTCGGGTGTAAGGGCCCCCTCCTCTTCGCTTTGTTGAGAAATTACCGGTTTTGACTGAGCCTGCATTTTTTCAGCCGCTCTAGCCGGCGCCTGAGTTTCGGTCTTTACAGGTTCTTTTTTAGTTTCTTTTTGCAGCGTAAACTTAATGGCGTCCACGGCTGCTTTGGTGCGAAGATAATACATTCCTGTTTTAAGTCCGCTTTTCCATGCATAGAAATGCATAGAGGTAAGTTTGCTGTAGTTCGCATTTTCCATGAACAGGTTAAGGGACTGAGACTGGTCTATAAAATATCCTCTTTGCCTTGACATATCAATGATATCCTTCATGCTCATTTCCCATACGGTCTTGTAAAGATCTTTGAGATCCTGAGGGATGATATCTATATTCTGTACCGATCCGTTATTACGCATAATGGCATTTTTGACATCTTCTGTCCACAGGTCTCTTGCTACAAGATCTTCCAGCAGGTGCTTGTTCACCACTATGAATTCTCCTGAAAGTACCCTTCGCGTATAGATGTTTGAGGTGTAGGGTTCAAAAGCCTCGTTGTTACCAAGGATCTGGGAAGTAGAAGCCGTTGGCATTGGTGCAAGCAACAGGGAGTTTCGCACCCCGTTCTTCATTACCTGTTTTCTGAGTTTAGCCCAATCCCATCGTCCGCTAAGCTCCTCATCTTTGATTCCCCATAGATTATACTGAAATTCTCCCTGGCTTATAGGTGAGCCTTTAAAAGTGGAATATGGTCCTTCTTCTTTTGCCAGTTCCATGGAAGCGCTCACAGCAGCGAAATATAATGTTTCAAAGATCTCCTGGTTAAGCTTCTTTGCTTCGTCTGAAGTGAATGGCAGTCTTAATTTGATAAAAGTATCTGCCAGCCCCTGAACTCCGAGTCCAACGGGACGGTGGCGCATATTTGAATTCTCAGCTTCCTTTACAGGATAGTAGTTCCTGTCGATCACCTTGTTCAGGTTTTTGGTAACTCTTTTTGTGATCTTGAACAGTTCCTTGTGATCAAATTCTTCTCCCTTAACGAACATTGGCAGCGCGATAGAGGCAAGGTTGCATACCGCTACTTCATCTTCGCTGGTATATTCGAGGATCTCGGTACAAAGGTTAGAAGACCTGATGGTTCCAAGATTTTTTTGGTTGGACTTACGGTTGGCCGCATCTTTATAAAGCATATAAGGAGTTCCGGTCTCGATCTGTGATTCCATGATCTTTTCCCAAAGTTCGCGGGCCTTGATCGTTCTACGACCCTTATCTTCGGCCTCATATTTTTCATAAAGCTTTTCGAATTCTTCGCCGTAAGTATCAAAAAGCCCCGGGCATTCGTTAGGGCACATAAGAGTCCATTTTCCATCTTCCTGAACCCGTTTCATGAACAGGTCGGGCATCCACATGGCGTAGAAAAGGTCACGTGCACGCATTTCCTCTTTTCCGTGGTTCTTCTTGAGGTCGAGAAAATCAAAGATGTCGGCATGCCATGGTTCCACATAAATGGCGAATGAACCTTTTCTCTTTCCTCCACCCTGGTCCACATAACGGGCGGTGTCGTTGAAAACTCTTAACATGGGAACAATTCCATTAGATGTCCCGTTGGTTCCCGAAATATAAGAGCCTGTAGCACGTACGTTATGAATTGAAAGTCCAATCCCACCGGCCGATTGTGAGATCTTTGCAGTTTGCTTCAGGGTGTCATAGATACCATCGATGCTGTCATCCTTCATTGTTAGCAGGAAGCAGGAAGACATCTGTGGTTTTGGAGTTCCTGAATTGAAAAGTGTTGGGGTAGCGTGTGTAAAATACTTTTTAGACATCAGCTCATAGGTCTCTATGGCTGCATCCAGGTCGTCTATATGTATCCCTATGGAAACCCGCATAAGCATATGCTGTGGACGCTCGGCGATCTCCCCGTTAAGTTTCAACAGGTAGGATCTTTCCAGGGTCTTGAATCCGAAGTAATCGTATCCAAAGTCACGGTTATAAATGATCGTGGAATCCAGTTTTTCGCTGTTATCCATGATCACCTTATAGACTTCATCTGAGATGAGCGGAGCTTTTTCACCTGTTCGGGGATTCACATACTCATAAAGATCGGTCATTACCTCAGAGAAGGTCTTCTTGGTATTTTTATGCAGGTTAGAGACAGATATCCTCGCAGCAAGCTTTGCGTAATCAGGGTGGGAGGTCGTCATGGTAGCGGCGATCTCGGCAGCCAGGTTATCCAGTTCACTGGTGGTCACATTGTCATAAAGGCCTTCAATGACCCTCATCGCCACTTTTACCGGGTCTACCAGTTCGTTAAGCCCGTAGCAGAGTTTTTTAACCCTGGCGGTAATTTTGTCGAACATAACGGGCTCCTTCCTCCCGTCTCTTTTAACTACATACATACGCTACAATTTTAGGTCAGGAACACAGGAATCTTGAAATAAGGTACTGAGGGTCCCTGCCGGGAAAAAACCCGGAGTTGGAAAATCTATTATTTCGGGTGAAAAATTAAAGTTCAACATGCGCCGCGTTGGGGGACACGGCGCAGTTGCGCTTTAGAAATCAGCATCGAAGCTGATCTCATCTGATTCTTTATCTTTATTCATCACACCTGCCTTCTGGTACTCACTTACGCGTTTTTCGAAGAAATTGGTTTTACCCTGCAGGTTGATCATATCCATGAAATCGAATGGGTTGGCCACATTGTATACTTTTTCGCATTCCAGTTCTACCAGGAGCCTGTCTGTCACGAACTCAAGATACTGTGTCATTAGTTTGGAGTTCATACCAATAAGACTAACGGGGAGTGACTCAGTAATGAATTCTCTTTCTATATTCAATGCATCAACGATGATCTCTTTTATTCTTTCTTTTGGCACCTTGTTCACAAGGTGATTGTTGTGAAGGTGAACGGCAAAATCACAATGCATGCCTTCATCTCTCGAGATTAGCTCATTAGAGAAGGTAAGTCCAGGCATGAGTCCGCGTTTCTTCAGCCAGAAGATCGAGCAGAAAGCGCCAGAGAAGAAGATGCCTTCAACTGCTGCAAAAGCAATCAGTCTTTCTGCAAAAGAGTCTGACTCTATCCACTTAAGAGCCCATTCCGCTTTTTTCTTGATGGCAGGAAATACTTCAATGGCTTTGAACAGCTTGTCTTTCTCCTTGTCGTCTTTTACATAAGTATCGATAAGAAGCGAGTAAGTTTCAGAATGGATGTTCTCCATCATTATCTGGAAGCCATAGAAGAATTTGGCTTCAGAATACTGAACTTCATTCACGAAGTTTTCTGCCAGGTTCTCATTTACGATCCCGTCTGATGCCGCAAAAAAGGCAAGTATGTGTTTTATGAAATAGCGCTCGTCAGAATTAAGCTTGTGGTTCCAGTCGTTAAGATCCTGGTGAAGATCTATCTCTTCTGCAGTCCAGAAACAAGCCTCCATTTTTTTATACCAGTCCCAGATATCATGATGTTTTATCGGGAAGATCACAAAGCGATCTTTATTATCCTGCAAAATGGGTTCCGTCTGCGCCATATTAATTTGTTTGTTGGTCTTAGTTAGTTTTGGTGAAAAGTGTTTAACAAATATTTAAAAATGAGACATATAATGAAAGAATTTGGCGCAAACGTTTTCAACAAAGTTTTCAACACGCAGTTTTTCTTTGTTTTCATACTTTCCTGTTAAAACACATATTTAAATAACTGAAAAACAATTAATTATAAGTTGTTAATAATTTTATGACCAAAAAAATCAAAACTGTTATTCGGAGAGATTAACAATGCCTCAAAACAGTCTGAAACAGGTGGGGGAGAAGGCTTATTTATAAGTGAAAACCGGCAAATTATTGCCGGTTTTCCAGAAAACAGAATTACCTAATTCCTTGGTTGGTCCACCTATAAAATTTGTGGGTAGATAATCCAATTTTTAACTGATCTTTTAAACTTATCCGGGCCATAGGCCTGGATTATTTTTCTTCTTTACGGGGGATAAAAAAAGATCGGGGATCCTTTTCGACAATTTTCCTCTTCTGAGGATCGGAAGACATTAAATATAACAAATTCCAGGCAGAAAATTTAATTTAAGACCTGGAAATTGATCTATTTGGAGTCTTTGGGTTTAGACATGCTTGCAGCCACTTCTTCAAGTTCTTTATACCAGTCTTCGCCATATTTTCTGATCAGGGCGTCCTTTACGAATTTATAGATAGGTACCTGGAGCTCGGCTCCAAGGCTGCAGGCGTCATCACAGATCTCCCAGCGATGGTAATTAACCGCCGAAAATGAAGAGTATTCCTGTATCCTTACAGGGTAGAGATGGCAGGAGACCGGCTTTTTCCAGTTTATTTCCCCTGCATTATATGCTTCCTCTATCCCACAAAGCGCTGTGCCTTTATCGTCAAAGGTCACGTAGGCGCAGTCGGCATCATCGATCAAAGGGGTCTCTAATTCCCCATTCTCACGGGTGATATATACTCCCTGCCTTTCAATAGCTTCAATACCTTCTTTTCTAAGGTAAGGTTTCACTTTGGGGTAGATTTCTTCCATAATAGCCTTTTCTTCTGGCTCCACAGGAGCGCCCGCCTCACCGTCTATACAGCAGGCTCCTTTGCAGGCTGAAAGGTTGCACACAAAATCATATTTGATGATCTCTTCAGATACTAAAGTTTTTCCAAGTTGAAACATGTTGCAAAGATAAATTTCTGCCTCTTAGAACGAAGAAAAATGGGATAGAAAATTCACATAAATTTAACCTGGTATCCCGATTGTCAATCAGATAAGTTGAAGTACTTTTGCCCGCAATTTTAAAACGGGGTGCTATGTTTAACGTGCTGGATTTTAGGGAGGTATTTACCGCCGGGATGGTGCTTTTTGCAGTGATCGATATCATTGGAAACATTCCGATAATTATCGATCTCAGGGCTAAAGTGGGACATATTCAAAGTGAAAAAGCCTCTATTGTGGCTGGGATCATTATGGTTGTCTTTTTATTTGTGGGGAAGGAAATCCTCAGGCTTATCGGGATCGATGTAAATTCCTTTGCCGTTGCGGGTTCGTTTATCCTGTTCTTCCTGGCCCTGGAGATGATACTCGGGATAAGTCTTTATAAGGATGATGCGCCAGAGACGGCTTCTATAGTGCCGCTCGCGTTTCCGCTCATTGCGGGTGCCGGTACAATGACCTCGTTGGTTTCCTTGCAGGCTGAATATGAAATGGTAAATATCATTGTGGCTATCATTATCAATATTATCTTTGTGTACGCGGTCCTGAAATCTTCGGCCAAGATCGAAAGGTTTCTGGGTAGTCAGGGAATTAATGTAATAAGAAAGGTTTTTGGTGTGATATTGCTCGCTATCGCAGTGAAGCTGTTCGCCGAGAACATTCAGAGCCTTTTTTCATGAAGTATTTTATTTATACCATAATATTTTTAGCCCTTGTATTTATTGGGATAAGTGTGAGCGTACTCGATTTTCAGAATCTTACTGAAGGAGATAGCGGTAATGCCCTTGTTGTGATACTCGCAAGTCTTTGCGTGATCGCATTGATGGCGATCCTGCTGGTTTCAAGGAGCATATCTAAAAAGCATAGTTAGAAGTTATGGATTTCGATGTGCTTATAATAGGGGGAGGGGCTGCAGGAATGTCCTGTGCCCTGGTCATAGGTTCGGCTATGGAAAAACCCTACGCAGAAAACAAAAAGGCGGGAATTATCCTGCATCAGAAAAGTTCGCATTTACAGTCGGCACTGCTTAAAAATGTCTTTGGGATAGAACCTGGGACCCATGGAGGTGAGCTGCTTAAAAAAGGCATGTCGCATCTGGAAACCTTGTATCCCCAGGTGAAGACAATCACAAAGGAAAAGGTGAAGGAAGTGGTGGAGTTGGATGAAGGCTTCAGGGTGATCACCAATAAAGCGGAGTATACTTCGGCTAAAATTGTGGTGGCTGTTGGCTATACAAGTCCTTTCCGGATATCCGGACTGGAAGACTATCTTATCCCTCATAAAAAGGCCAAGCTTTCCAAGAACAGGATACAGCTTAAGAACGAGGATCATCTGGTAAAACCGGGACTTTATGTGGCCGGTACTCTGGCGGGATGGCGTAGCCAGTTTGCAATTGCAAGCGGTAGTGGTTCTGCCGTTGCGACAGATATACTTAGCGTTTGGAACGGTGAGCACACCAAGGTGCACGATAAATTAATCGAAGAAAAAGAATAGAAGGCTTAAAGGGACGCTGATCACTGCGAAGACCATAAAGCTTTGCTGGAGATTTCTAAGAATAAGGGCTCGTTTTAACTGCCT
The DNA here is from genome assembly GCF_023805255.1 of Gramella jeungdoensis. Taxonomy (GTDB): domain Bacteria; phylum Bacteroidota; class Bacteroidia; order Flavobacteriales; family Flavobacteriaceae; genus Christiangramia; species Christiangramia jeungdoensis. Next base: position 652,589 of record NZ_JAMSCK010000003.1, read on the forward strand.
GGTGAATTGCGGATCGGTATTGAGCCTTATTTGTTTCTTCAGAAGTTTTCTGGATACATTGGAAGAATTTATAAGTATATCTCTTTGAAGAAAAAGAGAGGTGCTGTTATCCATAAGCCGGAAGGCAACCGCAATTATAAAGAAAAGCAGGGGGGTAAATGGCCAGAGAGTTGACAGATATGCAATGAATTTTTCCACTGGAAAACCAAATTATCAATTTCCCTGTGACAACTCGATTACTTTCTCAATTATTCGATCATCTTCATTTAAATACCGTTCAAATGCATTAGTTCCGAAAAGTTGCTGTGCCATTTCGGCTTTCAAATATTTCTTTAACAGGGGTTTGTGTTCCTCTCCGTTGAGGTTCACTCTTACACCCATCTGTCGGAGATAACGGTCAAAACCATCTATCATCTCCTGGGAGATCTCTATCTTTTCCTTGTACTCACTCTTAGGAATTGAATTGTAATATTTACGGTCTTTTTCAAGCAGATCAAAGACGTAACGACTCATATAACCGCCACGCAGCAGGAAGGTTAGCTTTTCCTTTTCAGAATCGGTGTCCTTTGGAACAAAGACATCGGGAATAATACCTCCACCACCATATACTACCTTTCCACCGGGAGTTACATATCTAAGCGAATCGTTCACCTCAATACTATCTTCATTGTTCAGTTCCCCGTTCTTATACCTGCGCATATAGTCGTTAAAATAAGATTCATTGCCATTGTTGTAGGGCTTCTGAATGGATCTTCCCGTGGGGGTATAATACCTGGCGATGGTAAGTCTCACCGCACTGCCATCTCCCAGTTCCATCTCGCGTTGTACAAGTCCTTTCCCGTAGGAGCGTCTTCCCACTATGGTGCCCACATCATTATCCTGAAGTGCTCCGGCAACTACTTCGCTGGCAGAGGCTGAATTCTCATTGATAAGCACGAAGACTTTTCCGTTCTCGAATTCTCCTTCCCTTTGTGCATAGGTTTCTTCAATGGCCCCGCTTTTATTCTTGGTGTAGAGGATAAGGTTTTCATCCTTAATGAACTCATCGGCAATATTGATGGCTTCTGAAAGGTATCCGCCGGGATTGTCACGCAGGTCCAGGGCGATCTGTTTTGCCCCTTTCTTTTTAAGCTCTTTTATGGCATCGTTGAATTCCTTATAGGTGGTCTCGGCAAAGCGGTTGATCTTGATATATCCCAGGTCTCTGGTAAGCATATATGCGGCATCCACACTTTTAAGCGGTACCTTGCCGCGCTTTACCCGGAAAGTAAGCAGGTCTTCAATTCCCTTTCTGAGAACTTTAAGGGTGACCTTTGTATTTTCCTTTCCTTTTAATTGTTTTGTGATGGAGTCATTACTTATTCCGCGGTTAAAAAGTTTGTTCCCGTTGGCATAAAGTATCCTGTCGCCACCACGGATCCCGATCTTCTCGCTGGGGCCACCTTCCATGGCCTTAATCACTACTATAGTGTCCTGAATATTATAGAAGCTCACACCTATCCCCACAAAATCGCCTTTCATATTTTCGGTGACATTGGCGTATTCGTCTTTAGGAATATAGACGGAGTGCGGATCGAGATTCTCGAGTATCTTGTTCACCGTAAGATCTACGATGCTATCGGTATTCACATCGTCTACATATTCATAGTCGATATAATCTATTAGCCGGTTTAACTTTTGCTTTTTAGGATTGGCAGAAAATAGCTCGTCTGAAGGGTCAAAGTTGAGCCTTGCGCCAAGGATAAGCCCTATGGCACAGGCGATACTCAGTATAAGAGGTGTGTATATTTTATTTCTTCCTTTCAATCTTCCAGTTCAGTTATCTGTTCAAGTTCCACGCCCGCTTTTTCGAGGAAGTTAAGGCCTGAATTGTCCTTGTAATCTATCTGGTATACAAGTCTTTTTATACCAGATTGGTGTATTAGTTTACTACATTCCTTACAAGGCGACATGGTAATATATAAAGTGGCGTCTTTACAGGATTGTGTAGAGCCTGCCACCTTTAGTATCGCATTGGCCTCTGCATGCAATACATACCATTTGGTGTATCCTTCATCATCCTCACAAAAATTTTCAAATCCGGTGGGCGTTCCGTTATAACCATCAGAGATGATCATTCTATCCTTTACAATTAACGCGCCAACCTGTTTTCTATTACAATGGCTTAATTTACTCCATTCTCTGGCAATTCTCAAATAAGCCTTGTCGTATTTAAGTTGTTTTTTCTTATTCATCTAAACAGTAAAAAGTCTCAGGGCAGAAATTAATAATGAGCTGCAAATTAAAAGATTATTGTCAAAAATGCAGCTTAAAAATATTTAATTCTACAGTGCCTGGTAGCTTGCCTGAAGTATGGGCAGAATGATCCCTATCACGATAGATGCGCTAACCAGTATCCAGTCCCTTCTTGAAACGTTAAAGATATTCTGGCATATAAAGCTAACGATCATTACCGAAAGTACCACGATCACCTGTGCTAGTTCTATTCCCAGGGCGAATTCTACCAGTGGCCAGAACTTCGCTCCCGCTCCCGCGGCGATCATTTTGAAGTAGGATGAAAAGCCTAGCCCGTGGACAATCCCGAAGAAGATCGTTGTGAAATATAGCAAACTGTAGTTGTTATTTCTGAGTTTTTTCCCCGCGGTGGCAATATCAAAGATGGCTGTAACCAGGATGGTCACCGGGATGAGGAACTCCACATAATCGGTCGCGACCCTAACGATCTCGTATACCGAAAGAAACAGGGCCAGCGTATGTCCCAGGGTGAAAAGGGTGACGAGCCATAAGACCTTTTTCCAGGAAGTGAAGCCATAAGCGGCCACAAGAACCACCAGAAAAAGTACATGATCGTATGCCTGCCAGTCCAGCACGTGGTCCAGCCCAAGCCTGAAGTAGAGCCAAAATTGGGACATAATAGGGTTTTATATAGGAAAGACCCGAATTTACAACATATTAACTTAATTGCAAAGGGCGTAATTAGGCCGTTTTCGGGAATACTTCAGAATCAAATGTTTAGAAAAATACCTTTTTAGTGGTATTTCCCGGAAGCATTTGAGATAGTACCTTAGCCTTTCCAAAAAGGTGATCCCTGGAAGGTGACGGAAGAGTTAGAATTTTGGGTAGGGTCAAAATTCTAAATCGTTTTTTTGTTGGGGTAAAAATCGATATTAATAGATCAAATTTCCGAAACTGACCAAGATCACTTCGAACCTCCGGAATTATTTCCGGAGGTTTTTTTTATGTTCTTTCCGGGATACATTATATAGAGGCGACTTATTTTAAACCACTTGAATTTTTAATGAAATTGGTATGAATACCTAAAAAAAGGTATTTTTCTTATATTGCTGTCTGTTAAGAAAATCCTAAATATGAGTAAAGATTTCCGGGAGATCGCTGAATACTGGAAAAAGGAATATTCCAGTCAGATTACTGAGAATAAGGAATACAATACATCAGAACAATTCAGGAAAATGGCGGCATTCTTTGCGCCGGGCAATTCGTATTATTATATAGTGAATTTTCATAACCTGCATCTTGAGATGGTTTCAGATTCTGTTAAGGAATTTGTGGGGATAGACAGTGATACCGTTACCATGCAGGATCTGCTGGGTACAGCTTTGCCAGAGGAAATTGGTTCTATTCAGGCAAAAGAGAACGTGATAAGGGACTTTTTTATGAGGCATCTAAAAAAGGAGTCCTCCTCAGATTATAAGGAAGCGGTTCTTTCTTATAAGTTGATCTATACTTATCAGATGCGCGATCCTGAAGGTAAGATAAGGACCATACTGCACCAGGCTACTCCTTTATCTGTAATCGAGAATGGTAACTTTCAGCATGTTTTTAGTGTGCACTCAGATATCTCACATTTAAAGGTGGTTAGTAGTGGGGATGTTTCTTTTGTTCACTTAAAGGGCGGGAAGTCATATTATAATATCGATTGTGAGTACGGGAAGTTTGATCCCAAATTCTCTGTATTTGAAAAGCAAAGTCTTACAGAAATACTTTCGGGTAGGGAAAAGGAGATCGTGAGCGAGCTTGCCCGCGGGCTGAGTGCCGATGATATCGCAAAGGAGCTGAATCTTTCACCCCACACTGTTAAGACCCACAGGAAGAACATCCTGCAGAAGAGCGGCTGCTCGAATACCGCGCAACTGGTGGCAAAATGCCTTACCGGCGGCGTGATCTCTCCCAGTTTGAATTAAAATATAATATCAGGGAACTATTCGTAAAAAGCATCTGAAATTTTATCTTTACTCTCCGAAAAAAACCTATTGCCATGAGTAAGGAACTCGAGAAGATCACAGATTACTGGAAAGAAATGTACTCCAGCCAGGTGGATGAGTATAGGCCTTTCGAGATCTCTGCTGATTTTAAGAGGTTTGCTTCCATGTTTGCTGTGGGAAACTGCTATTTATACATTGTGAATCTTCATGATTTTGAACTGGAATATGTTTCAGACTCGGTAAAGCTTTTTATGGATATGGATACCGGGGATATCCTGCTTAAGGACCTTTTGCAGACAGTGGTTCCCGAGGAGATTGATAACCTTAATCTGAAGAGCAGGGTGATCAGTGATTTCTACACTTCTTATCTGGAAAAAGATGAGGTGCTGGACTACAAGAACATGTTTACCTATCGCATGAAAGATCACCGGGGACAGGTAAGAACGATGCTTTACCAGGCGATCCCGTTGAATGTCCTGGATAATGGGGCGCCAGAGCATGTACTATGTATAAATACAGATGTCTCCCACCTGAAAGTAAGCAGTACGAGCAGCGTTTCTTTTATCAATATGAACGGCGGAAAATCATACTTCAATGTGGAGGTTACAAAAGGGAGTTTCGATCCCAAAAACTGCGAAAGAGCCGAAAAAGATCTTTCATCGCTTTTTTCTGAAAGGGAAATTGAGATAATCAATGAACTGGCCGGCGGTCTAAATGCCCAGGACATTGCCGCTAAACTTAATCTTTCCCCTCATACGGTTATGACCCATCGTAAAAATATCCTGCAGAAGAGCGGTTGTGCAAATACCACACAGCTGGTGGCCAAATGCCTTACCGGTGGCCTGATCTCTCCCGGTTTGAACTAAATAGAAAAAGAAGGGGATTTTTGCTTTTTTAGAGGAAAGGGTTAGTGAAGTTAAAAAGGAAATCTTAGCTTTATAGAACATTTTTTTTCCGGGCCATCCGGATGCTAAAGGAAAAGAAATGAACTTATATAACGGGTTGGCCACAATTATTACAGACAGGCGTGCAGATAATTTGCTGTATCTTTTAAACCAAGATCTCTTAACCTATCAAGAATTTCAAATTCATCTAAGTCAGGATTCGTCCTATTTATAACAAGCTTTCGGAAAGCTTCAACTGCTTTTTCAGGATTCAAATCAATTATATCAGTTAAGAAATCATCACTAGATTTAGCACTTAAACCAAATGATGCCAGATAATCTTTAGGAAAATCCTTCAAATTTTCAGTCACAATAATATTCGCGTTGGTTTTAATAGCTGCAGCTAAAACATGTCGATCTTTTTCATCAGGTAAGTCTAAGCTTTCTATGAGTTGCTCATAATTATTAACCATAGCATCTGGGAATGCTCTATTAGCAACATTGATTCGTTTAAGCCTTTCCTCTTCTGGAATACCTTTCCTCTCCATTACATTATCCCACTCGTCAAAAATATGCTGACTCCATTTGGGAGTAAATAATTCGTAATAAGCAAACCAAAACATTAGATCTCTAACTAGTAGAGGATAAATTACATTGGTGTCCAAAACACAAATAAAGCGAACACTATGAATCATATAATCCAGATTCTTCGTCCGACTTCATCATTTGAATAATTAGATCTTCCTGTTCTTTCTTCATTTGATCCTTATAATTAGAAACATCCTCAAACTTAACCCTTCGATGTTTACCAATTTTTGTAAATGGAATTTTTCCCTCCTCTAATAATTTTACAAAATGAGGTCTAGAACAACCTAAAAATTCTGCTGCTGCCTGAGTTGTCATTTCTGCAGCAATCGGAACTATGGAAATTGGTTTTCCATCTCCCATTGCTTTTAGAATTTTAGCCAACAATTTCAAGGCTTTTAGAGGAATTCTAATTTTTTCTCTAGTTTCTTCTATTTCAATTTCAGGAGATTTATCTTTAATATCTTTCAATACTGCCTCTAGTGCATTATAAGATTCAAATGCTGTAGATTGTTCTTCCTTCGAAGGCCTTTTTATATTGTTTAATTCTTCCATTGCTCTAGTTGATTGATTTGATACAAATTTAAACGAAATAAACGAAACAATCGAAATAAAAGAAAATATTTAACAAATAACTGTGGCCAACAGCTATTCATCTCAAATTCCGGGTATTGTCAAAAAAGTGTAATTTTAGAAACCAGGAGAGAAATGGTTAATCCGACAAGTCCGCGTCCCTACTCCCGCAACTTGCGATAACCGCAAACCGTTGCAGTCAATATTAAAACAGAAAAATGCATAAAAGAATTTTTATCCTTTCATTATTAATGTTATTCACGAGCATTGGATATGCTCAATCAGAAAATATTAAAATAAAGTCAGACAATCTTGAAGAATCGAATTATCTAAAAATGGATGATTTTTATCTGACCCATTACCTATATATCGATTTATTCTTGAGAGAAAATCTGTTTCCAGATGCCAGTCCGGAAGATGTTTCTACTATACTTCAGGCTATAAAAAAATATGTTTCAGTAGAACAACCTTTGGAAATTGAAATTGATAAACCTGGTAAAAGAAATTATATAATCAAAATGGCGGTTTTAAAGAAAGATGACGGAACTGAATTATTAATTGCGTTTACAAACTGGAGTGCGAAAAAGAGAATTTTTGAAAAGGAAATAAAAATAGAGAACGATTCCTACACAAGATGGTATTTTCTTAATGGTTCCAAAATGACTTATCGAAAAGATATGTCTGACCAAAATAATTATTCGACTATGTCTAAATCCGACCTGGCCAATGCTTATCTGCTTGACGAATTAGCAGAGAATGATACTGTGATAGAAAGTACAATTGACGAGGTTCTAGAGGACAGTGATTTGACAGTATCAGATAATATTATGGCTAATTTAATTCTCCTGAAATACCAAATATTCCAAAGAGATACTGAGAACGTAATAAGACAGAAAGAATATTTAAATGAATTATTTGATAGCAATAAATCTGAACCTAGTCTAAAAGGCTTAGAGATGGCATTTAATGCAACAAAATTTCAAATAGAGTTAATGCAATAAATACTGCATGCATAACTCAAATAGGCGTAGGCGGCACCTTAGAAAGAAAATAATTAATTTGACCAACACCAGGTTTAAGCCTACAGCCCTGGAGTTATCGGGACTGCATCCTAAATATGCCGGCTGATGTTGTGTAAGGCCGTTCTATGCAATTTTATATGAGAAAATTTTTACTTCAAATCTTAATTATCAGCTTAATTACAGGTTGTAAAAATGATAAACCTGATTCTGAAAGATTGACCCGAATTTCTCAATCAGAAAAAGAAGAAAAATATCCTTACCACCTATTTTCATTAGATAATAACATTACATATAGAAATGATAAAGGTGATATCCTTCCGCTAGATTCGGTTAAAAGCCTTACTAACTGGAATAAAAAATGGGCACAGGATCTTTATGAAAATGAGAATGGTGAAATTGAAGAAATAGTTCTTCGTAAGCCTACAAAAGAAGACCTTGAACTAAAAAAACGGATCCAGGAAAAATTAGAGAATAAAGCAAAGGTGAATTTGAGGTATGTACCGATAGATTGCGCGAATCTATCAGTTCTACTTACACAAATTGATTCAGCTGATCAGGAAATGCGAAATAGCGGGATATATGATCCGGAGGCGGATAAAGAAAACCTGAACTTAGTCATAAACATATTAAATCAATGCGGAATGCCAAATTGGGAACAAGTTCCCAGATACCAGTTCTCAACAATTTGGTTAGTAATTCAACATTCAAGCAAAGAAGTAAGAAAGACTTATTTCCCAATTTTAAAACAATCTGCTGAAAATGGTGATTTACGAAAAAAAGATATTGCAATGATGGAAGATAGAATGCTGATGGATTATGGTAAACCCCAAATTTATGGAACACAGGTCTATAGAAAATCTAGTTCTGAACCATGGAAACTATATGATTTGAAAAATCCAGAAATGGTCAATATAAGGCGAAAAGAAGTTGGACTTGAACCTTTAGAACAATATCTAGAGAATTTTGGGATAGATTATCAAATTGAGCAGGAGTAATAAAACAGCGTAGAACAGCGATTAACGAAGCCAATATGCGGTTTTCCAGGAAAAACGATAACTTAGAACTCCAAACAACAAAACAATAAGCCGACAACTCCGCGTGCTAAATTCCGCACACTGGCGTTAATCGCAGCCGTTGTAAGCAATTTTTCAATAAAAATTTTAGAATAATCAATGACCTTTAAACAGAAAATTTCAAGTGCTAAATGGATTCAAATTCTAATATTCTACATTTTAGCCTGCCTACTGACATTTATTTTTACAAAATTCCCAAACTTTATAAAAAATCTTTGGATTTCAATATTCAGCTTAGAAGCACCATTTAGCTGGAATCACGGGATAGGATTATTACTAGCAACCTTATTATGCTATTTAATTTTTAAAGGTAACAACCGAACTTCAATATTAGGAAGTAAACCAGTAAAAAGTCTACTTATAGCCGCTTTATACCTAATATTTTATAGTGTATTTGGGTTGTCAAATAATTTTGGAATAAATCAGCACGTATGGGCATTAATATTTTGCTCCTCAATGTTGGTATATAATATTTTCGAAGAAACTGCCTGGAGAGGATTTTTGCATGATAGATTAGCAAAAGTTCCAACTTGGCTGAAAGGTATTATAACCGGAATTTTATGGGGTGTATGGCATATATTTATTTTCGAAAATTTTAATCAATTTGGCGGCTTACAAAATTTCGTAATGCTAACTATATTAGTATCAATTATTATGGCTTATGCTGTTAAGAAAACAAATTCTATACTAGTTGCTGCTTCGATTCACGGTCTAATGATTTTGAGAAATAATTATGTCACAATAATCTGTTTAGTACTCTGGACGGTTTTAATAATTACTTGGGAAAAAGATAATTTGATGATTCGAAGAAAAACTGCTTACAACAACGTGTAACGCAAATGGCGGGTTGTTTAGAAAAGAACTAAATTAGATTCAATAATAAACAAAACCGTTAAACCGGCATCCCGATAGCTATCGGGACCGCGTCCCTACTCCCGCAACTTGCGATAACCGCAGCCGTTGTGCGTCATTCCCAAAATATGTTGATTAAAAAATATACATCTGATTGGATTACAAATTTTGCGCATTTAAAACGTGAAATTGAAAAGGCTTTAAATGGAATTGAATATAGAATTGAACACGTGGGAAGTACATCTGTTCCAAAGTTGGATTCGAAAGATATAATTGACATTGATATCATTTACGAACGGGAATCGGAATTTGAAAAAATAAAAGCTGGGCTGAACAAAATTGGATATTACCATAATGGGAACCAGGGTATAGAACGTCGTGAGGTCTTTAAGCGAACGGAAAATCAAGCGAACGAAGTCTTAGATAAGATAGCTCATCATCTTTATGTTTGCCCAATTAACAACAAAGCTTTGGAAAGACATATCCTATCTCGAAATTTTTTAAGAAAAAATGATTGGGCTAGAATAAAGTATCAGGAGATGAAATATCAGCTAGCTGAAAAGGCAAATCAGAATAAAAAACTGTATGCAGAATTAAAAGAAATGAATATAAATGAATTTATTGACGAAATAATAGAAAAAGAAAAAACGAACGCACAACAACGGCTATAATTCAGCGTGGCAATAGTGCAAAAACCGGAAGTAAAAACATTAAATTAGCTTGATTTTTCTGCGGAATAGCCCTACGGACGATTCCACGCCGAAATCATAGCCAAACCCTTGCCCACAATTTTAGAGTAACATCTGTGTTTAGACAAATCTTGTATCAGACCATTATTAATAAAAAGATTAGATTGAACTTCTCAATCTAATATTTTTTTCCTAGCCTGAAGTAAATCAAGTAATTAATAAAATTCAAACCAAATCGATAAATTAAATTTTCTATTCAGGCAACCTTTTCAAGTATATCTGCGTCTTATTAAATACAAACCATTGTTAACTTTTATTTCAAAAAATGAAGCATCAATTATTATTATCAGTTCTATTACTTTTTTTATCTCACTATTCGTTTTCCCAAAAATTCAATACTGAAGCAGTAGTTAAATTTTGGGAAATAACAAGTATTTTACAAGAAGATCGAGAAATCCCCGATTCTATATGGGAATCATATAGTAACCTTCCAGGAGTTAAAAAATACATTACTAACAATCGAAGCGAGGAGAACCTTAAGGCTCACAGAAAATATTTAGAGTTATTTTTCAAGCCTTCCCTGTCAGATTCACTGGCAGAAATGATTGGCGACGAAAAATTAAAAAATGATGATATTTTTCAAAACATGAAATATCTAAAAGAAAACGAGGAGAAGCTCAAACTATTTACTCATGAAATTACTTCTCCTACATATTTGGATTCTGCAATTGAACTAACGAAAAAGTATTTACCGGCGGGCAATAAAAATACAAGTATTGGAGATCTTAATATTTATATTCAACCTATTACTTATGATGCGGCTGTTCAGGGGAAAGACATGTATTATGGACTTTCGATTGTTCACGACTTCGATAAATTTCAAATAGGTACTGTCGCTGCTCATGAATTACATCATGTACTTAGAAACAATAAAGAAATTAAAAATTCACTTTCCGAAAAAGATTCTGCTAGTGTCTGGGTAATCAGTAAAATTAATAATGAAGGAAGCGCAGATCTTATTGATAAGGTTTTAGTAGTAGAACATGAGAATGATCTCTTCCTGGGGTCTCTTTTTAATCAAATTTTACTTCAAAATATTGATCCTGTAATGGTAGAAATAGATAACGCACTATCATTAAATAGCAGAAAAAATGAAAAGTTTGTAACTGTAAAAGATTTCAACAAGATTATAAAATATTTTAGTGGACATATCCCTGGTTTTTACATGGCTGAGGTAATTAAAAGGAATGGCTATGAGAAACAGTTAATCGAAGGTTGTGAGAATCCATTTAACATTTTTTACCTATATAATAAAGCTGCAAAAAATGATCCTGGAAAACCTTTCACTTACAGCCAAGAAACAATAGAGTACCTTAAGAATTTGGAAAGGAAAGCTTATGATAGTCCATCTACAACCATAAACTAGGATAAGAATCTTTTGACTTTTTTAAGAAAGCCGAAATAGTCATTTTCGGCTTCTCTTATCCTCTTTATATAAAAACTATGCAAGGAGAGTTTCAAAGTTTAGTGAATTTAAGCTATAGAAAAACTGTGCCTAACAATGCACAACTCAAATAGCCGGCAGCATTAGAAAGAAAATAATTAACTTCACCAACAAGAGGGTTTAAGCTGACATCCCGATAGCTTTCGGGGCCTTGTCCTCACTCCCGTGAATTACAATAAGCGAAACCGTTGGCACACATTATTAAATGAAAGCAAGAACTATAAACATAATTATCCTGGTTGTGATATTTATAAGTTGCAAAAACAAGACAACTGGATCTGAACAGGTGGATAATAAACAGACTTCTGAATTAAAGGAAAACATCGAACCTGAATTCATAACCCAGCCTGGATCAACAGAATTAAAACCGGAATCAACTGACAAAATACCTGAATTTCTGGCTGCGAAATATTCCAGGGTTTATGAATACAATGGAACGGATTCAAGACAATTGATCGGAATTAATTTTATCGCAAAGGACAGTATTGGCTATTATCTAATTTCAGAATCCTTGCCATGTGACACAGAATATCACGGAAAAGCATTCAATCAGAATTACGGACTGGATCCGGAAATCGATGAAGATGAAGATGGAATTTCTTACCCTGCATTTCAATACTCAGATAACCTGCAGGATCATGTGATCTATATACGAGTTGCTTTGGATTCAAGTAAAGTGAAAATAGAATATACAGGCAAAGAAGCAGATGGGACAGATTGCGTGCCCAACACGCTAAGCATTATGGAAAGAATAAAATAAAATGTGCCCCAAAGTCGAGTCCTCCTGTAACTCCTTATAATCCTAACCGTTGGCAAAAATTTTAAATGAAAGGAAAAGATTTAAAAATTGAATCCAGGATTAATACCAGATGGTTTATAACCATATTCGTATTAATCTGGACAATTTTATGTTTGATTATGATTGGTGTCTTAACCTATGCTTTTTTCACCTCTCCTTCAAGAATTGACGGATTTTTAATACTGGTTTTGATCTTTTTGATGGTCTCAGTGTTCATAGCATCAAATTATATTTCCTGGCAATTAAGGGGAAAGGAAACTTTAACCTTAAATGAAAAGAAGATGATGTTTAGGAATGAATATACTTTTTTTAAAAATAGATTCGATCTGGATATCGAGCTGATTGATAAAATTCAGGTAATTGATAATGATGAGTTCGTCAGTAAATTTTGGGGTGTGTCTGGCGGAAAAATAGTCATTGAATATTTAGGTAGAAATAAAAGATTCGGAAAAGATATTTCAATTAAAGAGGCTGATAAAATTGCAAACCAATTACGGAGTAAATTAAAAACTAATACATACAAGGCTTATCAATAATACTAACCGGCATCCTGATGTCTGTTGGGATGAATCCTCCCTTAAAATGTTTAACCTCTAATTTAAATAAGTCAAAAATAGAATGAGAAGAATTACTATCCTGTTACTTGCGGTTATAAGCCTGTTTTCCTGCAGGGAAAGAACACAGCCGGAACCTGAAATGGCAACTAAAAAGATCGATCAGGGTTTAAAGGAAAAGCTTGAAAATATCCTGGTACTGGACCAGGGAGTTCGGGAGCTTCTGCAGGATGACCTTACCGAAGAGGAAAGAAAGCAGATCCTGGATAAGATGGACCTGTCTGAACAGGTCCTTGAGAACGGGGTATTCTATTTAATGCAGCAAATTGACAGTGTGAACCTGGCTGAGGTGGAGAAGATCATAGATGAGCATGGATACCCGGGAATCGATGAGGTGGGAATGCCTGCAAATGAAGCCGTTTTCTACGTTATACAGCATTCAGGCAAAATAGATGAATACCTGCCGCTTATCAGAAAGGCTGCCGAAAACGGCGATATTTCAAAAAAGAAACTGGCCATGATGGAAGACCGGCATCTTATGCGTAATGGCAAGGAACAGATCTATGGCACCCAGATCAAGGGATTGAACCGGAACGGGGAATGGTTTCATTTTGTCTGGCCAATAAAGGATCCCGATTCTGTAAATGCGCTAAGGAAAAGAATAGGCCTGGAAAGTATGGAAGAATATGTCAGGAAATTTGACATAGAATACAAGGTAATGACCCTGGAACAGCTAAATGAATTTCAGTAAACCGGCTACTGTGGTGCAGCTTGAATTGCGTGTAACCGGCAGGAAATGCCGCCAATTTTAGGGAGAAAGCCTTTCAATTTATATTTTTGATCGCATTCTAAAAAAGTTCACTATTGCTAAAGCAGTATTACAATCAATTTTATTAAAATGAGAACTATAATTTCCTTTCTGTTATTTCTAACCGCATTGAATATTTCTGGCCAGGAAATGAACCACGAATTAAAAACTGAACTTGACTCCATCATGTATAAGGATCAGGAGCTTAGAAAGCTTTTTTCCTCAATCATGGAAGATGAAAAGAAAGCGATCCTGAAGGATTTTGGATATACATGGGAAGAATTCGATGAGCAGGGCTGGGAGATCGTAAAGAAACAGGACAGTATAAATATAGACAGGGTGAGCGAAATAATCTCCCGCTATGGCTATCCCGGGAAAAGCCTGGTCGGGGAGCCTACCAATAAGGCTGCCTGGTTCGTGATACAGCATTCGAATAAAATTGAGGAATACTTCCCCCTGATCCGTAAGGCGGGAAAGGAAAATGAAATCCCGCTCACCCTGGTGGCGATGATGGAAGACAGGTTGCTGATGTATAAAGGGGAAAAGCAGAAATACGGCACCCAGATGAAGAGTGGTATAATAACGGATCCTGAAACAGGAGAAAGAAAATGGCAGTTCTATATATGGCCGGTGGAATCTCCTGAACAGGTGAATGAGCTGAGAAAGAGCGTAGGCTTTGAGACTACCATTGAAGAATATGCACGCTCCAGCAATGTGGAATATAAGGAACTGAGCCTGGAAGACGTTCAAAAGTGATAACCCTACAGGTAAGTAAGGGTTATGATCTATAAACACTAAACAATTTATTATTTGAGAACCTCAGGCATCTTAATCCAATTCCTGTTATCCATGATCACGAAGAATATTCTGTATATAATTCAGAAATACAACGATACTGAAAGTATAAATTAAGACAGTCGACGGAGGATCCCGAAAACCAAACCCGCTGATATTTAATTTGATTGGTTATTATTGTATTTCCAAACCTTAACAGATGAACATGGAAAAACCTGCAGAAAGCTCAAAGAGGAAAAAATTGATACAGGCTGCCAGCTTCGCTATCACTTTTGCCATTGCTTTTTTCGCGGTTCAGTATTTCTTTTTCGGTAATAAGAGTGTGGAGGAACAACTGAAAGCCGCCGAAAAGCAGGTGAATGCAGTCGCTCCCAAAATGATCGATGGATATTCCAGGCTGGATAGTGCATCTGCGGTTGGTGACAGGATGTTTAAATACCATTATACCCTGGTGGAATATTTCAGGGAACAGGTGAACGTGGATACCGTAAACAAATATATTCGTCCCGGGATCATCGAGAACGTGAAGAACAGTCCCGATATGAAATACTTCAGGGATCATGAGATCACCATGAGCTATAACTACTATGATAAGGAGGGTGAGTTTGTGATGGAAATAGAGGTCACCCCGGAGATGTATTAAACTCCTTACGGTGGTCTGATTTTACGGAATCGGTTTCCGGCCTCCCCTTTTTTCAAATAAATTATTTAAATTCACTGTAAAATCTGGGGCCTATCGCGTTGGGGATTAATTATTTATCATCCGGTTCAGGGCTCTGCACATATAGTGATGAAAGCAGTTACACGTTCCCGGTATGGCCCGCCAGAGGTTTTAAGCATCAGCGAAACCGAAATCCCAAAGATAAAGGAAAACGAGATCCTTGTAAAGGTTCATGCCACTACGGTTAACAGGACAGATTGTGCCAACATAACCGGAAAACCTTATGTAGTACGAATCTTTACGGGCATTACTGCACCCATGAGGAATGTTCCGGGGACCGACTTTGCCGGGGAAGTGATGCAGACAGGAAAAGAGGTGGCCGACATTGAACCCGGTGACCGTGTATTTGGATTCGATGATAACGGCCTTTCTTCCATGGCCGAATATATGAGCATCCCCGTTAGTAAGACCATTCGGCATATTCCTTTAGGGTTTTCCTATAGAGATGCGGCGGCTTCAGTGGAAGGTGCTCATTATGCCATCAACTTTCTGAACAAGGTGAAACTGCGTGCCGGTGAAAAGGCAATGGTGAATGGCGGTACCGGGGCCATTGGCTCCTCCCTTATCCAGTTGCTTAAATATCACGGACTGGAGGTCGTCGCAACAGGACCGGCTGAACATATTGAAACTTTGCGTTCACTGGGCGCTAAAAGAGTGATAGACTATAAGACCCAGGATTTTACCCGGGATGAGGAGAAGTTCGATTACGTCTTTGATTCGGTAGGGAAAAGCACTTTCGGGGAATGTAAAAGGCTGCTGGTAAAGGACGGCATTTATATTTCTTCAGAACTCGGGCCTTATTCCCAGAACCCATTTCTGGCGATCAGCACCACTTTCTCAGAAGGAAAGAAAGTAAGGTTTCCGCTGCCCGTAAATATTCCTGAAAGCCTTAAGATAATTTCAGAACTTATCGAAAGCGGTAATTACCGGCCGCTTATAGACAGGAGTTATCCTATGGAACAGGTGAAAGAGGCCTTTGAATATGTGATGACAGGCAGGAAGATCGGGAATGTAATTCTCAATATCAACCACTTCTGAACGAAATAGATGGCATGTTTCTTATCATAGATTCTGAAATGGGTTAAACTGAACTGCAAATTGATTAATTTTAATAGGATCATATAAGCCTGAACCTATGAAGGCAACAATCACTTCAATAGAACTAAAAAGTCCGCTTAACTTCTTCAGCCTTTCCTGGCAGGCGAGGAAGATCATACAGCAGCTTGAGAATAGCGGGAATCTTGACTTTAAAAAACGGGGAGCATGGAAAAAACATTATACCATGACGCTCTGGCCCGATGAGGAGAAAATGAAAAACTTTGCCAGGAGCGGGGCTCACCTTGAGGCTATGAAAAAGAGCAGTGAAATAGCCCGGGAGATAAGGACCATTACCGTAGACACTGAAGAGTTGCCAAGCTGGGAGGAGGCCAGGGAACTTCTTGGCAAGGGGAAGATTGTCGTTTACCCCTAAATTTCGATAATATGGGAAGGTTACATCTTTTTGAATTTGAGGATCAGGAATGGTTTCCCCGGTTTCTAAGGAGCTATGGAACAGATTACCTAAGGTTTCTGGAGGTTAGAATGAAGGTCTTCCAGCCTGTTATTCCCATAATCGTAAAAGCACTGGATGCCGGAAATACTAAGGTGATCGTAGACCTGGGCTCCGGAAGCGGGGGTCCGCTTGTATGGCTCAATAGCAAAATAAAGAAAAAAGTTCCGGGCCTTAGGATCATCCTTACTGACTATTATCCTAATCTCCCGGCCTTCTCGGGGATCTCAGAGACTGCAGATAATTTTTCCTATCATTCCGGGCCGGTCGATGCGCGGAATGTTCCAAAACAGCTGCCAGGACTTAGAACGCTTTTCCTGACCTTCCATCATTTTAAAAGAAATGACGCCCGAAAGATATTGCAGGATGCCATAGATAGTTCCCATCCAATTGCCATATTCGAAGGGCAGGAGCGAAGTGTCCTTAGCCTGCTGGGCATGCTCTTTTCTCCGCTAACGGTTCTTTTCACAACGCCTTTTATCCGTCCGTTCCGGATTAAGAGGATCATATTCACCTATTTGATCCCTGTTGTACCCCTATTTGTTCTTTGGGACGGGATCGTATCTTCCCTGCGCACCTATTCCGTTAAGGAGATGAAGGCTTTGGTTAAGGAACTTCAGAATAATGATTTCGACTGGGAAACAGGAAAGCTGAGATCCGGCCCGGTTTCGATACTTTATATGATTGGCCTTCCCAAAAATTAATATATTTTAGTTCTTTTGAGAGAGAAAATTTAAAAATGGCAGATCATTATTCATATAGCGACCTTGAACTGGAAGAACAATTCAGGAATTGTGAGTTTCCCGCTCCGCTTTTCAGTCATGAGGCTCATTTAAGAATTGCCTGGATACACCTTACTAAATACGGGCCGGGGAGGGCCGTAAAAAATATCACCTGTGAGTTAAAGAGGTATGTCGCTTTCCTGGGCGCGGAAGATAAATACAATGAAACTCTTACGGTAGCCGCGGTTAAAGCAGTCTGGCATTTCATGTTGAGGTCTGAAACCAGCAGTTTTAAGGATTTTATCACTGAGAACCCGAGGCTGAAAACCAATTTCAAGAACCTGATATCACAGCATTACTCCACCGATATCTTTAATTCCCCTGCTGCTAAAAAGGAATTTCAGGAACCTGAATTGCTGCCATTTGATTAGCTCCCCATGTTTAAAAAGCTCAACTTTTTTCTGCTTCTTATAGCGGCCCTTATTTTTTCAGCCTCCGGCTTTGATGAAGCTGTTCAGGCTGAGCCTTTACTGCTTATCAAAAATGCCAATCTTATCGATGGAACCGGGAGACCGATGAGAAGGGGCATTCATATCGTTGTTGAGAACGGGAGCTTTAAAGAGATAGGAAAAGACATTAAAGTTCCGGGGAATGCGAGGGTTATAGATGCTTCACGAAATACTATTATTCCCGGGATCATAGGTGCACATAATCACATGCACATTCCAGGCAACACATTTCTCGGCGAGGCGGGCTCAAAACTTTACCTGGCTTCGGGAGTAACCACAATTCAGACCTGCGGCTCGGCTTCGCCTTTTAAGGAATTGGAACTTTCAAAGGAAATAGAGAAAGCTATCACGATCGGGCCTGAGATTATCCCCAGCGCTCCCTATTTTACTGGGCCGGGTGGCAATCCTAATATGATAATCCCGCGTAGTGAAAAGCATCTTAAGGATACGTTGAATTTCTGGCTGGATAAAGGGATCAAATGGGTAAAGGTGTATCGTAATATCAGGCCTTCAGATCTTGAAATAATTATAAAAGAAGCTCATGAGGCCGGAGCAAAAGTGAGAGGTCATCTTTGTTCTGTAACTTTTGAAGAAGCTGCTTTGATGGGGATAGATGTGATTGAACACGGGCTCAATAGTGCCAGTGATTTCAGAACCCATAAAGCTAACGGGAAATGTAGTGGGGGAAGAGAGTATATGGATGAGTTGGATACGGGCTCTGAAGAAGTGAGAAAGCTTTTGCAACTGCTTATAGATAATGATGTCTCTCTCAACTCTACACTTGCAATTTATGAAGCCAGTATTCCGGGAAGGGCTTTTGCAGAAGATAGAAGCATCAACCTGATGTCTGAAGACCTTCGCGAAGCTTATAAAAACAGAATGAAAAATCACAGGGAGTCTGAGGCTGATGGAAGGATTAGGCGGGATCGTTTAAAAAGGATCATGGCCTTTGAAAAGCTCTTCTATAAGATGGGAGGAAATCTTACTTCCGGAGTGGATGCCGGCAGACATGTGCTTCCCGGGTTTGGGGACCAGAGGAATTTTGAGTTGCTTATCGAGGCAGGTTTTACTACTGAAGAAGCTATCAAGATCATGACAGGAAATGGTGCGAAAATGCTTTCCCGGCATGAAATTGGAACCATTGAGGCTGGTAAAAGGGCCGATTTTGTGATCCTGAAAGGAGATTTAAGTGAGCAGGCTTCCGTGATAAAGGAGGTGGAAAATGTTTATAAAAATGGAGTAAGGTATGATCCTGAACTGCTCCTTGAGGGACTTCAAATAGGAAGAGAATAGACTTCTTTAAGAAATCTGAATTCAATAAAACAAAAAAGTCCTGCTTCTGGCAGGACCTGGATAAATTAAGTTTCAATTTTCTTATTGAACAGCTGGCACTTCTTCTGCAGCAGTTTCCAAAGAATCTGCTTCAACCTCCATTTCAACCTCAAGGCTGTCTTCAACCTCTGTAGTTACCTCTGGGGTAACCTCGGTGTTGATAGCAGTTTCTTCAGTTTGTTCCCCGGTAACTTCAGTATTCTCGTTACGGCAGGAAGTCACAGTAATCATTGCAAGTGCAAGAGCACCAAAAATCAGTTTTTTCATTTTTATGATTGGATTAAAAAACGGGCGAATATAGATCAAATTCCGTTTCAATAAACAAATCGAATAAAAAATAAAAAAATTATTTCAAACTCTTGTCATACAGGGAAGTAGGGCGTTATAATAAATTTCAATTCTCCTTCTTATGGAATTTTACAGGTCGGAGCCCCTTGATTAAAAAAATAACGAATAGGCTTTCTTCAGCAACCTGCGACCTCCCAAAAGGTTAAGCTGCCATCTGTATATTGGTTGGGGAGTAAGGCTTACAAGTGCACTGATAATAATGATATTTTTCACTATATACTGGCCAAGAAGTGAGAAGGTATAAAGGCCTTCACCGAAAATTTTTTCAGGAAAAAGAAAAAATGGGGTAAAGGTGAGTATCATATGTAATAAAGCAATGCGAATGGCCAGTCCCCTGTAAATATTAAAAAGTAACATGATTCCCAGGGCCGTTTCCCAGATCGCTAAAAGTATAAATCCTACCTGCAAGGGTATAAGTCCGAATGTTAGCTGGAATATGGTTTCTTTCGCGATATCCTCGGCAGGGCTAAGATTAGGGAAGAATTTAAGAGCACCGAAGATAAGGTATATAAGGCCAATGGATAACTGCAGGGTATTATATTTTTTTCTCATAATGAACAGGAAAAACCGTGAAAAGATCAAGAAATATATTAAAAAGATAATTGAAATGCATTTTTATGGGGATTTTTTTAAGGGCTGAAAAATTAAAGTATGTGATGGATCAAAAATTATGCGGTTATTTGAGTATTATGGCTGCCGGAGTATAATTTTTTTTTATTTTTGCCATCCAATTATGCTCGAGTGGCGGAATTGGTAGACGCGCTGGATTCAAAATCCAGTTTCTTCGGAAGTGCGGGTTCGATTCCCGCCTCGAGTACTTAGAAACCCCTGTAAACTCAATGTTTATAGGGGTTTTGTCATTTTAAAGTAACGGAATAGTAACAGAAAATTTAAATATTGGAGATATTTATTGTATTTGTTTCAAGATTGAAGTTAATATTAAGACGGAGGATCCTGCTCTCTTGATTTATCACATAATAATAAATCAACTCAAGTTATTTATTTAAAATTTGTAACTATATATTAATCATAATATGATTCTCTGAATGGTTTACAGTCTGAAATTTAATAAAATAAAACAGATATTGATATCTTCAAAATTACAATCTTACGTTATTAAAATCCCTGGATCCTAACATTTTCAGCATTTTAATATGGCCTGCAATAGCCCCGAAAAAGCTTTTGTTAAGGTGATACGGTAAATTAAATTCCAAAGCAGTCTTCTTTACGATACCTGAGATATTCTTGTAATGAACATGGCAGATATTAGGAAATAAATGATGTTCTACTTGATAGTTTAATCCTCCTATTAGCCACGAAAAAACCTTGCTTTTAGGAGAAAAATTACTGGTTGTATTTAATTGGTGATGGTACCAGTCCCCGGCAATGATATTTCTAGTATCAGGTTCAGGAAAATCTGTATCTGGAAGAATATGTGCCACCTGAAAAACTGTACTAATTAAGAGGCCTGTGACCAGGTGCATAAATAGAAATGCCAGCAGAATGATCCAGGCGGGTTGTGGCACCATGATAAGAGGCAGGATTAACGCATATGAAAAGTAAAGTAGTTTCCATCCTATTATACTACTAACCGCCTTACGGAATTCATTTTTTTTATTAAGAAAACCCATATTTTTAAAACGGGTTATCTTAACGAAATCTTTGGCGGTAATCCAAAAAATGGTGGAAAGAGCATAAAAAAACCATACATATAAATATTGAAATTTATGAAGCTTTAACCTCTCCGATTTAGGTGAAAACCGCAAAAAAAATGGCTGATTTATATCATCATCGGCACCGTCTATATTCGGGTAGGTATGATGCAGAACATTATGCTGTATTTTCCATACCCCGGCATTCGCTCCAATAAGATTAAAAGTATAACCCAATATTTTATTTGTTGTTTTATTCTTTGAATAAGAACCATGTATAGCATCGTGCATAATGCCCATCCCAATGCCAGACATTCCCAAACCACTGGTGATATATAAACCGATAAGGAGCCATGGATTACCAATGTAACCCGTATTTATTATGATAAGCGGCACAAAAAAAAGACTCAGCATGGTAAGTGTTTTTAATCCCATACTCGAATTTGCATGGGGATTGAGCTTATTTTTTTTGAAATAAGCCTTTACTCTTTTTCGCAACGTACGCGAAAATTCTGTACTTCTTTTTTGGGAAAATCTTGGGGCATTCATAACGATAACATTTCAAAATACAGCCTGGCCGTATCAAATTTATTTACATAAAGAGGGTGTGCTCTTATTAAAGGAAGGCTTGAAAAATTTAAATTTTAGGATCCCGTTTTTCAGAAATTAAACAGGGAAAAAGGAGTAATAAGCACCTTGTATTATAAAACAATCAACCTGGTATTAGCTTTTGTAGCCTCCAGAATTTCAAATTGAGCTTTTAGAAATTCACGATAATTTAAAAACTCCTTTTTTGAGATGTCTTTGTTCTTATAAGTTAAAAACAAGGGAGTTTCAAGTAAATTCTCGTAAATTTCAGGGTACTTTAATTGAAATGAAAGGGTCAAATCAAATATTTCTTTCAATAGTCCGTCCCGGTTGCTTAAGCTTTTCATGACCTTAATCTTTACATTACAATATATTGACTATTGATTATATCAACTTGTATTTATACCAGGTAGAATTATATAAATCCCACTTTTTGTTTCTTTTTCGGGCAGATTAAATATCCCAAAATCAATTTTTTATGATCATTTATATTAAATATATGGTAAGTCTACGATGCAAATTAGTGGTTAAGGAGGAGTTGAAAAAACTGGGGCTGCATTATATAAATGTAGATCTGGGGACAGTTGAAATCTTAGAGGATATTACCCAGAAGCAAAAAAAGGAATTAAAAAAGAACCTTTTGAAATATGGTCTGGAACTGCTGGATGACCGAAGAAATATCTTAATTGAAAAGATCAAGTCGGTTATTATCGAAATGATCCATTATTCAGACGAACTCCCAAAAGTAAATTATTCAGATTATATCAGTGAGCAACTGGGCTATGACTATACCTATCTATCCAATATCTTTTCCGAAGTAAAAGGCATTACCATTCAGCAATTTATAATTATACACAAGATCGAACGGGTGAAGGAGCTTTTGCTTTATGACGAATTAAACCTTACCGAGATTTCCTATCAACTTCATTACAGTAGTGTATCGCATTTATCCAATCAATTTAAAAAGATAACTGGTCTTACCCCTTCGTATTATAAAAAAATTAAAAAGATGCGTCGCAGGAATCTCGAAGACCTGTGAATTGTACAATCTTAATGATTTTGGGTGTAACCCCGTCTTATAGATAAACATGAACTTGCAGGAGCCATTGAAACGTTAAACTGTTTAATTTGGGGAGCAAATGTTAGGACATGTAGGTATCTTGACATTTGTATGGAAGAGTCTTATGATAAAATCATAGGGCTTTTTTATTTGAGAATGTCAATTGTAGTAATTATGCAACTTTGACCAAGCATAGTATAACGCTTCATACAGATTTTATACTCAACTTTAGTAGCTCCCCTTTCTTAGTTATTCTTATAAATATATTGCTATGGAAAATGTTGAGATCGAAAAATCGAAGGTTTTCATTATTGTTGAAATTATTGAATATATCCCAAATTCGATAGTTATAAAAACGATCATAAAGAAGACCACGGGAAATGTAAGTGTCGTTTCCTTTGATTCGGGTGAAAATCTGACTGAAAAGACTTCACCCTTCGATACATTTATTCAGATCATAGCAGGGAAAGCTGAAATTTGGATCAATGATATTTCTCAAATTATTGAGACGGGTGAATCCATTATTATTCCTGCCCATAGCCGTAGTTCCATAAAAGCAAATGAAAGGTTTAAAATGATATCGACTATCATAAAAAGTGGCTATGAATAATGGAATAAGCACAGAGATCAGTTAACCAAAATAAAAATGTGATGGGATTATCGAGAAAAAATATTGCCGTAATCACTGCCCATCCAGATGATGAAACCTTATGGTGCGGGGGAACTATTTTAATTAATCCAAATTGCAACTGGTTTATCGCCTGCCTGTGTAGAAAAAATGATAAAAACCGGGCTCCGAAGTTTTATGAGGTTTTAAAAATATTGAACGCCAGGGGAGTGATGGGGAACCTGGATGATACCCCGGAACAACAACCTTTATCACTTAAGATTGTAAAAGAAGTGATTGTAGGCTTACTACCCTCAAAGAATTATGACCTCATTATTACTCATGATCCTTCGGGTGAATATACCAGCCATAGAAGGCATGAGGAAATTAGTAGGGCGGTCATTGAATTATGGTATAAGAATAAAATTTCAACAAAAGAACTCTGGACCTTTGCCTATGAAGACGGGAATAAAAAGTACCTATCCAGGAAGAAGGACTCAGCTAGTATTCAGGTAAAGTTAACCGAAGAAATTTTTGATCTTAAATATAAACTCATCACCGAAATCTATGGCTTTCCTCCAGATGGTTTTGAGGCACTAACCACTCCGAAAGAGGAGGCTTTCTGGAAATTTAAAACACCGGTTGATGCTTATATCTGGCTTAGAAAAGATGAGATTTTAAAATAAAACTATGAAGGTCCTTGTATTATACGATTATCCCCCGTCTCCTGGTGGCCTTGCTACCCAGGGCGATCTATTATACCAGGGCCTTCTTGAATTAGGGGTTGATGCCCATGCGGTCAATTTTGAATCGGCGCAGGAAAAGGAATGGTATTATCGCTGGTTTAAGCCAGATGTTGTCGTAGGAGTTGGATATTGGGGACATACCCCTCAGCTCGTCCTGCACCCGAAACGTTATGGAGTTTTACCTGTGCCCTGGCTGGTAGCCGATGGCTATATCGCCAATTATCAGGAAGTATTAAATGATTTACCTCTTATTTTAGTCACCTCTCACTGGGTAAAGGAAATGTATGTTCGGGATGGTATTCATCCAGATACTATTGAAGTGCTTCCGGTAGGGTGCGACACCAACTCTTTTACACCATTTGAAAAAAATAACCCGAAAATATTAGCCGTAAGGGAATCACTGGGTATTTCTCCGGAACAATTAATGATCTTAACGGTTGGAGGTGATGCAGCTTCTAAGGGCGCCCAAGAGGTCATGCAGGCACTATCTATAATAGACACCAAAGCTCCAGATTGGAAATACGTGTGTAAAGTATGGCCTCAGCCCAGAACTAAAGCTCAGAATCTTATCGATTTGGAAATGGCCAGTCAGTTGGGTTTGGATAAAAACATCATCTATGCCACTAACAAAATTTCCAGAAACTTTATGCCTTATCTCATAGGAGCCTGTGATATTTATGCAGCGCCGTCCAGGCTTGAAGGATTTGGAATGCCCCAGGTAGAGGCGGGTGCCTGCGGAAAACCCGTTATAGGCATTCAAGCTATGGGAATGCTGAATACGCTAATTCATGAAAAGACGGCTTTTCTGGCGCAAGTAGCCAGGAAAATCGTGGTAGATGAAGTGATACTAGGCAAAGAATCTGGTTTTGAGAAAAAACATACCGTTCAATTTGATATTCCCAGGACCGTGGATTATCGCGCAAATATCCAGGATATCGCGGGTCATTTACTCACCCTTATGGAGGATGAAAAGTTAAGGGAAGAAATGGGTAGAAATGCCAGAGAGTATGTGATATCGAATTTTGGTTACCGGGTAGTGGCTCAGAAATTCCTCAAAATCATCCATGAAAAACTAGGAATTAATTAGCAGGAAATGACTACAGAAAACAAAGATTTAATTGATTCTGCTAAACAATCGGCCCTGGAAGTTCTCCTACATAACGCAAAAGGGCCATATCAGGATTTACCAAGAACTGCAGGCTGGGGTTATCCCGAACCCTATACTCGTGACCTGTTGATTTCAATTTTCGGCATAGCCGTTTCAGGAAATAACATACTCCTTAAAAGCATGCGCAGGGTCCTGGAAACTCTTGCTGAAAACCAATCAGAAAAAGGACATATACCATCCCTTGTTCACGATAAGGAAGATCGCGGGGCGAGTGACACCACACCATTATTCCTTATCGCGGTGGCGATTTACAGGGAAGTAATGCAAGAACCAGATTTTTTGAAGAGAGCAATAGAAAAGGCACTATTATGGATGGAATACCAAAGTCCATCTGATAGAAGTCTTATAGCTCAGCAACCTACCAGTGACTGGCGTGACGAACAGTGGGTTACGGGTTACGGTCTTTTTGTAAACACTCTTGCCTACATGTACCTGAGGTTATATGGAAATCATCAAAGGGCTCAAAATATCCGTGAAGAAATCGGAAAATTCACGATAACCAATGAAAAACATCATCAACATGTTCATGAAGGCCTGGTGGTGAAACATAAACCATATTACGCTTTCTGGTCTTATAAAATATATAGCAGTGAACGTTTCGATCTGTTAGGAAACAGCCTTTCTATTTTGTCTGGTATTGCGTCTTCTTCCCGAGCTGAAGCGATGACATCATGGATCGAGAAGGAGTGCGCAGCGATGATGGAAAAAGGAGAATTAGCCCCTGGACTTACTCCAAATTTTTTTCCTTTCATTAAACCAGGAGAAATTGACTGGCATCCCCGATATGAAGAATTTAACCAGCCTGGTGAATATCATAATGGTGGAGCCTGGCCCTTTATTTCGGGATTTTATATAGCCGCATTGGTAGCTACCGGAAAAATTAAACTGGCTGAAAGAAAATTACTTGAATTGACGAATACTATTAAACTTAGCAGGACAGGGGAACTGGAATTCGGTTTTAATGAATGGTATAAGGCACAGGATGGTGAGCCCAGGGGGCAGGATTGGCAAACCTGGAGTGCTTCAAATTATCTATACGCCGTAAAATGTGTGGAAGAAAAACATACGCCATTCTTCGATAGAATAAGGGAGATGAAATGAAAAAATTATCCCGAAAACTGTGATATATGTAAGTTAATATCAGGATTCTATAGTTGTTTCAATTTATTCTGATGTAGCTTAAGTAATTGAATTTCAGTTAATATAAAGCAATAAAACGATGAAACGGAAAAAAGTATGGTCGAAGACAGATAAAACAAAACCGACACTAAATTTAAAAGAAAAAAGAGCCGCGAAAGAGGCTAAACGTAGAGAAAAAGACTGGAATCAAGGTCTGCTTCATTAGATGAACCTGAAAATATAGAGAACGAATGAAGCTGGCATATATTGGAACATATCCTCCTAGGGAATGTGGCATAGGAACTTTTACTCAAAATCTAACAAAATCTATGTTAGGTATGGATAAACAGGCCGGGCCGCAAAATGAGATCCTGGTTGTCGCTATGGACGACAATGACCAAAAATATGCCTATCCTCCCGAGGTAAAACTCAGCATCCGACAGGAACAGCAAACCGATTATCTGGAAGCCGCAAATTTTATAAATCTTAGCGGATCTGACGTCTGTATTCTCGAACACGAATTTGGTATTTATGGAGGTTTAAGCGGAGTTTATATTTTACCACTTTTGCATCGTCTCGATATTCCCATTATTGTGACCTTGCACACCATCCTTGATTCGCCTTCCTATAACGAAAAGGCGATCCTAAAAGAGATCTGTAAAATGGCAGATAAGATTGTGGTGATGAGTCAAAAAGCCATCGTTTTTCTTACCCAGATCTATGAAGTTCCCCAGGAAAAAATCGTGATGATTGAACATGGGGTTCCAGATATTCATTTTGATAAACAAAAGTCAAAAAAAGAATTTAAGCTTCAGAAAAAGAAGTTGCTGTTAACCTTTGGCTTTATTGGCAGAAATAAGGGAATCGAAACCGTGATCAAATCTTTGCCGGGTATTATTGAAAAACATCCCGAGGTATTATATATCGTACTGGGAAAAACCCATCCAAATGTTCTGCGACATGCCGGAGAAGAATATCGAAATCACCTGCTTCTTTTAATCAAAAATTTGAACCTGCAATCCCATGTACTTTTTTTGAACGAATTTATTGGAGAGACCGATCTTTTTAAATATTTGGCTGCCAGTGATATTTACATCACTCCCTATCTTCATGAAGCTCAAATCACCAGCGGAACACTTTCCTATGCCATGGGAGCTGGTTGTGCAGTAGTTTCCACACCTTACTGGCATGCTGCAGAATTGCTTACGCAAGAACGTGGAAGGCTCTTCGGTTTTAATAACCATGAGGAGCTTACCGGAATATTAAATCAGCTGCTGGATCATCCGGAAACACTAAAAAAAATACAGGCAAATGCCTATGAATATGGAAAAAATATAATCTGGCCTAAAATTGGTAAAAAATACCTGCAGCTTTCTAAGGCTATACTTGCTTTTCCAAAACAAGAAATAGAAAAAAAAGAGACCCCTATAGATCTCCTATTACTGCCCCCTTTTTCGTTGATGCATATTAAGAGATTAACCGATGATACCGGGATTATCCAGCATGCCAAATTCGGGATTCCTAATCTTAAAGAAGGCTATTGCCTGGACGATAATGCCCGGGCCCTCTTAATGGTTCTAATGACCTATAAGCAGAAAAAAGATGAAACGGCTTTGGAATTCATGCCTATTTACCTGAGCTACATTCATTACATGCAAAATAAGGACGGTACTTTCAGGAACTTTTTAAGTTTTAATCGAAATTTTCTTGATGAAGTGGGATCTGAAGATTCCTTCGGGAGAACGATCTGGGCTTTAGGCTATCTCATAGGAAATGCGCCAAACGACGCTTATTACCAAACCGGAAAACTGGTGTTTTTTGATGCGGTTCCAAATTTCGAAAAACTTCAATCTATTCGAAGTATTGCCAATACGATCATCGGTATTTGTTATTATTTAAAAACCAATGCTTCAGATGAACATATGCTGGAGATTTTAAAGAGCCTAACGGCGAAACTCATTCAGCATTACGAGGATAATCATTCCGAAAACTGGAAATGGTTTGAATCTTTACTCGCTTACGATAATGGGATTTTACCTTTGGCGCTGTTGCATTCGGCACAAATAATTCACGACGACAAAGTGACTGAAGTCGCTATGGAAACGATGGATTTTCTCGTTGAGCATACTCTAAAAGACGGAACACTTTCTGTGATTGGCAATAAGGACTGGTATTACAGGGATGGGGAACGGTCCTTCTTCGCGCAACAGCCGATAGATGCGATGGCCATGGTGCTCATGTTTTACCAGGCCTTTTTACTAACTGGAGAGAAGGAATACCTGCATCTGCTTTTTACCTCCTTTATGTGGTTTCTGGGTGAAAATGACCTGCGCATGAGCCTTTATGATTTTGAAACCAAGGGCTGTTGTGATGGTTTCGAGAATTATGGAATTAACCGAAACCAGGGAGCTGAAAGTTCATTGGCTTACCTCATTTCACATTTAACCGTTTTACAAGCTTACGAAGTGTTTTACCAGGTGGATGTTTTGGAAAATTCCGAAATGGAAAAAGCTTTACATAATTGATCTAAAAGATGAAAATTGCTGTTCTATCTTCCATTGCGTGGAGAACACCTCCCGAAAATTATGGTCCCTGGGAACAGGTGGCTTCTAATATCACCGAAGGCCTGGTAGCTAAAGGTCACGAGGTAAGCCTTTTTGCCAGTGGCAATTCTATTACCACTGCCAAATTGCGGTCGGTTTGTAAATTGCCTTTTAACCAGGATTCTTCCGGAGAACCTAAAGTTTCAGAATGTCTTCACATAAGCCATTTGATGGAAAATGCAGCCGATTTTGATATTATCCATAATCATTTCGATTTTCTTCCGCTTACTTATTCCAGGTTGATAAAAACGCCCATAATCACAACGATTCATGGGTTTTCTTCTCCTAAGATCATTCCCGTCTATAAAAAATATGATGCTTCGGTTGCTTATATTTCCATTTCAGATTCCGACAGGCATAAAGAATTAACCTACCTGGATACTATCTATCATGGCATTGATCCTAAACTTTTTACTTTCAGAAAAGACAAGGAAGATTACCTATTATATTTTGGGAGAATACACCCCGAGAAAGGTCTACATAAAGCCATTGAAATTGCTGAAAAATCTGGATATATTTTAAAAATTGCAGGACTTATTCAGGATGAAAATTACTTTAAAACAGAAATAGCCCCGAAAATTGACAACGAACAAATTCAGTTCCTGGGGAATGTGGGAAAGGAAAAAAGGGATTTGTTACTGGGAGGCGCAAAGGCTTTACTACATCCCATCTCCTTTGAGGAACCTTTTGGTTTAAGCGTGCTGGAAGCCATGATGTGCGGCACTCCGGTAATTGCTTTCTCCCGAGGCAGCATGCCCGAACTTATTAAAGATAATTTTTCCGGCTTCCTGGTGAAAAGTGTCTCTGAAGCTGTCTTAGCCGTGAAAAATATTGAAATGATAAATCCTGAAGATTGCAGGACTCATGCGGAAGAAAATTTTGGTTTGGAAAAGATGATTAATTCTTATGTGGAAGCTTACCAAAAGGTACTTGAAAACTATTAAAATTTAGTTTATCAACGCGGTAAAAAGTTCTTCCAGGTCAACGACGGCATAGGTTGAAGAATAATCGGAGACAGCATAAGGCAGAATTAGATTCTTATTATGAATAATAGATCCACAGGAATAGACCACGTTAGGCACGTAACCATTTCTTTCCTCCTCCAGGGGCATCAATAAAGGTTCTTCCAAACGTCCAATTTCTTTAGTAGGATCATCCAGGTCGAATAGGGAAGCTCCAATACTGTAACGGCGCATCGGGCCGACTCCGTGAGTAATAAAAAGCCAGCCTTTTTCAGTCCATAACGGAGAGCCGCAGTTACCAATCTGGGTAAATTCCCAGGGAAATTTTGGTTCCTGGATCAATTTTGGATTATTCCAGAGCGTAGCTCTGTCAGAAAGCATTAAGTAATTATTCACTCCGTCTATCCTGGATAGCATGGCGTATTTTCCCTTGATTTTCTTCGGAAACATAGCTAGGTTCTTATCCTGTGCACCACTTCCTCTAAGTGGCATGACCCTGAAGGTGTAAAAATCTTTGGTTGAAATTAGCTTGGGCATAATGGTATGCCCATTAAAAGCTGTATAAGTAGCATAGACCCTGGTAGAGCCATCATCTTCAAAGAACCTTACGAATCGGGCGTCTTCTATTCCCCGGCTCTCAGATTCGGAAATAGGAAAAATCACTCTTTCAGTTATATCAGAATCTTTATGAAACTGAATATCATAAAACGAGTCTACCAGCCAGGTGATTTCTTCCAAGGCCATTCTTCTGGAGGCGGTTATATCCTGATCTTTAAGTATGTTTTTTACTGAATTCTTGAGTATTTCATATTCAAACCTGTCAGGCAGATCATTCATGATGGTCATAGAGTATTTCTCCGGAATACCCATTTCTTTAAGTCTTCTCAAAAACCTATCCTTATCATAAAGCTTCTTATGAGAAATTTCGGCCATATCTATATGATCTCCCATTTTTGATAAATGAAGATCATTATTCGCGTCCAGGATAGCCCTTCTGAAAACAATCGATGAAATATGGCCTTCCCCGGTTGCCCTGAAGGAAATAATCACTCTTTTTTCGTCCTTTTTAAGATAAGACTGGTCAAAATCCTCGATGATAGAAGGATTGAAAAAAGCGGCAGATTCAATAGAATATTCCATGGTACAATAAGAACCTAGGAGCATCTTGCAATCATCTGAAAGGGAATCAAAGTTTATATTCATCTTTTCAATGACACCGCGAATATTATTACAATGCTTAAAGAAAAGACGTGAAATATTACGATGCCTACTGGCAAATTCCCTTAAGGTTTGTTCCAGGGCATGACTAACCTGGATATCCGTCATTTGGTTAATGCGAGAAACCAGGTTACGCGTCCTTAGATCACTGTTGATAAAATATCGCGCCACCACCCGACTGGAATCGGGTAGAAAATTGACTTTTTTTCGAAGAACAGTAACTCTCACCGGTATATATATCTGAAAATTTTAAAAGATTATGGAGGTACGATCATGGCATGAGTCATGGAAGTAGCAGACAAAATCAAAAGATTCCAATCTAAAGTTAAATACTACTTGCCTTGAATAGTTCTATTTCCCTTTCAAAATAAACTTCTTCTTTTTCTTCAGGATGGCCTACAACATCACAATAATATACCCTCCTGGCAAAAATTCTAACCGCCAGTGGTTTTGACCTATTGTTTTTTGCACAGACTACATCTCCTTTTTGGAATAAATCACTCATGGTTTTTAATTTTTAATTAGCTCCAACAGAATTGTAAATAACAACAGATCGCGTTATTATTAATAAATAAACGCATTAGCTTCCTGCTTTGTTTCTACGGAGTAAAGGGTAAGCTATAACTTATGTTGTGAAATAAGTTATAAAACGGGAACGTAGTGTTGTATATGTTACAGAAGTGATTTTTAAAATCGTAATGCTAGGTTTCTATTTATTAACTTCGCACCTCTTAACAATCGTTGTGTTAGTTTTCTATAAGTTTCTGGGTTCGATTCCCCGCCTCGAGTACAGAAAACCCCATCAGATCCTGATGGGGTTTTTTATTTTTTGTCCCCCGAATTAAGGGGTCTGTCAAATCATTTATAAAAAAATTAAATTTTGTGAGGATATTAATTAAAATTTTTAAATTAGAAGCATTCTTTTTGAAAATTATAAATCTATGTCCTTTCAAATTATTGAACAGTCCCCAAAATATGATGTCTGTATCGTTGGATCAGGTGCCGGAGGAGGGATGGCCGCAAAGATCCTGGCCGATAAAGGTTTTAAGATCGCCCTTGTAGAGGCCGGTCCTAATTTTGATCCTGCTAATCCCCAACAAAGAACTCAGTTAAGATGGCCCTGGGAATCTCCAAGAAGGGGCGCCGGAACCATGAGGCCCTTTGGTGATTTTGATATGGCCTATGGAGGTTGGGAACTCGATGGGGAACCTTATACGCGCGCCCAGGGAACCGAATTCGACTGGTTTAGATCCCGTATGCTGGGGGGACGCACCAATCACTGGGGAAGGATCTCCCTTAGGTTTGGACCTTTGGATTTTAAAAGAAAGGATTTTGACGGGAAAGGAGATAACTGGCCAATTGGGTACGATGACGTTAAGCCTTACTATGATAAAGTAGATAAACTGATAGGGGTATTCGGAACCCGGGAGAACATCCCTAACGAACCGGATGGTTATTTTTTACCTCCTCCGAAGCCAAGACTACATGAGTTATATTTTCAAAAAGGAACCTCGAAGATTGGGATCCCGATGATCCCATCCCGACTTTCGATCCTTACCAAACGAGTTAATAAGAAAAGAGCGGCCTGTTTTTACTGTAATCAGTGTTCACGGTCCTGCTCGGTATATGGTGATTTTTCATCATCCTCAGTCCTGGTGAATCCGGCAATGGAAACGGGCAAGGTAGACCTTTATACCAACGCGATGGTAAGGGAAGTGATTACAGATGGTGAAGGAAATGCGACCGGCGTACATTATATCAATAAAGAAGACCTTAAGGATTACAGGATTAAGGCTAAAGTCGTAATTCTAGCGGCAAGTGCCTGTAGTTCGGCAAGAATACTGCTCAATTCAAAATCTTCAGTCCACCCTAACGGCCTGGCTAATTCCAGTAATGTTGTGGGTAAATATCTGCACGATTCTACCGGATCTTCCAGGATGGCGTTTATGCCTTCACTTATGGACAGGAAACGCTATAATGAAGATGGGGTAGGCGGAATGCACCTTTATACACCATGGTGGCTCAATGATGATAAGAGCCTTGGCTTTAGTCGCGGTTATCATATTGAATACTGGGGTGGTATGGGAATGCCAGCCTATGGATTCGGTTTTAATATGGAAAACCTGAATGGAATGGTACCGGGTATAGATGGTGAAACCAAAAAAGCCGGAGGTTATGGTGTAGAGCTAATGAAAGATGTGAAACGCTTTTATGGTTCTCTTGTCGGTATGGCTGGAAGAGGAGAAAGTATTCCGCAGGAAGAAAACCGTTGTGAGATAGATAAGGAAAAAGTAGATAAATTTGGGATCCCTGTTCTTAAATTTCATTATAAATGGACCGAAGAGGAAGTAAAACAGGCGGCCCATATGCAGGATACCTTTGAAGAGATCATCTCCAACATGGGTGGGATGGCGCTTGGAGAGAAGCCCGGAAAGGATTCCAGCTACGGCCTTGAGAATCCCGGAAGGATTATTCACGAAGTTGGTACCACGCGTATGGGATCTGACCCAAAGAAATCTGTACTGAATAAGTATAATCAGGCTCATGATGTTCCGAATCTCTTTGTGATGGACGGAGGCTCGTTTGTTTCCCAGGCCGACAAGAACCCAACCTGGACCATCCTGGCGCTTGCCTGGAGGGCTTCAGATTATCTGGCAGATGAAATGAAAAAAGGTAATATTTAAATAGCTTGTTATGGATAGAAGAGAATCACTCAGAACACTTTTGATAGGAGGAGCAGGTACAAGTTTGTTATTAAGCTGCAGGCTTGATGAAGACACCGATGTAAGTAAACTTACCGATATTAAGGAAAGGGAATTCGATTATGGCCGTACCCCGGCGGAAGAAGCCCGCGATGAAGCTCTTCTTGAACAGGATTTCTATACCGATGAGGAAATGAAGACCATAATCGTGTTAAGTGATATCATTATGCCCGGCGACGGATCCAAACCAGCCTCGGAAGCTGGCGTGCCTGAATTCATCGAATTTATCACCAAGGATATTCCCTCTCACCAAACTCCTATGCGCGGTGGCCTGAGATGGTTGAAGAACGAAAGCTATAAAAGATATGAAAAGGATTTTGTTGATTTAAGCAAAGAGCAACAGATCGCGATCATTGAAGATATTGCATATCCTGAAGATGTAAAACCCGAATTTACGCAGGGTGCCCAGTTCTTTAGCAGAATGAGGAATCTTGTTACTACCGGATATTTCACCAGTAAGGAAGGGGTAGAATATCTTGGTTATATGGGTAATAAGCCAAATGTATGGGATGGGGTGCCGGCAGATGTCTTGCAAAAACACGGGATGAAGTATGACGAGAAGATCCTTTCCCGATCTATAAAACCGGAAGAAAGAAATGATATCGAAGATTGGGAGGGCTATGAAATATAGAAGCAAATCCTTTTAGGATCATGGAATCCATTCAACTTTACTCAATGTAAATTTTTAAGAGCGATTAAGGGAAGAGAGCAGCTATCATAAAGCCATATTTAAAAATACTCCTGGATCTTTTGAAGTAATTTTTTCCGTGAAAGGGGTTTTGAGATATAATCGGTACAGCCTGCTTCTAAGGCCTTCTGTTTATCGGATGAGAAAGAATAAGCCGTCTGGGCAATAATTATGATATCCTTATTGAACTCCCTGATCTTCCGGGTAGCTTCAAAACCATTCATTTCCGGCATCTGCATGTCCATTAGTATCAGGTCCAGATCTGGATTCTTCCTGCAGGTCTCAACAGCTTCAAGCCCGTTTCCGGCTTCCTTGATCTCCGGAATAAAATCTTTGATAATTTTCCTTACGAAGAGTTTGGATATACTGTCATCTTCAACGATCAGCATTTTAAGGTTTTCCAGTTCTTTTGGAATGCTAACATGTTTTTGTGATATGCTTTTCTTCGTCTTTTCGGGAACACTTTTCTGGGGAATCGTAAAGTGAAAACTGGAACCCTCGCCTTCCTTACTATCAACCCAGATCCTGCCGCCCAACATTTCAACATATGCCTTCGTGATAGATAATCCCAAGCCGGCTCCCTGTATGGCCTTTCTGTCTGAAATTGCGGCCTGTACAAACCTTTTAAAGATCGCTTCCTGACTATCCTTTGGAATGCCTATACCGGTATCTTTAACAAAGAACTCAAATTCCCCTTTTTTCTCATTTAAAGTGTAACCGAATTCAATACTTCCCTCGGGAGTGTATTTAATGGCATTGCTAACCAGATTTGTTAGAATGGCATATAGTTTCTCACCATCGGTGATGATTGTCACCTTTTCATCTGGCAGGGGCATTTCACAGTTTACCTTGAGATCTTTGATTTCAAAATCTGGTTTAAAAAGTCGGTATGCATATCTTATCTTCTCGTTTATGTTAGCCTCTCTAAGATGTAATTCAACCTGGTTGGATTCGATCTTGGAAATATCAATGATATCGTTAATGATATTTAGCATGCGGGTCCCGCTCTTTCTAATAATATCAATATACTCCCTTTGTTCTTCAATACTTAGATCAGCTTCCTGAAGTAATTCCGAAAACCCAAGAATGCCGTTCATGGGGGTTCGTATTTCGTGGGACATGTTGGCAAGGAAAGCCGATTTTAGTCGGTCACTATCTTCAGCTTTCTTTATAGCTTTTTTTAGTTCCCGGTTTTTTTTCTCTATCTCAAAGTTTTTTTGTTTTAAAAGCTCTTCCCTTTTTTTTAAATCCGTGATATCGTGAACAGACCCTACCAGCTCAATACATTTTCCGTTCTTATCAAAGATTGGAGATACCGTAACCTGACCAGTAAGTTCACCTGAGGGATAATTAGATACTTCCTCCCATTTCACAATCTTTCTTTCCGTAATCGCTTCATTATACTTTTTAATTACTAGTGAGAGTGAAGGTTCAGGAATGACTTCGCTTACCAGCTTTCCGATCACTTGTGTTTCCGTTAAACCTGTAACAGCAAAAAAAGCCTTATTGGCCAAATTGAAACGGAAATCTCCATTTTCTTCTACATTTAGCTGGAAGATCACGTCTTCTACCGTATTGTATATAGACATGAGATGCAATTCGTTCTTCTCTTCCTTTTTCTTTGCTAAAGTCAAATCCAGTTCGGTTCTGGTGTTTTTAAGCACCGTATTCTCCAATCTGGATTTTAAAGCCTTATAATCTTTTTGCAGGACTTCGAACTCCTTGAGGAGTTCTTCCCTAGTTTTACTGTTATTCATTTTTTAATAAATCATAAAAAGGCAGGATGTTGATCAAGCTTTCCAAGATGATCCTGAATTATGAAAAAATCTTTTTCCTGGCATTTATAATTGTTCAGAATTGAAAATAGATTTTATAAAACTACCTTAAAATCCTCTTTAATTCTCTATACAAAGGGTTAAAAATTTAGGTTTGAGGACTTTCCATGTTTTTTCTTCAAAGGAAAAATTCTACCTTAAAAAGAAAAAATGGAACATATAGTCAGAATTCAGTCGGTTGGTGATGTGACCCATAATGTAAAGCGCTTTAGGACAGATAAGCCCTCGGGCTACAGTTTTACTCCGGGACATGCCACAGAGGTATCAATAAATAAAGAGGAATGGAAGGATGAAAAAAGGCCTTTTACCTTCACCAGTCTAAACCAGGATCCTTTTCTGGAATTTACCATCAAGATATATCCAGACCATAACGGCGTGACCGAACAACTTGGAAAGTTGAAACCGGGAGATGAGCTTATAGTGAGAGATACCTGGGGTGCCATAGAATATAAAGGCCCTGGATATATAATCGCGGGAGGTGCCGGTATCACACCTTACCTGGCTATATTAAGGGATCTTCAGCGAGAAGGAGACGTAAAGGGGAATACTCTTTTCTTTTCCAATAAGACCGATAAGGATATCATTCTGAAAGACGAACTGGATGGGATGCTGGATGAAAATGTGAAATATGTAATTACCGATCAGGAAGATACCGATTATATAAATGCTTATATAGATAAGGACTTTTTATTGAACAACGTGGAAGATTTTGATTCACGCTTTTATGTATGTGGGCCTCCTGAAATGACCGAGCAAATAAGTGAGATACTTGAAGAACTTGGAGCATCGGCCGATGCAGTTCAGTTAGATGACCAGTAAAAAAATCACTTCATTTCAAAAGCCCGTACATATTTGATCACTTCAGCAAGAGATCTTATTCCCAGTTTTTTTTTGATGTTTTTCCAGTGGGTGCGCAGGGTTTGAATTGAAATATATAGCTCATCAGCTATTTCCTGTTGTTTTAATCCTTTTGAAAGGACTACGAGGATCTCTTTTTCCCTTTTAGTAAGCCTGGAATAATTGTCTATGTTAGACTTAATAAATTTGTTCTCTTCAAGAAGGTTGTTGAATGATTTTATGGTATTGACGATATCACCGGAGGGCCTTTTAATTTTAATTATGGAATTTCCGTCATCATCTATACCTTCAAATAAAATGGTTATTTCTGAATTTTGGTGGTTCTCAGTGTCAGTTTCATCAAGCCATTGCCTGGCCTCTTTTTCAGATGCAAAATGATTAGGGCTAACAACCGAGCTCATTTCCTCAAAGGAATTCATAACACTTAGGTGTACCAATACATCTTTTCCCACCACAAAGGCTACCTTTTTATTACCATATTCCACACAGGGAACATTTACATTCTCTTCAATCCATTCATCAATTTCCTTGTTAAGAGGGAGAGAGAAGTTTTGCTGCAGCCATAAAGCCTGAGATGGCCCATGTTTTTTATAATAGCTGGTAAATGTGAGAAGTTCTTCTTTTAAAATATCAAAAGAAGGGGGTGAAGCTTTCCAGAACTGTACAAAGCGATCACTTTCTTTTTCATGCTGAATGATGAGATAATCACTTTCGTATATTTTCATTGAGCAATAATGATTTAGATTTTTTCGGTGCCTTTAAGCTAATAAAAAATATATAAAAACCTTGAGAATATTTAAATATAGGGGCTTTTATTCAAATTTCTATTATGAAATTATTAAAGAAAAATCACATAATGTCATGTAAGATTGACTATTTGTAAATAAAACTTGACATACTTAATTTTTTGTATATCTTTGTGTAAAGTTTACTTTACTAAAAATCAAATACACTTTACTATGAAGAATCAAAATGATACTTTAGCTGCCAGATGTAAAAGGAATACAATTCACCTTGGCATTTGGACCGGCGCATGGGTGCTAACACTCGCTTTAGTGGCTTTTGGCCACAAATTTCTTTGGAATGAAGATACCACCATATCTGCCATCATGATATTCATAAACCTTGCTGTAGGTGTGGGAATGATCATTGCAAACATCAAACATCTGAATGGTCTTGATGAGATGCATCGAAAGATACATCTTGAAGCCATGGGAGTTACGCTGGGAGTTACACTAATTACAGGACTTGGTTACTCGATGCTGGACATTACTAATGTAATCTCCTATGATGCTGAAATATCCTATCTCGTGATGATCATGGGAATCACCTACATGTTTGCTGTATTAATCAACAATTTTCGGTATAAATGAAAAATCGTCTTCGAGTTTTAAGAGCAGAAAAGGAAATAACCCAGGCTCAGCTGGCAGATGAAACCGGGGTTTCCCGGCAAACTATCAATGCTATCGAAAAAGGAAAATTTGATCCCAGCTTACCTTTAGCCTTTAAGATCGCCAGGTTGTTCAACATGTCAATAGAGGAAATTTTTGAGGACGAAGATTAAATTTTTAATTTCTTTGAGTATTACATCATAAACTTATATTGACACCTATAGTAATTGCAGAGACGATAAAGCTTTCTTCAGTAAAAGTTTCGCCATCATCTCCTACAATATTGGAATATGCTAGTAATAAGGAAAGTCTTGGGGTGGCTTGATAAGAAATTAACGGGCGATAATATAAACCATTGGTGTCATCAAGGCTGAATGCATAACCCAGATCTCCACCGATTTTAAGAAAATCTGTCGGGTTAAGTCTTCCGGCCATTCCAAAAGGAAAGTATACCGCGGGGATGGAACCAAACCAACCCGGGTTTTTTCCTTCGCCCCAAAAAATAGAGCCCCCCATGGTTAGCCCCAGGTAAATATTTTGAGAAATACCCCAAAGGTAATTCGCGTTTGCCTGGAAATTAATGGAATGATATTTAGTTTCATCCCCAATTACAGGGCCCATATTGGCTTCTACGCTAACGCGGTTTTGGCCATTTAAGTTTATGGTTGCCAATAAAAAGAAGAAGCCTAAACATACTAATTTTTTCATCCTGTAAACATTTTTTATGAGTAGGCAGTTAATTTTTGAAAAGCCAAGGGGAAGAGGTAATAACCACATGGGGAGGCTATTATAAAGTTCAGTCTTCTAAATCTACAAAATTTATGTTTAATGTATTTTTTATTTATAATTTACCTTGAACTTTTCCCTGGTGAGTTTCCAGCGATTCACTTCCTGTTCAAAATTCAGGGATCCGGGGGTCGTAACATATTGTTTTACAAATTCAAATCCTGAACTGGCCAGAGTTCTGTTAGGAGCAGGATTTTTAGCATAAGGTTCACACCAGATCACTACCAGTTTTAGCCGGTCAAAATAAAAGGGAAGGGTCTTTGCTAAAAGTTCGCTGCCCATACCTTTTTGCCTGAGATCTGATTTCCAAAGGTGGAGGTGCATTTTTGCCTGATTTCCGTATTCTATTTCGTTCACATTTGAATGGCCAACCGGCCTGCCATTGGCGAGCCAGATAAGCGCGTAGGACTTCTTTTTTTGGTAGGGAGTTTCAATCTGCTGGCTTAGCATTTTTTGCAGATCTCTTCTGGTTGGCAGTTTCTGAAGATCCACTCCCATCCCGGTTAGAAAATCGGGTTCGGAGGTTAACCAGTAATCGGCTATAAGGTCTATATCCTCTTTTTTGATTTCTCTTACAGAGAGCTCTAGAGCTTCTTGCATTTTATCACTTTATTTATCAGGTTTTATCGCTGGGCCTCAGCGTACTTCCTGAAATTATCGAGGATGGTTTGCCAGCCATTCCTTTGTTGCTCGAGGGAATGAGTTCCTTCTGCTTCAAAGCTCTCCGTTATTTTTGTTCCATTTTCAAACGGACTGAATTCTATTTTTACCTTTCTCCCATCATCGAGCGAATAAATGATACTTTCAAAAGGTTTCACTTCTTCATAAGTGCCAGAGTAATCAAAGCCCATGCTCCCATCTTTCGCCTCCATGCGCGACATGATTTTCCCACCGGGTCTCAGGTCATTTTCCGCCCTCGGGCAATGCCATTCATCTGAAGCGAAATTCCACATCGTAATATGCTGAGGTTTGTTCCAGTATTCCCAGACCTTCTCGGCAGGAAGCTTTACTTCTGTTTCAACGCTTAAGGTAGTCTTGGATTTTTCTTCCATGGTATATCCGGTTTTTGATGATTAAGTTTTTGGTAATAGTGATAATACTTCTTTCGCCTGGTTGTAATGTCGTTCCTCATGGGATACAATGATGTCAAAAGCCGTTTCCAGTTTGTATACAATATTCCTGTTGGCCGGAGAAGATATCACCATATTCTGATGGATGAAATCAACAGAATCTGAAATATATCCTTTAAGCTTATCCTGGGTTTCCTGGAATTCGTGGAGGATACTTTTGGGAAGATCACTTTGAGACGGCTCCCACATGGGGAAGGTCTTCATTTTCTTTTTCCGGTCGGGCTCCACCGATTTTTTTATCATATTTCCGAAGAAAGAGACCACAAATCCAAATCGGGCAATAAAAGGAAGATCCTGGCTCCCTTTTTTCAGGTTCTCAAAGGTGGGGAAGTAAGACCTGTTCAGGTTTATCAAATGATCCACATTCTGAGCGATACTCCAGGTTTGGGGATCTGGCTTCCAGTTGAGGTCCTCCCGGCTAAGATCACCAAAACTATCCATGAATTTGGTGGTGATAGCATCAATACGGCTAATCCATTTTTCCATTTTAAAAATGCGGTAAAATATACTTTAATAGAAATTCTATTACAGTTCAGAATTCCTATTAAAGATAGCAGGATATCCCTTATTTTTTCATGGGTTTCTGAATTTTTTTCGTCGGGTTTTG
The DNA here is from genome assembly GCF_023805255.1 of Gramella jeungdoensis. Classification (GTDB taxonomy): domain Bacteria; phylum Bacteroidota; class Bacteroidia; order Flavobacteriales; family Flavobacteriaceae; genus Christiangramia; species Christiangramia jeungdoensis. The sequence continues at coordinate 693,911 of NZ_JAMSCK010000003.1, forward strand.
GTGGATACCTTAAATGGTATTAGAAGTCATGTAATACACTGGTTTTACCGGTTAGGTCTGGAAGTTTCTGCAGCTTTTTAAATCAGTGGTCCTTCCATAAGCTTTGCCTTTAACGAGCATAGGTTTTAATTATCAGCAAGTAAGACATATAAACAAATATTATCATATTTTTAAGTATTAATCATCTAAAACTATCCAACATGGCACACAACAATCATTCGAACAATTCAGACAATCATAAAGTCTGGGAAGTGAACGAATCAAGCAAATGTCCGTTTATGGGTGGGGCTACAAAATTTACTGCGGGTAGTGGAACCTCTAACCGCGACTGGTGGCCAAATTCATTGAACTTAAAGATACTACGTCAGCATTCCTCCCTTTCAGATCCTATGGGGGAGGATTTTAATTATGCCGAAGAGTTTAAGAGTCTCGATCTTGAAGCAGTTAAAAAAGACCTTTTTGATCTTATGACCGACTCCCAAGATTGGTGGCCGGCCGATTACGGTCATTACGGTCCTTTCTTTATACGTATGGCATGGCATAGCGCCGGGACTTATCGTATTGGGGACGGCCGCGGAGGCGGAGCTTCCGGTTCCCAGCGTTTTGCACCGCTTAACAGCTGGCCAGATAATGCAAACCTTGATAAGGCACGCTTACTGCTTTGGCCTGTCAAGCAGAAATATGGTAAAAAGCTCTCCTGGGCAGATCTTATGATCCTTGCCGGGAACTGTGCCCTGGAATCTATGGGATTCAAAACCTTCGGCTTTGGAGGTGGGCGTGAAGACATCTGGGAACCCGAAGAAGATATCTACTGGGGTTCTGAAGGTGAATGGTTAGGAAATAAGGAGCGTTTCGCCAAGGGAGACAAACTTGAAAATCCGCTTGGAGCTACTCATATGGGACTGATCTATGTGAATCCTGAAGGTCCGAACGGAAATCCTGATCCGGTAGCCGCTGCCGACCATATTCGCGAGACTTTCGGCCGAATGGCGATGAACGATTATGAGACCGTAGCACTTATTGCCGGAGGGCACACCTTTGGAAAGACCCACGGTGCGGCTGATTCCGAAAAATATGTGGGAGCCGAACCGGCAGGAGCGAGTATCGAAGAGATGGGTCTCGGATGGAAAAACTCATTCGGTAGTGGTAAAGCCGGAGATGCGATTACCAGTGGTATTGAAGGTGCCTGGACAAAGACTCCAACCAAATGGAGCATGAACTTCTTTGAGAACCTGTTCAAATATGAATGGGAATGCATTAAAGGCCCTGGCGGAGCTTATCAATGGCAGCCAAAAGATGGGGCTGGTGCTGGCCTTATTCCAGATGCACATGATTCATCGAAAAGCCATCAGCCATTTATGCTTACCACCGATCTTTCTCTGAAGATGGATCCCGAATATGAAAAGATCTCAAGACACTTCTATGAGAATCCCGATGAGTTTGCTGATGCCTTCGCAAGGGCATGGTATAAGCTTACGCACCGTGATATGGGACCTGTTTCAAGATATTTAGGGCCTGAGGTTCCCGATGAAGAACTTATCTGGCAGGATCCTGTTCCTGCTGTAGATCATGAACTGATCAGCGATCAGGATATTTCCAACCTGAAAGGAAAAATTCTAGATTCAGGACTATCTGTTTCTCAACTGGTGACTACCGCCTGGGCTTCGGCATCTACCTATCGTGACTCTGATAAAAGAGGCGGAGCCAACGGAGCCCGTATCAGGCTGGAGCCTCAGAGAAGCTGGGCAGTGAACAACCCGCCTGAATTGCAGAAGGTATTGGAGAAACTTGAAAGCATTAAAGATGATTTCAATAACTCCCAATCTGGCAACAAAAAAGTCTCTCTGGCTGATATCATAGTCCTTGCCGGAAGTGCCGGGGTGGAAAAGGCTGCCAGGGATGCGGGTCATGACCTAAACGTTCCTTTTACACCGGGTCGTACCGATGCTTCACAGGAACAGACCGATATTGAGGCATTTGAACCACTTGAACCACAGGCAGACGGTTTCCGCAATTATCTGAAGCGAACAGAAAAAGTTACTACTTCAGCAGAAGAGATGCTGGTAGACAGGGCTCAGCTTTTAAAGCTTAGCGCTCCGGAAATGACCGTGCTCGTGGGTGGCATGCGTGCACTTGGGGCTAATTATGACGGATCTGATCACGGTATTTTTACCGATAAGCCCGGAACATTGACAAACGATTTCTTTATGAATCTGCTGGATATGAATACCACCTGGAAAGCGACCTCAGATGATCAGCTTGTATTTGAAGGTAAGGACCGTAAAAGCGGTGAGGTGAAATGGACCGGAACCCGTGTTGATCTTATCTTTGGTTCCAATTCAGAGCTTCGTGCCCTTGCTGAAGTATATGGCTGCAAGGATTCACAGGAGAAGTTCGTGAAAGACTTTGTAAAAGCATGGACCAAGGTGATGAACAATGATCGCTTTGATCTTAATTAGTTGAAAATTTAGTTTTAAGCAAGAAGAGGCTGTCTAAAAAGCAAATCCAGCCGTCATTACGAACGAAGTGAAGTAATCTCTACTATGGTTACCAAATTATGTAAAGATTGCTTCGTTCCTCGCAATGACCGGGAAAGAACTTTTTAGACAGCCTCTTCTATTTTTAATATATCCCGGTGAATTTCTATAAACAGGAATCATAGCTATCTGAATTTAAAAAGCTTTAAATTGCCGCCTGAACAATTGAAGTTTTATTTGAAAAATGAAGAATATCAGTTATCTCTTACTACTGGCTGTACTTATAAGCTGCCAGGAAAAAAGGGAATTTAAGATCGATAAGGAATACAAGGAGGCTTACCAGGCTTTCCAGGGCGAACTTCATGAAGAACATTTTTATTATCTGAGTATTTCGGATATGTTTGAACTGGATTCTGCTTCTGCCAATTCTTTTGGTTCGGCTCCTGAGAATAATTTTCAGCTAAAAGACTCCACCGCTCCGGCTAAGCTAGGTAGCATTAAGTTTGAAAATGATTCACTTGTCTTTCATTCTTCGCCGGAGGTTGAGGTTAGACTTGAAAACGATTCGGTGATCGATAAATATAATCTGATATCCCTTGATCACAGGGGACATTCAGAGATCATGTTCCATGAGAATTACAGCTGGTATGTGAATTCGCTGGAAGATGTGAAGCTACTAAGGATCATGAATTCCGAAAATCCCGAGATCGACAAATTTCCCGGTTTCCAGTCCTATGAGCTCACATCCGAATTTATTTTTGAAGGAAAACTGACTTATTATGAATCTCCAAAGATCATTGAAATTCCAGTGAGTTATGGTGGTACCAGGGAGGCCGAATTTATAGGTTCTTTAGATTTCGAATACAAAGGGAAGACTTATTCGCTGGATTTTATGGAAGGTAACTTCATTATGTTTGGCGACCAGACGGCTCTAACCGAAACCTATGGCGCGGGACGTTACCTTGAGTTTGAAACCAATGATAATAAAACTGCGATCCTGGATTTTAACCATGCCTATAATCCGCCATGCAGTTATAGTGGTTTTACCACCTGCTCCTATCCTCCTGAAGAAAACTGGCTGGATTTTGAAGTAAAGGCAGGAGAGAAGGAGAATCTTTTATAACTTTATAGTTATTGAAAGTTTATTCCTTAGATCCATGAAACTGCTCAGGTCAATTATTGTCTTACTTTTTCTTCAGGTTTTTCACTCTTCTTTCGCTCAAAGAGGAGATTATGAATCCTTTCAAAAGGAAAATCACCAGGTTACTTTTGAGACGACTACCGGGTACAAGCTTCGGGTAAGTTTCTATCAGGATGATGTAATAAGGTTTCATTGGGTTAGTGCCGGAGAGGATTATTTTGCTGATGATCGCTATGAGATGGTAGTAGATCATGAGAAAAATGGTAATTACAGTCTTAAGGAACAAGCCTCTGAGATTCTGCTGATAAATGATAAGCTAACTGTAGCGATCTCAAAATCACCTTTAAAAGTGGATATCCGTGATTCAGAAAAGATGCTTTTGGAAGAAAGAGAGGGAGTAAAATGGGAGGATAACAGGATCAGTATCGATTTTGAATTTGATGAAGAAGAGCATTTTGCAGGTCTGGGCCATGGAGCGTTCGGCTGGGTGGAGTCTATAGATCTAAGAGGACAAAAAGTTTCAAGCAACTACGGGGAGGGAAAGATGAAATCCGATTGGGGAGCCCAGGGTGTGCTCACAGTGCCTTACTACCTGTCCAGCAAGGGTTATGGAGTTTTTCTGAACAGTACCTATAATCATGAATTCAACTTTGGTAAGAATCAAACCTATGATTTTGGTTTCAATACCAGTGGATTTCCCGGCCAGATGGACTATTTCTTTATTTATGGTCCTCATTTCAGGGAGATCCTGGGTAAATATACCGGTCTTACAGGCAGACCTCGTTTACCCCAGCGCTCGATCTTTGGCTTACAGCTTTCAGATAAGGGATCGCCTCAACACCAGGGAGTGGAGTGGTGGAAAGAGAAGATTATTGCTCACAGGAATGCGGGTTATCCTCTTGATCACCTGGTTAATGATAATCGATGGCGGGCTGGAACCGGGGCATGGTCCGGTTCCTGGTTCGAGTGGGACTCCACTCGGGTACCAGATCCTGCGGAATTCAATGAATGGATAAAAGCTCATCATCTCACGGTAACATTGGATCATAACAGGAATAATGCCCTGCTGTCGGCAGGATGGAAACCCGAATATAATCTTCCTTATGCCAAAGAATCAGGCGTAAAGGAAGGCGAAAGCGCTCCAGATTATTCCAATCCCGAAATGCGTAACTGGATCTGGGAGCTGTTCTGGTCTCAATCTCTTAATCCCGACCTTAATTATCCCGGAGATGCCCTCTGGATAGACGAAACAGATGAGATGTGGCCAATGAGCGATACGATTATTCTTGCAAATGGAAGGTCGTGGGCTGAAAATGAGAATTATTATCCTTTTTTGATAGGGAAAGCCATTGTACAGGAAGGATGGGATAATAAGAATGAAAACCTCCCACCCGGGATAGGCGAAGATAAAAGACCATTTGTGTGGGCCCGAAGCGCCATGGCCGGAGGACAGCGCCTAACGACCCATTGGACCGGTGATATCAAGTGTGATTACGAGTGGATGAAAGCCCAGGTAAGGGCAATGCAGGCATCCGGGCTATCTGGGTTTCCATATTTCAACCATGATGCGGGGGGATTTAGAGAACCCGGTCCAGAGGATCATATGTATATGAACTGGGCTATGGCTTTCGGAAGTTTTTCTCCCATCTGGCGCCCTCATGGCCCTGGTGAAAATTCACGCTGGCCACTTGACAGATCTCAAAAAGCAAGGGATGTTGCAATGAAATATGGGGTTTTGAGATATGAAATGATGCCATATATCTATACCTATGCTCATATTGCCCATGAAAAGGGTGTTCCCATGGCAAGAGCCATGGTGATTGATCATCAGGAAGTTCCTGAAGCCTGGAAGTACGACTTGCAATACATGTGGGGAGACGAATTACTCGTGGCGCCGGTGTTTTCTAAAATGGATTCGATCAGGGAGGTGTGGCTTCCCGAAGGGAAATGGTACGATTTCCATACCAGGGAAAAGATCATTGGAGGAAAGACGATACGGTATAAGACCACAACGGGCCAACTGCCCCTATTTGTAAAAGAAGGAGCTATCATTCCTAAATATGATTATGCTAAAAGTACTTTTTCCCTTGATCCAACTAAGATTAGTATTGATGTATATACCGGGACTGATGGTGCCTTTACTTTATATGAAGATGATAACGTAACCGAAAGGTTCCGTACTCGTAATGAACTGCGTACTACTGAGATCGAATTTAAAGATGGCAGGCTAACGATATATCCTTCCATTGGGACTTATGAGAAGGCGCCAATGAAACGCGATTATATGATTGTTTTGATCGGTCTGAAAAATATAAGGAAAATAAAGGTGAATTCTAAGAACTTAGATTCGGTAGATTCTGTTGAAATGCTGGAAAAAGAGGAGGGTATATTTTGGGATGGCACTCACAATAAGCTCATAATTTCCCTTAAAGACAGAGGTGTAAACGAAAGAATAACAGTGGAGTAAGAAATTCTGAGATCTGATCCAGCCAAAAACACTTCGGGGTATATCACCGCTTTAATGTGGTATTTCAAGTGTTTAAATGGATGGTGAAGACTTATTTGGCTTCTTTTTAATTCCATTTAAAAGGATCAAAAGGCCCAGTGCAGCAATGGGTAAACCTAATAAAAGGGTCATCATTCCTTTTTCCCAAACAAGAAAAACCATATACCATTGTATGGAGTACCAGATAAGAAATACCATTCCTGAAATTACCTTGTGTTTCCATAGCAGGATATAGCCCACCAGGAAGAGACTGAAAAGGAAATAACCGGTAAGCTCACTGGATTCTGTATAAAGTGCGGCACTTTCTACCATTAATAATATGATATAACCCACCATTGCCATGGATGTTATGATCTTTAAGGTAAGACTGTAATTCTCAATTCTGCTTCTCATGTTTCACTGTTTTAAATCCATGAGCACTTTCGTCAAAGTAAATGTAGTAGACCAGGTATTCTGTAAATGTTCACCCTCTTAAGTTACTTAAATTATTTTAATTAATGTGTTTATTTCAAATGTTCAGGCTTAATTTTTTTTCAGTATAAGTGACTGATTGTTCAGTGGATACAAAAAAATAAGAGGGATGAAAAAAAGTCATCCCTCTTACGATTCAACTAATTAAAAATAAAAAAACTCGATTATTATTCTACTTCTTCCAGCACTCTTTCTTCCTTTTTTATTCTGGTTTCCTGGGCAAGTTTCTTCTTGCTGTTAAGGGAAAATACGAACCATACAAAGGATACAAGTCCTATTGCAAATATGGTGTCTCCAACGGCGCGTAACCATCGCAGGGTATCCATCCTGGGTTGCTGCATAAATTCGGCAGAGCGGGCATACCACATCCCTTCATTAACGCTGGCCACGGTTTGTAAAAGACCAATTGGGAGCACGCTTAAAAGAACCATAAGGATCAATCCGATATTGATACTCCAGAAAGAAAATTTCAGCAGTTTTTCGTTCCATATTTGTTTTCGGTACATACTTCTAAGCACGAACATCATCAAACCTATGCCAAGCATTCCGTATACACCGAACAGTGCGGTATGAGCATGTACGGCAGTGGTGTTAAGCCCCTGCATGTAATAGAGTGCTATTGGCGGATTGATAATGAAACCAAATATACCCGCGCCAAGGAAGTTCCAGAAAGCCACTGCGACCAGGCAGTAAATAGGCCATTTATAGTCTTTGATCCACTTGGTGGCCTTGCTCAGCTTATAGTTTTCATAAGCTTCGATTCCTATTAAAACCAGGGGAACTACTTCCAGTGCACTAAAGGTTGCTCCAAGGGCCATCACGGCAGTAGGAGTACCACTAAAGTAAAGGTGGTGAAAAGTACCTAAAATACCACCCGATAGAAATATCACAGTAGCGAGCAGCACATTTAATGTGGCCGTTTTGGTTCTGAGTAACCCGAGTCTTACGAACAGGAAGGCTCCCACAACAGTGGCAAAAACTTCAAAAAAGCCTTCCACCCAGAGGTGTACAACCCACCAGCGCCAGTATTCGGCGATGGCGATATTGGTTTGTCTTCCCCACATTAACCCGGCGGCATAGAATAGGGCTATGGCCGCAGAGGAGACCAGGAACATTAATAAAAGATTTCTTTCCGATGTTTTTTTGCGGAGTACCGGAAGTAATGGTCGTACCATCAAAGCCAGCCATAAGAACAGACCTACAAGAAGGAATATCTGCCAGAAACGGCCAAGATCAACATATTCATATCCCTGGTGCCCGAACCAGAAGTTTTCGGCTAGTCCTAATTTTTGCATTACTCCCATCCATTGACCGGCCATGGAACCTGCTACGATAATTAGAAGGCAGATAAAAAGAAAGTTCACTCCCAGCTTCTGGAATTTGGGATCCCTGCCCGAAACTGCCGGTGCTATGTAGAGCCCGGTTGCCAGCCAGGCCGTAGCGATCCATAAGATTCCCAATTGCACATGCCAGGTTCGGGATATTGAATAAGGGAGTATTTTGGCAAGATCAAGTCCGTAGAAAGCATCACCTTCAACTCCATAGTGGGCAGTAATAACCCCGAAACTTACCTGCACAAGTATCAACAGGCTTACGATCCACAAATACTTTTTTACCGCCTGCATGGAGGGGGTAATGGTCTGTCGCATTAAAGGATCTTCCACCGGCAATTCAGGAGATTCTTCCTCCTTCATTTTCGCATGATAGAATACCATAACGCCTATTCCGAACAACAGGAGAATAATACTGAATCCAGTCCATATAAGCAGGTCCCCGGTGGGCTTGTTTCCAACAAGTTCCTCTGGTGGCCAGTTATGGGTATAGCTTACTTCGCTTCCGGGTCTTTCGGTAACTGTGGCCCAGGATGCCCAGAAGAAGAAGTTGCTCATTTGCCGCATTCTGTCTTCATCTTTTATGGCATTCTTAGGGATGGCGTAATAATTTCTTAACTCATCGAGTGCAGGATCGTCCATAAAAAGCCCTTTGTAATAGGAATTAAGGCTTTCAATAGCTTCGGCCCTTAAGGGAGATATGGTAATCGTGCCATCTTCTTCGTTGTAGGTGTTGTTTCGCAGTTCTTCCTGCAACCTTCTTTCAAGGGCCGCCTGTTTTTCGCTGCCAAGGGTCTCATATTTCTCTCCATGTTCTTCTTCAGACCATTTGTTAAGAATATATAGAGATTCCCTGTGAAGCCAGTCCGCGGTCCAGTCTGGTGCGATATATGCGCCATGACCCCAGATAGAACCGACTTCCTGTCCGCCCATGCTTTGCCAAACGTTCTGCCCGTCCAGGATGTCCTGTCCCTTAACCACGATCTCACCATCTGGGGTTACAATGTTGGTGGGTCTAGGCGGGGCTTTCTGATAGATCTCAAAACCATAATATCCTAAGATTGTAAAGGATATGAGCATCACCAGTCCGAAGGTGATCCATAGTTTTCTTTCTTTGCTCATTTCTGTGTTCGTTTAAAGGTTAGCACAAAAATCACAAATAGCCTATTTCTGAATTATGATGAATATCATATTTCGGATAAATTTGTCCGAAATAGATCAAAGGATTTATTTTACTATTGGGTGTTTAATATTTCAGGAACCTGGTTCCTTTCATTTTTATAAGTTCAGACTTGTCTGCGGGGTAATCCCACAGGTTGATGGCTACCAGGGCTTCGGCTTTGTCATTAAAACTAAAGACAGCCTTATTCACTCCCTTAGCGGCTTCAAAGGTATTATTGCCAGTGTAGCTAAACCCTTCCATGATCTGCCCATTAATTCGCATCATCAAAAGATTGTTGTTGCGGTAGAACTCTGCTGTTCCGTTCTCCAGCTGGTAAAGCCCGGAAACCTTTTTAAAGCCCTCGTCGCTAAGCCGGAATACCTTGCTCATGGTAACATCGAATTGCACCTCGTGTTCGCCGGTCGTGGTTTTGCTGATGGCGAGAATACGCTGAATGGCTTCCGGTGACCTGGAACTGGGGTCATCCTTAAGGTGAGGATCATCCCTAAAGTATATCTGCGTAATAAGGTCCTGGTACTTGGGATTGGAAATACGCATATGTATGTGTGCAGGTCTCCAACCAGTTCCCGTATTATAAGGCGGGGGCAGGATTGTTTTAAAGGAATAGGAACCATTGCTTCCCGTCTTTACTGCACCCCTGAACCTGAACTCATCAGAGGTATTGTCGTAAACCCTGTCTGCATCACACTGCCAGGCCTCTACAAGCACACCTGCCAAGGGTGTTCTGCCATCATCTTTAAATATCTTTCCGCTGAGGTATGCTTTTGTTCCCCGGACTCCGGGAGGAATAAGATCGCTACGAATAGGAGCATTAGGCCGGTAGAAGGGTCCCAGGATATCGGAGGTGGTGGGATTGTTTCCTTCAAAGAATTTGCCGTTCCAGTTTATGGAACCAAATGCGGCAATGCTGAATGCGGTCATTGATGCGGTGGTAATAAATGATCTTCTTTTCATGTTGTTGAACTTTAATGTTGGTATTTCGTTGCTACCATGCATTGAAGCTCAAATGGAGAAAGGGGGAAAAGAAGGAGTATTGAATTTAACGAAATTATCTGGATAATCCCTTATGCTTTTTCTGTTTTTCAACTTCCGGGAATTTTCAGTGATCTGCTTAATTATTTACTCACAGTTTTAAATAACTGTTAAACCTGCCAAATAATTAAAATGTAGGAATTATCTTGCATATGTCACCCCCACGGATGCCCCAAATCTTTAAGGCAGGTGACAGGGCTGCATGCTTTTATAGTGTGCGGCCTTTTTTCTTTGAAATACTATCGGGGATTCGTTATTGTAGATATTTGCTTTAATTGCTGGCTATTTTATCTAATATTCCAGTTAGTTTTTTTCTTTTAGTTAACATTGGCCAATGGCCACCATTTAATTCGTAAAAACCAACATTACCATATAATAACTTTTGTCGTACAGACATATTAAAATTACTTCCAATGAAAACTGATTCGACTTCAATTTTGTCGGATTTGATATACGCATTTCGTGATACACTTTTTCCCGGATGATCTACCAGTTTTTTATTCAATAACCTTATTTGTTCCCCGGATAAATGTTTCTGCTGCTTTAATTCATCCAATGTTGGTGGTGGCCAATTACCACTATTATTTTCCATGATTTGAATTTCTTCTTTGGCATTAAGTCCAGCAGCCTCGAAAAGATTTTGATCATGAAGAGGAAAAAATGCTTCTAAAAATATCAATTTGGAAATTTTTTCGGGAACTTGATCAGCTAATTGTCCGATCACAAATCCAGAATAGCTGTGTCCCACCACAATTAATTCATTTAAGTTTTTTTCTTCTATAAAAGTTTTGACATCATCGACATGATCTTGTAAGTCAAAATTTTTTTGTGCATTTTTAGATTCTAATCCTCTTAGACTTACTGTGTAAACAGTATAATTTAAATCTTCCAGACTTTCTTTCAAATCTTTCCAAATCCATTTTCCCATCCAGGCTCCAGGTATAAATAAAAATGATTTCTTCAAGACCTTAAATTAATTTATTGAACTCAGGAATTTCTTAAACAATTATCTACAAGGCTTGCGATTAAAACCAGCGTACGGAAAATAGCACTTGATCCCGATAACTATCGGGATGTCCGTTTAAGACCTGGTTAGTTGATCAAGTTAATTATTTTCTTTCTAGGGCTGTTGTCTATTTGCAATGAAGGTTGCTGGCAATAGTTATTTTACCTCTATTTCGTATTTGAAAGATTGATCTTTTTGATTGTCCACTACAATATTATAATGTCCTTTATCCAAAACGAAATATGACTTATCTGATTTACCTTCAAGTTCAACTATATCAACAGGAATTGCTTCATTGATGTTTTCTCCTTTTTTATAAGCTAATACCATAATAGGATAATTAATTTCAAAATTTTCATTTTTAACCTCTACAAGTTGTGAACCATCGTTAAATAACCATTGAGGTCTTCCTTTTTCATATACTGTATTCGGGTGTAGAACGGCTATATCGCTCCAGCCATTCTTTTTTTGGTATCGGAAAGGATTATTATCGGAATCTATAAGAATGGAGGGGCTATCTATTTTTAGAGCTTTAAGAAGTGGTTGGTTAAAATTACGATTATATCTTTCGCTATATTTAACTTGATTAATAGTAAGTGGATCTACTCCTGTAAATTCTTTTAGACGACCAGCCATGGCTTTTCCCCAACTTCTATGTTCTCCTTCTAGAGAATGATCAAAACCGCAATAAATTAAGAATTTTTCATTAGGTCTTTCATTCATTATTCTTTGAATATTATTTGCTTGAGCAATCTCTCTTTCTTTACCATTTAAATTTCCAGTTTGCTCATAAGCAAATACATTAAAGCCTAAATTAAGAGCTGTTCGCAACATTTTTCCAAAATTCGGATCTTGAGTATAATAACCAGATTTCTGAATGGCGTAATTTCTATTATTTAGGTTTCTATCAATTGTATTTCCATTAGATAAAGCTTCTACACCTAAATTTCTATACCCTTGTTTATATAAATCCTGAAGTAGCGATTCGGTAAAAACTCTGTGAAATGAATAATGATGAGCTTCATTTATGATGATAACTCTATTCTTTTTGGATTGTTGGATTATATATTCTTTTGCTGAGACTATTTTATAATTCTCATTAATGGAATCTATTTGAGTTTGAGTGTAATTTTTGTCAGCTCCACCAAAAGCCATAGACCAATTTCTAAGTGCATTTTTAAAATCTCCTTTAGAAGCATATTCACCTGCTGAAATTTGATATTTCCAACTTACGGTATCCTCCTTTAACTTTTTCTCAATTTCAGAATTGAATATATATGGATTGTCGAATTCAATTTTTTTTGGAAGTCCTTGACTTTTACCAATGAAAAGTATCAGACAGAAAAATAGTGTATTGATTAGTGTAATGACTTTCATAAATAGTTATTTGATTCAAAAATAACTAAATATTTAGTTTAAACTAATAACTTAGTTTGATAATTGTTGCCAAGGCTTGCGATTAACAACAGTGTGCGGAAATTAACAAGTGGTCCCATTAACCACCGGGATGTCAGATTAAAACTTGGTTTGTTGTTCAGGTTAATTATTTTCTTTCTAAGGCTGCCGCTTATCGGCGATGAACCTTTGTTACTGCAAGTGGCCAAAAACAATTAAGTTTTCATGGTTAATCTTTCATGTTGGTAGTGGCAACTTCTCTGTGGAGTTTCCAAACCTCATCCTTTTTATCTTTTTTTAAAATTGCTAAAAAAGAAGCTTTAATTTCAACTGCCTTACCTTCTGAATTAGTATAGAAACTGGAACTAGTTCCAAAATCGTAAGCTACGGAATCATTTAATATTATGGTTTCCTCAGGATTCATTCGAATGCTATCGTAGCTAAATAATCCATCTGGATTTTTTATTAAATTTTTATATTCCTCCCATTCACCGCAAATTGGAGTTAAAGAAATTAAATCTGCAGTTGCATATTTACTCAGATCTTCATACCGTTTTTCGGCAATAGCATTTTCAAAATTACTTCTAGTTTCCTCAATTAACGCAAGTTCCTCGTTCATGTTTATAGGATTATCCTCAGCTTTTTCAGTTTTGTTCTGATTTGTATCACAAGAAATAAAACAGAAGATTAATAGAATAGGTATTAAACTTTTCATTTATCAGATGTTTTTAGTTTATATGTAAATTAAGGTAAAAATCTGATTTATAACACTTTCAGTGTATTCTAGAGTCGAAAAAAGGTAGCTTAGGAGCATAAGTAGCCTATTTGCTGTAAAGGTCAGAATAAACGCCTTTTTTAATGGGGGTTTATTTTTTGTTGGGATCAGTTTTATTTTTGTTATCCGCATTTAGAAAGTTGAGACTATTGTTTAAAAAAGTCTTGAGGTTTGGTCCAGTAATAGCAATATGTCCTGTGTTTGGCACAATCCATAATGCGGAATTGGGAATATTTTTATGCAATGCAAATGCTGGATCAATACCAAGGATTTCATCTCGATCACCATTGACAATCAAAGTCCTGAAATTAAATGTATTTAGTTCTTCATCTTTTAGTTTGATCTGATAATCAAAATTTGGGTTGAATAATGCCTTAATTTGACTATCACCATGGTAGTGTATTTTTTTCAGTCCTTCAACAAACGATTTTGGAAGGTTTTCATAAGAAAATGTATTGTCACTCTCATTATTTTCTCCTCCCGTGTAGTTATGAGAGGCACCTATTAGAATTACTGCCTGGATTCTTTCTGGATTAGAACTGGCTAACTCAAGTAGGGTTAGAGCACCAAAACTTAACCCAATTGCTTTTACTTTTTTTATTTTTAAATGGTCTAAGAGTTCCAAAATATCCTGGGCTGATTCTTTTATGGAGAAGTCTGCTGTTAGAGGGGAAGTTCTGCCATGTCCGCGTAGGTCAATCGCGTAAACTTTAAAGTTTTGAGCGTAGGTTGGTATGTATTCTGACCAAAAACTTGAAGATTGTGTCCAGCCATGAAGAAGTAAAAGTGGCTCACCTTTGCCATATATTTCATAATACATATCAATTTCATTGACTCTTATGGTCTCTGTTTTTTTTGGAAATTGCCCAAAGCCTGGATCCGAAATTAGACACATAAGAATCACCGGTATTATATTTTGTATTTGACGTAGATGCATTTGGATTAATGCCAACAGTCTCGGTTATTGCCAGTTGGTGGAGTAAGGGACGCGGTCCCTATAGCTATCGGGATGTCGGCTTATTGCTTTGTTGTTTGAAGTTCTAAGTTATTCTTTTTCCTGGAATACCGCATATTGCCCGCTAATCGTTGTTAGCAACCGGCTTTATCTTATCTTTCAATTAGATAGTGAGTTAAAGTTCCTGCTTTACCAAGACTAATATCAATTTCCCTGAGTTCACCCTTTTGTAATTCTAAATTATTAAGTTTAATTGTATCCATTCCCGCAAGACTATATGAAAAATTATAAATACCAGGTTCCAGGTTTATTTGATATTGACCATTAAAATCAGCCTGCCAAATTAGTTTTCGTTTTTTTAGAGTATTAGAAATTTGAATTTCAGCTAAAACTATAGGTTCATCGTTATTATTCACAATTTTACCTGAGACCATTGCTAAATTAGATTCAGCAAATCCTACGACTTCATTACGTGAAACTTTACCATTTTCAAATCCTGTGAGTTCAGAATATTCGGAATAATTTTTAGTCGTTTTGCAAGAAAGAGAAAAAACGAAAACTAAAATGCTGACCAATTTGATAAATATTTCACTTTTAAAATTCATTAAATATCCATGTAAGAATGATTGTAATCTCAATTTTATTTCTTCCAGAAAAACAATTCTGAAGCTGTCTCGTCCTGGAATACGGCTACAGGTTAAACTTGATTTTTACGCTGCATTTTGGTGTACCGCATTAGGTGTTTGATAGTCTAAAGATAAATGTAATCTTATTTCATTGTATAGTTTGATGGCATT
>NZ_JAMSCK010000004.1 GCF_023805255.1 Gramella jeungdoensis
ACATATATTGCGTAAACTGAGGGAGCTGTTGCGAAAATCCTGGGGCTGCAACAAATAAAATCAATATGATTAAGTATACTTTTTTCATGGTTTCCCTTTTTTATTTTGTTCCTAGATAGATATAACCCTGTATCGGTTCAAAGTCACTATTTCGAACGGTAAGCACGTAATAGTAGGTTCCAGCAGGTAATTGATTAGAGCTTGTAAAGGAGCTTTGTGAATAACCATCCCAGTTGTTCTGGTAATTCTGAGCTTCGAATATTTTATTACCCCACCTGTTGAAGATCATCAGGTCGTAAGTAAATCCACATTCTGTATCCCGATCTACCTCAAAGAAGTCATTTTGGTTATCGCCATTAGGCGTAACAACTTTTGAGATATTACCTCTAACGTCATCTACGGTACATACTAATACTACACCTTGAAGTATAGTCACGCTTACATCGGTACTAGAAGGACAATTACCTCCCAACTCGTAAGTGAAAGTATATGTCCCGGCTTCCATGATGGATGGATCTATAAATCCATTATCCAGCGCTCCGGTATTATCGGTATCGATCCAGGTACCAGATTCATCTATGTCTCCAATCAAAAGGTCGAAAAGATTGAATGCAGGATCATTTCCATCATTATACAGGTCTGGAGCATCTGCTACCATTATTTCTTCGGCCACAGGTTCTTCAACTGTAATTGTGGCTGCAGTAGATACCTGTCCAAACTCATCCTTTGCAGTTACCTGATAAGTACCAGGAGCAAGATCAGCAAACATTCCGCTTTCCTGATAGTTCTCACCATCAATGCTATAGGTTAATCCTTCCACGGTCTCGACAGTAATAGTTGCAGTTGGTTGATCACATGTAGCAGCGGTGGTTACAGAACCTGATGGCGGTGCCGGCGGATCTGGTAATTCTTCCTCTTCAACAACCACGGTAAAGCTACACTCGGCTGAATTCCCGGCAGCATCGGTCACTCTGTAAGTTACAATAGTCTCACCAAGTGGAAATTCTTCTCCGGAGCCATAACCTTCAATAAGTTCTACTGTAGTACCTTCACAATTATCGGTGGTCACGATAGCATCATAGTTAACCACTACCGAAGTAGTTCCTATTTCCACAATTATGGTATCTACCTGAGGACATTCAATAGTTGGTGATTCAGTATCATTTACAGTCACAGTAAAGCTACTTGTACTTGTATTTCCAGAGAGATCGGTGGCTGTATAAGTTACCGTAGTGGTACCTATATCGAACACTGATCCTGATTCCGGTCCTTCGGTAAGTTCAACCGAGGCCAGTTCACAGTTATCGGTCGCTCCAATCATATTATATTCGACTACGGCTCCGCAAATTCCCGGATCGTTATTTACTACAATCGGTTCAACAGTTTCCATCACAGGTGCCTGGTCATCGATAACTGTAACCAGCTGAGTACATTCAGTAACATTCCCGGCATTATCGGTCACCGTCCAGGTTACCATTGTGTCTCCAAGTTCAAAAGTATCCGGTGCGTCATTGGTAATGGTGAGTTCTGAATTACAATTATCGGTAGCGACTGGCATTCCAAGATCTACATTAGAAGCCGTACATATTCCCATATCAGCTGGTACCGTAAGCGCTTCCGGACATGAAGTGATTTCCGGAGTACTGGTATCCTGAACCATGATCTGTTGAGTGAAGGAAGTCTCATTTCCTGCACAGTCAACTGCAGTCCAGGTTCTCATAATATTATAATTAAAGTCTGAAGCAGAATCTTTATCTGAAACAATTTCCTCAAAGCCAACTTCCACCGAACCTGAACAATTATCCATGGCTGTCAGAGACATAGCTTCGGGAACCGAATCGCATTCAACAGTCAGTTCCGTTTCAGGTAATTCTTCATTGAAGACAGGCGCTACAGTATCTTCCACCTTAATTGTTTGAGTAAAAGAAATTTCATGTCCTGCACAATCCCTTGCCATCCAATTTCTTGTAATAGTATAGTTGTTAACACATTCATCATCCATTCCGGAGAACTCTTCGGTAAATGTCACGTTGATTTCCCCTGAACAATTATCCATGGCTGTAAGAGTCATAGGTGCAGGAACCGAATCGCATTCAACAGTAAGTTCCGGCTCTGGTAATTCTTCATTGAAGACAGGTGCTGTAGTATCTACAATAGTGATTATCTGAGTATGAGAGGTTTCATTATTAGCATCATCTGTAGCTGTCCAGGTTCTTGTAACTGTGTATTCATTTGGACATTCATCATCTCTTCCATTGAACTCTTCGGTAAAGACTACAGCTAGCTCTTCTACACAATTGTCTGAAGCCGTAATTACCGGTGGTTCCGGAATCGCATCACATTCTGCAATAATATCTCCGGGTAGATTTTCATTGAATGAAGGCGCGCCGGTATTCTGAACAGTGATCTTCTGGCTTGCAGAAATCTCGTTTCCTGCACAGTCGGCAGCAGTCCAGGTTCTGGTAACGACATACTCTTTATCTTCCTCGTTCTCCTTATCTGAACTTTCACTATAGACAACTTCCACGTTTGGATCACAGTTATCAGTAGCGGTGATTACAGAAGGATCAGGGAAGTTTTCACATTCCAAAGTCATATCAGAAGGGATAGCCTCATTAAATTCAGGAGCGATACTGTCTATAACATTGACCACCTGTGTAAATGAAACTTCATTCATAGCACAATCAGTAGCTACCCATTTCCTGGTGATAGTGTATTCATTTGGACATTCATCATCCTGTCCCGTGAATACTTCAGTATAAACCACATCTATATCACCTGAACAATTATCAGTAGCCGAAAGGCTTACAGCCTCAGGAATATTATCACATTCCACAGTAAGTTCAGTTTCAGGCAATTCTTCCACAAATTCCGGTGCTACAGAATCTATAACTTCGATTGTTTGAGTAAATGAGTTTTCATTCGAAGCACAATCTGTAGTCGTCCATTTCCTTATTATAGTATAGACATTGGTACATTCATCATCATTACCCGTGATTTCTTCAGAAAAGATCACCTCACTAGTACCGGAACAATTATCTGTAGCGGTAAATTCAGGTGCATCCGGGATATTATCGCATTCCACAGTGATTTCATCCTCAGGCAGATCCTGATCGAATTCAGGCGCTGTGGTATCCTGTACATTTACAACCTGTGTATGAGAAACCGGATTTCCAGAGCAGTCTTCTGCACTCCAGGTCCTGGTTATGGTATATACATTTGCGCACTCATCATCATTTCCGCTGATCTCTTCAGTAAAGTTGACCAGTATATCTTCAGAGCAATTATCGCTGGCAGTAAGAATTGCCGCCGCCGGTACGTTATCACATTCCACCGTGATTTCTGTTTCCGGAAGTGTTTCATTGAACTCGGGAGAGGTCGTGTCGATAAGGCTTATAACAATAGAGTCTGCCGCCTGACTTCCGCAATTATCGGTAACATAGAATGTTCTTGTAATCACAGGTCTGCATCCGCTTTCCATGGAAACATCATCGGTATAGGTTATACTAACAATTTCCTGGTCATCAGAAGCAGTATAACCTGCAGCTTCGAAAATATCCTTAATATCTCCAGATCCATCTTCATCTAATGGAAAACGTGCATTTTCTGAAGTAATGTCTGTGGCATCGCAAACTTCAAGTTCCAGGAATTCGGGAACCGAAATTTGTGGGGAGTCATTATCCCGAACTTCGATCGAAACCATTAATTCCTTTGTACAGCTGGCATCAGTCTCATCATTGGATTCACTAGCTATGACCGTGTAAATTCCTGCTGGAAGTGAGCCATTGTTGGAAGTAACATCAACATTTGAACTGTTATAAATTGTTACGGTTGAATTGGCACTATTTGTTATTGTGATCTCCCCATCCTGCTCTCCGGTACAGGTTACTGTATTCGGCTCTGCTGTGAGAGTTATCTCAGGAAGAATTTCCAGCTCTACTGCAGTCCTGGAAGGACTTTTACAATTGGTAAGGTCGTTTACGGCTTCTGCATAATAAGTCTTACTTCCTACCTGGTCCAGGGTTGGAGAAACCGGACTTCCACCTGTAGCGGTTTCATACCATACTATTGAAAATCCATCCGGAACAGTTGCGGTGGCTGTAAGGGTCTGCGTTGGATCTAACGAGCAAACGGTTTGATCTCCTCCGCTTACGGGTACTGCAGGTAATTCATAATTTTCGATCAGCACCTCATCAAAATCTAAACAATCTCCATTAGTGATGGTCCATCTGAGAGTAGCACTTACACCTGCGGCAACAGTGACACCTGAAGTAGGGGAGCCTGGATCAGCAATATTAGCCGAACCACTTACCACGGTCCATTCCCCGGCACCGACCGAAGGAGTGTTCCCTGATAGCGTGAAACTTGAATTATTACACTGTGACTGGTTTTCACCGGCATCTGCGGTTACATCCTCATAATTGGTAAGGCTTACCTCATCAAAATCGGAACAATCTCCGTTAGTGATAGTCCATCTGAGAGTAGCATTTACACCTGCTGCAACGGTGACACCTGAAGTAGGGGAGCTCGGATTTGCAATAATGGCCGAACCACTTACCACGGTCCATACTCCGGAACCGGCAGAAGGAGTGTTCCCTGCCAGGGTGAAACTTGAATTATTACATTGTGACTGATCCTCACCGGCATCTGCGGTTACATCCTCATAGTTGGTAAGGCCTACCTCATCAAAATCTGAACAGTCACCATTAGTGATGGTCCACCTTAGGGTAGCACTTACCCCTGCTGCAACGGTCACACCTGAAGTAGGTGAGCTTGGATTTGCAATATTGGCCGAACCACTTACCACGGTCCATACTCCGGAACCGGCAGAAGGAGTGTTCCCTGCCAGGGTGAAACTTGAATTATTACACTGTGACTGATCCTCACCGGCATCTGCGTTTACATCCTCATAATTGGTAAGGCTTACCTCATCAAAATCTGAACAATCACCATTGGTGATGGTCCACCTTAGTGTAGCACTTACCCCTGCTGCAAGGGTCACACCCGAAGTAGGTGAGCTCGAATCAGAAATATTGGCCGAACCACTTACCACGGTCCATACTCCGGAACCGGCAGAAGGAGTGTTCCCTGCCAGGGTGAAACTTGAATTATTACACTGTGACTGGTTCTCCCCGGCATATGCGGTTACATCCTCATAATTGGTAAGGCTTACCTCATCAAAATCAGAACAATCACCATTGGTGATGGTCCACCTTAGTGTAGCACTTACCCCTGCTGCAACGGTCACACCCGAAGTAGGTGAGCTAGAATCAGCAATATTGGCCGAACCACTTATCACGGTCCATTCCCCGGAACCTGCCGAAGGAGTGTTCCCTGCTAGGGTGAAACCTGAATTATTACATTGTGATTGATTTTCCCCGGCATCTGCGGTTACATCCTCATAATTGGTAAGGCTTACCTCATCAAAATCGGAACAATCACCATTGGTGATGGTCCACCTTAGGGTAGCACTTACACCCGCTGCAACGGTCACACCTGAAGTAGGGGAGCTCGAATCAGCAATATTGGCCGAACCACTTACCACGGTCCATTCCCCGGCACCTGCCGAAGGAGCGTTCCCTGACAGCGTGAAACCTGAATTATTACATTGTGACTGATTTTCCCCGGCGTCCGCTATTACATCCTCATAATTGATAAGACTAACCTCATCAAAATTAGAACAATCCCCATTAGTGATAGTCCATCTTAGCGTGGCACTTACTCCTGCAGCTAATGTAACTTCAGACGTAGGGGAGCTTGGATTTGCAATATTCGCCGAACCGCTTACTACGGTCCATTCACCTGAACCAGCAGAAGGCGTATTCCCGGCTAGTGTGAAAGCGGACGTGTTACACTGGGATTGGTCTGAGCCTGCACTGGCCGCGCTAGGAGGTAAGACCTTATCGACATTGTAGGTTGCTGATATTACACATCCATACTCGTCAGTAACCGTGATGGAATAACTTCCTTCATTTAGTCCAGATATATCTTCAGTACCTGAAGAAAAATCGGGCCCTGTCCATTCATACGTATAATCTCCCGTACCTCCGGTGACTGTAATGTCGATAGCTCCCGTTCCCGATTCATCACAACCTATATCGGTAATTTCCTCAGAAATGTCTAATTCCGAAGGATTCTCTATAAGCTGGGTGATAGAACTTACTACATTTGGCGTGTCACTATCAGTAACCTTTAGTCTGGTTGTAAAATTTGATGTTGAAGTTGTGGTATACGAAGCAGAGCTACCTCCATCACTCCCTTCCTGAATTATAGATGTAAAATCTATAGTTCCATCATTTGTGAAGTCCCATTGAACAGTATAAGGTTTGATTCCTCCATTGGTAGTAGAAGTATATTCCACGGTGGTTGTTCCACCTTCTCTACAAACTGTGTAATCGAATTGAACCGCTAATGGAGCAGCTACTATGGTACTTACAGGGGTTTCACATTGTGATTTGCCATAATCACTGCAACTATAATTGTTTTCAAGGTCTCCAGTACCCCCTGTTCTCCATACCACAAGTATGTTTTCAAGTCTAAGTTCAGTGCCGCATACCCAGTCAAAGGTGTCCTCGGAGCTATTATCATTCGGGTATATTTGCTGACTTTGTGGTGGACTATTACCTGGAACATCTCCTAAATATTTGTTTATATAAATGATGTCCTGATCAATGACAAGATCGGCAAAAACCCTAGTACTATTTATGGTATTATTGGCATTTGATGTATAATTGAGCATGACCTTTGCCTTAATCACCTCACCGGAGTTACATAACTTAGGATTGATCGTATTTCCTAATTCATCGACCAGGCTTAGATAGACATCATCCAACGCGAAGTTGTTTGAAGGACAATTCCAGTCCTTACAATCCCGTAAGTCGGGAGTATTTTGTGCACTTACCCCAAAAGAGAAAAGGAATAATGCAATTAACAGGGAGTTAGTAATTTTCCAAATCATATCAATAATGTTTAGACTTATCAATAATTTTATTGTCGCTAGTAAGCGCAAAATGTGATTTGGGGGGTATGCCTGTTCAAATCAATATTAGGGATAGGCGAAATGATTTGAGCAATGTGTCCTTAGTATTGCTGAAACAATATGCAGTGATTTGGGGGGGCATTAAAACAGATAGGTGAATAATGCAGGTAATCAATGAATGACTACCATAAGAAGTGGGGGATGACTTTTTATTGCATTATGAAATCTAAATTATCATATTAAAACTTATAAAAGCAGTAATTCTTTTACTATTTGATATAATGCATGTATTTATCGATAAAATACATTCTAAATTAATCTTTAGTTGCTGATAATTAATATGTTATGAGTTGTGATTGTCAGATTTTTGTAAGAAAATAATAATTTCTATACGGGAAAACCCTAAAAAAATTTACTGGATTAGGTTAAATGAAGATCAATGGAGATCAAAAATTCCAATAGTGTATTTGTAGTACTAATTTCCATTAATGAAAGTTAATTCTGTAATCCCTATTACTAATTTAATTCAGGTGAATTCATGTCATGTTATATCAATTATTATTAATTAATAAAAACATTTTAGCCTTGTTCAATAAACTTGTAAATTGCATGAAACTTACCATTCAAAATGCAAAAAGACCTGACCCATTACCGCCGATCATACGAAAAAGGAAGCTTGCTGGAGACGGATATTCCTAAAGAACCTTTAGAACTTTTCCAGGCTTGGTTTAAACTGGCAGATGAATCCTCATCTGTGGAAGAGGCCAATGCGATGAGCATATCAACCACCGGAAAAAACATGATGCCTAAAACCAGAATAGTTCTGCTGAAATCTTATAATAGAGACGGATTTGTATTCTTTACCAATTATGAATCTGATAAAGGAAAGGATATAGCTGAAAACCCCAGATGCTGTTTGTCCTTTTTCTGGCCGGCACTTGAAAAACAAGTGATCATCCAGGGAGAAGTCACAAAAATATCAAAAGATGAGTCTGATGAGTACTTTCATTCAAGGCCCATAGGCAGTCAGCTTGGTGCTCATGCCTCCAACCAGAGTAGAGTAATTCCCTCTAGAGAGTTCCTGGAGGATAAGTTAATGGAAATGGAAAAAGAATATAAGAATAAGGAAATTCCATTGCCATCTTACTGGGGTGGTTACCTGGTTAAGCCTTTAAACTTTGAGTTCTGGCAGGGCCGAAGCAATCGTCTTCATGACAGGATCCTGTATTCGCTTGAAGGAGATAACTGGAAAATTGAACGTTTAGCACCTTAAGATTATGAAAAGACTGATATTAGTTAGACATGGAAAATCCTCCTGGGATAATGATCTTCCAGATCATAAACGACCACTAAAGAAGAGAGCTTATAACGATGCTGAAGTTGTGCTTAACGCATTTGAACATTTTTATGAACCCCCGGCTATGTTCTGGACTAGCCATGCTGTGAGAGCCCATGAAACGGCAAAGATGTTCAAAGAGAGGTTAAAGGTGGCCGAAAAAGATTTTAAGGTAGTAGATGATCTCTACACCTTTAATCAGAATGAACTTTTATCTGTAATAAGATCCTGTTCAGACGATGTTGATAAGCTTTTTGTTTTTGGTCATAACCCTGGTATGACCATTCTGGTGAACTCACTTGGAGATAAAAAAACTGATAACCTGCCTACCACGGGCCTTTGTGTGATAGATTTTGAGGTGGATTCCTGGAAGGATGTCAAAAAAGGAAAAACCATCTTAACTTTATTGCCTAAAAATCTCCGATAATTCTACATGCTGGAAAAACGTTATACAAACAGAGAATTAAGCTGGTTGTCTTTTAATGCCAGGGTTTTACAGGAAGCAGCAGATGAAACTGTACCCCTGATTGAACGCCTTCGATTCCTGGGGATATTTTCAAATAATCTTGATGAATTCTTCAAGGTGCGTTACGCAACTGTGAAGCGGATAGATCTTGCCGGAAAATCTGGAAAGAGCGCGCTTGGTGGAATAAAAGCAAATAAGTTGCTGGAAGAGATCACAAAGATTGTGATAGATCAGCAGGCTGAAAGCTTAAAAATTCTGGAAGATATACATACAAAGCTTCGAAAGCATAATATCAATATCATTAAGGAAGACGAGGTGACTCGTAATCAGCAGGAATTCATTAAGAACTTCTTTTTGAGTAAGGTTAGCCCTGCTCTTGTGACCATCATTCTTAATGATCTGCCCGAAATGCCTTCTTTAAAGGACAGTGCTGCTTATCTCGCTGTTAAGATGGTCATGTCTGAAGAGACAGTTCCAAATACCGGCTTATCCAAGCTAATGAATCCTACTGTCAAGGAGAAAAGGTATGTCCTTATTGAAATTCCAAGAAATATTGAACGATTTGTAGTGCTTCCGGAAGAAAACGGGAAGCAATATATCATTCTTTTAGATGACCTTATAAGATATAACCTCCACACGATCTTCAATATTTTTAAATATGAAAGCCTGTCGGCACATATGATAAAAATCACCAGGGATGCTGAGCTTGATCTGGACAGCGACCTGAGTAAAAGTTTTATTGAGAAGATCTCAGATAGTGTAAAAGACAGGATAAAAGGAGATCCTGTACGTTTTGTGTATGATAAGACCATAGATCAGGATACTCTCACCTATCTGATGGATAAAATGGGAATAGAGTCAACAGACAGTATCATTCCTGGTGGACGATATCATAATCGTCGAGATTATATGGAATTTCCCAGTCTGGGAAGAAATGACCTTCAGTATGAGGTAAGGGAGCCCCTGCCAATTCCAGGACTTATTTTACAGACCAGTGTATTAAGTGGAATAGCGAAAAAGGACTATCTGTTATATGCGCCTTATCAAAGCTTTGCATACGTGGTAAAATTCCTGAGGGAGGCAGCTCTTGATCCAAAGGTGAAGACAATTAAGATCACCATCTACAGGCTGGCAAAGATATCTCACATTGCCAGTTCATTAATCAATGCAGTTAAAAATGGAAAAAAAGTAACTGTCCAAATTGAGTTACGAGCCCGGTTTGACGAGGTTGCCAATATAAGGTATGCCGAACAGATGCAGGAAGAGGGTGTGAACCTGATCTTCGGGGTGCCGGGACTTAAAGTTCATTGCAAAACCTGTGTGATAGAAAGGGAAGAAGAAGGGAAACTCAAGCGATATGGTTTTATAAGCACGGGTAATTTTAATGAAAGTACTTCGAGGGTTTATACAGATTATACGCTTTTTACCGCAGATCCGGGAATACTTAAAGAAGTCAATAAGGTTTTTGATTTCTTTGAGATCAATTATAAAGTGAATAAATACAAACATCTTATTGTTTCTCCGCATTATACCAGAAATGCGATATATAAGCTTATCCAAAATGAGATAGATAATAAGAAGAATGGAAAACCAGCCGGTATAAAACTAAAACTCAACAGCATTTCAGATAATGGAGTCATAGACAAGCTTTACATGGCCAGTAAAGCAGGAGTGAAGGTGAAACTTCTGGTTCGTGGAATTTGTTGTCTTGTTCCCGGGATTGAAGGCTTGAGTGAGAATATTGAAGCCATTAGTATAGTGGATAAGTTTCTTGAGCATCCCCGCGTATTCATTTTTGAGAATGGTGGAGATCCGAAAGTTTATATTTCTTCAGCCGATTTCATGACCCGAAATCTGGATCAAAGAGTGGAAGTTTCCTGTCCTATTTATGATGAAGATATTAAGCAGGAACTCATAGAGACATTCGATATTAGCTGGAGTGATAATGTAAAAGCAAGAAATCACTGCAGAGGAATGGAAAATCCGTATCGCCAGAGTGATGGACCTAAGATCAGGTCTCAATTCGCACTTTACGATTATTATTTAAACAAAATTGAAATAAACGAGTAATGATAAAGCAAAAAACCTACGCAGCAATAGATATCGGTTCTAACGCCGTAAGACTTTTAGTTTCTACCATTACCGAAAAGGAAGGGATGGAGACCGATTTCAGAAAGACCTCCCTTGTAAGGGTTCCTATAAGGCTTGGTTCTGACGTGTTCCTTAAACAAAAAGTATCCGATAAAAATATCCAGAGGATGGTAGATACCATGCAGGCCTTCAATTTGTTGATGAAATCCCACGGGGTGGAGAAATATAAAGCTTGTGCAACTTCCGCCATGCGGGAAGCAAAGAATGGGGAAGAGGTTGGCAAACTTGTTAAAGAAAAAACAGGAGTTGATATAGAGATCATCGATGGAAGCCATGAGGCTGCCATAATCGCTGCTACCGATTTGCATGCGCTCATCCAGAACGATTGCAATTACCTTTATGTTGATGTAGGTGGAGGTAGTACTGAGTATACTTTATACAGTAATGGAAAGACTATTGCTTCCCGGTCGTTTAAAGTTGGTACCGTGAGAATGATGGAAGATCTTGTAGAGCACAGGACCTGGGAAGAAATGATGGAGTGGGTGAAAGAAACCACGAAAGATTATGATAATATAGATCTTATTGGATCTGGCGGGAATATTAATAACATTTTTAAGACCAGTGGTAAAAAGGAGGGAAAACCTCTTAGCCTGAAATATCTGAAGGATTATAATGAAAAGCTTAATTCTTACACTTACGAGGAAAGAATCACGGAACTCGGATTGAAGAACGACAGGGCCGATGTTATCATCCCGGCATCAAAGATCTATGTGAATTCAATGAAATGGGCAAGAGCCCATCGTATCTTCGTTCCTAAGATCGGTCTGGCCGATGGAATCATTAAATCACTGCATAATAAGTCGAAAAGGAAATCCTCTTAACCGTGAATGGTTTCCTTCTTGCCAAGCTCTTTCATCACTTCTGCTTCGTAATCCAGTAGTTCCTGCCATTTCTGATCTACCTCTTCACGATCGCCATATTTTCTGGCAAATTTCAGGAACATGGTATAATGGTTTGCCTCGCTAACCATTAGATCACGGTAGAACTTGGCAAGTTCCTGGTCTTCCAGTTCTTCCGAAAGTAAACGGAAACGCTCGCAGCTCCTGGCTTCAATGAGTCCGGCAATAAGAAGTCTGTGAACCAGTTGTGTACCACGGCTGCCACCTTTAGGAAAGAACTCCCGGAGTTTTATTACATATTCATCTTTCCGGTCCCAACCCATGGTATAGCCTCTTTCCAGGATCTTTTCATGTACCATTTTAAAGTGCCCCATCTCTTCACGTGCAAGAGCCGTCATGGCAGTCACTAATTCCGAATATTCCGGGTAAGTGACTATTAATGAAATAGCGGTAGATGCCGCTTTTTGTTCGCAATAAGCATGATCTACCAGGATATCTTCGATATTTTTCTTTGCTATATCAGCCCAACGGGGATCTGTTGGTAATTTGAGTCCTAACATAACTATACGTCTAAATCAAATGTTGCTCTTAATTTATCAATAAGAGGATTGGCCTCTTTCAGTTTCTCATACTTTTCCTGAGGGGTAAAGGCATATTTTCTTGAAGTTGCCTCGTCTACTTTGACCTTAAGACTAAGATGCGTATTTCTAAGCTTTTTCTTAAGATAGCCCATCAGTTTATTCTCTTCCCGTTCCAGGTCCAGTTTCATGGTCTCGTTAGGAAAAGTAAGATGTATCTCTTTGCCTTTTAAAACCGGGGTTTGGGATTCAAGGATGGAAGCAAGGATCTTTTCCCCTTTCTTTTTGAGCTTTTCAGTGTAGTTCTTCCATTCAGCAACCATTTCTTCTTCATTGAAGCTCTCATCCATTACTTTTTCAGCAGGCATGTTGGCCCTTTGTTTCTCTGCCATTTCCCTTTTCTTGCTGATACTCTTTAAAGAAAGACCCGAGACCTTTTCCCGTTTAATTTCCGGAAAACTATTATTTTCCGTTTTCTGAACAGGTTCTTCAGTCTTTTTTACTTCTGAAGGTTCAGGTTCTGCTGGAATGGATGGAGTTTCTTCTGAAATAGAATTACTTTCATTAGAAGCAGATTCTATCCTATTATCAGTTGTGGCATAATCATCTGTCGGAGCCGGACTTTCTTCAGAATAGTAGGTTTCTTCCTCTTCTTTGGCACAGGTTTCTGTGGCGACAGTATTTTCAGGAAGCTCGACCTCTTCTGAAGGGGAAGAAGTGTCATGTTCATTTTCCCTGACGATCTCTTTCTTTTCAGAAGGAATGCTTACTGCTTCCTTTTCAAAATTTGAAGCGGGGATTATCTTTGGTTCAGGCTTTTTTTTTTCGGAACCGTAGCCTATAGAAGCCAGCTGCATAAGGCATAGCTCTACCAAAAGTCGCTGGTTATGACTCGTTTTGTATTTAAGATCACAGGAGTTCGCGAGATCTATTGCTTCAAGCAAAAACTGATGTGAGGTTTTTTGAGCCTGTTCAAAATATTTCGCCTTGGTCTGCTCCCCAACTTCCAGAAGATTTATGGTTTTCTGATCCTTACAAACCAGAAGGTCTCTGAAGTGTGACGCAAGACCTGCGATAAAATGATGTCCATCAAATCCACTCGAAAGTATATCATTGAATTTTACAAGCAGTTGAGGAATATTATTATCCAGAATAAGATCGGTCACCTGCATATAGGTGTCATAATCCAGAACATTCAGATTTTCGGTAACTGCCTGCCTGGTGAGGTCGTTACCACTGAAACTCACAACGCGATCGTAAATTGAAAGAGCATCCCTCATGGCGCCATCGGCCTTTTGGGCGATTATATGCAGTGCATCATCTTCAGCATTTACTCCTTCCTGTTCTGCGATATAAGACAGATAATTCTTTGCATCGGTTACTGTGATCCTTTTAAAATCAAAGATCTGGCAGCGGGAAAGAATGGTAGGTATGATCTTGTGCTTTTCGGTGGTAGCAAGAATAAAGATCGCATGTTTTGGCGGTTCTTCCAATGTCTTCAGAAAAGCATTGAAGGCCGACTGAGATAACATGTGCACCTCATCAATGATATAAACCTTATAATTTCCCACCTGGGGCGGAATACGAACCTGGTCTATAAGATTACGGATGTCATCTACCGAGTTGTTGGATGCGGCATCCAGTTCAAATATATTGAACGCAAAATCCTCATCAGGATCCTGGGTTTCTTTTTGATTGATCATTTTAGCAAGTATACGGGCACAGGTAGTTTTACCCACTCCACGAGGCCCGGTAAACAATAAGGCCTGGGCAAGATGGTTGTTGTTAATGGCATTTGCCAGGGTATTGGTAATGGCCTGCTGGCCTACCACATCCCTGAAGGTCTGTGGCCTGTATTTTCTTGCTGATACTACAAAATGCTCCATCAAAAAGTATTGAACTACAAATATAAAAATCACAAACCTAAAGTCCAGTCCAGCCAGCCTTATTTATGAACAAATAGCAGAAGAAATCAACATAAATTCCATTACATTTGTGCCAAGCAGGCCGCCTTATCGCTCCGACATTCACCGATAGCTATCGGTATCGGGGAGGAAAGTCCGGACACCATAGGGTAGCATAGTGGGTAACGCCCACCGGTCGTGAGATCAGGACCAGTGCAACAGAAAGAATGTACAGGTTATGCTGTAGTGAAATCAGGTAAACTCTATGCGGTGCAATGCCATGTATACCGGCATTTAAGGGTTACCCGTCCGTTGCCGGAGGGTAGGCAGCTAAAGATTAATGGTAACGTTGATCTCAGATAAATGATAAGGACCCCGATCAGTTATCGGGATACAGAATCCGGCTTACAGGCCTGCTTTTTTTTCTTCCTGTTCGATTTTTTTATAAACCCTAATGTAGTCTATTAGGAACTTTTGGGGAAAGATTTGTGGATCAACTTCTCCTGCCCAGCTTCCCCCTAATGCAAGATTCAAAATGAGATAGAATGGTTTTCTAAATGGATTGTTTTCTCTTCCGGCTTCATCTATACTGAAACTGTGATAAACAGAATTATCAATAAGGAATTCGATCTTTTCAGGTGTCCAGTTTAGCGAATAAACATGATAGTTCTCTGAAGGTTCTTCCAGACTTTTATTTTTAGTTACGGACCTAATACCATTTTCATTATCCCATGGAAAATGTATCGTAGAATGTACTTTGTCTGGTTCCTTTCCCACATGTTCCATGATATCTATCTCACCCGCTTTGGGATATTCGATATCATCAAAATTAGCTCCAAGCATCCATATAGCCGGCCATAGACCTCTTCCGGAAGGGAGCTTTGCACGTACTTCTACACGGCCATACCTAAATTCAAATTTGTCTTTGGTGTTGATACTTCCGGAGGTATATTCAGCAAAAGGAGTATTAATTCTGTAATTCTGAATAGACGGATCAAAGCGCTTGTTTTTATAAACTTCTTTTCGTGCAATGATTTCCAGATTCCCATTCCTTATACGGACGTTCTTTTTCCTGGGGGTATATATTTGTTCTTCGAGGTTTCTTATAAATCCGCTTTCATAATTCCATTTTTCAGGATCTGGTTTACCGGAAACATCAAAATTATCAGCCCAAACAAGTTTATAATACTGGGAATTCATGGGGGTATTTATGAAAAGTATTGCAATTAAGGAAGTGAAAAAGTACCTATGCAAGACCTATTTTTTTGTTAAACTGTTTGCCCAGGCTTTGGCTTCATCCATTCCCTGGAAGAGTTCTACAGGGACCTGAGAAAAATGTCTTTCAAAATTAGCTGTCTTAAGGGCATCAGGATTGGAACTGGTCACGGCAATCCCTTCCAGGTTTTCTATCTTGAAAAGGTTTAAATAGATCAATGGGTTTACGTTATAGCTGAATTTCCTGTTAGAAATATATACAAAAGCCTCGTCGCCATAATGTTCTTTGCAAGTGTCGATCAACTCATCAACCTGTTCCTCCTCTAAAATGGTTCCTTCTTTCACAGTAGAGATCACATAGTTCTGGTAAAATTCCAAATATGTAAAATCCAGATTTAAAGTTCTGGTAGCATTCCTCGTCATAGCTATACTTTTTTATTCGAAAAAACTAAAAACACTGCTGCCATATTTACGGCATTCCCTGAATCTTTCCAGGTCAGAAAGGTCAGTGTGTTTAGAGTGCTCAATAATGAGCATGCCTTCTTCTTCCAATATAGAATTTTGAAAGACAAGTTGGGCAATTTTGGCAAAATCTTCTTTTTCCAGGTTGTAAGGAGGATCGGCGAATACAATATCTGCTTTTACCGGGGCCTTTTCGAGGTATTTGTAAACATCACTTTTAATGGTGATGATGGGAAATTCAAGCTCAGCCGAAGTCTTTTTTATGAACTTGACGCAATCGTAATTAGCATCTACAGCTGTAATATGTTCAGATCCACGTGCTGCAAACTCATAAGATATATTTCCAGTCCCCGCAAAAAGGTCTAATACCTTCAGATCGGCTATATGGTAATAGTTATTAAGAATATTGAATAATGCTTCCTTCGCCACATCGGTGGTTGGTCTTACGGGTAGTTTGGCCGGGGCGATCAATCTTCGTCCTTTATGTTTTCCGGAAATTATTCGCATTACAATGATTTTAGCAGAAGGTATTCTGAAAGCTCGTATTCTGGTATGTGGTCAGTCTCAAAGCTAAAAGAATGGAAAGGTCCAAGAAACGAAATATTCCTGATATAGTCCCACGCCATTTTATATTCTTCAGAATCTTTAGTGATATCTCCCAGTAATATCAGTTCAAAACTGTCAGGATCCAGCTTTAATTGTTCAGCAGTGAAAAGAAGATAATATAGAAAATCTTCTTTGGTTTCAAATTCAAAGCTGTTGGCAAATAGTAGCTTTCCATTTTCAATGATAACGAGTTCATATGAAGAAAGATGGGAGTGGAGATAGACCCTGGTTCCTTCACTATTATCCTGCAGTTCCAGCAGAGCTTCTATTAAAACGCTCAGGCTATGACGGTACTCGAACTCCCCATACTTGTCAAAGAAGTAATTTGTGATGTTTGTATAGGGGATATATACATTTACGATACTATCCTTAATATTATCAAATGCTATAAAATCGGTCTTTAGGATCTTGGTATTGAATTTCAGATAATTTGAGGCATTATCTTCATCAAATAACTTTTCGGGCACCAGGCTGAAAAGTGAATTGGTGTACAGAAGAAAAACTTCATCTACCGGCTGGTTAAGGGCTTCTTCCTTTTCGTAGGTGAGTTCTATTTTAGAAAGTACTTTTATTGGATCGAGCTGTTTTTCAAAGTCGATCTTCTTGAAATAGGTAATCCTGTTATCCTTTTGATCCAGGATGCAAAAAGAAAGTCCATTCAAGCTTACCTGAATGGACAGTTTCTTATTAAATTGTTTTTCTTTAGTCGTTGTCACCATAAACTTTTGGCCAGTTACCGCTGGTATTGACCTCGGTCATAGATCCTACGCTGATATATCTACCGTTTACGTCGTCAACCGACTGGATCTCATTTTCCTGTAGTACGAGAGTTCTGTCCTGATCATGAAGAACTTTAGCTTTAGCTATCTTAGCTTCAAATACAGGGATGTCAGATTCTCCTTTTTTGATGGTGCCGGCTTCCAGGTCGAATTGAGTATCCACACCTTCAATCGGTACGTTCATCATATTTTGATATCTCTCAGCATTTCCTTTGAAAAGAGAGTCTTTTACTGAAACAAATCCTAAAGTATCTACTACAACACTTTCTATGTACTGGTCTACACCATAAGTCTTTTTGTATTCTTCATCAAGATATGTAGTGTCACGACGTTGTGTAATAGCAAATTCAGCAGTATCAAGGAATTTAACCAGGCTATCCCAGTCACCTTGAAATCTACCGATCACTTCTTTATGAGCTAATTCGGCTGCTCTGATATCCTTAAGGTTCTCTATAACTTTAGCGTATCTCTTCTCTTTAATCTTATTGAACTGAATTGGTTCGTAAACCGCATTGAAGGTAAGATAAGCCAGGAAGATAATTACCGCCCAAAGAAGTATCTGTATTACAAATCTCATGTTTTTAAGTTTATGTTTTAATTTGAAGGTTATAGGTTACCCGACAAATCTACAACTTTTTTTTATTCGGAAAAGTTTCTGTCCTAAAAATCCATTCTTATCTTTGAGATTTTATGCGCTTTCTATGGAAAAACCCACCCCGGATTCTTTCTTCAAATTACTTGAAAAGGACTTAGGATTCACCCCCACAAGTAAACAGGATCTGGCGCTTCAAATGCTTTCCGAATTTGTAGTGAACGGTGGTGAAAACAGGCTTTTCCTTTTAAAAGGCTTTGCTGGTACCGGTAAAACTACCATTATTAGTACTCTTGTCAAGAATCTCTGGAAGATCAGAAAATCGGGAGTATTGCTGGCTCCTACTGGTCGTGCCGCTAAAGTGATCTCTAATTATTCGGGGAAAGAGGCTTTCACAATACATAAGAAGATCTACTTTCCAAAGAAATCCGGAGCAGGAGGGGTGCAATTTACTCTTCAGCCAAATAAACATAAGAACAGTGTTTTTATTGTGGATGAAGCGTCCATGATTTCTGACGATGGTGGAAATTCCAAATTGTTCGAGAACGGTTCCCTGCTCGATGACCTTATAGAATTTGTTTATTCAGGACATCGCTGCCAGCTTATCCTTATTGGAGATACGGCACAGCTGCCACCGGTAAAGATGGATCTGAGCCCGGCACTGGAAGAAAAAAAACTGGGTATAAACTATAATAAGGAAGTGTCTTTTATAGAGCTGGACGAGGTGGTTAGGCAAAGTGAAGAAAGTGATATTTTACACAATGCAACCTTAATACGGGAGTGCCTTCAGGAGGGATTCTATGAAAGTTTCCAGTTTGAGCTTTCTCAGAATGCCGATGTGGTTCGCCTTGTTGATGGTTACGAGATCATGGACGCGATCCAGGATTCCTATACTTCGCTTGGGCACGAGGATACCAGTATCATTGTGCGTTCTAATAAACGAGCGAATATGTATAACCAGCAGATACGCTCCCGGATTCTTTTTCAGGAAGAAGAAATTTCTGCAGGTGATTATCTAATGGTTGTGAAGAATAATTATTTCTGGATTAAACCGAGTAGTGAGGCCGGCTTTATCGCTAATGGTGATATCATTAAAGTCCTTGAGATCTTCGCATTTAAGGAACTTTATGGTTTTCGGTTTGCTGAAGTTAAGGTGCAAATGGTGGATTATCCTAAAATGAGACCTTTTGAAACAGTGATTATGCTGGATACTATTACCAGTAATGCGCCTTCCCTTACCTATGAAGAATCGAACAGGTTATATGAGGAGGTCAAGAAGGATTATGCCAGTGAAAGATCAAAATATAAACAGTTTTTGAAGATCAAGAATAACCAGTATTTCAATGCACTCCAGGTAAAATTCTCATATGCGATTACATGTCATAAATCACAGGGTGGTCAGTGGAGTACGGTTTTTATAGAGCAGCCCTATCTGCCTAATGGCGTAGGCAAGGAATATTTGAGATGGCTATATACCGCTGTGACCCGGGCAAAGGATAAACTTTACCTTATTGGTTTTCAGGATGATTTTTTCGCAACCAGTTAATTCTTATTTTTACTCAAAAAATTCATGAAAGCTCCAGCCAGAAATAGAATAATTGCAATGATTCCTGCTCGTTATGAAGCTTCAAGGTTTCCTGGTAAATTAATGAAAGACCTTAATGGTAAACCGGTTATTTTACGCACCTACGATGCTGCGGTGAACACAGGTCTTTTTGATGAAGTATATGTGGTGACCGATAGCGATAAGATATTCGATACAGTTCAAAATGATGGCGGACAGGTAATTAAAAGCCATAAAGAACATGAATGCGGAAGCGATCGTATTGCTGAGGCTGTGGAAAATATGGATGTGGATATTGTTCTGAATGTTCAGGGTGATGAGCCTTTTATTGATAAAAACAGCCTGGCGAAGTTGCTGGATGTCTTTGAACAGGATGGGGCAGAGGAGATAGACCTGGCGAGTCTTAAAACGCCATTAATGGAGAGTGAGGATATTACTAATCCTAATAATGTAAAGGTGATCACCGATCATAATGACTTTGCTCTCTATTTTTCAAGATTTCCGATTCCTTACCCCAGGGACACAACGGCCAGAGTTACTTATTATAAACATATTGGGATTTATGCCTTCAGAAAATCTGCTTTAATGGATTTCTATAAACTTCCCATGCTCCCGTTAGAAGCTGCGGAAAAGATTGAATGCATCCGGTACCTGGAATACGGGAAAAAGATCAAAATGGTAGAGACAAGTGTGAAAAGCATCGGTATTGACACGCCA
Organism: Gramella jeungdoensis; assembly: GCF_023805255.1. Classification (GTDB taxonomy): domain Bacteria; phylum Bacteroidota; class Bacteroidia; order Flavobacteriales; family Flavobacteriaceae; genus Christiangramia; species Christiangramia jeungdoensis. The sequence continues at coordinate 20,189 of NZ_JAMSCK010000004.1, forward strand.
GAAGATCTTGAAAAAGCACGTAAGCTTTTCAATTAATTACTAACAGCTTCTTTATAGGTTTCCAGGGCTCTTTCCCGGGCCTCCTTATGATCTACCATTTTTTCAGGATAATCATCCGTACCATATTCGGGGATCCATTTTTTGATGTATTCTTTATTTTGATCAAATTTTTCAATTTGAGTGGTTGGATTGAATATTCTGAAATAAGGAGCGGCATCAACACCGCTTCCCGCAACCCATTGCCAGTTACCAACGTTGGATGACATTTCGTAATCAAGCAATTTTTCAGCGAAATAAGCTTCTCCCCAGCGCCAGTCTATAAGGAGGTGTTTGCATAGGAATGAGCCTACTAACATTCTTACCCGGTTATGCATAAACCCTGATTCATTCAACTCTCTCATACCGGCATCAACTAAAGGATAACCCGTTTTCCCTTTTTTCCATTTTTCAAATTCATTTTCATTGTTCCGCCACTTTATCCGATCATATTTTTTCTTAAACGCTTCGGTAACGGTATGCGGATAATGATAAAGGATTTGCATGAAGAACTCTCTCCAAATAAGTTCTTCCAAAAAGGTCTTGTTTCTTTGTTTATCGGCTTCCCTTACCATTTGCCTTACACTTACCGTTCCAAATCGAAGGTGGGGACCCAGTCGGGAAGTACCTTCCTTCGCCGGAAAATTCCTGGTTTTCTCGTAATCTTTTATAAGACCGGGGGTAATTTTATAATCAGGTACTTCAATTGAAGACCTTTTGAAACCAATGTCGCTAAGGCTTAGATTAGGTAATCGGATGTTCTTTATCAAATTATCCCTGTATCGGGAAGTATAATGAAACTCAAGCTCGATATTTATGAACTTTTCTTTCCAGGTGTTCTTGTATGGTGTGTATACTATATAAGGATCACCATCCTGCTTGGTGATCTCATCTTTCTCAAAGATTACCTGATCCTTAAAATCAAGAAATTCGATCTCTTTTTCTTCAAGAAGCTTTATTACCTTTTCATCTCTTTCTTTGGCGTAAGGCTCATAATCCCTGTTCGTGAAAACCTTTTGAATATTGTAATTACTCAAAAGATCTTGAAATACTTCTTCAGGTTTACCATGAAATATTGCAATAGAACTGTCATTCTCATCCTGCAAACTTTTTCGCATGTCTTGAAGGGTGTCGTAAATGAAAGTTACCCGCGCATCATCTTCGGGAAGTTTATCGAGGATCTCCTCGTCAAAAATAAAAATTGGTAAAACAGGAAGATCATCCAGGAGAGCGGCCTTAAAACCTGCATTATCATCCAGGCGTAAATCTCTCCTGAACCAGAAGATGTTCACATCTTTAGCCATTCTAATTAATATTTAAGGTTGAAAGCCCTCCATCCATACCCAAAATTTGTCCGGTCATCCAGCTGCTTTCTTCACTTATTAAATAAGTTGCGAGCCCAGCAATATCTTTTGGTGTTCCGGTTCTTTTCAGGGGGTGCCGTGCATCCATTTTCTTTTTCTTCTCTTCATTGGCCAGAAGTTTCTCAGCCAGCGGTGTATCGGTAAGAGAAGGAGCGATCACATTTACCCGAAATGATGGAGCATATTCGGCTGCCAGTGATTTTGCAAATCCTTCGATAGCTCCTTTGGCGGCAGCTACACTGGTATGAAAAGGCATGCCTGTCTTTACAGCCACGGTGCTGAAGAATATCAAACTGGCCTGATCAGCATTCTTAAGTTTATCCATAACTCCATGTAAACTTCTTACTAGCCCAAAGAAATTCAGGTCCATTTCTTTTTCAAAATGTTCGGGTTTCAGCATTTTGAATGGCTTAAGATCAATACTTCCAGGACAATAAATGAAAGAATGTAAAGTATCGGGCAATTCCAATTTGGTGATATCATCTTCAAGAACATCGAATTTTAAATGCTGTATGTTCTCTTTATTGGTTTGGATCCCATTGCGGGATGCAATAATTATATTGTTATCACTGGCCATTCTTTCAGCGATCTCTTTGCCTATTCCTGTAGAGCCACCAATAAGTAAAATATTCTTTTTCATAATTCTCAATTTAGAATATCCTGTTTAAGGGTGTTTTTATTGGTTTTCAATTCTTTATATTCCCCAAACAGTTCAATAAGCTTTTTTCGTCGATACTGAAAAATTTCCTCCAGTTTTGGTTTTACGAGAAATGGATGAACAAGCTGGCCTATCCAGCCCAAAGGTAATTTGTAATCTATAATATCTTCCATTTCAACACCACCGGGAATTGGTTTAATAAAATGTTTATGGTGCCACAGGCTGTAAGGACCAAAGCGCTGCTCATCCACAAAATATTCACCTTCACGAACATGTGTTATCTCGGTTATCCATTTGGTCCTTATGCCGCCTACCGGGGTAACTATATACTGGATTATCTGGCCGGGGAACATGGGTCTGTCACCTCCTGACAGGATCTCAAACCCCATATAATCTGGAGTGATGGTTTTAAGGTTTTTAGGGTCAGACAAGAATTTCCAGGCTCTTTCCGGTGAAATAGGTAATTTTTGAAGACTGTTTAAGCTATATATTTTCATCAGCGGTAAAAGTACATTTCATTTTGTTTAAAATAAAGATAATATAGTTAAACAAAATATAAAAATGAGAAACTTTTAAATTATTTGTTTCCAGATTATTAGTCTTTTTAAGAGTTCAATTGAAAAAGAAATTGTGAAGATTTTTTTAAAATAGATAAAATAGATATAGATTCGCTACTGTTACATTGAATTGATCTTCATAAATATTCAAATTTTATAAATACTTCAATTAATCACCAATAATTTAATGTTTCGTAAGCAAGCTATTTTGCTGTGCTGTTCTCTTTTTATCTTTAGTATAGGAAATAGCCAGACCGCCGAAAAGGTTTATGAGGTTTTTGACAGTAGAGTAGGATTGGAAAATACCGTTTTATTTAACGGTTTTCAATATCAGGACCCTGTTAAAACAATAAATGACAATAATAAATTTTTGTTTCCTGGAAATGAATACTCTAATGGTGAAGTATCATATTCTGGCCATTATTTTTTTGATGTAAAACTGAAGTTTAATCTTGTGGACGACCGGTTGTTTATCAAAATCGCCTACGACAGCACCAGTGCTTTTTTTCAGTTAATAACAGAAAAGATCGACAGTTTCATCATTAGAGATATCCAATTTATAAGACTTGATTATTCTGAAGAAGTAAAGGGGTTTTATCAAAAACTATTTAGTTCTAAGGACTATTCTCTTTACAAGAAATACCGAAAAGACTCTAATGAGAAACATGACAAGAGTTTTTTCTATTACGAGTATAAATTCACTGATCCGCAGTATGTATTGATTTATAATGAAAAACCTTTCCAGGCAAACTCCAGAAGAGATGTAATTGATATTTTCCCTGATAAAAAGAGTGAAATCAAACAGTTTTATAAGGAACAAAAATCTTTATCTAAAAGGGATATGGATGCCTTTATGGAAAATCTTTTAAAAGGAATCATCAATCAAAATATTAAAAGTCGGTAATGCGGAAATCAATCTCCCTTGTAATCTTTTATTTCTGCGTGCAATGGCTATTCGCTCAGAAATCTGAAAATACAGTATCCATTTCCTTTAATAATAGTTCTCTGATTTCTGCTTTACAATCTGTTGAAAAGAAATCAGGATTAAAATTATTTTATGCTGAAGAATGGATTCCAGACAAACAAATTTCAAAAACCTATACAGATAAACCTGTTCAAGATATCCTTGCAGACCTGCTTTCAGACACCGTTATAAACTTTTACATTCTTGATGAGGAGCAGGTTATTCTTACAAGAAATAGTATGATTTACGATCGTTTGCCTGAAGGCTATTTTGGGAAACAGGCAGAACGAACAGTTCAGTCAGACTTTGAAGAGGGAGAATCAAATGATGCTCCTGTATTTTATAATACTGATAATAACCCTAACCGTGAAATTGAAACTGTACGCATAGGAAAGGAGAAAGTTAACAATTCCAGAAAAGTCTTTCAGCTTTCCGGTTATGCTCTTGATAAGAAAACAGCTGAACCAATTTCTAATCTGGCCATAATTTCTGAAAATAGTGGTAATGGTGTTTCAACAAATCTTGACGGTTATTACGAAATAAAACTTCGTGCAGGAGAGAATTTGATTAGTACCCGGTCTATAACAAATGAGAATATCACTAAAAGAGTTATAATATACAGTGATGGGTCTTTAAACTTTAACCTGGCAGAGAGTCTTGAAAGTTTAGGTGAGGTTCAGATTTCTTCCAATGCTACAAAAAATATTGATAATGCTAATACCGGAGAAGAAGAAATAGATATAGAAAATATTAAAAATATTCCATTAGTTCTGGGGGAGAGAGATATCATGAAAGTAGCAACGACGCTTCCCGGAATTAGTACTACAGGAGAAGGTTCAGCAGGTTTCAACGTTAGAGGGGGAAAGGCAGATCAAAATCTTATTCTTTTAGATGAAGCCGTTATGTATAATCCCGCGCATTTCTTTGGGTTGTTTTCAGCTATAAATCCATTTACTACAGGTTCAGCCACCATTTATAAAGGGAATATTCCTGCCAGATATGGAGGCAGGTTGTCCTCAGTATTTGATATCGCAACTAAAGACAGTGATACTCGGGAATTTCAAGGGGAAGCATCAATTGGTCCGGTTACCAGTAGCCTGGCAATACAGCTTCCAGTTGTAAAGGAAAAATCGGGATTGATGCTTGGAGGAAGAAGTACCTATTCCGATTGGATACTAAAAAGTCTAGATGAGCCACAACTTAAAAATAGTACTGCTTCATTTTATGACGGAATCTTAAAATATAATCACGAATTTGATAAAAATAATAAGCTATCTACTACAGCTTATGTAAGCGATGACAGGTTTAGTATAACTTCAGATTCTATATATAATTATCAGAATCGTTTGCTCACACTTCATTATACTCATCGTTTTAATGATAGAAATAGAGGCGTTTTAATTCTTACAAATAGCGATTATAAGTTTAATATCGATTACGATAATAATCTACAGGATAGTTTTGAATCTGGTTATCATATCAATGAAACAGAAGTAAAATTCGATATGAAGCATATTCTAAGCAGTAAGCACCAGTTTGATTATGGAGTATCTGGAAAACTTTATAATGTAGACCCCGGATTTATCAAACCATTAAATTCGGAATCATCCATCAGTGATATCTCTCTGAGTCGCGAACAAGGTCTCGAGGCGGCAGCATGGTTCGCTGATAATTTTAAAGTAAATGATGAGCTTTTGCTAAGTGCCGGCATACGATTTTCATCGTTTACCTCTTTGGGAGAAGACCAGGTGAGGTTATATGATTCTAACTCTCCAAAGAACGACAATTCGGTTACAGGATATGAAGAATATGAACCTAACGAACCGATAGTTACCTATGGTGGTCCCGAATTTAGATTATCGGCTAGATATTATATTCTATCAGATCTTTCTTTAAAGGCAAGTTACAATAATACTTACCAGTATATTCACACTCTCTCTAATAACGTTACGGTCTCCCCAACCGATACCTATAGGTTATCGGGTTATCATATAAAACCACAGAAAGCGAACCAGTATAGCCTGGGCTTATTTAAAAACTGGAGTACAAATGAGATTGAAACCAGTATAGAAGGCTATTATAAAACTTCCGATAATTTGCTGGATTTTAAAACGGGTGCAAATTTATTTCTGAATGAATTTGTAGAGACCGAGGTTATCCAGGGAGAAGGGAAATCCTATGGTGTAGAATTATTACTGAAGAAGAAAACCGGAGATTTCAATGGTTGGTTCAGTTATTCTTATTCCAGATCATTTCTAAAGCTAGCCGGGGAATTTGCCGAAGAAATAGTAAATAACGGAGAATTTTTTGCTTCTAATTTTGATAAACCTCATGATCTGAGTCTGGTCACAAATTATAAGCTTACTCAGCGTTTTAGCTTTTCAGCAAATTTTGTGTATCAAACCGGGAGACCCATAACTTATCCTACTGGTAAATATAATTATGGAGGTTCTGAATATGTTCTTTATAGCCAAAGAAATCAGTTTAGAATACCTGACTATTACAGGCTGGATTTAAGCTTTAATCTGGAAGGAAACCATAAACTTGAAAAATTGGGACATACTTTCTGGAATTTTTCAGTTTACAATGTTTTAGGCAGGAATAATCCTTATTCGGTGTTCTTTGTTACCAAAGATGGAGAGGTAGAAGCGAAACAGGCGTCAATTTTCTCCATTCCGGTACCTACGATCAGTTTTAATTTTCAGTTTTAATTGTGTAAAATGGGAATTTTGAAAAAAATAAACTTTAGGAGATTTTTCGGACTTGCGATTTTAACACTACTACTTGGCTGTGTAGAGCCTTATGAATTAAAAAACGAAGGTACCGAATTTGTTATAGTGATTGAAGGCTTTATAAGTGATGAGTTTAAGAATCATGAGGTTAAGGTTTCTAGTGCCAGTGACCTGGAATCATCAGGAATAAATAATATTAATAATGCTGATGTGAGTATAATGGCCGGGAATGGTGATCGATATGATTTTTTTCATACTGGAGAAGGTGTTTATAGGTCTTTTAACCCGTTCAGAGCCGAAGAGGGGCAAACCTATCAACTGGAGGTTATTCATGATGGAGTTACATACCTCTCTGATAATGAGCAGATCTATGGTATGGCAGAAATTGGGGATATAGAAACCTCGCGACTTACGAATGATGAGGGGGCTGCAGGAATAGCCATATCAGTAACTAGTAATTCAGAGAATGACGTCCAGTTTTACAGATATGAATATTCTGAAACTTATAAAATCGTTGCGCCATATACTTCCGGATATAAATTGATAGTAGATGAGGATGTTCAGAACGTAACGATTGTTGATGCTCCTGAAGAGAGAAAAGTATGTTATAATACAATTGAATCTGTTGCGGCGATTTTACAATCCTCAAGATTTAGAGATAACCAGGGTGAGCTTGAAAATGTAATCAGGTTTCTGCCAGTATCTGATATGAGAATAAGGCATCGTTATAGTCTGCTAATTAAGCAGTATTTAATTTCTCCTGATGCTTATAATTTTTATGAAACGCTGGAGGAACTATCAGGCTCTCAAAATGTATTTAGCCAGAATCAACCCGGGTTTCTTAAAGGAAATATCGAAGCGGTAAATGGTGATAATCTGGCTTTAGGTTATTTTGAAGTAGCGAGCAGCGATGAAAAAAGGATATTTGTAGATCCTATGGAATATTTCAATGTTACAGATTTTCCTGAACCAAATGAATACTGCTCTTTAGTTTGGCCGGGTGTTCCCATGCGTGCAGATAGCCCGGACCCATTGGTGGGTTATATTCAATCGGGAGAATACCAGTTTGTGGGTGATAGAAACTCCGAATATGCTGATATGATTGATATAGGACCAGATACACCATTAGGTCCTTATATACTGGCCAACATATCCTGCGTAGATTGTCGAACTATTGGTACTACAGTTCAACCAGAATTTTGGATCGAAGATGAATAATTATATAAAAACATTATTTGCCAGCTTATTAACTGTATTGGTTTTATCTGGCCCGTCTGCCCAAAGTAAATCTTCTATAGGAACTATTGAAAAGCTTCCTGAAGAAAGAATTTATGTACATCTAAATAATACTTTAGCTTTTTCAGGCCAGTATTTGTACTTCAAAATATATTTACTGAATCACAGCACAAAAAGGCTTTCAGATATTAGCAAAATAGCCTATCTCAATATTCTTAATGATCAGAATGAAGTCGTTTTTCAGGAAACTCTTGATATTAAAAACGGTGAGGGTTATGGAGACTATTTTATTCCGGTAGATTTTGCTTCCGGGAACTATAAAATAGTTGCCTATACAGACTGGATGAAAAATAATCATCGTAACAAATATTTTGAGCAGGATCTTTTTATTATTAATCCTTATACTTCCGATCAGGCTAAAATTAGAAAAGATTCTATTTCTTATATGCCGGTTTCAGCTTTTAGAAATAACGTTTCTCAAAACCTGAAACTTAAAAAGCTTTATAAAAACAGGGAATCTGTTTCCATTGATTTTGGATCTGTGCCGAAGGGAAATTATTCTGTCTCCGTAAGAAAAATAGATTCTTTGCCTCACCCAAAGCATAAAACTGTTCAGGATATTGATTTTGGTAATTCTGCGAATATTTCTTCTGAAGAAAATTTTAAGTTACCTGAAGCTAGGGGGAAACTCATAACGGGTAAAATTTCAACTCGGCTTGATTTATCATTGAATACCTTAAAACTAGCTTTAAGTATTCCAGGTAAAGATTACTTCCTTCGTATAATTCATCCTGACGTAGATGGAAATTTTTACTTCAGTGTTGATGAAAATTTTGAGGCTAAAAAAGCGACTCTTCAGGTTCTTGATTATGACAATGAATCATTTGAAATTGAAATTGAAGAGCAGCAATTGCCAGATACGACAGGATTAACTTTTCAGGATTATGGTATAGATAAAACAGCCGAAAAAATCATACTGGATCATAGTATTTATAATCAGATCGAAAACGCCTATTTCAGCCTTAAGCCCGATACTGTTATGGTTAAGAATCATAGCAATATTTTTGAAGGAGTAGATAGACTCGAATACGATCTTGATGATTACAGGCGTTTTAAAACCATACAAGAAACTTTTATTGAGGTTGTAGCTGAGGTGCAAATTCGGAAGAGAGATGACAGTTATGAATTTAGAGTTTTAAAGCTTCCTCCTGCAACAACTTATAAATCTGATCCCCTTATACTTGTAGATGGCATTATTCTTAAAGACAAAAAGAATTTTGTTGAATATTATGATTCAAGACGAATTGATAAGATTAGTATTATAAGAAATAGCTATTATTTAGGTTCAGCTTTCTTCAGTTCAGTTATTTTAATTGAAACTTTTGATGCTCATTTTGCTAAAAATCATCACGATAGTTCTTTAAAGGAAATTGAGATCACTTCTGGAAATGTTCGAAAAAATTATTATAAACAACGATATCCTGATAAGTCGAGGGTAAATCTTCCTGATTTTAGAACTCAACTGTTATGGAAACCAGATTTCAATATTTCTGAAGGCCAGACATTAGAATTCTTCACTTCAGATGTCGATGGATTTTTTGAATTTTTCATTCAGGGATTCTCCGAAACCGGTCAAGCCATTAGCATTCAGCAAATATTCCAGGTTAATTAATTTTGTATCTTTAGTCGGACAAAAACCTTAAAAATGAAAAAACTACTATTTTTATTCTTAATCGGAGCCATTACAGTTTCGCAAGCACAAATTCAGGCTCCAGCACCAAGTCCTTTTGGAAAGATCGAACAGAAGGTAGGTTTAACTGATGTTACGATTGAATACTCCAGGCCCGGTGTAAAAGGCCGTGAGATATTCGGTGATCTAGTTCCTTTCGGAAAGATATGGAGAACCGGGGCCAATATGAACACCAAGATCACATTTAGTGATGATGTGACTATTAATGGAAAAGAGCTTAAAAAAGGCTCGTATGCTATTTATACTATTCCAAATGAAGATTCCTGGGAAGTGATGTTTTATTCCTCGACCGATAATCCGGGATTGCCACAGGAATGGGATGATAGCAAAGTTGCTTTGAAGGCTTCGGCCGAAGTGGAAGAACTGCCTTTTGAAGTGGAAACCTTTACAATCTTTATTAATGATATTACTAATGACTCGGCGGTAATAGAATTTATCTGGGATGACACCGTAGCGAATCTACCATTTAGTGTTCCTACAGATTCTAAGGCAATGGCCAGTATCGAGAGAGTAATGAACGGTCCTACGGCGAACGACTATTATGCTGCCGCTTCCTATTATCATGCTGAAGGAAAGGACCTAGAACAAGCTTACAAATGGATCACTACTGCGGTTGAAAAGGCCGGAGACCAGGCATTCTGGATTTTAAGAGAGAAATCCCTGATCGAAGCAGATATGGGGAAAAAGCAGGAAGCCATTGCGACTGCAAAAAGATCGCTTGCTTCAGCCCAGAAAGCTAACAATGCCGACTACGTAAAAATGAACAAAGAGTCGATTGCCGAGTGGGAAGGAAATAACTAAAATTCTTTTTTTAAATAATTAAAAGGTTTTCTGGGCTTCGAGTCATCCTAAACTTTCAAATGAAGTTTGACTGATGATAGGGTTCGGAAAACCTTTTAATATTTAAGGCCAATCTCCCTTCTTACATTGTCAAGCAGCTCCATAAGATCAAGGGTCTCGTCATGGCTCCATTTACTGCTTTCTGATTTTCCTTCCAAAAGCATTTGAGTAACGTGAGCGGCCTCAAAATTATACCCATTGGTTTCCACATTGAAATCTTTGGTTGTTTCATTTCCTTCAGAAATAATACTTATTGATGTAGGCTCGTGAAATCTCGAATGAAGTTTTATAACCGCTTTTTCCAGCGTAATTTCAGCTATAGTTGGAGTTTTTTCTTTAAAGGAAGAGTGTAAGCTAGCCTGTGCATCGTCATACATGAATTTCATCTCGCATTCCATATCCACTCCGGTTTCAGCAAATTTGGCAATAGCCTCAATTTTTTCGGGTTTTCCCAGTAGGCTGTAAGCGAGAAATATGGGATAAATGCCTATATCCAGCAAGCTGCCACCTCCCAGGGATTTATTGAACAGGCGTTTGTCGCGATCGAATTCCGCTTCGAATCCAAAATCTGCTTTTAAGGACCTTATCTTTCCATAGGCTCCAGATTTTATTGTATCCAGTAAAAACTGGTAATGGGGAAGAAACATGGTCCAGAGAGCTTCCATGAGAAAGATATCTTTTGATCTTGCCAGTGCAATCATTTCTTCAGCTTCCTTGCGGTTCATAGCAAAAGGTTTTTCGCATAGAACCGCCTTTCCATGTTTTATACATTCCAGACTAAGCTTATGATGAAAAGAATGTGGGGTTGCAATATATATCACATCTACATTCTCATCTTTCATCAATTGTTCATATACACCATAAGCTACTTTAGCATTATGTTCTTCAGAAATGTCCACTGCTTTATCTCTGTTTCTGCTGGCAACAGCATATAACCGGGCATTTTCAACATGTGTAAGGGCCGTAGCGAATTTGTTCGCGATCTTCCCTAATCCTATTATTCCCCAGTTTATTTCCTTTTTCATGAAGTTTCTATTTCAGAGGTTTTGCCATTCATCATCTGAATTATAAAAGCGATTAAAATTACCAGCGCACAACCCAGCACATTAAGCCATAAGTAAGGCATTATTTGCAGTTCAAAAACTATCAGCACGATAGCCTGGGTAATGATAGCGGCAATAAATACGGCATTGCTTTTAACAATTTTAAAGAAGAATGCAAGCAGGAAAATGCCCAGTACATTCCCGTAGAAAAGGCTTCCGATAATATTTACCAGTTGAATAAGATTATCAAAAAGATCGGCAAGGCTGGCAAAAGCAATAGCGATCACACCCCACATGAGGGTAAACCATTTTGAAGCAGCCAGATAATGTTCTTCTGACTTATCTTCCTTGTGATGTCTTTTATACAGATCTATAACGGTGGTAGAGGCGAGGGCATTGAGTTCTGACGCAGTTGAAGACATGGCCGCTGAAAGTATAACAGCAAGTAAAAGCCCAATAAAGCCTCGCGGTAGATTATTTAAAATAAAATGAATAAAAACGTAGTCCTTATCATTGCTTTCAGCCTCTGCATCGGCTGCATCAATAAAGAGTCGCGCTTCTTCACGTAATTCCTTTTGTTCTTTATCTAACTGCGAGTAGTTTTGCTCAAATTTGGCTATCTCATCAGCGTTCATTTTGTCTTTATTCTGAGCGTATTGAAGGCTTATGTTCTGCTTTTTCTCCTGAATTTGTTCATTTTCAAGCATGAGATCTTCATACTGCTTTCCGTAGTTTGAGTTAAGGACGGTTTCTGTCGCTGCCGGATTGAAATTTAACGGTGCCGTATTGAACTGATAGAAAACAAATACCATTACACCAACAAGCAGAATAAAGAATTGAAGCGGTACTTTAAGTAATCCGTTAAAGATCATCCCCATCTGGCTTTCTCTTACCGATCCGCCGGAAAGATAACGTTGTACCTGGCTCTGATCAGTCCCGAAGTAGGAGAGGGCAAGAAAACTTCCCCCTATAAGTCCGCTCCATAGGGTATATCTGTTCTCAAGATCGAAGCTGTAATCCAGGATATTCATCTTACCTCCCGTGCCTGCTATATCCAGGGCCTTAGTAAAATTTACAGATTCTGGCAGATAGCTTAGAATAATAAAGAAAGCAACCACCATACCTGTAAAAATTACAGCCATTTGTTGCTTATGCGTTACGCTTACTGCTTTGGTACCTCCAGATACGGTATAAATAATTACGAGTACTCCAATTATAACCGTGAGAGTGGTTAGATTCCATCCCAGCACGGCAGAAAGTACTATAGCCGGGGCAAAAATGGTTATCCCGGCTGCCAGTCCTCGCTGAATAAGAAATAGAATGGCAGTAAGAGTCCTGGTTTTTCTATCAAATCGGGATTCCAGGTACTCATAGGCGGTATAAACATTCAACCGGTGATAAATGGGGATGAAAACCATACAGATGATGACCATTGCAATAGGAAGACCAAAATAAAACTGTACAAATCCCATCCCATCATGGAAGGCCTGGCCTGGTGTCGAAAGAAATGTAATGGCACTTGCCTGTGTGGCCATTACCGAGAGTCCAATAGTCCACCATTTGGCATTTCTTCCACCGCCTATATAATCTTCAACATTCTTGCTTCCCCTGGATTTATAAACTCCATACCAGACTATGAAAATGATTGTTCCCGTAAGTACTATCCAGTCTATAAGTTGCATATCAGGCGAAATAATTCATTATTAAATAAAACGCCAGGATATAAACTGCGTTTGCGATAAGGACCAGGGTATAACTTTTCTTCCAGTGGTAGTTTTCGGAGTTTTCCATTATTTACCTATAGAGATTAAATTAGCAAATAGCCGGAATGCACCGGGAACAGCTTCGGGAAACTGTCTAAAGAAGCTTATTCCGGTATATATATAATATCCTTTTCCATATTTAGCAACGAGCAGACTTCCTGATTTTGGAGTCTCATTAGCATCATGCATACTCAGGAGAGGGGTAAAATTTTCATCCCAGCTTCCAGGAAAATACAAACCTCTTTCCTGTACCCAGCCATCAAAATCGGCTTTTGTTAATTTATTAGGACTGTTAAGTACGGGATGTTCGGGAGTTAGAAAGGTGACCTCTGCATTTTCATCGGTCACTCTGTCCCGGGACAGTCTAAGCTTATATGGGGAAAGATTGTCAATCAGCAATCCTCTGCTGGTATTATATTGTACGATCATCGTACCACCTTGTTTCACGTAATCAAATAGAGCCTTTTGCTTATACTTAAGTTCTTCAACTGTATTATAGGCTCTTATACCAAGTACAACCGCATCGAATTTTTTCAAATATGACTCTGAAATTGAAGAAGGAGATATTTTAACCACATCATATCCAATCTGCTCAAGGCTCTCCGGAACCACATCGCCAGCGCCCTCGATGTATGCGATATTCTGTCCTTTTTTACTGATATTCAGTTTTACAAGTTTCAAACTTGCAGGTAGCACAAGATTCTGGTCGGGGAAATGCTCGTAATCAATTTCAATCAGCTCCTTGTTATAGGTCTTTCCATCAATGGTCGCAGTAGGCAGAAGTTTAGTCTCATTCTGTCCTTCTGGTGGAGTTATTTTGAAGAGAAGGTTTTGAGTACCTCCAGACTGTGTGATAGAGAAATCGGTTTCCAGAGGTTCAATTTTCCAGCCTTTTCCTGCTTCCAGGTTTAGTTTCCCTTGAATGTTTGGTCGATTGGTTGTGACCTGAATCGTAATTTCTTTAGGTTCAGTGTTGTTGAATATCAGTACTTCATCCTGAAATTTGATATCCACCGGAGGGATAATCTCAAAATTTTTATAGGTTTCTCCGTAGACTTCATCATTGAACTTATACACAATGGGTCTTTGAAAAGAAAGTTTAGTTCCATTGATTAAAACATTGAAAGTCGCCATTGTACTCAGTGGTGTTTCTGGTATCCCCCTAAGCTTCTGATCTTTTACAGTATACATTCCCATACTTCCTTTTTCTTCCAGCCAGTAAGGAGTGGTGTAACTTGCATCAGCAGGAATCTTAAAGTTCATATTGCCATCCCAGCCTTCGTTATTCTTAAGGTCGACCTGAGGACTTATCTTGGAGTTATTCGGAGTCAGTTCAACAGATGAAAGTGAAATCTCAGCATCACTGCGATTTATAGCCTCCAGATGCACCTGTAATTCTTCTGATGGAGTAGTAGAGGGCTTTGCTGCGATCCCTTCCAGGTACATACCTGAGGCGGCATAGATGATTTCTTTTATTTCATCGGTTTTTATCTCTTTCCAGTGCTCATCTTCCAGTTTCTGGATAAGCTCATAAGCTTTTAAAAGACCTGGCAGGCTCTTAGAAGGATCTTCAAAGTCAAAGTTTTCTTCTACTTTATAAAGAATTTCCCCTATTTCTTCCCCGTCTTCAATACGACTCCAGGTAGTATCTATTCCATCAAAAATATCCAAACTGTCTGCAGTTGGTTCTCCTTTCAGGAATTCCAGGTATTCCATTTGCTTACCTCGGCTCCCCGTACTACCAAATCCCTGTGAACGGTGTTGACTTCGGCTTAACGAAGCGATCTCGGGGTTTGAGAGTCCTTTTAGAGGAAAATACACTCCTGTATCAAAGCTTACGAAGTTCGATTTATCTGCTTCTCTAAAGGCTTCCTCCCCACCATAGAACCAGGGAGACGTATTGAAAAATAAACGTTCAGGCTGATATGGGTCAACATATTCCAATTGATCCTGATAGGCATTTTTATCTCCTGCAAGGTCAAAAGCTTCCACACTCAAAATAGCTGAGGAAGTATGATGCCCATGTGTACTGCCCGGAGTGCGATGATCAAAACGGTTTATCACAACATCTGGTCTGAATTTTCTTAATATCCAAACCACATCGCCTAAAACCTCTTCTTTATTCCATATTTCCAGTGTTTCAGAAGGGTTTTTGGAATAACCAAAATCGTTTGCTCTGGTAAAGAACTGCTGCCCACCATCAATACGTCTTGCCGCCAGTAGTTCCTGTGTTCTGATAACACCCAGTTGTTCCCTGAGTTCGGGACCGATAAGGTTTTGACCACCATCACCACGAGTTAAAGAAAGATAGGCGGTTCTCGCATTCTTTTCATTAGAAAAGTAAGAGATAAGCCTGGTATTTTCGTCATCCGGATGGGCGGCTATATAAAGGACCGATCCTAAAAAATTCAGTTTTTTAATATGGTGATAAATTTCAGAAGAACTCCATTTTTCGGGAGCCTGGGCATTATTTATCGAAAAACTAAGGAGAAATAAAGCAAAAATTAATTTTCGCATGAACTAAGGTATTTTACCAAATATAAAAACTTTCTATTCGCAGGTCCTAAAAATTTATTGCTTCTTTTAATTATTAAAGTGCTTCCTTGCCTTCTTCATGCCTGCGGTCATGTTCTATCAAAGAAACCGCTTTCTGTAAAATGAGATTGTTCGGATAGGTGATCAGCTCACCGTCCTGAGTCCTTAAATGCAAATGAAAAGCCTTGATGTCTTCTATCATTGCTTCAACAGGCAGATCTTTGTCATGGATCTTTATAGTGTCACCAATCTTATAAGGAAAAGAAAAGAACATTATGATCCCCGAGGTGATATTGCTAAGAATAGACCAGATCGCGAATAAAGCAACTCCTATTACCGCGAATACCGATGAAAACACCAGTGAAAGCTCCGTGAAGCCAACACCCCATGCTAGTGAAAGCAAGAAGGCTGCAATAAGGAGAATGAGAATATTGATGTACTTGAACATTAACCTTGTTCGGGTAATATTGATCTCACTTTTCTTACCCACTTTGTTCGCTGCCTTTTTAAGCAGGAACTGAATGATCATCAATAAAATTAATACACCAAGTGTATATGCCAGTTCGTATCGATATGTGAATAGGATCTCGTACATTAATTTAATTCCAGTTTTTCCCGTAAAGGTAGATTATTATTCGAATTTTTATTCCAGTAATCGGTCTTTAAGCGTTGTTTTTTTACCGCTTTTGTAGTTAGAATCCTGGCATTTTCGCCAAAACCGGAGGGATATGATTCTTCCCATTTTTCGATAGTGTAGGGAAAACTCCGACTGAAATAGATCTTCAGGACTCTATTCAGTTCGGGATATTCCACGCTATAAATGTTCAGTTCTTCATCTGTAAAATATTCTCCGAAAGCCGAATATGCCTTAATGGGTTTATGGCTAAGGCGCAGATATTCAAAAGAGGGTATCATCTCAAATTCTCCTACCGGCAGGTTCTCGGTATCCACTCTTAACCGGGTCCAGATCTCATTTTCAAGATTGACTTGCTTCAGATCCAGATTCTGATCGGCTTCGCCCTGAAAATAGGAGTGGCTGGATATTTCAAATTTTCTTCTATTGTTTAGTTGCATATAAACCTGGCCGCACCATTCCTGTACCGAAGCGCTTAATTTAAGTGCATGTTGCTCACCATTCAAAGGATAGAAACAGCTTTGCATGATATTGTAAGGATAAATTCCGGTGATGAATTTTTTCGTTGAGTTAAGTTTCAGCACAGAAATATTTCGATCATTCTGGGAATTGGCTTTTACCTGTTCTTCTGGCAGGAAATCTTCGGTAACATAGATAAGAACAGCTTCCCCTTTTCTAATTTCGCCATATCGGGCCTGCTCGAGTTCATAAGATGTTATCTCTGCTTCGCCGGTATACCAGTAGTTCTTGAACTCTTCTGAAAGTTCAAAGTTTGGAACTCTGGATTTCTGTTCTCCACAGGAGAAAAGAAATAAAAGAAGAAGCAAATATCCTGAATACCGCCACATATTTTTATTATAAAGTTACAAATTTCAGGTTTGCAGCATTTCTTTAAGGGTAGCATATACCTCATAGGTGGGAAGGCCAACAACATTAAAATAACTTCCCTCGATCTTTCTTATCCCAATAAGGCCTATCCATTCCTGTATGGCATAACCTCCGGCCTTATCAAAAGGCTTATAATTGCTAACGTAGTATTCGATCTCTTCCGGGGTCAGTTCGGCAAAAAACACATGAGTCTTATGATTCAGTATTTTCTGGGAACTTTTACCTGTAAAGCAAACCGAAGTGATCACCTCATGTTCCTTCCCGGAAAGGGATCTGATCATTTCAACCGCTTCATCATGATCTGCCGGTTTACCCAAGGCATTCCCATCATTATAGACAATAGTATCACTGGTGATAAGAATCTGATTTTCCTTTAAATCATCCTTAAAAGCTTTTGCCTTAAGTGCCGCGAGATAATCGGTGATTTCTTCTTCCTTTAGATTTTCTGGATATACTTCTTCTACCGGTCTTACATCTATGGTAACGGGAATTTCCAGCTCTTCAAAGAATTTCTGTCTCCTTGGAGAGCCTGAGGCAAGGATTATCTCATAGTCTTTAAGCAGATCTTTCATCATAATCATAATAATATAAATTGAAGTAAGCCAATGGATATTAAACCGAAGAACAGAACGGCCTTAAGAACCAGGCTCAATCTTGAGTATTCTTTTTTCTTTTCTGCCGTCCAGATATTGATCAGAAAAAACAGGAGGGGGGCCACTAATAGCAGCAATGTGTAAATTACAGCCTGTATATTTTCAAAAAGGTATTTATAGATATAGAATACGAGGAAGCCCAGGGGGATAAGTGCTATAGCGAACAATATCTTATTTGTCCTTTTTTTACCTAGTACAATGGGTAGTGTTTTATAACCCGCATTATAATCCCCGTCTATATCTTCCTGGTCTTTTACTATTTCCCTCAAAAAGTTTATTAGAAAAGCGAAGATTGAATAATCTATCAGTATCGAAAAGATCACCGATTGTGTTTGCTGATTCTGGTCTGTAATAGCCGGTAAAAGGTCGTAAAGTCCAACACCAATAGGAACCAGCCCAACAATAATACTAACCAGGATATTTCCCACCAGAATGGTCTGCTGAAACTGGGAATTATAAAGATAAAGTATGGCAGAACCGAAGATGAAAAATGCTGAAAAGCCCGGTCTTCCAATCGTATTGGAAAGGTAGAATCCAAGCCCGACTCCAATGATATTCAGAATAAAGAAAAGGCGGTAAGCGACCTTTTCTGATATTTTGTTGTTAATAAGAGTTCGGTTGGGTTTGTTCTTCAGGTCGGCCTTTAAATCAAAGATATCATTGATAATGTAGCCTGAAGCGGCTACACAGATCACGGCAAGAACAAGGAGTGAAAACCCTAGCAAATTAAGAGTAATTGCGACACCAAATGGTTCAAAAAGAGCATATTTTATAAGGTACATGGTAAGCGCGATAAAAATCAGGTTACCCGCTCTTATAAGTTTAAGGAAGCTCAGCATATTTAAGGTTTTTCAATCCATTTTCCCTGCACCTTCATCACCTGTTCAATTACATCCCGAACGCAGCCTTCACCTCCTTTTTTATGAGAAACGTATAATGATATTTCCTTTACTTCTGGCGCAGCATCCTGCGGGCAGCAGGGAAGACCAACAAGCTTCATAGGGTAATAATCGGGGATATCGTCTCCCATATAAAGAACTTCATTCGGTTTTATCTGGTAGATATCAAAGAATTCGTCCATTTGTTCCACCTTGTCGTCTATTCCCAGGTAGATATCGGTAATTCCCAGATCACGAAGGCGTTTTCTAACTCCTTCATTCTTTCCACCGCTGATGATACAAACAGTGTACCCTGCCTTTTGAGCCATCTTCATGGCATAACCATCTTTGGTATTCATGGTTCTGAGAAGTTCCCCATGGGTGGAGATCTGTATGGTTCCGTCGGTAAGTACTCCGTCTACGTCAAAAACAAAAGTCTTTATCTGATTGAGATGTTCTTTATAGCTTTTTTCCATGCAATTTCTGTATAGAGTCGGTTAAAATAGTATATATTTTTTTCTGATCATCATCCAGCATTTCCAGATGAGCCGATATGGTTTTTTGATCATTACGAAGCGCCGGTCCTGTTTGTGAGGAGAAGGGCGGTAAGGTTTCGATCTTATTGGCTGTTTCTTTAATTAGAGGTTGCAAAATCTTAAAAGGTAGCTCATTCTTTTCGCAATAATCGGCTGCCAGAGCGTACAAATGATTCGTGAAATTGTTGACGAAAACCGCGGCAAGATGTAAGGCCTTTCGCTGCTTTGAACTTACCTCAAAGATGTTATCGCTTATCGCTGAGGCTATCTTTTTCAGGAATTCAAGATTCTTAGCAGAATTTGCCTCAAGACATACCGGAACCTCTTTAAAATTTACAGGTTTGTTCTTAGAAAAGGTCTGTAAGGGATAAAAAACGCCGTGATTTTCAAATAATGAAAGCTCAGTTAGAGGTATGCTGCCGGAACAATGAGCAAAAACAGCCTTATTGTCCGGTATTTTTTCAGCGATCTTCCGGATGGCTTCATCCTTTACGGCGAGCAGGTACAGGTCAGCTTTTTTAAGCTGCTCAAGATTTGAAGTTCTTTTCTCTGGTTCATTTACAAAATTAAGATGTTCGTGATTACGGTTATATACCTGGACCACATCCACTTCCTTTGCTTTGGAAAACGTCTGGTAGAGGTGGCTTGAAACGTTTCCGGCACCAATGATAATCACTTTAATCATGTGGCTAAAATACCAAAATTTTCATGCAGCTGAAATTAACATTCGTAGAGTGTAGATTGAATTGCCAATAAGCGGGGAAACTCATAATAAATCGTTAAATTTGCAGCCGTTAAAATTGACAGTTCTTCCATGCAGAAAAAAATAGCCTCTATCCTTTTTTCTACCCGAATAATGGCCGTCTTATTTATCGTTTTTGCAGTCGCAATGGCCATGGGTACATTCATAGAAAGTTGGTACAGTATAGAAACCGCCCGTATATTAATCTATAACACCTGGTGGTTTGAAGGAATCATGCTTTTCCTTTTAATTAATTTCCTGGGAAACATTAACCGTTATCAGCTTTATAAAAAAGGAAAATGGAGCGCACTCGTGCTTCACCTTTCATTTATACTTATCCTGATTGGTGCTTTTGTCACTCGGTATATTAGTTATGAAGGTATTATGCCCATCAGGGAAGGAGAAACAACCAATAAGATTCTAACCCATGAAACCTATTTCACTTTTTTCATAGACGGAGAGATCGATGGGCAGCCCAGACGAAGGGTTCTTCAGGAAAAAGTGCTTTTCGGGCCTGAAGTAGAAAATGATTATGTTCTGAATACTGACTATAACGGTCAACCGGTAAGTTTTGAAGTCACCAATTTCATTCATGGTGCAGAAGAAACACTGGTGCCTACAGAAGATGGAGAGACTTATCTGAAGATAGTTGAAGCCGGAGACGGACAAAGGCATGACCATTATTTAAAAGAAGGAGAGGTAAGTAACATCCATAATGTTCTTTTCACTTTGAACAGTCCGCAGGAAGGTGCTATAAATATTCAACTCACGGAAGATGGAAAATACTTTATAGATTCTCCATTTGAGGGAACATATATGAGAATGGCCGATCAGGAGCAGGGAGAGTTGTTAAAAGATTCTATTCAAACCCTAAACCTGAGATCGCTCTATAATATCGGGAATATGCAGTTCGTGATCCCTGAGCCTGCGATCAAAGGTGAATATGATGTGGTTCCTACCAACCCTAAGACAAAAGAAGATCTCGATGCAGTAACCTTAAAGATATCTTCTGAAGGTGAATCAGAAACTCTTACCCTTCTTGGTGGTCAGGGAACAGTTGCCGATCCAACTCAGATAAATCTGGCAGGGTTGGAGATCTTTTTGAATTATGGATCCATTCAACGAGAATTACCTTTCGCATTAAAACTAAATGATTTTATTGCTGAAAAATACCCTGGGACAGCCGACAGGGAGACCCCAGGTTATGCTTCATTCAAAAGTAAAGTTGAGATTATTGAAGAAGGCCAACCTGATAAGCCTTATGATATTTATATGAACCACGTACTGGATCATAAAGGTTTTCGGTTCTTTCAGTCAAGCTTTCATCCTGATGAAAAAGGAACTATACTTTCTGTCAATCATGATTTTTGGGGAACCTGGATCACTTATATAGGTTACTTCCTTCTTTATTTTGGACTTATGTGGATACTATTCGATAAGAATTCAAGATTTGGTCATTTAGAGCAGATGCTTGACAAGATCAAGAAAAAGAAAAAATCCCTGGCCAGCCTTTTAATTCTTATTAGTTGTTCGTTCGGAATGAATGCGCAACAGGACGGGCATGATCATGTTAAGACCAGCAACAATCAAATAGACAGTATTATAAAAGCAAATGCTGTTAAGCCTGAACACGCTGAAAAATTCGGACGGCTTATTATCCAGGATGCGGGCGGAAGAATGAAACCTGCGAACACTTATTCTTCAGAGTTGTTAAGAAAACTTAGTAAGAGTGATGAATATGAAGGTTTAAACTCAGATCAGGTCCTGGTTTCCATGACCGAAAATCCTGTTTTCTGGTACCAGGCACCGCTTATATATGTACAGAAGAAAAATGATAGTTTACATCATATTCTGGATGTTGAGGAGGGCAAGAAATATTTATCGCTTACCGATTTCTTTGATCAAAAAGGCGCCTATAAACTGTCTCCTTATCTTGAAGATGCCTATCGTGCTGCGGTTCCTAATAAATTCCAGAAGGATTTTATTGAGACCGATAAGAAAGTAAATCTTCTATACCAGGCTTTACAGGGAAAGGTCCTGAAGATATTTCCTGTGCCTGGGGACGAGAATAACGAGTGGATATCTTATCCCGAAGTTGATGAGGCAAATCTGAAAGGAATGGATTCGGTTTATACAAAACAGATCCTTCCGCTTTACATGAATGCCTTGCGAACTGCTCGTAAGACAGGTGATTATGAAAAGGCCGATCAGTATCTGGAAAGTATACACAGCTATCAGAAGAAATTTGGAGCTGAGGTGATGCCCTCTAAAGAGAAGATTAAGGCAGAACTGATCTATAATGAATATGATATTTTCAGAAGTCTTTTCTGGTTGTATATGCTGGCAGGCTCGGTAATGCTGCTATTTGTGATCGTTCAGATCTTTAAAGATAATAAGTTCGTAAGAGGACTAATATATACGGGTGCCGGAGCAATAATAATTCTTTTTGTACTTCATACTGCTGGACTTGCAGCAAGATGGTATATTTCTGGTCATGCGCCCTGGAGTGATGCATACGAATCCATGATCTATGTAGCCTGGGCTACGATGTTCTTTGGTCTTGCCTTTGGTAGAAAATCCAACCTTACGATCGCTTCAACAGCCTTTGTAGCTTCGATGATCCTGATGATCGCCCACTGGAACTGGATGGATCCTGCAATTGCCAATCTGCAGCCAGTACTTAATTCTTACTGGCTAATGATACATGTGTCGGTAATCGTGGGAAGTTACGGTCCGTTTACTTTGGGAATGATTTTGGGAGTTGTAGCACTGATCTTAATGATCCTCACTACCGAAAAGAACAAGGAAAAAATGGAGATCAATATCCATGAGATCACTGTGATCACGGAGATGGCCCTTACCGTTGGTCTTGTTATGCTTACTATTGGCAACTTCCTTGGAGGGCAGTGGGCCAATGAAAGTTGGGGAAGATACTGGGGCTGGGATCCAAAAGAAACCTGGGCTCTTATAAGCATCATGGTCTATGCTTTTGTGATACATATGAGGCTGGTTCCAGGCCTTAGAAGTAGATGGTTCTTTAATCTTATGGCAATTGTGGCCTTTGCAAGTATTATGATGACCTATTTCGGGGTGAACTTTTACCTGGCAGGACTTCACTCGTATGCCAGCGGGGATAAGGTGATCACTCCAAGTTTCGTTTATTATTCAGTTGCAGTAGTGGCAGTGCTGGGAGCGGTTTCCTACTGGAAGTTCAAAAAGCACTTTTCGAAGAAATAATTTGATTTAATTGATAAAAAAAAGCCCCGAGTAAATCGGGGCTTTTTTTGTTGTGGTTATTTAAAGAACTATTTTAAATTCCCAACCATATCTTTGGGATCTACCCATTCGTCAAACTGTTCCTCAGTAACATAACCAAGGTTTACCGCTTCTTCTCTGAGGGTTGTACCATTTTTATGTGCTGTATTGGCGATCTCTGCAGCTTTGTAATAACCAATCTTCGTGTTTAGAGCAGTTACAAGCATTAAAGAGTTATTCAAATGCTCCTTAATTCTTGGAGTATTTGCTTCGATCCCATTGGCACAGTGCTCTTCAAATGAAACACATGCATCACCAAGGAGCTGAGCACTTTGTAATAGTGCATTGGCCATTACAGGTTTAAAAACATTGAGTTCAAATTGTCCCTGCATTCCACCAATGCTCATAGTGGTATCATTTCCTATTACCTGCGCGCAAACCATGGTTAATGCTTCACACTGGGTAGGATTTACTTTACCTGGCATAATGGACGAGCCTGGCTCGTTCGCGGGGATATTGATCTCTCCGATCCCACTTCTTGGCCCTGAAGCAAGCATTCTAATATCGTTTCCAATTTTATTAAGGGAAACAGCCAGTTGTTTCAATGCTCCATGAGTCTCAACAAAAGCATCGTGCGCTGCAAGAGCCTCAAATTTGTTTCCGGCAGAAACAAAAGGCATTTCGGTAAATTTTGCGATAAATTCAGCTACTCTTTTCGAGTAACCTTTTGGAGTATTTAATCCTGTACCAACGGCGGTTCCGCCAAGCGCGAGTTCTGCAAGGTGTGGAAGCGTATTTTCAAGAGCTCTGATCCCATAATCAAGCTGTGCCACATATCCGCTGAATTCCTGACCCAGGGTTAGGGGAGTGGCATCCATAAAGTGGGTACGACCTATTTTTACGGTATTCTTGAACTCCTCCGATTTTTTCTTAAGAGTATTCCTCAATTTTCTAAGCCCGGGAAGGGTGACTTTAGTTACCTTTTTATAGGCAGCGATATGCATGCCGGTTGGGAAAGTATCATTTGAGGATTGTGATTTATTAACATCATCATTTGGCTGAAGCGTTTTCTCACCCTCGCCAATTTTTTTACCTGCGAGCTGATGCGCACGATTAGCAATCACTTCATTCATATTCATATTGCTCTGGGTACCGCTACCGGTTTGCCAGATCACCAAAGGAAACTGATCATCGTGTTTACCTTCAAGTATCTCATCACAAACCTTTGCTATTAGGTCTCTCTTGTCAACCGGAAGAACTCCTAGTTCACAGTTTGTATAAGCAGCTGCCTTTTTGAGATAGGCGAAGCCATATATAATATCCAAAGGCATCGAAGCAGCAGGGCCGATCTTAAAATTATTCCTGGAGCGCTCGGTTTGGGCACCCCATAGTTTATCTGAAGGAACCTTTACTTCCCCCATGGTATCTTTCTCTATTCTGTAATCCATAATGCTAAAATTGGTTGCAGAGCAAAGTTAAGATTTAGCGGGTTTCTTGCCGAAAAAAAGACTTAAAATTAGAACTTAATTTTAATGAAAACCTGATTTCATTCAATTTCAAATCGTTCAAAATGATTGTTTAATACTTACAGGAATGTGAATTCAGGAAATATGACCTAATAATCATTTTTTCAATAGTTATCTGATTATTAACAAGTGTTTAGGTTTCTAGAGAAGGTGTCCCAAAGTAAAAAAAGAATTTAATTTTTGAATTATTAGACAGGGAATTCCATAAAAAAGGGATTATAATCATGATTATAATCCCTTTTTATCCATTCAGCCCTTTTAATTTGGCTGATATTTGTAATATCCTGAAATTTAATTAGTCAGATGTCTTGGGGGAGACCTTTGACTGATAAAATTCAAGGTCGGCTAAAATTAATTAACTTATATGCTTAAACAAAATGAAAACAAATATTTAACATTAATTAAAATTTTAGCTTAAGAATAATGGTCTTATTCCATATTTTTAATTAACGAAGCAGCGAAAAAATACCAACTTTAAGCTTAAATATGATTAAGCGCTTTTTTTATTAAACACAAGTCTACTGTCTTATTAAATAAGTGGGAGCTTTAATTTTAAAACGGCTTAAAAGAGTTAGCCGATATTCTAAACCATAATCAGAGGTATTAAAAAATTAAGTATTTCTTGTGATAAGCCGGTTAGACTTTATATCTTTGACCAGATTCTAATCAAACCTGACTGTTATGTTCGAATTCGATCAATATCTTGGTTTCTTAGCGTTTTTGGTGATTCTTACCATGGGTTTCTGGTTAATGATCTTTCTAATGGCTTTTCTTCCTTACTGGATAGGAGGTTCAGTTGGAGAGTTGATCAAAGAAAAACGTGAAGCACGCAAAAAAGCTAAAGCGGAAAAAGCATAAAAAAAGGGACTTGAAAAGTCCCTTTTTTATTTCAATATTATTTCTTCTAGAATTCTCCTTCATCAAAATCTTCATTTCCGCCATTTCTTCTTTCCTGGCGTTTCTTTTGCTGATTGAATCTGTAGATCAGAGAAACTGTAAAATTTTGTCCTTGTCTCCATTGAAATTCAGTGTCTCTTTCATACGTGTCGGTAATCGTATAAGATTGTCTTTTTCTTGAATTCAACAGATCTCTTACATTTAAAGACAGTGTTGCTTTATCCTTAAAAAGGTCTTTACTCAATGCAAGATCCAGGGAGAGGTAACCATCCCGGTTTCCCTGAACTTCTTCAGAAGCACCCCTGTAAAATGCGTTGGTTTGCCAATCGATTTTTGCTGGTAAGCTAACTTTTGAGCTAAATCTTGCGAACCACGAGGTGTTTTCGGCACTATAATCCCTTCCGTTGAAACTTCCTTCAGTTTTAAATCTGAAAAAATTGAAACTTCCGTTCAATCTTAGCCATTTTGCTGGATTATACAGAATACCAAGTTCACCACCGGTACGATCATTACTTGATAGGTTTACAGGTATTCTTCGCACTACATTTGATCCTGCCACATTATCTTCTATTCTTTCGAAAGCATCAGTTTCGTGCTGATAATATACAGAAGTTGTTAAGGTGATGTTTTCCCATCTTTTTAAATAACCAAGATCAAAGGCATTTGAGTATGCCGGCCTTAGATTTGGGTTCCCCTGAAAAATGTTATTGGTACTGCTTCTCGAAGGAAAGGGATTGATAAACCAGCCCCTGGGCCTATTGATTCTTCGATTATATCCCAGGGTTATATTTTCTTCTTCAGCCAGTTCATAAATCAAATTAACGGTGGGGAAGAGGCCAAGATAATTATTATCAAAATCTGTGTCTATAGGTATTCCGAACACCTCTTCAAGTTGCTGGTCGGTGAGTTCACTATCTATCTTTCCCTTAAGATTGGTGTTTTCAAGACGTAGTCCTAACAAGAAAGAAAGATTACCTATTTTAGTGCCGTACTGGGTATATAGCGCCTGAACATTTTCGGTATAATCGAATTTATTTGAAAAGGTTTCATTGAACTCCAATTCTCCAGTATTCTCGTTTTCACTGAAAAGAGTATAATCGGTAATCTCATTTTCGAAATTTCCCCTGTAACCAGCTTCAAACTGTGAGTCCTCATTAAATGGAAGTACATAGTCTGCCTGTAGAAGATATTCCTTCTGATCTTCGGTAGTGTTAATCCTTTCAGCCAGCAGAGGGAAATCAATATCAGTAGGGTTGGAATCGATTCTCTCTCCAATATTTGTTAACTGGGTTTCACTATCATTCTCATACTGAAAATCGGCGGTAAGTTTATGTCCTTTATCATTAAAGTTATTAATGTAATTCAAAGAAACCTGCCAGCTGTTATCTTCTTCCTCCTGGTTTTCACTTCGGGTAGTCTCAAGTACCAGTCCTTCATTCCTTTTATAATAATCTGAAGAGTTCGTGGTGACGTCTTCATCTTCACCATATCGATAAAAAACAGATCCTGTTATTGAAGAGCGGTCATTAATGAAATATTCCATACCAAGATTAGTATTGTAATTCCTGTTCAGCCTTTCAATATCCCGATCCTCATAGATCCTGGAATATTCGGTTTCACTATTTTCAAAATACCTGGTATCAAAAAAACCTCCACCGGGTGCATCAAAATATCTGAAACCGGAAGTAGTAAAAAGATTAAAATTTTCTGTTCTATAATTCAAATTTGCTGTTATCCCAGCATTGGCAGGAGTGCCGGCATTAAGGTTTAAAGAACCATTGAATCCCAGTGTCTTTTTCTGGCGTAAAATGATATTCAGAATTCCGGCCGTACCTTCGGCATCATAGCGTGCTGAGGGAGAGGTGATAACTTCTACACGCTCTATGGCATCGGCGGGAAGATTATTCAATATATTGGTGTCGCCAAAGCCGGCCATGGCTGATGGTTTCCCATTAATCAAAATTCTTACATTTTCATTTCCCCTAAGGCTTATTCCTCCATCTATATCCACTGTAACCGAAGGAACATTATTAAGGGCATCGCTAACAGTCCCGCCAGCTGTAGTAAGATCTTTTCCGATATTGTATATTTTTTTGTCCAGACGAACATCCACCTGTGTGGTTTCTGCCCGTACAACGACCTCGTCAAGATTTTCCGAACCCAATCCAAGTTTAATGGTTCCCAGATCAAGATCTTTATCGATAGTTCTGTTCTTGAAAGTTTTGCTTTCGTATGAAATAAACTCAACGATTATGTTATAAGTTCCTTTTTTTACATCTATGGAGAACTCCCCCTGTGCATCAGTAACTCCTCCGGTAAGATCTTTGGGGTCTTCTACGTTCACTATGGAAATTGTTGCATACTCAAGGGGCACTTCAAGTTCGTTATCTATAACTGTACCCGAAATGGTAAACTGTCTGAGATCTGAAGGCCCCTGGGCAAAACTAGAAAATAGGAATACATTGAGAAGGCTAAAAATAAAGCCCAGAAGGAAAATCCTTTTGTTGGTCATTGTCAATTTTTTCTTTTATGACCACTCAAAATCGCTTTGGTTTAATCTATAGCGGTTAATATTTTGTTAAACCAAAATTGTAAAAGGTGGAACAGAACCTAATATTTTACTAATCAGGATTTTCTGGTAAGCTCTTTATTTATAAAAATATAATGATCATACTGATCTTCATCCAGGAATTTCTTGAGATTCTTATGCTCATTTCTCTGAATAGCCTTCAGTTTGTTGACCTGCTGGGTAATATTTAGACTCGAATTAATAATCTCGTTCTTCTTGATAGTATATTCTATAATAGAATCCTCAAGAAGAGAAGTCTGTTCCTCATCAAGATTTAATTGATCTTTCCAGGTTAAAGCCAACTCTGCAGCAATTTCCTTGATTTCCCTTCGATTTCTCTCGTGTATATAGATTTGAGAATAAACGAAACCGGCCACTGCCGCAGCTGCTACACCAATTAATGCTATCCTGTGTTGAAGTTTCATTTTTTAATTTCTTTTTAAAGCATTTTTTCTATTTCAGAAGGAGGCCTTCCTACAACAGCTTTTTTGTCATCCTCTACAATAGGTCTTTCAATCAGCTTAGGATTCTTGACCATGACAGTAATAAGCTCCCTGTCGCTAAGATCTTTATCTTTATAATCTTCTTTCCAGATCTTTTCATTTTTTCTAACCAGCTGAATGGGAGCAATATCAAGCTTATTGATCAGGGCTTCAAGCTCTTCTTCGCTTAAAGGCTCCTTAAGATATTCCTTTATTTCAAATTCTTTATCAGAATTTTTAAGAATTTCCAGACCTTCTCTGGATTTTCTACATCTTGCGTTATGATAGATCTTTAGCATGTTTTTGAAATTTTCCTTTTTAAAATAATCAATTAATTCAAATTTTAAAAGTCGGTTCAATAATGATATCAATCTTCTTCTTTCTGGCCCATCATCATAAGGAATGATTTTAGAAACCTATCTATTTCTCCATTCATCACATCCTCCACATTTCCTGTCTCTTCACCAGTTCTTACATCCTTTACTAGTTTATAAGGGTGCATCACATAATTCCTTATTTGAGAACCCCATTCTATCTTCATCTTAGAATCCTCGATCTCCCTTCGTTGAGCCTGCCTCTTTTGAAGCTCTATTTCAAAAAGCTGACTTTTTAAAAGCTGCATAGCCTTGTTCTTGTTCTCCAGCTGTGAACGAGTTTCAGAGTTCTCAATAACTATGCCGGTAGGTGTATGTCGCAATCTGACTGCCGTCTCCACCTTATTCACATTCTGGCCTCCGGCACCCGATGCTCTCATGGTCTCCCAGCTTATATCCGCAGGATTGATGTCTATTTCAATACTTTCATCCACCAGAGGATATACATATACCGAGGCAAACGAAGTGTGACGTTTCGCATTTGAGTCAAATGGTGAAATTCGCACCAGTCTGTGTACGCCGTTCTCACCTTTTAACCAGCCAAATGCATACTCGCCTTCAATTTCCAGGGTTACCGTTTTAATCCCGGCTACATCGCCAGCCTGGTAGTTGAGCTCACGGATCTTATATTTTCGCTTTTCAGCCCACATAAGATACATTCGCATCAGCATCTCTGCCCAGTCACAGCTTTCCGTTCCTCCGGCACCGGCGGTAATCTGAAGCACGGCGCTCATATTGTCACCTTCTTCTGAAAGCATGTTCTTGAACTCCAGATCTTCTATAAGATCAACAGCTTTTTCATGCCGTTCCTGAACATCTTCGGCAGATGCTTCTTCCTCTTTATAAAATTCATAGATAACATCCAGGTCATCTACAAGGGTTTCAGCCTTTTCGTAGTCTTCCACCCAACTTTTTTCAGAATTGACCTCCTTCATGATCCGCTCTGCTTTTTTGGGATCATCCCAAAAATCAGGAGCGAAGGTCTTTTCTTCCATATTGGTTATTTCGATCTTTTTGGCATCAATGTCAAAGATACCTCCTTAACGCAACCAGGCGCTCCTTAAGATCCTTAATATTTTCGGTCGTTATCATTCATGTTCGATTTGTGGTAAAAATAGAATTTAGGGAAGTTTCGGAAAAGTATTTAACGATAATTTTATAGTTTTAGACAGCTTTAAAAAACTAACAGATGAGTAGAATTACCTGTATTATTCTGGCCTTCAGTATTTCATTCGCAATGAAGGCTCAGTTCCTTGATAAAAAAGAAGACCTCAAAAAATATGAAGGCTATTTCGATTTTCATTATAACGAAAAGGAAGATGAGATATATCTTGAAGTGGATAGCCTGGATACCGAGTTTCTCTATACTCATTTTCTCACATCGGGCGTAGGTTCAAATGATATTGGTTTGGATCGCGGTCAGTTAGGGGGAGAGCAGGTAGTGAAATTTCAGAAAGCGGGGAATAAACTGTTGCTTGTTCAGCCTAATCAGAATTATAGGGCGATTACCGATAATGAAGCCGAAAAGCAAAGCGTTGCTGAAGCCTTTGCTAAATCTGTCATTTTTGGATTTGAGATCAAAGAAGAAAAGGATGGGAAATATATTATAGATTTTACTCCTTTTTTAATGCAGGATTCTCATGGGGTGACCGATAAACTTAAAAAAGGCAATTATGGCACCTATAAACTGGACAAATCAAAAAGTGCTCTGTCCCTGGAAAGGACAAAGGCATTCCCTGAAAATGTGGAGTTCGAGGCCTTACTTACTTTTGAAGGTGAACCTAAAAACCGAACTGTGAATTCTGTGGTTCCAGATCCAAAGAATATTAGTGTGATTCAACATCATTCTTTTGTGAAGCTTCCGGATGACAACTATAAAAAACGAGTTTTTGATCCGCGAAGTGGAGCCATTTTTATTTCATATATGGATTATGCGTCTCCGGTTTATGAACCTATCAGGAAGCGTTATGCAATTAGACATAGACTGGAAAAGAAGGATCCGGAAGCCGAAATTAGCGAAGCGGTAGAACCGATCATCTATTATCTCGATCCCGGAACTCCTGAACCTGTACGTTCAGCTTTACTGGAAGGAGCCAGCTGGTGGAACCAGGCATTTGAGGAAATAGGTTATAAAGATGCCTTCCAGGTTAAAATGCTGCCCGAAGATGCAGACCCTCTCGATGTAAGATATAATGTGATCCAGTGGGTACACCGATCTACCAGGGGATGGAGCTATGGAGCCAGTGTAGTAGATCCCAGAACCGGTGAGATCATCAAAGGTCATGTTAGTTTAGGGAGTTTAAGAATAAGACAGGATTTTATGATTGCCCAGGCAATGATGAATAAACCATTCGCCGAAAATGATGAAAATCATGACCACATGATGGAGCTTGCTCTTGCAAGGATAAGGCAGCTTTCGGCTCACGAGGTTGGTCATACCATTGGTTTTACCCATAATTTTGCCGCCAGCACAAGTGACAGGGCTTCGGTGATGGATTATCCTCATCCGCAGTTCGAACTTAATAATGGTGAAATTGAATTTGCCAATGCCTACGATACTGGAATAGGAGAGTGGGATAAAGTAACGGTAAAATACAGTTATAGTGATGTGCCTGAAGGAATGAAGGAAAGAGACTATCTTAACTCTGTTCTTGAAGACGCAAGGCTTGAAGGTCTTAAATTTATCACAGATTCTGATGCCCGCGCAACGGGTGGGGCTCATGCCTTTGCACATCTTTGGGATAATGGAACCGATGCCGCCGAAGAGCTTGAAAGAGTTCTTGTTATAAGAGAAAAAGCCATCCAGAATTTTTCTAAAGATAATATCAGAACCGATGAGCCTTATAGCGTTCTGGAAGATGTTTTCGTGCCGTTGTATTTCTTCCATAGGTATCAGACCGAAGCCGCGGTAAAGATGATCGGCGGACTTGAATACAGCTATGCCGTTAAAGGAGGAGGGGAGAATATAGTTGAGCATCTTGATGAGAAACTTCAGAAAAAGGCCCTTGAAAGTATTCTTAAAACTTTATCGGCTCAAGAGCTGGCTATTCCTGAAGGTAAACTGGAATTATTTCCACCAAGAGCCTTTGGTTATTCACGGGATCGTGAATCTTTCAAGAGCAATACAGATGTGGCCTTTGATGCGCTGGGAGGGCCGGCAACGGCTAGTGATATGACTCTTGGATTATTATTTCATCCTGCGAGAGCGGAAAGACTGGTGCAGCAACATGCTTTGGACAGGAAACTTCCTGGCCTGGAATATGTGCTTGAAGAAACGATTTCAAAGACTATCAAAAATGACAAAAAGGATGAATACCTGAAAAGCGTTCAGAATACTATCAATTTTGTGGTGTTCAAACATTTATTGAACCTGGCCGTAAATGAAAAATCCACACCGTTGGTTAGGTCTATTGCAAATCAGCAGATCGATGAACTTGCAAACTGGTTAAGAACAAGAAAGGATGCTGTTTCAGTTGAAATGTACCGAAATATTAAAAGATTCAGAGAGGAGCCTGAAGATTTCAAAATGGAGATAAATGTTCCAAAGATTCCCGACGGTTCTCCGATAGGAAGTTATAAATAATCCTATTGCTGCTGTTGATGGGCTAGAACCTGTACGGTATATTCAGTTTCATTTTTTCCGGAAGAATAAACAACTCCCTTGAGAGGCGGGCAGTCTGAATAATCCTTACCGTGGGCAACCTTGATATGATTTTCAACCGCCAGAAGATTGTTTGTGGGGTCGAAACCTATCCAGCCAGCACCGGGAATGTTGCACTCCACCCAGGCATGCATCTGGGAATCTCCAAAATAGCCGTTGCCCTGGTGCAAATAACCTGAAACATAACGCGAAGGAATTCCAAAGTTCTTAGCGATAGCTATAAACAGATGTGCAAAATCCTGGCAGACTCCCTGTTTGATCTCAAGGATATGATTTAAATCGGTGTCTATATCGGTTACATCGGTTTTAAATGTAAATTCCTCATAAATCCACGCATTGAGTTTCTGCAGATTTTCAAATATTGAGATCGATTCATCAAACTTAAATTCTACCTCTTGTGGCAGAGTAGTCAATAAAGTATTCCTGAGGAAAATATCATTTTCAGCCCTGAAACCTATGGATCTTAAATGATTATATTCCTCGCCTGTAGCATTGGCAACCTTTTCAAAGATATTTTCTGCCTTTTTGATCAGATGGAAATCGGCATTGAATTCAACAGCTTCGAAACTTTCGGTAGGCCGAATACGATAGGTCTTAAAATTATATCCGTTAATGGATTTTTCAGTTTTTATTTTTAGTGAATTCGTAAAACTATCTGAGATCAATTCCTGGGAATCATTGCTTTCAGGAATAATTAAAAATTGCCATAAAGCACCTGCAGCCTGGTTTTCGTAGGTGTTTGTAGCCGAATACCTTATATGATAATCAAGGTCCATAATTCAAAATTAAGAATGGCAAATAAAGGTGATTTTGGTGAATTAATAATTAAAATATTCATTTTCTAATTTCAGGGCTATACTATTAAGGTCATCTAGAATATTTTGAATAAAGGTCTGCAGGTCGCTCTCAATTTCTTCAATGATTTTAAACTGATATTTGGCTCTTACTTTCCCTATTAGAAACTCTGAAGATGTTTTTGATGGATACTTCTCATGGCTTAAAACTTTGATGTGTTCACAAACCTGATTAAGACTGTTTATTACCGACCTCGGGCAGTCTGGATTAAGGATAAGAAATTCCAGGGTGGTAAAGCTGGTTGGAGTTTTTCTGTAAAACCTTCGCATCATATCGTAGGATTCTGCACATTTTAGCAGAGTAGTCCATTCATAGCTGTTTTTTAGGGTGTCTCCATAACTTCCCTGCGCGAGTACGGCGTCTTTGTATTTAGAATTTATGATTCGAATGATCTGTGTAGCTCTTTCTATATTCACCCCAAGCATGATGATCGCATAAACCTTATCATGAAGAAGTGTACCTCTTATCTTTCCTCTAAGTATAGAAACATTTTCGGTCACCTGAACAGTGAAGTCATACAAACCTCTTTGAGTGAAATTCTCTACCGAATAATTCAGAACAAAATGGTAGAATTTATTAATGGATTCATATAGTTCAGTTGAGATTAGGTCTCGAGCACTATTGGCGTTTTCACGGGCAAGTTTCACATAATTGATTATGGAATAAGCTCTATCGGGATTCAGAGCAATATCGTAAAGCACCTCTTGTTCATTGAGTTCATTTTCTGTCCTGCTGAAATCATCGGCCATAAATAACATCGACTGTAATACGAACTGACGGGACTGAGAAAGTTCGTTAGGCGCATCGAGGGATGAAAAATAATTAACATTCAGGTACCGGGCTACATGTTCAGCTCGTTCAATATATCTTCCCATCCAGAAAAGATTGTTGGCTACTCTTGCTAACATAAATTATTGATTGTTTTTTAATACCCAGGTGTCTTTGGAACCGCCTCCCTGGGATGAATTCACGATAAGATTTCCTTTTCTAAGTGCTACCCTGGTGAGTCCGCCTTTAAGAACAAACTCTTTTTGGTCACCCAGTAGCGTAAAAGTTCTGAGGTCTACATGTCTAGGTTCAAATGATTCATTTTCTTCAATATAGGTTGGATGAACCGAAAGTGACATGATCGGCTGTGCAATGTATTTACGCGGACTCGCTTTCACAGTTTCTTTTACCTCTTCAATTTCTTCCTTAGTAAGTCGGTTTCCAATTGAAATTCCATAACCGCCGGCTTCATCAACGGGTTTGATCACCAGTTCACTGATATTTTCCAGAACGTACTTCAGTTCATCCGGGCGACTACAGTGATAAGTAGGAACATTATTGAGAATAGGTTCTTCATCGAGGTAATACTTGATGATCTCAGGCATATAGGTGTAAATGGCCTTATCATCTGCCACACCGGTTCCGGGAGCATTTACAAGACAAACATTACCCTGCTTATAGGCAGCCATGAGTCCGGGAACACCAAGTGCTGAATCTGGTTTGAATTCCAATGGATCCAAAAACTGGTCATCTATTCTTCTGTAGATCACATCAACCTTTTCAGGTCCGGTAATGGTCTTCATGTAAACAAAGTCGTTCTCCACAAAAAGATCCCGGCCTTCAACCAGCTCAACACCCATTGCTTTAGCAAGGTAGGAATGTTCGTAATAAGCAGAATTATATATACCTGGAGTGATCACCACACAATTAGGAATATCAACTCCTTTAGGCTTTACAGTTTCCAGTATCTCCAGAAGGTTTTCAGCATAGTTCGTTACGGTGTGAGTTTTATAATGATTGAAAACACCAAAAAGGGCCCTTTTCAAGGCTGTACGATTACAAATCACGTAACTTACCCCTGAAGGACATCGAATATTATCTTCCAGCACATAATATTGGCCATCTGAATGTTTGATAAGATCGGTTCCCGAAATATGATTGTAGATTCCGCCGGGCGGATCAAATCCATTCATCTGGTCAAGATAGTTGGCTGAAGAACTGATAAGCTCCAATGGGACGATCCCCTCCTTAATAATATTCTTCTCATGATAAACATCCCAAAGAAAATGATTAAGAGCCTTACTTCTTTGTAAAACACCATTTTCAATTACTTGCCATTCCTGTGGGTCTATGATCCTGGGAAAGAGATCGAACGGAAAGATCTTTTCCTTTACCTCGTGATCTCCATACACCTGAAAGGTGATACCCTGATTAAAGAATGAGGCCTTAGCCTTGTCATTTAATCTGGCAAAATCCTTTGCAGAATGTTCACTGTAGAGATCAAATAGAGTGGCATAGATATTCCTGACATTATCGTTCTCATCAAAGATCTCATCATAAAGTTTTGGATCCCGGTTGTAGGATTCAAAAGTGGGTTTGGAATGTTCTTTCATTAGACTTTTTTCTTAAAATACAAATATTTAAATCAAATTCTTATAAAAATTCCTCAATACTTGTTATTAATATTGAATTTGGATAAAATCATTGAAAAAAAATCAACAAATTGAATTTTCACGTTCTTACACTGAATATTTTATTATTGGAAATAGCCTATTGAAATCCTACTTTAGCTTCAGACTTTGAAAATTCAACTATGAAAGAAATAGATCTAAGGAGTGACACGGTCACCCGGCCCACTAAGGAAATGCTTCAGGCCATAATGACTGCCAAAGTTGGTGATGATGTATATAAAGAAGATCCAACTGTTAATGAATTAGAGAAGAAGCTTGCCGAGATGTTCGGGAAAGATGAAGCTTTGTTTTTCCCAACCGGAAGCATGACCAACCAGGCGGCGATAAAGCTGCATACGCAACCCGGGGAACAGCTTATCTGTGACAAATGGGCTCACGTTTATAATTATGAAGGAGGCGGAGTTTCATTTAACAGTGGGGTTTCCTGCAAACTTGTTGATGGTGATCGCGGAATGATCACTGCAGAACAGGTGGAAGAGAGTATTAATCCCCCCGATTTCTATCATAGTCCGCTTACAACATTAGTCTGTCTTGAGAATACAACAAATAAAGGTGGTGGGGCCTGTTACGATTTAGAAGAAATAAAAAAAATCAGGCAGGTTTGTAATAAGCATGAGCTGGGATTACATCTTGATGGAGCAAGGCTTTTTAACGCCCTCGTAAAGAAAGGAGAAAGTGCAAAAGATTACGGGAAGTTATTCGATACAATTTCGGTTTGTCTTTCCAAAGGCCTTGGTACACCTATGGGTTCTGTTCTAATTGGTGATAGCAGACTTATGAAAAATGCTATCCGTATAAGAAAAGTTCTGGGTGGAGGAATGCGGCAGATAGGATTTATGGCTGCGGCAGGAGTTTATGCGTTGGAGAATCATGTGGAAAGGCTTGCAAAAGATCATCAAAGAGCAACCGAGATCGCGGAAGTACTGGAAGAACAGAAATATGTTGGAAAGGTAGAGCCGGTGGAGACCAATATCGTGATCTTCTATTTGGAAAATGTATCTATGGAAGAAAGTTTCATGAAGCAACTGGCAGATAATGATATCAGGATAAGTAATATGGGGCAGGGCAAATTAAGGATTGTGACTCATCTGGATTACACCCAGGAAATGCATGAACGATTCCTTGAAACCCTCCATAATATTGAATTATAATAGGCTTTAAAAAAGCTTAACGAAATATTGGCAGGAGTTTAATAAATCTGAAATTAAGATTCAGTTAATTTTCGGGAAAATAAAACCATGAAAAATCTTAAACCCGGGCAAGAGGTTCCAAGACTCATAGTAAACACTACAAAAGGCTTAAAATGGGAGCTAAAGAACAGTGATCCTGAAAACTTTACAATGATCATATTCTACCGTGGGATACATTGCCCTGTATGTAAAAAATACCTGGAAGAGCTCAATACAAAGGTGGAAGACTTTAAAACCAGGGGAGTGAATGTAATCTTTATCAGTTCAAATTCACAAGCCCTGGCTGAAAAAACAGTGGATGAGTGGAATATTGAAAATTTGCATATTGGTTATGGAATTAGTATTGAAGAGGGTAGAAAATGGGGATTGTTTGTATCAGAGGCTATTAAAGAATCGGAACCCGAGGTTTTTCTGGAACCTGCTTTATTCCTGGTTAGACCAGATAACACTCTTTATTCGGCAAGTATACAGTCCATGCCTTTTGCCAGACCAAATTTTGATGAGCTTTTAAAAGCTATAAGCTTTATTATAAAGGATGATTATCCTGCCAGAGGAGAGGCATAAAGTTTTGGAATTTTGTAATAAAAAGTTGAAAATAAAAAGCATGAGAAACCTCATGCTTTTTATTTTCTATTCCAAAGTCTAACTTCTTACTTCAGCATATCGTTCATTCCGGGAATGTCGGGCATTCCATCTTTAGCCGCTGCACCTATCTCTGCTTCGTGAATTTTCGTGGCCTTCTCAATAGCTTTGTTCATGGTTAATACCATATAATCTTCAAGCTGCTCTTTATCCTTAAGAAGCTCGTCGTCAATTGAGACATTCTTCACTTCCCTGTTAGCGGTAATGGTTATTTTCAATAAACCATCACTTGATTGCTCATCTACCATTACAAAGCTCAATCTCTTTTTTGTTGCTTCAACTTTTTCCTGGGCTTCCTTCAGTTTGTTCATCATGCCCATCATATCTCCAAACATATTTTTCTGATTTAAATTTTGTGAATTCAAATTTACTAAATTACAGCATTAAATCAGTCGGAATGAAAAGACTATTAGTTATTCTATTAGGATGCATTACATTTGCAACTGCCCAAAATAATAAGATCGATTTGAAAACAGATATCAAAGCCCCCCAGGCAAAGAAAATCGCCAGGAAACTTGAGAAACATGGAGATGTACGCATCGATAATTATTTCTGGATGAACCAGCGGGAAGATCCTGAAGTGATCGCCTATCTTAATGCTGAAAATGAATATAACGAGCAAATGACCGCTCATACCAAGGAGTTTCAGAATAAGTTGTTTGAAGAAATGAAGAGCCGCATTAAGGAAGATGATGAATCAGTGCCTTATAAGCTGAATGGTTACTGGTATATCACCCGTTTTGAAAAAGGTTTTGATTATCCTGTTTATTCCCGAAAAAAGGAAACTCTGGAGGCTGCTGAAGAGGTTATGTTCAATGTAAATGAAATGGCTGAAGGTTATGATTATTATAGTTTGGGAGGTCTTAATGTGAGCCCAGATAATAAACTTGTTGCATTTGGAACCGATACTCTTAGCCGAAGGAAATACATCATCAGGATAAAAAATCTTGAAACAGGTGAGATCTATAATGAGGAGATAAAGAATACTACCGGAGGATCTACCTGGGCCAATGACAATAAAACTCTTTATTACACAAAGAAGGATCCACAAACCCTTAGGTCTTTCCAGATATATAAACACATTCTTGGAACCGACCCCTCAGAAGATCAACTGGTTTATGAGGAAGAAGATGAAACCTTTAGCACCTACGTGTATAAGTCAAAATCAAGAGAGTATATAATTATAGGTTCTCATAGTACACTTACTACAGAATATCGTTTCCTGGATGCCAATAATCCTGAAGAGGAATTTACAATATTCCAGCCGCGCACCCGTGGAATTGAATACAGCATTTCTCATTATAATGGATATTTCTATGTGGTGACCAATAAGGACGGAGCCACCAATTTTAAACTAATGAAAACACCTGTAGATAATACAGGAATGGAAAACTGGGAAGATGTTATTCCCCACCGTAAGGATTATTTGCTTGAAGATATAGATATCTTTAAAGATTATCTTGTAGTGAGTGAGAGAAATAATGGATTGAACAAAATAAAAGTGATAAGGTGGGATAATAATGAAGAGTACTATATTCCATTTGATAATGAAACCTATACTGCATATACGGCTATAAATCCAGATTTTGAAACCGATATGTTGAGGTTCAATTATAATAGTCTCACCACTCCTACATCGGTGATTGAATACAACATGAAAACCGGTGTGAAAAATGTCTTGAAAGAACAGGAGGTGCTAGGTGGAGATTTTAACAAAGATAATTATACCTCTCAACGTGTATGGGCTACAGCTAAGGATGGAACAAAAGTTCCTGTTTCCCTGGTTTACCGAAAGGGACTTAAACTTGATGGTGAAAATCCATTATTGCAGTATGCCTATGGCTCTTATGGTTCTACTATAGATCCTTATTTTTCTTCGGTTCGCTTAAGTTTGCTAGACAGAGGTTTTATTTATGCTATCGCCCACATAAGAGGAGGGGAATATCTGGGTCGCGAATGGTATGAAGATGGTAAGTTATTGACTAAAAGGAACACCTTTACCGATTTCACAGATGTTTCAGAATTCCTTATCAAAGAGAAATATACCTCACCCGATCATCTTTATGCCATGGGAGGTTCTGCCGGGGGCTTATTAATGGGAGCAGTTGTAAATATGGCTCCTGAGCTATATAATGGAGTTATTGCTGCAGTTCCCTTTGTAGATGTAGTGACTACCATGCTTGATGACAGTATCCCGCTTACTACGGGCGAATATGACGAATGGGGAAATCCTAATAACAAGGAATATTACGAGTATATGATGTCTTATTCTCCCTATGATAATGTGAAAGAACAGGATTATCCAAATATGCTGGTCACAACCGGTTTGCACGATTCACAGGTGCAGTACTGGGAACCTGCCAAGTGGGTAGCCAAGCTCAGAGAGTATAAAACCGATGATAATATTCTGTTGTTGCATACAAATATGGATGCCGGACATGGCGGTGCTTCAGGCCGGTTTGAGGCCTTAAGAGAGGTTGCCGAAGAGTATGCATTTTTGCTGGATTTGGAAGGAATCAGGGAATAATTAAAAAATTTGCCTTAAATTTGACCGGTTCTTGAATAATTGTTAAGAACCTTTTGTAAATAAGAACTTCGATTTATGAGAGAAGACTTGCAGGTTTATGACAATGTATTACAACTTATAGGTAATACGCCGTTAATTCACCTTAACAAGATAACCAATGGTTATAAAGGAAAATATTTTGCAAAAGTAGAAGCCTTTAATCCTGGTCACTCCACAAAAGATAGAATAGCCCTTTACATCATAGAAGAAGCTGAAAGAAAAGGTATCTTAAAACCTGGCGATACCATTATTGAAACCACTTCGGGAAACACCGGATTCAGTATTGCAATGGTAAGTATCATCAAGGGATATGAGTGCATTCTTGCTGTGAGTTCAAAATCTTCAAAAGATAAGATAGACATGCTCAAGACTATGGGGGCGAAGGTGTATGTATGTCCTGCAAATGTTCCTGCCGATGATTCCCGTTCTTATTATCAGGTTGCAAAAAGGCTTCACCAGGAAATAAAAGGTTCGGTTTATATAAACCAGTATTTTAATGAGCTGAATATGGATGCTCATTTTAACTCAACCGGTCCTGAGATCTGGAAACAAACTGAAGGAAAAATAACACATTTGGTTGCATGTAGTGGAACCGGCGGAACTATTTCTGGAACTGCAAGATACCTGAAATCTCAAAACCCTGATATTAAAATTCTTGGTATAGATGCATTTGGATCGGTGCTCAAGAAATATCACGAGACCAGGGAATTTGATGAAGAGGAGATATACCCTTATAGAATTGAAGGTTTGGGAAAAAACCTTATTCCTACGGCTACCGATTTTGATATCATAGATAAGTTTATTAAGGTAAGCGATGAAGATGCTGCCCATACAGCCCGCGAACTTGCTAGAACCGAGGGGCTTTTTGTAGGTTATACCAGTGGTGCGGCGATGCAGGGATTAAAACAATTCTACGAAGAAGGAGAATTCGATAAGAATTCGAGAGTGGTGATGGTATTCCCAGATCACGGTTCGCGATACATGAGCAAGATATATAGTGATGACTGGATGAACGAGCAAGGGTTTTTCGATACAAAGAACGAAGCTACCACTCAAACGATAGAGATCATCAAGTAAAAAAAGTATATTAACACTTATTAACAAAAGCATCCTATTTTTTGTAGGATGCTTTTGTTTTTCTTAGCTTTCGATGTTTAAAATTTACTTTGTAGAATTGGGCCAAATTTCAGTATTTTTGCGGCTCGTCTAAAAAATGACCGATGAAGGATTTATTTGATAAAATTTACAAAGACAAAGGACCGCTAGGTAAATGGGCAGAACAGGCAGAAGGATACTTCGTTTTTCCTAAACTGGAAGGACCAATTTCTAATAGAATGAAATTTAGAGGTAAGGAAGTTATTACCTGGAGTATCAATGATTATCTTGGCCTGGCTAACCATCCGGAGGTTCGTAAAGTGGATGCTGAAGCCGCTGCCGAATATGGTTCGGCATATCCTATGGGTGCGAGAATGATGAGTGGTCATACAGATCTCCATGAAAGACTTCAGGATGAACTTGCTTCTTTTGTAAACAAACAGGCAGCATATCTGCTGAATTTTGGATACCAGGGAATGGTTTCTACCATTGATGCCCTTGTTTCCAAGCAGGATGTAATCGTATATGATGTAGATGCACATGCATGTATCATTGATGGTGTAAGATTACACCTGGGACAGAGGTTCACCTACAAGCATAACGATATGGAAAGTATCGAAAAGAACCTTCAGCGTGCTACCAAGATCGCCGAACAGACCGGAGGCGGAATTTTACTTATTTCTGAAGGTGTTTTCGGAATGCGTGGAGAGCAGGGAAAACTTAAGGAGATCGTTGAGCTTAAGAAGAAATATAATTTCAGGTTATTTGTGGATGATGCTCATGGTTTTGGAACCCTTGGTAAAACTGGTGCCGGAGCAGGAGAGGAGCAGGGCGTTCAGGATGAGATAGACGTTTACTTCGCTACTTTCGCCAAATCCCTGGCCAGTACTGGAGCATTTATCGCCGGAGATAAAGAGATTATCGATTATTTAAAATATAACCTTCGTTCACAGATGTTCGCCAAGTCACTGCAAATGCAGCTGGTGGTTGGGGCACTGAAACGCCTTGAAATGCTTAGAACAATGCCAGAGCTTAAAGAAAAGCTTTGGGAAAACGTGAATGCACTTCAAAATGGTTTAAAAGAGCGCGGATTTGATATTGGTACCACTCAAAGTTGTGTGACTCCGGTATATCTTAAAGGAAGTATTCCTGAAGCTATGGCCTTGGTGAAAGATCTTCGTGAGAATCATGGCGTTTTCTGTTCAATAGTAGTGTATCCCGTAATTCCAAAAGGACTTATCCTTCTAAGAATGATACCTACTGCAACTCATACTTTACAGGATGTTGAAGAAACACTTGACGCGTTTTCAGCGATTCGCGAAAGGCTGGAGAATGGAACTTATAAAAGACTTTCTGCATCTGTAACAGCAGCCATGTCGAATAAATAATAATATCTGATATAGTAGTAATTACTACTAAAAAGCCCCGCAATTTGCGGGGCTTTTTAATTCTTAGATGTTGCTCTTTTTTATTTTCCTCCTTCACCATTTTCTTCACCTTTATTCTTCTTTTTCCTTCCAAGCTTTTCACTCCTTTGCCTTCTTCTGTTTCCTTCATTCGAATCTTCAAGAAATTCATCTATTTTATGGAGATCAAACCTGTAAGAAACTCCGGCTGCTACCTGCCATCTTGAAGGAGTGTCTTTAAAATTCATGAGGCCCGCAACATCAAATTGTAAGTCTTTACCCACCAGGTAAGCGGCACCGGCTCTAACAAGGTCATCGGCATAAATATCGCTCCAGATACTTTGGTATTCGCCAAAAACAGCGAATTTTTGAGAGATGGCATGGGTTAAAGTTCCCATTAAAATATAAGACCGGTATTCCTCTGAAAGTTTATCACCAATAAAGTTCATGACCAGTACCCATCGACCCCAGTTATTCTGGGTGATGATAGCCGCTTTAGGGCTGAACTTTCCTTCTCCTTCATACAGATAAGGATTATCTCCGAAAGAAAAGTTTGCACCTGCATAGAGAGACACCGCGGGTATTAGTTTTTTCCATTTGAAGCGCTGATTCGCTTTCCAGCTGTATAAATTAGGTTTATCTTCTTCCAGTTCCTTATAAGGATCAAATATGAGGTATTTCGCTCCTATAGTATTGGCTTTGAAATTCCTGATACTGGACTCATCCTGGGTTCCAAGAAAATTTCGGGAAATATCCTGGTTTTCGAAAGCCCCCGTAAGGTTGAGTTCAAGATTTTCGAATAGCAATCCGTACCTAAGCTGATAGTCGATTCCCCAAATATCTGTAGTACTTGCAAAAGCGGAATGTTCATCATTTCCAAAGTAACCCCCTGTCTCAATCTGGATAACACTGGTTCCAACAGCAAAGGCTCCCTGAGACTGTCCTGGGCGATTGGAATTTATGGTTTCGGTATATTGTGC
This sequence comes from Gramella jeungdoensis, assembly GCF_023805255.1. GTDB lineage: Bacteria > Bacteroidota > Bacteroidia > Flavobacteriales > Flavobacteriaceae > Christiangramia > Christiangramia jeungdoensis. The sequence goes on from NZ_JAMSCK010000004.1 coordinate 63,955, forward strand.
ATGTAGGGTGGTTCCTAGAATAAAAAGAAGGCTAAACAAGGCTGATTTGCGCATAATTACTAGCGTTGGTTGTCTCAAATATATAAGTTTTATTATAATTTTATCGTTGAAGCTTTCACGATTGTGAAGGCTTATTTTTATTTTTGCAAAAAGCCTGAACAATGTTAGAAGCATCATTTACCGGAGTATTAAAAACGATACTGATCGTTTTGTTAGTATACTTCGGTCTTAAAATATTACTTCGGTATTTTGGGCCCATGCTTTTGAAATATTTTATGAAGAGGATGGGCAGGAAATTCGAGCAGCAATTCAATCAGCAGTTTGGTGGACAGCAGCCACAAAATAATCGTAAAGGGAAGGTTACCATAGATAAGAAACCCAAATCTGGCCGGAAGTCCAATAAAACAGTTGGTGAATATATCGATTACGAAGAAATTGATTAATTTCGGATTTTAACAAAGCCTTGGCTAAGGCTTTGCCTTTACACACATTTTGTGATTAAAATCTAAAGTCCGATTAATGGCTAAACTGAAGCAATTCCTACCACACCTGTTCGTACTGGCAGGTTTTATCATTTTATCATTATTTTATTTTAATCCTGTTTTACAGGGAAAAGAGATCTTTCAAAGCGATATAGTTCAGTATATCGGAATGGCGAAGGAACAGAATGATTTCAGGGCACAAACCGGAGAAGAGCCTTACTGGACCGATGCCGCGTTTGGCGGGATGCCTACTTACCAGCTTGGAGCCCACTATCCTCACAATTATGTGAAGAAACTGGATAGTCTGTTAAGGTTCCTTCCCAGGCCGGCAGATTATCTTTTCCTGTATTTCATTGGTTTTTATATTCTCCTGCTTTGTTTAAAGCTTGATTATAAACTGGCATTTCTGGGAGCTATAGCTTTTGGATTTTCAACCTATCTCATAATAATACTTGGAGTGGGACACAATGCCAAGGCACATGCCATTGCCTATATGCCAATGGTCCTGGCGGGTATCATCGCTATTTTCCGGAATAGAAATATTTGGAGTTTTTTATTGCTGGCCGTCGCTATGGCTCTGGAAATACAGGCCAATCACTTCCAGATGACCTATTATCTGCTCCTGCTGGTCATAGTTCTTGGCATCGCTTATTTAATAGATGCTTACAGAAAAAAACTGCTTCCCCAGTTTTTTAAGTCTGTAGGAATAATGGTGATAGCTGTGATCCTTGCCATTGCCGCCAATGCCACCAATCTTATGGCTACCAGCGAATATACTCAATTCAGTACCCGCGGAGATTCGGGGCTTAGCATTCAGCCAGACGGAACTCCAAAGGAAAAATCAGGATTAGGTTTCGATTATATTACCGAATACAGTTATGGAATTTTAGAAAGCTTTAATCTGTTCGTACCTCGCTTTATGGGCGGAGGTAGCTCAGAGGATCTCGGGAAGGACTCGCATATCTATGATGCGATTAGAAAAATGGGAGCTTCTGCCGTACAGGCGGCCGATTTTGCCAAAAATGCACCTACCTACTGGGGCGACCAAACTTATGTTAAGGCACCGGCTTATATTGGTGCTGCCGTAATATTTCTATTTGTTTTCGCTTTATTCCTAGTAAGAGGTAGGTTAAAATGGTGGATCGTAGGTGCAAGTATTCTCGCACTGCTTTTAAGCTGGGGTAAGAATTTTGGATTCCTTACCCAATTCTTTATTGATGTTGTGCCCCTGTATAATAAATTTCGAGCGGTTTCTTCAGTTCAGGTAATTCTTGAGCTCTGCATACCTGTAATGGCTGTTTTTGGCCTTTACAAGCTTTTCAGTGAAAAAGTAAAGGAAGACGAAAAACTATATGCCTTAAAATGGTCGGCTATCATTACAGGCGGATTGCTTATTGCATTTCTTCTTTTAAAATCTATTCTTTTCGAATTTGAAGGGGCTAATGATGCTATGTATAGCAAGCAGTTCGGGTTGGATTTTATGAATGCACTTGAAAAGGACCGTAAAGCTATTTTTACTGCTGATGCGTTACGCTCTTTAATATTCGTTCTGCTTTCCGCCGGGCTTATCTGGGTTTATCTAAAAGGAAAAATTAACAGGAACATCGTAATTGGTGTATTTGCCATTCTTTTTCTTGTGGATCTGATTGGAGTTGATAGAAGATATGTGAATAATGATGATTTTGTACAGGCAAGGGAAATGGAGTCACCATATCAAATGCAGGAGGCGGATGCGGTAATAATGCAGGATACCACGCATTACCGGGTCTTTGATGTATCTGGCAATCCGTTCAATACAGGGAGAACTTCTTATTTTCATAATGCCCTGGGTGGATATCATGCGGCTAAACCAGGCAGGATCCAGGATCTTTATGACTTCTATATTTCCCAGAACAATATGAAAATATTGAACATGCTTAATGTGAAATATTTCATTGTTCCTACCGAAGAGGGTAATCAGGCACAGCAAAATCCGAATGCCTATGGAAACGCATGGTTCGTTGAAAATATCAAATGGGTTGATAATCCTGATGAAGAGATCCTTGCCTTAAAGGATGCAGACCTTAAGAGTACTGCAATCATAAACTCTAAGTTTATGAAAGACGTAAACGAGGATTTTAAGTTTGATCCTAATGCCACGGTAGAATTGTTAAGTCAGCAACCAAATGAACTGAAATATAAGGTGTCGACTAATTCAGATCAGTTTGTTGTTTTTTCGGAAGCTTATTACCAGCCGGGCTGGCAGGCGTACCTGGATGGAAAAAAGGTACCTCATGTACAGGCAAATTATGTTTTAAGAGCGATGAACGTTCCCTCTGGTGAACATGAATTAATCTTCAGGTTTGAGCCCGAAGTTATAAATACGGGAAGTACAGTTTCACTGATTAGTTCTGTTCTGATTGCTCTGATTCTTATTGGTGGAGTGGGTTATGAACTGAAGAAAAGAAATTGATTTTCGCCATTCTTATATCTGAATGAAAAAGGTTCTCATCATAACATATTACTGGCCGCCAGCAGGTGGACCCGGAGTACAGCGCTGGCTCAAATTTGTTAAATATCTTCGTGATTTTGATGTAGAACCAGTGGTTTATGTGCCGGAGAATCCGAGTTACCCTATCGTAGATGAGAGTTTTCAATCAGAAGTTCCCGAAGGCGTAAAAGTGATCAAAAAGAAGATCTTTGAGCCATATTCGATTGCCGGGATTTTTTCCAAAAAAGATACTGAGACAATTAGCTCAGGAATTATATCCAAAGAAGAGAACCAATCGGCTCTCCAAAAGGCTATGCTTTATATCAGGGGAAATTATTTTATTCCCGATGCCCGTAAATTCTGGGTGAAACCTTCCTTTAAATTCTTAAGAGAGGAAATTGCCGAGGATAATTATGATGTCATTATAACAACAGGTCCGCCACATAGTCTGCATTTGATCGGATTGCAATTGAAGCAGAATTTGAATATTAAATGGATCGCCGATTTCAGGGACCCGTGGACGCAGATCGGCTATCATGAAAAGCTGAAACTTACCCAAAATTCAAGGAAAAAGCATGAAGAGCTCGAAAAGGAAGTTTTGAATACGGCTGATCATATTATCACCACAAGTTATACAACCCGAGATGAATTCATTGCTAAGACCACTAAACCAGTAAGTCTCATCACGAATGGTTTTGATACTGATGTCAATGAAAAACAGCCTGAGAATGATAAGTTTGAATTTGCCCATGTAGGCTCCTTGCTTTCGGAACGAAATCCTATTCATTTATGGAAAGCTTTAGGCGAATTGATTGAGGAGAATAAGGAATTCGCTGATAGTTTCAGATTAAGGCTGGCCGGAAAGGTGAGCGAGGAGGTCTTGAAAAGTATTGATGAAAATGGACTTCAGGAACATTTGGAAAATGAAGGTTATATAAGTCATTCCAAGGCCGTGGCAATTCAGAGATCAGCCTCAGTTCTTTTGCTTATTGAAATAGATTCTGAAGAGACCAGAGGTATTATTCCAGGAAAGTTATTTGAGTACCTAGCCTCGAAAAGGCCAATTCTGGCGATCGGGCCTGAGAAATGGGATGCGGAAAGAATAATTAGGAGTACAGAGGCCGGAGAATGTTTCACTTATGAAAATACAGAGGGGATCAAATCTTATATCCTGAAACAGTTTCAGAGATATAAGGATAAGGAGTTGATAAGCACATCTCATGATATTTCAGAATATTACAGAAAGAATTTAACTGAAAAACTGGCTAATCTGATAAAGAAAATGTAAATGGGGATAATCATAAACCAATCCTTTAAGAACATGGTGACCACCTATATCGGTTTTGGTATAGGAGCGGTGAATACCTTGTTCCTGTTTACCTATTTTCTTGAAAAGGAATATTACGGACTGGTTAGTTTTTTGCTCTCAGCCGCGAATCTTATCTGGCCATTTCTGGTTTTTGGGGTTCACAGTACACTTATAAAATTCTTTACTTCATATCGAACAAGAGGAGATCAGGATCGTTTACTGAATCTGGTTCTTGTTATCCCTGCAATAGCAGCAGTGGTCATGGGGAGTCTAGGGCTTGTCTTTTATGGGTATCTATTAGATTATTTTGAAGGAGAGAACGACCTTGTGCAGCCTTACGTTTGGCTGATATTTCTCATTGCCCTGGCCACGGCTTATTTTGAAGTGTTTTTTTCATGGTCCAAGATCTATTACAAAAGCACTTTTGGAAATATGATGAAAGAAGTATTCCATAGGCTTTGTATTAGTGTGTTACTTTTTGCGGTCTATTTTAAGCTTATAAATGTAGAGTTCTTTATTTATGGAGTATCTGGGGTGTTCGTCACCAGGACCATTTTAATGGCTATGTATGCATTTTCCCTGCATAGGCCTAGATCGGCCTTTAAATTCCCTAAAAACCTTTCTCCGGTTCTTAAATACTCTTCTCTTATCCTTTTAGCTGCTTCGGTGGCTACCGTTCTACTGGATCTGGATAAGGTGATGATCGAACATTACCTGCCTATAGAAAATGTAGCCATCTATGGAATTGCTGTTTATATCGCTACGGTAATTTCGGTGCCTCAAAAAGCCATGCATCAGATTACCCATCCGCTAACTGCTGAAATGCTAAATAATAAAGATAAGGCCGGACTTAAAGATATTTATGAAAAAAGTTCATTGAACCTTCTCATTGTAAGTGGATTGATATTTATACTTATTATTACCAATATAAACTCACTGTATGAGCTGATCCCTGATGAATACAGCATAAGCATTCTGGTAGTTTTATTAATATCCCTGGTTAAATTGTATGACAATTTCCTGGGCAACAATAACAGTATCCTTTTTAATTCAGATTATTACCGTCTTGTTCTTGGAGTTGGAGTTTTCCTGGTAGTGGTCGCTTTTGTTCTAAACCTGATATTTATTCCCGAATTCGGAATTGAAGGTGCTGCCTTGGCAAGTTTCATTGCTTTTTCGCTTTATAACAGTTCAAAGATCTTTATAGTTTTTAAGAAATTTAAAATCCATCCTTTTACTACCAATAGCTGGTGGGTATTTCTTTTAACTGCAATTTTGGGATTTGGATTTTATCTGTGGGATTTTTCTTTCCATCCGATACTGGATATTATTTTGAAAGGAGGGCTTACAACGATTCTATATGTTTTCCTGGTATACCGTTTTAGGTTTTCGAACGATATTAATAATTTAATAGACCGGTTGATAGGCAGGGTTTAAGAACGAGAAAACCCCATCAGCAAGGGTGCGTCAGGGGTTTTCCAACTAACCAACCAAAAAATTAAATTATGAACTTGTCATCTATAATTATTCTTTCATATTTCGTGCCGAACTTCTTGATCTTGAGGAATTTTTTGATCTAATTGCTCCAGATCTTGATGTCCCGGAAGAAGATCTGCTTCTAACTGAAGTGCTTCTCTGCGTACTTTGACGTTGTACCGAAGGTTTCCTTTCAGAACTTCTCGATGATCTTTCAATAGACCTGCTTCTATTGATTCTTGAAGATCGTTCTACTTTTGAGCTATTTCTTGTTGTATTAACACTTCTTCCGGTATTTCGGTTTGGTGTTCTAACCGATCTTTGCTCAAAAGATCTTTCCTTTTTCTGGGCACTTTCAATGCCTGACGATCTTCCTCTTGAGTTTGTGCTTCTTTCGGTTCTGGAACTATATACTTTGTTTCGGTCATTATCATTTCGGCTAATAGCTCTTCTTTCATTTCTTTCGGAATAGGACCTAGCTCTGCTATCGTCCTTTCGGCTTATGGCTTTTCTGTCAGAATAAGACCTGGTTCTATCATTGTTCCGGGAAGACCTTACAGATTTATTTCTGTCAGAATAAGATTTGTTTCTGGCCACACTCTGCCTTGAACGTGCGATATTATCGTTAGATCTTGTACGTACTGGTTTCAAGTCACGTTTACTGGCTGTTTTTGAACCGTAATTATATGATCTCACACGATCGGAAGGCCTGTAAAAATTCCTTCTTCCGTTATTTTTCACATAGTAGTTATTATATACGGTAACATATTTATTATATGAAATTCGGTGAGGCTGATAATATGCCCTGTACGGCCTGTTAAAAACTATACTTACATTCACATTAGGCCGCGAATAATATCTATGCCATGGTCTGTATACATATTGCCTGTTATAGTGATTAATAAAGCCACTATAATGAGTATAATGATGGTGATGATCATAATGAATATGCATATTACCTATACGGGATATGCGGCCAAAATTGTTATATCGGATAAATACGTTTCCGGCCTGTATTATCCTTCCATAATAATCGTAATAAATAGGAACGGTTTCTATCTGGATCACAGCCCCGTAGTCATCATACTGAACATAAGGATCATAATTATAACCCGAATTGTAACTGATGTTTACACTAGGAGTTGAGAAATGCACAGAATTTCCTCTTCGAAATTCCGGATTGAAGTAAAAGTCGAATTCACCATTTGGGTAAACCGCAAATTCAACGCCTCCCTCAATAAAAATAAATGAATCATTATAATAGTTAGTGGTTGGGTTAGAATTTACGGATGCCGATACTGACCATCCAATAAATAAGAATGCGAACAAAAAGGTCAGGTTTCTCATGGTAGTAGAGTATTTAATTAAGAACATTTTGCTCAATTAAATACAAAGCACGTGCCAAAGTCCGTACACAGGGACTTCACCGGTTACCAATCTGGTTGTTTTTAAGTTAAAAACCTGAAAATAAGTTTTTTATACCTGTTTTAGTTTTTGTTGAAGATATTTTGCAGTATAGGATTTTTTTATTTTCGCCAGCTCTTCAGGCGTGCCTTCTCCAATAATATGTCCTCCATTTTCACCCCCTTCAAGACCTAGATCTATTACATGATCAGCACACTTCACCAGGTCCATGTTATGTTCAATCACTATAACCGTATGTCCTTTAGAAATCAGGGCATTGAAAGATTTAAGTAATTTTTTGATATCATGGAAATGCAGCCCGGTTGTAGGTTCATCAAATATAAACAGAGCCTTGGATTTGGTATTTCCCTTGACTAAAAATGAAGCCAGTTTTATACGCTGGGCTTCACCACCAGAAAGGGTAGAGGAGCTCTGTCCCAATTGAACATATCCTAAACCAACATCTCGTAAAGGTTTTAGTTTTTTTACGATTTTATCCTGCCCATGTTGATCAAAGAAAGCAGTTGCATCATCGATGGTCATATTCAAAATATCATCAATGTTCTTATCTTCAAAAGAGACCTCCAGTACCTCCTTTTTAAATCGTTTTCCATTACAGGCCTCACATTCCAGGTGAACATCGGCCATAAATTGCATTTCTATGGTAACTTCGCCTTCACCTTTGCAGGTTTCACATCTTCCCCCGTCAACATTGAAGGAGAAGTGTTTGGCTTTAAATCCGCGTAGCTTCGCCAAACGCTGGTCTGCAAACAGGTTTCTAATATCATCGTAAGCTTTAATATAAGTTACCGGGTTAGATCTGGAAGACCTTCCAATAGGATTCTGGTCTACAAATTCAACGGTACCCAGCTTTTTAAGATCTCCTTCAATACCATTAAACTGCCCGGCTTTTTCTCCATAGCCTCCAATTTCTTTCTGCACTGCCGGATAAAGAATTTTTTTTACAAGCGTGCTTTTTCCACTTCCGGAAACACCAGTTATAGCCGTAAAGACGCCAAGGGGGAATTCAACATCAATATTCTTCAGATTGTTTTCCCGGGCTCCCAGCACCCTGATCTTATTTTTAGAGGTTCGGCGTTCATCAGGTACTTCGATTTCCATTTTACCATTCAGGTAACTGGCCGTAAGAGAGTCAGATTTCAGAATATCTTTCATAGTTCCCATTGCCACAACATGGCCACCATTTGTTCCGGCTTCGGGGCCTATATCAATGATCTCATCGGCTGCATTCATGATCTCTTCATCATGTTCCACCACGATAACTGTATTTCCAAGATCGCGCAGATGCTTTAATACTCCGATTAATTTTTCAGTGTCTTTTGGATGAAGGCCAATAGAAGGCTCATCCAGTATATACATTGAGCCAACGAGACTACTTCCCAGAGAGGTTGCCAAATTGATACGCTGGGATTCACCTCCAGATAATGTATTGGATTTCCTGTTAAGTGTTAAATAGTCCAGCCCAACATTTGAGAGGAACTGGAGACGATTTCTGATCTCGGTCAATAATCTTTTGGCGATCTTCTCATCGTATTCATTGAGCTCCAGATCATTAAAAAATGCTCTTACCTTATCAAGAGGTTTTTCAACCAGATCAGTGATGCTATGATCATTGATCTTAACATACTGGGCTTCGGGTCTTAATCTCTTTCCCTTGCAGGCTGAACATTTTGTCTTGCCGCGGTAACGGGAAAGCATCACCCTGTTCTGGATCTTGTATGCTTTGCTTTCTAGAAACTCGAAGAATTGATTGATCCCTTCAAAATATTCATTCCCATTCCAAACCAGGTCTTTTTGCTCGTCAGAGAGCTCGAAATAGGGTTTATGAATAGGGAAATCGAATTTATGTGAATTATTAACCAGCTGATCGCGATACCAGCTCATACTATCACCGCGCCAGGGAAAAATAGCATTTTCGTAAATGGAAAGGCCTGTGTTTGGGATCACCAGATCCTCATCTATCCCTATTACATCTCCATACCCCTCACATTTGGGGCAAGCGCCATAGGGATTGTTAAAACTGAACAAATGAACATTTGGTTCAAGGAAGCTCATTCCATCCAGTTCAAATTTATTGCTGAAATGTCTCTGGCTAGTATCGGAAAGCTTTTCTATGAATAACTCCCCCTTTCCTTCGAAGAAAGCAGCCTCAACGGCGTCGGCCAGGCGGTTATAAAAATCTTCTTCATCTTTGGTAATGATCCTGTCCACGACCAGCCAGGTATTATCATCGTGAGCTTTGCTAAGGTCTGTTTCATCGATTCGGAGAACTTCATTATCGATCTTAATCCGACTATAACCTTGCTGTGCGAGGATCTTTATTTTCTTTTCAAGAGAACGGCCTTCCTCTACATGAATAGGGGCAAGGAGAAGCAATTTTTCTCTTTCAGGAAAGGTTTTTACGTAATTTATTACATCCGTTACCGTATCTTTTTTTACTTCATTTCCAGAAATAGGAGAGTATGTTTTCCCTATACGGGCAAAGAGCAATTTTAAATAATCATAGATTTCCGTAGATGTTCCTACGGTAGATCGTGGGTTTGTAGAATTTACTTTTTGTTCAATAGCGATAGCAGGGGCAATTCCCTTGATATAATCAACTTTAGGTTTATTTAGTCTTCCCAGGAACTGCCTGGCATAAGAACTCAGGCTTTCAACATATCGCCTCTGTCCCTCTGCATATAATGTGTCAAATGCGAGACTGGATTTACCCGATCCCGATAAACCGGTAATTACAACCAGTTTATTTCTGGGGATTATTGTATTAATGTTCTTAAGATTGTGCAGTTTGGCTCCCTTGATTATGATATTCTTCTTAGGGTCTGCTTTGGTTATATCTACTATCATTCCTGATTCTGCTAAAACGGCAAAGGTACTCAATATGAGGCGGGAAAGAAAGCAGTGAAAAACTTATAGTATTGTTAAATAATTAAGGTTTTATTTGTATTTCTCAATTTTATCTTGCTATATTTGAGGCACAACAACCGATAATCTGATTAGCCTATAGAACACAGTTACTTTAAAAACTAAATAACCTAACCCTCAGGAAGCCCTAAACTCCTGTACAATAAAGTAACTGTTATGAATAACACTAAGGTAACTGACGCTTCGCTCGTACGTGATTATCTTGATGGAAATGAAAATGCCCTTGGCGCCCTCATCAATCGTCACCAACATCGTATTTACAGTTTTATTTTCTCTAAAGTTTTTGATAAAGATATCGCCGAGGATATTTTTCAGGACACTTTCATCAAGGTGATCCGGACTTTAAAAAGAGGAAAGTACAATGAAGAAGGAAAGTTTCTTCCCTGGGTAATGCGAATATCGCATAATCTTGTAATAGACCACTTCAGAAAAAATAAGAGAATGCCCAAGTTTGATAATAGTGGGGACTTCAACATATTTTCTGTTTTAAGCGATAATGATCTTAATGCTGAAAAGCAACTCATAAAAGACCAGATCGAATCGGATGTGCAGGAGCTTATTAAAGAGCTTCCCGAAGATCAACTGGAAGTTTTAACCATGCGTATCTATAAAGACATGAGCTTTAAGGAAATCTCTGAACGCACGGGAGTTAGCATAAACACAGCGCTCGGAAGAATGAGATATGCACTTATTAATCTTAGAAAGATTATTGAAAAGAGAAATTTGATTTTAACCAATTAATCAAACAATATCCCCCCGTTTGTTACGTTATTCTATAAAACCATCAAAAAATAGTACCAAATGGGGAAACTTTACTTTAAAAAACCTTCAAAAGAGGGAAAAATTAATCATCCACAACCAAAAAAAGAGACGATTCAGTTTCTTTTGAATTATTCAAAAGCACTGAATGTTGTTGAGTACAAGAGGATGAAGTTTGAAACGCTTCTGAATTAATTGGATATAAAGACCTGTTTTATTAGCAACAGGTCTTTTTTATTTTTTCTTTTTCAGATATTCCTGAATCACACTTTTTCTTCCTATAGTTTTTGTGATGATATCTTTTTCGAGATCCCATCCGCGCGCAGGAGAATACTGTCTTCCATACCAGATAATTTGAAGATGAAGTTTATTCCAGAGATCTTTTGGGAATAGACGCTTCGCATCCTTTTCGGTTTGGGAGACGTTTTTGCCGTTACTCAAATTCCAGCGATACATTAATCTATGAATATGTGTGTCTACGGGAAATGCCGGAACATTAAAAGCCTGGGCCATAACTACACTGGCAGTTTTATGACCTACAGCGGGCAATTCTTCCAGGGCTTCCATATCTGCCGGAACCTCTCCGTTATACTTTTCAATGAGAATTTTGGAGAGGCCATGTATACCTTTCGATTTCATGGGGGATAAGCCTACAGGTTTGATGATCTCTCTTATTTCTTCTACCGAAAGTTTTACCATCTTATATGGATTGTCAGCTATTTCAAAAAGTTTCGGAGTTATCTGGTTGACTTTTACATCAGTACTTTGAGCCGAAAGTAAAACTGCTATCAAAAGTGTATATGGATCTTTGTGATCAAGAGGAATTGGGATTTCCGGATATATATCATTTAACGTATCAATAACAAATGTTACCTTTTCCTGTTTGGTCATAAAATTTTAAATTTAGAGCAAAAGTAATAATTATGACAACATTGAAAGCAGGGGATAAGGCTCCCGATTTTAAAGCCGAAGATCAGGATGGTAATGAAATAAAACTTTCAGACTATAAAGGAAAAAAACTAGTGCTCTTCTTTTACCCGAAAGCCAGCACTCCTGGCTGCACTGCTGAAGCCTGTAATTTAAGCGATAACTTTGAACTTATGCAGAAGAAGGGCTATGAGATTCTTGGAGTGAGTGCCGATTCTAAAAAAAGACAGCAAAACTTCAAAAACAAATACGACTTTCCATATCCCTTACTTGCCGATGAAGATAAAGAGGTGATTAAGGCTTATGGAGTATGGGGACCTAAAAAATTTATGGGAAAAGAGTATGATGGTATTCACCGAACAACTTTCATCATTGATGAAAATGGAAAAATCGAAGAGGTTATCAAAAAAGTGAAGACAAAAGCTCATGCCGAACAGATCCTGGAGCAGTAGCTATTTTAATTTCCTGAATAATTAAAAAGCGAATAGATTCTATTCGCTTTTTTTTATACTTACATTCATTATTGTAGCCAGACTATCACAATTTTCTATCTCAAGCTCAACAAGATTATTCTCTCTCTTACCTGAAATATAATAGATATTGCAGGGATCTTCGTTGGTTAGACTCTTCTGGAAGTCAACATCTCCTTTCTCCAGTACCTCTGAAACCAAAGTCGTATCAAGATTATTTTCCTGAAAACTCAGCAGAGAATTTTCAGAAAAAATACGTTGCTTGGTCTTTATATTCTTGAGCACCCTTGCATTTGGTGAATAATCACAGGATGCTTTCTTTCCTCCTAAAAAGAAAATCAATATAACTATTCCAAAAAAAAGCCCCAGGCCGTAATATCCAAGGCGATGAATAAGTTTCATATTCTAAAAGATCAACAGGTTAATGTCTCTATAGGAAAGATTAAACCAGTCTGCAATGGACTTATTGGTTAAAATTCCGTGGTAAAAGTACAAACCACTTCTTAAACCGCGATCAAATCTCAGGGTATTTTCCAGGCCGCCCTCTTCGGCTATATGTAGGAGATAAGGAGTGAAAATATTACTGATTGATAATGAGGAAGTTCTTGCGTAACGAGAAGGGATATTTGGAACACAGTAATGTATCACATCATGTTTTGTAAATATTGGCTCATCATGAGAGGTTATCTCGCTGGTTTCCACACAGCCTCCCATATCTATGCTCACATCTATGATCACCGCGCCGCGTTTCATAGATCTTACCATATCTTCTGTAACAAGAACGGGTGAACGGTCTTTTCCTCTAACCGCTCCAATAACTACATCGGCTCGTTTTAAGGCTTTTAAAAGGTTTTTTGGCTGAATGGTACTTGTGTAAAAGGTATTTCCAAGATTTGCCTGGATATTCCTTAGTTTGGTTAATGAACTGTCAAATACCTTTACGCTGGCTCCGAGACCTATAGCTGAGCGGGTGGCAAACTCACCAACGGTTCCGGCTCCAATAATTACTATTTCCACAGGGGGAACTCCACTTATATTTCCAAACATAAGCCCATTACCCTCTTCATGATTGCTCATGATCTCTGAAGAAATAAGTACAGAGGCGGTCCCTGCAATTTCACTCAAAGCCCTTACAATAGGATAGCTACCATCATCATCCCTTATAAATTCAAACCCGAGGGCCGTAATCCTTTTCTGGGCAAGCTTCTGGAAATACTCCTTACACTGTGTTTTGATCTGCAAGGCAGAGATAAGGATAGTTTGAGGGTTGATGAATTCAAGCTCTTCATTTGATGGCGGCTCGATTTTAAGGATAATAGGGCAGGAGAACACTTTTTTTGTGTCCTTTGTGATCTCTGCGCCGGCATCCGAATAATCCTTATCGCTGAATCTTGCCCATTTTCCAGCACCCGACTCGATCATAACCCTATGGCCGTGAGCTGTAATCGCGGCTACAGCATCCGGACTTAAACAGATACGTTTTTCCTGATAGGCTGTTTCTTTTGGAATTCCTATGAAAAGTTGCCCTTTACTTTTATATATTTCAAGGGTTTCTTCCTGTGGTATTAGTTGTTCCTTGGTAAAAGGCGAAACCTGCTGTTTTCCCATATAACTATGTTAAAGCAGTTAAATTACAACTAAATTTATAAAAAGTATAAAAAGGATTAGAGTTTACGGTAATAGTCTTCTAATATAACATTTGAAGGTTCTTCATCATCTTCCATGCTTTCCTCTTGGAAATCTTTAATTTCTTTCATGTCTTTATCCGGAATTGGAGAAAAAACTGAAATTTCTGTTTCATCCAATTCACTCAAATCTAAACCATAAACTCTGTCGAAAACTTTAATTCTTACGAGATAAACTACAGATAGAATAATTATAAAAAAAGGTGCAAGATATATTAAGCCATCGGTGTCCATTATAAACGCACTGTTAAGATAAACATCCTGGTATATTGTAACAACTAGCTGATATGCATACATTGATGCAGGAATTAGTATAACGTGGTACCACCAGTGCTTACAAGTAAAGAACCAGATAAGAAGAAGAAATAAGGGGGTGATTTTACCTAGATATGTCCAGGCAGCAGTGAGGACATTTTCGTAGTACTTACTTTCATAGGTAAACAAAGAATTTTCCCAAACAGGAGTGCTTGGGAAAATTTCATATAAATAAAATAAATAAGGTGAAAATGCTATTGATAGGGCAATAATACTACCCAGCAGCAGGAACCTTGATTGTCCTTTTATCGACAGCTTGTTTTTGGATTTCATCTTTATTGTTATCGTCGTTTGAAGTTGAAGTTACAAAAAAACTTGCTCCAAATATTGCGGCTGCGAAAAGTATTGCTTTTAGTTTCATCTTTATAGGCTTTTAAGATTGGTAATTCGTTTTGTTTTCTAGTAACAAACATATGGCAACTTAAAATCCTATAAATTAAAACATTAGTCGTACCTTTGCGGCCTTTTTTGAGCCAAAAATTGGCTTTAAAATCGCTTATAAATCTTTAAATATGTTAGTTTAAATCTATTTATAAATCGTTCAATGAATTAAATTAAAAAAATCCACTTTATAAATCTATTGCAAAAGTAATAAAATTCTTACAATAAATTTTACACAGCGTTTTTCTCAAAAATCATTTTTATTAACAAAACTTTAACTTTCTGGTATTCTCAGATTCGACCTCCAAAAGCAGTTTTTGGGTGTTTTCCCCCAATAATCTTTCTACTTTTCCAGGCCATTCAATCAAATTCCATGCATCAGAATCCAGATAATCCTCAAAACCGATGTCTAAAGCTTCTGTATCATCTTCAATTCGATAGAAATCGAAATGAAATACAGATCCTTCCTCTGACTCGTAATGGTTAACTAATGAAAACGTGGGACTGGAGGCTACATCATGTACACCTAGAGCTTTTACCAGCTCTTTTATAAGAGTGGTCTTTCCTGCACCCATTTCACCGTAAAAAAGCAATGTTTTACTTTTAGTATTACTTAAAATGTAATCTACGGCTACATCCAGTTCTTGAAGTTTGTAGGTTAACTCCATAAATTCAAAATGTCAGATTCGGGATTGTAAAGATATGTAAAAAATAGATAACGTGTTGCATATCTCTGATAATCAGTTAGATATAAAATAAAAAGATGTATTACAACGATAAAAAGTGTTTTTCATCGATTATTTTGGATTAAGTACTACAAATGGGATTACAATTTCTTCAAGAGAAATGCCCCCATGCTGATATGTATTACGATAATAACTCACATAATGATTGTAATTATTGGGGTAAGCGAAGAACAAGTCTTCTTTGGCAAATATGTAAGAACTGCTCATGTTGATGGTTGGCAGGTGTACAGATTTAGGGTCTTCAATTGCCAGCACTTCTTTATTTTCATAAGTTAGGCTTTTACCTGTTTTGTATCTTAGGTTCAAGCTTGTGTTCTTGTCTCCGATAACCTTTGAAGGATTCTTCACGTTAATTGTGCCGTGATCTGTTGTGATGATAAGTTTAAAACCAGATTGCTGAGCTTTCTGAATAATTTCAAGAAGAGGAGAATTCTTAAACCAGCTTTGAGTAAGACTTCTGTAGGATTTGTCGTTTGAAGCAAGTTCTTTTATCACTTCCATTTCGGTCTTGGCATGTGAAAGCATATCTACAAAATTATAGACCACCACTGTAAGATCGTTCGATTTTTGTGTCTTAAAATTATCTACCAGTTTTTTACCGGCCTTTAGGCTGCTAATTTTATGATATTCAAATTTGAGATTTTTTCCCAGTCGCTTTAATTGTTCATTAAGGAATTGAGATTCGTAATTATTTTTACCTCCTTCTTCAATATCATTTTTCCAGTAATCTGGAAATAGCTTTTCCATATCGCTTGGCATAAGCCCTGAGAATATGGCATTTCTTGCATACTGAGTGGCGGTTGGTAGAATGCTATAATAAGGTGTTTCCTTCTCTTTTTTATAATAGGTGCTAATTATAGGTTCTAAACTCTTCCATTGGTCATATCTCAAATTATCTACCACGATCATAAGAGTAGGCTGATCCTTTTTAATCTCTGGTAATACCATCTTTTTAAAAAGGGTATGGGACATTACCGGTGGTTCAGCTCCCTTTTCGAACCAGCTTTGGTAATTTTTAGAAATGAATTTAAAGAACTGGTTATTGGCTTCAAGTTTCTGTGATTCCAGGATCTCAAACATCCCGGAGTCTTCGATGTCTTCCAGCTGTAATTCCCAGTAAACCAATTTCTGGTATAATTCCGCCCATTCTTCCCAGGAGTTTACCTGAGACATGTCCATGGCAATCTTCCTGAACTCTTGCTGATAGTTAGAGGTAGTCTTTTCAGAAACGAGCCGGGAATGATCCAGGTTCTTCTTAATACTTAAAAGGATCTGGTTGGGATTAACAGGCTTGATAAGGTAATCGGCGATCTTAGAACCGATAGCCTCTTCCATAATATACTCCTCCTCACTCTTAGTGATCATTACTATAGGAACGGTTTCTCTTCTTTCCTTTATTTCAGATAAGGTTTCGAGTCCGGTTAAGCCCGGCATATTTTCGTCCAGGAAAACAATATCAAAATTCTCTTCTTCAATAAGATTTAAAGCTTCGGTTCCACTCTTGCAGGTTTTTACATCGTAATTACGTGATTCAAGGAACATAATGTGTGGCTTCAGCAAGTCAATCTCGTCATCTACCCATAGTATTTTTATATTGCTCATATTTTGGTCTCTTATGCAGTTATTTAAATGAAATTTTCCGTCATGATCTTCCTTAATTTTAAGATTATGCTATGGCTCATTTCATATATGTATCTTTGTTTTGAATTATAAGAAAAATATAGCTTGGCATCGCAAACTAAACTTAAAATATTAAACGATCCAATTTACGGTTTTATTACCATTCCGAACGAGCGGATCTTTCGTATTATTGAACATCCTTACTTTCAAAGATTACGCCGAATTTCTCAAATGGGGCTTTCGTATTTGGTTTATCCCGGAGCACATCACACAAGATTTCATCATGCCCTGGGATGTGTGCATCTTATGCAAAAAGCGGTGAGGGTCCTTCGCTATAAGGGAGTTGAAATTTCAAAAGAAGAAGAGGAGGCTTTGCTTATTGCTATTTTAATGCATGATATTGGTCATGGGCCTTTTAGTCATGCGATGGAACACAGCCTTGTTGAAGGGGTTGATCACGAGACTATTTCACTGCTTTTCATGGAGGAAATGAACTTGAACTTTAACCAAAGTTTAACTCTTGCTATTAAGATATTCAGAGGCAGTTATGAGCGCAATTTCATGAATCAGCTTATTTCCAGTCAGATGGATATGGATCGGCTAGACTACCTAAAACGCGATAGTTTTTACACCGGAGCTGTTGAGGGAAATATAAATAGCGAAAGGCTTATTACTATGCTGAATGTAGTGGATGATGAGCTCGTAATTGAAGAAAAGGGCATCTATTCTGTGGAAAAGTTCCTCATTGGTCGCAGGCTTATGTACTGGCAGGTGTATCTTCATAAAACTAGCCTGGTGGCAGAGCAACTTCTTATCAGAGTGCTGAAAAGAGCTAAGGAACTTATAGAGCAGGGCGAAACTTTACATGCTAGTGGGGCACTGCTGTATTTTTTAGAAAATAAGGTCACCAGGAAAAATTTTGATAATAAAACATTAGAGATTTTTTCCCGACTGGATGATAACGATGTGATCTCCGCTATGAAGGAATGGATGTATTCAGATGATTTTGTTTTGAGCAATCTGTGTGAAATGATCATTAACCGCAACCTTCTGAAAGTTAAGATCAAGAAGAAAAAACCTTCTGAAGATAAACTCAAAAAGCGATCGATAGCGCTTCAGAATAAATATTGCATTTCAGAAAAAGAGGCATCTTATTTTGTTTTTGAAGGAGAAATAGCCAATTTGGCTTATAAAAGAGAAAAGAACAACATTAAGATTCTTCATAAGAACGGGAAGATAAATGATGTTGTAAAGGTTTCAGACCAGCTCAATTTAAAGGCCCTTACCAATACGGTCACCAAATACTATATGTGTTATCCCAAAGTTAAAGATTAAAGCATTTTTTTTACTTTTGCCAGAATGAAGTTTACAGCAGCGCAAATAGCCGAGATATTAGAAGGCACGGTTAAGGGAAATCCAGAAGTGGAAGTTTCTGAACTGGCTAAAATCGAAGAGGGGTCTGAAGGCTCCCTTACTTTCTTAAGCAATCCAAAATACACATCCTTTCTATATACCACTAACGCTTCTATCACGATCATAAATAATGATTTTGAAATAGATCAACCCGTAAATACCACTCTAATCAAGGTTAAAGATGCTTACAAGGCTTTTTCTACCTTACTTGAATATTATAATCAGATAAAACTGAATAAATCAGGAATAGAAACCCCCAGTTTTATTTCAGAAACTGCTAAATATGGTGATGGACTGTATTTTGGATCCTTTTCATATATGGGAGAAAATGTGGTTATTGGTGAGAATGTAAAGATCTATCCTAACGTATATATAGGTGACAATGTGAGAATTGGAAATAATGTCACCATTTTTGCAGGAGTAAAAATATACTCAGAAAGTCTTATAGGAAATAATTGTACAATACATAGCGGAGCTGTGATTGGAGCCGACGGATTTGGATTTAGTCCGGGGGATACTGGGGAATACAGCAAAGTGCCCCAGATCGGGAATGTGATCATCGAAGACAATGTTGATATTGGAGCGGTTACCACTATAGACCGTGCGACCCTGGGATCTACAATCATAAGGCAGGGAGTAAAGCTGGATAATCATATTCAGATAGCTCATAACGTCGAAATAGGAGAGAATACGGCCATTGCGGCGCAAACTGGTATTGCCGGTTCGACTAAGATCGGTAAGAACTGCCTCATTGGAGGGCAGGTTGGAATTGCCGGCCACCTAAGTATAGGTAACAGGGTCAAGATTCAGGCTCAGTCTGGAATAGGACGTGATATTAAAGATGATGAAATGTTACAGGGTTCTCCGGCTATCTCATATAGTAATTATAATAAATCGTATATACACTTTAAGAATCTGCCCCAAACAATGAATACATTACACCAACTGGAAAAAAAGATCAATAATGGCTGATAGAATTTCGAAGCAAAGAACCATTCAGGAGGAGGTTTCTCTTGAAGGTGTTGGCCTGCATACAGGTAAGGAAGTTAAATTAACCTTTAAACCCGCCCCTGAAAATACAGGCTATGTTTTTAGAAGGACCGATCTGGAAGGTAACCCTGAAGTGGAAGCCGATGTTAGTTACGTGGTGAACACCAGAAGAGGGACCAATCTTGAAAAGAATGGAGTCACTATTCAAACCTCCGAACATGTGCTTGCTGCCTGTGTTGGTTTGGAGATAGACAATATGTATATAGAGCTTAATGCTTCTGAACCACCTATCATGGATGGGTCTTCCAAGTTTTTTGTGGAAGCTCTTGAAAAAGCCGGTACAGTAGAGCAGGATGTAGATAGAGAAGAATATGTTGTGAATGAAATTATCTGTTACCGTGACGAAGAAAGCGGAAGCGAGATCATAGCCATGCCAGCAGATGAGTATCAGGTGACCACAATGGTTGATTTTGGAACGAAAGTATTGGGTACTCAGAATGCTTCCATAGAACATTTATCAGAATTCAAAACTGAAATAGCAGATTGCAGAACCTTCAGTTTTTTGCATGAAATAGAAACCCTCCTAGAGCATGGGCTCATCAAAGGAGGTGATCTTAATAATGCAATCGTGTATGTAGATAAAGAGATTGGAGAAGAAACACTGAAGAAACTTCGTGTTGCTTTTAATAGGGAGGATATTTCAGTAAAACCTAATGGAATCCTTGATAATCTTACACTTCATTATCCAAATGAAGCTGCAAGACATAAATTGCTGGATGTACTTGGAGATCTTGCTCTTGTTGGCACGAGAATAAGAGGAAAGATAATCGCTACCAAGCCGGGACATCACGTAAATACAGAATTTGCCAAGAAGCTTGCCAAGGTTATAAAGGCTGAAAAAAGGAATAATGTTCCTAAAATAGATCTTTCACAACCTCCTTTGATGGATGTGAATGATATTATGAATACATTGCCCCACCGTTCACCATTTTTACTAGTAGATAAGATCTACGAATTGACAGACTCTCATGTGATCGGGGTGAAGAATGTAACGATGAACGAACCTTTCTTTGTAGGGCATTTTCCGGGGAAACCTGTAATGCCTGGAGTACTTCAGGTAGAGGCTATGGCCCAAACAGGAGGTATTCTCGCGCTTAAATCGGTGCCAGATCCTGAAAATTACCTGACTTATTTCATGAAAATAGATAACGTAAGGTTCAAGCAACAGGTAGTGCCTGGCGACACTTTAATCTTTAAACTAGAACTTTTAGCTCCTATTAGAAGAGGAATTTGCCAAATGCAGGCATATGCTTATGTTAATGGTAAGCTCGCGACAGAAGCCATATTGATGGCCCAAATTGTAAAATCTAAATAATTGATATGAACCAACCCTTAGCATATGTGCATCCGGGAGCTAAAATTGCCAAAAATGTGGTGATTGAACCTTTTGCAACAATTCATAATAACGTTGTAATAGGAGAAGGTACCTGGATTGGTTCCAATGTGACTATAATGGAGGGAGCCCGAATAGGAAAGAATTGCAGTATCTTTCCGGGTGCTGTGATCTCAGCGATTCCCCAGGATAAAAAATTTAATGACGAAGATACACTTACAGTAATTGGTGATAATACCACTATCAGAGAATGTGTGACGATCAACAGGGGTACTACCGACAGGATGAAAACTGTAATAGGAAATAACTGTTGGATTATGGCATATTGCCATATCGCACACGACTGCATTGTAGGTGATAACTGTATTTTTTCAAATAATAGCACCCTGGCCGGTCATATTAACGTAGGTGATCATGTGGTCCTTGCAGGTATGGCGGCAATTCAGCAATTTTGTAGTATTGGGAAGCATGCTTTTGTGACCGGTGGATCGCTGGTTAGAAAAGATGTACCTCCTTTTGTAAAAGCGGGTAGGGAACCTCTAAGTTATGTAGGTATTAACTCTATCGGGTTACGCCGAAGAGGCTTTAGTACCGATAAAATCAGGGAGATCCAGGATATTTATCGTATCCTTTATCAGAAAAACTATAACAATTCTCAGGCGGTGGCTATTATTGAAGCTGAAATGCAGGCTACAGCAGAAAGAGACGAAATATTGGAATTTATTAAAAACTCACAAAGAGGTATCATGAAAGGATACTTCAGCTCAAATTAAATTATTTAAATGGCTACAACCAGCGATATTAGAAACGGACTTTGTATTCGATATAATCACGACATCTATAAGATCGTGGAATTCCTTCATGTTAAACCGGGAAAAGGTCCTGCTTTCGTTAGGACAAAACTGAAAAGTGTGACTACAGGAAAAGTTATTGAAAACACATTTTCTGCCGGACATAAAATTGAAGATATTCGTGTGGAAACACATAAATATCAGTTCCTTTATGAAGATGGTGAATTCTGGCATTTTATGAATACTGACGACTATACGCAGATTCGTTTAACAGAGAATGCACTTGATATGCCTAAACTCCTTAAAGAGGGAGAAGTGGTTACTATTCTTATCAATACTGAAGACAATATGCCTCTTTCGGTGGAAATGCCTGCAAGTGTTGTATTAGAAGTGACTCATACCGAACCCGGAGTTAAAGGAAATACTGCAACTAACGCTACAAAGCCAGCGACAGTTGAAACCGGATTTGAGGTAAATGTTCCTCTTTTCATCAATGAAGGTGATAAGATCAAGATCGAGACCGAAAAGGGAACTTATAAAGAAAGAATAAAAGAATAACAGTCCTGTATGAGGTTTGCCCGAAAACATTTTCTTAAGGAGATCGCAGAACTAATTGAATGCGATTATGTTGGAGATGCCGATTTCCCGGTTTGGGGAATGAACGAGATACATGTGGTGACTCCGGGCGATATTGTCTTTGTAGATCATCCTAAATATTACGATAAAGCATTAAATTCGGCTGCGACTATCATTCTTATCAATAAGGAAGTTGAATGCCCTGAGGGTAAAGCTTTACTGATATCAGATGATCCTTTCAGAGATTTTAATAAGCTCACAAAATATTTTAAGCCTTTCCAGCCATCTACAGAAATGATAGCCGATTCGGCAATGGTTGGGGAAGGAACGATTATTCAGCCTAATGTATTTTTAGGAAATAATGTCAAGGTTGGGAATAATTGTCTTATCCATGCTAATGTGACCATTGGTGATAATTGCATAGTGGGTGACAATGTCATCATTCATAGTGGTACCGTGCTTGGTGGAGATGCCTTTTACTATAAGAAAAGGCCAGAAGGTTTTGATAAACTGCTTTCAGGAGGAAGGGTCGTGGTTAAAGACAATGTAGAGATTGGCACAAACAATTCAATTGACCGAGGAGTGACTGGAGATACGATCATTGGAGAGGGGTCAAAACTGGATAATCTTATCCAGATTGGGCACGATACAGTGATTGGCAGCAAATGTCTTATCGCTTCACAGGTTGGTATCGCCGGATGTGTGCGGGTGGAAGATGAAGTAACCATTTGGGGTCAGGTAGGGATTAGAAGTGATGTTACCATTGCTAAAGGTACTGTTTTAATGGCTCAGTGTGGTGTGTCTAAAGATACCGAGCCTAATACAACCTATTGGGGCACACCTTTTGGAGAAGTTCGAACAAAACTTAAGGAATACGCAGCCATAAAGAAACTGCCGGAAATTGTTAAAACGATAAAATAGCTAACTATGGGTTTAAAAACGAAAGAAGTTGTAGAACAGTTCTACCAATCCAATTTCTTTAATAATGAGAAGGTTGTAGATGATTTTCTTCATCCGGATGTGGAGCTCTCGTGGTACGGTACAACCGGTTTCAGAAAGCTTGACAAGCAGGGGATCGCCGAGATTAGTCATCAACTCGCTTCTTCTTTTGAATCTCTTAGGGCAGAAATTGAAAAGGTTTTTAGCAAAAAGGATGAGGTCGCTATCAACTTTACTTACCACGTTCGAACCATAGAAAACCCTGATGAGGAAATGCCTTTAGGACATTTTATAGCTATCTGGGAGCTTAAAGATGGTAAACTTTTTAAAGGGGTTCAGATAAG
The DNA here is from genome assembly GCF_023805255.1 of Gramella jeungdoensis. Classification (GTDB taxonomy): domain Bacteria; phylum Bacteroidota; class Bacteroidia; order Flavobacteriales; family Flavobacteriaceae; genus Christiangramia; species Christiangramia jeungdoensis. The sequence continues at coordinate 87,391 of NZ_JAMSCK010000004.1, forward strand.
TCAGTTGGGCGAGGAGATAGACGAAAGTCCCTGGTCTTAAGAATCTTTCAAACAAAATAAAAGGTCTTTATTCTTAGGGCCTTTTTTATTCATTTAGTGTTCTATGTTTGTAGAATTAAAATAATTGTTCTACATTTGTAGAGTAATTGAATTTGTGTATGGAACTTTCTAATGCTGAAGAACAATTGATGCAACTTCTATGGAAGAGGGAAACTGCTTTTATGAAGGAGCTGGTAGAGGCTTATCCGGAGCCCAAACCGGCTATTACAACGGTTGCCACCCTGCTGAAGCGAATGCAGGATAAAGGCTTTGTTGGTTATACTCAAAAGGGAAGATCAAGGGAATATTTTCCTAAAGTGTCCAAAAAGACCTATTTCTCCAGGCAGATGAACGGAATGATCAAAAGTTTCTTTAACGACTCGGCTTCGCAATTCGCTTCTTTCTTTACCAAGGAAACCAATCTAAGCGATGAGGAATTAAGGGAAATAAGAAGACTTATTGACGAACGCATAAAGAAAAAATGACATGCTGATCTATTTAGTAAAATCTTTATTGTGTCTGCTTGTGTTGTTCACCTTCTACAAGTTTTTCCTGGAAGCTGAAAATATGCACAGGTTCAAACGCTTTTTTCTTATTGGATCTGTAATTTTTGCTTTTATCTTACCCTTAATAACTTTTTCATATACGGTAGAGTATTCATCAGGGTCCGCAGCAGCTATTCCTTTCTCGGAAATTCCGGATGCAGGTGATCTACCAAAACAGGAGAGCTGGATGACTCATTTGGGTACTTTCGCTTTAGTCATTTATACCATTGGTTTGGTTATTATGGGATTCAGGTTTATAAAAAACCTGTATAAAATTCGTGAGAACATAACCAATAATGAGCATTTCAGAAGCTGGGATTATATTTATGTTCTTCTGAAACAGAAACTTATTCCTCATACTTTTCTTAATTATATTTTTCTGGATAAAACAGAATATGAAAACGATCAGATTTCAGAATCGGTCATTGAGCATGAGAAAGCTCATGTAGACCAGAGGCATTCATTGGATATTCTGTTTATCGAGTTTTTGCAAGTTATTTTTTGGTTCAATCCGGTGTTTATTTGGTTAAAGAGATCGGTTAAGCTGAATCATGAATTTCTTGCAGATGAGCAGGTACTTTCAAAAAAACCTGATGCGCTGGCATACTCCAATGTGCTTCTAAGTTATAGTTCAGGTTTTCATCACAATTCATTATCAAGTTCAATAAGTCATTCATTAATGAAAAAACGAATTATTATGATTTCAAAGAATTTCTCATTAAAACTCATGCTTGGCAGGATAGGGGTTTTGTTACCTGTACTGGCATTATGCATTTATTTTTTTAATAACGACATAGTTGCGAAACCGCTGATCACAACTTCCAGCGGGGACTCTAAGGTGCTTTTCGCTGAGGTCCAGGATCCCGATATAATCTCAATTCGTCTGGAAGAAGACAGGATCTTTGTGAATAACGAAGAGGTAAGATTAAAAGAATTTTCGAAACATCTGGATGCCTTGGTTGAAGACAGAACTGATTCAGAATTAAAGGAAATGAATTTTCATATGCAGACCAGGAATGCTGAAGAAGGACTACTGGATTTGCTCAATATAGAATTTGAAAAGACCAGGTTTTCCAGGCTAACCGGGCACTCTGTTCTGCCTCCACCACCTCCTTTGCCAGCAGAAAAAGTTGGGCTGCCGCCAGCTCCACCGGTTCCTCATACAGCTGATGACGTTCCTCCGTCTCCTCCTGCACCCAGACATTTAAATGAAGAGGTCCCGCCACCGCCACCTGCACCTAGAAGGCATACAAGGAAGCAGGATTCTTTACGCAGGGTTCATATGAACACAAGAGATCAGATAAGAGAACAGATGAGGATGGAAAGAGAATTCCATAGGGAAGAAATGGAGCGGGAAAGAGCTGCGCACAGAGTAAAGATAGAACAGCAAAGAGATAGCATAAGACAGCAACATGAAGTTGCTATTCGACAAAAAGTAAAACAGCAAAGAAAAGAAATTATTGAGGAAAGAGCCAGAATAAGAGAAGAAAGGGAAACATTACGCGCGGAAAACCAGCGATTAAAAGAAAAGATAGAGAAGGAAAAACTTATCAAAGACCAAAAGAAAAAGGATTCTATTGATTAGATAAGTCACATTTATTGGCAGATAAATTAGAACCGAAGTTTAGGCTTCGGTTTTTTAATTGCTTAAACCAGCCCATTTTTAGGGGAATTTTATGAATTCTAAAAGGAATAATCGCTCAAAAGCCTTTAAGATTTATATTTAAAAACATACTTTTGTAAACCAAAATCAAAAAACACTTATGAGCGTTTTAGTCAATAAAAATTCTAAAGTAATCGTGCAGGGTTTTACCGGAAGTGAAGGTACTTTCCATGCCGAGCAGATGATAGAATATGGTACAAATGTAGTTGGTGGGGTTACTCCGGGTAAAGGAGGACAAAAACACCTTAATAAACCTGTTTTCAATACAGTTTCAGACGCGGTTGAGCAGACAGGAGCTGATGTTTCCATTATTTTTGTGCCGCCGGCCTTTGCTGCCGATGCCATCATGGAAGCTGCCGATGCTGGAATACAAGTTATAATTACGATCACTGAAGGTATACCCGTTGCCGATATGGTAAAGGCTGCAGATTATATCAAAGATCGTGACTGCCGATTGGTAGGACCTAACTGTCCTGGAGTGATTACTCCTGGAGAGGCTAAAGTAGGAATCATGCCAGGTTTCGTTTTCAAAAAAGGAAAAGTTGGTATTGTATCAAAATCTGGTACTCTTACTTACGAAGCTGCAGATCAGGTTGTGAAGCAAGGCCTTGGAATTACTACGGCTATAGGAATTGGTGGAGATCCTATCATTGGGACCACAACTAAAGAAGCTGTGGAGTTATTGATGAACGATGAGGAGACGGAATGTATAGTGATGATTGGTGAGATTGGTGGCCAGCTTGAAGCTGACGCTGCCAAATGGGTAAAGGAAAACGGTAATAAGAAACCTGTTGTTGGTTTTATCGCCGGTGAAACAGCCCCTGCAGGCCGTACAATGGGGCATGCCGGTGCGATTGTTGGTGGAAGCGAAGATACTGCTCAGGCTAAGAAAAAGATCCTTAAGGAAAATGGGATACATGTAGTGGATTCTCCTGCAGAGATCGGAATGAAAGTAGCTGAAGTATTAAATAGCTAGAGCTAAAAAACATCTATTATTAAGAGTCCTTCTGTAATCATCCTGAAAATGGATATTTCAGAAGGATTTTTTATTAGAGGCCTGTCCAGTTTTGTTATATTTGGATAGACAATTAACCAAGATCAATCAATATGAAATTATTAGAAGGAAAGAATGCTATAATTACCGGCGGTAGCCGTGGAATAGGGAAAGGTATCGCACAGGTCTTTGCGAAGCACGGTGCAAATGTTGCTTTTACCTATAATTCATCGGCACAATCGGCCGAGGAGCTTGCAAATGAACTTGAAGGAATGGGAGTTAAAGCTAAGGCTTATCAATCTAATGCCGCTAGTTTTAAGGAAGCTCAGGAGCTGGTAGATAAAGTAAATGAAGATTTTGGTTCTATCGATATCCTGGTGAATAATGCCGGAATCACAAAAGATAACCTATTAATGAGAATGAGTGAGGAAGATTTCGATAAGGTTATAGAAGTGAACCTGAAATCTATCTTCAATATGACCAAGGCCGTGCAACGTACCATGCTTAAGCAGCGTAATGGAAGTATCATTAATATGAGTTCTGTAGTAGGTGTTACCGGTAATGCAGGGCAGGCGAACTATGCCGCTTCTAAAGCGGGGATTATAGGATTCTCTAAATCTATGGCCCAGGAATTAGGTTCAAGAAACATAAGAACCAATGTGGTCGCTCCCGGATTCATTGAGACCGAAATGACCGAAAAGCTGGATGAGAAAACCGTTCAGGGTTGGAGAGAAGCTATTCCGCTTAAAAGAGGAGGGAAGCCTGAAGATATCGCAAATGCGTGCGTATATCTTGGAAGTGATCTGAGTTCATACGTGACCGGTCAGATTATTCACGTGGATGGTGGAATGCATACCTAGGGTAAGATAGATTTTAAAAGTAAGAAGTTAGAATTTCCAGTTTTCAGTAATTTTTATAGCGATAAAAAAATTAGTTAACTTGGAGCTTTAAGCCGTTAGCTTCTAACTTTGAACTTTAATGACAATAAGCACAATATTTTATATAGCCCTGGCACTACTCGTAGCGCTGGGGTTTGCTTTTTTTCAATACCTGTTCCGTAAAAAGGATAAGAGGCGAAAAGACTATATCTTCTTCGCGCTTAGAGCAATCTCTATATTCCTGTTGCTTTTACTGCTTATAAACCCGAAAATAACGTCTACAGAATATGAGGCTGTAAAACCAAATTTGGTCATCCTAGCCGATAATTCTCAATCTGTGACCTACCTGGAAGAAGAGGGAAATCTACAGGAGATTTCCAGAAGCTTATCAGAAAATGATGAAATACTAAAGCACTTTGAAGTTAGTCATATCAGTTTCTCAAACGGGATATCAATAGAGAACGACAGCCTAGATTTTACAGGAAAACAGACCAATATCTATAATGCACTATCTGAAACCCAGGATATATTTTCAGAGAAACCGTCTGCTATAGTTTTGCTTACTGATGGTAATCAAAGTTTGGGGAGGGATTTCAGATATTTCAAAACGAAAGACCAGGCCAGTGTCTTTCCAGTAGTAATAGGAGATACAACCACCTATAGAGATCTGAGTATAGAAAGAATAAATTCCAATCGATATGCCTTTCTTAACAACCGTTTTCCAGTTGAGGTGTTTTTGAATTATACGGGCAATGAAGCCGTAGAAACCAGTTTTAGGATTAGATCTGGAAGCGATATTGTTTTTACCAAGAACCTTCAGTTTTCAAAAGATTCAAAATCTCAGGTAGTAAGAACAGAGCTTCCGGCGAATTCTTTGGGTGTTAAAACGTACCGGGCAGAAATAGGTCCTCTTGCAGACGAAAAGAATACCGTAAATAATCAACAGAATTTTGCGGTGGAAGTTATAGATGAGAGAACTTCTGTACTGATTCTTAGTGATCTCTCACATCCCGATCTTGGTGCTATTAAAAAGTCAATTGAAAGTAATCAGCAGCGTACATCAGATATAAAATATTTAAACAAAGAAAAAATACAATTATCAGATTATCAACTAGTTATTTTGTATCAGATAAATAGAAGGTTTAACAGTGTGTTTACTGAGATACGGGATAAAAATTTTAATTACTTAATTGTAACCGGGAGTCAGACTGACTGGAATTACCTTAACAGTCTTGGTCTTGGCTATTCAAGGAATGCAACAAGTCAGCCACAGGAAATATTTCCCGTGTACAACCCTACGTTCAGTTCATTTCAATTTGAGGATATAGATTTTGAGGATTTTCCTCCGCTGGTAGATAAGTTTGGACCTCTGGAATTTGATAAAAATAAATTTGGAGTGATGTTATATCAGGAACTTCAGGGAGTCAAAACCGGAGATCCTTTAATGGGAGTTTCTCAAAATTCACCAAAATCAGGATTCTTATTTGGAGAAAATCTCTGGCGCTGGAGAGCTAAGTCTTATCTTGATAATAAATCGTTTCAGGAGTTCGATGATTTTTTTGGAAAACTCATCCAGAACCTTTCTTCGAAAAGATCGAGAGACAGGCTTACTGTAGATAATGAGAACTTCTATTATGCCAACCAGGATGTTATCATTACTGCTCAATACTTTGATGAGAATTACCAGTTTGATGCAGGCGCAAACCTTAAAATTAATATAATCAACAAGGATAACCCGGAAAGTTTTAATTCCGATCTTGTTCTTAAGAATAATTTTTATCAATTCGATGCCGGTAATCTTCCGGCCGGTAATTACGCCTTTACTATTGAAGTGCAAAACAGAAATATTTCAAGATCAGGGAGTTTTGAGGTTATAGATTATAATACCGAACAGCAATTCGTATCAGCAAACCTTGAAGGACTTCTGTCTTTTTCTGAAAACAACCAGGCGAACCTCACTTTCCCAGATAGAATGGATGAGCTTGTCACTAATCTTCTGAATAATGATAAGTTCCGGCCTGTGCAGAAAAGCCGGGAAAAAAGCTTACCTTTGATTGACTGGTATTACCTGTTGTTTATACTGATAATTATTCTTGCCGCAGAATGGTTTTACCGTAAATATTTAGGACTAATTTAAATTTCAAATTTTATATATGGAAAGATTACCCAAGATTGGCATACCTCTTTTTATTGGTATAGTCATTTTAATAATTTTTATTGCAAAATCAACAATTACAATTGATTCCGGTGAAGCCGGAGTTCTATACAGAACCTTTGGTGGAGGGGTAGTTACAGATGAACCGCCATTATCTGAAGGTTTTCATTTGGTAGCACCCTGGAACAAGGTTTTTGTTTATGAGGTAAGGCAGCAATCCATTGACGAGGAAATGCGTGTGCTTTCTTCTAACGGACTTGAAATAAGTCTGGATGCTTCTGTTTGGTTTCAGCCCGAATATGCGGTTCTTGGTAAGCTGCATCAGGAAAAAGGAGAAGCTTATATCCAGCGTCTGCTTCAGCCGGCTATTCGTTCTGCGACAAGGGCAGTGGTAGGTCGTTATAATCCTGAACAATTATATGCTAGTAAAAGAGAAGCCATTCAAAAGGAGATATTTGATGAAACCAATCTTTTGCTTGAAGATCAGTATGTACAGGTGAATGAAGTCCTGGTAAGAGATGTTTCTCTTCCTCCTACCATTAAGGAGGCGATCGAACGAAAGTTAAGACAGGAGCAGGAATCACTGGAATATGAATATCGCTTGACCAAGGCTGAACAGGAAGCCGAAAGACAACGAATCGATGCTGAGGGTAAAGCCCGTGCAAACCGAATCCTGAATGAATCACTAACCGACAAGGTACTTCAGGAAAAAGGTATTCAGGCGACTCTTGAACTGGCAAAATCAAATAATAGTAAGGTGGTTGTAATCGGTTCTGGCGAAAGCGGAATGCCACTTATTTTGGGCAACAATTAAAAAACAAATCTTAAAAAGTTGAAATGAAGTTTTATTTCTAATTTTTTTGTTTAGATTTGAGCCAACAATGAGACCAATTTTTGTACATCATCATCATTTTTCTACCCACGCTCAGGCGAGGTGAATATGATATGCTGTAACATTAACTAAAATATCATGACCCGTTTGAGCAATCAAACGGGTTTTTTTATTTCCAATTATCAGGTAAATTAAAGTTATGAGTAAAGAAAAATTAAGAATCGCAGTTCAGAAATCGGGCCGACTTTATGAGGATTCGATTAAGATCCTTAAGGATGCCGGGATTTCTATAGACAACGGAAAGGAGCAATTAAAAGCATCTTCCCGTAACTTCCCTTTGGAGGTGATGTATCTAAGAAATGGGGATATCCCCCAGTATTTAAGGGATGGCGTAGTAGATGTAGCTATCATTGGAGAAAATGTGTTAATTGAAAAAGGGCAGGATATCATCCAGGGTGAGAAGCTGGGTTTTTCAAAATGCAGGGTTTCTATGGCTGTTCCCAAATCTTTTAAATATTCAGGTATTAAGGATCTTGACGGAATGAAGATCGCTACATCCTATCCAAACACGGTAAATGCCTTTCTTGCTGAAAAGGGGATCTCAGCAGACTTGCATATCATTAACGGTTCTGTGGAAATTGCCCCTAATATTGGCCTTGCTGATGCTATTTGCGATATTGTTTCAAGCGGGAGCACCCTTTTCAAGAATGGACTTAAAGAAGTGGAGGTAATGCTGAAGAGTGAAGCTGTGCTGGCTATTTCCCCCAAGATCTCTTCAGAAAGGAAAGGTATACTTGAAAAACTTCAGTTCAGACTTAAATCGGTTCTGAATGCCCGTACTTCCAAATATATTTTGCTGAATGCGCCAAATGAAAGACTCGATGATATTATTAAGTTATTACCGGGGATGAGAAGTCCTACGGTTCTTCCTTTGGCTGAAGAAGGCTGGAGTTCGGTTCATACCGTGATAAATGAAGAACGCTTCTGGGAAGTTATAGATGAGCTTAAGAATTATGGAGCTGAAGGAATTCTGGTGGCACCAATAGAAAAAATGGTAATTTAATAACTGCTGAAAATTTAGATTATGAATAAGATTTTAAATCCTTCAAGGTCAGACTGGGCGGAGATCCTGAAAAGACCCACACAAACAGTGGCTGATATTGAACAAACCGTGAACCAGATCTTTGATGAGATCAAAACAAAAGGAAATTCGGCAGTAGCTAAATATACCGACCTGTTTGACGGAATTAAACTGGACAGTCTGATTGTGACTCCAGGAGAGATAGAAGAGGCTAAAATAGAGATCTCTGCAGAACTGAAAGAGGCCATTCAGCTGGCAAAAGAGAATATTGAAAAATTCCACTCGGCGCAAACGACTCAAAAGGTAAGTGTTGAAACTACTAATGGAGTAAGTTGCTGGCAGGAGAAAAAGCCAATACAAAAAGTAGGTTTATATATTCCCGGAGGAACTGCGCCTTTGTTCTCATCTATATTAATGCTGGCAATACCGGCCAAACTTGCTGGTTGTGAAGAGATCATATTGTGCACTCCGCCGAATAAGGAAGGAAAGGTGAATTCAGCGATCCTTTACGCTGCAGAGCTATGCGGAGTAACCCGGATCTTTAAGATTGGAGGCATCCAGGCTATTGGGGCGATGACTTTTGGTACTGAAGACGTTCCGCAGGTTTATAAAATTTTCGGGCCCGGAAACCAGTTTGTAACAGTGGCCAAACAACTTGCCACTAAATACCAGGTGGCCATAGATATGCCAGCCGGGCCTTCAGAATTGCTCATTTTTGCTGATGAATCTGCTAAAGCAGCCTATGTAGCATCCGATTTACTGAGTCAGGCAGAACATGGAACAGATAGTCAGGTGATTCTGGTTTCAACCTCTGAAAAACTACTGGATGAAGTTTCGGAAGAGATAGAAGTACAGATAAATGAATTACCGCGAAAGGATATCGCACAAAAAGCAATTGAAAACTCAAGACTTATTTTGGTTGATTCTGATAATGAGGCTTTGGAGCTTATTAACGAATATGGCCCGGAACACTTTATTGTTTGCGCTGAGAATGAATCATTCTTCGTTGAAGGAATCGCAAATGCAGGTTCTGTATTTATTGGAAATTATGCTCCAGAAAGTGCAGGCGACTATGCTTCCGGGACCAATCATACCTTACCTACCAACGGTTATGCAAAGCAGTATAGCGGGGTAAATCTTGATAGTTTTTTGAAGACCATCACCTTTCAGAAGATCTCTGAGGATGGTATTAGAAAGATTGGGCCTTCAATCGAATTGTTAGCAGAGGCAGAAGGTCTTCAGGCTCACAAGAATGCGGTAAGTCTAAGATTAAAAGACCTGGAATAAATGAGCACATTTGATATAAATACCCTTGTTCGTAGCAATGTCGCTTCTTTGAAGCCTTACTCTTCGGCTCGGGATGAATTTAATACGCAGGGCACTGAAATGGTCTTTCTGGATGCTAATGAGAACCCTAATGATACTGGGCTTAACCGCTATCCCGATCCTCAGCAGAATTTGCTCAAAGAAAGGCTTTCAGAAGTAAAGAATGTCCCGGCTGAAAATATTCTTCTCGGCAATGGGAGTGATGAAGTGCTGGATCTTATCTTCAGGGCCTTCTGTGAACCGGGAAAAGATAATATTATTTCCCTGCCGCCAACATATGGTATGTATAAGGTACTTGCAGATATCAACAATGTGGAAAATCGGGAGGTGCTTTTAAATCATGATTTTGAACCTGATGTGACGGCTATTCTGAACCAGGTGAATAAGAGTACAAAGATCATTTTCCTTTGTTCACCTAATAATCCCTCCGGAAATTCTTTTCAGACTGAAAGGATTGAAAAGATTCTTGAAAACTTTGATGGCCTTGTGATAATCGATGAAGCTTATATTGATTTTTCTGAAAAAGATAGCTGGACCAAAAAGCTTCAGGAATATCCAAATCTAATAGTTACACAAACCTTTTCGAAGGCTTATGGTATGGCTGCAATAAGACTTGGAATTTTGTATGCATCCAAAGAAATCATAAGGATTTTGAACAGGATCAAACCTCCTTACAACGTTAATCAATTGACTCAAAATGAGGCGCTTGAAGTTTTAAAAACTACAAAAGAAATAAAATTACAAGTATCTGATATACTAGGTGAAAAGAGGGATTTAATTAAAGAATTAGTTGAAGTTAATTTCATTTCAAAAGTTTATAAATCGGATACCAATTTTTTACTGATAGAAGTCGATAATGCCAATAAAAGATACGATCAATTGATCGACAAAGGCATAGTGGTTAGAAATAGGAGCAACCAACCATTATGTGAAAATTGCCTGCGAATAACGATAGGCACAAAAACCGAGAATAGAAAACTGATCACCGCTTTAAAAGAAATTGAAAATGACTAAAGTTTTATTCGTAGATCGAGACGGAACCCTTATACATGAGCCGGAAGATTACCAGATAGATAATCTGGACAAACTGGAATTTTACCCCGAGGTTCTTACATATCTGGGAAAGATCGCCAAAGAGCTGGATTATGAGATCGTAATGGTGACCAATCAGGATGGGCTCGGAACCGAGAGTTTTCCTGAAAGTGATTTCTGGCCTATTCAGAATTTTATTATTAAGACTTTTAAAAATGAAGGAGTAATTTTTAAGGATATGCTTATAGATCGCACTTTTCCTGAAGAGAATGCGCCAACTCGAAAGCCCAGACTCGGACTTATGGAAGGAAAGTTCCTGAATAATGATAAATATGACCTTAAAAATTCCTTTATGATCGGTGACCGGCTTACCGATATTGAATTTGCTTTTAATTTTGGAGGGAAAGGTATTTTTATTGACAATCATGAAGATCTGGCCGCTGATGAAGTTGAAAATGATAAAAAAGAGATTGAAGATAATATCGTATTGAAGACTGATTCCTGGAAAGAGATCTATGAATTTCTGAAACTTCAGGACAGAACAGCTGAAATAACCAGAAAAACGAACGAAACAGACATTCAAATTGAACTTAACCTGGACGGTTCTGGGAAAAGCGAAATAGGCACCGGAATTGCCTTTTTTGACCATATGTTGGATCAGCTTGCCCGCCACGGACAAATGGATCTAAAAATTAAGGTAAATGGTGATCTGGAGGTGGATGAGCACCATACTATTGAAGATACGGCCATAGCACTTGGAGAAGTGTTTAGTCAGGCGCTTGGTAATAAGCTGGGAATCGAAAGATATGGTTTTTGCCTTCCCATGGATGATTGCCTTGCCCAAGTAGCGATTGACTTTGGAGGCCGTAACTGGATTGAATGGGATGCTGAATTTAAACGGGAGATGATAGGTAAGATGCCTACAGAAATGTTCTATCATTTCTTCAAATCATTTACCGATGGCGCTAAGGCCAATCTCAATGTTAAGGCAGAAGGGAAAAATGAACATCATAAGATAGAAGCAATTTTTAAGGCTTTCGCAAAAGCAATTAAAATGGCGGTAAAGAGAGATACCGAAAAAATGATACTTCCATCAACAAAAGGAATGCTTTAATGAAAATTGTAATTATAGATTACGGAGCAGGAAATATACAAAGCATCAAATTTGCTATCCAACGCCTGGGTTTTGAAGCTGTTTTAAGCAATAATGGCGAAGAGATAAAGAGTGCTGACAAAGTAATATTTCCGGGAGTTGGAGAAGCAGGAAGCGCCATGAGGATGCTAAAATCCACCGGGCTTGATAGCCTAATTCCTGAGCTAAAACAGCCTGTTCTCGGTATTTGCCTGGGAATGCAGCTAATGTGCAATCATTCAGAGGAAGGAGACACTCAGGGACTCGGGATATTTGATGCCGAAGTCAAAAGGTTTGATAGTAAGGTTAAGGTACCACAGATCGGCTGGAATCAGATCACTAATCTTGAAACTCACCTTTTTGATAAGGTTGAGGATGGCGAATATGTTTATCTGGTTCATAGTTATTATGTACCGGAATGTGAAGATGAAATAGCCCGGACTGAATATGGTGTTAATTACTCAACGGCCTTACACCGAAATAATTTTTATGGTGTTCAGTTCCATCCGGAAAAAAGCAGCAAAACTGGAGAACAAATCCTTAAGAATTTCTTGAAATTAGATTTACGAAGTTAGAAGTACGAAAAAAAGGAATATGAGAAATTTGAAGGATAGAACTAAGCAATTTGCAGTCGACTGTTGGAAATTTTGTGCACAGTTACCTCATTCCCGAGAATATAATGCTTACGTAAATCAGCTAATAAGATCTTCAAGCTCGGTAGGAGCCAATTATCGTGCAGCTCAGCGAGCAAAATCAAATGCTGATTTTATAAACAAATTAAAAATAGTAGAAGAGGAAGCAGATGAGAGCATGTATTTTTTGGAAATTTTAATTGAAGTTCTGGATAATGATGTTGAAAAAGCTAAAATTTTACATGCGGAATGCAATGAAATAATTTCCATTATAGTTTCGGCGATCAATACAACAAAAAGAAAAATAAATAAATGAAAATTTCGTATTTCCCAATTCTAAAATCGTACTTCAAATGAGAATCATTCCCGCAATAGATATTATTGAAGGCAAATGTGTGAGACTCTCCAAGGGAGATTATGACACAAAAAAGATCTATAATGAAAACCCATTAGAGGTGGCTAAATCCTTTGAAGCTCACGGAATTGAATATTTACATCTCGTAGATCTTGACGGAGCGAAATCCAGTCATATTGTAAATTATAAGATCCTGGAGCGAATAGCTTCTAAGACCAGTCTGAAAGTGGATTTTGGCGGCGGATTAAAATCTGATGAGGATCTAAAGGTCGCTTTTGAAAGCGGAGCCAACCAGATCACCGGTGGAAGTATCGCAGTAAAGAATGCCGAATTGTTTCAGAGCTGGATCCAAAAATATGGTTCTGAAAAGATTATTCTTGGAGCCGACGCCAAGGATAGAAAGATAGCCGTTTCGGGCTGGCTTGAAGATTCACATAAGGAGATCATTCCATTTATTCAGAACTATGAGAAAGACGGGGTTAAATATGTGATCTGTACCGATATTTCGAAGGATGGGATGCTGGAAGGTCCGTCATTTGAGTTATATGAAGAGATCTTATCTGAAACGGAAGATATCAGTCTGATCGCCAGTGGTGGAATTTCAGAATTCGATGAATTGCCTAAACTTGATGAATTGGGCTGTGAGGGAGTCATTATTGGAAAAGCGATCTATGAGAACAGAATAAGTTTAAAGCAATTGGAGAATTTTATTCTAAATAGTTAAAACTGGTCACCCTGTCCCGATAGCTATCGGGATATTTCAGGGTCTCAGGAGAAGCTGAAACAAGTTCAGCTTGACAAAATAAAACATAAAAAAGGAATTCTAAGACCTTATAAAAAATGCTAACAAAAAGAATCATTCCGTGTCTGGATATCAAAAATGGGAGAACCGTGAAGGGTGTCAATTTTGTCGACCTCAGGGATGCCGGAGATCCTGTGGAACTGGCGGCAGCCTATGCCGAAGAGGGGGCTGATGAGCTGGTCTTCCTAGATATCTCAGCTACCGAAGAAAAGAGAAAGACCCTGGCTAAACTCGTTCTGGATGTTGCCGAGCAGCTGAATATTCCATTTACGGTAGGAGGAGGTATCTCCTCGGTAGAAGATGTGGATATATTGCTGAAGAATGGTGCTGACAAGGTTTCGATCAATTCTTCAGCGGTTAAAAGGCCTGATCTTATTAATAAGCTTTCTGAAAAATTCGGGAGCCAGTGTGTGGTTGTGGCTATTGATGCCAAGAATATTGATGGAAAATGGAAAGTTCACCTGGTGGGAGGAAAAGTCCCAACAGACCTAGATCTTTTTGAATGGGCTAAGGAAGTAGAGCAACGCGGAGCGGGAGAAATACTTTTTACTTCCATGGATCATGATGGAACCAAAAATGGGTTTGCCAATGAAGCTCTGGCTAGGCTTTCAGATGAATTGAATATACCTATTATCGCATCAGGTGGAGCTGGTAACATTCAGCATTTTCAGGATACCTTTCAGAAGGGTAAGGCCGATGCGGCCCTGGCTGCCAGTGTTTTTCATTTCAAGGAGATCGAAATCTGGGAACTGAAAAGAAAATTACGGTCAGCTGGAATTCCCATGAGAATATAAAAATCGATATTTAAATTATTAACCCATTCGTCATGCTGAATTTATTTCAGCATCTCATTATATCTAAAAAAAGATCCTGAAATAAGTTCAGGATGACCTAATACAGAATACATAAGAATTATGAATATAGATTTCAATAAAAATTCAGATGGACTGGTTCCTGCAATTATTCAGGATGCAAGAACAAGAAAGGTTTTAATGCTTGGCTACATGAACGAGGAGGCCTTCCTTAAGACAAACCGTACCAAAAAAGTAACATTTTACAGTCGGACGAAAAAGCGGTTATGGACCAAAGGAGAGGAAAGCGGAAATTTTCTAAACCTGGTAGATATCAAGCTGGATTGTGATAATGATACCTTACTGATACAGGTAAAACCTGAAGGACCGGTGTGTCATAAAGGAACAGATACCTGCTGGGCCGAGGAAAATAAGGTGGAATATGGCTTTCTTTCAAAACTGGAAGGCATTATAGCCCAACGCCAGAAGTTAAGTGAAACTGAACCGAAACTGAGAAAGGAAAACGAATCCAGCTATGTGGTCTCCCTTTTTGATGAAGGGATCAATAAGATTGCTCAGAAAGTAGGAGAGGAGGCTGTTGAGACAGTAATAGAAGCCAAGGATAATAATGATGAGCTTTTCTTAAATGAGAGTGCAGACCTCCTTTTTCATTATTTGATACTTTTAAAAGCCAAAGGTTTTGAATTAAGGGATATTGTAAAAGTATTAGAGGAAAGGCATTAATCCTCCCAGCTCCCCATTTTTCCAGCCTTATAATCTTCATAGGCCTGACGGATCTCTTCTTCAGAATTCATGACGAAAGGGCCGCCAAAAACTACCTTTTCTTCGAAAGGTTTGGCGTGTCCTAATAAGAGTATACTTTTATCATTGGCTGAGATATTAAGTTTCTCGTGATTTTTTGAGAATTCGGCGAGGTGAAGTTCAGGAACATTGATTTCGTTCACCTCAAGTTCTCCTCTTACCACATAGAAGAAAATATTATCAGTTTTAGGGATTTCAAGTTCAACTTTTGAACTGTCTTCAAATTCCACAATAGAAAGATCAACCGAGGTAGGCGTATCGAATGCGCCACGAATCCCTTTAAAATTTCCGGAAACCACACGTGCCTTCACGGTTTCTTCTTTATTTTTCCAAGTGGAGATCCTGTCTTCCTGAACTCCACGATAACTGGGAGCCATCATCTTTAAACGTTTAGGAAGATTTACCCATAACTGAAGAAGTTCAAGCGGCCCTCCTTCTTTTTTAAACTTTTCAGAAGACACTTCGGCATGAATTAATCCTTTTCCGGCGGTCATCCACTGCACTCCGCCACTTTCTATCACACTATAATTTCCATCACTATCCTTATGGGCGATATCGCCTTCAAGGATAAACGTAACCGTTTCCATACCTCTATGAGGATGAGGCCCAAAGGGCAACCCATTATTGTTAGGTGGATAGACCTGCGGTCCGTGATGATTCAGAAAAATGAAAGGATCTATCATTTGTAGATTCCGGCTTGGTAGGGGAGACCAGGTTTCAAGATCTCCCATGGGCCTGTATTCTGCCTTATGAACTTTTTTGATATTCCTCATCTTATTCTATTTATTACGCACGTAAATAAGCTTGAATTTGGAATTTGCATTTTCTCTTGATTCGATCTCGAATTTATTGATCGAGTTGATCATGGGAGTTAGTTTCTGAAAACCATAGTTCCTGGAATCGAAATTTGGCTGTTTTTTCTGAAGAAGGCTACCTACATCTCCCAGGAATGCCCAGCCATCTTCATCTGCAACATCTGAAATGGTTTGGGAGATAAGCCGGATTACCTTTGGAGTGATCTTATCAACATTCGGTTTTTTCGAAGCTTTATCTTTGCTTTTATCCGTTTCTGATTCCTTGGTTTGATCTTTAAGGATCTCGATATAGATAAATTTATCACAGGCTACAATGAAAGGGTCTGGAGTCTTCTTTTCGCCAATACCTATTACTTTCATACTGGCTTCGCGCAGGCGGGTAGCCAGGCGGGTGAAGTCAGAATCACTGGAAACAAGGCAGAATCCGTCGACTTTGTTTGAGTATAAAATGTCCATTGCATCTATGATCATGGCGGAATCTGTCGCGTTCTTACCCTGGGTGTAACCATATTGCTGAATGGGATGTATCGCATTTTCAAGAAGAACATTCTTCCATTTATTCAAATGTGGCTTTGTCCAGTCACCATAAATACGTTTGATAGTAGGATTTCCATATTTGGCGATTTCCTCCATCATCTCTTTTACATGAGCCGAAGGAATATTATCACCATCTATGAGTACTGCAAGATTGGTTTCCATTAAATGTTTGTTTTAGGGAGACTAAAGTTAAGCGTATTATTTAATATATGTCTTTGAATTGAATAAAATGAAGAAGGCCTTTAATGATACAGGCCTTCCAAAATTTTAAAACCTGAAGAGAGCATTCATTTTAGATTCTTTTTCCGGCATGAATTCATGTTCCACGAGATAAACCTTTCCGCCCATCTCGATTGTTTTTTTTGCTGCCAGATTCAGCAATGAAGTATTATGGTTGTTACGATTTTCATGGAATTTCACCTTCATTTTATCTTCATTATACTCCCCCCATAGCTCGGCCCTGTTCTCGATAAAAAGCGTATCTACTTTTCCCTGATGGACAGCAGGGATGATGTCGCTTACTGCTGAAGTCGTGTTTTCCGTTTTGCTGAGTTCCCTGTATTTTTCAATCTTTTCATCACGGGTTTCATTAAGATAGGGTTCTGCTACTTTTAAAGCTTTTTGATGGATTCCAAGCAAATCTGTATCATTAGGATTTCCATGAACTACTTGATCTATCAGGTTATTATAGGTATTTGCTTCCTTATAAATAGGAAATAAATAATCCTGACAGAAAACAACCAGTGGTAACTTTTCCTTATTCAGATACTTCTTTAACCCCTGGTCAACAGCCCTGAAAAATTGTTTTGCTTCTTCTTTTTCGTCTCGCTCACTACCACCATGACCATGGAACTGTGTTTTTTCACCACCCTCAGCCTGAGTACGGAACTGCAGGGCTTTTTCCTTATAATCATATCCAACTCTTTCTTCAAGTCGGGAAGGGGTTAGATCGTCTATTTTTACCGGTGTGATACTGAATCTTGAGGCTTCATAAAAACTAACATCTCCTAACTGTATGGCCAGGATGTTGAATTTTCCATCCCCCGTCATAGCAGGTACGAGAGGTTTGACGTAAAATTCTTCTGATATATAATGATAGGCTTCAAAATTCACCGGTAAGGTATATTTTTCAAAAAGATCCGGGGAGGCAAAAATCGCCAATCCGTCAGACTGATGTCTCCAGAAGTCGCGGTCTTCAAGAAGCTTTTCAATGGGGTCTCCGATTTTATTTATAAGAGCATCATCTTTTCCTTCCTCTTTAAGCTCTTTTCGTATCTGCACCCATTCGGAGTGTAAGTGCTTTTTATTCTTTTCTTCCAGCACTTCCTTTCCGGCCCTTTGGGTAGGTATGAAAATGGAAACACATACCTCATTTTTATGACCGGCAAGCTTTTTAAATTCTTTCTCATTAATCATCGACATAACTTCAATTTTTAGCGGTTAATTACAAAAGATAAGATACGCTTAAAGCCATAGACATCAAAGCTAAGAGCCCGTTCTTAGTGCTAAATCTTTCTTAATTAATCTCAAGAATTTTAAAAGAAATATTAATTCAGAAGTTCCTTTTTAAAGCTCGTCATCGGGTTCTACATGAATGAGCACATCGGCGATCTGTGGATAGTTCTGAAGTATTTTATCTTTTACCTTGTGCGCGATATCATGTCCTTCCTTTACGCTTATTTGAGCGTCCACAGCGATATGAAGATCTACATGGTAAGTCATACCTGTTTTTCTTATATAGCACTTTTCGGTCTCTACAACTCCCGGATGATTATGCGCGATCTTTCTAATCTGACTTTCGATTTCATCATATCTGTGCTCATCCATCACCTCACCTAATGCCGGGCGAAGAATGAGATAGGCGTTGTAAAGAATAAATCCTGAGGCGAAAAGAGCAGCCCAGTCATCAGCATTTTCATAACCTTTTCCCATTACAAGGGCAATGCTTATACCTACGAAAGCCATAAGGGACGTTATTGCATCACTGCGGTGATGCCAGGCATCAGCTTTTAATACCGAGCTTTCGGTCTGCTTTCCTTTTTTCGAAACTACCCGGTAAAAAGTCTCCTTTATAATGATTATGGCGGCCAGTACAAGGAGAGTATACGGCGCTGGCACCTCATGTGGAGTATTGATGTTTTCTATACTTTCGTAAGCAATTATAGTTGCCGAAACTATTAAAAACCCTACCACGATAAAAGTGAACAGAGGTTCTGCTTTTCCATGACCATAAGGATGATTGTCATCGGCAGGCTTTGAAGCATACCTTAAACCAATAAGTACGAGAATAGAGGAAAACACATCGGTGGTAGATTCTATAGCATCTGCAATAAGAGCATAGGAATTCCCGAAAACACCTGTAATGAATTTTGCTATTGCAAGTAAAGCATTACCTGCAATACTTAAATAAGATGCTTTGATAGCTTCCCGGGCTCCCGGCTGCATAGAATTACTTTTTTAGGTTTGCTAAATTAGGATAATTTATTACTTCAGTTGATTATAAATAAGCAAAATTCCGCTGATAACCATCAGTGTAATCAGGAGTTTCCTGAAGGTACTGCTCTTCATTTTTGAAAGGAATTTTTTACCGATAATATTCCCAACTACAGCCCCCAGGCCTAGTGCAATCCCGTAAATCCACAATTCAGCATATAATAGGCCAAAGAACGTATAACTTCCAATTTGTGAGATTCCCAGGAAGAATGAGTTGACCGTTTTGGTGGCGATAAGCTCTTCCTTGTCAAGTCCCAGATTAAGATAAAAAGGATTCAGAACCGGCCCCAATGCCCCGATGATTGTACCTATTAGAGATACCATAAATCCAAGTGGAATGAAATACCAGAGTTTTACAGGAAAAGAACGTTCTTTCTTTCCGAATCTATATTGAAAAACAGTGCTTATAAGAAAAAGTCCCACGAGAATTTGTAACCAGGAAGCTTCCACTTTTGAAAAAAACCAGCCTGCAACCCAGGCACCAATCATGGCCGCCGGGACATAATACCAGAAGACCTTCCAGTTGATATGTTTCCAGAATAATATGAGTCTGGCAGGCCGCCCAATAAAAGTACCAAGGTTAAGCACCGGAGCAGTTTTAGTGGTGCCTATCAGAAAGTTTAGAGTGGGAACCAGGATCAGTGCCCCACCACCACCGGAAATTGTAGATATTATAAACGCAACAATTCCAGCCATAAAAAGTAAAAGGAGAAAAAGAAGATCTATATCCTGAAGAATTTCCACCACTCAAATTTAATTACCACCAAACTACAAAAAAGCTTTTATAACCCGTTTTTGTCTTCATCCAGATAAGAGGGGATTTCTGTTTTTCGAAGAAGGCCTCAATTGTTTTAATAATTTCAGAATGACTAAACCATTCCTTGTTAGATTCAGGAACAGCGCTCCAGAATCTTTTGGGCGGACTAAAAAACAGGTTCTCCTCCCATTCAAAATTCAAAAACTCTGAAAACCTATACCATTCGCCTTCATGGCACTCGGGGTTTATTTCAGAAGCTTTAGTAAGCTGAAGTTCGTTAGGTGTGAATAACTTTGCCTTGAAACATAGTTGTTGTTCTATTCCTTCTGGTTTTATACCTAATTCTTTAAGATATATGCCGGTCTCAGGTTTATATAAAATAGGGAACTGCCTGGTATTTAATTTATCCAGCTTTTGAGAAAAACTATCCCTTCGGTTAGGACCTATCCACCTGTTGATCCCTGGCGAGAGTTGTTCATCATAGATATAAAGCTTGTAAACCAGCTCTACATGTAAAGGCTTAATTTTTAGCTCATCATATACAAGAAAATCTAGTTCACCCAGAGTCTGTTTATTATGAACGATCTGAATATTCGAATCTATGAGCCGGTACCTTTCCGAATGCTTAATGGCAAGCTTGAAAAAACTTTCCATCCTCTTTCCCAGTACAGAGTTACGTGGATGTTCAATTTTCTCAAGGTCATTTTGAAGCCTTTCGGTGACCTGAACATCTGGAAAATCAAAGGAGGGGAAATCAGTGATCCTGTCTTTAGGCAAAATAGAGGGCGTGGAGCAGAATCCGGTAAACTGAGCTTTGAGGTGCATCAGTTTTTACTTTTTATCGGGATCCAGATCTTTTCTTTTGAATCAGGGTCTTCCGGACCTTTATATTCTTCGCCGAGGACCTCAAAATGTGGTCGATTGTCTAAATTATAATCAGAAGCTGGTAGCCAATCCTGAAATATGAATTTTGAAGTTTCTGCAAACTCCTTGGCCGTACCATGATGTACAAAAACAGCGTAAAGTCCGGCAGGAATTTCCAGAGCCTGCAATCCTTTTGGAATGAAACTATGATCCTGGGTTTCCATCGCAGCCCATTTTTCGAAAACCGACTGAGAATCGAACTCCTCATTTATAAATTTTTCACCATAGATCTGGACCGAGAAAAGATCATCGTTCTTATTATTTTTAATGGCATCACGGGATTGCATGAATCTTTTCCAGAGGAGACTGGTCTTATCATTGGCAAGACTGGTAGAGACTTTTATCCCTACCAGTTTCTTTTCTTCTATTTCTATAATTTCAGGTTCCTGCATTCAGTCTTTTTTGTAAGGTTCTATTTCAAAATTTTCTGGTGGGGTGGCCCCCATAAGATGTTCTACAAAATAATCCCAACGGCGTCTCATCATATAATAATAGTCTTTTCCATAGCCATGTCTGGCATGAGGAAAAATGATAAGATCAAAATCCTTATTGGCTTCAATAAGAGCATCTACAACAAGATAGGTGTTATATGGAGGAACATTGTCATCCATCGCCCCATGGGCCAGTAGAAGCTTTCCTTGCAGGTTCTCCGCAAGGTTCTGATTGGCCTGCTTTTCATAATTTGAAACCCCATCAGCGTCCTTTGTAAGAAGACCAATATATCTTTCTCCCCAGTCATCTTCATAGTTCCTGTTATCATGGTTTCCAGATTCTGAAATTCCCACCTTATAGAACTCAGGATATTTGAACATTGCAGCGGCAGTGGCAAATCCTCCTCCTGAATGTCCCCATATGCCTACATGATCAAGATCCATATACGGATATTTTTCGGCCAGTTGCTTAATCCCGGAGATCTGATCTTCCAGGGTATTATCGGCCATGTTGCCGTAGCAGGCATCGTGAAAAGATTTAGACCGGTCCGGATTACAGGTCCCGTCTATAACCACGACAACAAAGCCTAATTCGGCCAGAGCCTGGTGATCTCTTCTGGATGGATAGAAGGAACGGCTGCCAACACCACCTCCCTGCGGACCGGGATAGACATAATTGACTACTGGATATTTCTTATTTTCATCCAGATGGGTAGGAGTGAACAGGAGTCCGTAAAGATCCCATTTTCCATCTCTTGATTTCACACTAATTGGCTTTGGGGCTTTCCAACCAGCTTCTTTCAGTCTGGAAATATCTGCTTTTTCAAGTGTGGTGACCAGTTTTCCTTCTATTGTTCTTAACTGGGCCACATTGGGAACATCGGGTTGTGAATAATTGTCTACAAAATACTGACCATCTGGAGATATCGATATTTTATGATTCCCGTTTTCGGGAGTTAGTAATTTTAAATTCTTTCCATCAAAATCCACGCTGTAAAAATGGTTGAAATAAGGATCGCGACCTTCTTCCCGTCCATTAGCCAGAAAATATAACTTGCGTTTGTCTTCATCTACTCTCAGTAATTCAGTAACAACAAAATCTCCTTTGGTGATCTGATTCTTTAATTTTCCTGTTTCTGAATCATAAAGATATAGATGACCCCAGTCGTCCCTTTCAGAATACCAGATGATCTCCTCAGATTCAGGAAGGTAACGCCAGTTGATGGAACCCTGACCTGATTCATACTGGGTTTCTACTTTTTCTTCAAATATATCCCTTACTTCACCGGTTTCGGCATCAGCAATTCTCATTTTAGCCGATTTATGGTCGCGGGAAGTAGAAACGAAAGCAAGTTTTGTAGCATCTTCGTTCCACTGATTATCATCAAATGCTCCCGAACATGAAATATCATCGCATAAAGTTCCGCGCCTCGGATCTGCAGGCATATCAAGTCTTATCACTTTTGGATCATCAACTTCAATGATCACACGGTGAATTTTGATTATTTCCTCGTCGGTAGGAAGGGGGTATTTCCATTCCTGCAGTTCTGGCGCCCCAACTTTTGTGGAGGCGAGGTACATATCGCTTACATGTCGCTGGTCTTGCTGATAGGTAGCGATCTTTTCAGAATCTGGCGACCATAGAATAATAGCTTTATCGCTTTTGCGCCAACCGGCATTATCGGTAGCATAACCAAAA
This sequence comes from Gramella jeungdoensis, assembly GCF_023805255.1. Taxonomy (GTDB): domain Bacteria; phylum Bacteroidota; class Bacteroidia; order Flavobacteriales; family Flavobacteriaceae; genus Christiangramia; species Christiangramia jeungdoensis. The sequence goes on from NZ_JAMSCK010000004.1 coordinate 110,126, forward strand.
TTCTTTTCTCCATCGGTGGTAAGTTGGGTCTCTTCACCGGTTTCAAGGTTTCGCATCCAGAGATTCCAGTCTTTTATAAATGCTACTTTCTTCCCATCTGGCGAAAGGATCTCATTACGGGTGTAGTTCTTTTCTCCATCATTCTCATGAGCTTCTATCCCAGATAATAGTTCCTTTTCGCTGGAAGCCTTTTGTTTTCTACCATTTTTGGGATTAACCAGAATAAATTCTTCACCATTTTCGGTAGAGACATCATACCAGAAACTACCATTCTCTAACCATTGTGCGCTCACATAACTTCGGTCTACAAGAGAAGAAGTATTAAAACTCAGGAATTTTGTGGCGTGTTCATAATCCTTTGCAGTTACCGAATCTCTATCGGTTTGGGGATAAACGGCAACAGCCATTAACAGGGAAATAAAAAAGAATTGAAGTGATTTTTTCATGGGGCTTATTTTCCGAATTTTATGATGTAGCAAGATAAAAAATAAACAGGGCTTAAAGAAAGCCCCGTTCAATGAAATTTAATGAGAGTTTCTACTCTAGAAGAACCTTTTCATGTTTTGGATATTTAACCTCATATTTCAGGATTAGTTCCTTCTGTTCTTCAGGTTTTAAATTAAGTGTCCAGGTAATTTCCCCTGTTTTCTCGTTAAGTTTCCCGTTGGTTAATTCTACTTCGTCTACATCTATTTCATTGATGGCTGGTACCGGGATTTGATCGAACAAAGTAAGTTGGATAGGCTGGGATTTCTTATTCCGGGCTAGGATCCTGAATTCCCTGGTTTCAATTTTATTACTGCCAATCGTTCTTCTTTTAGAGAACTCGTCTATTTTTTCTCTTCCTATAACAATATTCCTGTCCTTTCCCAGGGAAATGCTTAAGGTATCGCTTAGAGATTTGGCATCCAGGACACTTCTGCCCACGAAGGCATCTTCAAAGAAAAGATTTGCTTCTCCTTCAAGTAAATTATATTTATCCCAGTCAGTTATTTTAGCAAGAATATAAGCGCTATTGTCAAGTTTTGGTACTGAATAATATTCGTAGTGTGTTTCTATTTCATACTCAGTGAGATCTACAGCTAGTTTTTCACCCGTTGATGGTATGGAATAAGGCTTATCCACTTTAAATTCAACAGTGGTCTGGTTTTCAATGGCAGTTGTCTCAATTCTACGTGCTGTATTCGCTGAAGATGTACCTCTAATTTGGATACCTTTTGCTTTTCCCTGCAGCTCTCCACCATAAGCAGTAACCACAACTTCTTCCAGTAATGCCTGATCTGTTTCAAGTTTTACATCCATCCGGTTCTGGCTAATGGGTAACTCCCTTATTTTATAACCAACATAGGAATAAACCAGATATTTTGCATTGTTGGGCAGGGTTAATTCATAATTACCATCAAAATCTGTTTGGGTGCCCACTGTACTTCCTTTTACGATTACATTTACACCGGGGAGAGGTAAACCATCTTCATCCAAAACCTTTCCCTTAACGTTCGCTACATTTGGATTTATCCTGTCATATACCGATTTAAATATCGTATTTCGAGCGTAATTCAAATACCAGGTTTCCAGTTCTGGTGCCACTCCACTTTCATTGGGGTTTCCATTTGACAGCTTAAGATTTACATTTTCCCAATCGACCCCTGTATTCTGATAAACGTCTGCTTTGTAGTTCAGGGTGAGCGGTGATTCTATATCTTTTACGCGAAGGTCATAATTTGGGTACCAACCAGCATTTTCAACTAAATATGTGATCCTGAAATCGGCACTGGTTGAAATATCAGATTCTACCCTGATCTCTATCTTGCCTGAAGGAAGATCTTCCTGAAGGTTTATATCGGCAATCTGTCTGCTTATTTTGGTTTTTTGTTCATTAAGATTCTCTATTAACTGCTGTGTTATTATACCTTCTTTTTTAATTTGAGATAATTCCCGATCGTAAAATTCTATTGCCTGTTTAAGTTGAGTGAGACTCGCACCACTTGTTTCACCATTAAGATCCTTATTCTTATCAAGAAGACTTTCTTTTTCAGCAAGCACCTGAAGTCGTGACTCCTGTAAGGCTATTTGTGATTCAATGTTTTCTATCCTTTCCTGAAGGCTATCAATTTCATTGCTTTTTTCTCTCTCATTCAGGTAATCCAGCTTATGTTTTACAGAAATCACAGTAAAATCACCTTCAGCCTTCACCTGAACGCTCTTGTCGTCCATAAAAGGAGAAAGGTTTTCAAGAATAATTTTTGTTTCTCCGGAAGATATTCTGGTTTCACCCTTTCTGGTTACCTGGGCACCTTGAAGAAAAACAGTAACATCAGTGATTTTTGTATTTAAATTTTTTTCCGGGTAGGTCTGAGAGAAGACCTGCGTACTTATCATGAGTACACAGAGGAGGTATTTTTTCATAGAGGGGACAGGTTAATTGGTTTAGATTTGAATTATAAATATTTAATTCCAAGCCTGAAACTTGGTTGCCTGTAGGGAAGCTAATGCGAAATATAACACAAAAATTTTAATCGAGATCGTAGCAATCCATCCAAACTCCTGTATCTCCTTCAAGCCTATCCTTTATTGGAGAGTCATATGTTATAAGGACCTTATTATCTGATAAAAAGGCCATACCTTCAGCTTTGTCGGCTCCATGTTCTAATTCTGCTCCGCGGACAACATCAAATAATCTTTCTGCATCATGGATTACGCTGGCATGCTGATCGGGAAGTCCCCCTTTAATTCTATAAATACTTATAGTTCCATCAAGATCCATGGTAGGTCCGGCAAGAAGGTACAGGTCTCCATTTTTTGTAATGTTGAGTTCCCGGATTCCCATTCCCCTTAGGTCTATAAAATGTTTTCTGTAAAGCTTTTCCTCGATGGGCCTCTTAGATAAAAGTAATTCACCATCGAATTCCTTACAGCCAATTTCAAGTATTACCGCAAATCCGTTCAACACAGGTCCTCTTAAGCCTATAAAGATCCTGTCTTTATATACGGCCAGACCTTCGATATCAAAACCATTATCCTTACAGGGGATCATCATGAAACGCTCAAGGTGCTCATCTCGCATCAGCGCATTATGAAGTTCGGTGCTTTTCGTGCCACCGCGCAGCATGAGAGGCCTTATCTTTTTACCTTTATATTCAGCTTCATTCAGAAGTTCATAACTGCCATCCTTTTTGATACATGGGATGCAACCCAGGCTAAACCGATTTTCATCGATGTCTACATCACTAAGATCATCCAGCTGTTCCTCGAGGGAGTCATCAGGATCTGGAGAGTCCCTTTTTAGGCTCATACTTCCGCAAAACCATAAGAAAGGCTCCTCATAGGCCAGTGCTTCCATATCGGCTTCTCCCTTGCCGCCGGGCAGATCGAAAAAATCAAAGAGTTCGTAATGTTTGTGATAGCCAAATCCCCGTTCTGTCCTGGTTAAGCGTTCTATTCCCGCATCTTCGTCATAGCTCAGCCACAGATTATCATCGGTAGCCAGACTACTGGAAATTTCATTTCTAAGATCCTCAAGGTTGGAATAGTTCTTATCGAATTGTATCAGGCATTTATGGGCAGGTCTTTTCTGATTTGGCTTCATTGCAATTTTTGATTTCAATTTAACCAGATTTAATCAATAATAAAAAAAGCCCCTTTCGGGGCTATGATGTTTTGATTGATGATAAAATCATGATATTTTATTCCGCAGTTACGGGATCTATTACCTGCATAACCTCGCTAATCGCATTCACCGGAAGTTCACCAAGATCGGCATGTTTCTTTATCATTTGTTCATTTGGCGCGATATAAATGCAATAGATTTTGTCTTTAGTGACGAAACTTTGCACCCACTGTATCTGTGGCCCTAGTTTTTCAAGCACTTCACAAGATTTTTGAGAGATCGCCTGAAGCTCATCCCGAGACAGGTTTCCGGCATCTTCAAGTTCTCTTTCTACTACATATTTTGGCATGATCGCTATATTTTTCAGTTGAAAGCTGAAACCTTCTTCAATATGATTTTAGCTATTCTTCCCTTCCGGAATGAAAATACATAAGAATGAATAAGTTATTGGAGGAAATTGCCAGTTTTGAAGCCTTATAAAATTAAGAATTTTTTTAAATATTTCTTCCCGGTTTCGCTGTTATTTTAATTGTAGAGCGAATTAAACCGGTATTATTTGTTTTTATTCTGAAGGGACTCTGAATAATGAATATATTTGCCTGAAACTATCGATTTTGTTCAGAAAACGATTCTATTACTTTATTAAAATGCAGTATTTGGGATACCGCCTTCACGGGTGGCAGAAACAGCCTGATGTAAAAACCGTTGAAGGTTTAATAACCAAAACTCTGGGTTGGGTAATGCCTGAGGCCAAATGCAAGATCCTTGGTACCAGCCGGACAGATGCCATGGTATCTGCTGAAGAATCGGCATTTGAACTGTTCCTGGACCATGAACCTTTGGAGGACCCGGATGAATTTCTTGATCTTTTCAATAAAAACCTTCCGCAGGATATAAGAGCATTGAGCATAGAAGAGGTAGATAAGAATTTCAATATCATTCAGCATTCCAAAACCAAGGAATATGCTTACCTGTTCAGTACCGGAAAAAAGTTCCATCCTTTTTGTGCTCCTTTTATGGCCAATTTCCAGGAAGATCTGGACATAGAAAAAATGAAACAGGCAGCAGAACTATTTCAGGGGACTCATAATTTTAAGAACTATTGTGTTCGGGTTTCAGATAAAAGCACTTTTGAACGTGAAATGCTCAGGTCTGAAATTGTGGAGAACCAGCTATATACTGCTAATTTCTTCCCGGAGAAATCATATATCTTTCATATACATGCGGCTGGATTTCTAAGACACCAGGTGAGGCTTATGATGGGTGCACTGGTTCTGGTGGGTAGGGGAGAATTGAGTCTGGATGATATAAAGGAAAGTTTGCTACCCGATAATTCTCATTTTCAAATGGATTATATCGCTCCGGCTTCCGGACTTATTTTGAATAAGATCGAATTTGACTGATGTATCAGGTGTAAACCTGAATTATGAATGTTCTTCTTTTTCAAGGATTTTAAGTGACAATTTCAAAGTCTCGTACGAAATGGCTTCCTCAAAATATTCGTAATAAGTTTTCAATGATTTTGGATTTTCAAGTTCTTCCTTCGCCTTCCTCACAGCCTTAAGATCTGATTCAGGTACAAACTGGTGAAGATCTATCTCTTCGCCTTCATCATATAGTTTGATTAGATGTGTGAAAATCGTATTTACAGCGATTCCCCGCTCTTTTGCTATTTCTTCAATGCTAAGACCATTCTCGTATAAGGATAATGTGGCTTTATAAGTGTTTCCTTTTTTTACTCTTTTAGGTTTATCTCTCTTTTCTTTACTGAAAGCGATTATTTCCTTTATAAAGCGATATCCGTAGTCCTGCATTTTCTTCCGGCCAACACCATTTATAAGCATGAATTCAGAATCAGACATGGGGCGTTGCCGTTCCATTTCTTTTAGTGCTGCATCATTAAAGATAAGGTAAGCGGGAATTCCTTCTTCGCGTGCGATCTCCAGCCGAAGTTGTCTTAGCCTTTCAAAAAGTGAACCTGACACCGAAGTGGCTTTTTCCTCTTTCAATTTAGCTTTTTGTTCTGTCACTTCTGCAAGCTCGACCTTTTCATTTTCGAAAAGAACTTTTTTTGCCTGTTCTGTAAGCTGAAGATGATTATTCCTGTCAAAGGCTATTTCAATATATCCCAGATTAATAAGTTGAATAAGATATTGCTGCCAGTTATGCCAGGAAATATCTTTTCCAACTCCGTAAGTAGTGAGTTGTTCATAATTATTCCTTCTCACGGTCTCGTTCTGGGCTCCTCGTAGAACATCAATTACGGTTGAAATAGGCTCAGAGGCTTTTAACCGAAAGATACAGGAAAGTGCTTTCTGTGCTATTATGGTGCCGTCAAAAAACTCTGGCGGATTTCTGCAAATATCACAGTTACCGCAGTTTTCTTCCATAAATTCTCCAAAATACCCCAGCAATATTTTTCTCCTGCAACTAAGCGCTTCAGCATATTGTTTCATGCGATCGAGCTTGGCCAGCTGTACGTCTTCATTTTTAGCATTGGAAGCGAATTTCTGTAACTGGATCACATCAGAATAACTATGAAACAGAAGAGTATCTGATGGCAGACCATCCCGGCCGGCACGTCCAATTTCCTGATAATAGCCTTCCAGGTTCTTCGGCATATTATAGTGGATCACCCATCGAATATTCGATTTATCGATCCCCATACCAAAGGCTATGGTGGCGCAAATGATCTGTTTTTCATCATTTATGAAGTCTTCCTGGATCTGTGAACGCTCAAGATGATCCAAACCGGCATGATAGGCTTCGGCTTTATATCCTTTAATTTTTAGTTTACTAGCCAGCTCTTCAGTGGTCTTGCGGCTCAGACAATAAATGATTCCGCTTTCTGTTTTTCGGTTCTGAATGAAATCTGCAATCTTTTCAAAACGTTTTATTCCTGGTTTTACCTCTAAGCTTAGGTTCTTGCGATCAAAAGAGGCAACATGTTTTTTAGCTCCCGGAATATTAAGCTGCATGCAAATATCATTGCGTGTGGCTTTATCGGCAGTAGCAGTTAATGCAAGAATAGGGGTGGAGGGGTAGCGATTCTTCAGATAACCCAGCTGAGTATAGGCAGGCCTGAAATCATGACCCCAGCTGGAAATACAATGGGCCTCGTCAATAGCAATAAGACTCACTTTTTCATCATTAAGAAAACGATCAATAAACTGAAGGCTTTCCGGCGCTACATATAATAGTTTGATCTCGTTCTTATCTATCTTTTGAAAAATAGCTTCTTTATCGGCTTCATCCTGACTGCTATTCAGGTAAGCTGCAGGAATCCCATTGGCGTTAAGACCATCTACTTGGTCTTTCATTAGAGCGATAAGAGGTGAGATCACCAGGGTGATTTCAGGTAAAAGGATCGCGGGCAGCTGATAACAGATAGACTTACCGCCACCGGTAGGCATGATCACTAAGTTGTCTTTAGCCTCAAAGACTGAATTGATAATTTTCTCCTGTAAAGGTCTGAAATTCTCATAACCAAAATATTCCTTCAGTGTATTTAGCAGCACTCCTTTTTCCATAGCCGCAAAAATAAAATTAAGCCCCGGTTTTAAGGAATAACTTTAGGCTAATTCTAATTTTAAATGGGGAAGCGGCAGATTTATTTCTTTAAAAGTGCCGTTAATGGATTATTATTACATTTATAAAAAATATTTTTCCGCTTATGGCCCTTAAACCAAAATCCTTGTTATTACGGCGTCCTAAAAATACAAAGACGGTAAACCAGATCCCTGGTACCATGACCTATGTAGGGAGAAAGGAATCTGCAACTACCAAACTTGATGTAATAGACTACAATCTTGAGAATTATGAAAGATTTACCTCGACCTCTACCGAAGATGCTTTCAAATTTGTAGATGAAGACAGGATTACATGGTTCAATATCGACGGTTTAAGTAATGTTGACGAAATAAAAAAACTGGGCGAGTATTATGAACTTCATCCTTTAATACTGGAGGATATTGTAAATACGGGTCAGCGCCCAAAGATCGAAGAATACCAGGATTATCTTTTTATAGTCTCAAAAATGCTTTATTACAGGGATGGTAATATTGAGAACGAACACATTAGTATGATAGTAGGGCGTAATTACCTGCTTACTTTCCAGGAATCAGATGGTGATGTGTTTGATTCGGTAAGGGAAAGACTTGAGAATGCAAGGGGGAGAATAAGAGGCCGCACTGCCGATTATTTGATGTTTGCACTTTTGGACTCGATTATTGACAATTATTTTCTGGTGATAGACGATATCAGTGATCGTATAGAGACCCTTGAGTCAGATCTTTTTACGGCAAAGCCGCAGGAGAATATTACCCAGGAGATCCAGGAGCTAAAAAGCACTATATTAAGGATCAGGCGCTCAGTTTTTCCTCTACGCGAAGTTGTAGGCAGGCTGGAAAAAATGGAAAATGGTCTTATCAAGGATAGTACCATCAATTATATTAGAGACCTGCATGATCACATTGTACAAATTTCAGAGAACATAGAGATCTACCGTGAAATGGTCTGGGGATTGATGGACCTTTACATGACAACAATAAGTAATAAAATGAATGAGGTGATGAAGGTTCTAACTATTATGGCCAGTATTTTTATACCTCTTACCTTTATTGCCGGTATCTACGGAATGAACTTTGAATATATTCCCGAGCTGGAATGGAAATATAGTTACTTTGTACTTTGGGGCATAATGATCATAATTTTCCTTTGCATGCTTTATTATTTCAAAAGGAAGAAATGGCTCTAAACTTTAAAACAATAAAAATGAAAATTTCAGGCTTGTTACTGATTCTTGGATTATTGCTGGTTAATCCACTTAATGCCCAAATGGAAAATCAAAAACTGACAGATTCGATAAACCGGATGTATGTTGGGACATATACCAAAAAAGAAGGCCATGTTGATGGTAAAGCAAGGGGCATTTATTTGCTTAATCAGCATTCAGACTCGGGAGATCTTGAATTCGTTTGTACGGCCGCAGAGGTTACAAACCCGTCTTTTGTGAAGGTGGGTAAAATGGGTAAATATCTTTATTCCGTGAGCGAACTGGGGCCTAATGATGCTGAAAGCGGGTTTGTTTATTCTTATGAGATACAGGAAGACGGATCTTTAAGGAATATAGGGAAACTAGGAACCGGTGGATTTGCTCCCTGCCACATTGCATTGGACCGATCGGGGAAATATGCCTTTGTTAGCAATTATGTGGGAGGTGTGGTTATGGTTTACAAGATCGGCCCTGATGGAAAACTCGTCAAAAACCAGGAACTTAAACTTGAATCTCCAGATAGTGCTCATGCCCATTCTTTAAAAGTAAGTGGAGATAATAGATATGCATATATAGCCGATCTTGGCAATGACAGGATATGGATCTATCATTTTGACAGAGCAGAGGGAAAGCTAACTCCGCATGACCAGAAATTTGTGGAATTGGAACATGGAGCGGGGCCACGTCATATGAGCTTTGCAAAGAATGGAAGTTTTGCCTATTCGATAAATGAGCTTAACAGTACAGTGAGCGTATTTGCCGTTAAAATGAACGGTGGTCTGGAACTAATTCAAAATATTTCTTCCTTGCCTGGAAACTATAAGAATAAGAACTCTGCCGCCGATATACATCTGCATCCTGATGGCAGATTCCTCTATGTATCTAACAGAGGTCATAACAGTATTGCTGTCTTTGAATTAAATTCTGAAACCGGAAAGCTTAGCACCGTTGATTTTGTTCCTGTAGCCGGAAAGACACCCAGGAATTTTGCGATATCCCCGTATGGTAAATATCTCTATGCTGCCAGCCAGGATACCGGAAATATTACTGTTTATGATATTAATGCCGAAACCGGAAAACTGAAAATTCACCAGGAATTATTTGAGATCAAAACGCCGGTTTGCCTGGAATTTGTAAAGTAGAAGCTTAAAGTCTCATTCGGTATGCAACCCCGGCTTTAAGACTTAAGTTTTTTATTAGTCCGGAGTCAAGCTGGGATTGATATATCAATTCCTCTGACCTGTCAAATGCTTCATAATCGTTTATCTGGTAATTTCCCACCCTTGCATAAAGTACAAGTTTTTCAGTGATATGTTTTTCAATGAAAAGGGAGGTTACAAGGGTTTCTTTCCTGAAATAATAGATTTCCGGATTTTCCCTGATAAGGTACGTATTAAGATTCCAGTCACTTTCCAGGCCAGTGTACAAGCTATTTTTTTTGAGTATCCATTCCCAGCGAATTACTGACGGAATCAGAATATACAGATTCCATTTCTCACTTGGAAGCCAGTGAATCCCTCCAATGGGGAACAACAGATTCTTATCAACCTCCTGATTAAAGTACATCCCGGCGAACAATTTTAAGGATTCACTTTTAACATGACTGAACATGAACCAGCCTCCGGTTTGCAAATCTTTAATCTGAGGTTTGAAATAATCTGAATTCAGTTTGAACCTAACCTGGGTTAACAGGCTCCATTCCTTATCTTTCCAGAAGTGCAGATATCCGGCACTGATAAAGTTGGAGTAGAGATCAAGCTCCCTGCCGGTATAATCAACATCCTGGAATTTAAAGACTTCAGAAGACAAAGTTCCAAGGATATAATCTTCATTTTTTAGTTCTACACCCAGATTAATCCTGGCCTCAAATCTGTCAAAAGAGAAATCTGATGCATTTTCGGGAGAATATGCAGAATGCTCGTAGGCTATATTTGCCACATCAAAATAGGATTGAGCAATCGCTATTGGCATATTAAGTAATACCAAGACCAATATTGACCTGCAAATAAATTTATTCATATTCCATTATTTATTATCCCATTGAAAGTTCGGCCGCCCTGAAGCGGTTCATTTCACGGGTTGTGATGCTGTCTCTGAGTGTCTGGGGAATTAGTTTACCTAAAGTTAAATAGAATTTGTTTCATTTTGATTTGATTCAAAATCATATTGAAAATTTCTATTCCTTTCATTGAAGGTTCTAATTTCTTTCGACATGGATAATTTTCCATCTTTCCTATTGCATGCCTTGCATCTTATACAGGAATTCTTTAAACCGCACATAATACTATTTTTTAAGAATTTATATTTTAAAAACATTGAGACCAGGGCATAAGTATGTGTTCCGTCGTATTATTCCATTTTGACCGATAATTTGGAATTTGTCTGCCGAGTATAGTTTGCTTTTTTTACTTCCCCGGGAGGTTTGAAAAGAATATCAAATACTTCTTTAAAACTATTTGCGCAACCAATCTTTTTAAAGATATCTATCCATACGTGGAATACGAGGAAAACTGGATTGTAGGTTTTTGGCTGATCGAGTATTCCATATACTGGCTCTTCTTCTTCTTCCTGGAAGGTATTGAAGATCCTATCCCAAATGATGAAAGTGGATCCATAATTTTTATCCAGGTATTTCCTATTCCTTCCGTGATGAACCCTGTGATGAGAAGGTGTTACAAAAAGATAGCTATACCATTTAGGTAGTTTTTTAATCATCTTTGTGTGAACAGAGAAACTGTATAGAAGGGCTAATTGATGAACGATATAAAATACTACTGGATGAAAGCCCAAAAAACTTACAGGTAGATAAAAAATGATCTTTATACCCTGAGTCCATGACTGTCTGAAAGCAGTAGAAAGATTAAAGTTCGTTGAATTATGGTGTGTAACATGGGTTGCCCATAAAAAGTTAATTTCGTGAGAAAGTCGATGTGAAACATACCTTAAGAAATCCAGAACAATATAACATAGAATAGAAGTTGCCCAATTAACCGGGATACTCCATGGCACTGTATTATAGATCCACAGAACCAGTAAAAAGAACGCCGATTTAGTAAAAATTCCTTCTACTAAATGAACCAATCCAATGAATAATGATGTAAGGAAATCTTTTCCTTCATATAAACCTTTTTTGTCTTTGATAGTTAAGATCAACTCTATTAATGCCAGGCCAATTAGGATTGGCGCACCATATAGGATCAGATTTGGTGAATTTTGTAAAACTTCGTTTAATTGTACTGTCGTTTTCATGATTGATGATTTTTGATGATTGAAAATTCAGTTGATTCATTTTAAATTTTATGTAATCGGGCCTTAAAAAAGGTTCCGTGCACATCTACCTGAATACATCTGCCATCTTGGTAATGAAATAAATTGGATACGCCGTTTGGAAAATCAATGCGATATTGATTTTCTCCTGTTTTTTGTATATCAACCATCATCTGAAGGTTGTCACAATAGACCGAGTTGATATCTTTTGGTTCAGAAAAATAGAGAAGTACCAGGTTTGAAGTTATTTTTGGGTATTCAAAGATTCTTCGAGAATCACCTTCAGTAATCAGGTAACTACCCTTTTTGAATACCAGTTCTTTAATAGCTTTCTGATTTTCGTTTATGGATCTATTGACGGATGAAAAGATTAGTTGATCATTTTTATACCTAAATTTTTCGGTTGCATTCACACGAAATTTTTTGATGAAAGAAACTTCAATCCTGGAGAAAACCTCGTAATCTGTATAAGGAGAGTATTCTTTCTTTTCAATTACTATGGTACCGATACTTTTGTCGTTTTTTAGGATATTAAACTTTACCTGACTTTGCTGTGCTTTAGATACTGAACATATAAGCAGACCTATTAGAAGAATTAAAAGGGTTTTGAAGTAATAAACAGACTTTTTGTGATACCATTCTTTTAATATTCGATTCCAGTACTGAAATCTTCCTGATGCTATTTGTAATACAATTAGTAGCATGGCACTTCATTTTATGAGGGAAGATCGTAGGGAATAATTCCTTCAGGTTAGTAAACCAAAATTAAACACCAGTTAAAATATGGATATCCAGTATTTTATGAATTTGTAAGATTTCGGACGTCCGGAATTATATCCGGACACTAACAGGTGGTCTCTCTGTATTCCGATGGTGTTTGAGAAGTGAATTTTTTGAAAGCGGAATAAAAAGTGGATTTAGAGTTGAATCCACATTCAAGGCCGATGGATACAATAGTATACCGGCAGAAACTGTCATCGTTAAGCAATTTTTTAGCCTGCTGAATTCTTAAAGAGTTTATATAATCAGAGAAATTATAATTACTGTAGGTATTAATAATCTTAGACAAATGAGTAGGACTCATATCCAGTTGATTGGCTAGTTCCTCCAGCCCAAGATTTGGATCCAGATAACTTTGTTTTTCTATGATATAAGAATCTATTTTTTCAAAATCTTTTTGATGTTTTGAATTGAGTTCGTTCTGCCCGGAAAGGCTCATATCCAGTTTTCCTTCATTAATCTTTAGAGCTTTATTTGACGAAATTGACCTCCTAATGGAAATTCGGTCATTTACATTATGATAACGATAGAAACCCTGGTAGCCTATCCAGTAGATCAAGAGAGAAGTTCCCAGTTTAAGGGGAAAGTAAACGATCCGTTCCCCGCTAATATTGAAACCTATGATCCCTACTAGCCAGAGGAATAGAACAAAACCTCCCAATTTTAGAAAAATCCTGAGCCAGCCAATGTCATCATACTTTAAAATGAATGGGTACAGGTGCTGCTTTGCAAAAACAATCCTCAAACATTTATAAAATATGAACAGGTTAAAGATCGCATTGAATATCTCTTCAAAAATGTTATAATCTTTAATAATGGAATCATCAAGGTCTGCTAAAAAATAGTATGCATAGGCTATTAACCCAATCCGAAGTATGAGCTCTATAATAAAGATAATTATTGCAGGCTTTATATAGCTTTTTATCGTTTTTTGAATTCGTAAATAATGAATTAAGAATGCGTGAAAAGTTGGTGATATGAACATATACCAGGGGACCAGCAACTGTTTAAAAAAGAAATTATTAGTAGAAAATCCTACCTCTATCAGCCAGGCCTGCAAATTATTAAGGGAAAGAACCAGTACAGTAAGATTAAGGTATATTACTGCCCAGCCCACTTTTTTTTTGGTGATATGAATAGTGAAGATGTTGAACACAAATCCCTGGATCACACCGGCAAGCAAAATAAAGTTGATGATCTTAATTATTGTGTCCATCTTTCCGATTTATAAACAATAATTCCAGGTCACATTTATAATGTGTTGTAATACAATTAATTAAAAACGTGTAGGGAATTAGTCCTTTAAAATTAAGCAAAAAAAAGACAGCTGGAAAAAGCTGTCTTTTTTTGGTATATTTTATTTTAGATCAGACTTCCTTTACCACAAAAAATCCATCATTTCCCTGAGACTGGTATAATGGCATAAAAATATAGGCATCCCATTCACTCTTTACATCATTGCCATTTTGTTTGGCTAGAAGTTCTCCTTTTTCAATTTTCTGAAAATTCTCGTAACCCGGCTGCATCTCAAAAATATCACTATCTTCCAGGCCATGCCTATAAACGATCTCAAATGTTTTTTGGGGAGGGGCATTCTTTTTGGCAAATCTGTCTACGCACTCGGGGTAAGTTGAGATCTGGGAAAGATCAAGATTACAGGCTTCTTTTAAAGCTAGCCATATAACCCCTTCATGGTTTTCTACAGATGTCTTATCGGTATGCTGTCCCGCTTCAAATACAAAGCCAGTCATTCCGGTGCGGCTAAGATAATGATCGATATCTCCGGTTATAATATCACTAAAACCTCTAATAATGTAGGTTGGGAATTTATGTGCCCATTCATCATTGTCATTTACTTCCTGAACCGAAACGTAAGGAAGGCTGGGAGAGGAGGTGGTGTGACAGTCCAGGAAATACCTTTTGGTAAAATTTGATTCAGGGTATTCTTTAAGGATACCAATGATCTCGAACATTTCCTTTTTTTCATGGGTGTCTTTCACACCACTCTGAATATTCTCTTTTGTCCAGGTCCTGTTCAGGTCTTCATCTATATATCTATTGTTTTGATTCAGAGCTTTTTTGTTCCCGGCTACACCTATAATAGTACCTTCAATTTCAGGGTTTGTTTTTTCCAGTTCTTTAAAAACAGTTTCAAGTGCTTTTACTCCACTGGGTTCATTCCCATGTATACCACCGGTGACAAATAGTAAAGGCCCCGCTTTTCCAGAGCTGTATTTTCCGATGATTCTTGGGATCTCTTCTTTCAATTCTTCATTCATACATCACGAATATTAGTCCATCGTTGCAAGGGTCCTGTTTGAAAGCTGTCCCTCATATTGTTTTTTATATTCTACTTTTCTTTCTATTGCTTCTATCACATAATCTGTAAAAGGAGGTAGACCAATGTCTTTAAAGCGTTCCATTCCACCTGGACTTAAAACGTTTATCTCAATTAGTTTATCCTTTACAATATCAAGTCCCACAAAGAAAAGCCCATCCCTTATAAGTTTTGGTGCAGTAAGATCTACAATTCGTTGCATTTCAGGAGTAAGATCACTACTGTCTGCAGTAGCACCTAGTTTAAAATTGCTTCGGAATTCACCTTCACCTGCTACCCTTCTAATGATAGCTTTCTGTCCATCTTTTTCCATAACTTTCCCGTTCAATAAAAGAACCCTAACATCTCCATCTTTTACTGCAGGTAGAAATTCCTGTGCGATCACATAGCCCTGTGAGCTTAGATGTTCAATAATCTGGTTCACATTCTTTTCATGTTTATCTATCAAATAAACATCCTGCCCTCCAGAACCTTCCAGCGGTTTTAAAACCATATTCTTATTTTGCTTTTCCCAGAACTCTAAAAGCTGCTCTTTATCCCTGGTTATCAGAGAATCTGGTTTTATTTCTTCAGGCAGTTCTTCAAAATATAATTTATCTATAAATGCATGTGAAAGTGCATAAGCATCATTTAAGACAATTATATCCTGTTGTTGTATCATTCGGCCAAAAGCTACTCCTGCTTGTTCAGCCCAGTGTCTTCCAACCTCTTCAGTAGGGTTATTTCTTATAAAAAGAACATCCAGGTCTTTGGAATTGATTTTCTTCTTTCTCGCTTTTTTTCCCTGAAGCGCCTTTAAGAATTTAGCCGGTGACTTGGTATCTGTTTTTGTAGGTACCTGGGTGGCATTTATGGTAATGGGTGAATCGTGATGAAAATTAAAGTCACCAACCCCCATAGCATATACATCATGACCTCTTTGATGGGCCATATGCATTAGAGCGACAGAGGTACCATTAGTCTCGGTCGACACGTCATTTAAAACAAAGCATATTTTCATTTACATAGCATTTGTGGCAGGTTAAGTCCCTGCCTGATTAATTCTAATTTTTCACACATTTTTTCACTGTGAAGGTAGCTAGGTTTCACCTGAACTGGATTAAGTACTTTTCTATCTGTTAATTCCTTTATTATTCCAGTATGTTTTATTCCGTATTTTCCTGCGAGCAGAGGCTCATAATCTCCTCCGTTTTCCAGGTGTTCTTTTAACAACACCAAACCTTTTAAATAGATGATATCTTTTATAAAACCTCCACCCTGCATGATGCGGGAAGTAATATTGAACGCCCGTTCCGGAGAGAATCCGTAATCTATTTTTAGAAGCCGGAAAATTTCCTGAAAATCACCGCCCTCTATCAATGCTTCGCCGGCAAGAACCCTTCCGGCCAGTATTCTAAGTCGGTTGGCCGTTAAACCGTCAACCATGAACTCTGACATCACAGCAAGACCTTCCTGTAAAGGATCGTAATCTGCCAGGCCGTTGCTTAACTGGTGTAAAGGTTGATTACTGCCATTATAATAGGTAAGTACATGGGTTCCCACCTCATGTTGGATAAGTGCCTCGGCTTCCTTGCGGCTCATCCTATAATCTTCCGGAAGATATAACTCACCGTGGGATACCATCATTACATTCACATCCTTTCTTATGTGGACCTTGCACTTAAAATTCTCATCCTGTTTTTTATAAAAGTCGAATTCTTTTCTGGCCATACTACTAAAGGCCTTTGAATCCAGAAGATCTTTATCTTCTCCCGGGTCTTCTTCAGGCACCTGGTTTAATATTGCCCTGGCTTCTTCACAAAGGCCATTTTCCACACCTTTATAAAGGCGTATGCTGTCGTACATGAAATTTTTGGTACCCCGTTCCCCCAGCATGCTAATCTGTAAATCTAGTTCTTCCCTTTTCTCCCTGAAAAGAAAGGACATGGCGGGATCGTCTATATCTTCCATTTTCAGGTTGTAAAGCCTCCTTTTTAGAACATCGGGATCTACAGGTAATAATCTGTAGTGGTAATCTATTACATGATCATAATTGCTTGTAAAAAACTTTTCTTTTATATCGTGGATATTTGAAGGAGATACCAGCCATAAAAACTGGTAAGATTTTTCGATTTCGGTGAGTTCCTTGTCAATATCAAAAACTATCTTTTTCAGGTATTTGCGCCCCAGTGCATTGTAGCTGGCGACTCCACCTGAAGTCTGGACCCTGATGAATTCGAAAAATGAACGATGTATGGCTCGTATCAAAAAGTCCTTAAAACTCCTGAAAAATACGGGGTAAAGTTTATTATCCTCATTCCGGTAGATAGGAGGGATTTCAAGGCCTACTACCACTGCTCCACAGTTTTTAGCATTTTCTATTGTCATAAGGTGAATGTCACCTTCGGCTTGCCTGTTAGGAGTATCCAGGATTTCGGTATCCAGATAAATACCGGTAAACTCTGAATTTATTTCAAGAAAATCCTTTTTTAAACTGTCAAGGGCTGAAGGAAGTCGCTGAGCGGGCCCCTTGATCTTTATCTTTGAGGAACCAGAAGCACCAGCATAGATCTCAAAGAGTAGAAAAGCCTCAAGGTCTGCAGAAATTTTATCAGAGATACGATATAAAAGCTTTTGGTATCCGGGAAAATCCTGGTTTCCTATAACCAGGTAAGACGATTCATTGGTGACAAATCTCCGGGTACCTTTATCATTTTCCTTTCGCCTGTATATAACAAGGTAGGGTAGTTCTTTTTCAATATGCAAGATTCCTTTACCAGGCAAACTGCAACTGATCTCCTTTTCTTTTTCAAGAACTGTTAAAATTTGTTCAATGGAATTTTCAGATAGATCAGGTATTTCCTGCATTTCTTCAAAAACTTATATGTATAATGCTCTAATAGCATTATACATAGGGATTTAATGATTGGTTTTTACGTGTACTTAAACCTAATTTAGTAAGATTAATAGGGATGTAGCGGCAAAATTTAAGTTTTGACAATACTTTAAGAAAGCCCTATAAATTAATGTGAAAAGAGTAAATTGGTCATCACACATCCAATTTATCCATGAGTCATTATATTTCAGCAAGTCTGGGCGGAGAAGATATAGAATTCACCAGCGGGTTAAACTGGCGAAGCATTTCAGCTTTAAGCGAATCTGGCTGGGGAATCTACGAGAATTATGAAACCTATTCCGGCAATAAACATTTAGACGGTGAAAGAGAGAAAGACGAACCATGGCCTTCCGGTTTCAATATGGGAGTTTCCGGATCTGGCAATGAATCCAGGGTAGATTTGGAAATGGCCACCAAAGCCTATAAAAATGCTTTATTGTGGGCAAGGGCGTTTAAGGAATCACACCCTGAACTATATAAGTGTGAATATGATAAGGCCGTGGAGATATTCAGAGATATTAATGAGGGTTTTGAGGTTTACATGAATGGTATCAGCTTAAGAGAGGAGGAGATCGTTAAAAATTTGGATGATCTCATAAAATGTCAGAAGCTTTTAACCGAAGATGAAACTCAAAGGGCTTTCCAGCAATTCTGGAGGGTTATGCAATTCAGTTATAAGATATATAAGCACACTTCCAAAGGAAAGGAAGCGCAAGTCTATTTTTCCTGACCTGGAAATAATAGGTTATTTAGGAAGGAGTATCCAGAGTATAAGCATTCCTATTCCAAAAACATACTTTCGGTTCAATTATAAACAGAGTATACCCGTAATTTCTAAACTGTGATAATTATTAATATTGAGGCCAATTCATGATACATCCGTTATACTCCATTAAAACGTTTCAGCTGATAATTTAACCTGGGAAATTAACATGAAACGTTAATGCTGTTTAAAACAGCATTGAAGGACAATAGTTTATGGTTTCTTGTTTTGTTAAATGAATATTAAAAATATTTATATTTTAGAGGAACCAACCAACCAGAAAATCTACATGATAAGGGCCTTGAGTTTTGCCATTTTTGTTCTTTCCCCGCTTTTAATCTTTTCGCAGGAGTGGGAGTCTTCCGTTCAATATATTAACAGTAATCTCCAGGGAATTAATTCTATTCGCCAGATAATTGAAGTAGAAGATTGGGAAGAATACCAGGATTCTCTTAGAATCATTAATGATTCAAAATTTGAAAACCTGGTTATGGAAGTCTATACCACACAAATTGAATTTGATTCTGAGGTGGAATACGTTACGGCCATACAAATCCCGCTTAGTGAGCTTATATCGGTTTCTAAAAATGATTATGAGGTAAAACTTGGTTTTTCAAAAGATTGTAGCCAAGAAGAAGAAAGCGCTAACGAATATTTCATTTTAGAAATTCCTGATGAAAAGCAAAAATATATTATGCATGCAGCTTTCAACCATTTACGGTTTGTAAATAAGGAATTTCATGAACGAAAGCATCGCGCCGAAATCTGCACATTCGGAAAAAAACCCTGAAATGAAACCCGGGAAAAAAGAGAGAAGATTCTGGAAAACGAAATTCACCTTTAAGAATATTACAAGCATCCCTTCAGAAATGGACCACCTTAATTTAAGAGATGAAAATTTCACAAATGAAGAACTTTGCTATATCACTTCACGGATTAGGAGAATTGACAGGCTCGATCTGGACAATAATCCAATTGATGACGAAGGATTAGTCTGCCTGGAAAACCTTGAATATATCAGGGAACTAAGACTTAAATCAATGAATATTACCGATGCATCGGTTGAGAGTCTTTGCGAAATGCAGGATCTCGAGCTTTTGCATTTGGGGAGTACTAAGGTATCCTGTGAGGGAGTAAGAAAATTATCTCCTCTTAAAAATTTAAAAACCTTGATCGTAAGTCCGCCTGAAATAGGGGAGTCAAGTTTAAATTACTTCCTTGAAGAAGTACCCGGATGTGAATTAATAATCAACTATAAGCCATATAGAAACTAAAATACAGACTAATCTTTACTAATTAATTTTTTTACAAAATGAATTCTTTCAAAATCTGCTTCAAATGCTTAGCTTTTTTAATGTTTTTAATTTTTTCCAGTGCGTCTACAAATTCTCAGGAGTCTATTTTCGATGTAAAAGTGCAAACTCTTGGTGGAATAGAAGTGAAAGTAGAGGATATCATCAAAACTAGTGAGGAGCCAGTAATTTTATTCACCTATTTTAATAATTGTGAAGTGTGTATTGGTTCATTGGATAGAATTCACAAAGAATTAAAAAATGACGGGATTTATGGGTCAGACAAGAAGAACTTCAGAGTTATGGCTGTTAATGTCTCTGAACCCAGTAATGGAGTACTGGGTATTAAAGAGTTTGCTCTGAAGAAACAATGGACTTTTGATATTTATATGGACCCCGATGAGAACATCCGAAAATTTTTACAAAAGGATGAGATAAGAGCACCCTATGGTTATGTCTTTTTAGGAAATAAGGTTATTCATTATAAACTTGGCTGGGTAGATGAAAATCCGGCTAAGACCGCAAAAAACTTAATCAATGCTGCCAGGAGCATTGGAAGTCCAATGGTCTATTATGATGCCGACTGGAATTATACAGATGCACAGGATTATGTTTATTTCCGTACGGTAGATCACTGGGATGATCTTTATATAGTTCAGGATAGATGGAAGTCTGGAAAACTACAAATGAGAGGTCAGTATAAAGATAAAGAGCTTACGCTACGGGAAGGTCATTTTATCTGGTTTAGTATTTATGGCAGGCCAATAATAGAAAGGGATTTTAAGGACAATATTCAGTTAAGGGAAAAATTATATTATCCAAATGGTCAACTTTTAAGTGATATTGAGTATAAGGATGGTAAGGTTTATAATATCCATGCAAGTTTTAGCCCAGAGGGTGAACCCTTTGACAAGGGAACTATAAAGGACGGTACGGGCTCTGTTATTTTATATAATGACTGGGGAAATAAAGTTCGTAAGTATTATTTGAACAATGGTATTTATGAGGGCGAATGGATTGAATATAAAAGTGACGGGAGCGTATCAAAGAAATACAAATATCAAAATTCAGAATGGGTTGAAATTTAAAACCTGAACCCATACGGAACATTTGCAATTGTTATGATCAAATTATTAAGCCGAAAGGAATGCCTTGAAAGAAACCTTAGCCTGGCAGCTTCTATTCAGGAAACTCAGTTTTTAGTTTATGCTCCAGATAAGAACGACCTGTTATTCAATCCAGGGGAAAATTATCTGGAAGAGGAACAAAAGTGGGTGGAATTAACAGAAGAGGAGTGCCAAAGGAGGAACAGGCCTATAATTGAAGAGTTTGAAAAGATACGGGATAAGATTCCAGATGCTCCGGAATTAGGAGCATTTAAGTCACAGGCCATCCTAAGCACAGCCACCAAAGATTTTAATGAACATAGAGTACTATTTAGCCATGGCCTTAATTATTTAAATGAAAAGTTGGATTGGCGTGGGATGTTATTCATTCTCGACTATCCTTTTCCCTGGTTATCCAGTCTGAATGAAGTAAGGGATAAGCAGGTGTTAAACTGGCTAAGGAAAAAGGGAGTTCATGATGATTTCAAAGGAGGGATATATGCTGATGGTGAGGATCTGAAAACCTGGGTCAGCCTTTTATTTAAGCTGAAGAAGGATAATGTGGGTTTTCCCGATTGCTCATTCGCCGGTGTAAATTCAGCAGCTATAGGTTTTATTTGTAAACATGGAAATATTCACTACGTCTTTTATAAAGATGATGAAAAGACAGAATTTGATAAAGCACTGGAAAAGTTGAACCTGATTGATATTCCTTTTGGAGCTTGTTAGTCTGTTTTTTCAAATAACGAAAGTGAATTAAAAACAAAAAAGCCCCGCGATTGCGAGGCTTTTTGTGATCTCGACAGGATTCGAACCTGTGACCGTCTGCTTAGAAGGCAGATGCTCTATCCAGCTGAGCTACGAGACCTTTTTGCGGTTGCAAATATAAGCCTCTTTATAAATAAAACAATGTTTTTTTATTTAAAAAATCTGTGCCTGTCTAAAAAAGAAAAACTTCCCGAAGGAAGTTTTTGATTATCAGTAAATAGTATTTTTTAGTTTATTCAGTTTTCTCTTAATAATTGCGTTTCCAGGTTGTGGCTTAGAATCACTAACTGGTTGAAAAGACTGGGTGAATCATCCTTTTTTTCAAACACCTGTATATAGATCATATTGAACCGTCTTATAAGTTCCAGGGTTTTCAGGGAAAGATGGAAAAAATTACCAGTTTCATGTATTTCCTGGATCATTTCCTTTACGGAATCAATTTGTTTATATTCTTCCTCGGTATTTAAAATATAATCCTGTTGCTTTTGCATAAACATTTGTTTTACATTTAGCAAGCAGGTAATTCTAATAGATTTGGCAATTCAAATATATAAGTAAATGTGCTTTAATAGTGGGATTCCTGTATAAAATCTTTTAATTGCAGGAATTTATCGGTGAAGGACATTAAAGAGGGTTCATAAAATTATCTTAATTTAGCCGGAAATTTTGAGCTCGCAATTTATGCCTGAATTTCTGTTAAAAATCTCTCCGGTTTACGAAAATGGAGAGCATTCATGCTTCTCTATGAAAATTGCCATTAAAACCGGTGATACTATCCATGATCTTGAATACGGAATTGCCGCTAAAGCATGACAAACGATTTTACCATTATTGTTCCCGTCTATAACGAACAGGACTGCCTGCCGCAACTTTTTGTTCAGTTGAAAGAGTATATTCAAAAAGCTTCCTTAAAAACCAAGGTGCTTCTGGTAGATGATGGTTCTACCGATGCCAGCCCTACAATGATAAAGGAATTCTGTTCCAAAAATGAAGGATTTGGATACCTTCTTTTCGAAAAGAACTTTGGAAAAGGAGCTGCTTTAAAAGCTGCTTTTGACCATACCGATACGGCTTTTCTGGGATATCTGGATGCCGATTTACAGACCTATCCGGAAGATTTTGAGAAGTTGCTTCCGTTTCTGGGTGAGTACGACCTGGTAACCGGATGGCGAAAGGAAAGAAAAGATACACTTGTAAAACGTATCTCTTCAAAAGTTGGTAACGGGGTAAGAAATTTGTTCACCAAAGACTTTATGCATGATACCGGATGTCCGTTAAAAGTAATGAAGACTGAATATGCCGTAAATATGCCAATGTTCAAAGGCTTACAGCGATTTCTTCCTGCAATGGTATTGCTTCAAAATGGTAAGATAAACGAAGTTGAAATTCCCCATTATCCAAGGTTAGCCGGAAAGTCAAAATACAATTTCAGAAACCGGTTTATGGGACCCTTGTTGGATTGCTTTGCATACGTGTGGATGAAAAAATCTTATATCAACTACAAAGTAGCAGAGAAAAATGAGTAACTGGTTGATCTACGCTCTTGGATTTACAGCTCAGCTTCTATTTTCAGGGCGTATGATTCTACAGTGGTTAGTGTCAGAAAAAAGCAAAAAGATTATCACCCCTGTAATTTTCTGGCAGTTAAGCTTGCTTGCATCCTTCCTGTTGTTTGTGTATGGTTATCTAAGGGATGATTTTGCCATAATGTTCGGGCAGGCACTAACTTATTTCATTTACATAAGAAATCTTCAGTTACAGGGGGAGTGGATAAGGTTTCCAAAGATTTTGAGATTCTTTTTATGGATTTTCCCTCTTCTCATTGTAATATATGGATTCAACAATAATGAGTACAATGCGGCCAGGTTATTTAGAAATGAGGATATTCCATTTTGGTTGATCATTTTAGGCTCGATTGCGCAGTTAATTTTTAACTTAAGGTTCGTTTATCAATGGATCTATTCGGAAAGAAGAAAAATATCGTCACTGCCAATGGGATTCTGGCTTTTAAGCCTGTTGGGTTCCGGTTTAATCCTGATCTATGCGACTTTTAGGAGAGACCCGGTTCTGCTTGTAGGTCATACTATAGGTTTAATAATGTATATGAGAAATATTTATATTCATAAGAATGAAATTAAAGGATAACTATCTTCTTTTATTAATTCTGGTGTGTATAGCGATCTTCTTCGTTAACCTTGACGCCATATATGTGAATATCATGGAAGCCCGTAATTTTGCCGAGGCGAGGGAAATGATCAATCTCAACCATTGGATCTTCACGACACTAAACGATGAACCCCGGTATGAAAAGCCACCTTTGCCTACATGGCTTACTGCTATTTCTATGTTGCTTTTTGGAATGAAGAGCCTTTTTGCTCTCAGGTTACCTGCGGCAATAATGGGAACCTTAACTGTGATCTTTACTTATAAACTTGGACTCAAGTTCACAGCGCACAGGAAATTTGCCTTTATTTCGGGCCTAATAGCCACTACTTCTTTTTATATTCTTTATTCCGGTAGGGATGGCCAGTGGGACATTCACACCCACGCCTGGATGATCATGGCCATTTATGGATTATATAAGGTTTTCACCGAAGAATCTGATAGATATAAAAATGCGATAATCTCGGGCATCCTTATAGGATTTTCCTTTCTAAGCAAGGGACCTGTTTCTATGTATGCGTTGCTTCTGCCATTTTTGATCGCCTACGGAGTGGTATATCGGTATCGGGGTTTTAGCAGGTATTGGAAACCACTTATTCTCATGTTGATTATTGCCTTTATCGTCTCAGCTTCCTGGAGCCTGTATGTATATTTTTTCGATACTCACGCGGTGTCTGAAATAACCGAAAAAGAAACAGGACGCTGGCTGGATTATAATGTAAGGCCTTTCTATTATTACTGGAGTTTTGTTATACAGAGCGGTATATGGACCATCCCTGCGTTTGTAGGCTTACTGTATCCTTATTTAAAGAATCGCGTATTTAATAAACCCGGGTATAAGTTCACCCTGTGGTGGACTTTAGCTTCTGTAATTCTTCTTTCAATAATTCCTGAAAAGAAATCAAGATACCTGTTGCCGGTCCTTATTCCGATGGCGCTGAATACTGGTTTCTATATTGAGTATCTATTCCGCAGATTCGATATGCTACCGGGAAAAGAGAAATGGGTGGTCTATTTCAATTTTATTCTTATAGCGATAATAGGGCTTATTTTTCCTATCGCCGGGATCATCTATTTCCAGGATGAGTTATTAAATATCTGGCCCTGGTTTCTGGTTACTTCTGTTTGTCTTTTCAGTATAGGAGTGCTAATCCTATATTATCTGAAGATAAACCGATTTAAACCTGTTTTTTACCTTACAGTCTGGTTTATTATTAGTATAATATTCTTTGGTTTGCCGATGGCCAGGAAAATTGAATCTAATCCGGATTATACAAGTATTCGAAAGGTGGATTCCTATATTGAAAAAGATCCCATGCCATTATACGAGTTTAAAGGCTTTACGCCTGAAATCATCTGGGAATACGGGAAACCTATCAAAGTGCTCTGGAATGGAGAAGAATTTGAAATGCCGGCCAGCCGCAGATTTCTACTTCTGGCTACAGAAGGGCAGGAAAAGGAAATGCGGGAAGTATTTTCAGGATCCCAGATAGAGAAAATTGATGAAATAGACATGAATCCGGTGGGAAATACCCATAAGGAAAGATTATTTAGAGATTTATATTTAATTACCAAGAAAACCGAAAATGATTAATTACCCGATAAAATTCAGACCTATCCTGCAGGATAAGATATGGGGAGGGAAAAAACTGAAAGATATACTGAATAAAGATACCAACCGGGAGCAGGTGGGTGAGAGCTGGGAGATCTCTGGAGTAGAAGGTAATATATCGGTAGTGCAGAACGGAGACGAAGCTGGTAAAAATCTGAAGGCCCTGATATCAGAATACAGGGAAAAACTGGTAGGAGAGAAGATCTATAAGGAATTTGGAGATGATTTTCCTTTGCTAATAAAATTCATTGATGCCAAGACCGATCTTTCGGTACAGTTACACCCCAATGATGAGCTGGCAAAGCAAAGACATAATTCTTTTGGAAAGACTGAAATGTGGTATATCATCCAGGCAGATAAAGGCTCAAAACTTAATATCGGTTTTAAAAAGGATCTGGATAAAAGAGAATACCTGGAATATCTCGAAAATGGAAAGATCACAGATCTGCTTAATTTTGAGGAAGTAAAGAAAGGCGATTCGGTATTTATAAATACCGGTAAGGTACATGCCATAGGAGGAGGTGTCCTTCTTGCCGAGATCCAGCAGACTTCTGATATCACTTATAGAATTTACGACTGGGATAGAGTGGATGCCGAAGGTAATTCAAGGGATCTTCATACTGCCTTAGCCCTGGACGCGATAGATTTTGAAAAGAAAGATGATTACTGGCTCAATTATGATAAAGAGGAAAACACATCATCTGAGATCGCTTCCTGTGAATATTTCACCACTAATTTCCTTCCTTTAAAAGGTGAATTGGAAAAGGATTATTCTTCCCTTGAATCTTTTGTGATCTATATGTGTGTGGAGGGAAAATCCAGAATAAGTATCGATAATAATTCCGAAGAGCTAAGAAAGGGCCAAAGCCTGCTTATTCCGGCTTCGGCCGATAAAGTGAAGCTGGCATCCAAAGATGCCGAGCTCCTTGAAATTTATATCAAATAGTGTTTTCTATTTTTTCAGGATCTTATCGATTTTTTGAAGTTCTTCTTTGCTGAATTCAATATTCTGAATAGCGGCAATATTATCTTCGAGTTGAGAAACTTTACTTACCCCCACCAGGACAGAGGTGACACGATGGTCTTTTAGAAGCCATGCGACCGCCATTTGTGCGAGACTCTGACCTCTTGATTCAGCTATTTTATTAAGTTCCTGTACCTGAGCGACTACTTCATCCGTGATCTGTGATCTGTCAAGATAGCTACCTTCAGTTGCCGCCCTGGAATCTTCAGGGATTCCGTGTAAGTATTTTGAAGTTAGGATCCCCTGTTCCAAAGGAGAAAACACGATGCTCCCAATTCCAATTCTTTCAAGTGTATCCAAAAGTCCATCTTCAACCCAGCGATCCATCATGTTATATCTTGGCTGATGGATTAGAAATGGGGTTCTCTGTTCTTTCAGTATTTTAGCAGCCTTAGCCGTGTCTTCAGCATTGTATTGTGAAATTCCAACATACAAGGCTTTTCCATCTCTTACGATCTGATCAAGCGCGCCCATGGTTTCCTCAAGCGGCGTTTCCGGATCTGGCCTATGATGATAGAAAATATCTACATAATCCAGCCCCATTCTTTTTAATGACTGGTCCAGGCTTGCGATAAGATATTTACGGGAACCAAAATTACCATAAGGCCCCGGCCACATATCCCATCCCGCTTTTGTAGAAATGATGAGCTCATCCCTGTATGCCTGGAAATCTTCCTTAAAGATCTTTCCAAAATTCTTTTCCGCCGAACCGTAAGGAGGACCATAGTTATTGGCCAGATCAAAATGAGTTATACCATTATTGAATGCAGTCCTCAGTATATTTCTGGCATTCCCAAAATCATCATTGTCGCCGAAATTATGCCATAAACCAAGTGAGATTAAAGGTAATTTGATACCACTCTTGCCACATCGGCGGTATTGCATTTTCTCATATCTTTTCTCATCAGGTTGGTATGTACTCATAATCTTATTTTTTTTTGAGGTTCCAATTTACTAAAAAGCAAATCAAACCTGAAGCCTCCAGGAAGAGGGATTCATGCCTTTGAGTATAATTCAGATAATTGATTTACTGGAAAGATGTTTCAACCTAGGTGAAGTATGGACCTGAAATTGGGTACAACCTGCAGCATACGTCCCAAAAAAACCAAGGATTCCGGTAAAAATAATTCCCGTCAATTGAGCAAAAAGGAGCCGAGAATTTATTTAAAATTCCTAAAGAATATTGCTTTTAGAGAAATAATCTGAAGAAACTATGTGAAATCAATTTTGGCTAAAGGTTAGATACGCTGAATTTCCATTAGGGCTATTCTCCAGGCTCAGTTTAATTTCATCATTAGTGGCTGATATAACATCATAATTGTTTGTTAGCTCACCAAGTTTATCCGAGGAACCGAAAAAGATATTAAAATCAACATCATAGTAAGAATCGAATTCGCTTCCAGAATCATTACTAATCCTCCAGGTGCCGTTTATATTATCAGAAGGCGAAGTCACCGACAGGTTATTGTCATCTTCAAACACGAAAATATAATCGGAATAATTAGCCGTATTGTCATTACCGTTGCTGCTGTAATTTGAAATTCGCCATTCACCCTGCATTACAATCTGGTTAAGCTGAGCTGCTTCGGCAGCCGAAAGTGCAATATCATCTTTATCGTTATCACAGGCCAGAATAAGACTGAGGCTGAACAGTATCAATACGTTTTTTAAACTTCTCATGGGGTAGGGTTCTTTTGGTTTATTTTTTCAACGTAAATTTAAGAAGCCTATTGCTTTTATTTAAGTAAATTTTAAGGATTAACAGGTAGGTTATAGTTTATAAATTTCAGCAATACTAACTGTATTCTTCTTTTAACCTTGATCATCAGAAAAAGTATGGAGCTAAAAACTACAAAGACTCCACATAGCTGCAGTATAGATAAAGTAGTCGAACATCTTTCTGCCAATAAGAATACCGGTCTGTCCAGTGAAGAAGCTGCCAGGCGCCTGAGAAGTTTTGGGCCTAACTTGCTGGAAAAGAAAAAGAAGAAAAGTGTTCTGATTGTTTTTATAGAACAATTTTTAGATCCTATCATTTATATTCTGAGCATAGCAATGCTTTTGGCCTTCGCTTTTGGGGATTGGCTGGAAGGTTTTGCAGTACTGTTTGTAATTGTGATGACCACTCTTATCGGTTTTTTTATGGAGCTACAGGCCATAAGGTCGGTGGAAGCTCTTCAAAAACTGGCTCCAACCATGAGCAGGGTGGTAAGAGATTCGAAAGTAAAGAATATTGAATCAAGCCTGTTGGTTCCAGGTGATGTGATAGTTCTGGGGATGGGAGATGTGGTGCCAGCCGATGCGAGGCTTATTGAAACGAACGCACTAGCCCTGAAGGAGGCCTCCCTTACCGGTGAAAGCCACCAGGTAGAGAAGCTTACCGGGAGTTTAGATAAGAATACTCCGATATCAGACCAGAAGAATATGGTTTTTAGCAGTACCATTGTTAGTAGGGGTAATGCCAGGGCTGTAGTTACTTCTACAGGAAATCATACAAAAATTGGAGAGATAAGCAGCCTTACCAGAAAAGCTGAAAAATTAAGAACTCCTTTGGAGAAAAAACTCAGTCGACTTAGTAGAAAACTAATATGGCTAACCCTGATTCTTGCAGCTTTTACAACCTTGAGCGGCTATCTTCAGGGAAAGGATCTCATGCTAATGATTAAAACCGGAATAGCCCTGGCTGTAGCTGCAATTCCGGAGGGTTTACCAATAGTTGCTACTATTTCCCTGGCCAGAGGTATGTTAAGGCTATCCAGGGAAAACGTGATCATAAAGAAGCTGGAATCTGTTGAAACCCTTGGTGAAATAGGTATAATATGCACCGATAAGACCGGAACCCTAACCGAGAATAAGATGGTGGTTCGCAGTATAATTGTTCAGAATGAAAAACTGGAAGAAATCAAACTTAACAAACATGGCTTTTCAGTTTCAAATGAACTACAAAGGAGAATCTTTGAGGTTTCCACCTTGTGCAATAACGCTGGAATAGGTGAGAAAAACTCTGAAGATCCCCTGGAAACAGGTTTACTGGACTTTGTAAAGGAATTTGACGGTGATCCACAGAGTATACGGAAGGCTTTGCCCAGGACAAAAGAATTTCCCTTCGACACCGATAAAAAACGAATGCTCACCATCAATGAGGAAGAAGATCATTTCCTGGTTTGTGTAAAAGGAGCTATGGAAACGGTTCTGGAAGATTGCTCTTACCTTCAAAACGGAGAAGTAATTTCCCCAATGGATACTAAACCGGATTGGCTGGAAAAAGGTGAAAATATGGCTTCTAATGGATTGCGTGTCCTGGCCCTTGCATATAAGCACATAAATGATTCATCTACAGAGCCTATGAAAGATCTTATTCTTTTAGGTCTGGTTGGCTTTGAAGATCCTCCCAGAAAAGA
Source organism: Gramella jeungdoensis (assembly GCF_023805255.1). Lineage (GTDB taxonomy): Bacteria > Bacteroidota > Bacteroidia > Flavobacteriales > Flavobacteriaceae > Christiangramia > Christiangramia jeungdoensis. Next base: position 139,896 of record NZ_JAMSCK010000004.1, read on the forward strand.
TGTTCAGCAGGCTATTGAGACCTACAGGAGTGCCGGTGTGAAAGTTGTTATGGTCACAGGAGATCATCCACAAACGGCTCTTAAAATAGGCGAGGAGATAAGCCTGACCACTAAAGGGAGAGATTCAGAACCCGTGATCTACGGCCCAGATATTGGCGATTTAAAAAATATTTCTGGTGTAGAAAAAAAGAAAGTATTAGATGCCAGCATATTTGCACGGATGGTGCCGGAACAAAAACTTGATCTGGTAAGTTTTTATCAGAATAACAATCTGGTGGTGGGAATGCTGGGAGACGGAGTAAATGATACCCCCGCTTTAAAAAAAGCTGATATAGGCATTGCCATGGGTATTAGGGGAACCGAGGCAGCAAAGGAAGTTGCGGATGTGATTCTGATGGATGATAAATTTACCTCCACAGAATTAGCCATCAGGCAGGGAAGGAATATTTTTGGGAATATCCGGCATTTTGTGGTCTTCCTGCTGTCCTGTAACCTGGCTGAAATTATAGCAGTAGCCATCGCTTCAATGTCAAATCTTCCACTTCCCCTTATGCCTTTGCAAATCCTGTTTCTCAATTTGGTTACCGATGTGTTTCCGGCTCTGGCACTGGGAATGGGTAGAGGTAATAAAAGTGTTATGGATCAACCACCGCGACCATCAGATGAACCTATAATTACGAAGAAAATATGGTACGCAATGATTGCTTACAGCCTTTGTATAACCCTTGCAGTTATAGGGATAACCTGGTATGGCTATTCCTTTAATGGATATAGTCCAGTAATAGTAAACAATATGGCTTTTTATACACTTATCCTGGGGCAATTACTAAATGTTTTTAATCTGACCTCAAGAAAGTCTTCTTTTATTTTTAATGAGGTAACAAGTAACAAGTGGGTATGGGGTGCTATTATAATTTCCTTATTGATTGTGGTCCTGGCTTATTGGATTCCATTTCTAAATACTATTTTATCATTGGTGCCATTAAAGCTTGAACAGCTTATTATGGTCATATTTTTTGGAGTAATTTCAGTAGGATTGACACAGTTTCTAAAAAGAAACGGACTTATTGTTTAGAGCTTATCTTTCTCTATTTATTATATCTCCTTTGATTTTTTATACATTAATTAAGAATTTTAATCAGGATTTTTATTTTATAATCAAGATTCTATTCTTTGTGGTTTATACTATATTACCTCCCAGGTTACCTGACATTCAGCATTTTCAAAAGTCTCCCTTAACCTATAATATATACTAGTCTCGTAACTAACCGGGAAATTCAGTTCGAGACAGATTCTGTTTATAAGAAAATTTTTATTAATATGAATTAACCAAAGGATCTTCAGCTTTTTACCAGTTATTTAAAGGCAGGTAAAAACGGCCTTATTATGAGAGAGAAAACAGAAATCTGCCAGTTTCACTTCAGCATTACTTACTGACTTATAAGCTCGAGCAAGTGGGGAACTGGAAAATATATTATTACTGCTTATTCACCTATATCCTCATTCCAGAGCTCCGGATTATCCTTAATAAAACTTTCCATCATGCTAATACATTCCCTGTCGTTTAATACAACTACTTCCACATCATTTTTTCTTAATAGATCTTCCCATCCTAAAAAGTTAGAATTCTCTCCAATGATAACCTTTTTAATTCCATAAAGTAGAATCGTTCCCGTACACATAGGGCAGGGAGATAATGTGGTATACAAAACAGAATCTTTATAAACCGAAGCAGGCTGTCTTCCGGCATCTTCAAAAGCGTCCATTTCACCATGAAGAATAACGCTTCTCTTTTGAACTCTCCTGTTGTGGCCTTTTCCCAGGATCTCACCATTATGTACTATAACACTGCCAATTGGGATTCCACCTTCAGAAAGCCCTTTTCGAGCCTCGTCAATGGCTATTTTAAAATACTTATCCATAAAACTAATTCATTAAAATGTACAGCCATTTCGGCTTTAAGTAAAATTAAGGGATTAAGCCGTTAAAAAATTTATACCAAAGAGTGATTTCAAAATAAAAGCTTATATTTATTCCTATTATTTTCGATTTTTGATCGAAAAGACCTTATCCCCACAAACATTACCTTTTTAAAATACCCCCTGGAGTTATTAATATTAATTGCTGAATTATGGAGTCTCAGGCAAAACGGGAAGACTTTATTAGAGCTATAATATTTGCAATTAGCATCATATTGATATTCATTATATCAATTCTGAAATAGTTCTAAAAAGTAGAAGCGGTATTATCTCCGGAAGTATCCGGAAATAAAAATACCGGGCCATATAAGGTCCCGGCATTTTCGATTTAGCATATTATTTAAGGTCGATGGTTTTCTTTCCATGTCCACCTGAATTATTATTACGCAGACTTGCCACAGATATTGCCGGATATTTAGCTTTGATAAACATATATACCCCATAGCCTACAAGACCAATGGCAACTATTCCAAGGGCAAAAGACCCAAATTCATTCTGAATAAAACTGAAGGCATCAGTTTGTGTTCCTATGTCATTTCCAGATGATAAACCTGATCTTAAAGTTAAAAACGCCATAAGAGCTATAACTACACCCCGGGCCGTATGACCAAATTTACCAGCATTAATCAGTAATTTCTGTTCTTTATGATCCATTCCTGTCTCCTCAACTTCTTCCCGGAATTTTCCTGAGTAAGCACGATAAAGGTCATAAACTGCCTTTATCGCCATTCCGATTCCTATAATAATCGCGATGGTATCTCCATTAGAGCCAGACATGAGCGAACCCGTCATGGATTTACTGTCGCCAGATCCACCGCCGCCAAAAGCCAGTTTAAATGAATAGAAAGCCAGCCCACCATAGAGTAGGCCGCTTATGAAAAAAGCCACCCTTTTTCCATATCCTTTGGGATTGTCCTCAAATCCATTAGGGTTGGCGAATGACTGGTAGAATCGCCAGAAAACATAGCCTAAAAGTCCAACAGCCAAAACGATGAGCAAAAACTGGCCATAAGACTGCTCAGCCAGATACTTAAGCGCTCCTTTTCCTCCGGTTTGTTCACCTCCCTGTCCAAAAGCGGCAAGTGCCGTTAATATTCCTATTATACAATAAACTGCTCCTTTGGCAGCCATGCCAAATCTTGCGAAATTTTTCTTTTTACTGCTCATTTGTAATGGTTTGGTTGGTTATTTTTTTTGATTTCATTAAAATAAGTTGAAATAATTTAGGAAAGGATACAATTAAAAAAACTTTAAGTTTTCCTGATTTTTACATTGTATTCTAAAAGGGGTAAAACAATTAGGTTAATAGTAGGGTTTGGCATTAAAAAACCATATATTGAGCCTGTTATATTATTCCGCTATACTGAGATATTTAGAACCGTTTCTTTTCTGCAAGAGTTCTGAAACCTTTGAATTTTCCTTTTTTACGGATAGATGCTTTTATTACTAAAATTTTTCTAGAATAAAAAGCCTGCATCAGCTTTTGAATCAAATAATTATACCATTAAATATCCAAATTTTTCAGTGAGAAGTACTGACTTCTCAAAGGCCTTAAAAAGCAGAGTTAATAATTACTTTAAATCCAACAACATCAGCCGCCATGCAAATACAAGCATGGTATTGAAAACGATAAGCATGCTCGCGCTGTTTTTTGTTCCTCTCATTATTATAAACACCGGGATTGTTAGCAGTCCGTGGTTACTTTTCCTTTTGTATATTACAAGTGGTCTTGGAATGTCGGGGATAGGAATGGGAATTATGCATGATGCCATACATGGTTCTTATTCAAAGAACAAAAAGCTTAATAAGGTCCTTGGTTTAACTTTTAATCTTATTGGAGCAAATGCGACAGTATGGAAGATTCAGCATAATGTTCTGCACCATACCTATCCAAACATAGATGGGGCCGACGATGATATTAATCAACCTTTCTTTCTCAGATTTTCGCCCAATACCAAAAGATTAAGGTTACACAGGTTTCAATATTTGTATGTATGGTTCTTTTATTCACTCTCTACTATTTCCTGGATCACTGCCAAGGATTTTGTGAAGATCACCCGGTTTAAGAATATGGGGTTCCTCAACAAAAAGAATGAATTTAAAAAGGAGCTGGGTAAGGTGATAGGCTGGAAGCTCCTATATTTTTCCTATGCTTTGATCCTGCCTCTTATTATGGTACCACAGGCCGCCTGGATAGTTGTTCTTGCTTTCATAAGTATGCATCTGGTAACCGGTTTGTTAATAAGTACAGTTTTTCAGGTGGCACACATTATACCTGATACAGATTTTCCTATGCCAGATAATAAGAATAAAATAAGTGGTGACTGGCATGCGCATCAGTTAGTCACTACCAGTAATTTCTCTCCACGAAGTAAGGTCTTTTCATGGCTTATAGGTGGATTGAACTATCAGGTGGAACACCATTTGTTTCCAAATATCTGTCATGTGCATTACAGGGATATTTCAAAAATAGTAGAAGATACCGCGAGGGAATTCGGGATTCCATATCATAGTAAGAAAACTTTTATAGGAGCTATTGCAGATCACACTAAAATGCTTAGGTTCCTGGGAAGAAAGAATATGCTTGGCGCCTAAATCAATGTCATATTCTGGAATGTGAGATGCATTTTAATTATCATCTCACTAACTTAATTTAAGTTGTGAGATGATTAATATGAATTGTTATTCATATGGTCGTACATTCCTTATTCTCATTAGCTTGATTTCCCAGCATTTTTTTTAGACATCCTTCTCCGATGCGAAAATAAGGTGCTTTTAATAGAAACAAACCACTCTTTTTTAATAAACCTTCTAGCTTAAATTCGTACTTTTAATAGTAGAGAAATTAATTATTTACAAAACAGATTTATTATGAAAACTACAAATAAATCGGTAATCTACTACTTCTCTTTAATCATGTTCTTTATTGGTGCAGTCTTCTCAACAAATCAAATTTTAGGGCAGGAAAGACAACCTATAATTGACATGCATATGCATACCGGACTACCTCACGATATTCCTGCCGGAACGCCGGCAATTTGTCGGCCCGATCCATGTGAAGGCCAGGGCGGATCCACTGCAAATTCTTCTGAGAATCTTCAAAAAACTCTGGAACAGATGTCCAGGTATAATATTGTAAAAGGTTTTCTTAGCGGCATTGATTTATCCACGGTTAAGGAATGGAAAAAAGCTGATCCGGAACGTTTTATCGGATCTCCTTTTATTATGGAGCCGAATAGTTCCAACCTTGAAGCTCTCAGGCAGGAGTATTCTACAGGGCACTTAACCGGGATGGGTGAAATTGGAGCTCAATTAAACGGGATACCTCCAAATGATCCTGCACTGGAACCTTATTTTAAACTGGCTGAAGAGCTTGACCTTCCGGTACTCATCCATACATTGGGAATCGGGCCTTATATGCCTAATTTCCGCTCAGCCTCTGGAAGTCCACTCTTGCTGGAAGAGGTGCTTATTCGTCATCCAAAGCTTCGGATCTTTGTAGAAAATGCCGGATACCCATACCGGGATGAAATGATCGCCATGATGTATCAGTATCCACAGCTCTATGCTGATGTATCAACGATAACCTGGGTGATTCCGCGTACAGCCTTTTATGACTATTTAGAGGCATTTGTACGTGCAGGACTTGGAAAACGTATCATGTTCGGTTCAGACCAGATGGTTTGGCCTATGAAGATCGGGGCCGCTGTAGAAGCCATTGAAGAAGCTCCTTTTTTGAGCCAGGAGCAAAAAAGGGATATATTTTATAACAATGCGGCCCGCTTCTTAAAACTTGATAAAAAGGTAATAGCAGAACATTCCAGCCATAATTAACAGAGCAATGCTTAATTTTGAAAGATAAAATCTGCAGCTAGCTTTGCATGTAATTGGGTGGTGGCTATTAAGGGGAATTTCACATCTTCCTGGTCAAGGAGCATAGGAAGTTCTGTACAACCTAGGATCACTCCTTCAGCTCCCTGTTCCTGGAATAGATCTATTCGTTCCAGGTAGAAACTTCTTGCTTCATCGGTAAACTTGCCCTGTGTTAGTTCATTAGACACGTAATGATGTGATTTTAGAATAACGTTTTCAGAAGGAAGTAGAACTTCAATTCCAAAATTTTCTTTCAGATAATCGGGTATAAAATTTCCGGTTATTGTAGGTTTATTGCCCAATAAACCCAGTTTTTTTAATCCTTGTCTTTTTGCTTCCTTTCCTATGGCTTCACCTATGTGAAGTACCGGAATATCAAGTTTGGGCTGTATATGTGTATAGGTCATATGAGGAGTATTGGCACATATTATTATAGCTTCAGCTCCGGCCTGTTCCAGCTTTTTAGATACTTCCAGGTATTTGGCATTTATCTTATCACAATCCTGTTCTCTCATTAATTCAATGTTAATACTATAAATGATCAGTTCAGGATTGCCCTGAGTACCAATTTTTTCACTTACCAAATCATTGATTAATCTGTAATATACTATAGTGGAGTGCCAGGATGTTCCACCTATCATACCTAGAGTTTTCATAACTAAGGATTTAAGTTTTATTCAATGAAATTACGCTGTAATATTAGCTTTAACAGTAACTATTGTTACTCTAAAAGAAAATATGATAGCTGAAAACCATCATCCTTTCAAATCTAAATCAACTAATTATCAGGCTTTTCCTGAATGCTACAACTACCATTAGCGCAGTTACCACCAGCACATCCAAACCCGAACATTCCCATGGCCGTCATGTATATTCCAAGGATAACTCCTATCCATTGATCATAACTGGCGGCCTGGATTATCATAACCACTCCAATAACCAGATAAATTATTCGCCATATATTCCAACCTGTAAGAAGTCTTTCTTTCATGACTATAATTTATTATGAAGTTTTCTCCATCCACCGCCATTATGAACATTCGTGTAGCCAAGATTCTTTAAAATTCTTTTTGCATTTGCACTTCTCATACCAGATGCGCAGCATGTAATAATGGGCTGATCTTTCTTCGTGAGTTTGGAATGATGGGTAGTAAGACTATTTAAAGGAATATTTTTAGAACCTTTAATATGTCCTATCGCATATTCATTTTTGGTACGAACATCCAGAATAATTCCATTGTTCTTTAGTAACTCTGAATAATCGGGTTCCGGATTAGAGTTAAAGAGTTTCTTTAATATCTTAAGCATATTTTAATTGAATTTTAAATAATTTAATTCTAACCAGGATCCTCCATTTATACATTCTATACCCTGTTCTTGAAGGTACGTTTCTGCCTGATGACTCCTCATGCCAGAGGCACAACAGAGAATTAGAGGTGCTGTTAATTGCTTCAGTTCGTCCAGGCTATTTGGGATCTCAGTGAGAGGAATGTTCCTGGAGCCATTTACATGGCCTGAACTATACTCATTCCTACTTCTAACATCTATGATTGTACCTTTGTTCTCTTTTATCAATTTTTCAATACTCATAATTTCAGTTTTAATAATAGACCAAAAATAGTTCGTAAGGACTTACTTTACAGTGACTTCTGTTACAAAGCCTGATAGAACTATTGATGGAGAATATTAAACACCATCCCGTACTGAAAGTCCTATCCTGGGTAAGTTATTTTTAATTGGTGATTCCGAACTTCTTTAAAATATCTTCCATCAAACACCATCTTGTTATGGAAGACTGGAGCAAATTAGCTCCTACGAATGCGGTAAACCATAACCAGTTAATGTTTACATAAAGGGCAAGCATCAGGCTTATCAAAATAAATGTTCCTGCTACGCCTCGTACTATTCTATTTCTCATTTTTTATCGATTTTAATTAAATATGTCTTTCAATGGGTAATACTATGGCTCTAACCGGGTTATTGGTTTCGAGCTGTTGGTTATATTCCTTTACAAGCTTAAAGAAGCTGTCTATTTTCTCGTTTTCGGTAAAGCTGAAAAGCATTACCGATTCGTTGCCTGACTTTTCGCCGGGAAACCAGCTTTGAGTGGCGACAAGAGAATTCTTATAGCCGTCTATTTCCGAAGTACTAAAGGCATCTATATGTGATTCCCTGAAAAGTTTCAGAATATCCTTCTGAAATTCGGAAAGCGAAGTAACAATTAATAATTTCATCATTTTAATGGTTTTAAGCTACCGGATCCCTGAAACAGAGACCCGGCAGATTTGGTTTTATGTATGATTTTTCTTTTCGATCATATAGTAGACCAATGGCACTACCAGTAGTGTAAGCACTGTAGAAGCTATGGTTCCTCCCATTAGCGAGATTGCTAATCCCTGGAAAATAGGGTCAAATAAGATCACAAAGGCCCCGATCACCACCGTACCCGCGGTAAGTAGAATAGGAGTGGTCCTTACCGCTCCGGCTTCTATCACGGCCTGTTTTAGCGGAATTCCTTCTTCCAGTCTCAGGTTTACGAAGTCGATTAACAGCACCGAGTTCCGGACCATAATTCCCGCCAGGGCAATCATCCCGATAAAGGAAGTGGCAGTAAAAAATGCACCTAAAATCCAGTGACCTAATACGATTCCTACCAGTGAAAGTGGAATAGCTACCATCATAACTATAGGCGCTTTAAAGTTCTGGAACCAGCCAACAATGAGGATGTAGATTATTATGATTACCCCAAGGAAAGCGATTCCCAGGTCCCTGAAGACTTCCAGAGTGATCTGCCATTCTCCATCCCATTTGACGGTATAGTCGTCCTCATACTGGGGTTGATCCATATACAGTTCATTCATTGTATAACCTTCAGGAAGTTCTATGTCCTTCAGTTTCTCTTCCATTCCCAGGATGGCATACACGGGACTTTCAAGTTCTCCGGCCATATCAGCCAGAACATACACCACACGTTTCTGATTCTTGCGGTAAATGTTCTTTTCCCTTACATCATTTTGCACTTTAACCAGGTCACCTACAGAAACCATTTGTCCGTTCTGTGACTTGATCTGGATCTGAGATATATCACTAACAGTAGACTTTTCATTTTCGTCTATGGCCAGAACAATTCCCACTGGTTCAGCAGCATCCTCATCATAAAGCCGGGTTACGGCATTTTCTCCAAGAGCGGTATTAAGAGTATAGACTATTTGCTTTGGAGCAATTCCATAGAGCATTGCCTTTTCCTTATCGATCTCAAATTCATATTCAGGCTGATCGGCTTCCACCATCCAATCTACATCTACAACATCTTCTGTATTGTTAAGGATATTCTGAACTTCATCAGCTACTTCTATTTGCTTCTCGTAATCTGGTCCGTATACTTCGGCAACTATAGTAGACAGAACAGGAGGCCCTGGCGGAACTTCCACCAGCTTTACATTTGCATTATATTTAGCTGCTATTTTCTGTACATCTGGCCTCAATAACTTTACGATATCGTGACTCTGGGCGCTTCTGTCACCTTTATCGGTCAGGTTCACCTGGATATCGGCTGTATTGCTGGATCCTCGCAGATCGTAATGCCTTACAAGTCCGTTAAAGGTGATTGGCGCTGAAGCTCCCACATAGGTCTGATAATTCACAACTTCGGGTCTTTGAGACAGGTATTGTCCAATCTCCCTGGTTACCACAGCCGTCCGTTCAAGAGTGGTTCCTTCAGGCATATCTATAATTACCTGGAATTCGTTCTTATTATCGAAAGGCAACATTTTTACTGCAACGGTGTTTGTAAAGAACATTGCAACGGAAGCCAGAAGCAATATGATAGTTGTCCCCAGGAATATCCATCTTTTCTTTGGACTTTCTATCAGCGGCTTTTCAAATCTTGAGTATATCCTGTAAATAAGGGTATTGTCTATGCTATTGTCGTTTTCCTTTAATTCAGAATCAGGTTCCTTTTCGCCTTTTTTACTCTTTTCTCGTAGGAAAAGATATCCCAGGTAAGGAGTAATGGTTAAGGCCACAAATAAAGACAGGATCATCGCAATGGAAGCTCCAATTGGCATTGGGCTCATATATGGCCCCATTAATCCGCTTACAAATGCCATTGGCAATACCGATGCGATAACCGTAAAGGTTGCAAGTATAGTTGGATTTCCAACTTCATTTATCGCATATAAGGCAGCCTGTTTAAAGGGCAAACGCCTCAACTTGAAATGCCGGTGCATATTCTCGGCAATAATAATCGAGTCATCTACCACGATCCCTGTTACGAATACAAGAGCGAACAAAGTGATCCTGTTCAGGGTGTAATCGAGCATATAGTAGCTCAACAAGGTCAGGGCAAAGGTGATAGGTACAGACAGGAAGACTACAAGTCCGCCACGCCAGCCCATTGCAAGCATTACCACAATGGTTACCGCGATGATAGCTCCTATAAGGTGCATCAGTAATTCTGAAACCTTGTGTGAAGCCGTTTCCCCGTAATTCCTGGTCACTTCTACTTGTACATCATCAGGGATCAGATTTTGTTTTAAGTGATCTATTTTTTCGATGATAACATCGGCGACTTTCATCGCATCGGCTCCTTTTCTTTTGGCAACCGAAATGGTAACTGCCGGATAATTGGAAACGTATTCACCTGATTTTTCAGTAGCCTGGCCGTAACCAAAGCTTACATATTCCTTTGGTACTTCAGGTCCGTCAATAATACTGGCAACCTGTTTAAGATATACCGGTTGGTTGTCCTGAACCCCAACGATCAAATTATTTACATCTTCTTTTGTTTTAAGGAAACTGCCTGTGGTTACTAGAAATTCAGTGTCGTTTTTGTCGAATGTACCCGAAGACATTTGCTGATTATTAGCCTTGATCTTTTCGGCAATTCCCAGAAAGTCAACTCCACTGGAAGCCATTTTAGCCTTATCCAGCACTACTCGTAATTCACGGCTTCTTCCACCTATAGTTTTTGTAACTGAAACATCTTCGACTTTTTCGATCTCACTATTGAGTTCTTCAGCCATTTGCTTCAGTTCAAAATCGTCATAATTTTCACTCCATAAAGTGAGCCCGAGAACGGGAACATCGTCTATAGCACGGGTCTTGACCATGGGCTGCGTCACATTAGGGGGCAGTTGGTCCATACTCTTCATCAGTTCGTTGTATAGCTTTACATAGGATCGCTCAATGTCTTCTCCCACATAGAACTGAACGATGATCATTCCCTGTTCCTTCATGGAAGTGGAATACACATATTCCACTCCTTTTACGTTAGATATTATCTTTTCCAATGGCTTGACCACCCGTGATTCGACCTCGGTAGGAGAGGCGCCGGGATATCCTACAAAGATATCTGCCATAGGCACATCTATCTGAGGTTCCTCTTCCCTTGGAATAAGAAAAGAACTGTAAACCCCAACCACCATAAAGACGATCATCAGCAAAACAGTAAGTTTCGAGTTGATAAAGCCTTTGGCTATTTTGCCTGCTAATCCTTCTTTCATTGTATAGCTTTTAAATTCTTATAGTTTTTTGTGTCGGCTTATTTTATATTTACCGGAGCACCGTTGTAAAGTTTTCCTTCAGCATCTATTATGTATTTCTCATCTGCCTTGAGTCCGGAAAGCACCTCTACCTGGTCTCCGTAGGATTTCCCTAATCTTAACCATCTTAAGAGGGCAGTGTTCTGGGAGCTTACAGTATAGATTCCTGTTAGTGCTCCACGGTGTACCACAGCTGCTGAAGGAATAAGTACTCTTTCACTGGCTGTTTCCTGTTTCACCGGGACCTCCACACTCACATACATTCCAGATCTAATCTCATCACCTGTATCTTCAAGACTGATCTTTACAGGATACTGGCTTCCGGTATTCTTAGCTGAAGCACTCACTTCTGAAATAACTCCTTTAATGGTTTTGTCAAGTGTCTTTACATTTACATTGACTTCAGTTCCCTCTTTTATTGAAGACACTTCAGACTCCGGAACTGTTGCTCTTACTTCAAAAGCACCCGGAGCTTCCATTGCCACCAATGGCATTCCCGGGTTGGCCATATCGCCTTCTTCCGCAAATTTGTTGGTGATTACTCCGCTAAAAGGAGCTCTTATATTCACATAGGTAAACTGAGCCTGTACCTCATTCTTCATCTGGCGAGCCGCTTCAAGCCTGGCTTTAGCCATTTCATAGTTTGCGGTTACATCGTCCAGTTCCTTTTGAGAAGCACTGTTCTCCTCAAACAGGTTCTTAAACCTGTTATAGTCCTTTTCAGCATTGTTGTAGGCTGCCTGTGCTTCGGTGATTTTTGCGTTTACCTGGGCCAATTTTGCCTGAAGATCAGAGTTGTTGATAGAGACCAGTAACTGGCCTTTTCTCACTTTATCTCCAATTTCAACATTTATTTTATCCACATAGCCCATCATTCGGGTACTCAGTTTCGCATTGTTCACTGCCTCAATTTTTCCGTTAAGACCTAGAGTAGATCCTTTTTCTGAGGCAGGCGAGTTCATGCTTACTGCAATTGAAGCCTGCTTCTCCTGTGTGGTTTTTTTATCGGCATCACAGCTGATAAATAGACTTGCCATTCCGGCAATTAAAAGGGTATATAGTTTTAATTTCATCGCTTATTTTTTGGTTAAAAATTCTAAATATGCCTTAGCATAGTTGTATTCATAAATGGTTTGATAGTATTCGAGTTCTTTTTCAAGGTATTTTGCTTCTGCCGAAAGCAGATCGGAAGTTATTTCCAGTCCTTCCTCAAAACGGTTGGTCCTGATCCTTAGAGATTCTTCCGACTGTTCCATGGCAAGTTTGTTGAGATTCAATTTGTTCTCGGCATCCTTCAGTGCTCTTCGTGCCCTGTTCAGTTCCATCGTACTTTTTGAGAAATATTCTTCATATTCCAGCTTAGCCTGTTCATATTCGGCTTTGCTTTTCTGCATTTTCCCTATACGTTTTGAACCCTGGAAAACATCCCAGCTTAATGATATTCCAGCGATATATCCGCTGGCATCTCCCTGGAATATATCTTCATCGTAAAGCTCGTAGCTCCCAAAGGCATTTAACCTTGGCAAAAAATTCATCTTATCGGCCGTGTACATCTCCTGTCTGGCCTCTGTGGCCAGTTCCATTGCTTTGATATCGGAACGCTCTTCTGAAATTCCTGTGTTTTCAGGATCAATAAGTGAGTTTATTTGAAGTGAATCTGTTGGCTTCAGGATTCCTTCCTGGGATTTTCCCATTAAGAACTCCAGGTAATCCGAAGAGTTTTCAAGGTTACTTTTTGCGTAGTGTAAACGATTATTGATCTCAGAAACCCTTACTTCTACAGATAGTATATCGGCCTTTTGCAGATAACCCTGTTTATACCTGTCACTGGCCATTTTCTGATTGGAAATCGCTGCCTCAAGGGCCTTTTCCAAAACATTCACCGCTTTATAGGCCAGCTGAAGCTCCATATAGGCCTTTTCAACTTCCAGCGTCATATAATCCCCAGTGCGTTCGCTTTTTAGACGGGTAGCCTTCATTTTGGATTTGGCGGCCTTTCGATGGTATATACCATCAATATTCACTAAAGGTTGCTCCACCTCAATTTTTGTAGCAAAATTGTTTATACGGTCCGGATCGTTAAGAAGTGCAGGGTCAAAATCACTTTGAGTAATCCTTTCCTGATTTAGTTTGGAACCGAAGGCCATAAGCGGATTATTAGTAGTCATTCCCGTATGGGAGACACTTATATTTGGAAGAAAGACCGCGTTGGTCTGCCTGTAATCTGCCCTGGCCTGCAGGAATTCCTGCTCCGAGATTTTTAATGTTCTGTTATTTTCCATTACCCTTTCAAGCACCGAGTCCTTACTTATCGGATGCACTTGCTGGGCACTTATTTTAAGCCCTGCAACAAAGAGGAATAGAATTAAAAAGAGTCTTATTTTCTTCATGTCTGTTAATTTTCTGGGACAAAAGTATATTGAGGGTACAGGCAGTTCAGCAACTTTTGTTACTCATGCTTTTTTGAAAATTACTTTTGGGCCAGTGGATTTGAAGAATATTCCGATTTTTGGTAGAGGTTGAAAAGAGCCAACTTAATCTTAAGGTTGGGTAAAGACAGGAAATTATTTGTTTTTAGATTTGAAACGTAACACAAGTTACATTAAGACCATATCTAAAATATTAGATTTGCAAACGTGAGTACAAAAAACCTCATATCCTTGCTGTTAATTCCCTTGTTTCTGGGGAAGTTATTTATTGTAGATACCGGTCTGGTAAAAATTATATCTCAGGGAAGCGTATCATTTGTTAAACCTTATTGCAAGAAGAAACAATCCACCTGGGATTCTAAAAAAACTTACGATTTTAACCAGAGTGCAGATGAGGGGAGGAGTGTTATTGAAATTAGCAGTTTCTGTACTCCCCAGTTCAGCTTCAATGTCTTCTCCTGGGATTTAAATATTTCAGAAGACATCAGTATAGAAAATATAATATTCACTTCAAGATTAAGCTATCTCTATCTGGATAGCCATTCTCCTCCTCCCAGATTGGTATAATTGAGATTTTAGCATTTTCTGGATTGATGTTTTTGCATCGAATCAGGTCAGATTATAAATCATAATAATATCAATAATGACGAACAAAATTCATATTAGTCGTCGTTCCATACAGTTATTGCGAATTTTGGTAAGTGGAATTTTCCTGGTGGCAGGAAGCAATCATTTGCTGAACACCGCGAAAACAGTTCAACGACTGGAACAAGCCAGTTTTAAAGGTATTGCCTATTTTTTTGGTGACCCGGAATGGCTGGTGATACTCTCCGGAATTGTTATGCTGGGAGCGGGTTTTCTATTTCTTATTGGATATAAAACCAGATGGGCGGCAATCATATTATTACTTGTACTAATACCTATAACCCTATCGGTCCAGGTAGGACAGATAAACACACTTGGTCCACTCTTTAAAAATATCGCAATACTGGGTGGACTATTGTTTTTCATAATAAACGTCACAGATAAACTTTTTAAACTTAAATAAAATGAAAACAATTCTTTATAGCAGTATTTTACTGATACTAACATTTTTTACAGGAACCCATGCACAGGCACAACATCACACGAAACATAACTACGTGGTGCTCACCAAAAAGGTACCACAGTTACAACCAATATTAATAACGGCTGAAAAACTAAAAGAAGAGGATGGTGCCAATTTTGGTAACTTTGAAGTGATCATCTGTGGCAAAGAAATAGGAGACGTTACAGATCCTTCCAAAATAAGGGAGTTCATCTCCAAAGCTGAAAAGTTAGGAGTTCAACTCGTAGCCTGTGGATTCTCCCTGAATAAATTTAAGGTAGACAAGAAAGCTGTTCCAAAGAAAATGAAAGTTGTTGAAAATGGTATTCTCTACAATTTTCAGCTTCAGAAAAAGGGATATAAAAGTCTGAGTCTTTAAAAGCTCATTAGAAGAAATCATTAAGATAAGTAATGAGAAAAAAGAAGAAGAGCACTAAGAAAGCATGGGTGGAGTATTCCATTTATGCCTTTATAGCAATAGTGTTATATGGCACGGGCCTGCATACCGAAGTGATAGGCTTTGTGCATAGAGGACTCCTTGAAACAGGTTTATTAAATCCCAAAGTAGAGGAAAGAAAAGAACCAATGGGGACAGAGACCTTGGCAAATTCAGGAGACGTAAAGAAATATCCTGTAGCAGATTTAAATTTGAAGCTTAAGGATATCAATGGAGATTCTGTTTCCTTAAGTGACCTTAAAGGCAAAGTGATTTTTATGAACTTCTGGGCGACCTGGTGCCCTCCCTGTGTGGCCGAAATGCCCGGCATTAATAAACTACACAATGCTCTGGGAGACGAAGTGGCCTTCGTTATGCTATCAATGGATCAGGAGTTTGAAAAAGCCATTGACTATAAGGAAAGAAAGGAATTTGGCCTGCCTATCTACGAACCCGTAAGCCAGATACCCTCTATGTATGGTTCTTCACAGCTTCCCACTACTTATGTAATAGATGCGGAAGGCTATCTTGTATTGACACATATGGGAATGGCTGATTATAATACCGAAGAATTTAAAACTTTTCTGAAAAGTTTAAAATAAGCCAAAACCTGAAATAAAAAAGCCTGTTGAAACTTCAACAGGCTTTATATCTTTTTTGGACAGGATTGGGGAAATATCCTGTATTAGATCTTTTTCGGTTCTAATGAAGCTTCAATGCTCTTCAAGAAGCTGTCAACTTCAAAGGGTTTAGCGATAAAATTATTTGCTCCGGCGGCAACGCAGGCTCCCTGTGCATCATCCATTCCAGACATCATAAGGATAGGGATTTCTGAAATACTATCTGTATTCCTGATTTCTTTACAGATCTGCGTTCCATCTACTCCTTTCAATAACTTGTCTAATATTACCAGATCAAATTCATCTTCAAGAAGGTTTTCTATAGTTTCTTTTGGAAACCTTAAATGGCTTACTTTATAGCCATTCATTTCAAGTTGGTCCTTTAGTATAGAGCCCAGTGTATAATCATCTTCAACTAGTAATATTTTATTCATTTTAAAATTTTTTATTGAATTAGATAATGTTTGTTTGGATTTACCAGTTTTATAGAAAATCTTCTGTTTTTCTTTTTTTAACCTATATTTCTGGATGGTCATTCCATCGAAAAATCCCTCAAAAATAAGAATAAATATATGATCACTAGAGATACAGTTTCCTGTCATCAGACTTTTACTTCTTTCTTTTAAGAAATAATTCTCATCTGAAGTTTATTAAATAATTGATGTATAAGCTCATTTCTGTTTAAACATCAGCCTTATAGCTTGCTCCATTTTTTTCTTGAGAGTTTTATTAGGACTTCCCTCAATTCAACATTTCATAAAAATTTCACATAGTTTTCACAAAAAATTCACATAATCACTTGGTAGAAAGTACGTTTTTTACAATCTGATAATCTATTTAGGGTATTCTTAACTAAAGAATACAGAATTGAAATTCCCGAATCTAATGGCAAAAAAGACCACAACCTCTAAATCCAGTAGTAATTCATCTACCCGAAAAATCAGGAAAGCCAAAGGCCCCGTAGTAAAAAAATCTAAAAGAGTACCTCATGAGGAGATGTTCAAAGACAGTGATTATGTTCATGAACAATTAGATCGACTCATCTTCGCCCTGGAGGCGTTTAGGGAAGGAGATATTTCCGTTCGGCTCTCAAAGGAACGGAACGATAAATTCGCCGATCTGGCTGAGGCATATAATACCATGGTTGAAATGATTGGAGGGGTTAGTACCGAGGTATCGCGTATCTCCCGTGTAGGTGGTATTGAAGGAAACCTGGATGCGCGTGCAGAATTTAAGGCTTCCAGTGGGGTATGGAAGGATATGATCGACAACATTAACATCCTCATTGAGGCGATCGCAAAACCGGTACTTGAGGTAAGTAGAATTCTTAACAGTATTGCGGCCGGAAAACTTGAAGATAAATTTAGCCTTACGGTAACCGGTGACTTCCGGGCCATGGCCGATGTAATAAACCGTACTCTGGGAAGTTTGAATATTTTTGCTGAACAGGTAACACAGGTGGCCCGTGAGGTGGGTGTAGAAGGAAAGTTAGGAGGTCAGGCAAGTGTGCCTAACGTTTCAGGTACCTGGAAAGATCTTACCGACAATGTAAACCAAATGGCGAGTAATCTTACCGAACAGGTAAGGGAAATTGCCAGGGTGACCACTGCGGTTGCCGATGGTGACCTATCCAGAAAAATTACGGAAGAAGGAAAAGGAGGGGAAGTACTTGGTCTATCAACCACCATTAACCGAATGGTGGATTCGCTGAACATCTTTGCGGCCGAGGTGACCAACGTGGCACGTGAAGTGGGTGTTGAAGGAAAACTGGGAGGCCAGGCCGATGTGCCTGATGTTGCCGGAACCTGGAAAGATCTTACCGTTAACGTAAATACTATGGCGTCAAATCTTACCGCTCAGGTAAGGGAGATAGCAGGAGTTGCAACTTCGGTTGCGAACGGAGACCTTTCCAAGAAGATTTCCATTAATGTAAAGGGTGAAATTGCCGAACTGAAGGATACTATCAATCAGATGGTGGACTCGCTGAACATTTTCTCTGATGAGGTAACCCGTGTGGCACGTGAGGTAGGTACCGAAGGAAAACTGGGAGGTCAGGCTGAAGTGCCCGATGTAGCAGGAACCTGGAAAGACCTTACCGATAATGTAAACACGATGGCGAGTAACCTTACTAACCAGGTAAGGGAGATTGCCTCTGTAACTACAGCGGTAGCCCAGGGTGATTTAACACAAAAGATTACCGAAGAAGGAAAAGGGGGAGAGGTATTGATCCTTTCAAATACGATAAACAGCATGGTTGACTCCCTAACGCTTTTTGCTGCCGAGGTAACCCGTGTGGCACGTGAGGTAGGTACCGAAGGAAAACTGGGAGGTCAGGCAACTGTGCCTAGTGCTGCCGGAACCTGGAAAGATCTTACCGATAATGTAAATATAATGGCAAGTAACCTTACCACTCAGGTGAGGGAGATTGCAAACGTGGCGACTGCGGTGGCCAATGGAGACCTTTCTCAAAAGATTACTATTGATGTAAAAGGGGAGATCGCAGAACTGAAGGATACCATTAACCAGATGGTGGACTCGCTGAACATTTTCTCTGATGAGGTAACGCGTGTGGCCCGAGAGGTGGGTACCGAAGGTATCCTGGGAGGTCAGGCGAAAGTGCCTGATGTGGCCGGAACCTGGAAAGATCTTACCGACAATGTAAACTACATGGCATCTAATCTTACCACACAGGTAAGGGAGATCGCAAATGTGGCAACGGCTGTTGCAAAAGGTGATCTTGCACAAAAGATTGCCATTGAAGCCAAAGGTGAGATTGCTGAATTAAAGGAAACCATTAATACGATGGTGGACTCGCTGAACATTTTTTCTGATGAGGTAACGCGTGTGGCCCGTGAGGTGGGTACCGAAGGTATCCTGGGTGGTCAGGCAGAAGTGCCAAACGTAGGTGGTGCCTGGCTGGAATTGACCGAGAACGTAAACACGATGGCGAGTAACCTTACTACTCAGGTGAGGGAAATTGCCTCGGTAACCAAAGCGGTAGCGAACGGGGATTTATCCAAGAAAATTTCTGAAGAAGAAAAAGGTGGTGAGGTACTTGAACTTTCAACCATCATTAACACGATGGTGGACTCCCTGAATATACTTTCTAATGAGGTAACGCGTGTGGCCCGTGAGGTGGGAACCGAAGGAATGCTGGGAGGACAGGCCGAGGTGCCAAATGTGGCAGGTGCCTGGCTGGATCTAACCGATAACGTAAACACCATGGCGAGTAACCTTACGAGTCAGGTAAGGGAAATTGCAAACGTGGCAACCGCGGTTGCGAATGGAGACCTTTCACAAAAGATTTCCATTGATGTAAAAGGTGAGATCGCTGAACTGAAGGATACCATTAACCAGATGGTGGACTCGCTGAATATATTTGCTGCCGAGGTAACCCGTGTGGCCCGTGAGGTTGGAACCGAAGGAAAACTGGGCGGTCAGGCAAAAGTGCCGAATGTAGCAGGAACCTGGAAAGGGTTGACCGATAATGTGAATACGATGGCATCGAATCTTACCACACAGGTACGGGAGATTGCCTCGGTAACCACTGCGGTTGCGCATGGTGACCTTTCGCAAAAGATTTCTGAACAGGGTAAAGGTGGAGAGGTATTGGAACTTTCCACTACGATTAACATCATGGTGGATGCCCTGAATATATTTGCTGACGAGGTAACCAACGTGGCGCGTGAGGTGGGGACAGAAGGTATTCTGGGAGGTCAGGCAGAGGTGCCAAACGTTGCAGGTTCGTGGAAAGATCTTACCGATAATGTGAACCAGATGGCGAGTAACCTTACCTCACAGGTACGGGATATCGCAGGAGTATCTACGGCACTTGCACGTGGAGATTTCTCTCGTAAGATTGATGTGGAAGTAAAAGGTGAGGTACAGGAGCTTAAGAACAACATCAACGCGATGGTTGACTCCTTCACCACGATTGTAAAAGCTGCCAACACCATCGCTGAAGGTAACTTCTCGATTGAGATGCCGCTTCGTAGTGAGGCCGACCAGTTAGGTATCGCACTTAACTCTATGACCGAGAATCTTAAAAGAATTTCGGAAGAAAACGAAAATGAAGCCTGGATCAAGACCGGACAGGCTGGGCTTAACGATAGAATGCGTGGAGAGCAGGATATCCTTACACTTTCCAAAAATATTATTTCTTACCTCACAAAATATCTGGATGGGCAGGTTGGAGTGATCTATCTTGCTGAAAAGAACAAGGATAAAAAGCAGTTAAGAATGACCGGCTCTTATGCTTTTACCCGAAGAAAATCACTTAAAACCACCTTTAATTTTGGAGAAGGATTGGTAGGACAGGCGGCCACCGAAAAAGAGGCTATCGTGCTTTCAGGAATTCCGGAAGATTACATAAGTGTTTCATCAGGTTTAGGAAAAACAGACCCAAGGCATATACTTGTTCAGCCGTTTTTAATTGATGGGGAAGTGAAGGGAGTTATTGAAATAGGCTCATTTAAAGCGTTCAATGATAATCAGCTCGAGTTGGTAAGATCGGTTGGAGAAAATATCGCAATTACCACCAACTCTGCCCTGGACAGGGAAAAAATGAAAGATCTTCTTGAAGAATCTCAGAGACAGTCTGAAGAATTGCTTAAGCAACAGGAGAAATTGAAGATTCAGAGTAAGGAGTTGCAAATGGCTAATGAAGATCTTGAATCTAAAACGACAGATCTTGAGATGCAGAAGGAAGACCTGCAGTCAAGTAGGGTTGAGGTTGAGCGCAAGGCAAAAGAACTGGAGCTCGCCAGTAAATACAAATCGGAATTCCTTGCGAACATGTCTCATGAACTGAGAACTCCTTTAAATAGCCTTCTTATCCTGTCAAAAGATCTTAGTGATAACAGGAAAGGGAATTTATATAAGGATCAGCAAAAATCAGCGAGCATTATTTACGAAGGAGGCTTGAACCTTCTGAATCTGATTAATGATATTCTCGATCTTTCTAAAGTGGAGGCAGGAAAGCTTCAGATACATCCGGAAGAAGTTAAAATCTCCAATCTTATAAATAATCTGCGAAATCAGTTTGAACCGGTAGCAAAATCCAAGAAACTGAAGTTTAGCATTCAGTCTAATACAAAGGCCCCGGAAAAGATCATTACCGATGAGCAACGACTGGAGCAGATTATTAAGAATCTTATTTCTAATGCCATTAAATTTACTGAAAAAGGATCGGTAGATGTATCCATCGGCCTGCCTGATGATAAGGTTAAGTTCCGAGATATCACCATTCCAAAATCTGAAGTTCTGGAGGTTTCGGTAAAAGATACTGGAATTGGAATTCCGGAAGCTAAACGAATGATGATCTTTGAGGCATTCCAGCAGGCAGAGGGAGGAACCAGCCGCCAGTATGGAGGGACCGGCCTTGGACTTACAATTTCCAGAGAGCTTTCCAGACTTTTAGGAGGTGAAATTCATATTGAAAGCAAGGAAGGAAAGGGAAGTACATTTAAGATCTATATCCCTATGGACCTAAATAGTGCTCCTATAAAGGAAAAGGATGGTGCTATGTCTTCCTACAGGGAGACCACTCCAGATAAGACAAGAGAACTGTCGGTGCAGCAAACAGGTAAATATAAAGAAGACCATCAGAATGGCCATATTCCAGACGACAGAGAAAACCTTAAAGTTTCTGACTATTCAGTTTTAGTAATTGATGAGGATAAATCTTTTTCTAAATCGGTAAAATCAGTAGTTCAGAAGTTTGGATTTAAAATGCTTTTTGCAAAAAATGGAAAAGAAGGGTTAAAACTGGCTGAACAGTTTCAGCCAAATGGAATTCTAATGAATGAGCAGTTACCTGATATGAAAGGTATCACAGTGCTGGATCATTTAAAATTCAGCTTAAAGACCAGGCATATTCCGGTATTTTACACTTCTGAAGAAGATAGAAGTCGTGAAGCCTTAATGAAGGGAGCAATCGATTTTGGATTGAGGCCTGTTTCTTCTGGAGATATAAGTAAGGCGCTTCAGAAGATAGAAGAATTACACAATTCTCCAGACAGGGAAATTCTGATAGTTGAAGACGACGAAGGCAGCCTTAAGGCGATTAAAAAGATCTTGAAGCATAAAGGAATTAAGATATTCTCAGCAACCAATGGAGAGAAAGCTTTAACCAAGTTGAAATCAAGAAGATTTGACTGTATAATCCTGGACCTGAAGCTTCCTGATATTTCAGGATTTGAGGTGCTCAGGAAAATGAAATCGAACAAGGACGATAATAATACCCCTGTGGTGGTTTACACCGGTAAAGAACTTACTAAAAATGAGCTGGATGAACTACATAAATTTACAGATAGTATCCTGATTAAAGGGGCTTCTTCTCCTGAACATCTGTTGGATGAAGTATCACTTTTTATTCATTGCCATGAAAGTAAATTTTCGCTTCAGCAAAAGAAGATCATGGCAGATCTGCATGATCCAAAACATGGTTTAAAGGATAAGAAAGTTCTACTTACAGATGATGATACCCGTAATTCTTATGCCCTTTCTAAAATTTTACAAGAATCTGGAATGCAGGTTATCATTGCTGAAAACGGAAAAGTAGCCATCGAAAAACTTAAAAAGAATAAGGATATCGATATAGTGCTGATGGATGTGATGATGCCTGTCATGGACGGATATCAGGCCACAACAGAAATCAGGAAAAATTCAGATTACAAAAATTTACCTATAATTTCTCTAACCGCTAAGGCGATGCCTGAAGACAAGGCAAAAAGTCTTGAAGCGGGTGCTAATGATTATTTAACCAAGCCTGTGAATGTAGATAAATTATTGAACCTGATGAGGTTGTGGTTGCTTAAATAGAATCATTAAAAAAGGTTGTCTAAAAATTATTTTCTCTGTCATTTTGCGAGACACGAAGCAATCTTTACATGATTACTCAAAGTACAGATTACTTCACCTTGTTTGTGATCACGCCTGGAATTACTTTTTAGATAGCCTTTTTATTGTAAAAGTATACCTTCAATTATTGGCTAATCAGGTATGATATTAGACAATGAATACTAAATGATCAGAAATAAAAAAACCTCTGCATATACAGAGGTTTCAAGAGTATGGTCGGGGTGGCAGGATTCGAACCTGCGGCCTCCTGCTCCCAAAGCAGGCGCGATAACCGGGCTACGCTACACCCCGAATAGTTAATTATTATTTTTAGTCCTTTCCGTTCCAAATCACTTTAAAAAAGCAGCCGGGAAGCGGAGGAAATTTATCCCGATTTTTCCATTGAAAAAGAGAATAAAAAACCACAGACTAAAAATCTAGCGGAGAGACCGGGATTCGAACCCGGGCATCCAAGAAGGATGACAGCTTAGCAGGCTGCTGCATTACCACTCTGCCACCTCTCCGTTATTTAAGAACTTCGCAACTAATTTTGCGGTTGCAAATGTAACTTTTACTTATAAACCTTCCAAACCTTTTATTTCTTTTTTCGGTTTATTTTTAGATAAAAATAAGGCTTATATAATTAAAATACTTGGCTTCAGTAATCTAAGCCATTATATTTTTTTAAACAGTTTTTTCCGATCGTATCAGTTCATACAAATTACTGACCATTCGTTTATGATTTCGCACAAAAGGATTGTTATTATCCCATACATATCCGGCCAAAACCGCGCAGATCTGCTCTTTTATCTGGGGACTAGGATTAGGATGAAAGAATATCTCCTGAAGTTTACCCGAGTACCATTCTTTTACGTAGGTAGAAAACACATTAACACCTTTGTTGATATAAGCGGAATATTCTTTTTCCCAATCTACTTTCTCCCCATTTAGTTCCCTGTAAGCAAGCTTTGCGGCGAGAAGTCCGGATTCGGTTGCAAAGGCAACTCCTGAAGAAAAAACGGGATCCAGAAATTCAGCCGAATTCCCTGTCAAGGCAAAGCCTTCTCCATGAATATAATTCACATTTCTGGAAATATTCTGAAGTTTAACAGGGTCAAACTGAAAATCATAATTATCAAACCGCCCGTTATAGTAATTGGTTTCCTCTAGCATTTTCCGGAATAGCTCCTCATTTGTTCCTTCAAACCTTTCAAACCATTCATTTGAACCTACAAATCCAAGACTAGAAGTTCCATTGGAAAAAGGAATATACCAGAACCAGGTTTCAGTGTCCAGAACTTCAAAACTTATCTGTTCACCTTCCTTTCCTAAAGGTCTGTTTGTTTCTTCTATATGGGTAAATATGGAAGAGTGGTCATAGATCTTTGGTGGAGCTTCAAGGCCAAACTTCCGGGCCAGAACCCTTCCATTCCCACTGGAATCAATTATAAAGCGTGCAAAAAACTGAGATTCATTTCCCGAACTATCAATGCACCCTATCTCCCATATTCCATTTTTATACTCGAGAGACTTTAGTTCCGTTTCAAATTGTATTTCAACACCTCGCGAAGAGATTTCATCGGCCAGAACTTTATCAAAATCTGCCCTGGAGACTTGCCAGGTCCAGTCCCAGCCTTCTCCGAACTTTTTACTGAAGTCGAATTCTGCTACTTCATTTCCTCGGAGAAAACGAGCTCCAAATTTCTTTTGAAAACCTTCCCTATTTAGTGCTGGTAATAATCCTGCTTCATCAAAATTATCCATACACCTTGGAATAAGGCTTTCTCCAATGCTGAATCGTGGGAATTTCTGCTTTTCTAGAACTAAAAGGGATGCATTCTGTTTTTGCAAATAACCAGCAGCGACCATTCCGGATGGTCCTGCTCCAATGATGATTATATCTTTAATTTCCTTTTTCATAGACAATAAAGAGAGCGATAGACAAACTTAAAGAGAATGTATGAATGATAGGAAAGATTTTTTAGAGAAAAAACTTCATGACGGGGAGTTACTTAAATACACATTTTATAATTAGAAGGAGAGCCTAACTTTTTAATAAAATTCCTTGTGACCTATGTTACCCGGTTTAAATTAGAATTAAAACTTGAAACCCACCTTTTAAACATGGATGTTTTGTATTTATTATGCTACATTTGTTAAAAGCTTTAACAGCTATCCCAAACCTATAACTACTAGCAGAAAAGGTATATGCTGAACTTAGAAAATGCACTGAAACTTAACGACTTTTACAGGGTTTTATTTGATAGTGAGCAAATTGAACTTGACAAGAAAACCTTAGAAAGGCTCGATAAAAGTTTTAATTTCCTAAAAGATTTTTCCGAAAACAAGATTATTTATGGTGTAAACACTGGTTTTGGACCTATGGCTCAGTATAAGATTGAGAATGGAGACAAAATCAAACTTCAGCTCAATTTAATAAGAAGCCATGCGACAGGGGCGGGAGAGGTAATGAAACCACTTTATGTTAAAGCTTTAATGCTTGCTAGGCTGAATACTCTTTGCCTTGGTAAATCGGGTATTCATTCTTCTGTTGCAAGAACTATGATTGATATGATCAATAAGGATGTAACACCCCTTATTTATGAACATGGTGGGGTAGGTGCATCAGGGGACCTTGTACAGCTTGCACATCTTGCATTAGTACTGATAGGTGAGGGAGAGGTGTTTTATAAAGGCAAAAGAAGGCAAACAAAAGAAGTTTTCGATGAACTGGATATCGAACCGGCACAGATCAAAATAAGAGAAGGACTCGCCCTGATGAACGGGACTTCGGCGATGACTGGGATTGGAATCGTGAATGTCATTTATTCACGAAGATTGCTTGGCTGGGCAATTTTCTGCAGTTCGGTGATCAATGAAATAGTACAGGCATATGATGATCATCTTTCGGAGGAATTGAACTCTTCAAAACTTCATCCAGGTCAGCAGCGAATCGCGGAACATATGCGAAGGCATCTGGCTGACTCTAAACTTACTCGTGACCGTAACGAGCATCTTTATACCAGTGGAGCAGATAAGAATACATTTTTTAAGGAAAAGGTTCAGGAATACTATAGTTTAAGGTGTGTCCCACAAATCCTGGGACCGGTATCTGATACGATCGAGAATTCACTTAAAATACTTATTGAAGAAGTGAACTCGGCGAATGATAATCCCATTATTGATGTTGAAACAGAACATGTGTATCATGGAGGAAATTTCCATGGAGACTATGTTTCACTGGAAATGGACAAATTAAGACTGGTGATCACGAAGACTGCCATGCTAGCCGAAAGGCAGTTGAATTACCTTTTAAATTCAAAACTAAACGATATTCTTCCACCTTTTGTAAATCTTGGCAAACTGGGTTTGAATTTCGGAATGCAGGGCGCGCAATTTACAGCGGTTTCAACCACGGCTGAAAATCAGATGTTATCAAATTCAATGTATGTGCATAGTATCCCGAATAATAATGACAATCAGGACATTGTAAGCATGGGTGCGAATTCGGCAAATATGACCAGGAAGGTGATTGAGAATAGTTTTGAAGTACTTTCAACAGAACTGGCCACCATCATTCAGGCCCTTTATTATCTTGATTTTGATGAAAGACTGTCTTCGGCAACCAAATCAAAACTTCAGACCTTGAGAGGCATCATTCCTCCAATTAAAGAAGACAGGCCATTATATGAGGAGATTTCAAAACTGAAGGATCATCTAAGAAATAACGAAGCCTATTAATATGAAATATGCACTGGTAACCGGAGGTTCGAGAGGGATTGGAAAAGCCATCTGTATTCAACTTGCTTCCGATCTTAAATATAATATACTCCTCAATTATCACTCAAATACCGAAGCCGCTGAAGCAACGAAAACAGAGATAGAGAAAATGGGAGTTAATTGCGATCTCTTGAGATTTGATGTTGCCGATCATGATTCTACTCAAAACTCCATCGATAACTGGAAAAAAGATAATCCTGAAGCTAAGGTTGAAGTTCTGGTCAACAATGCAGGAATTACTAAAGACGGTCTTTTCATCTGGACCAATCAGGAAGCATGGGATTCGGTGATCAATACCAGTCTCAATGGATTTTATAATGTGACCCAGACGGTCCTTAAGGATATGCTTAGAAGCCGGTATGGTAGAGTGATCAATATAGTGTCGCTATCAGGTTTGAAAGGCAACCCTGGGCAGGTAAATTATTCTGCCGCTAAAGGAGCCATGATCTCGGCAACTAAAGCGCTTGCACAGGAGATCGGTAAGAGGAAGGTAACCGTGAATGCGGTAGCTCCCGGATTTATTAATTCAGATATGACCAGTGAATTTGATGAGAACGAACTAAAGCAGCTCATTCCGCTTAAGCGTTTTGGTGATCCGGAAGAGGTGGCAAACCTGGTAAGCTTTCTGGCTTCAGAAAAGTCGTCATATATTACCGGGGAAGTGATCAGTATTAACGGAGGTTTATATTCGTAGATCCATGGCAACCTGGAAAGGAAAATCGAGAGGTACGCTTTTAGGCTTCAAGATCTATGTGCAGATAATTAAGAAAACTGGTCTGTATTCAGCATATTTCGTGCTTCTATTTGTTGCAGCCTATTTTATCTTTTTTTCTTTTACTTCTACAAAAAGCACCTATTTTTTTTTCAGAAAAAGACTGGGATATTCCCCCATAAATTCGGCCTTGCATGTATACCTGAGCTATTTTACGTTTGGCCGTATTCAGTTAGACCGCATTGCCATCACCAATGGTTTAAAGCACAAATTCACCTTTGAATTTGACGGGATTGAGCATATAGACAATCTCTTAAAACAGAAAAAAGGAGGTGTCTTGTTAACGGCGCATATCGGCAATTTCAACCTGGCTAAACACTTTTTTGACGAAAAACATTCAGATGCGGTTGTAAATCTTGTGGTTACAGACTTTGAACACAGGCAGATCAAGAATTATCTTGAGTCGGTCACCGGAAAATCTGAAGTCAGGATCATAGTTCTTAAGGAAGATCTTAGTCACATCTTTAAGATGAAGGAAGCCCTTTCTAGAAACGAACTGTTGGTCTTTGCTGCTGACCGCTACCTGAAACATTCAAAAACATACAAAGCAGAATTCCTGGGTCAGGTTGTGAAATTTCCTCAGGGACCTTTTAAACTTGCCGCCAGAAATAAAATTCCTGTCTTATTTGTACATTTAATGCGTGAAAAGAATTTTCACTATCATTTTTATGCCAGACCTTATATTCCCGAGGAATATAAAGCCAGCGAAATTTTAGAGGCTTATCTTGAAGACCTGGAGAGAATGGTAAAAAAATATCCTCATCAGTGGTATAATTACTACGATTACTGGAATGACTTCAGTTGATTATGGCAGAAAACCTATTACATCATCCAATAACCTCTTATGAGGAAATTATTAAACTTATTCCCCAGAAGGAGCCTTTCGTGTTTGTGGATACCCTTTTTGAATATACCGCGCTTACAGGGGTAACCGGCTTCACGGTACCAAATGCTAATGTATTGGTTCATGAGAACAGGCTTTCCGAGAGCGGTTTAATAGAGCACATGGCTCAAAGCATGTCGCTGCACAGGGGGTACCAGGGCTCTCTTAGCGGACAAACAAAACCGAAAACCGGTTTTATAGGTCTTATCAAAACAGTTGAGATCTTTCATCAGCCTGAAGTAGGAGAGAAGTTGAAAACCTATGTTGAAATACTACATGAGATCATGAATGTAACTTCTGTTTCTGCCCGTACCGAAAATGAAAGGGGAGAGGTGATCGCAATTTCTGAAATGAAAACCGTGACGGTAGAATGAGTGAGAGCATTTTGAAAAGCAGTTTGAAAATGCGCGTTCGCTTTCATGAATGTGATCCCTTGCAGATCGTTTGGCACGGGAATTATCTCAAATTTTTTGAAGAGGGCCGCGAAGACTTCGGAAAAAAACATAATATCTCTTATCTGGATGCTAAGGAGAACGGCTATTCGATGCCCGTGATTAAATCGGTTTGTGAGCATAAACTTCCACTTAAATATGGAGATGAATTTGAGGTAGAGACTTCTTTTGTGAATGCAGAAGCCGCAAAGCTCATTTTTCAGTATAAAATATTCTCTTCGGGAAAGCTAATTTGTACCGGGGAAACCATCCAGGTTTTTACCGATAAAAATTCAGAATTAGTGCTTAACAATCCGCCGTTTTTCTTAGATTGGAAATCGAAAATGGGATTGATATAAATGAAAAGGAATTACCTCCTAAGTGATTCGATTATTTCTCCATTGGGGTTTGGCACCGTAGAAAACCTTGAGTCAATACACCGGGGTAGATCGGCCTTAAACTTTCATAAAAATCCCATATTCTCGGAGGATGGCGTATATGCCGGGATTATTCCTGAAAAGATCATCAACGAAGCTTTTAATCAAATTGGGAATCCTGAACTTTATACTAAACTCGAGAAGCTGATCATCCTTGCTATTCAGGAGGTTTTAAATGAGAATCCCGGTTTAAAGCTCCAGGATACGGGATTAATAATTTCCACTACCAAAGGCAATATAGACCAACTTGGAAAGAATGAATTTCCAGAAGAAAGGCTTTATCTCTGGAAAATGGCAGAGGTAATTGCCAGTTTCTTTGGATTCGAAAAAAAACCGGTAGTTGTTTCAAATGCGTGTATCTCGGGCGCTTTGGCAATTAAAACAGCAAATGATCTGATTTCGGCCGGTAGATTTGCAAAAGTCATAGTGGCCGGTGGAGATCTTGTTTCAGATTTTGTGCTTTCCGGGTTTCAGTCATTTCAGGCGATTAGCCCTGAACCATGCAGACCTTTCTCTAATGACCGTCAGGGAATAAGCCTAGGCGAAGCTGCTGCGGCGATCCTTATAGGACCAAACGGAAAGGAAAAAGAAAAAATTGCCTATGTGGATGCCTGTACAGCCAATGATGCTAATCACATTTCAGGCCCAAGCAGAACAGGAGAGGGGCTTTATTTAAGCATTTCGAGACTGCTTTCGGCATGTAATATCTTTCCTGAAGAAATAGGATTCTTATCAGCTCACGGCACCGCGACCACATATAATGATGAAATGGAAGCCATTGCCTTTAACCGTACAGGGCTTGAAAAGATTCCTGTAAATAGTTTTAAAGGTTATTATGGGCATACCTTAGGAACTTCAGCATTGATCGAAACCATTCTCACTAAGCATAGTCTTTTAAAGAATGAGCTTTTTGCTTCTGTGAATTTCTCGGAATCGGGCGTTTCGAAACCGCTCAATTTAATAAAGCAGCACATCCATAAGGAACTTAAGCTGGCACTAAAAACCGCCTCTGGCTTTGGTGGATGCAACCTGGCTATGCTTTTAAAAAAGGAAACCGATGAGTAAGCAGCTATTCATACAGGATTCTGTGATCATCCGTAACGGAAAGGTCATTGTGAACGGCAAGATAATTCATGAAACTGATGCTGATCAAAAACTTTCTTCTTTTCTGAAAAGCATTTACAAGAAGCAGAACTTCAAATATCCCAAATTCTTTAAAATGGATAGCCTTTCGAAGTTAGGCTATCTGGCCAGTGAAATACTTTTTAAGAATAAAGAACCCGAATCTAAAACTGCGCTTGTGTTTTCTAATGCAGCCTCAAGCCTGGATACTGATAAAGCCTACGCAGAAACCATGAATGATTTCCCGTCTCCTTCAGTTTTTGTTTATACCTTGCCAAATATCATGCTCGGGGAAATCAGCATCCGGTTTCAGCTTAGGTCTGAGAATATCTTTCTTATAAATGAAGAATTTGATCCCGGCTATTATATAGATTATTCAAAGGTCTTATTTGAGGAAGGAAAGGCCAGTAAGATTGTTTGTGGCTGGGTGGACTTGCACAATAGCGATTATGATGTATTTTTGTGCCAGATTAGCCCTGGTGAAGGCTATGATTTTAATGAAGAAGAGCTAAAGAAATTATACTTACCTACACATGAGTGATCTGCATACCGAATTAAAAAAAAGCATTATTGAACAACTTAACCTCGAAGATATGGAGGTTAACGAGATTGAAAATGACGAACCTCTTTTTGGGGATGGTTTGGGCCTGGATAGTATTGATGCACTTGAACTTATCGTGCTCATGGAAAAGGATTACGGGATCAAGCTTTCAGATCCCCAGCAAGGGAAGGAAGTATTTAACTCTATAAATACTATGGCCGATTTTATCGAGAAAAACAGAACCAGGTAATTTATGAAAGGTGTCGCCATCACTGGAATGGGAATTATTTCTTCAATTGGGAGAGACCTTGAAGAAACAAGCGATTCTCTGAAGTCCGGTAGAAGTGGCATTGATAAACCTAACATTTTCCAGACAAAACATTCTAATATTCTGGTTGGGGAGATAAGCTTCTCTAATTCTGAATTAGAGAATAACCTTGATCTGGAAATGAATCATACTTTCTCACGTGCCACAATGCTTGGCGCTTATGCAATAAAACAGTTGCTTGTAAATACGGGTCTTAAAGATATTCCTTCAGAAACCGGGATCATTTCCGGGACCAGTGTAGGAGGGATAGATATGACTGAGCGTTATTTTCACGATTATCCTGAAAATACTGAAAACCGAAGATTTATCAGGGCGCAGCACCCGGGGTTCTCTACAGAAATGATCGCTGAATATTTTGGTCTTAAAGGCTTTGTTTCCACTATTAGTACAGCTTGTTCTTCATCAGCTAACGCTATTATGATGGGAGCCAGGATGATCGAATCCGGTAAACTTAAAAGAGTGATTGTTGGTGGCAGCGACTGTCTTACTAAATTCACTCTGAATGGTTTTCACTCTCTGATGATCCTTTCTGAAAATAATTGCAGACCATTTGATCAAGACCGGGACGGACTTAATCTGGGCGAGGCGGCCGCTTATATTTTACTGGAAGCTGATGATTGTATTGGTGACAGAAAAGTTTTGGGCAGGGTCACTGGCTACGGGAATGCGAATGATGCTTTTCATCAAACTGCTTCTTCCGAAAATGGAGAGGGAGCCTATCTTGCCATTTCTAAAGCCTTGAAAAAAGCCGGAATAAAAAGCCGGGATATAGATTATATCAACGCTCACGGTACTGGTACTAAAAATAATGATCTTTCTGAAAGTTTTGCTTTTCAACGTGCCTTTGGAGATGAAATCCCACCGTTCAGTTCTACTAAGGCTTATACGGGTCATACCCTTGGAGCTGCAGGAGCTGTGGAAGCGATTTTTAGCCTGATTTCATTGCAGGAGCAGAAGGTCTTTCCCAATCTGAATTTCAAGTCAGGAATGAAAGAAACCGGATTATTCCCTGTAACGAAACCTACGAAAATGAAGATTTCTAACATACTTTCTAATTCGTTTGGTTTCGGCGGAAATTGTACATCCTTAATTTTTCAGAAAGATGAATAGGCTTTATGTAAATGGTATTTCATCCATCTCTCCGCAATCTGAAGATATTTTAGAGACAGGAAATCTTAGGGAATATCAGAGCAATATAATTCCTGCCCTGAAGCATGATTATAAGTCAATGATACAGCCTATGATGCTTAGGCGAATGTCGAATGCTGTAAAAATGGGCCTGTTCTGCTCAAAAAAAACATTGCTGGATGCACAGCTTGATATGCCAGATGCCATTATGGTTGGTACCGGCCAGGGGTGTTTGCAGGACACTGAAAAATTCATGGAGGCCATGCTCACTGCAGAGGAAGGCCTGTTAAGCCCAACATCATTTATCCAGTCTACTCATAATACGGTTGGCGGGCAGATAGCGCTCGATCTTAAGTGTACCGCTTATAACATGACCTATACACAGAATTCAGTATCATTTGAAAGCGCATTGTTAGATGCCTTGCTTCAGGCGAGAACCGAAAGTGGAACTCAAAACATCCTGGTAGGAGGTGTTGACGAGGTCTCTCCGGCTTTTACAGGTTTCCAGGAGCTTGACGGGCAATTGAAGAAGGAACCTGTTAAAAATACCGATCTGTTATGGTCGAAAACCCCAGGCAGCATTTTTTCAGAGACTGCCTCATTCTTTATGCTTGGTTCACAGGAAACTGAAAATTCTTATGCAGAATTAGTGGATGTTGAAATCATTAACACAGCAGAAATTCAAAACATTGGTGAAAGAACAGAACGTTTTCTTCAAACTAAAAACCTTACTTCTTCAGCTATTGATATCGTGATCCTGGGTAATAATGGAGATTCAAGATATGATCCTTTTTACCACGAGTTGCAGGAGAAGCTTTTCGCTGAAACTCTACAGCTGGCATATAAGCATCTGGTTGGCGAGAATAATTCGGTTTCTGCATATGCTTTCTGGATTGCTTCTAAAATCCTGAAAGAAAATAAAATCCCGGATTTTATTAAATTGAATGATTTAAATTGCAGTAAACCCCGAAGGATCCTGATTTATAACCAGTATCTCGGAAAGAATCACGGACTAATTCTTTTACAGAAGCTTTGATCTATAAAATCGTCAATATACTTTTTGGAGGGATATTCATGCTTATGCTCTTCCTGTTCCTGATGAATGACTGGCCCTTTTGGCCCTTACCGTTATTAGTGGTTTTATATATCATATTCATTCTTATAGTGTCGACAAATGTGCAGTTTAATTTTTTTGTAAAGGCATATAACAAAAATCCCGATTTTCCTGAAAACGCCGTGGCCCTGAGCTTTGATGACGGTCCCGATGATAATACCCTTAAGATCCTAGATATTCTTGATAAGCATGAGGCAAAGGCAGTGTTTTTCTGTATTGGGAAGAAGATAGAAGAACAGCCTCAGATTTTCCGGGAGATATTGAAACGTGGTCACATTGTTGGCAATCACACTTATTCTCATACAAGAAGAATGGGATTTCTGAGCAGTAAGTCCATCACAAATGAAATTTTAAAATGTGATTATATTGCAAAAGAGATTGGTGGTGTGAAAATGAATCTTTTTCGTCCTCCATTCGGAATTATTAATCCAAAGACTAAAAGGGCCCTACAGAAGACAGGGCACAGAGTAATAGGGTGGAACGTCAGGCCATATGACGCGATCACCAAATCTCCGGAAGTGATCATAAATCGAATTACAAAAAAGCTCGAAAAAGGCGACCTTATTCTCTTACATGATAATATGGAAAAGACTCCCATTATCTTGGAACAATTATTGGTAATTCTAAAGCAGCGAGAATTCGCTATTATAAGACCTGATAAATTATTTCGAATCAATGCGTATACTTAAAATTTGCCTTTTTTTCCTAAGCCTGAACATGATGGCTCAAAACGGTGTTTTGAATAATGCCGAGGAGCATGCATTTAAATCCAGGGTGATAGAAAAAGCGAATGGGATTAATAGCTTTTCAGCCGAATTCATGCAGACCAAGCATATGAAAGTAATGGATGAAAGCCCCGAGAGCCGGGGAAAAGTATATTATAAATCACCAGATCTTTTAAAGTGGGAATATCTCAGGCCTTACGATTATCAGATACTTTTTAAGGACTCCAAGCTCTATATCATGGAAGAAGGACAGCTTTCTGAAGTGGACCTATCTTCCAATAAGCTTTTCGAAAAAATGGGAGAACTGGTAGCTGGCAGTGTTAACGGAAAGATCTTACAGTCAGATAAAGACTTCACAATTACCTATTACAGGAATAAACAGAATATCAGGGCCCAGATCATCCCCAGGGATAAGAGCCTTAGCGGAATGTTCAAGGAAATATGGGTTAATTTTAATTCAGATCATCTCATCAATTCGGTGAGGTTAGTAGATCCTTCCGGTGATTATACCGAGATCTTTATGAAAAACATTAAAATTAATCAGTCCATACCACCTTCTGTTTTTCAAAACTAACTATCTTGTTCTTTAAAGATTTCGCATGATTTTAAAGGACTTTTACGAGGTTTCGCATACCAAAAAGAATGAAGACCTTCAGCTAACTACCCTGAAGGTCAATAAAGACCATGAGATCTATAATGGTCATTTTCCGGGGAGGCCTGTAACCCCTGGTGTAGTGCTTATGCAGTTATTCAAGGAAGAGGCTGAAAGGGTTTTCGAGAGTCCGCTTCAACTGGTAAGGGCAGATAACGTTAAATTTATGGCTGTTTTTGACCCTACAGATCATGATGAATTAATTCTGGAATCCCAACTTGAACAAAACGGAGATTTTATAAAACTTAAAGGAATAGCTAAGAATAATAAAGGTATAGTATTGAAGATCAATTCTCTATACAAAGGTCTTTAATTGTGTTTCTATTGCTATGTTCCTCTCCGAATAAATAATAATTTTGCAGTAAAACTTAGCAGGTGAAAAAAGAACCGGTTTTTCAATCCAGATTCGAAAAGCTTAACTGTTGTGTTATTGTGCCAACCTACAATAATGCACATTCACTCGCGTCTTTTTTGTCAGAACTTAAACTGTATACCCATAACATCATTATTGTGAATGATGGGTCTACCGATGAAACTGCCAAAATTCTAAAAGAACATCCCGGCTTACACCATAGATCGCATTCTCAAAATAAGGGTAAAGGCATGGCACTTAAGACCGGTTTTGGCTTCGCCCAGGAACTGAATTATGATTATGCAATCACAATAGATTCTGATGGGCAGCATTATCCTGATGATCTGGACGTTTTTCTGACTGAACTCGAAGCTCGTAAACAGGACGATCCTGAACTTCTACTTGTTGGCGACCGAAATATGGGAAGAGATGGTATCCCGGGAAAAAGCAGTAAGGGAAATCGATTCTCCAATTTCTGGTTCTTAGTAGTTACCGGTATTGAATTGCATGATACCCAGAGTGGTTACAGGCTTTACCCTGTAAAACTTATTAATTCACTTAAACTGGTCACCTGGAAATTCGAACTGGAGATTGAGGTTCTGGTGAAAGCAGCCTGGAAAAAGGTAGAAGTGAAGAATATACCAATCAAGGTTCTATATCAGGAAGGGGAAAGGGTCACTCATTTCAGACCTTTCTGGGATATTGTTAGAATCGTTCTTTTGTATATGTGGTTTGTGCTGGTGAGTTTCTTCTATATACATCCGCGGAATAAATACCAGGATTTTAAAAATAAAGGGTTCAGAAAATTCTGGAAGGAAGATATTGTAAAGAGTCAGGAACCACCTCATAAAAAAGCTGCTGCCATCGCATTAGGTGTGTTCATAGGCATTTCACCTTTTTGGGGAATCCATACTTTACTCGTATTCACTCTTGCCGCGGTATTTCGGTTAAATAAGGTTATAGCCTTTTTATTCTCCAATATAAGCATACCGCCTTTTATTCCCGTAATCGTATATGCAAGTTATCAGGCTGGCTCCCTTATTTCAGGAAAGGGTTTTGACTGGGAGATGAAGCTTCAAAAATTTGAAACAGGAACTGATGTTTTTATGGGATTATGGCAATATATTACGGGAAGTTTTGCTCTCGCAATTGTCATGGCCTTTAGTCTCTGGATTGTATTTTATTTTTTATTTTCGGTCTTTAATCAAAAGCAGGTGGTGAAACCTTAATGCATAAAGCTTTTCTCAATATTCATGACTTTTTGAAAAACCGAAAGATCTTTGGTTTTTCGGTACTTCTCTTTTACATCGCCATAACCGCTTTTTTCGCCTGGAATATTACTCTTGAAGAAGATATTACAAAGCTCATACCATCAGGAGAAAAACAGGATATTTTAAAGAAGGTTCTAAGGGTGACAGATCTTTCTGATAAGCTGATAATAAGTATATCAGCTGGGTCTGAAGATACCTCTCCCGATACTTTGGTGGCTTACGCTAATGATCTAACAGGAAGAATTGAAAAAGAATTACCCGGCTATGTCAACGAAATAAAGGGCAAGGTTCCTGAAAAAGATATCAGACAGGTCTATAAATTTGTTTATGATAATCTGCCTGTATTCCTGCAGGAGAAGGATTATGAAAAGATATCTAACCGGCTCTACCCAGATAGTATCCGGCCCCGGCTGGGCTCTGGTTACCGTCAATTGATGTCTCCCACCGGCTTCGTGACCAAAGATTACTTTCTGAGTGATCCATTAAGCTTTACAAACCTTGGCCTTTCAAAGCTTCAGGAGCTTCAGGTAGGAGATAATTTCGGTATTTATAAAAACTACCTGATTACAAAGGATAGAAAGAATATCATTCTTTTTCTTGATTCTGCTTTGCCCTCATCGGAAACGGATAGGAACGAAGATTTTATTAATTCTCTTGAAGATATTACCGGGCAACTAAATCAGGAATATGATCAGGTTGAAGCCAGTTATTTTGGAGGGATCCTGTATTCCCTTGCTAACGCTGATCGTATAAAAAAAGATATAAGGCTTACGATTGGTATCGCGGTGGTTTTACTGCTTATTTTGCTCATCTTTTTCTATAGAAAGATATATGTGCCGTTCCTGCTTTTCATCCCAAGTATACTGGCAGGAATTACAGCCATAGCAGTTTTAAGTATCGCAAAAGGAAGTGTCTCTGCGATCTCACTGGGAATCGGAGCTATCCTGTTGGGGATAACCCTGGATTACGCCCTGCACATCCTTACGCATTATCGCAATAATCGAAATATCACTCAGCTTTATAGAGACATAACCAGGCCTATATTAATGAGCAGTACCACCACAGCGGTTGCATTTCTTTGCCTAATATTTGTGCAAAGTGAGGCGCTGAATGATCTGGGAATTTTTGCTTCTATAAGTGTACTGCTTTCTTCCATTTTTGCACTGGTTCTCATTCCATTATTTTATAAACCTAAACCAGATTCAACTAAAAACAGAACCTTCCTGGATAAAATAGCAGCAGTTGATTATTCTGCTAAACGACCATTGGTGGTTGTAGTATTACTGCTATTTATAGTTTCGCTTTTCTTCTTTAACCGGGTTGAGTTCAATAATGACCTTTCAAAACTGAATTTTGAACCACCGGAGATTAAGAAACTGGAGAATAGAGTAGAAGGGCTTGCGGGAAGGTCTGGAAAGACCATCTACATGGTAGCTTATGGCAATTCAGTTGATGATGCACTACAGGAAAACAACAAATTATATCAGCGTTTGCAGGACCTTGAAAACGAGGGTAGAATTGAAAACTTCAGTAGTATAGGAGGGGTGATCCTCTCCACCGAAACTCAGAATAACAGGATAGAGACCTGGGAATCATTCTGGACACCTGAAAAGACTGATAGCCTGAGAGAGAATATAATTTCAATTTCTGCCGAATACGGATTCCGGCCAGAGACCTTTCATACTTTTTATCAACAGCTGCAAAAGGATTTTTCAAATATAGATCTGGATGATTACAAGCATGCTGGTTCGCTTTATCTTGATGATTTTATTTCTGAAGATGAAGATATAGCTACGGTTACCAGTACGGTTAGTTTGGAAGAGGGTAATAGTGCTGATTTTATTGCAAATTTTAAAAATGAGAACGGCATCTTTGCTCTGGATCGTAAAGCGATAAACCAGAATTTTCTTGGCAGTCTGAAGGAAGACTTCAATAAACTAATATTGATCTCGATCCTTGCGGTTTTTGTGATCTTGCTTATTTCTTATCGTAACCTGGAAATTAGTCTTTTTACTTTGTTGCCTATCGCGGTTACCTGGATCTGTGCTCTTGGCATAATGGCGATTCTGGATATAGAGTTCAATATTCTGAATATCATCATATCCACCTTTATTTTCGGGCTTGGCCTTGATTACAGCAT
Source organism: Gramella jeungdoensis (assembly GCF_023805255.1). Lineage (GTDB taxonomy): Bacteria > Bacteroidota > Bacteroidia > Flavobacteriales > Flavobacteriaceae > Christiangramia > Christiangramia jeungdoensis. The sequence continues at coordinate 178,379 of NZ_JAMSCK010000004.1, forward strand.
TTTCATAACGAATGCCTGTTTGCATGAATACGAGACCGGAAGATCTGATCTTAAAACCTATCAGACTTCCATACTTATTTCTGTGATCACAACTTTGCTCGGAATGGGAGCATTGATTTTTGCGCAACATCCGGCCCTTAGATCGGTTTCAATAGTATCAATAATCGGAGTCCTTACCGCAGTCTTTGTGAGTTTTGTGCTTCAGCGTGCTATTTTCAAAAAGCTAATCCTTAACAGAGTTGAAAAAGGCAAAGCTCCTTTTCATTTTGGTCAGCTGGCAGATTTCAGAGGAAGGATAAGTGAATCTGAAAGTGAAAAACTATATCGTAAGTTAGCCATCCTGGATAACTATCGTTATAAGTCGGTTTTTCCAAAAGTAAGTCAGAGATTCAAGAGTACCCGGGAAAAGAACCTTAGGGTTAGCAGGTATATTGAAGATGGAGAGAGTATTTCCATAGTCAATTCGGAATATGGTATCATTCCTTTATTTCTTTCATATAAGTTCAGGAATGCCAGCATTCATGCTTATGAAAATAAAGAATACCGGTTCAGGGTTTCAAAAAGAACCCCACGTTCAAATTCGGCCGAGATATTCTTCTATTCGAGGATAGAAGATCTCCCTTCGAGTAAGGTTTTTATTATTAACGGTGATTTTTCCGACCAGCAGGAACTTATAAATTTAATAAAGGAGAATGCCGAAAAGGTGATCTTTATAGATTCGGAGTTTCCAAACAGGTGGTTGCTGGATATGAACTTTGAGATCGTATACAGGCAGAACAATATTCTGGTATTTCGTAAAGCCGATTAAATGAAAATGCGGATACCTGTCATATTACTCATAATCTCATTCCTCGGCATTTCCTGTGGGGTAAATAGATCCTTGGAACAAAAACCGGTGATTGAGGGCATAAATGAAATAGATACAGCCCGTACGCGTCATTCTGAATCTTATTTCAGCCTGGGGAAAAATCAGCTTTATAAGAACCATCATGGCATTTGGGAGCTTTACCTTGAAGGAAATGCACTGGAAAGGGGAGTAGCCAACGGAAGCCTTACTCGTGAACTTATTCAGCATCAGGAAACAGCCTTTATGAACAAATTGCAGGCCATGGTTCCCTCTGAAAGTTATCGCGGATTTTTAAAAAAAGTTGTATCATGGTTCAACAGGAAAATGCATGATCACGTTCTGCCGGAATATCAGCAGGAGATCTATGGTATTTCCCGCTATGCTTCGAATGATTATGATGATTTTGCTCCGGCCTATGTAAGGATGCTTTACCTTCATGGAGCTCACGATATAGGGCATGCTCTGCAGGACCTTATGCTGGTGGGCTGTACATCATTTGCTGCCTGGGAAGAAAAGACAGAAGACAACCAGTTATTAATTGGTCGTAATTTTGACTTTTATGCAGGTGATGAATTTGGAAAACAAAAGATCGTGGCTTTTGTAAATCCTGATTCAGGAAATAAATTCATGATGTATACCTGGGGTGGAATGATAGGTGTGGTAAGCGGTATGAATGAAAAAGGAATCACCGTGACCATCAATGCTGGGGAATCAAAAATGCCGCTGGTCGCCAAAACTCCGATCAGCCTGGTGGCAAGAGAAATTCTTCAATATGCTGCAAATACCTCAGAAGCCATTGAAATCGCTAAAAAACGTGAGGTTTTTGTATCAGAATCCATAATGGTAGGTAGTGCAGAAGAAAGGAAAGCCATTTTGATCGAGGTTTCTCCGTCTAATTTTGGTGTTTATGAAGTTGAAAATTCAAATGAAGTTATTTGCAGCAATCATTTTCAGAGTGAAGCTTATGCCAATGATTCAAAGAACTTAAAGGCTATAGAAGAAAGTCATTCCAAATACAGGTATGACAGGATGAACGAACTTCTTTCTCAATCAGAAATTTTAAACCCTGAGAAAGCTGTTGGGATTTTACGAAACAGAAAAGGTTTGAATGATGTTTCTCTTGGTTATGGTAATGAAAAGGCTATCAATCAGCTGCTTGCTCATCATGGGATCGTTTTCAAACCTGAAGAAAAAAAGGTTTGGGTTTCTGCGAATCCCTATCAGATGGGAGAATTTGTAGCTTATGACTTGGATAAGGCTTTTTCAAAGTTCCAAAAAGGTCTCGTAAATGCATCAGTTGCAGATGAAGAACTTAACATTCCTCAAAGCGCATTTATAGAAACCGAAGCTTTTAAGGATTATGAAAAATACAGAAAGTTGGAACATGATGTTAAGCTTAGCCTGTCTGAAGATATACCCGTAGAAATTGAAAAGGCAGAAAAACTGGTAAAACTTAACCCCGATTTCTGGGAAGCCTGGTACCTGGCAGGAATCATCTATTATGAAAAAGAAGATTATAAAAACGCAGTGATCCATTTTAAACAGGCTGATAGGAGAGAAGTAACCACCAGGCCTGACGAAGAAAGGATCGCTAAAATGATCAGAAAAAGCTACCGAAAACTTTAATATGGACGAGCTTCATTTTCAAAATATTGAAACTATAAAAGCAAGACAATGGGAATTGCTCAGAAAGCAGCTGGAATATATTGCCGATAAATCCCCATATTATAAGCGGCTCCTAAAGGAAAACTCGCTTCAGCTGGAGGATTTTCAAAAACCCGAAGATCTTAAGAAATTACCGCTAACAACGAAAGAAGACCTCCAACTAAATAATTCAGAATTTATAAGCGTTCCTGAAGAAGATATCATCGATTTTGTGACCACTTCCGGGACTTTGGGTAGTCCGGTGAATTTCGCCCTCAATGAAGCCGATCTTGAGCGGCTTGCAGAGAATGAATACAGGTCGTTTAGTATTGCAGGCATTAAAAAGACCGATAAGGTTCAGATCACTACTACACTGGATCGAAGGTTCATGGCGGGAATGGCCTATTTTCTTGGTCTCAGGAAGCTTGGAGCGGGCATTATCAGGACAGGAAGCGGACTTCCTCAATTACAGTGGGAAAGCATAGAGAGATTTAAGCCCAATTACCTGGTAGCTGTTCCTTCATTTCTTCTAAAAATGATCCAATATGCGAGGGAAAACAATATAGACTATAAGAAGTCTTCTGTTAAAGCAGTTATCTGTATTGGCGAACCCTTGAGAGATCAGTACTTTCAGCTGAATGCTCTCGGAAGTAAGATCACCGGATTATGGAATATTGAACTTTTTTCCACTTATGCTTCTACTGAAATGTCTACTGCTTTCACGGAGTGTCCTTATCATACAGGTAATCATATTCTAAGTGAGCTTATTTATACTGAAATTCTTGATGAGGATGGCAATCAGGTAAAGCCTGGAGAAATTGGAGAGTTGGTTGTTAGCCCGCTGGGGACTCAAACCATGCCTTTATTGAGGTTTGCTACCGGGGATATGCTAACCTATTATGAAGGCAAATGCGAATGCGGAAGGAATACGCCAAGACTGGGGCCGGTTGTAGGAAGAAAACAGCAGAAAATGAAGCTTAAGGGAACCAGTTTGTATCCTCAGCATATCATTGAGGTATTGAATGCTTTTGGCAAGATCAAATCTTTTGTGATAGAAGCCAGGAAAGATGGACTTGGAAATGACGTGGTTTCAATTAAAGTTCCTGATTCATTTAAGGAAACAGATGAATTAAAAGAATATTTCAAATCCCAACTTCACGTCACTCCCAGAATTGAAAATTTGCCTGTAAAGGAAATTGAAATGCTGAAGTACCCAAAAGCCAGCAGGAAGCCTCAGATATTTAGAGACCTAAGGTGATCATACCTTTTTACAGACTATGACGATTTTTTGCTCATCAGGGTTTGTGGTAAAGAAAATATAATCCTCGCCGCCATCCTTTATTTTGAATTTTTTCCGGATCTGTTCGACTGATTCCGGGAAATTACGGGTAGTGACATTAGCATTTTTACCCTTAAAGTATCGCTTTATATCAGAGTCTTTATATTGTTTAATATCAATAATTTCAAAAGATCTTCCAGGAAATGACTTAAGCGCCTTTGAAGTATATAAATGTGAGTTTGGGTTTAACTTCTTAGTATCGGTTTGTATGGCCAGTCTATTGTACATTCCGCTCTTCATAATAGCAGCATTTGGCTCGTATAAATAGACTTCGGGATCACCGAAAATGGGTTTCTCAATATCAACTGTTTTTACTCCGGAAAATTCCTGAACACCATTTTTTTCAAAATTGACGGTCTTTATTGCTGGCTCATCCTTAAAATCCTTCTGAAGCATCCACAATAATTCTTTGACCTCATTCCCAATAGCTACTATATGTATTTCCTTTACATTCTTCAATTCAGTAATTCCCGCAGAAATATCCAGGATAGGGGATGTTTTGATCATCACATTTTCAGTATGCTGAAAGATCATACCAAGATTTGCAGGTATATTAGGTTCACAATCTTCAAGTTTAAATACTTTACCTCCATGTTCATCCCTTCTGGCAGGATCGGCATAAAGCCAGTCGAATTTTTCGGAAGTCTCCTTGAGAATTTCAAGCCCGTTCTTTGGTTTTACAGTAATGTTATTAGCCTTTAGTACTTCGAAATTATGAGAGGCTATCCCAGCCAATTCTTCATTTATCTCGCAATAAGTTAGTTCTTCAAATCTTTTTGAAAGGAAGTAGGAGTCGATCCCCATTCCTCCGGTGAGATCAATTGCCTTTCTACCATCAACTAAAGATGCTTTATAGCGAGCTGTGACTTCAGAAGATGTTTGTTCAAGATTTAATTTGGGAGGGTAGATAATTCCTTCTGTTCCGTAAAATTCGGGGAATTTCTTTTTAGCCACCTTAAGACCCTTGATCTGAACTGCAAGTTCCTGTACCGTTATTTCCTCAAAAGGACTTCCTTTCAGGATGAGTGCAGGTATATCCTTATTCTGATTTTCTTTAATAAATCTGGCAACTTTAGGATCAAATAAGGCCTGATTAAGCATGAAAATTAGAGGTCTCTGGTTAGCCTTTTTACGATCTTATATTCGCTAAGTGATTCCTTGGCGATAACCTTCAGGGCCGTATAGAATGGAACTGCTACTACCATTCCGGTAATTCCGAATAATAATCCGGCGATAAGAATTATCAGGAAGATCTCTAAAGGATGCGATTTCACACTGGCTCCAAAGATCATTGGCTGGGAAATAAAATTATCTATAAGCTGGCAAATTCCGTAACCAAGCATCACATAAATGACTTTTGGCAGAATTACACTGCTGAAATCGGCTCCCAGGTTACTGGATATCACGAACAACGCCATTAGGATCCCGGCCAGCAGCGGCCCAAGATATGGCACGAGATTGAGAACAGCGCAGATAAACGCAATAGCTATTGGGTTGTTTATCTCAAAGACTGAAAGCAGGATCGTGTAAAGGATGAATAGTACCGTGATCTGCAAGGTAAGTCCAACGAAATAGCGTGATAATAATACTTTGATCTTATTGAATACTCTTTGAAATTTCTGTTCTTCTCCGCGGTTAGCAAATACAAGAATGCTATTAAGCATTAACTTGCTGTCTTTTAAAAAGAAGAAAGAGATGAAAAGAATAGAGAATACAGCTACTATGGTCGCTCCCAGTATTCCAAAGACATTATTAAGGAACTGCGGAATCAAGCTCACATCAAAATTTCTAACGAAGGCGCTTCTTTTAAGTGCTTCTATAATGTTGATCTCTCTAACACCCAAATAGTTGTTTATCTGCTCATTCAGATCGTTCAGGTCGCTCTTAAAGGCTTCAACATCAATCTGTGCCAGATATTTACTTTGTTCAATAATAATCGGTATGAATACGAATATGATCCCTACAAAGATCGCCAGCACCAGTATGAGAACGGTGACAACCGCAAGCTGATTGGGTAAATGGAGACGGTTGCGAAGAAAAATTACTATAGGCCTGCCAATTAATGCAATTACACCCGCAACTGCCACGTAAACTATCACCGATTGTACTTCCCATAAAAAGTAGAGCAGCAGAATGATACCTAGCATGATACCTGTGGCTCTCAGTATTCCGTTTGCTATATCGTGTGCTTTCACAGCGTAAATATATTATTTCTTATGAAACTTGTTCAGGGTTTTAGTGATTTCATAGAATGCTATACCAACTGATTGTGCCACATTCATACTGCTATTTTCACCGAACATTTCAATATGGAAAGATAAATCGCAGATTTTCAGAATTTCATGGGATATTCCATGTCTCTCATTTCCAGCTACTAGTATAATTTTATCTGAGATTTTTTCCCTGAAATTTTGAATTGGTTGACTTCCAGACGTTATTTCGAGAGAGATCGTTCTGTAATTCTCTTTTTTTAAACTCTCAATTTGCGGCAATGGATTTTCTACGAATTCAAAATCAACAGTATTATGAGTATTACGAGCTGTGCGCTTTAACCGGTTACTGTTCAAATTAGGCCTTGTACCGCTAAATATTATCTTTTCTATTCCGAAGGCATCGGCCATCCGAAAAAGACTCCCAATATTGGCCTCTCCGGTAACATTGTCCAATAAAAGAATGATGGGGAAACATTTCTTCTGAAAGCCCGTTTCGTTATGGGAAAGCTGTTCACTCAATTCTCGAAAGCATATTTAATAATGTTAGCGCCCATCTTTAAGGCTCTCTGTCTTACTTCTTCAGGGTCGTTATGAACCTGCGGACTTTCCCAGCCGTCACCAAGGTCACTCTCATAGGTGAAAAGAAGGATCAGTCTCTCATTATCAAATATTCCAAAGGCCTGGGGCGGTTGCCTGTCGTGTTCATGGATCTTTGGCAATCCCATTGGAAAATTGAAGGCAGTATAAAAAATAGGATGATTAGCTGGGATTTCTGTGAGCTCTTTTTCGGGGAAAATTTTTTTGATCTCTTTCCGGATATATTGGTTCATTCCGTAATTGTCATCTATATGGAGAAAGCCTCCGCTTAGAAGATAGTTCCTAAGATTTTCTACTTCTTCGTCATTAAAAAGAACATTTCCATGCCCCGTCATATGCACAAATGGATACTGAAAGATATCTGTGCTGCCAGGCTCTACCGTTTGAGGTTTGGTATTTATTTTCGTGTTTATATTGTCATTACAGAATTTAATAAGATTGGGCAGGGAAGTGGGGTTTGCGTACCAGTCGCCACCTCCATTGTATTTTAAAACGGCTATCTCCTGGGAATTTGCAGCTATACCTAAGCCCAGAAAAAAAATCGTCGTGAAAAGCTTTAACGACTTCATATAGGTTTATTGATTTACCATGGCTACAGTATGGCAGGCTACTATTGCAGCTGTTTCGGTTCTTAATCGGCTGTCGCCCAGGCTAACCTGTTCCCAGCCAGTATTTCTAGCCTGTTCGATCTCTTCTTTGCTAAAATCCCCTTCGGGACCAATTAAAATATTTACCCTATGCCAGGGATGTACTTTTTTCTGAAGATATGGTTTTTCGTTCACATCTTCACAATGGGCTATCAATTTTGAACCTTCAATGCCCTGTTCAATAAGATCCTTAAAAGTTACAGGTTCATTAAGTTTTGGAAAGTAATAATGAAGGGACTGTTTCATAGCACTTAGAAGCACCCTTTCATAACGCTCGAGTTTCACTTTCTTACGTTCGCTGTGATCACAGATCACCGGGGTGATCTCATGTACTCCGATCTCTACAGCTTTTTCCAGGAACCATTCGTACCTATCATTCATTTTGGTAGGAGCTACTATCATATGGAGATAATAGGGAGGTGGTGGCTGTTTTTCTGCTGAACTAATTCTGGCTATACATTGTTTAAGATCGGCCTGGATGATTTCTGCGGTAAAAACAAATCCTTTCCCATTGGTAATATTCAGAATATCTCCTTCTTTTTTGCGAAGCACCTTGACAATATGCTTGCTCTCGTCCCGCTGAAAAACAACCTGTTTATCTTTTTCTGAAATGTCTGGATTAAAGAATAACTGCATCTTAAAATTTATATCGGGATTGGGCAGTAATGGAATAATCGGCGAAATCTTTCTTCAGGTATTTATGATATCCTGCAATCCCAATCATGGCAGCGTTGTCGGTGGTATATTCAAACTTAGGGATATAGCATTTCCAGCCCCATTTCTTTTCAGCATCTTTCAGCGCCTGTCTTATACCACTATTGGCTGAAACCCCTCCACCTATAGCAACCTGATTTATTCCGGTCTCCTTAACGGCCTTTTTCAGTTTATCCATCAATATTCCAATAATGGTATACTGAATTGACGCACATATATCTTTAAGGTTCTTTTCAATGAATTCAGGATCGTTCTTTGTCTCTCTCTGAACAAAATATAGAACGGCTGTTTTAAAACCACTAAAACTGAAATTGAGTCCGTCCACTTTTGGTTTGGGAAATTTGAAAGCTTTTGGGTTTCCTTCTTTTGCATATTTGTCTACCAGTGGTCCACCGGGATAGGGAAGCCCGAGTATTTTGGCACTTTTATCAAATGCCTCACCAACTGCATCATCGGTAGTTTCACCGATCACTTCCATTTCAAAATAATCGGTCACCTTTACAATTTGTGTGTGCCCTCCACTTATGGTCATGGCAAGGAAGGGAAATTCGGGTTTGTCATATCCATCTTCTTCAATAAAATGTGCCAGGATATGAGCCTGCATGTGATTTACCTCAATTAACGGAATATTTAAACCCATCGCCAGTGACTTCGCGAAAGAGGTTCCAACAAGCAGCGATCCCATAAGCCCGGGGCCCCTTGTAAAAGCAATTGCAGAAACATCTTTTTTAACGATATTTGCCTTCGCCAGTGCCTGGTGGATTACCGGAACTATATTTTGCTGGTGTGCCCTGGAAGCCAGTTCGGGTACCACACCTCCATATTGTTGATGAACTTCCTGAGTTGCAACAATATTAGAAAGTATTTTTCCGTTGCAGAGTACAGCAGCAGCGGTGTCATCACAGGATGATTCAATGGCGAGAATATTTATTTTTTGATCTGGCATCTGAAATTATTGGACATAGAAGTTGTAAATTAGACGCAAAGTTAAAACATAATAACGTATCAAAAAATTCTGGAAAATACTAACTAAAACAGTGGTCGCACTGATTTTGTTATTCATAATTTTATTGATAGTATTTTCCATTCCTGCAGTACAAACATCTGTAGCTAAAAGACTTACTGATTCCCTTCGCGAGAAGAGCGATGTAAATATTTCAATTGGGCGGGTGTCACTTAGTTATTTTGGGAATGTGAGACTCAATGAAATATATGTAGAGGATCATCATGCCGATACATTATTTACCGCAGATGAAATACGCTCTTCTATTATTAGCTTTACTAATCTGATAAATAATTCACCCGATCTGGGTAATACGCGTATAGAAGGTCTTAACATGAAAATGAGGCGTTACGAAGGGGAAGATAAGGACAATCTTGGTGTATTAATTGAAAAACTTAGAAAGGAACCCAAAGGGGATTCAACCCATTTCGAATTACATGCCGATAATGTTCAGATCGTGAATAGCCGTTATAGTTATTTTGATGAAAATCTGGATACTCCCGACGTACTTGTACTTGACAGTCTGAATATTTATGCTAACCAGCTAAGGATAGACGATGAAAATATTGATATAGACATAGGAAGTCTTAAAGGTTATGAGCACAGGGGCATCCAGATTGACAACCTGTCTACAAAGTTTCATTACGATCCTACTGAAATGAATCTAGTGGATATGAGCCTGCAAACCCCGGGCTCGCTGGTTAAAGCCGATCTTTATTTTAACTATGACCAGGGTGATTTTTCAGATTTTGAGAATCTGGTTCAGGTAGAGGCCGATTTCAGGCAAAGTGTGCTGTCCAGCAACGACCTGCAGGCGTTTTATGATGGTTTTGGAGATGACCAGGTTGTTAATTTCAAAACAAAACTTACCGGTACACTCAACGATTTCCATTTGGAAGGCTTTGAATTAGAAGGGCTCGACCGCACCACTATCTATGGTAATTTCCAGATCAAGAATTCTTTCTCAAAAGAAGCGGATACCTTTAGCATGGACGGAAGTTTTTCTGACTTTAACACCAATTATTACGATATGGTGAACTTTCTGCCTGGCCCGTTACTCGGTAAACTTCCGGAAAGCCTTAGGGAATTTGGAAATGTCAATCTAAAAGGAAATACTTACGTTACCACTTCCTCCCTTGATGCCGATGTATATCTTAACAGTCAGTTAGGTTCGGCAGATGCCGACTTTATTCTGAAGAACTTTAATAGTTCACAAAGATCTACTTATAAAGGAAGGCTGGTGTTTAGAGATATTAATATCGGGCGGATTACCGAAAATGAAAAACTGGGGAAAACCACCTTTGATATAGACTTTGATGGTGGTGGTTTTGACAGGGAGCATTTGAATACTCAGTTAAAAGGTAGTATTTCTAAGATTCAGTATAATGGTTATACTTATTCCAATATCAGAGTTATAGGAAATCTTCGAAATCCTGTGTTCAATGGATATTTTGTTTCCCGGGATCCGAATTTGCAGATGGAATTCAATGGACTCGCCGATGTCTCTGAAGATATTAATGTTTACGACTTTGAGGCCTCGGTACAATATGCAGACCTTAATACTTTGAACTTCGTAGACCGTGATAGTATTTCGGTTTTTAAGGGAGATATCATCATGAATATGAAAGGCACTAATATAGATGACGCCTTTGGGGATATTCTTTTGTTAAATACTTCCTACCGAAACCAGGATGATCTCTATTACTTCGATGACCTGAATATTTCGTCAAGTTTTGAAGGCCCGGTTAGAACCATCAGCATCCAGTCTCCTGATGTGATAAATGGAGAAGTAACCGGAATTTTCAAAATAAACGAGGTAGGAGCCCTTTTCCAGAACTCCCTTGGAAGCATTTACACTAATTACAAGCCACGTACTATCACGACCAACCAGTATATGGAGTTCGATTTTGATATTTATAATCAGATAGTGGAAGTTTTCTATCCTGAAATAGAACTGGCTCCCAATACTTTTATTCGCGGCAGGGTAGAATCAGATGAATCTGAATTCAAACTTACTTTCAGATCACCACGCATCGATGTCTTTGATAATATGATTGAAGAAGTAAACCTTCAGGTAGATAATACCAACCCGATTTATAATACATTCTTCGAGGCCGATAGCGTGGCGACCGATCTTTACAATTTTTCAGAATTCAGTTTTATCAATGTAACACAAAGGGATACTCTTTTTATTCGATCTGAATTTCAGGGAGGCAAGAACAATAATGATGTCTTTAACCTGAACCTTTTTCATACCATCAATGAGAACAGTAAATCTGTAGTGGGTATTCAGAGGTCGGACTTCAAATTCAAGGATAAGGTCTGGTATCTTAATGAGTCCGGTAACAGGAGCAATAAGATAATTTTTGACAATAAGTTCCGGGATCTTCAAATAGATTCCCTCGTTATGAGCCATAATAATGAAGAGATAAGACTAAGAGGAGAAATGAGGGATTCCACATACAAAAACTTTAAGATGCAGTTTGTAAATGTGGATATAGATAAGATAACACCAGAAATTGACAGTCTGAACCTTGCCGGTACTCTCAATGGAGATCTGGATCTTTTACAGGAAGAAGGTGCCTATTACCCAAATACCAATATGACCATAGATTCTCTCAGGGTTAATGATATATACCTTGGGCATTTGAAGATGGACGTGGAAGGAAATGAAGACCTAACCAATTATTCTGTTTATAGTGTTCTTAAAAAAGATGGTTTTGAGTCCCTTTCTACAATTGGAGATATTAACGTCTCGGGTAATGAGCCAACCATAGATCTGGAGGTTAATCTCAACCGGTTGAATATGGGAATTTTCACACCTCTGGGTGCCGATGTTCTTACCGATATAAGGGGTTTTGCCACCGGTAGAGCCTTTGTGACAGGTAATTATAAGAATCCTGATTTTTCCGGAAATCTGGAACTGAGCAAGGCCGGTTTACGCATCCCGTATTTAAATGTTGATATAGATTTTCAGGATAAGGCCAGGGTAGATCTTACCAAGCAGCAATTCGTGTTCGAAAATATTGGAATTATAGATACAAAATATAGGACTCGGGGAATTCTGGATGGGACCATTTCCCATCGTAATTTTTCAGAATGGTTCCTGGATCTCGATCTGCGATCTAACAGGATGCTTGTTCTTGATACCGAAGCTGATGAGGATGCTCTTTATTACGGGACTGCTTTTATTGACGGGGAGGCTACTATCAAAGGACCTACAGATGAACTTGTTATTGATGTGAACGCGGCTACCGAAAGAGGAACGGTCTTCAAAATTCCTTTGAGTGATACAGAGTCGGTGGGGGATAATTCTTTTATCAGATTCCTGAGTCCCGAGGAGAAAGCTGCACGTCTGGCTGGCCAGGAAATTGAGATTCCCGAGGTGAAAGGAATTGAGATGATCTTTGATCTTGATATTACCAATGAGGCCGAAGTAGAGGTCGTGGTTGATAAAACGAGCGGAAGTACACTTAGGGGGCGTGGAGCAGGTAGTTTATTATTGGAGATAAACACGAATGGTAAATTTAATATGTGGGGGGACTTCATTGTATATGAAGGGGTATATAACTTCAAATACGCAGGACTTGTTCAAAAGGTCTTTAAGGTGGAATCTGGAGGAAGTATCAACTGGGATGGAGACCCAATGGACGCCCAGCTGGATGTGAGTGCGGTATACTCCCTGAATGCAAACCCTGCGGTATTGCTTGAAAATCCTTCAGTGAACAGAAAGATACCTGTAGATGTGGTGATCAATCTTCAGGGGCAGATAGAACAGCCAGATATTAGTTTTGATATTGATTTTCCGAATGCCAGTTCTACGGTAAAATCGGAATTGCAATATAGGATAGATGACCGTGCGAGTAAGGAATTACAGGCTCTTTTCCTAGTTACCCAGGGAACATTCTATAGCGAGTTTGGTTTGCGTGGGGCCGCGATATACGGTACTCTTGCTGAACGTGCTTCCAGCATCGTAAATGATATTTTTGCCGATGACGATGGTAAGTTCCAGGTGGGGGTTAATTATGTGCAGGGTGACCGCACGCCCGATCAGCAAACAGTGGATAGATTCGGTCTTACCCTGTCCACACAGATTTCAGACAGGGTGATAATAAATGGCCAGGTAGGTGTTCCAATAGGAGGAATAACGGAATCTGTGATTATTGGCGACCTGGAGATCGATTTCCTTCTGAATGAAGATGGAACTCTACGAGCTAAGGTATTTAATCGTGAAAGTAATATTCAGTTTATAGGAGAGGAAATCGGCTTTACCCAGGGTATCGGTTTATCATATTCTGTAGATTTTGATACATTCAAAGAACTAATAAGAAAGATCGTAAATACCGAAATAGTTAAGACAGCAGCCGAAGAACAGGAAGAGGAATCTGCCAAATCTCTCGCTCCAGATTATATTAATTTTCCATCCAGCAGCGGGGCAGATCAGAAATTTTAATAATTATTTAATTCTCATTCATTTCTATCCCTTTAAATTTGAGTAAGAAGTAGAGGGACCAACTGATTTATTTAAATTAGTTCGTAGATTTATTCTCAATTAAATTTTTTTATGGCTAAAAGAGTAAGACGTATTGGAGTAATGACATCCGGAGGTGATTCCCCGGGGATGAATGCTGCCATCAGGGCTGTTGTAAGAGCATGTGCATATTATCATACCGATTGTATAGGTTATTACCGCGGTTATCAGGGAATGATCAATGGTGAATCTATTAAACTGAATGCACGAAGTGTTCGAAATATTGTCAACCAGGGAGGTACTATTCTTCAGAGTGCTCGATCTAAAGCTTTTCTCACAGAAGAGGGAAGGGCGAGGGCAGCCGAAAACCTCAAAAAGGATGAAGTTGATGGGATGATATTGATAGGAGGAGATGGAACTTTTCGTGGCGGACAGGTCTTTAGTAAGGAGCACGGCATTTCTGTGATTGGAGTTCCAGGAACCATAGATAATGATATTTTCGGTACCAACTACGCTATAGGATATGATACCGCGCTGAACACCGTGGTTGAAGCAATAGATAAAATAAGGGATACCGCCAGTTCACATAACCGACTTTTCTTTGTGGAAGTTATGGGGCGTGACGCTGGATTTATAGCACTAAACAGCGGAATTGGTGCTGGTGCTGAAGAAATCCTGATTCCTGAAGAAAATCTCGGTCTGGAAAGGTTGCTGGAATCTCTGGAAAGAAGTAGGCGTGCCGGAAAAACCTCCAGTATAGTGGTCGTTTCAGAAGGAGATAAGATAGGTAAGAATGTATTTGAACTTGCAGATTATGTAAAGGAGAACCTTCCAAATTATGATGCACGGGTGACAGTTCTGGGACATATTCAACGTGGAGGAAGGCCCAGCTGTTTTGACAGGGTGCTGGCCAGCCGTCTGTCGGTAAAGGCAGTGGAGCTTTTGCTTGACGGAAAGAAAGACCTGATGGTAGGAATGCTTAATAACGAAATTGAATCCTGTAGTCTGGACCGGGCTCTAAAAGGAAAGCACAACATCAATAAGGAGCTTCTTAAAATTTCAGAAATCTTATCTACTTAATATGAAGACGATAGCGATAATTGCCCACGACGGGAAGAAACCTGAAATGGTTCAATTTCTTAATGAAAGCAAAGAGGTCCTGGACTCTAAACAGATTAATCTTATTGCTACCGGAACCACAGGCTCCAAGACTGAGGCCGCCGGATATAAAGTAGATAAATTACTATCAGGACCTTTGGGTGGTGATGCCCAGATCGCAGCAAGGATTGCAGAGGGGCTCGTGGATATGGTGATCTTTTTCCGTGATCCTTTAGACAAACATCCTCATGAACCTGATATCTTTATGCTTATGAGATTATGCGATGTGCATGATGTACCGCTGGCTACAAATCCTGCAACGGCCAGACTGCTTATTAAAGGGCTGGAATAAGTTAAGATTTTATAGCGATAGCGCTGATCTCCACATTTACGAATTTAGGGAGATTAGCTACTTCAACGGTCTCTCTTGCCGGTGCATTTTCAGAATCGAAATAGCGGCCATATACTTCGTTTATCTGACCGAAATTATTCATGTCACTTATGAAGATGGAGGTCTTCACGATATTATCCATTCCTAAACCGGCTTCTTGAAGAATCGCTTTTAGGTTTTCCAGAACCTGAACGGTTTCCGTTTCGAGGTCATTTGTTTTGAGATCTCCTGTCTTAGGATCTAATGCGATCTGCCCCGAAACATAAAGCGTGTTTCCGGCAAAAACTGCCTGGTTATACGGACCTATTGGAGCCGGGGCGTTGTTGGTTTTAATTATTTTTTTCATGATTATATAGTTTTAATCCTTCTAAAGTCTAAAGTCTAAAGTCTTATAATTGTCGGTCTCTTTCGCGTCTCTTTTCGTATTTGATATCGCTTAATACGCTGGATTTTATCCTGATAAGGAAGTTCCATGATTTTCTGTTGCTAAAAGGAACCCAGCTAAAGCTCATCATCCAGCTATTAAGATCCCTCTGGAACCTTAATTGAGTAAAGGTGAATCCATTGTTTACCAGGTCGTATCCTGAGCTTACACCCACTTTCCATTTTGGAGCCAGTTCAACATTCCCCGTAAACATCAGGGAGTGTGCAGAAATCTCATCCTGCCTTGCGGAATTGGAATAATTAAGAGAGTAGGCCAGCCTTAGGTCCCATGGGATCTTATAATTGTACCAGGAATCTTCATTTTCCCGTTCACTTCCCTCAAATTCATCATCCTCAAAAAGTTCACCATCGGGCCCCATTCCCTTTCCGAAAAGATCGTCTTTTCTTCCTCCGTTTCGGAGGGTTTCATTGTCTATTTCATCTACCTCTTCCTCGTTGCCTTCAAAATCCTTATTTGAGAATGAATATCCAAAATTCACGCTTCCATTGGTAAGTCTGAAAAGGCTTCCGCCATTCTCGATATTCAGTTTGTTGATTCGGCGATTATTGTTATTAAGTGCATAAATATCCAGATTACCACCAAAGTTAATGTCCAGTTTATTCTGAACTATTGGAATGGACCCTCTTAGAGCTATTGGGGAAAGTTTTAATGAGTCTCCGGCCAGGTTATAACTGGTGCTCATACTAAAGTTGTTAAGCAGTGTTATTTTCTTTGGCTCGGTAGCTGTGCTGTCTTTTGAAGTTACTTTTGCCTCAAGAGTATTACTAATGCTTAAACCAACAGAACTTGAAAAATTTCTGCCTGGAGCCCCATATAAAGTACCATCAAATCTTGAATAGTCAACCAGTTCTATCTGGTCAGGGTTTCTCCTGTCAGGCCTCTCATAAGTGTCATAGAACCTGTCAAATCCGGGATTGATACTGTAACTCAGCGAAGGCCTCATTACGTGCCTTACCGCCTGAATCTTTTTGTCTTTTCCGAAACTTTTGAGTCCGTAAAGTGTGGTACCCATGCTGGCGTTGAAGTTATAGGTTCGGTAAGAATCAAAGCCGTTTATTGTATCTCTCACTACTTGATTTAGAACAGGATCGTAAGATTGTTCAAAAGTTCTTGAAACCCAGGTCTCTTCATAGCTTGTCCCGGTACTTACACTAAGAAATTTAAAAAGCTTGAAATTGGTTGAAAGTGGTATGGAGTGCTGGGCTCCCAGTTTAGCATCCCTGAACATTTCAGGTTTAAAAAACAATGAATCGGTAGTTTCAATCTGGTTTTCGGCCCTTAAACTATACTGCAGGTTAATGTTCTGAAACAGGCCTTTTTTGGCCCCTGCCGTCGGGGCAAAAGGGTAGATCCTGGACATGCTCAGCTGCAGGGTTGGCAAGCTCATATTAATGCTCTGGGTTCGTGTATTCTGGGAATGTCTTGCAGCCAGACTAAGGTTTACCTGCGGTTCTCCTTCAAAAGTCTTGCTGTAGGAAACCGATGAACTCAGGGTGTTATTAAGGAAATTCCCCGTATTAGACTGGTTGATGGATTCCTGGTAATATTCACTACTACCCAGGTTTACCGAAGCAGAGAACCTGGAACTTGGGTTGGCCTTGGCATCCTGACTGTGAGACCATCTAATGTTATAGGATGAAGATTCACTGAAATCCGGAAAACCCCGCTGACTATTGAATCTCTTTTCATACCTCACACTGAAATTACCACGAAAGCGGTAGCGTTTTGCATAATTTGATGTGAGTTCAAGGTTATATGTCCCATTTGTATAATAACTTCCTAATGCGAGAAGGTCGGCATAGTCACTAATCGCGAAATAATAGCCTCCATTCTGAAGATTGTAACCATACTGGCTATCCCCAAAAGAGGGAATTATGAAGCCTGAGGTCTCTTCATCGGTTAAGGGAAAATATCCAAAAGGAAGTCCGAGGGGTGTTGGCACATCGGCGATGTACATGTTCACCAGTCCCGAAACGATCTTTTTATCCGGAACAAATTTGATTCTTCGGGCATAGAAGAAATATTCTGGATCGTCTACATCTTCTGAAGTGGTGAAGCGTACATTCTTCATAAAGTACACCGAGTCGTTCTCACGCTTGGTAACCATTCCCTTTACATTAAATTCAGCTTCCTGGGTTCTGGAATTATAGACCAGGGCTCTTTCAGTATCAAAATTAAACCTAATGGAGTCTGGCTCAACAGTTCGCTGAGCCTGTGTGAATACCGGGGTTTGGGTGTATACCCCGGTAGAGTCTTCAATTCCGTAGGCAAAAACCTCATTTTTTGAATTATCTATGATGATAAGCCCGGCTTCTATGGTCATATCCCCGTACACTATTTTGGCTTCATTATACAGGTACATCTTATTTTCTTTAGGACTTAACCTCATATAATCTGTAGCGGTATAACTAACAATATCTGTCAGGAACTGTGGTTTTCTAACTGTGTCTGTTTGGGTGGTGTCCTGTTGCTGTAGCTGCTTGCTTATTTCATCAGCATTCATTACAGGAGCTATCGAATCCTTTTCGGCCTGTACTGGAATAGAAGAGGTTTCAACTTCCTGCGGGTACAAAACAAGGGAAAAGAACAGCGTGAAAACGAAGCAAAAAAGACTATTCGGGATATTTGTTTGCAATGCTTTAAGTGCTATTTTTGTACGGATTGGCTTGCTTTTTGCAACTCCAAAATTACATATATTTTTTCAGCTGAGTTTTTAGAGCGCAGGAAAAATAGTAATTAAAATATTCACCCCACTTAAGCGTTAGCTTTTTTATGAGAACGAACTTACTTAAACTTTTCGTATTAGCAATTGTAATAACCGGCATTTCCAGCCACGTTTATTCAGCGGAAATTCCGCCGAATCTTGACAGGTTTGTGGTTGTTCTGGATGCGGGTCATGGAGGCAAGGATACAGGGAATATAGGGAATGGATATAAGGAAAAGGATATTGCTCTAAGTATTGTTCTTAAAATAGGAAAAGCCCTGGAGAAATATGAAGGCATCGATGTGGTGTATACAAGGGATACCGACGTATTTATTCCGCTTGAAAAGAGAGGGAAGATCGCCAATGATGCAAACGCCGATCTCTTTGTATCGGTACACTGTAATGCACATAATTCTCAGGCCTACGGTACAGAGACATTTGTTCTTGGATTACATCGTAATGAAACCAACTTTGAGGTAGCCAAACGGGAGAACTCGGTAATTTACCTTGAGGAGGATTATGAAATCACCTACAGCGATTTTGATATCAACTCGCCGGAATCATTTATTGGCCTTACCATAATGCAGGAAGAATATCTTGATCAAAGTATTTTGCTGGCTGACTTTGTACAAAAAGAGTTCACCAATAAGCTTAACCGAAAGAACAGGGGGGTAAAGCAGGCTGGTTTTATCGTTCTGCACCAAACCTATATGCCCAGTGTTCTTATAGAAACAGGGTTTTTGACCAATGACCATGAAGGTGCGTTTTTAAATAGTAACACTGGCCGTGATAAAATGGCTACTGCTATTACTAATGCTATTATAGAATACAGTCATACAATAAATCTAAATACACTGGAAAGTATAGTAGCGAATCATCCCATGGGAGTTGATGACGGGCAAAAGGTTTCAAAATCTCAAATCTATAAGGACGTTACTTTTAGAGTACAGATAGCCGCTGGCTCTAAAAAATTAGATCCGAAACCCTATAATTTTAAGGGCTTAAGTAATATTGACCGTATAAAAGAAGCGGGATTGTACAAGTATTATTATGGGGAAACCTCAGATTATTTGAAAATTCAGCAATTACATAAAGAAGCGATAAAGAAGGGATATCCAAGCAGTTATATTGTTGCCTTTAAGAATGACAATAAAATAACGGTTAATGAGGCGTTAAAATCTAGGCTTAAATAGAATGGCTTTTCTATTTTTATTTCTAAATTTGTGCTTATCCTTTAAAAAGTTTGCTTTTGAAATATTCCAGAGAGGTCAAGACTGCCCTGTTAGCTATTACAGCTATAGTAATTTTAATCTTCGGTTATAGTTTTCTAAAGGGAGAAAATCTGCTGGACAATAGTCGTACCTTCTACGCGGTATACGACGATGTTGAAGGTTTGTCACCTTCCTCAGAAGTTACCATAAACGGGCTTAAAGTTGGAAAAATAACAGGAATTGATTTTTTGAATAGTAAAGGCGACCTTGTAGTGACCTTTACCGTTAAGAAGGATTTTCCTTTTTCCAAGAATAGTGAAGCCAAGATATACGGGGGTAATATAATAGGAGGTAAGTCCCTTGCCATTATTCCTAAATATGATTCAAATATAGGCATGGCGAAAGATGGGGATACTCTTGAAGGAAGTAAGGAAGAGGGGATCATGGAGCTTGTTAATGACCGTCTTACGCCGCTTCAAAAGAAACTGGAAAATACCATTGTAAGTGCCGACTCAATGCTTACAGCTATCAATAAGATCTTGGATGATTCTACAAGAAACAATATCAAGGGAACTTTCAAAAACCTTGATCAAACAGTAACAAGCTTTAGAATCACAGCAACCGAACTTCAGGGAATTGTTCAGGGTAACTCTGAAAAATTAGACAGGACATTTACCAATCTTGATGAAATGTCTACCAACTTTAATAAGTTTTCAGACACTCTTACCAGCATGGATATCAAGCAGATCACTTCCGATCTTGAAAAAGTAGTAGCCGATTTTGAAAATGTTTCTGATAAATTAAACAATGGAGATGGTACTGCGGCCCGACTTATAAACGATGATGCAGTCTACAACAACCTGGATCGCGCTACAAAACAACTGGAAGAATTGTTACAGGATGTAAAACTGAATCCAAAACGCTATGTTCATTTTTCAGTTTTCGGGAAGAATCCCGGTCCATATGATCCACCAGAAGACTCTTTAAAATAACCAACCATGCAGATTATTGCGCAGATTTTATTTGTCATTGCCCTGGTGGCGGGAATAGGTTTTTTCGCCAGAAACATCAGGAGAATTATACGAAATATAAAACTTGGTAAAGAAGTAGACAGGAATGATAATCCTGGTGAGAGGTTTGCCAAAATGGCAAGGATCGCAATGGGGCAAAGCAAAATGGTACGCAGGCCTCTAGCCGGTGCGCTACATATAATTGTCTACCTCGGTTTCATAATTATCAATATTGAGGTTCTGGAGATTATAATTGACGGTATTTTCGGAACTCATCGCGTACTATCATTTCTGGGAGGTTTTTATAATGTCTTAATAGCTGCCTTTGAAGTTCTGGCACTTCTAGTGCTCGTTGGAGTGATACTCTTCTGGACAAGGAGGAATATCAGCAAACTGAAAAGGTTCTGGAGTCGGGAGATGAAGGGGTGGCCGAAGAATGATGCGAATTATATCCTTTATTTCGAAATGATCCTGATGATTCTGTTCCTCACCATGAATGCGGCAGATTATCAGTTGCAGCTTAATGGTGCTGCGCATTATACATCGGAAGCAGGAATCATGGGAAGTTTTCCTATAAGTCAGTTTTTATTACCGATAATGGATGGGCTGGATAATTCAACTTTGATCATTATTGAACGAGTGGCATGGTGGGCTCATATACTCGGTATACTTTTCTTCCTTAACTACCTTTATTATTCAAAACACCTGCATATTTTACTGGCGTTTCCAAATGTTTATTATTCAAAACTAACTCCTCAGGGTGAGTTTAATAATCTTGAAGCCGTAAAGAAGGAGGTGGAATTAATGATGGATCCGAATGCCGATCCCTTCGCAGCCCCTGCAGAAGGAGAAGAAGATGACGAACCGGAGAAATTTGGGGCGTCAGATGTTTTCGACCTTAATCAGGTTCAGTTATTAAATGCTTACACCTGTACCGAATGTGGTCGCTGTACCTCAGAATGCCCGGCGAACCAAACAGGCAAGAAGCTTTCTCCAAGAAAGATCATGATGGATACCAGGGACAGACTGGAAGAAGTAGGAGAGATCGTTAATAAGAAGGGAAAATATGAAGATGATGGCAAGCAATTGCTGGACGATTATATTCAAAGAGAAGAACTATGGGCCTGCACCACATGTAATGCATGTGTAGAGGCATGCCCGGTTGGTATAGATCCGCTATCCATTATACTCGATATGCGCAGGTATCTCGTAATGGAGCAGAGTGCGGCGCCTAATGAACTGGCGATCGCAATGACCAATATAGAGAATAATGGAGCTCCATGGCCTTATAACCAAATGGATCGTTTGAACTGGGCTGAAGAAAAATAAAAGAAAAAAAGAATAAAAGACAAGAATATGGCAGATGCACTTAAGGTTCCAACTATGGCCGAATATATGGCAGAAGGCAAGAAACCGGAGGTCTTATTCTGGGTGGGCTGTGCTGGTAGTTTTGATGACCGTGCAAAAAAGATAACCAAAGCCTTTGTTAAGTTATTACACCAGGCCGGAGTAGATTTTGCAGTCTTAGGTACTGAAGAAAGCTGTACCGGGGACCCTGCAAAACGTGCCGGGAATGAATTCTTATTCCAGATGCAGGCGGCCACAAATATAGAAGTGCTTAACGGCTATGAGATCAAAAAGGTGGTAACTGCCTGTCCTCACTGTTTTAATACTCTTAAAAATGAATATCCTTCACTTGGAGGGAATTACGAGGTGATGCATCACACTCAATTCCTAAAAGCCCTTCTTAATGAAGGCAGGCTAAAGGTTGAAGGGGGTAAGTTTAAAGGTAAAAAGATCACTTTTCATGATCCCTGCTATCTTGGCCGCGCGAATAACGAATATGAAGCTCCGCGAGATCTCCTTAGAAAACTTGAGGTTGAACTGGTGGAAATGAAAAAATGCAAAAAGAATGGACTTTGTTGTGGAGCAGGAGGAGGACAGATGTTCAAGGAACCTGAACCAGGAAATAAAGACGTTAACCTAGAAAGAACAGAGCAGGCCCTGGAAGTTAATCCTGAGATTATTGCGGCAGGTTGTCCTTTTTGCAATACCATGATGACCGACGGTATTAAGGGAAAGGAGAAAGAAGACAGCGTGGCAGTAATGGACGTTGCAGAACTTATTGCAAATGCCGAAGATCTTTAACTAAATTCTGAAAAGTTAAATCCCGGTACTATATTTGAGCTCATGGCTAAAAAAATTAGATTTGTAACAATTTAATTTAGCCCTTAATTATGTTAGTACCATTTGAAAGTCTTCCCGGTAGTTCCCGGGTTTGGATATATCAGGCCAACAGGTCGTTCACAGAAGAAGAGGTTCAGGAAATCTCAAAAAAACTTGATGGGTTTATTGAAAAATGGACCGCTCACGGAGCCGATCTTAAGGCTTCTTATGAAATAAAATACAAACGTTTTATAACCATAGCGCTGGATCAGCAGCTCAATGCCGCATCCGGTTGTTCTATAGACGCCTCTGTGAATTTTATCCAGCAGTTGGAGAAGGAATATGATGTAGATCTGCTTGATAAAATGAATGTTTCCTATAAACAAGGTGAATTCATAGCTTATAAAAGTCTTTCAGATTTTAGAAAAATGGCGAAAGAAAAAGCAGTTTCACCCAAGACCATCGTATTTAATAACCTTGTAAACAATAAAGCCGAATACCTGTCAGACTGGGAAGTTCCGGCTTCCGAAAGCTGGCATAAACGATTTATGAAGAGATGAAGTTGAAGCAGCCCCAAAGGTTTTATACATTTTTACTTTTCCTACTCATTTCTTTAAGCGGAATTGGACAAAATACCAACCCGCTCCTGGTGGATAATTATCCTGCCCAGAAGCAGTGGGTGGATAGTATTTACGATTCAATGAGTCTTGAACGTAAGGTGGGGCAGCTTTTTATGGCCAGTATCTGGTCTCAGAATGACAATGAAGCTGATACCATTCGTAAACTCATAAAAGAACATCACATAGGAGGACTCATCTTCTCTAAAGGAGGACCTGTAAAACAGGCAAAGCTTACCAATGAATTTCAGGAAATGTCTGAGGTACCCTTGTTGGTAGGTATGGATGCCGAATGGGGACTAGCTATGAGACTTGATAGCACTTTTGCTCTTCCATGGAATATGACACTTGGGGCTATTCAGAATAATGAATTGGTGGCAGATGCCGGTGCAGCCATCTCAAGGCACGCCCGAAGATTGGGAGTTCACTTTAATTTTGCCCCTGTAGTGGATATAAATACAAATCCTGATAATCCTATCATCGGGAATAGGTCATTCGGTGAAAACAAAATAAATGTTACTGAAAAAGCCCTGGCTTTTATGAGAGGAATGCAGCGGGAAGGAGCTCTAAGCACCGCAAAACATTTCCCCGGACATGGAGATACCGATCAGGATTCTCATAAATCTTTGCCCACCATCAACTTTTCTTCTGAAAGGATAGATAATGTAGAGCTGTATCCGTACAAAGAACTTATTCCGCAGGGGCTTAGCAGTGTTATGGTTGCGCATTTGAATGTTCCGGCCCTCGAATCAAAAGATGGTTTGCCCGCGTCGATATCTGAAAGCATAGTAACCGGGATATTGAAAAACAATATGGGGTTTAACGGACTCATCTTTACCGATGCTCTTGGAATGAAAGGGGTTGCCAAAAATAAAGAACCGGGAGAAGTTGATCTTCAAGCCTTTCTTGCCGGAAATGATATACTTCTTATGAGTGAAGATGTAGGGAAAGCTTCAGAAAGTATTATTGAGGCCTACAATGAAGGCATTATTTCTGAAAGCAGGCTCGAGCTATCGGTCAAAAAGATCCTGGCGGCAAAGTATAAGGTTGGCCTAAGTGTTTTTAAACCTATCTCCACTAACTTTCTTATTGATGAGCTCAATACCTCCAGGGATGATGCATTACTTGATGAATTATTTGAGAACGCCATAACCCTGCTTAAGAATAATAAAGCCGTAGTTCCGGTAAAAGACCTTCCTGAAAAAAAGATAGCTTATGTGAACTTTGGAGATGCGGACGGTAGTGAGTTTTTAGGTCAAATGAGGAAGTATGCTCAGGTTGACTGGGTTAAGGCTGAAAAATTATCAGACTTACTTGAAAAACTGGAGGCATATAATTATGTGGTTGTTGGTTATCATAAACCGGATAAAAGCCCCTGGTCTTCCTATAAATTTTCTGATAAGGAGCTGGTATGGTTACATGAGATCGCCCGAAAGAACAAAACAGTTCTTTCCTTATTCACAAGGCCTTATGCGCTTTTAGATGTGAAGAGCTTTGCTAACCTGGAAGGGATACTGGTAGGGTATCAAAATCATCCTGTAGCTCAGCAAAAGCTCGCACAGGTGCTTTTTGGGGCTCTGGATGCAAAAGGAAGGTTGCCGGTAAGTTTAAAGAATGAATTTCCCGAAGGTACAGGCTACAATACAAATAATATAAACCGACTAGCATACGGCAAACCGGAAAGTGTCGGAATGAATTCGGCAAAACTGAAAAAGATAGATAGCCTCGTGAATTATGCTATCGATAAGAAAATGACACCAGGTGCGCAGGTTCTTATAGCGAGAAAGGGAAAGGTGATTTACCAGAAGAATTTCGGGTATCAAACCTATGAAAAGGAACTACCGGTTACCGATACCACCATCTATGATCTGGCGTCGCTCACCAAAATACTGGGAACCTTACCATTAGTAATGGAGCTGGACGAAGAGGAGGTGATCGATTTTAATACAAAACTTGAAGAACTGCTACCGGTTTTTAAAGGCTCTAATAAAGGAAGCCTGAGATTGCAGGATATGCTGATGCATTATGCCAGGTTACAGGCATGGATCCCGTTTTATGTATCTACTCTCGATCCAAAGACTAAAAAACTCTCTGGTAGTTATTATAGCGATATACCTTCTGAAGTTTTCAATACACAGGTGGCAGCAGATATGTATATTCGCAATGATATTGGGGATACTATTGTAGATATTATTAAGAGAAGCGACCTGGATAGCAGGCTTAGGTATAAGTATAGTGACCTTCCTTATTATTTACTTAAATACTATCTGGAAGCTTATTACAACAGCAATTTGCATAATCTTACCCAGGAACATATTTATAAACCTCTTGGAGCAAGTTATACGGGTTATTTGCCACTAACAAGATTTGATACTCTGCAAATAGCACCAACAGAATATGATAAACTCTGGCGTCGCCAGGTAGTTAGAGGATTTGTTCATGATCAGGGCGCGGCCATGCAGGGAGGAATTGGCGGACATGCCGGTTTGTTCAGTACAGCGAATGACGTTGCCAAGATCATGCAGACCTATCTTAATGGAGGCTCTTATGGAGGTGAAAAGCTGCTGGATAAGGCAACTATAGAGAAATATAATACCTGTTATTATTGTGAGGATAACGTAAGACGTGGCGTGGGATTCGACAAACCCCAGCTGGGTGACGCAGGACCAACTTGTAATTGTGTTTCTATGATGAGTTTTGGTCATACCGGCTTCACAGGAACACTGGCATGGGCTGATCCCGAGGAAGAAATTGTTTATGTATTTTTGTCTAACCGAACTTATCCCGATTCTAATAATAGAAAACTTATTCGTGAGGATATACGGTCTGAAATCCAAAAAGTGATATACGAATCTATAGATTATTAATTGATGAAAATAGCCATTGTTTGTTATCCAACCTTCGGAGGGAGTGGAGTAGTAGCTACAGAATTAGGTCTTGCACTGTCTCGAAGAGGCCATGAGGTACATTTTGTTACCTACAAACAACCGGTGCGCTTAGAGACTATTTCCAGTCATATTAGATTTCACGAAGTGAATGTGCCTGAATATCCGCTTTTTCATTATCAGCCCTATGAGCTTGCCTTAAGCAGCAAGCTAGTAAATGTTGTAAAGAATTATGGAATAGAGCTATTACATGTACATTATGCCATTCCCCATGCGTATGCAGGTTATATGACCAAGAAAATGTTGGCCGAAGAGGGTATAAGCCTACCAATGGTTACCACGCTTCATGGTACCGATATTACACTGGTGGGGAACCATCCTTTCTATAAGCCAGCTGTTACCTTCAGTATTAATAACAGTGATTTTGTTACTTCTGTTTCTGAAAGCCTGAAAGAAGATACGCTTAAGTTCTTTGATATTAAGAAAGATATTGAGGTGATTCCTAATTTTATTGATGTTTCAAAATTTCAGCAACAGGTATTTACCGATTGTCAACGGGAAATTATGGCCGATGATGATGAAAAGATAATCACACATGTTTCTAATTTCCGTAAGGTGAAAAGGGTAGATGACGTGATCAGGATCTTTTTTGAGATACAGAAAAAGATGAAAGCCAGGCTGATGATGGTTGGGGAAGGGCCTCAACGGGAAGTTGCGGAAAGCCTGGTACGAGAACTGGATATAAGAGATAAAGTTCTTTTTCTCGGACAGAGCAACGAGATAGATAAGATACTTTGCTTTTCAGACCTGTTTCTTTTGCCTTCTGAGACTGAAAGTTTTGGATTGGCAGCCCTTGAAGCAATGGTTCACTCAGTTCCTGTAATATCTTCTAATACAGGAGGTTTGCCTGAAGTGAATATTGATAGATTTTCCGGTTTTCTTCATAATGTAGGAGACGTTCAGGCTATGGCAAAGAGCGCCATCTCTATACTTGAGGATCCAGGAAAACTTGAGAAATTCAAAAAGCAAGCGCTGGAAGCGGCAGAGAAATATGATATTAATCGAATCGTTCCCATGTATGAAGACCTCTATAATAGGGCTTTGGTGAACGCATAAAAAAAGTGGAGATCTCTCAATCTCCACCTCTTCCTTTCTTAAACCTATTTAAGAAAATCTAAAACTGATATCTTATCCCTAATGCAATATCAGGTCCTAAATCCTTACGATTTATATAATCTGAAAAAGTAATTTCGGGTCTAAAATCCAGGGACAATAGCAAAGGAAAGTCGAAATTATATTCTATTCCTATATCTCCGGCAATTAGAGCGAAAAGTCCATCATGTGTATCCTCGAATTTATCTGAATCATTTCCTATACCAGCACCCGCACCCACGTACCAGTTAAAGCCACCTTCAATGTTCCAGACCCACTGGTAAAGACCAACGAGTTTTATAGCGTCATAATTGCGAGTGTCTCTCCAGCCAAGATCGAGTTCTAAACGGTTATTGTCACCACCTATAGCTCTTTGATAAGAGACTTCTGTACCTATTCCGTTATTGTCACCTATTCTTAAACCTATAGCGTTCTCTGAAATATTCTGAGCGCTAACGTTGCTAAAAAAAACAGCTCCTATAATAAAAGCCGCTAAAAGAACTAGTTTTCTCATAGTTTGATTGCTTTGTTTTGTAGCAAATTTAAAGTGAATAGTATTACAAGAACGTAGTCTTGACCAAATCTATTGTTAATATTAATTAAAAAACTGTTAAGCCTACTCACAGAAAACTTATAAATTTGGGTATGAAAAAGAAACAAGCCCTGGAACGACTTTCCGGAAAACTAACCGGAAAACTGTTTTACGACGACTTATGGAAGAGTATTTATGCTACCGATGCCTCGGTTTACCGGGAAATACCCCTTGCTGTATGTTATCCTGCAAATGAAGAAGACCTGGCACGCTTAATTGAGTTCGCTAAAGAAAATCATACTTCCCTGATACCCCGAACCGCTGGAACCTCTCTGGCAGGTCAGTGTACGGGAGATGGGATTGTGGTTGACGTTTCAAAAAACTTCACCGATATAATTCGAATAGATAAGAAGGAGAAAACCGTAACAGTGCAGCCCGGAGTGATTAGGGATGATCTTAACAGGAAACTTCACAAACACGGACTCTTTTTTGGTCCTAATACCTCTACTTCAAACAGATGTATGATAGGAGGTATGGTAGGCAATAATTCCAGTGGAACTACCTCCATTAAATATGGGACCACTAGGGATAAATTAATTTCTCTTAAAGCTATTCTAAGTGACGGCTCAAAAGTGGAGTTTAGAGAACTAAGTGCAGAGGAGTATCAGGAAAAGCTGAGATTACAAAACCTGGAAGGCGAAATATATCGCAAGATCGATGAAAAACTACGCGATAAGGATATCCAGGATGAGATTAAAAAAAATTATCCGCCATCAAGTCTTCATCGTAGAAATACCGGCTATGCGATAGATGAATTGCTGGATTGTGAGCTTTTTCAGGAGAATTCAAAGTATTTCAATTTTTGCAGACTTATAGCCGGAAGTGAAGGTACGCTTGCGTTTATTACTGAGATCACCCTTCAGCTGAACGAACTACCTCCTCAGAATACCGCTATGGTAGCTGCTCATTTTGCCAGCATAGATGCCTGTATGCAAGCTGTTGTACCTGCTATGGAGCATTCCCTTTATACATGTGAAATGATGGATAAGGTGATACTCGATTGTACCAAGGAAAGCCTTAAATACAGGGAAAACCGGTTTTTTATTGAAGGAGATCCACAAGCCATTTTAATGCTGGAACTAAGATCTGATTCTGAAGTTGAATTACAG
The DNA here is from genome assembly GCF_023805255.1 of Gramella jeungdoensis. GTDB lineage: Bacteria > Bacteroidota > Bacteroidia > Flavobacteriales > Flavobacteriaceae > Christiangramia > Christiangramia jeungdoensis. The sequence continues at coordinate 207,234 of NZ_JAMSCK010000004.1, forward strand.
AACCAGGTAAAAAAGATGCTGGCAACACTTGAAAATTCCGGGCTTGGGTATGCATTTCCAGTTCTTTATGATGAACAGATAGATCTCGCACTGGAACTAAGAAAAGCAGGGCTCGGTTTATTGGGGAATATGAAAGGTGATAAAAAAGCTGTTGCCTGTATTGAAGATACGGCTGTGGCACTACCTGTACTTGCAGATTACATTTCTGATTTTAGCAAAATAATGAAAGCTTATGGTCAGCAGGCTGTATACTATGCTCATGCAGGAGCCGGAGAAATTCATTTAAGACCTCTTCTGAATCTGAAAAAATCAGAAGAAGTTGCACTTTTCCGAAATATTACTGAAGACGTAGCAAAGCTGGTAAAGAAATATAATGGGTCATTAAGTGGCGAACATGGCGATGGTCGTGTAAGGGCAGAATTCATCAAACTGATGTATGGTGAACATTTGTACCAGGTTTTAAAAGAAGTGAAACAGGCTTTTGATCCTGAAAATATCTTCAACCCCGGAAAGATTGTTGATGCACCTGCCATGGACACCTCTTTGAGATATGTACCAGACAGGAAAGAGCCTGAGATAGAAACTTTGATGGATTTCTCAGATGCCGATGGTATTCTTCGGCTGGCAGAAAAATGTAATGGGAGTGGAGACTGTCGTAAATCGGTAGAAGCAGGCGGTACGATGTGCCCCAGTTACAGGGCTACAAAAGACGAAAAAGATACCACCAGGGCCAGGGCCAACGCATTGCGTGAGTTTTTAACCAACTCAGAAAAAGCAAACCCTTTTGATCATACTGAGCTTAAGGAAGTCTTGGACCTTTGTATTAGTTGTAAAGGCTGTAAAAGTGAATGTCCTTCAAATGTAGATATGGCTTCCTTAAAAGCCGAATTTCAGCACCAGTATCATAAAAGTAATAAACCCAGTTTCAGGGATAAGGCTTTTGCTAATATTACCCAACATAATGCAATGGCTGCAAAGATTCCGGGTATTTCCAGGTTTGTTATGTCTAATTCCTTTACATCCGGACTTGCAAAAAAGCTGATGGGCGTTGCTAGAGAAAGAGAATTACCAAAAGTAGCAAAGCAAACCTTAAAACAATATTACCTGTCCAATAAAGCCAAATTTGATATTGAAGACCCCATTAAAACGGTTTATTTATTCAATGATGAGTTTACTAATTATCTGGATGTACAGGCAGGGAAAGATGCGCTTAATTTACTGGCAAAACTTAAATATAAGGTCATTATCATTGATCATCCCGAAAGTGGGAGAAGCCAGATATCTAAAGGTTTTCTTTCCAATGCTAAGCGGCTTGCAAACGAAAATGTGAGCATCTTCAAAGACCTTATTTCTGAAAATTGCTTTCTTTTAGGCGTGGAACCTTCAGCAATTCTGAGTTTTAGGGATGAATACCTGAGGCTTGCCGATGATAAGGAAGCTGCCAGAAAAATAGCGGCGAATACATTTCTGGTAGAAGAATTTCTGAAACAGGAAATTTCAGAAGGTAATATCAGGCAGGAGCAGTTTACAAATAAAAGTGCGATGGTAAAGATCCATGCACATTGTCATCAAAAAGCTCTATCAAACTCATCACGTACTTTTGACATTCTCAACCTTCCAAAGAATTATAAGGTGACCATCATTGCATCGGGTTGTTGCGGAATGGCTGGGTCTTTCGGGTATGAGAAAGAGCACTATGAGATAAGTATGCGAATAGGGGAGAACTCACTGTTTCCGGCGATTAGAAAAGCCTCTGAGGCTACGATCATTTCAGCAAATGGGACCAGTTGCCGCCACCAGATAAAAGATGGGACCGGTAGGCAAGCCCAACATCCTGTAACCATCCTTCGAAATGCCTTAAAAAACTAAACTGGTTGATTTTTGAAAATTTTGTTAATGCTTCTTAAAAATCCTTTTTAGGTCTTTTTTAATACTAAATTTATCCCAAGTCGATAAGTTGGAATAAGAGAAGTTAACACCCGCGGATGGACAAAGACCTACGAATTCAGAAATTAGAAAAAGAATTAGAAGAAAGTCATAAGAAAAGAGAAAAGCTGGAAAAACAGAATTCTTCTTATGAAAAATCCCATGCGCAATTAAAAGAAGAAAACTACCAGCTTAAAGGTCTGATTTATTCTTCCACAGCTCTGATCACATTTTTGAAAGGTCCCGAGTACAGGGTCGAATTTGCGAATAACCCTATTATAAAAGCTTGGGGTAAAGGCGATGATGTTATTGGACAACCTCTTTTTGATGTTGTACCAGAGGTACGTGATCAGGGTATTGAGGAATATCTCAATCAGGTATACTATAAAGGGGAACCTTATCATGCCAAAACTCTACCGGTTGAGCATGATATCAATGGCGAGATGGTAAAATCGTACTTTGATTTTTCCTATATGCCCCAGTATAATTTAGATGGACAGATAGTAGGGGTTGGGGTTATCGCACAGGATGTTACAAAACAGGCTTTACTGAATCAAAAAATAAAGAAAAGTGAAAAGGAATTTCGCGGACTGGTAGATTTTATGCCTCATAAGATAAGTATCGCCGATGCCGATGGTAATACGCTTTTTTACAATAAAAGCTGGTTGGATTACACTGGGATGAGTATGACTGAATTTTTAGAATCTCACTGGACCGAAATAATCCATCCAGATCATATCGAAAAGGTTGAAAAAGAGCGTAAACACTCTTTGAAATCAGGAAAAACACTGGATCTTGAATTGAAAATGAAAGATAAGAATGGTGATTATAAGTGGCACCTGCATAGATCCATTGCCATGAAAGATGATGGTATTATCACCTCCTGGGTAAGTTCAAGCACCGAGATACAAAAACTGAAAGAAGAGGAGCAACGCAAGCAAGACTTCCTTAAACTGGTAAGTCATGAATTAAAAACTCCAGTAACTTCCATCAAGGGATATGTTCAATTGTTGCAAACCATGATAAATGGTGAAAATGATAAGTCTAAACAGCCATATTTACATCGTATTGAAGATCAGGTTGAGAGGCTTATAAAATTAATCTCAGAGATTCTGGATCTATCAAGAATAGAGCAGAGTGAACTTGAACTTAATATTGAAGAATTTAGTTTAAATAAGCATGTTGAGAATATCATCGAAGATATTTCTTATTCTCATAAGGATGTTCAGATAGAATTAGAGCATTTATGTGAATGTGATGTAAAGGCTGATAAGGATAGAATAGGGCAGGTAATTATAAATTTTATAACCAATGCTCTTAAATATTCTCCAGATTCCAAAAATGTGCAAGTAAAAGTGTTTCATGAAGAAGAAAACAATGTGGCTGTGAGTGTGAAAGATTTTGGAATCGGGATAGAAAAAAAAGATATTAACAGGATATTTAACCGATTCTATAGGGCTTCTTCAATGAATGAAAAAACCTATTCGGGATTCGGAATAGGTCTTTACCTTTCCAACGAAATTATTGAAAGACATAATGGAAAAATATTTGTGGATAGTGAACCTGGAGCAGGATCGGAATTCACCTTTATATTACCCCTAAATCAGAATTAAGTTATGGCAAAAATATTGATCGTAGATGATGACCAAACCATTGGTTTTATGCTTAAAGACATACTTGAGTTCGGAGGGCATGAGGTGACAGTATCACAACAGCCGAAGAAGACCAAGGAAAATATCCTTAAAAATGATATAGAACTGGTACTGCTTGATAAACTGATTTCAGGCGTTGATGGAACTGATGTTTGTGCCGAATTAAGAAAGGATGAAGACGTCCAGGAGATCCCTATCATTATGATGAGCGCTCTTCATAATGTTGGAGAAGTATGTAAATCGGCAGGAGCTACAGAATTTATAGCCAAACCTTTTGATATGGAAACTTTACTGGCCAAGACCAATGAGATTCTACAGAAACATGGTAAAACCAGTTAATTTTAATATAGTTCCTTTTATATAAGAATTTATTGCCCGCACTTAGTTTCATTTTTTAAGGAGATAAGATTTTGGGTGATTGGCGGGTTAGCCGAGATCTGCTGAGATGCGGAGTTGATGTTATGTTAACATTAAATAGGATTCCGTTTTCAAATATGTTCTTAAAAAATTACTTTTGTTCAAAAAGCTGCTAATGCCTGGAAATTCCTTTGGTAAATTATTTAAACTAACCACCTTCGGTGAGTCACATGGTGTGGCTATTGGTGGTATAATAGATGGGTGTCCTGCCGGTCTTGAAATAGATATAAAAAGTGTTCAAAATGACCTGGACAGGAGACGTCCGGGGCAGTCGGCTATCGTTACTCAACGAAAAGAGCCTGATACCGTGGAATTTCTTTCCGGAATATTTGAAGGCAAATCCACCGGCACCCCAATTGGTTTCATTATCAAAAACGCCAATCAGAAATCTAAAGATTATTCTCATATTAAGGATACTTACAGGCCATCGCATGCCGATTATACCTATGATGAAAAATATGGAGTTAGGGATTATCGCGGTGGTGGAAGATCATCGGCCCGTGAAACAGCCTGTCGTGTAGTAGCGGGAAGTATCGCAAAACAAATGCTTCAGAATGTGCAGATAACCGCATTTGTATCTTCAGTTGGTAAAATTGAACTTGACAAGAATATTGCAGATCTGGATTTTTCAGAAATCGAAAAGAATCCCGTGCGTTGTCCCGATGCGAAAATGGCTTCAGAAATGGAAACCTATATCAAAGAAATAAGGGCTGATGGGGACACTGTAGGAGGGACAGTGCAATGTGTTATAAAAAATGTCCCGAAAGGCCTTGGAGAACCAGTATTTGATAAATTACATGCCGAGCTGGGAAAGGCTATGCTTTCTATTAATGCGGTTAAAGGTTTTGAATATGGCAGTGGTTTTGAAGGGACAAAAATGAAGGGAAGCGAGCATAATGATATGTTCAATAAGGATGGTTCTACCAAAACCAATTTGAGCGGAGGCATTCAGGGAGGTATTTCCAACGGGATGGATATCTATTTTAAAGTTGCATTCAAACCTGTAGCGACCCTTATGCAAAAACAAACTACGATTAACTCAAAAGGAGAGGAAGTTGAAATGCAGGGTAAAGGACGTCATGACCCCTGTGTGGTTCCAAGAGCTGTGCCCATTGTTGAGTCCATGACTGCACTGGTTCTGGCCGACTATTATCTTCAGAATAAATCATCTAGGATCTAAATCTTTGAAATAAAACTAACATGAAAAAACTTGCACTGCATTGGCAGATTTTATTAGGAATGGTTGCCGGGGTTCTTTTCGCCTTGATCATGACCAACTTTAGTTGGGGAGCCGATTTTGTTAGCGACTGGATCAAGCCTTTTGGTAATATCTTTATAAATGCTTTAAAACTGATCGCAGTGCCGTTGATCCTGGCTTCTCTTATCAAGGGGATATCAGATCTAAAGGACATTTCTAAGTTGTCCAAAATGGGTACACGAACCATCGCTACATATATTATTACAACAGTAATCGCAGTAACTATAGGGCTTGTAATGGTAAATCTCATTGGTCCCGGGAGAACGATATCTGAAGAGACCAGGAGTGACCTTATTGCAAGTTATGAAGGGGATGCCTCTGTTAGGATATCCGATGCGCAGAAGCAGAAGGATGCAGGGCCTTTACAGGCTCTGGAAGATCTTGTTCCCAGTAATATTTTTGGGGCTGCCAGTGATAATGGCAATATGTTGCAGGTGATCTTCTTTGCTATTTTCTTCGGACTCGGACTTATCCTTATTCCTGAAAAGACGGCAAAACCTGTCAAGGATTTCTTTGATGGTTTTAATGAAGTCATACTTAAACTGATCGACCTGATCATGCTCACGGCACCTTATGGCGTGTTTGCCCTTTTGGCTGCGCTTGTGGTCGAATCGCCAAGTACAGATCTTTTCGCAGCTCTGGCCATGTATGCACTTACTGTCTTGATAGGACTTGCACTTATGATCGGTGTTTATATTCTGTTGGTCTGGGTATTCACCAAGAACAAACCTTCATTCTTTATCAACGGAATTGCTCCGGCACAGTTACTGGCTTTTTCCACCAGCTCAAGTGCTGCGACGCTTCCCGTTACCATGGAAAGGGTAGAAGAACATATGGGAGTTCATAAAGAAGTAACTAGTTTCGTTCTTCCAATTGGCGCCACTATTAATATGGATGGAACAAGTTTATATCAGGCAGTAGCCGCGGTTTTCATTGCGCAGGCATTTGGGATGGATCTAACTATCGGAGCTCAGCTCGGAATAATTATGACAGCAACACTTGCTTCGATAGGCTCTGCAGCCGTTCCAGGAGCCGGAATGGTAATGCTTGTAATCGTATTAGCTCAGGCAGGAATTCCGGAAGCTGGACTTGCCTTGATCTTTGCAGTTGACAGGCCTCTGGATATGTGCAGAACCACGGTTAATGTGACAGGAGATGCTGCCGTGTCACTTATGGTGGCCAAGTCTGTAGATATGATGGGACCTCCAAATGTGAAGGAGTGGGATGATGATTATCACCCGGAGGCAGAAACCATTTCTCAGACAGAAAAGGTGTAGCCAAGGCCTGCATTCACATTTAGATTATTCATCTCCAAAGCCGCGGGGTAATTTGTAATTAATTTTTAGAAAGAAAATTTAGTATATTTAGTTTTCAACTAACTACTAATTTTTCCTTTCAATGAAACAATCTTACCTCCTGGGCCTGTTTATTGGCCTTTTTTTCATCAACTTATCCTTTCCCCAATCCAAAGATAAAAAGAACAACAAAGAGAATACTGAAGACAAGGTCTCTTTAGGTGATCTTAAATTAAGAAACATTGGTCCTGCCTTTCTTTCGGGTCGTATTGCCGATATTGCTGTTCATCCCGGTGATAATGATATTTGGTATGTAGCTGTGGGTTCTGGAGGTGTTTGGAAGACCGAAAATTCGGGGACCACATGGCAACCACTCTTCGATGAGGAAAATTCTTATTCAACCGGTTCAGTTACCATAGATCCTTCCAATCCAAATATCATTTGGGTAGGAACGGGTGAAAATGTCGGAGGAAGGCATGTGGGTTATGGCGATGGTGTATATAAAAGTGAAGATGGCGGCCAGAGCTGGAAGAATATGGGGCTCAAAACTTCCGAACATATCTCCGAAATCATCGTTCATCCAGAAGATTCAAATATTATATGGGTTGCTGCACAGGGACCACTTTGGAATAAGGGTGGCGAACGGGGTCTTTACAAATCTTTGGATGGTGGTAAATCATGGAAGAAAGTTCTGGGTGGAAATGAATGGACGGGAGTAACAGATATTATGCTTGACCCAAGAAATCCTGACAGAATTTATGCCGCTACCTGGCAAAGGCATAGGACTGTCGCTTCTTATATGGGAGGTGGCCCAGATTCAGGTATCCATAGATCGGAAGATGGAGGAGAAACCTGGACCGAGTTAGACCAAGGTATTCCGAAGTCAAACCTAGGCAAAATTGGGCTTGCAATTTCTCCTCAAAAACCTGATGTCATTTACGCTGCCATAGAAACAGATCAGCGACAGGGTGGTCTTTTCCGTTCGGAAGACAGAGGAGCTTCCTGGACTAAAATGTCTGACGCCGTTTCGGGTGCTACCGGACCTCATTATTACCAGGAACTGTATGCGAGTCCTCACGAATTTGATCGGCTTTATCTAATGGATGTACGAATCCAAACTTCAGGAGATGGCGGTAAAACCTTTAAACAATTAAAAGAAGAGGATAAGCATTCAGATAATCACGCTATTGCTTTCAGAGATGATGATCCAGATTATCTGCTGGTAGGAACAGATGCCGGAATCTACGAAAGCTTTGATAATGCAGAAACCTGGAGCTATTTTAAAAACCTTCCTTTAACCCAGTTCTATAAAGTAGCTGTTAACAACGCAGAGCCTTTTTATCAGGTGTTCGGCGGCACTCAGGATAATGGTTCAGTAGGAGGACCATCCAGAACAGATGAACGCGAGGGAATTAGAAATGCTCATTGGTTTAAAACATTGTTTGCAGATGGGCATCAATCGGCCACCGATCCCGAATACAACAATATCATCTATGCGGAAACCCAGGAAGGTGGTTTATACAGAATTGATCTGGCTTCTGGAGAAGAAGTTGCAATCCAGCCACAACCGGAATACGGAGAAGATTATGAACGATTCAACTGGGATTCTCCAATCCTTGTGAGTCCTCATAAAGCCTCAAGAATTTATTTTGCCTCCCAGAGGGTGTGGAGATCTGAAGACCGGGGAAACAGCTGGGAAGTTATCTCACCCGATTTAACCAGGGATGAAGAACGTATGGAATTGCCAATAATGGGAAGAAAACAGAGCTATGATAACCCGTGGGATGTGCTGGCTATGTCTAATTATAATACCATAACATCTCTTGCAGAATCACCAATTCAGGAAGGAATTATATACGCCGGAACCGATGATGGATTTATTCAGGTAAGTAAAGATGCCGGCCAGAACTGGACTAAAGTTCCTGTGACTCGCCTTGGTCTTCCTGCAAGGTCTTTTGTAAATGATATTAAAGCAGACCTATATGAGGCAAATACGGTGTATGCGGTTCTTGATAATCATAAAGAAGGGGATTTTTCTTCTTATATCTTTAAAAGTACCGATGCCGGTAATAGCTGGAACTCTATGAGAGGTGACCTTCCAAAAGAATTGCTGGTTTGGAGAATAGTCCAGGATCATGAAGATAAAAATCTCTTCTTCTTGGGGACCGAGAAGGGGATCTATACCTCCTGGAATGCAGGAAAGAACTGGCATAAAGTTCCTGGTTCGCCAACTATTCCCTTTAGGGACCTGGTCATTCAAAAACGTGAAAATGATCTTGTTGGAGCTTCTTTTGGCCGTGGCTTTTTTATCCTTGATGATTATCGGGCTCTAAGAGAAGTAGAAGAAGCTACTTCAAACGAGAGCGGTTATATGTTCCCAATTAGAAAAGCTTATTGGTACAAACCAAAAAGTGTGGTAGGCAATACGGGAGCCGATTATTATTTCGCTGAGAATCCGGAATACGGAGCTTTGATAACCTATTATCTACCTTCCTCATATAAAAGTTCTAAAGACAAAAGAAAGGAAAGAGAAAAAGCACTGGATACCACGGGTAAAGATATTCCATTTCCAGGTTGGAAGGCTTTGGATGCTGAAATGAGTGAGGAGGGCAGGACTATCTGGGTGCTTATAAAAGATGAAAATGACAATATAGTAGATCGTGTAAAAGCAAAAGGAAAAAAAGGAATTAATCGTGTTGCCTGGGATCTATATTACTCGTCTTTAGGCCCCATAGAACCGGGAGAAATAGGAGATGGCGATATGGGTAATGTTAGAGTTGTGCCCGGTAACTATTCCGCCACATTGGTTATGGAAGAAAATGCTCAAAGCACTGTACTTGCAGGTCCAGAAAATTTTGAAGTGGTTCCATTAAGAGAAACAACTTTAGATGGTGCGGCTCATCAGGAGATTGCTAAGTTTTGGCAAAGAAGTACTGAGCTGTTTGCCGATATTAGAAAACTGAATTATGCTCTGGAAAATGCTGAGAATAAGGTTAAGGCAATGCGGGTCGCCTTAAACCGAACACGAGCCGAAGCTCCAGAGATCAAAAAGAATCTTTACGACCTGGATGGGGAAATCAGAGAATTGAAAATTTCTTTAGAGGGAAGTCCATCCAAGGCAAAAATGGGTGAAAAGGTCCAGCCTAACCTGAGAAGTCATTTTATTTTTGCTTTCAGAGGAAGCCAGACCACTTATGGCCCCACGGCAGCACATAAGCGAAGTATGAATATTGCTGAAAGAATGTATAACGATCTTCGGTCTGAGGTAAGCACAATTGTAAACGAAACCATTCCTGCATTGGAAAATAAACTTAATGAAATAGGTGCTCCAAATATTCTGGATGGCGAATTGAAAAATTAACTCTAAAATAATTCTTTGTTTAAAATCCAGCTTCGATCAATAGGGGCTGGATTTTTTCATATTAGTAGCCAGAATTTAACTTAACACAGATAACCGAAAGCCATATTATAAAACGGAAAGATGATCTTAGTTATCAATCCAAGAATTTAGCTTTTAGTGCGGGAGTAGGGATCATACATTCATATTTTTTCCCGAACCATTTATAGCGTTTGTTTGCTATAAGATCATAGATCAGGTCTCTGAACCCCTCTGGTAGCCCAAGAAAATTTTTCAGTAACGAATATCCTCCTGAAAGATCTCGTGAGATCTCCAGTACCGCGGTGGATTTACGATAATATGCGACTCCCGGTACTATTAGCATGATAGAATCTATCTCCTCTGGATCCAGTCCGCGTTCCGAAACCAGTTTTTTGCCTATTTCGCTTTGTAGTGAAGCAAACCTGAAAACATCTTTTTTGTCGTGCTTAATAATAAACTGAACAGCACCCTCACAAAGGTTGCATACACCATCAAACAACACGATCTTCTTATTTTCGGGTAACTGATCCATATAATTATTTTTTAGCGGCCTGTACAAGCTCTAATTGCTCAAGACCAACAGAAGTTGTGAACATTCCGTAATTAACGATGGCTTTTCCTTTTTCGATGCTGTCTATAGAGCCAACGGCTTTTCCATCTTCCAGTCTCACTCTATCCCCAACCTTTAATTTTGCTTTAGGCTTGTTGGCTTCCTGTTTCTTAATTTCCTCTTCTTTCTTCTTTTCTTCCTTTTTCTTTTGTCTTATTGGCTGGATCTTTTTCTGAACTTCCTGCTTAATCTGACGTTCTTTTGCTTTTCTGGCCTTCTGCTTCTTTTTATCCTCTTTTTTTCGTTTGGAATTTTCTATCTCAACCATCTTCAGAAATTCACCTATCAACTCTTTTTTCCGTTTATCGTTGAAATATTTTTCACTAAGATCGTTTACTTTCTGGCCAAGATAAATAAGCCGCTGGTTGGTATCATAAAGTTCCTGATAACTCTCCAGTTTTTGCTGTATCCTGGAATTGATCTCTTCAAGTTTCTCTTTTTGAGCTGCCGCCTTTTCCTCTTTGGTCTTTAAAGAATCGGTGGTCTTTCTTAATTCCGATCTTTCTTTCTGAAGTTTAGCGATACTTCTGTCAAACCTTATCTTTCCTCTTTCAACCTTCTTTTTGGATCTGTTGATGAGACTGTATGGAATCCCATTCTTCTGAGCCACTTCAAAGGTAAAGGAACTACCTGCTTCACCCACCTGAAGTTTATAGACAGGTTCAAGAGTCCTGTTATCAAACATCATATTGGCATTGCTCATATCAGGCAGCTCATTCGCCAGCTTTTTAAGATTGGCGTAATGGGTTGTTAGGATCCCGTAGGAACCTTTCTCATAAAAGACCTCCAGAAAGGTTTCTGCCAGGGCACCCCCGAGTTCAGGATCACTCCCTGTTCCGAATTCATCGATAAGGAACAATGTCTTATCATCACATTTTCGAAGAAAATAGTTCATATTCTTCAGCCTGTAGCTATAGGTGCTCAAATGATTTTCTATAGACTGATTGTCACCTATATCTGTAAGCACTTTTTTAAAAAGACACACCCTGCTGTATTCATGAACCGGGATAAGCATTCCGCTCTGGAGCATTACCTGTAACAGACCAACGGTTTTAAGCGTAATACTTTTACCGCCCGCATTGGGTCCTGAAATCACTATGATCCGGTTATCGGGAGCCAATTCGATACTTTGCGGAAAAGTCTTTTCTCCTTTTTTCTTATTGCTAAGGTAGAGAAGTGGATGATAGGCTTCCTTCAACTGAAGTTCTCTTTCTTTACTTATCCTGGGAAGTACCCCATTTATTCTTTCAGCATATTTAGATTTTGCCGCTATAACGTCAATATCACTCAGCAATTCCTGGTATTCGGTCAGAGTTTCTCTATAAGGTCGAGCAAACTCCGTTAATTCCTTGAGAATTCTTTTTATCTCTTCTTTTTCCTCGTATTCCAGGTTATTAAGTTCGCGTGTAAACTGGTAAGTCGCTTCGGGCTGTATATAAACGATACTTCCAGTCTTGGAATTGCCCATAATCCCGCCTTTCACCTTTCGGCGATGCATGGCCTTTACAGCAAGTACACGTACATTCTCAACCACACTTTCCCTTATCTCATCAAGATAACCGTAGGATTGATATGAAGTAAGGGCCGAGTTGAAACTGGAATTTATTCTTCCCTTCACCGAATTGATCGATCGCCTCAGGTTCTGTAAAAGGGGAGAGGCATCATCCTTCATTTCACCGAAGCGATCTATAACTGCATTGATTTTATTGGTCAGGCTTAGGTCAAACTCAATATGTGAGACTGTTTCAGATAGCGCAGGGTAATCTTCGGAATATTTCTGGAAATATTTTATATGGGTGTTTACCGTCTCGGTAATGGACGCGATCTTCCTGAAACCTGATATCTCAACAAGAGAACCTTCTATTCCCAGCAATTTGATCTCCGGCTGAATGGAATCGAAACCGTGATTTGGAATAGGCTGATCCCTGGTTTTTGAATTGAAGTATTCATTGGTCTGATCAAGGCCAAAGACCGTTTTTTTATAATTTGGATAAGGTTGAATCTTCAGAGCTTTTTCCTTTCCCTGCCCGGTAATGCAAAATTCGCTGATTTGTGCACAGACTACCGGAAACTCAAGATCCTCAAGACTCCTCGAACTAATTTTAATCATATCAATTTTTCCCTACTTTTGAGGTCCTGCAAAGTTACTTAATTCTCATGAACGTAAGAATACACCCAAGCTGGAAAAAAGAACTGGAACCGGAATTCGAAAAGGATTACTTCCAAAACCTCACAGAATTTGTAAAAAATGAATACTCTGAAAACAAATGTTTTCCTCCCGGAAAGGAGATCTTCGCGGCATTTGATCATTCGAATTTTGATGACACCAAGGTAGTTATCCTTGGTCAGGACCCCTACCACGGGATTGGTCAGGCAAACGGACTCTGCTTTTCTGTAAGAGATGGCATCCAGTTTCCACCCTCGCTTATAAATATCTTCAGGGAGATTGAAAATGACCTGGGAAAACCAGTTCCATCTACCGGTAATCTGGAAAGATGGGCAGATCAGGGAGTTTTATTGCTGAATGCAACTCTAACAGTAAGGGCGCATCAGGCGGGCTCACATCAGAATAAAGGCTGGGAAACTTTTACTGACCGAGTTATTGAAACGATTTCAAGGGATAAGGAAAATGTGGTCTTTATGCTGTGGGGTGGTTATGCAAAGAAAAAGACGAAACTTATTGATAGCTCCAAACACCTTATTCTAACCAGCGGTCATCCATCTCCATTAAGTGCCAATCGTGGTTACTGGTTTGGAAATAAACATTTCAGTAAGGCAAATAATTACCTTGAAAACAATGGGGAAAAACCTATAGATTGGTAATTAGAACCTGAATCCGAGATTTACCATGAACTGGCCAACTACTGTAGGGGAATTATCGCTTAAAAGATTCCTTCCTATACCCGCATTAAGGTCCAGCATAAAACCTCCCTGGGATACAAATTTGCCACCTAATCCGAAGCCTATAGCAAAATCTGTATAATCCTCAGTTTCATAGACATAATCATCTGTAAATTCAGAATAGTAGTAATCCGTTTCATACTCTCCATTAGAGATCATCCCGAAAGCGTTCACGTAGAAACCACGAGCATAATCTGAACTAAAAAAATGTTTATACTTACCGGTTAGGGATATATCTTTATAATACGCCTCATCAATATAGCTGTCTTTACTCGGATGAATAAAACCTTCAATTGCCCATGTGGAGTTTTCATCTATTACTCTTTCATAAGTGATTTCAATGATACCAAAGGCTACAAGATTGAATGCATTGATGCTTAATTCGTTTTGAGTGATGTCTCTCTTTTCAGGTTCCTGATTTTCCGGGTTTTCCTGGGAAACGCATAACGAGGTCGTGAGCAGCAGAGAAACTGCTAAAAGAAGGTTTTTCATTAAGTCGGTTAGAATTGATTCGGCCCGAAATTATGAATATTATTTTTAATATGATATCGGCTATAAAAACTTTTTTAAGAATTATTCATTCCAATTGAATGTGCGGATAATTATCTTAAAATGAAAGGCAGGTATTCCAACCGGCCTAATTCTATCATAATTTTATGGTCATGATCCTTAGAGTGTAAATTCGTTTCCGCGTGAAGTATGAATATTAAAAAGTATGAACGAGATCTGAATAATTTCTCTTTTCTTTCACCAAATTTAAATCAAAGAGTGTTTCCTGTACGTTGTTGAGATCTTCCTCATTTATTTGTTCCTGGCTCCAACGGGTAAGATCAAGCCATTTTCTGATATCTTCCAGTTTTTGCTGATATCTTTCTGATAACATGACATCTATATTTCTTTGAAGCTTGAAGTCCTTGGTTTCAGAATTAAGGATCTCAAGCATCAACTGAAGTCTTCCAGGGTCCTTCCGAATACTTTCATTTCTGGCAGCGATCACAAAACATGGCCATGGAGTAGGGCAGTCGGCTACCAAACGAAAGGTTTTATTGTCCACAAGCGGTTTTGTGGTAAAATGTTCCCACATAAAATATTGTGCCCTGTCCTTTTCAAGTGCTTTTATAGCGCCTTCCAGGTTATTTACGATCTCAAATTTGAGATCGTCCATATTCCAGTTCCTATTCTGAGCATTCACGTAGGACATTAGGTGAGAACCGCTGCCTTTTCTGCTAATCGCCGCAGTAGTTCCTTCGAGGTCTTTTATATTTTTATATGGTGAGCCTGCCGCAACATGTATCCCCCAAATCAACGGACTGGCAATATAGCACTGGATGATCTTACTTTCATTACCATTGATTATATCCCTTGTGATACCTTCAGTAAGTATCACGGCTGCATCAAGTTCTCCTGACCTTAATGCCTTGCACATCGCTCCTGTACCTTCCGGGTAATCCTTCCATATCACATTAAGACCTTCATCACTAAATTTGTTGTTCTCCATGCATAGATGCCATGGAAGGTTAAAATGTTCTGGTACGCCTCCTATTTTGATCGTTTTCATCAGAATAATGTTTTTCTGGAAAATTATTTATCCAGTATGCTTTTCTTTCAAATAATTATATATCTCGTATTGTGATCTTATCTTTTTTTCTCCTTTCTTCCTCTGCACATACTTATTGGTCTCTTCTGGATCCTGTATCCGGGCCTTGAGATTGTCATTTAGCTGAATATTCAGAATATCCTTGAATTCCTGTTTGATATCTTCATCCAGAACAGGAGAAATGACCTCTATTCTTCTATCAAGGTTTCGGTTCATCCAGTCAGCGCTGCCGTAGAACATTAGTTCGTCACCACCATTTTCAAAAATATACATTCTACCGTGTTCAAGAAACCTGTCTACAACACTTGTTATATAAATATTCTCGCTCATTCCCTTGATACCAGGAATAAGACAGGTGAAACCTCGAATCAGTAATCTTATTTGAACTCCTGCCTGGCTGGCCTTATACAGCAACTCTATCATCTCTTCATCTTCAAGGCTGTTCATCTTGGCAGTGATTTTTGCCTTTTTACCTTCCCGTGCATTTTCTATTTCGTTATAAATAAGCTTCAGGAATTCCTGACGGGTGGAAAAAGGAGAGATCAGCAGATTTTTCTCCCTTGGGATTATAAGTTCTCCTTCAAGTACTTTGAACAGGCGTTGTAACTCCTTAGTAATATACTTGTTTGCAGTAAAAATGGCGTGGTCACAATATATCTTTGCGGTTTCGCTATTAAAGTTTCCGGTACCTATATATGCATATCTCATACTGATATCTCCTTCCTGCCTGCATATAAGCATGATCTTTGAATGCACCTTTACTTTTGGGTAACTGTAGATCACATTAGCACCTTTTTCTTCAAATTTTCTTCCCCAGATTATATTGTTCTCTTCATCGAATCTCGCCTTTGCCTCTACAAAAACAGTCACTCTTTTTCCATTATCCAGAGCTTCCAATAAAGAAGAAGTAAGTTTAGATTCATCAGCCACCCTGTAAAGGGATATACTAATATCTGTAACCTTATCGTCTTTTGCA
Organism: Gramella jeungdoensis; assembly: GCF_023805255.1. Taxonomy (GTDB): domain Bacteria; phylum Bacteroidota; class Bacteroidia; order Flavobacteriales; family Flavobacteriaceae; genus Christiangramia; species Christiangramia jeungdoensis. The sequence goes on from NZ_JAMSCK010000004.1 coordinate 223,245, forward strand.
GCCTGTCCTATAAATTTCTCTACATACCCAAATGACATATAGGGAAAATGAAGTGCCTGATCTTTCTTCTTAATCAACTCAAAGTAATCTTTGCTTTTATCCAGGGTTTTATGTGGCAGGGGAGGAAGTTCCTTAAAATGAAGCTTTGGATTTTCTGTAGGATCGGGAAAGGAAAAGAAATCCTTAAAATTATGATATTTACCTCCGGGCATCATATCTATCTTTCCCAGCTTTAATAACTTTCTTATTTTTTTCTGAACATCCTTTGGCATAGATGCATCATATAATAATCTGGTTGGCTGCCCATCGGTTCGCTGCTTCAGGGATTCATATATCTTCTCTGCCAGCACACCTTCATATATATCATCTATATAAAGTTCAGCATCCCTTGATAATTTGATCTCATAGATACCAGTAATATTATTTTCCGGGAAGACCTTGTAGGCTTCATGTCTAATGATTTCATCTAGGTAGGTAATGTTATGCTTTCCCTTAACCCCTTTCATCATTACAAATCTACCACATTCGTTAACGGGAATATTTACTACAGCCAGTCTGTCCTCATTATCAAAGGTTATAAGAAAATATAAAACTGAATTTTCCAGAAACAGCTCATTCTCTTTGTTCAAATTCAACATGATGGGTTTCAGGTGTTCTTCCACTTTATTGTTGAAAAAGGAACTCACAAATTCCTTATGTGCCGGTTTAAAGTGTTCAGCATCGAGTATATGTATCCCATTTTTTGCCAGTTCAGGGATGATCTCATTATGATATATTTCACCAAAACGATCCTGTTGCTTTTTTACTTCGTCAATGATCTGTTTTGTGATTTTTGAAGGCCTTAGTGCGAGTTTCTTACGGATGCTTTTTTTAACCCGTTTCATTTGTCGAAGCTGGGATACCCTTACCCTGAAATACTCATCGAGATTTGAAGAAAAAATTGCGAGAAACTTCATCCTCTCATAAAGAGGATTGATCTTATCTGCGGCCTCCTGAAGAACCCTTTCATTAAAACTTAACCAGTTAAGATCTCTGTGCCTAAACCGGTCTTCATTAGGTTGCTGCATTGGTGATAGATTGTTTAATCAAAAATACAAAGTACACCATGCTTTGCTTTTAATATATTGTTAAATAAGACGGGCTATTTCGCGATCCTCTCCAGTGAATACTCTATTAGTTTGTCTACCGGTTCCTTGGTATTTTCGGCAAATTCTCCGGTCGCTCTGTTAGCGAGCACTACATTCATTGAAACGGCACGATGACCTAACAGCCGGGATAATCCATAAATCCCGGATGTTTCCATTTCAAGATTGGTGATGGCATGTCCTTTATAGTTAAAAGAAGCTATTTTTTCATTCATGTCAGGATCAGGGATACCCGCTCGTAGAACCCGTCCCTGAGGGCCATAGAAGCCAATATTGGTTCCTGTAAATCCTTTGATGGTAGAATCAGAACTTAATTTATCTATAAGATATTCATTTCCCTTGACCACGTAAGGCATAGCCTTGTTTGATGCCCAGCCTGTGTGTTTAATAAATGCTTCTGAAATTTCAGTATTCAGAATATCATCGCTTTTATAGTAATAAATTAGTCCATCAAAGCCAATTGCCCATTCGCTGGTTATAAATGAACCTACTGGTATTTCTTCCCTTATTGATCCGGTTGTTCCTATCCTGATAATATCCAGACTAACGGAGCCCTCCTTAATTCTGGATTCCTTAAGGTCTATATTTACCAGGGCATCCAGTTCGGTAAGAGCGATATCGATATTATCTGTTCCCATTCCTGTAGACATTACCGTGATACGCTTCCCTCTAAAATATCCTGTATGGGTTACAAATTCCCTTTTTTGCTTTTTCAGGTCTACATTATCGAAGTGTTCAGTAATCCTTGCAACCCTTCTTGGGTCACCAACAAGAATTACAGTTTGGGCGAGGTCTTCAGGCAAAAGCCCCAGGTGGTAGATAGAACCGTCCGCATTCAGGACGAGTTCAGACGATTGTAAACTCATGTTATAATTTTAGTAGTCTGTGAGACTCAGATTCATAAAGGAAATCATACATTCTCGCACCTCCAAAATATTCGTCATTTTTCAGATCCCTGTAAAAATTCTTTTCTCCGTTCAAGGCCTGTATTCCTTTCTCGGTTAAACGGATACGGCCTTCTTTGTTTTTATAAAAAATGGAAAGTTTTTCCAACAACCTCCGCATTTGGGTGTCGCTATATCCGTAGTATCCCTGATATTGAAGGGCATAACCTAATAAGTGATTTTTGTTGGCGATCTCATGATTTTCTATCAGTTTGAGCACATTCCTTTCCAGGGTGTTTATTCCTGTGACACTATTAGGAAATCTTTCGATATGGGCTCGTATACAGCTGGAGAGATATTCGAAGTTGGTATTAGTCTTTATCTGGGGTTTTAATTTCATAGGGTTATTACTACAGTACAGTTCCCATATAAGTACAGCGACCTCAATATCATCGTCATTTAATTTGATCCTGTTTTCATAATGGTTCCTGAGCTCATCAAGGCTTAAGTTTGAAAGTGGCTTGAATTCATCCTCTCCGGGAAGCTTTCTACTGCAAACAAGCGAAATTGGGATGTCTTTTTTCTTTTCAAAAAGCAGATTTATGGCAGCAAGCATATTGATATGACAAAACAGGTCAAATTCAAACCAGAGAATTACCGAATCATAATCATTATTGGCTTTTAATCTTTTTACCTCCGAAATGAACCGGTCTTCATAATTTTCAGCGGAAATAGAATAGGTATGTCTAAGGTATTTTTTTCTAAGCTTATAAAATTCCTGATTGATTTCTTTAAGAGTAGGGCCTTCACAAAGGAGTTCACGCCATATAATAAACTCCCCGGGCAGGTTTAACTGCTCCACTTGTTCTGCAAGGCTGTCGCCGTTGATGATATGTAAGGTCTTGTTTTCCATCTCTTATTGAAAAAAAGCGTATTGGATTAGCCACCAACACGCTTCACTTTATAACCTTCTTTTTTTAATAGCTGCATAATCTTATCACGATGATCACCCTGAATAATGATCTCTCCATCTTTTGTTGAGCCCCCAACACCACATTTTTTCTTCAACATTTTGCCAAGGGCAATCAGATCTTCTTCCGGTCCCTGGAATCCCTTTATAATGGTTACGGTCTTACCGCCGCGACCTTTATTGCTAAAATGAGCTTCCAGTTCCTGTTCTCCGGGAGGAAGAGGTTCCTGAGATTCTTCATCTGCATACTCACTATCATCAAAATCTTCATTGGTGGAAAATACAAATCCACCCAGATCTTCTAATCCTAATTTCTTTTTTGCCATAATTATTTTTTAGCCAGGCCTATTTCAATAAGGCGCTGATTCAAAAACTCACCGGCAGTGATATCTTCATATTGTTTTGGATGGTCTTCGTCTATACATTCCTCAAGACAATCCAGTCTCATATCACTCCTTGGATGCATAAAGAAAGGTATGGAATATCTTGGTTTATCCCATTCTTCTTTTGGTGGATTTATCACCCGATGAATAGTGGACCTTAATTTATTATTGGTATGCCTTTCGAGCATATCTCCAACATTGATCACTAATTCATCTTCCTGTGGAATCGCGTCTATCCACTCACCATCCTTTCTTAGCACCTGAAGTCCTCCTGTTGAAGCGCCCATAAGCAGGGTGATAAGGTTAATGTCTCCATGTGCTCCGGCTCTCACTGCCCCTTTAGGTTCTTCGGTGATCGGTGGATAATGAATTGGTCTTAGAATACTGTTCCCATTACTGGCCCAGTGATCAAAATAATATTCTTCCAGACCAATGTAAAGTGCAAGAGCTCTTAAAACATAAATACCTGTTTTCTCAAGCATCCTATATGCTTCCATTCCTACATGATTGAAATCTTTTAGTTCTTCAACCTGTACATTTTCCGGATATTCTTCTGTAAGATTTGCATCTTCAGATGGTTCCTGGCCAAAATGCCAGAACTCTTTAAGGTCACCTTCTTTTTTGCCTTTGGCGTGCTCCTTACCAAAAGAAATATATCCTCTCTGACCTGCAAGGCCTTCAATTTCATATTTCTGTTTGGTTTCTAGAGGAAGGTCGAAGAAAGATTTAACCTCTTTATATAACTCTTCTACGAGTTCATCACTTAAAAAATGATTCTTTAAAGCTACAAACCCAATTTCTTCGTAGGCCTTACCAATCTCTTCAACAAATTTTTCCTTTCTCTTTGGGTCGTCTGAAAGGAAGTCGGCCAGGTCTACGCTGGGAATATTATTCATTGCCATTCTAAGCAGTATTTTGATTTTAAATAACAAGCAAAGTTAAATAAAATTAGGTGATATGCCGCTGGTTTATATTTTTCTTAGCATATAGAAATTTGGTTACATTTGAGAGATAAATATTTTTTATGCTCTCCAAGAAAGTCAAAATGCATCAATTGGAATATAAGGATTTTCAGATCTCAAATGATAAAATGCTCGGGCTATACAAAGCTATGCTCAAACCCAGGATGATAGAGGAGAAGATGCTTATCCTTTTACGCCAGGGTAAGATATCAAAATGGTTTAGTGGAATAGGGCAGGAAGCTATTTCCGTTGGGGTGACAACAGCCCTGAATGATGATGAATATATTCTTCCCATGCATCGAAATCTCGGTGTTTTTACTACCAGAGATATTCCTTTATACCGACTTTTTGCCCAGTGGCAGGGAAAAGCTTCCGGTTTTACCAATGGCCGTGACCGCAGCTTTCACTTCGGGACTCAGGAATATAAGATCGTTGGAATGATCTCCCACCTGGGGCCTCAATTGGGGGTTGCAGACGGGATTGCACTTGCTCATAAACTAAAAGAAGAAAAGAAACTTACATCCGTTTTTACGGGAGAAGGGGGTACCAGCGAAGGGGACTTTCATGAGGCCCTTAATATTGCTTCGGTCTGGGACCTGCCTGTGCTGTTCTGTATTGAAAATAATGGCTATGGACTTTCTACGCCCACAAACGAGCAATATAGATGTAAGGACCTTGCAGACCGGGGTGCCGGATACGGTATGGAGTCGCATATCATCGATGGGAATAATATTCTGGAAGTGTATTCAAAGGTTTCTGAAATAGTGGAGGGCATGAGAGAAAACCCCAGGCCGGTCCTGGTCGAATTTAAAACCTTCAGGATGCGTGGCCATGAAGAGGCTAGCGGGACCAAATATGTACCTCAGGAATTGATGGATGAATGGCAGGAAAAAGATCCGATAAGTAATTTTGAGGATTATCTTTCTGAAACTGGTGTTCTTGCAAAAGATCTTCAGCAGGAAATCAGGGAGAGCATCACCAGGGAAATTGATGAAAATCTTGAAAAGGCTTTTTCGGAATCAGCTATTGATTCTGATGAAACTAAAGAGCTAGATAATGTATTTCAATATTTTAATTATCAGGAAGTTAAGCCTTCTGGGAAAACTGAAAATGTTCGATATATAGATGCTATTTCCCAGTCCCTTAGATCATCTATGGAAAAACATGAGAATCTGGTTTTGATGGGACAGGATATTGCAGATTATGGGGGTGTATTCAAAATTACAGAGGGATTTATTGATCAGTTTGGTAAAGAAAGAATAAGAAATACGCCTATCTGTGAGTCGGCTATTGTAGGCACCGCCATGGGACTCTCTATTAATGGGATGAAAGCCATGGTAGAGATGCAGTTCAGTGATTTTGTGAGTTCAGGTTTTAATCCCATTGTGAATTATCTCGCCAAGGTGAATTACCGGTGGGACCAGAATGCCGATGTTGTAATAAGAATGCCCTGTGGGGGCGGAGTGGGAGCCGGACCATTTCACAGCCAGACCAACGAAGCCTGGTTTACAAAAGTTCCCGGGTTAAAAGTGGTCTATCCTGCCTTTCCTTTTGACGCAAAAGGTCTGCTTAATACAGCCTTTAATGACCCCAACCCGGTATTATTCTTTGAGCATAAAGCACTTTATAGAAGTATAAGGCAGGATGTACCTGTAGATTACTATACCTTGGAATTTGGTAAAGCTTCCAGACTTAGGGAAGGTAAGGATGTGAGTATAATCACCTATGGTGCAGGGGTACACTGGGCTTTGGAAACCCTGGATGAAATGGATTTTCATAAAGCAGATCTTATTGATCTCAGAAGCCTTCAGCCTCTGGATATGGATAGCATTTGTGAATCGGTTACCAAAACGGGAAAAGTGATTATTCTTACCGAAGATTCTTTATTTGGCAGTCTGGCTTCAGAAATCGCTGCCATAATCTCTGAAAATTGCTTTGAAAGCCTGGATGCACCTGTAATGAGAGTGGGGAGCCTTGAAACACCCATTCCTTTCGCTGAAAACCTCGAGAAACAGTATCTTCCACGGAAAAGATTCAGGGAAAAGCTTCAATATTTAATAGAATATTAATAAGCCTGTAAATTAATGATGATTTAATTAAGAATCCTTAACAAAGCCACTGTTAAAGTATTAATAATCTTTTGTTGAAGGAAAAGCACTACTGTAATTTAGTTATAACTAATCAATTAAAACTATAAATTATGGTACGCTTAATCGTTATTTTTCTGATTATTGCGATTGTTGCCGCAATCTTCGGATTCGGTGGGGTCGCTGAAGGAGCAGCAGATATTGCGAAGATTATTTTTTATATTTTCCTTGTGCTGCTTGTAATTTCACTGTTAAGCAGATTATTCAGAAGATAATATAATCAGGTTCATATCATCCAATGTGTTCTTATGCGAAACCATATTGCACATTGGATTTTTAGTTTAAATCAACTCTACTATGAAAAAGTTTTTAATTCTATTATCTGCAGTTGCCCTAGTGGCCTCATGCGGACCGAGTAAAACAGCCAGAGAAGCCCGTAAAACATTTGACGGGAACTGGACACTAACAAGTGTAACTTATCCTAATAACCCGGGTGAATTCAATGTAACTCTTTTCAATGAAGCTTCGGCTTCCTGTTTTGAGAACAGTACCTGGGATTTTGTTTCTAATAACAATCGTGGCACGTATTCTGTATCAGGTGTTGGGTGTGACGGAGAAACAAATTATTTCATTTGGTCTATAGACGAAGAGAATACTCCTGAAGGGGTATATGATTTTCTTCTTAAACCTACCAATGAAGATTACAAATCAACGACCGGTAACCAGGGATTCCGTTTGAATCTTAAAAGTTTAAGTGATACCAATATGGTATGGGAACAAACCGTAAGTCTTGATGGATCCCCGTTTACCATTAGAATGAATTTTTCAAAACTTTAATTAAAATTGAATAGCTATGAGAACAGTGATAAATAGAATGTTAGCATTGCTGGTAGTTTCAACCCTTATATTTGGTTGTGAAGCGACCAAGAATGCAAATAATAAACAAAAAGGAGCCGTAATTGGAGCCACAGGTGGAGCCGTTATTGGTGGGGTGATTGGTAATAATACCGGAGATGGTAATACCGCACTTGGCGCCATTATTGGTGGTGTAGTGGGTGGTACCGCCGGAGCGATCATCGGGAATGAAATGGATAAGCAGGCTAAAGAGATCGAAGAGGAGATCCCTGGAGCTGAAGTTGAACGTGTAGGTGAAGGTATCAATGTGACATTTGATGAATCCAGTGGTGTATATTTTGCAACAGATAAATATAATATCAATGCAAAATCTCAGGAAACCCTTAACAAGCTTGCCGGAATCTTCAAGGAATATCCACAAACAAACATTCTTGTTGAAGGGCATACCGATAATACAGGAAGCGATAGCTATAACCTTACATTGTCCAAGAACAGGGCTCAGGCTGTAACCGGATATCTGGTTGAGGCCGGTATAGATCGCGGACGTTTCACCACCAAATGGTATGGTGAAAGCAAGCCTAAATATGACAACAGTACTGCTGAAGGTCGGGCTCAGAACCGTAGGGTAGAGCTTGCAATTATAGCCAATGAGCAGATGAAGGAAGAGGCTAAGAGAAAGGCTGAACAACAAAAAGATAACGAGAACTAATGATATAGTTTGATCAAATGAAAATCCCGGATTTTTCCGGGATTTTTTATTCTTTATATTTAAATTAAAAGAGTGAAAAACACCCAGGTCATAATTATCGGAGGCGGATTGGCAGGTCTTACTGCAGCAATTCATCTATCCCTCAAGAATATTAATGTGATCCTGATTGAAAAGGAAAAATATCCCCATCATAAAGTATGCGGAGAGTATTTATCGAATGAAGTGACTCCTTATTTAAAGATTCTGGGTCTGGATCTAGACTCATTGGAGCCTGCAAAGATAAAACGCCTCAAATACTCATCTAAAAATGGGGAAAGCATTTCCTGCGACCTGGAATTGGGTGGCCTTGGAATAAGCCGCTATGCCCTGGATAATTATTTTTTCCGCAAAAGTATTTCTCCTAACTGCCAAATAATTTACGATACTGTTACCACAGTTAAGTTCGAAAAGGAAAGTTTTTTGGTGTACCTTGAAGGCGGTAAAAGTTTGGAGGCAGATTTTGTTCTGGGTGCCTATGGTAAAAGATCTAATCTTGATAAAAGCCTAAAAAGGCCATTTTTTGATCGCTTATCTGGTTGGCTGGCTATAAAGGCTCATTACCGGAATGATAATTATCCAGAAGATCTGGTATCCTTGCATAACTTTAATGGAGGATATTGCGGGTTATCGAAGACCGAAACGGGAGCTGTGAATGCCTGTTATCTGGCGTCATATAAAAGCTTCAGAAGATACAAGAATATAGAAACTTTTAAAGAAAAGGTTTTATTAAAGAACCCTGAATTAGAGGAATTCTTCCTGAATTCAGAGGCATTGTTTGATAAAGACCTGAGCATAGCACAGGTCTCTTTCGATAAAAAGAATGTTATTGAAGACCATATCCTAATGCTTGGAGATGCTGCAGGATTGATACATCCATTATGCGGTAACGGTATGGCAATGGCTATTCATAGTGCAAAGTTGGCTGCCGAAGGCATTATTGAATTCTATGAAAACAAGCATATTGGAAGGTCATATGTAGAAGGTAGTTACCAGAATAAGTGGAATTTGGAGTTTAAATCCAGGATAAGAGCCGGAAGAATACTCCAACATGTACTATTAAACAGCCCACTTTCGGAGATCACTCATGGGATCATAAAGAATTTCCCTGCTGTGATGCCGCAGATTATCAAAAGAACTCATGGACAGCCATTCTATGCTTAAGCCAGATACTTCACGCAGAACTGACCAGATTGAGATCATGGATGATTTTGAATTGAAAGGTTCTGAATTAAGAAAGACTTTGCGAGATCTTGAGAAGATAAATTCCTGGCTTGGGGGGAATAAGATCACCAGGAAAGGGATTGAAAAACTACTTCACAACCATACAAAAGGTCGAATAGTTAAGATCGCTGATATTGGCTGCGGCAATGGTGCAATGATGCGAAAACTGGCAATTTGGGGTCGAAAAAAAGGCTATAGCTTTGAATTTGTTGGAATAGATGCAAATTCCCATACTATACAAATCGCAGAAGAACTTTCTAAGTATTATCCTGAAATAAGTTTTCTAAGCCTTAATATTTTAAGCGATGAATTTCAGAAAATGGAATTCGATATCATTTTATGTACCTTGACACTGCATCATTTCAGGGACAAAGAAATCATAAGTTTGGTAAAGCAATTTCATGCACAATCCCGCCTGGGAGTGGTGATAAATGACCTTCACAGGAGTAAAATTGCTTATTTCCTGTTCCAGGCATTCTGTTCGGTATTCGTCAATAATGAGATCGCGAGAAAAGATGGACTCGTATCTATTCTTAGAGGTTTTAAAAAAAGAGAAATAGAGAAGTTTTCAGGTCATATCCCTGCAAGTGATCATCATATCAAATGGAAGTGGGCATTCAGATATCAGTGGATCATCATGTAAAATAGCATATTATTTTTTATGAGCGTAAAGATTGTAAACGTAGAAAAAGAACTACCGGAATATTCCCGGAACACACAGGAGATACTTCCTCTGGTTGAGAACTGGCTTGATGGCCAGGAGGAAAGGTTCAGAAGAAAAGTTCTGAAGATCTTTGAAGGAGCAGGGGTAGATAAGCGTTATTCGATCATGTCTCCAGAGGATGTATTCACGGCTACTTCATTTGAAGAGAAGAACAATATTTATGTAAGGGAGGTAAAGAGGCTTGGGAAGAATGTCCTGGAGAAAGCATTGCATAATTCAGGTTGGGCAGGTGATTCGCTGGATTTTATAATTACAGTGAGCTGTACCGGCATTATGATCCCTTCACTGGACGCATACCTTATCAATGAGCTTGAACTAAAAAGAGATATCACCAGGCTTCCGGTAACCGAAATGGGCTGTGCTGCAGGAATTTCAGGAATCATTTATGCTAACAATTTTCTGAAAGCCAATCCGGGGAAAAGAGCCGCTGTGGTAGCAGTAGAAAGTCCGACGGCTACTTTTCAGCTGGAAGATTTCAGTATGGCAAATATGGTGAGCGCCGCGATCTTTGGTGATGGTGCCGCCTGTGTTTTACTTTCTTCAGAAGAGAATGTTTCAGGGCCAAAGATCCTGGGAGAGGAGATGTATCATTTCTATAATTCTACCCATTTAATGGGCTTTGACCTTATCAATAACGGGCTTCAAATGATCCTTGACCCGGCAGTACCGGAGACCATATCAGAGCATTTCCCGGCAATTATTCATCCGTTTCTTGAGAAACATAACACTTCCATTGAGAAAGTAGATCATTTGGTATTTCACCCGGGAGGTCGAAAAATTGTGCAAACGGTTTCTGATCTTTTTGGTAACTTAGGAAAGAATATAGACGATACCCGGGAGGTTTTACGCTTATATGGAAATATGAGCAGTGCAACGGTTCTTTATGTTTTAGAGCGTTTTCTCAAAAAAGAGATTCCTGAAGGAGAGCAGGGAATTATGCTCAGTTTCGGACCCGGATTTTCGGCTCAAAGAATTTTATTGGAATGGTAGCAGAATTCAAAGATCAGGATTACTGGGCGCTTATCCTCGGAGGTAGCAGTGGCCTGGGCTATGCCAGCGCTAAGAAACTGGCAAAACATGGAATGAATATCATCATTATTCATCGTGACAGGCGAACAGAAATACCGGATATCGAAGAAGCCTTTGACGAGATAAGGGCTTCTGGAGTAAAATTCGAAAGTTTTAATGCCGATGCCGTAAAAAAAGAGAGCAGGGAAGAACTTATTGAAAAGATCAAAGAAATTCTTGGCGAGAAAGGAAAGATAAGGACACTCTTACATAGCATAGCCAAAGGGAATTTAAAACCGATGATAGGTGATGATCAGATCCTGGAGAATATAGATTTACAGCTTACCATAGATGCCATGGCACTGAGTTTGTATGACTGGACCCAGGCGATTTTCAGGAACAAGCTTTTTACGAAAGACGCCAGGGTTATTTCATTTACAAGCGATGGAAACAAAAAAGCCTGGAAGAATTACGCTGCAGTTTCAGCCGCTAAGGTTACCCTGGAAGCATTAACCAGAAGTATCGCCCTTGAGTTTGCCAGATATGGGGTAAGAGCCAATTGCATTCAGGCTGGCATCACTGTTACCAGGTCTTTCCAGATGATCCCAGGGAATGAGACTTTAAGAGTGCATGCCCTAAAACATAATCCTTTTAGAAGGCTTACCGTACCTGATGATGTGGCCAACGTTGTATACCTTTTGAGCAAGGATGAAGCAAGCTGGATCACCGGCACTATCATTCCGGTTAATGGAGGTGAACATCTTATGTAAATGCTGAAGCCTGTGGATAAAAAAGATATTCTCAAACACTTACCCTATTCAAAGCCTTTTTTATTTGTTGATAAAATCCTTGAGATCAATGAGAACTCTGTGACTGGACAATATACTTTTTCGCCGGAACATGATTTTTATAAAGGCCATTTTAAAGCTAATCCGCTAACACCGGGAGTTATTTTAACCGAATGTATGGCGCAGATAGGTGTAGTATGTCTTGGAATATTTCTACTGAACAAAGACAAAATCATTTCCGGAAGGCCCAATATTGCCCTGTCATCTTCAGAAGTGGAATATTTCAAATCGGTAATTCCAGGAGAAACCGTGAAAGTGGTTTCAGAAAAGCAATATTTCAGGTTCAATAAGCTTAAATGTAAAGTAAGCATGTTCAATAACAGCGAAGAACTTGTGTGCAGGGGAGTGATTGCAGGAATGATATTAGATAAGGAGAGGAATGAATAAAAGAGTTGTCATAACAGGAATGGGGGTTGCCGCGCCTAACGCAGTGGGGCTTGCTAATTTTGAAGCTGCTTTGAAAAATGGAAGTAGTGGCATTCGTTTTTTTCCTGAACTTGAAAAACTCAACTTTACATGCCAGGTAGGAGGGAAGCCCCAAATTTTGGAGGAGCTCCTTGATAATTATTTTACTCCGCTTCAGTTAAAAGGACTTAACAGTAGTGGAATCGTATATGGCGTAATCTCGGGAACAGATGCCTGGATAGATGCCGGACTTGAAACCGCAAACGGAAATTCCCCTGACTGGGATTCAGGGATCATTTTTGGTACAGGAATCCTAGGTGTGGATAAATTCAGGGAAGCCATACATCTCATCGATGCGGGAAAGACACGACGTTTGGGCAGTACGAGTGTGGTACAGACCATGGCAAGTGGAATAAGTGCTTATTTAGGAGGCATGCTCGGCTGTGGGAATCAGGTAACCTCCAATTCATCTGCCTGCATAACAGGCACGGAAGCTTTACTTATGGGCTTTGACAGGATAAGGTCGGGCAGGGCGAAGCGTATGCTTGTTGGCAGCTGTGGAGATCATGGTCCTTATGTATGGGGAGGTTTTGATGCGATGAGAATTCTCCCAGGCAAATATAATGACAGACCGGAAGAGGCTTCCAGGCCAATGAGTGCCTCGGCAACGGGATTCGTACCTGGTAGTGGAGCAGGAGCATTAGTTCTGGAAGATCTTGATTCGGCTATTGAGCGAGGCGCAAATATCTATGCTGAAGTGCTTGGAGGTGAAATAAATAGTGGCGGACAAAGAGGTGACGGAAGTATGACCGCTGCCAATAATGAAGCTGTGGAAAGATGCATTAAGGTTGCTCTAGAAAATTCAAATATTTCCGGTAGCGCGATAGACGCGATAAACGGTCATCTAACGGCAACCAACAGGGATTCAACCGAAATAAGGAACTGGATCAATTCGCTTGGGAGAAAAAGAGACAATTTTCCATATATTAATTCCCTTAAAGGAATGACGGGACATTGCCTGAGCGCTTCCGGTTCCATTGAATGTGTAGCTTCAGTGCTACAGGTGAAGAACGACTTTTTGTTTCCTAATATCAATTGCGAAGATTTACATCCAGAAATTCTGCAGCTAATTGATGAAGATAGGATTCCACGGCAAAAAATGAATGCTAAGATAAATATCCTGGCAAAGGCCAGTTTTGGCTTTGGAGATGTGAATGCCGTTGCTATTTTTAAAAAATATATTGCTTAATTCTTCAATATGAGTGAAAAAGAGATCATAGATAGATTAAAAAAAATTGTTGAGCCATACGTACAAAGGGTGGAAGGCCTTCAGAACTTCCAGGAAAATACAGATTTTCTAAATGATCTGGAGATCAATTCAGCAAACCTGGTTGACGTAGTTCTTGATGTGGAAGATGAATTCGATATCGAAATAGATAATGATTCCCTGGAAGGGATGTTAACCGTGGGAGATGCAAAATCTATTATCCAAAATAAAATTAAAGCCGGGTGATAGGGAATGATATTATAGATGTTAGGCTTATCCTTTCCGAAAGAAAATCAGAAAACCAGCGCTTTATGGCTAAGGTTTTTACGGAAGAGGAGCGAAGCATGATAGAGAAGGCTGATGATCCTGAAACCAGCCTCTGGTTGTTCTGGTCGATTAAGGAAGCTGCTTATAAGGCCCATCAGAGAAATTTTGATCTCTCCAGGACTTTGAATCCGTTTTCGTTCAAGTGTAAATTGAAGGCCTCAGGAAAAGAGGGAACAGTCGAGGTTGATGGCTTTACTTATGATGTTCAACTGGAATTGAATTCTGAATATATCCATTGTCATACTTCTTCGCAGACTGTTTTTAAGAAAATATACAGGAAGTATAAGCCTACAAAAGAGGAAATATTAAAAGAAATATGCACTTCCTTAGACCTTAAAAGTCGGAATTTCCGCATAGAAAAAGACAGTAATGGTATCCCTTCACTTGTCGATCCTCACACCACAAAAAAACTGCCATTTTCACTCAGTCATCATGGTAATTTTACAGCTTTTGTCATTCCGTTAATTAACTCCTAAAAGCAGTTAAACATTTAAAAACTGGTTTGACCTCTCCGTCACTGTTTTGTATATTCAAAGTACATTTTAAAACCAATTATATATGAAGACAGTAGATAAAATGGAGGTGCTTCACAGCCAGACGGCTGAGTTTATTGAAAAAGGTGAAACCGGGAAATTCCTGAAACTTATTCCCGATACCTTTATCATTAAAGGTGAGAAAGAAAATGGTGTTTTCAACCAGGGATATGCGATAAGACATCTTAACCGAAGGGATATGATCCTTATAGATGTGGTTGAAAAATCTACTAAAGATGCAGTTAAAAGGCTGGTAGATGAAGGATATAACATTAAAGGAATACTTATTACCTGTGATGCGATTTTGAAATCGGCTTATGCCGATCTCAAGACCATTTCTGAAGATGCCGGTGGTGCACCCATCTATGCACATCCAAGAAATAATTTCAAAGACAATTTTAAAACAAAAGATATAACAGCCAAAGACAAAGTTCTGGATAGCTTTGATATCAACATTTTTGATCTTCCCGGAAATGAAGGTGCTTCAGTAGTCGTTTATTGCGACCTCAATGAGGGAATGTTGTTCCCCGGTGAAGATGCTGTTGGTTCAGACTATGATTCAGAACTAAACACTTTTATAAGACCGGAAAAGAAAAATGAAAATAATGATTTCGGGCTTGCAGAAAGCTGGGCGGCTTTTGACACCCCTTTTACCTATCTTTTTCCAAGAAAGGGTAAACCTGGATTCAATCTTGAAGAAGGGCAGCAGATAGATATTCTTAATAAACTAGGAAGAAGTTAACTCGATTAAATTATAGAATTTCCGAAAGGGCTGTTTTGAACTAACATTTTGGCCATGATTGCCTTGAATTCAGCATATCCGCCAGATGACATATTTCAAAACGCCCTTTTCTGTTTTTAGCAATTTTTAGATTTTTCCTCTCGTTTCTTTTCTTTTTCCTGCCTTTCCTGCTTTTCAGCTTCTTTTGCGTCTTCATCTGATACCAGGGGATGATCTGTTATATTAAGCCCTACGATTAGTATTACATTTGCGATGGTCCCATAGAGCATCATTACAACAGCGATAAGACCACCACCGAGAAGAGAGGCCATACCTAAACTAACATAGTAGATAGTTTGATACCAGGACTTTGCAACTTCCTGAGATTCACTTATAGGCAGATTAAGCATCAAAAATGTGATAACCGCTGCTACGATCAAAATTGTATCAGATTTAGCGATCATAAGCACATCACGGTAATGCCTGTCAGTAAGTTTGGAATTTGAAGATCGGCTAAGGCCAAGTAAGGTAAGCATAAGGGCAAGAATCGTAGTTGAACCTAAAATTACCGTATTACAAAGCATATTGATCCCAGACATTGAATTCTTAAGGAGCTCCATAGCCTTATAACCTGATATCTGGCCCAGTATAAATGTTCCGGTTCCCATAACTATGGTAGAAACAATTCCGCCTACAATAGCTCTTTTTACAATAGCATTCATTCTATTTAGTTTGGTAATAAAAATATAAGAATTCAAATAATTCACTTTTCCTAAAATTTTGTGGTTTAAGGCTAAGGTTCTGTTAAATGGCAGGAGATTTCCTCAGAAAGATGCTAATTTAAAGCTTAAAATTTCCAACTATGTCTAAACTTAATGTCACGCAAAAGCTTATTAAAGAACACCTTCTAAAAGGTGAAATGGAACCAGGAAAGGAGATTGGAATCAAAATAGACCAGGCATTGCTTCAGGATGCTACAGGAACCCTGGTTCAACTGGAACTGGAGGCTATGGGATTGAAGAAAGCCCAGACAGAAGTGGCCGTTCAATATGTGGATCACAATCTTTTACAAACCGATTTTAAGAATGCTGACGATCATTTATTCCTTCATTCAGCCGCACAGCGTTTTGGTTTATGGTATAGCCGTCCGGGGAATGGGGTAAGTCATCCCGTACATATGCAGCGCTTTGGGAAACCGGGAAAAACCATGGTAGGTTCAGATAGTCATACTCCTGCCGCAGGCTCTCTGGGCATGCTCGCCATTGGGACCGGAGGTCTTGATGTAGCTGCCGCCATTGCTGGTCAGCCTTATTTTGTGAAAATGCCCAAGGTGATGGGAGTAAAGCTTACCGGTAAATTGCCAGATTGGGTTAGCGCGAAAGACGTAATTCTGGAAATGTTAAGAAGATATGATGTAAAAGGCGGGGTAGGAAAGGTTATAGAATATTATGGAGATGGTCTTAAAAATCTTAGTGCTATGGATCGTCACGTAATAGCAAATATGGGTGCAGAGCTTGGTGCAACTACCACTGTTTTTCCTAGTGACGAAGAAACCAAAAGATTTCTAAAGTCACAGAAAAGGGAAGAAGACTGGGTGGAGTTAAAGGCTGATGAAGGTTGCGAATATGATTTTCATGATGAGATCGTTCTTGACGAGCTTGTACCTCTAATAGCGCTTCCAACCAGCCCGGGAAATGTTGTTCCTGTAAGAGAAGTGGAAGGTAAAGAGATAAGCCAGGTAGTAATAGGATCATCGGCAAATCCAGGACTTAGGGATTTCTGGATCGCCGGGGCTATAGTGGAAGGGAAATCTGTAAACAATGATGTTTCATTTGATATTAATCCCACATCCAGGCAAATGATCCAGAATATGATAGATAATAAGGCCTTTGCCAATCTTATCACCGCGGGAGCGAGATTTCATCAGTCAGGTTGCATGGGATGTATAGGAATGGGGCAAGCTCCGGCCTCAGGAACTATTAGCTTAAGAACCATGCCAAGAAACTTCCCGGACAGATCGGGAACAAAGGATGACCAGGTGCATTTATGTAGCCCTGAAACGGCAGCTGCCTCAGCACTCACAGGAAAGATTACCGATCCGCGTGATCTGGAGAAATTATATGATATGAAATATCCTCAATTCAAACATCCCGAAATTGAGATCATAAATACTGAAATGCTGGTTGCTCCGCCAGAAGATGGAACAAATGTTCAATTAAAGAAAGGACCCAATATCAAATCACTACCATATATAGAGCCTATGCAGGAGAAATATTCTGTGCCTGTGTTATTGAAAATGGGCGATAATATTTCTACAGATGAAATTTTAAAGGCCGGGGCTGAAGTTCTTCCATTCAGGAGTAACCTTCCAGAAATAAGTAAATTCTCTTATACGGTAATAGATGAAAGTTTTTACGACAGGGCCATGCAGGCCAAGACAGAACACGGCGGACATATAGTCGTGGCCAAAGATAATTATGCACAGGGATCCAGTCGTGAACATGCCGCGATTGCTCCTAAATACCTTGGTCAGGTTGCCGTAATAGCGAATTCCTATGCGAGAATTGCTTGGCAGAATCTGGTGAATTTTGGAATTCTTCCCCTTGAATTCATAGACATAGAAGATTATGATAAAATAGAGCAGGGAGATCTTATTTATTTTAGAAATCTTTGTGAGGATGTGAAGAACAGGAACAATATCAAGGTCATCATTAAAAAGGAAAGTGGTGAAAAGACGCACATAGAAACTAAACACAGTATGAGTGATCGCCAGATAGATATTCTCCTAAAAGGAGGGATCATCAACGAATTTAAGGAGAGACTTGAAGAAGAAGATCTTAAAGCTTAATAATCCTCAAATAATAAAACCCTTTCAGTTTCCTGAAAGGGTTTCTTCTTTTATTAAAAACACTCAGATTAATGTGTGCTCATTTTGGATTTTCGTTTGCTACATTGTCTCTCCAGATCGCTTGCAGTGGCGGCAATTGATGCTTCAAAAGAATTTTCGTTAGACTGGGCAAAGATCTCAGGTCCAGGGGCACTAAGCCTTATCTCGGTAATATATCCGTTTGGTTTTTGATTTTCATCTCTTTTAAAGTAAACATTCGCTCTTACGATCCAGTTATATTTGTTCTCGATTTTATCAAGTTTTTTCTGTGTAAAAGATTCAAGATTTGAACTTTTATCTACATTGACAAATTCAAAAATAGCTTCCATATATTTCGGTTTAATGTTTAATTAAAGAAACCTAATTCCAAATGCCCAGCCAAGCCTGTTAGGCTAGATTTGGCAAAGATTTAGCACTCTTTTTAGATTTGACTAATATTACCTTAAAATGTCCTTAATCGCGCGGTAATTAGTGTGAAAAAATCGATGAGCCGTATATAAAGCCGTACTTTTAAGGTTGTTATGGAAATAAAGGATTTACAGAGAAAGATGATGAGCAGGGCTATTCAATTGGCCCGTGAAGGAAGGGATATGGATAATGGAGGTCCTTTTGGTGCAGTTATTACTAAAGGGGATAAAATTATAGCCGAATCCCGAAACGAGGTGCTGTGTAAGGGAGATTGTACACAGCATGCCGAAATGAGAGCAATAAAGCGTGCCTGTAACAAACTCAAGACCACAAATCTACAGGGCTGTGTACTTTATTCCAGCTGTGAACCCTGTATGATGTGCCTTGGAGCTGCCCACTGGGCCGATTTTGATTATATCTATTATGGAGCATCTGCCGAGGATGCAAAGGAATTTGGTTTCGACTATAGCGATATGTATCATAATTCTGATGCCGATAAAAGGCATAATGAATTCAAGATGATACAATTATGCAGGGAAGAGGCCATAGCTGTATGGGAAACCGCTGACAAAGAAGAATTACACGTTTAAAAAATTAAGTAGATTGAAATTTGATAGATCCGGAAGCAAGCTTATTAGCTTCCGGATCTTTTTTTAGCACAAAGCCAGAAATTCGATTATTAGGCATACAAGTATAAATAGGGCGAAGGGATTAGCTTTTAATCTTCCATTTGAACAGTTTACATGATTTAAAATTTGTAAATTAATACTTATAAACTTTAAGTTATGCGACCTAAAGAGTTAAGGGGGCTTAGAACTGCCTTTATATTTATCGTTTCGTTTACTCTCATTGCGATTATGGTAGCCTGTGGTGGTACAAGCTCCACCGGACAGGTTCATAATTATGATGAGCTTCAGAACCTTATATCATCCCGGGATTTTCAAATAGAGAATGACTGGGCAAATCCTTCGGGTGGTGGTAATATCAACCTCATAGGAAACCCCAATTTTATTAGGTTTAGTGGGGATAGTGTGGAAGTGTACCTACCATATTTCGGGGTACGCCATGCTGGAGCAGGATATGGCAGGGAAGGAGGGATTAAATATAAAGGACCTGCCGAAGACTTCAATATTAGCGAAAATGCAGAGAAAAAGAATATTGAAGTAGATTTTGAAGGTAAACAGGGCGGAGAGAATCTTGAGTTTCATATAAAGCTCTTTGCTAATGGAAGTAGTTTTACTTCCGTGAACACTTCACAGAGATCCACGATCTCATACCAGGGGACTGTGAGCAGGGTTGAAGAAGAATAACACGATAATCTTGTTTCGGTAAGGCTTATAAAAGGATGAAATATGTAAGTTAAGTTTTTACATTTTTTCATTGAGACGTTTGTCATATTCATTTATAAAGTCCAGGGCCTTCTCAAGATCATGAAAATGATTGATATTACAAGGGAAGAATATTCTTTCGAAAACCAGATTTGTAAAACCTATTTTACCATAGGTTACCACTGTATAGGTTTTTAAATGCTTTTGATACTTCGAGAATTTTTTCCAGTCCTGGGGACGAACTGAATAGTCATTTATCCTGTTAGAAATATAATGTACGCTAGAAAATGGGCCATAGAACTCCAGGCCCAGATCGATGATTTTTTTGCCTTTAGACCAGTCGTAGGTAATTCCTTCAGCGACTTCAGCAACTATGGCATTTTCCAGAAAGAAAAAATTACCGTAATCCAGACTATGAATCTTTTTGATCTGATCGTATGGAACAATATCTACGACAGATTTCTTCATAACAATTCTTATAAATCAATAAATCATCAAAGAATAAGCCTAATTGATTAAAATTCAGGCTTATAACATTTATGTATGGTAAAATTGAATAATACTGAGGATTAGCGGAGATAGATTTAAGTGTATAATAAACTCAGGATTCGGAGAATAGTGGGGAAAGACCACACTTGTGGGGAATAATCATTTACTAAATATTCTATTTTACATAATATAAATTATAGGTCATTTATGATCTTCGCGAATAATTAATAACTCTATCGCAGTCTAACAAATAGAATATATCCTAAAGTTTGTTAACCTGTGAGGTTTTCATAAAGTCAAAGTTAATTGACCTTATCATTTTAAAAATAATGATTATAACCCAAATTGAACTGTAGTTCTTTGATAATCAGAATAATTTATTCTTATTTATTTCTTTTATTAGCCTTCATTTGCTCGAACAATTCCTTATACAAACCGCGAGCGATCAATAATTTCATTATTTCATTGGTTCCGGCATAAATTCTGGCAACTCTATTATCTGCATACATACGTGCAATTGGATAATCCCACATATAGCCATAACCTCCAAATAACTGCAGGCATTCATCGACTACTTTATTGTGCATTTCTGTTGCTGAATATTTCGCAATTGAAGCACTTTCAGCGGTTAACTGATGTTTTGATAATAATAATGTGCAGCGATCCAGAAAAGCCTGGTGAACCTGTAATTGTGTTGAGCATTCGGCAAGTTTAAATTGAGTGTTTTGGAATGCAGCAATGGGTTGTTTAAAAGCGGTTCTTGTAGATGTGTATTCAATTGTATTTTCTATAGCTCCTTCCGCACCGCCAATAGCATTCAGCGCAACTATTAAACGCTCTCTGGCCAATTCGGTCATCATAATTTTAAACCCTGATCCTTCTTCTCCTAATAAATTCTCTTTCGGAACCTTTACATTATCGAAAAATAATTCACAGGTATCCTGGGCCTTCATTCCTATTTTTTTGAGAGGTTTTCCCTTTTTAAAACCTTCTGAATCACTATCTATAATTAATAATGAAATGCTTTCCGTTTCTGTTCCTTTCCTGGTTTTGACTGCTACTAAGGAAATATCACACATGCATCCATTTGTGATGAATGTTTTCTGTCCATTTACCAGATAATGATCTCCCTTGTCTACCGCCGTTGTTGTGATAGCCTGAAGATCACTACCACAGTTAGGCTCAGTCATACCTAGGGAAGCAATCATTTTTCCAGTAGCCATGGCAGGTAGATACTTTTGCTTTTGAGCCTCAGTACCATACTTCAAAAGATATGGAGCAACAACATCTGAATGTAATGAAAAACCTGGGCCGGTAACTCCCTTTTTCGCCAGCTCTTCAATGAATAAAGCACTAAAACTGAAATCAAAACCACTGCCACCATAAGCCTCAGGCATATCGATACATAGTAAACCCAATTCGCCGGCTCGTTCCCAGATCTCCCTGTTCACCATTCCATTCTTTTCCCATTCATCCATTTGATCCAGCATTTCATTGTTGATGAAGTCCTGGATCATCTTTTGCATCATCCTATGTTCTTCTGATGAGTATATTTCGCGTTCTAATAATACATTTTGTAACATACGGCCTGAAAATTTGAATTACTAAGTTTTTTAAAAACCCGCTTGGACCCCTTAAAGGTACTATAAATCAGACTTATACATATTTAGGCCCGGCTGCTATTCTTTGGCAGTTTTCTCAAAGTAGTTCGGATAAAAAGAATCCTCTAGATATCCCTTACCTGACAAAGCTTTGAAATTTATCTTCAAGGATTTTTAATTTAGGTTCTATATACAATTTACAGAATGGTCTTTCAGGATCGGTCTTATAGTAGTTTCTTATTTCAGGTCTGGAAGCCTTAAAATTGCCGAACATATGTGCTGTAGTAATGATCTGCTCTTCAAATTTCCCCTGTGAAGAAGCCAGGATATCCAGCACCTTAGCATATTGCACAGGATCGAAGGTATAAACTGCAGACAGGTATTTAGAACGCATACTATGATTGGAAGTACTTTGATGCGTTTGCAGATGGATCTCGATAAGTTTTTGAAGGCTGATACTTCCTGGATCAAAGTATACCAGCACTCCTTCAAAAAAAGTTTCCTTCTCCTTTTCAGTGGAAATATAACCCTGCTTCACCTCTCCTACTCCTTTTATAGACTGAAATACAGCCTCGGTACACCAGTGGCATCCACCTCCAAAACCTATTTTCGGTAATTCCTCCAACATCTGAGTATTTGGTATATGCGCTTACTAAAATAATAAAGCAAGGAATATTCCTGCTTATATATTCCCATGGAATTGATTAATTTTAAGTAAACCATAGGCTTATGTGTTACAGAACAAAATTAAACTCAAAACTTGCGGCACTTGAAAGGTCGCTTGATGCGCGCTTTATTGAGCCGGAAAAGTATAAACCGCAGGAAGAGATCAATGCATTTACGTTTTCAGAGACTCCGGTAATCATAGATGAGAATCCGGGTGAAATTGATATGTTTCATTGGGGTTTAATTCCTTTCTGGGCCAAAGATGATAAAATCAAAAAAATGACCCTGAATTCCAAGATAGAAACGGCCAGTGAAAAACCGGCTTTCCGGAATTCAGTAAAGAATCGCTGCCTGGTGATCGCAGATGGTTATTATGAATGGCAATGGATAGATCCAAAAGGAAAGGAAAAACAAAAATATCTTATTCAGCCGGTAGATCAGGAAATATTCTCTTTCGCCGGGATCTACTCCTCGTGGAAAAATCCACACACCAATGAACTGGTGAACTCCTACTCTATTCTCACTACCGAGGCTAATGAATTAATGAGTGAGATCCATAATAATAAAAAACGCATGCCTGTTGTGCTCAAAAAACAGGATACCGCAGCATGGCTTGCCGGCAAAGACCTGGAAAACTTTGCTTTCCCGTATGAGGTAGAGTTAAAGGCAAAACCGGTATCGTAGAGATTCTGAAACGAGCTCAGGATGACGTAGCAATTTATCTAATATGACTCCCCGCATTAATATCGATCGTAGCACCGGTGGCGTGGTCCATGAGTCCGCTGCACATGAGTCCGATCAATGGCGCAAGATCCTTAGGCCTGGTGAGTTCGTTTAAAGCAATTTCCTTTAAAACCCTTTCTTCTCCATACTGATCGATAAACTGCTCTGCCATTGCGGTACGGGTAAATCCAGGGGAAACTACAAACGATTTTATATTATCCTTTCCGAAGGAACGAGCAACCGATCTCGCTAAAGATGTAAGACCGCCTTTTGAAGCAGCATAAGCCAGGTATTCTTCGGTCTCTCCCCGAAAAACTGCACGGCTGCCTATATAAATAAAGCGCCCTCCGGCATTTTCCTTAAAATGATCTATTCCCAGTTTAGTTAGGATTCCCACCGAGTTCAGGTTGATATCAATGGTTTTTCTCCATGTCTTCAGCCATTCTTCTGTAGATAGTGAAGTAGAATGCTTCAGAAAAACTCCTGCATTCAGAATTATAGCATCTATTTTCCCAAATTCTGCCGTGACCTCCTCAAAAAGTCTGAAAACATCACTTTCCTTTTCAAGATCGGCCTGGAAAATACTGGAACCGGTAGCGTATTTTTCCGCGAGTTCCTGCGCAGAAGCTTTATGCCTATTATAGTGGATAGCCAGAGTAGCGCCCATTTCCATTAAAAAATCGGCTATCCCCTTCCCTATTCCTTTTGAAGCTCCGGTGAGCAGGATATTTTTTCCATTGAGATCAAGTTTTATCATTATAAAATATTTTTAATCCATCCTCCGTCAACAGCAAGTGATACTCCCGTAATATAACTGGCTCTTTCACTGGCCAGAAAGGTTACCGCAGCAGCAAATTCTTCGGGTTCTCCAAATCGACGCAAAGGAATATCCTTTTTCTCATTTTCGATATCGGGATTTTTAGCCATCAGGTTTTTAAGTCGCCGGGTATTCGTATAGCCAGGCATTACATTATTTACGGTGATATTATATTCACCAAGTTCACCAGCCAGAGTCTTCATCAATCCGGCTACGGAAGCCCTTACTGAATTCGATAAAATAAGGTTCTCTACCGGCTGCTTAACCGCCTGGGAAGTAATACTAATGATGCGCCCCCAGTTTTGTTCCTTCATGCCCGGAATAAAACTTCGCATGATGGAAACCGCGCTGCCTAACAGCAGTTGATATGCGCTGTCCCAGTCTTCCTGCTCAAAATCTTCAAATTTACCTGAAGGCGGCCCTCCGGTATTGGTGACAAGTATATCAATATGACCGAATTTGTCCATTATTTCGGCTATAATTCGTTTTCTATCTTCTGTATTGGAAAGGTCACCTGCAACTGCCATAACCTCTTTGTTAGAGGCTAAAGCAATTTCATTCTTTGTTGCGTCCAGTGTTTCTTTATCGCGTCCATTAATGATCACTTTAGCGCCTTCAAGAGCCAGTTCCATAGCCACACTTTTCCCCAGCCCCTGGCTGGATGCTCCAACAAAGGCTATTTTATTCTTTAATCCAAAATCCATAAAAATCTATGAGTTGTTTCTCAGGTAATTATCAGTTCCGTCGAGCCAGTCCTCGCGAATGGGCGCCCAGGTGTCAATTTCTTCAACATCTCCAATCATAAGCGCTTCATGAGGAAGATTTGCAGGGATCACAATAACATCTCCGGCATTTAAATCTACTGTTTCTTCTTTATTTTCACCTAACCAGAAGCGAATGGTTCCGGAAAGCACATTTGTTACCTGCTCATTAATATGGCTGTGTTGCGGTACTAAAAACCCATCTTTGAATTTCATTTTTGCGACCATCACTTTTTCGCCGTAGACCAGCTGGCGTTCCATTTTATCGGTAACCTTTTCTACGGGAATGGTATCCCAGTTCAGTTTTTTGATCATTTTCAATTTTATTTAAAACTGAAATAAGATAAGGATATTTACTTAAATCTTTTTTGTGTGAAATCGCATCCATTCTTTTTCAGTATGTAAATAAACAAGTTGGAGGTTCCAAAGTATATCCACCATAAGTATTACAGCTAAGAATACCATCCAGTTTAACTTCTAAAAGTATTAAAGAAAAATTGTTTAAGTTTATAGTTAAGATTAAATTCTTAAATTAAAAGTATAATTCTTATGCCTTATAAAACAACTTGGGAGCCTTTAGGTATCATTTGGAAATTCTATGGTGATGTAACTGCTGAAGAGATCGAAGAGGCAAACATTGAATTCTACAAAGATGAGCGAAGTGATGAGGCCAGATATCAGGTAATTGATGCTTTGGAAGTAACCGATGTTGAATGGAATGATGTTGACATAAAAGAAATAGCAGCCCAGGACAAAGGAGCATCTTTTCTGCTGCATAAACTTAAGGTGGCTTATGTATCTAAAGATGAAAAGGTTACCGCTGTTCTGAAAAAGTATATAGAAATATCACGAATTCTCAATTCAAGCTGGAAATTCAAAGGTTTTGATGAACTTGCTCCTGCCCTAAAATGGGCAAAAAAGATAAAGTCTAAGGGCAAAAACAAACTGTCCTAAACAGGATTATTTTATTATAACATTCATTTTTCAATTATCTCAACACCTTACCGCGCTACATTACTCTATAATTTTCTCAATTTAAGCTATAGAAAAAACAATATGATGCTTAGAAAGTATAATTTTTCGTGGAATAATACGGTTTGTAAATTTCAGACGATAACTTACTGCCCTTATGCTTGAAAAAATCATAAAATTCAGAAAGCAATTGCATAAACATCCTGAATTATCCGGGAATGAGCGTGAAACGGCGAAGTTCATAGAAGAATTCGTGAGATCTAATCACGATACCTGTATCATTACTGAACTTGGAGGTCAAGGGCTGGCAGTGGTGTACGACCTGCCAGAAGAGGGACCATCGGTAATGATTCGCTGTGAACTTGATGCACTTCCCATAGAAGAGGTAAATGAATTTTCACACAAATCGAAAAAGCCTGGGATATCACATAAGTGTGGGCATGATGGGCATATGGCTATAGTAGCCGGACTGATTTTGAAGATCAGAGAAAAAGCTTTCAATAAGGGTAAAATTATTCTTCTGTTTCAGCCAGCCGAAGAAACAGGTGAAGGAGCCTATAAGGTTTTGAACGATCCTAAGTTCAGGGAACTGGCTCCCGATTATGTTTTTGCATTGCACAATATTCCCGGATTTCCCGTCAATTCGATAATAAGTGTCCAAAACATCTTCTCCTCTACTGTACAGAGTCTGGCCATATATCTCACCGGGAAACAATCTCACGCTTCCGAACCAGAGAACGGCATCAATCCTGCGGTTTCTATTGCAGAGATTGTAAAGCGATTCAATGACCTTAATCAACCGGATATAGATAAACCTTCGTTCACCCTATTCACCCCTGTATATATAAATCTTGGTTCTAAGGATTATGGGATTTCAGCCGGGAAAGGCGAAATACATTTCACCATTAGGACCTCTACAGAGGAAGTGATGGATAGTTTAAAAGAAAAGCTTATTGAAATTACCGGGGAAATAGTTGAAAAGCATGGACTACAATTAAATATTGACTGGTGTGATTATTTCCCTGCCTCAAGAAATGACGAAGAATGTAATAATTTAATATTGAGAGCTTCAAAGGAGCATAATTATGAGCTTATTCAACAGCAACATCCTTTTAGATTTGGTGAGGATTTTGGATGGTTTTCAAAAAGAACAAAAGCCGCGATGTTCGGCCTTGGGGCCGGCACGAATTCACCTTCACTGCATCATTCCGATTATGATTTTCCGGATGAAATTATCGAAACCGGGATTAACATGTTCTCCAGCATCATAGAGATGATCCTTAATAAAGAAGAACTAATCCGTTAGGGGTTAAATTTAGCTCAGGCAAAAAGATCAAATAATATTAAACTTAGTTTTCAGTTTTTATTTTCTTCAGCATATTTTTTGCATGATCCCCGGTATTTCCTTCAGGATCCAATTGAACAGATTTCTTATAAAACTTCATGGCTTTTTCTTTATTTCCCGCTTTTAGATAGGCCTCTGCCAGACTGTTCCAGGCATTGGCTGATTCGGGAAATAGTTCCGTATTCATTTGGAAAACATAGATGGCTTCCTCTACTCTTTCACTCGCCAGTAACCGGTAAGCGGTATTATTGAACTGTTCTTCAAACTTAAAGAAAGCGTAATTCGGATCATTTACCATTCTTGCGGCCTCTGTCATCACTTTTTCAATCTTTCCTTCAAAAAAGAGCGTAGTAAGATATCCCATAGGGTCACGTACGAAAGTAGTATCTGAAAAATTCAGGGCAGTTTCCAATACGGGATCTCTGTTGGTTCTGTAATCTTCAAAACTCATTTCCACCGGAATATGTGGTTCCAGCCATTCATCATTCTCCCATTGTGGTTTATCCTGCCACCATGCGAATGACAGGTAAACAGGAATACCCGAGTTTGGCAGATCCAGCCTTTTGGTATCTCCATAGAAATTAATATTCTCGGCCGTTGGCTCCCCTATAAAGATAGCATTGGTGTAATTATCAAGTTCATTAACCAGGTTCTGGCATGCAGAAAAAGTTCGTCTTCCCAGGATCACAAAAAAATGTCCGGGCCGGTTGATCTTATCGCTTTTTATGATTCCGGTTACGATAGGTTTGTTCTTATAATTATTACCACCTCCATTTAATCTCACATCAAGGATCAACTTCTCTACCTCATTTTCTTCGATAAAATTGAATACTTTATCGTAGAATTCCGGGATAGATTCAGAAGGATCATCCTGTATCTGACTATGTCTTATATAAACAGTTTTCTCCTCTGGCAGATATTCGTAATAATATATCTTATCCTCCAGATGTTTCAGAAATAATGGATTCTCCCCTTTTTCCCTCGTATTAAGCCAGTTTTCGCTCTCTGCACTAAATCCATAATTTCGTTCTATCTTTTCCCCTTTGGGAAGGGACGAGATCTTTTGTTGAAACTGCTTTCCGTCCTTTTCAAAAGTAAAACTAACCGTATTTGAAAAATCAGCCATAACACCCTGGGCATGCAGAATTTCAGGTACCGTTATAAAATTGAGACCGTAGGCTTTAAAGTATTGTTCGTTTTCGGCCGGAACTACGGGATATATGGCCATGATTACTTTATCGATAGGAATCCCTTCCACGGCTATGAGCCTGGCCCCAAGTATATTTTTGTATTCGTTACTGACTTCCCTTACAAACACCCCATCGCTAAACTGATAAAAAGTTACCGGCAAACGATGAAACCCAACTATATCACCCCGCCATCCCAATTCGGTATGGCCATATCCAAAAGAAGCAATAATTCTTGCGAAACCGGCGATCACCTCATGTTCCAGCATATTTGGAATTTTACTGTAGAGTTCATCAATCTTGGCATCAAATTCTTCACTAGTTGTCTTTTTAAAAAGGAATGGATAGTCTCTATGAATGGTTCTCTGAAGAAATTTAATATCTTCCTGCCATTCTTCCGTGGAAGCCAGATTCTGTGACTGAAGAAAAGGTTGCTGAAACAGAAGACAGATCGTAATAAAAAGTTTTTTTATCATACTTTCTCAATTGTTTTCAATAAACATAATTCTATTGGTTTACAAGTTCCTTCTGGATATTTCCGGGTACTGGCTGATAAGATGAAAATACAGAATTAAAAGTTGCCCTTCCCTGGGTAAGGGATCTAAGATCAGTTGAATAGCCATACAATTCAGCCTCTGGAGCAATACATTTAAGGATCTGGTAATTATCGTTACTATCTACTCCCTGTATGATGGATCTTCTGGATTGCAGATCGGTCATTACATTTCCCACCATTTCTTCCGGGACCTTTACCGTAAGCTCTAGGGTAGGCTCCAGTAGTTTAGGATTGGCATTCAGAAATGCCTCTCTAAATGCATGGGCACCGGCGATCTTGAACGAGATATCATTAGAATCTACAGAGTGCATCTTACCGTCATAGACCATTACCCTCACGTCTCTAATATAAGAACCGGTAAGTGGCCCTTCCTCCATGACCTCTAGAATTCCTTTCATAATGGAAGGTAAATAACGCTGGTCTATGGCTCCCCCAACAATACAGTTATAAAAGACCAGTTTTCCACCCCACGGCAGGTCTATTTCATCCTTTCCTCGAATATTGAAACCCTCAGGTTCATCTATTCCTTCAAACCAGGGTTCTATTTTCATATGCACCTGGGCGAACTGCCCTGCCCCGCCCGATTGTTTCTTATGTCGGTAATTGGCCGTAGAAGAGCGCTGAATAGTCTCTCTGAATGCAATCTTTGGTTTTTCAAAGTTCACCTCGATTCCGTAGATATTATTGAGCATCCATTCAACAATAGCCATATGAAGCTCTCCCTGGCAGGCAATTATAAGTTGTTTCCCTTCTTTAGAATATGAAACCACCACGGTGGGATCCTGGCTATGTATCTTCTTCAAAGCTTCACTAAGCTTTTCTTCATCTTTATTATTCACCGCTGAAATCGCCTTGCTGTACCTTGGCTGAGGGTATTGTATAGGTTTGATAGATACTTCTTTACCGGCTTTTGCCAAAGTATCATTTGTTTCGGTGAATTTTAATTTCAGGGTAGCACCAATATCACCCACCGTAAGCTTGTTCACAGGTTTTCTATCCTTACCATCCATGATAAAAAGCTGGTTTAAAGTTTCGGTTTCACCATTCCTGGAATTCACCAACTTATCGTTTACACTCAATTCCCCGCTTTTCACTTTGAAAAAAGTAAGCTGTCCAAGATTTGGCTGGTGTACGGTCTTAAATATAAAAAGCACGGTTGGTGCTTTCTTTTCCGGAAGGATATCTTCTCCTTCGGTACTTTGTTCCGGCTCCAGATCGGCTGCTGCAGGAGCCACATTATCAATAAAGCCCATTAACCTGCCGCTGCCCATATCATTGAGTGCTGACATACAGAAGACCGGAAATAGCTCATGATTCAACATCCCCGCTTTTATCCCCTTTCTCATCTCATCTTCATTCAGGCTGCCTTTCTCAAAGAATAATTCCATAAGTTCTTCATCGTTTTCTGCTGCTTTTTCCACCAGTTCATTATGAAGATAGTCAACGGTGTCCTTTTGGTCCTCGGGGATCTCAAGTTTTTCAGGTTTTCCGCCTTCAGGTAGAAATTTATACATCTTCATTTTAAGAACATCCACAATACACTGGGAACCATCAAGCATTAAAGGATACTGTACTTTTACGGCATTATTGCCTACCAGGTTCTTAATGGTCTTAAAGCTATCTTCAAATTTCGCTGCCGGATGGTCTATCTGATTGATCACAAACAAGGTAGGCTTACGGTACCTGTCAATATAGTTCCAGATGATCTCGGTACCTACTTCTACTCCCTGCTGGGCATTAAGGACTGTAACCACACTATCGGCCACCCTTATAGAAGAAATGACTTCGCCTATGAAGTCATCCAGTCCCGGGGTATCAATGATATTGATCTTGTAATTCCTCCATTCGGTATGAAGAGGTGTGGCGAAGATCGAATTCCCTTTTTCGTGTTCCACTTCGTGATAATCTGCCACGGTATTTCTGGATTCTACGGTGCCCCGCCTGTTAATGAGTCCGGCTTCGAACAACATGGTTTCCGCCAGGGTAGTCTTTCCGCTATTATGGGCTCCCACAAAGACTACATTCTTGATGTGTTTATCATCATAAATTTTCATCGTTTGAGATTTTTGAAAATGAGTGAATAGGTGGATTTTGCAACTTCCTGAAAAGTGTAGTATGAGATCTGGGAAGTTCCATAAGCACAGGATTTGCACTATTAAAGATAAGGAATACTTTAAAATATGCAGTCAAAAATGCCCGAAAACAAAACCCGGATACATATTTTTATATGATTTCGAGTTTAAGGATTCCTGATGGACTTCTATAAAATATTATTCTGAAAATTCTTTTTTACTCATAAGGATTCCAAAAGGTCGTAATTCTTTGATATTGAGTAAAACTACGGTGAGTATCCCCATAACAGGAATGGCGAGAATCATTCCAATAACTCCCCAAACCATATTACCAAGTATCACTGCAAGTATTACAAAGAAAGGATGAACATCTACCCGGTCCCCTACCACATAAGGTTCTAAAACATAACTTTCAACGAACTGGGCTATCGTAAAAGTAAGTGCGATGCCCACCAGGGTAAAAGTATCTCCGGTGGCAACAAAACCAAATACAACTGCCATCAAAAAAGCGATTATATTTCCCACATATGGTATTAGAGTAAGTAAAGCTGCAATAACGCTTACAAGAATAAAATTACTTACTCCCGAGATACCTAACCCCACTGAATATAATACCACAAGTAATACTATCAGTATAAGTCTTCCTATAAGGTATTGGGGGGCGACCCTGGCCGATTCGGTGATGATCGTCTTTACCGTTTCTTTTTTCCGGTCTGGGAATACATTTAGTAAAAAATCTTTGAAAATATGCCTGTAATTCAATAAAAAGAAGACATATATAAATGTGAGAAAGTAGTTTGCTACAAAACTGGTAACTTTATTCATAAAATCGGCGATCCTCTCGCCAGACGTCATTTTGTCTTGGACGGCCGAGCCATTTTTAGCTTCTTTTACATCTTCTCTGCTTAGAGGGGTATGTTTCAGTGCAAAATTCTCAAGCTGTTCTATCTTTGGTTTCATAACCTCCTTAATTCTTGGCCAATCCTCGGCAAGACTTCTTAGCTGAAAAGAAATTATGGCCATAAGCCCCATTGACAGTAAAAAAAGCATTATGCTATTGAGAAGTGCCGCGACCGAACGTTTCATCTTTCTTTCCATCCTTTTCGCTAAAGGCAAAACTATAAGGCTAAGTATGATCCCCATCATTAATGGCGCGAAAAATCCTTTTGCTTTAGACAAACCCCAGAAAAGGAAAAATGTTGAAAGGACTACTGCGGTAATAATGAAAAGCAATCTACTTTTACGATTCATATTGTTGGTTATAGGTTGATTTTGCTCTAATATCGGAAATGTTTGAGCTCTTCTATATTAAAGAAATCAAAAAGCCTCTCTAATTTTTACAGATAATCGTAATTTCGGACCAAAACCACATTTATGGCAGCAGGAGGTTCTAATATAGCTATCTATGGCGCGATAGGCGCTAATTTTCTTATTGCAGTTAGTAAATTTATTGCTTCATTCTTCACTGGCAGCTCGGCAATGCTCGCCGAAGGCATACATTCTCTTGTAGATACAGGCAATGGTTTGCTTTTGCTTCTTGGAATAAAAAGATCAAAACAAAAACCCGATAAACTTCACCCTTTTGGATATGGTAAGGAGGTGTACTTCTGGAGTTTCGTGGTAAGCATTCTTATTTTCGCACTGGGAGGCGGATTCGCTATTTATGAAGGTATTCATGCAATACAGGATCCTCATGTAATAGAAGATCCTACCTGGAATTATGTAGTATTAGGAGCAGCAATCGTATTTGAAGGAATAGCTCTTTACCTCGCTTTAAAAACCTTTAATAAATCAAGGGCACACCAATCAAAAAATCTAATAAAGAATATAGCCCGAAGTAAAGATGCTGCGACCTTTGCTGTTATAATCGAAGATGCCGCAGCAGTCATAGGTTTAACCGTGGCCCTTTTTGGCGTCTTCTTTTCTCAGCTGATGGAAAATCCTTACCTGGACGGGGCAGCTTCAATAGTAATTGGAGCTATTCTACTTACAGTTGCAACTTTTCTTGCCAGCGAAAGTAAAGGCCTTCTTCTTGGTGAAAGCGCGCACCCTGAAGTTATTGAAGACGTAGACAAGATTATTAGTTCCAATAAATATATAAAAGCTTCCAATCTGCCGCAAACCATGCACTTTGGTCCTGACAAGATCCTCCTTATTGTTGAAGTTGATCTTTTGGATGATCTTGAATTACTGGAGGCTGAAAAAATAGTTGATGACCTTAGGAATGAAATCAGGGAAAAAAAACCTACAATCAAAGAGGTTTATATTCAAACTACCAATGAATTATAGAAAGATTGACCAAAGTGTCTTTAGCAATCAGAAACTCTCAAATAAGATTACTATGAATCAATCCGTTTCAGGGATCTCCCTCTTTTCATTGATTCCATTCCCACTGAACACTCCTACCCGATAATAATATTCCAGGTTTTTATTAAGTCCTGAGTTCGTATTTTTCTCCTCAAATATCATTACGGAAAGATTAAGTTTTTCAGGATTCTAAAGTAAGGTAATCACCTGAAGTATAATTGTTTTAAATTTTATAATAGGCTCTTTAATCTTTGAGCAATTCGCACATATTTAATGGATTGCACCTATTGTAAGTTAAATGACTTGTTTAGAACTTCTACCTGTTTGTTTCTACCATCTCACTAATACCCTACGCAATGCAAAACACTTTTGTTTAACTAAATTATTTTGATATGAGATTTTCTAACATTACTAAATTTATTCTATTGGTATTCATCTTAAGCATAATGGGATGTTCTACCGACACGGAACTTCCACAAGATCAGATCCAGGAGGTGGATGCTTCGGCTAAAGCTGCAGTTCAGTTCAATTTTACTACTAGTTTAAAAGGAGACAATGAGGTTCCTTCGAATGATAGCAAGGCTACAGGTCAGGCAATCGTGAAAATAAGCAAGGATGAGACCTATCTTGAATACAAACTTATTGTAGCCAATATTGACGATGTATTAATGGCTCACTTCCATATGGCCCCTGCAGGAACTAATGGAGGTTTTGTCGTATGGCTGTATGGTCCTTCAGAACCATCTGGAGATTTTAATGGTGTTCTGGCTGAAGGTGTTATTACTGAAGATGATGTAATAAATGCTCTGGATGGGGATTTCCAGGCCCTGATAGATGCTATTAGAGCGGGAAATATTTACGTAAATGTACATACCACAGAATTCCCAGGTGGCGAATTACGAGGCCAGTTATAAATTATACATTCCATAAAAAAATAAAAACAAAAAAAGCCATCCCAAAGGATGGCTTTTCATTAAAAAGATCAGAACTAATTAGTCAATTAGCTCTACGTTTATAGCGTTCAATCCTTTTCTACCCTGTTCAGTTTCAAACTGAACCTTGTCGTCTTCACGAATATCATCTATTAGACCACTAGAGTGTACAAAGATATCTTCGTTTGATTCTTCAGAATTAATAAAACCAAATCCTTTGGAATTATTAAAAAACTTTACTTTACCTGTTTGCATTATATTGCATATTAAAATTACTAAATACTGCCGTGCTTTTTTAAAGATCGTACGACATCCAATCTTAACTACTTAATACTTTAAAAAAGCCTTAAATATTAGTCAATTACTTCAACGTTCACAGCGTTTAGGCCTTTTTTGCCCTGCTCCACCTCGAACTGCACTCTGTCATCCTCACGAATTTCATCGATAAGACCACTAGAATGTACGAAGATGTCTTCGTTTGAATCATCAGCTTTAATAAAACCAAATCCCTTGGTATTATTGAAAAACTTTACTTTACCTTCTTGCATTGTACTACTTATTAATTGTTATAAATTGCCATTTACTTTTATAGATCGTATGGCTTCCAATCTTTTAGTTTATCCTGTTCTAAGAGAATCCATCCTTCCCAAACTGCGTAGCATTTTAAAATGTTCCCCGATTGCCGAAACAAAATTGTGTTTATTATGGTAAGGCAAACCATATTCTTTAGCGGTTTCGGCTACTATATGTGATATCTTCCTGTAATGAACATGGCAGATATTTGGCAATAAATGATGTTCGATCTGGTAATTCAATCCTCCTATTAACCAGGAAAAAAACCGGCTTTTGGGTGAAAAATTACTGGTGGTAAACAACTGATGGCTTGCCCAGTCGCCCTCCACAATTCCTTCTTCATTGGGCAACGGATATTCTGTTGTGGGTACTATATGAGCCAACTGAAATATTGTAGTAATCATAAGCCCTGTTACAAAATGCATGCAAATGAATGCCAGCACAACTACCCACCATGCCACAGGGGCTATAATAATTGGTAATATTAGTACAAAGCTAAAGGAAATTGCTTTCCATGTGATAACCTTCATTAATTCCTTACTGAAGGTTGTACCTCCTTTAAAGAATCCCATTTTTCTAAAACGTACCATTCTAACAAAATCCTTGGCAGTTACCCATGATACCGTGGAAAGTCCATAGAAGAACCATGAATAGATGTGCTGGAATTTATGAATGCCATACCTCTTGGTATGAGGAGTGAACCTTAAAAAGAATGGTGGATTTATATCATCATCCGCCTCTTCGATATTAGTAAAGGTATGATGTAGCACATTATGCTGGATCCTCCAGATACTGGCATTTGCACCAATCAGGTTTAGAGTATATCCAAGGTACTTGTTTACCTTTTGATTTTTGGAATATGAATTATGTATAGCATCATGCATGATTCCCATCCCTATACCTGCCATTCCAAAACCACTGATAATGTATAAAGCAAAAATCAGCCAGACGCTTGATATTATCCCTGTGTTAATGATAACCAGTGGAGTAAGGAATACAAGCAGCATAAGAACCGTTTTCACGATCATACTGCCATTGGCATGCTTACTAATATTATTCGTCTTGAAATAGGAGTTTACCCTGCTTCTTAAGGTTCTGGAGAATTCGGAGGCCCGTTTTTGGGCAAATTTTGGATTATTGATACTGGTACTATTTATTATTTACTGTCTAAATACTGAAGTGAACAAAACTTGGAATATCCTGAACGGATCTATTTAAGTGAAGATACTAAACTATTTAACGTGACAAATGTAGTCTTTAATAATGAGCAAACACCACAATAATAGATTAATTTTCAAATAAATACAATTGTGAGGACTTTTCCAGGCTATATCGCTCTAAATTATACAACTAAATGTGAGGGCTATATTTTCTTTACATTCACGGCATTCATCCCCTTCATGCCTCTTTCAAGCTCAAAACTCACCTTGTCATTTTCCATAATCTCATCAACGAGCCCGCTTACATGTACAAAATATTTTTCTCCTGTTTGCTTTCCTATAATGAATCCGAAACCTTTGGAGTGATCAAAAAATGAAACTTTTCCTTCTGTATCTGTAATTACTTCTTCCTCTTCCCTATCCTCCTTTTTAGGAACAGCTATCTCGATATCTTCAGCTTCCACTTCTACTTTCTGGGAGGGGTCTGGCGGAGTATCAGTTAGATTTCCATCTGCATCTACATAGGCGATCATATCTTCGAAAGATGCACCTTTATTAGAATTCTCTTTGCGCTCGAGTCTTTTTTGCTCTTTTTCCTTACGCTTTTTAAGCTTCTTTTTTTCTTTTTCTCTTTTGTTTTGGGTTTGTCCGGATCTTGCCATTCACTAAATTTTAATTAATACTCGTTTCAATTTCAATGCTTTGAACCACTAAACGAATACCAGAAAATTTAATGTGTAAGATTATCTTTTGAAGGATTTATTCAGAGAGAGCAATGGCTAGTTTTTAGCCTGCACCAAAATTTTGGTAAAGATAGGCATAGGGATTCGATAATAAAAACTTATATCACAGAGTTAGTGAATTATTCCTTTTCATGAAGATATTTAAAAACTGCGGTAAAATCGAGATCAGCCATGTTTTTATGTTTTGCCAGGGCGTAAACCTCTTTAGCAGTATTGGTTAACGGGCTTGGCTGGTTCAACTCATAGGCTGTTTCTGTAAAAAGATGAAGGTCTTTCTGAAGATGTTTCAGCGGAAAATTTGGTTCATATTCATCATTCTCTATCCTGGATCTAAATAAATCCAGAATGGGAGCTGTAACAGGTGTTTTCAAAAGAATATCCATCCCCGTCTTTTTATCTATTCCCATCGCCATACCAAGATTAAGACTTTCGGAAAAAGCCAGGATACTTTGCCCCAAAAGCTGGTTGATCATGATCTTCATTGCCGAACCTTTACCGGCAGGCCCAATATGGATCGCATCTTTTCCCATTTTTAGAAATAAAGGTTTGGCTTCTTCAAAATCTGACTGCTCCCCTCCTGCCAGAAACAATAGCTGGGCATCTTCAGCAGGTTTCTTGGAGCCTGAAACCGGAGCATCCATAAAACGAATGCCTTTATCTCTGGCTTCTCGAGCCATTCGTTCACTAAATGAAGGATTAACGGTACTGGAGTCTATCCACAAAGAATCCTTTTGCATCGAGTTTAGGAAACCAGTATTACCAGTTGCAAGCTCTTCCACTACTTTTGGGTCTTCAAGCATTGTAAAAAGCACCTCTACTCCTTTTCCTGCTTCTGAAGGGGAATCTGCCCATTCCGCACCTTTTTCGATTAAAGACTCAGCTTTATCCTTTGTACGATTATATACTTTGAGCTGATGACCTTCTTTTAACAGGTTGGCAGCCATTCGGCTTCCCGTAATGCCTAAACCAATAAAACCAATTTTCATAGATGCTATATTTACTTCAAATTTAATCACTGGTATTTAAGCCTCCAATATGCTAAGGATTTTAGCAAAAATTTATGAAGGTTTTGGGCAGAAACCGAAAGATGTAGATTAATTTGAAAGAAAAAATCATGAAAGCAGTCGGATTCACTCAATCACTTCCCATAGATGATGAAAATAGTCTTTTTGATTTTGAAACAGAAAGCCCAAAATTTGAAGATAGGGATCTCCTGGTTAGAGTCAAGGCTATTTCGGTAAATCCGGTAGATTATAAAATAAGACAATCTGCAACAAAAGATTCAAAGTTAGATGAACCAAAGATTATAGGCTGGGATGCTGCCGGTATCGTTGAAGAAACCGGCAAAAAAGTAAGCATGTTTAAAAAAGGCGACGAAGTCTATTATTCTGGAGATATTACCAGGCCGGGAAGTTATGCAGAATTCCAGGCTGTAGATGAAAGAATAGTTGCACGCAAACCTGTTAATTTAAACTGGGAAGAGGCTGCGGCTCTTCCCCTAACCGCTCTTACCGCCTGGGAATCTATTTTCGACAGGTTGAGGATACGCGAAAATAGTGGAGTGGATAAGAATATACTTATCATTGGTGGTGCCGGCGGTGTTGGATCAATAACCATTCAGTTATTAAAAACCCTTACTAAACTAAAAGTGATAGCCACCGCCTCGAGAGAAGTGACAAGAAACTGGTGCGAAAAGATGGGAGCTGATGATATTATCAATCATAATAATCTGGTTGATGATCTGAAAAACTATGAGAATGTGGATTATATACTGAACTTTGCCGATACTTCCGGTACCTGGAAACAAATGTGTGAAATTATAGCTCCCCAGGGTGGTATTTGTTGCATTGTAAATACCACCGAAAATGTAGACCTTAATTTATTGAAGCAAAAGAGCGTTAGCTTCCACTGGGAACTTATGTTTACCAGGAGCATGTATCAAACTGAAGATATGATAGCGCAGCATAAAATACTTAAGGAATTAAAAAAACTAATTGAGGATCAGAAAATAAAATCTACGATCAATAGAAAATTTAAGGGGCTAAGCGCTGAAACTCTAAGAAAAGTCCATCGTTTTCAGGAATCTGGTAAATCAGTAGGAAAAAATGTGATCCTTTTTTGATCAGGTGATGATTGCATCCCTGGGGTAACAAAAAAATTAGTCCTTAATATCCATGAGTTGTCTAAGCCGATCTATATGTTCATCTACCTCTTCTATTTTATCTGAATAAGAACGGGCAATATGATCTGAACCCTTCTCTCGGAAATTCTCTGCCATATTAAGCATAAGTACTTTTTTTTCTTCAAGTGTTCTCAGGCATACCCATAGCGTTTCTTCCAGGTTCTCATTCTGGGCAAGCAAAAGAGATTCTTCAGAGAAAGAATGTCCTACATGACATCTGTATCTTGTTATTCCTGTATCCTTTATTTTCCATAATGGCCCGCCGCAACTGGCGCAGCTTAAAGGAACCTGTTCACCCAGGTATTCTTCGGTCCTTACCTGACTTCTAATTTTAGTTGAGATCTCAGCCTCTCTTTTAAGACTGTATGGTATCTTGACTTCTTCTGGCAGAGGTTTTTCAATAATTTTTTTTATTTGATCACCAATCTTCTCCAAATCTGCAGTATAGTCTATTTCGACGAATTTTTGTGCCGTTTGGGGCATCCCCGAAAATTCTGATGTTTTTGGATTCTGTATCAAGGTTTCCCCTCCGCAGCGCTTAATTGCTTCAAGGCCTACTGTCCCATCATTTAATCTTCCTGATAAAAGAATACCTACACACCTGTTCCCGTAGACTACGGCCCCCGATCTAAACAAGACATCGATCGCCGGACGAAACAGGTTTTCCCTGGGCCCGTTTGAATTGGAGAGCTTCCCATTTTTAATTACCATATGCTGATTGGGTACGCAAACATATATCTTACCAGGTTGAATTTCCAGATCTTCTCTGGATTCAAGAACTTCCATTTCTACCTTTTTGTTAAGGTGAGAACTGAAACTTGATATCATATCAAATGAAGAATGTACCACTACTAAAAAAGCAGCTGGCGTATCGTGCGGAAGATCACTTAGGACTTTTTCTACCGCAGCTCTGCCTCCTGCAGATGCTCCAATTAAAAACAATCTGAATTCTTCCAAAACTTCTTTTTTTATAGTTATACCACAGTTATCCTATTTGGATTCGAGAATATCGATCTTTCTTATTTTGGGATCTTCAGATAACAGCTTGGATGCATTCTCCATTAACTGTTTTGCTATTTCCCCATTTAAATGCTCACTTCTTCCCTCTTCGTCTTCAAAAGTGTCAAAAACCCCAAAAGTATTCTGATCTATCCTGAAACTATACCAGGTAATGGTTTTCTCCTCTTTTTCTGCAAGCTCTACAGCCGATCTTAGAAAAGCCTCTACATCTTTTTCTTTTCCCGATTTCGCTTTTACTGTAACCAGGAAACCATAATTTTTCATAATAAACCTTATTGATATTACCTTAAATTTAAGGAATAAGTCCGGGGACCTCGAGTTTTAAAGGTTAAAACTATATTATAATTCAAAAAAAGACCGGGATTGAATTGCCGGTCTTTAACTAATAAACCAATATTTTTTACTAAGAAGCGCTTAGCTGCCCACTTCAAAAGAAATCTTCGCATTCACTCCATAGGATATAATCTCGTTGTTTTCAACCTTCCCATTCATCTCTCGAACGTAGACGGATTTAATGTTCTTGACTGACTTAGCTGCTTCTTTCACCGCATTTCTGGCTGCATCCTCAAAGCTTTTGTCTGAAGTGGCCAGTACTTCTATTACCTTAATAACTCCCATAATAATTTAATTTAACTGGTTAATGTTTATTGCATATTGAATTTACAGAAGAATGAGCTGTAACTCAAATGATTAACACAAGATTATAAGAGCTATTCGCCCTGAAAATTAAATGTTAATCATCCTTAACTGGAATCAAATACACAGGTATCTCTGTTTTTTCAAGGACCCTGCTTGCGGTTGTTCCCATTAGAACTTTTTCAAGAACAGAGTGGCTGTGAGTACCCATTACAATGAGATCGGCACCCCATTCCTTCGCATATTCAAGGATAGCCGAAGAAGTAGGACCTTCAGCCATATGAGTGGTCACTGCCGGATCATCAAGATGTTTGGCCGCAGTCTCTATAAAATCCTTGGCTACCGCCCTTAACTCTGAAATAACATTCAGGTCTACCTGCATTTCATTATAGCCTTCGTACCCCATAAAAGTGGGGTAATTTATGCCATAATAACTAACATCGGCCAATACGTGAATAAGGCAGACCTCTGCTCCCAGCTTTTTAGCCAGTTCATAACCTTTACGTGCGACTTTTTCAGAGTTTGGGTTATAATCCATCCCTATAAGCACCTTTTTCATAACTTGAGAATTACTGATTAGTTACTCTAAGTTAGAGAAAAATGCAGCTAAAGCCTATTTAGGCTATTATATTTTTCATGAGTAATGTAAAAGGCCTTATTTGCCATTTCCTGCAAAGGCATCAACAGGCTTTTCAAAAGCGATGAACAAGATACATGGTCCTTTATCTTTGCATTTAGCGGTATGAGGTTTTTTAGCTGGCCCGTAGCCATAAGATCCAACCTTAAGGATTTGAGTGGATTCTCCCTCATAAGTGACTTCCATTTCCCCTGAAATTAATATCATGCGTTCAGCTGAATTGTGCCAGTGTAAAGGAATATCTGAATTGGCCGGAACTTTAAATAAAATATCGGCATTGTTGCTTGCGGGATCTCCATGCAGAATGGCAATATTACATCCGTTTGGCATAAAATCCGGACAGCCACCCCAGTTAAGTTCAGTGTCTTTATGATCTACTACAGTTGATTTTTCCTTCTGTTTTCCATCCTGGGCATAGGATGCAGCTACCATGAAGAGGAGTATTAGGAAGCTTAGGAATACTTTCTCTGATTCTTTAATAATCTTTAATGATTTCATTTTGGTTGTTTTTAGTTAGTTAGTAATCTTTTAGTCCTAAAGGTGAGTTGAAAAAATACCTCATAAATAACTAATTAAAAATGGGTAGAAACCAGTATAAAGATAGTCCGTGAAAAATCATGAAAAATATGATTTTGGTCATGTTATTTTCTGATAAACAACTAATTAATAAATCGTTTTTGAGTTATCTTTATAGGAGTAACCTATAAATTTCTGCTATATGAAAACTACAAGGGAAGCCGCACGGGAAGCCAGTCATAAAAATCTCGTAGAATTGCTAACTGTTCTACTTGAAAAGAATTATGATGCTGAAAAAGGCTATAAAAAAGCTATAGAGCATACAAAGAATGCTGACTTAAAACATTTTTTAAGAAATCAGGCTGCTCAAAGAAATCATTTTGCGACTGAGCTGGATAAACAAATCCACATGCTTAATGAGCATCCAAAATCGAACTCTAATGGCAGCGCTCTTGGTACTTTACATCGTTTATGGATAGATGTTAAAAGCTCATGGGCGAAAAAGGATGATGAAGCTATACTGGAAGAATGTATTCGAGGAGAAAAAGCCAGTCTTAAGGAATATGAAGAGAGAATCTCAAAAAATATACTTTCTCCCAAAATAAAAATTATGTTAGAAAACCAGAGAGATAAGATACGTGAGACCATCTCTGAAATAAAAAAGCTCGAAGATCTTTAAAACTCAAAAAAATGCCGGTAGTTTTACCGACATTTCATTTTAATTCTTTACTACTATCAATTGGGCCTTCGCTCCCGTGAGAAGGTTCCACTCCTTTTTTGCCAGTTGTTCCCCTTTTTCACTGAGAACGCGTAATTCGGCTGTATTAGGGCCTGAACTACCCTGATTAAGAGCAACGAATTCAATACTATTAAAACCGTTTTGCAGGGTTACCAGAACCGGTTGAAAACCTGCATGCAGAGTTACGCTCCTGGCAACCAGTTCTCCGTTCACAAATATCTGTACCTTATCTCCATCAACATATTCATGGTCACGGCAGTATACCTCTACGAATTTTCCTTTGGTAACAACATTCCCAAGACTTTGATCAAACTTATATTCTTCCTTTATTTCCTTGTCTTTCGTCCATTTTTCCTCAATAACATCCCCGGCCGTTAATAAACCATTTGGGTTTTCCCTCAGGTCGATAGGTTTAGGCTTATCCTTTAAAAATCTGCTTTCGGTCTCCACTTCCTCTTTTTTGAGAATAGGGAAGCCTGTTGAGTTAGATTCTTCGGCTTTTATTATAGGACCCGTATTAGTAGTACGCGGGATCTCTACCTGAGCGTTCATGCCCAGACCTACGCAGAGAAATATAAATAATAGGATTCGTTGAATCATAATTATGGGTTATTCTGACTTATCTAAGATTATTGCATCAAAAATACAGCCAAAATTTTAAAACGTATAAAGATTGGTCAACATAGCTATTGGCCAATTCCCTTGTATTAATAGAAATTAAGTCTCAAGGAAGTTTCGAAATCAATAAGGTGATTTCTTTATCCAAAAACAAATCTCGAAAGTATTTAGAGAAATGGTTTTCTTTTCAAACTATCAATTCTTAATCCTCAGGGAAACCCGGGCTTTGTTTCATCTCTTCTATTTGCTGGGTATGGCGAGCGGTATGGCCAGCCATAAAAAGAACTGTTTGATATGCATCAATTTTTCCAAAAGGGAACTCAGTGATATAATTTCTCATATCAACATCTGTATCCTTTAGAAAATCAACGATGTCTTCTCTTTGGTCATTGAAAGCTTCTAAAGCTTCATCGGCACTAGTATACTGGGCTTTTGGCTCAAATTGTGACTGGGTCTTTACTTTCTGACTTCGGTCTGTTATAAATCCCAGGATCTGTTCATCGCTCATTTTTACCTCTGCCTTAAGCTCCGGGGTTGGGTCTTCGACAAACTTTGCTTCTAACATAGATTTTAAAGATCCTTCTACTATATTAATATGCTCCACGATTTCGGCTATAGACCAGCTTTCTGGATCTGGCTTGAACTGCATTTGAGCATCGCTAAGACCTTCTACGCTTTCTTCCAGCCCTTCTTTGGTCTCTTCGAGATATTCAAAGATATCATCCTTATCTAAGCTTATTACGGCTTCGTCAGCACTTTTAGTTTCTGACAGAACAGACTTGTTTCCAGAATAAAAAGAACTCAGAAAAACAAGACAAACAAAAGAAATTAAAGTTTTCATAATCAATGTTTTAAATTAATTTATTTGATCAGTTAGTTTTAAACAAGTACACATTCAATATGTAACAAATCTTTAGATATCTGAGGGGCCTTATCAGGATAGTTCAGTAATTACTGCTTCTTTTTTATCTGGGATATATAGGTTCTCAATTCTTTTACTTTATTGCTATTGTCATCCTTGAAAATATATACATCACAGAACGCATATCTCTTATACTTTCCAGGTTCTATCTTGATTTCCACGATACCTTCCACAACCGTTTTTTCTTTTTCATTGATGAATTCCACCACTTTTATCTCCATTGGGCCACCCTGTTTCATGCGGCCTAGCTCGCTTTCAAAGTCTGAACGTCCAGCAATAGTCTTATCTCCAACAATTTTCCATTGAATATCATCGGTAACACTACCGCTTATGAACTCTATATCACAACTGGCAAAAGCTTCATTTATCTTTTTTATGAAATCTTTTCTGCTCCCCATACCTCCTTAATTTTCTTCTATTATCGAAAGAATATTTCCGGCTGTATCCTTAAAC
The DNA here is from genome assembly GCF_023805255.1 of Gramella jeungdoensis. Classification (GTDB taxonomy): domain Bacteria; phylum Bacteroidota; class Bacteroidia; order Flavobacteriales; family Flavobacteriaceae; genus Christiangramia; species Christiangramia jeungdoensis. Next base: position 267,583 of record NZ_JAMSCK010000004.1, read on the forward strand.
CAGGCTATAGATGGTCCCTTATCACTTCTATGAATACCTTTTAAATCGGTTTTTACAACGCCATCATATTGCTCAAATTTCACTCCTTTGGCTGTAAGTTTATCAACATGTTCCTCAAGATTATTCACTTTAAAATTCAGGACTGTAAAATTGGCTGGCTCATGGTCAGGTTTCGGATAGATCAATACTAAATGGTTTACCAGGTCTAGTTCCAATAGCCCCATTTTATTCTCGCTGATTTCCAGGCCAAGTAAATCCCCATAGAACTTCTTTGCCTCATTTAAATCGTTGGTTGAAAATGTTGAGAAGGCTTCACATTTTGCAAGCATAGCACTGATTTTTAAGTAAATGACTTATAAATTTACATTATTATTTTGGAATACTCCTTTTTTAATTTGTTTGAAAAGCTTTCTAAAAACGGAAATTCAAGCTGGTATTTACAGTCGCCTGTCAACTTCTATTAATTATTTTCTATGAGGAAAAGCTTACATTTGAGAGATCATCTATAATTATCATAATCATGCAGGTTCAGGAACTACTCAAAACCAATTCGGTTGCAAGTAAATTCATTGCTCAGTTAAGAGATATCAAAGTCCAGGGAGACAGAATGCGTTTCAGGCGTAATATTGAGCGCCTTGGAGAGATCCTGGCCTATGAGCTAAGCAAGGAACTTAATTATACCAGGAAAGAGATCGAAACGCCTTTGGGAAAGTCTGCTATACCCCTCCCGGAAGACGAATTGGTTATTTGTTCTATACTTCGTGCCGGTCTTCCCTTGCACCAGGGACTCCTTAATTACTTTGATGATGCAGAAAACTCTTTTATTTCAGCTTACCGGCATCATCCCGATAATGATGAGAATTTTGAGATACTAGTTGAATATTTAGCTTCTCCCTCACTGGAGGGAAAAACACTAATCCTGGCTGACCCCATGCTGGCTACGGGCCGGTCTTTTTCCAATGTTTTAAAAGCTCTGGAACCAATGGGGCAACCTGCGAAGATCCACCTGGTATCTGTAATAGGTTCAGATGAAGGTATAGAGTATCTTAAATCTGTATTTCCCGAAAATTCCAAACTATGGATAGCCACCATAGATCATGAGCTTGACAAGAACGGTTATATAGTTCCGGGCCTTGGTGATGCGGGTGATCTCTGCTTTGGCAATAAGCTTCAACATTAAAACGGATAGCCTATCGCAAAATTGAAAACTGGGTTCGTAATATCGAAATCCCATCTCTGCCCTGCTGGCAGGGAAGGATCATGCATAGGAGCAGCCAGATCAAATCTTATTACGAAATTCTGAATATCAATTCGTAAACCAACACCCCCTCCTATTCCGAATTCATTGATAAAATTCCCACTAAACTGTCCAATATTGGCCGGTTGGTTTTGTTCTTCAGATCCCTCCGGCTGAAGGTCGGGATTTACTTTACTGGTCCATACATTCCCTGCATCAATAAAGAATGCCCCATTCAAATAAGTTATAATTGGGAATCGGTATTCAGCATTGGCTTCCAGTCTTATATTTCCGTACTGGTCTCTATATCCTACATCTCCATCTTCAGGAGGAGTATAATCTCCGGGGCCTAAAGATCGTGTTCTGAATGCCCTAACACTGTAAGGCCCGCCAGAAAAATATTGCTTACTGAAAGGCATCACATCAGAATTCCCGTAAGGGATTCCATAGCCTGCAAATAATCTCGTCGCTATCACCTGAGAATCTCCCAACCGGAAATGATACCTGAAATCTGCATCCACTTTGGCATACTGGGCATATTCAAGACCAAATACTTCTTTTTTGCCAGATTCGGCTTCTTTTCCAATTAAACCGAAAGTATTTCCGGCAATGTCAAGGTTGGTATTTAAATAAAACACATGTTTTTTTCCCAAATCTACCAGGCCGTTATAAATGAAGGAATATGTGAGCCCCGCTATGAATTCCTGATCGAAACTTCTCTGCAAAAACGGATTTTCAATCAGGACATCCCTGAATTCCTGGGTAGTATTTCCCAGCTTCACATAATTGAAATTTATAGGATTCAATTCATGGGAAACATAGCGATTGGCATTCCAGTAATATCCGAAGCGTGCTGAAAGCGATGTCAGGCTGAATAACTGACTTCTCTTAAGATAATCCCCACCCAGGCTGATCTTGGTTTTAGGAATGGAATATTCAAAGAAATCTTCATTTATGTCTATCGGGAAAATCATGCGTGGAATTATAAGATCGTTGGTAAGAGCCAGCTGGATACTATTGCGTCCCGCTTCCCCGTTAGTTCCCGCCTGGAATTCATATCCTACATTGCCCGAAATATGAAAGCTCTCCCCACCTTTAAAAAGATTCCTGTTAGAAAAGGTGATTCCCAAATGTGGACCGGCGAAATTATTCGATTTTGTGAGTGCCTGTAATTCTGCCCTTATCGCTCGTTTTTTTAAAGGTGACAGGTAAATGTTGGCTTCAAGCAAACCAAGACTGTCGGTAGCGAGTGTATCTATCTCTTCATACTGTATATTCACAAATTTATAGGCACCTATAGAACCAAGTCTCCTGCTGGTATTTCTCGATTTTTCAGGATCGTAGTAATCCCCGGTTTCAATAAGAATATAAGGATCCAGGCGTTTGGGCTTAAAGAAAAGTTCTTCCTGGAAGTAATTCTTATCCTCGTATCGCTCATAATTTTTGGTCAGTGAATCTTCATCAACATTGTAATTAGCATAAACATTCACATTAGAGACCTGGTAAGGAATCACAGATTTAGGCGGGACATCTTTCTTTAATCTCAGAAAGAGATCAAACCTTTTTTTGTCATATTGATTGGTATCGGCCTCGAATATCAGGAAGCCTGGATTAAAATTATAATAACCGTCCTTTTTGAGGTGAAGGTCTATTCGTTCCCTTTCGGCCTTCAGTCTTGGTAGATCAAATCGCATTCCCTGTTCCAGCAATGTCTTGTCAAAATTTTCCTGGATATTCCTGTAAACGATCAGGGAGTCTGAATCCAATTGATAAGACTGCATGGTATATGGATCTGGAACCTTAAGTTCATAAGATGCACTAGCTGTTTTAGACTTTTCATTCTTTTCGGTGTCTGAACTAACCCGACTGTAAAAGAAGCCCCTGTTTTCGAGTCGGTTTAAAAGCAGATCTTCCGTATTGCTAATATCTACATCTGATAGGTATACCGGTTCCTCTCCCATCTTCTTGTTAAGGAATTTATTGATGAAGCCTGGTTTTTCCTTTTGCGCTTTATAATGAAAATACAAACCGGGTCTCATTCCAAGTATTTTAGCATTCGGTTCCGGTCTCAGCACGCTTTCAAGTTCGGCCTTTAACTCAGGTTTTTCCTTAATGGTGGTATCTGATTCTATTTTGATTCTGGCTCCGGTATAAAGGAATTCATCATCAGGAATGAATTTCTTCACACTACATGCCTGAATTAAGGCTACAACGAGCAATATGAGGCCTGGTTTAATTCTCATCTGTACTACCTTCTTTCTTTTCAGATTCACTTTCCTTATCATTTTTAACTTTTTCCATCACTGCTCGCTCGAACATATCCTTAAACTTGTTGAATTCCTTAGTGAAGATCAAAGCGATCCCGCTCACAATTAGTTGGCCGTCTATCACATTCTCGTACTGACTCCTGCTGAAACCTTTCAGACGCCATACGCCATTTTCGTCAAGCAGATAAGAAATACTCACATTACCAATAACGGGACTTGTTTCCTGCCCCGGCTGATTGCCTCCCTGAATATCGAGTTCACTTCCCACCTCTACTATAAGACGGTCTTCCAGAAAGGCTTTTTGGGCACTTACGTCAAGCTGTGTCCTGTCTTGAGGACTTTCCCCCTGGTAATCGGTAAAACTATCAACCTGAAAATTCAACTGCAGTCCGCTTTCACCAAGTATTCTGCTGGAAAGCATATTAAGCTGATCTGATAATGCCTCATTCAGGTTATCTCTGGCCACTGCCAAAGTACCGCCACGACTTCCATCGCTACCAGACCCTGGAAAGAAACGGTTAAGAACCAATAACGAAAAGACCTGTTTATTCAGTTCCTGTTCCTGGTTATTCAGCTGTTGCACCATTCCGTATACCTGCCCTCCAACGGCACCCTGTTCATCTTCAGGCATATCAAGGCTGAAGGATATCTTTGGTTCCATAAGTTCACCGTCAATATTCAGATAAACATAGAATGGAAGTTCCTGTCGGTACCTTTGCGTTGTACCAGGATCTGTTGCCGATAACCGGGAAGCCATCAGGGAGGAGGCTGAAGTTTCGACCTCGTAGATGGCCCTAACATCCAGTTGGGCATCAAAAGGATCTCCTGCCCAGGAAACCCTGCTGCCATCGGCAATATCAAATCTTCTTTTTACGAGATTGTAAAGGCTCATCTCATAAAAGCCATCATTGATCTCATATATTCCGGTGAGTGAAAGCCTACCGTTAGGATACATATTGAAAATAAGGTCTCCTTCTCCCTGAACCTGGAATTTATCGCCCGTATCCTGGTTGATAATTACATTGAAGGTGGCTCCTTCATCGACTCTTATCCTTGAAAAAATATCATAGCCAGAAATCACATAAGATTCTTCTTCGGTCTGAGTGAGTATATCATCCGGATTTTCCTTATTAACGAAGATCACAATTCCATCCCGTTCTTTCATTTGTAACTCGGTCTCGGGCACTACATAGGTGAAATTGGTACTTTCCTTAACGTCCAGATCCATATTCACTACCGGCAAATTAAGGTCTCCTGTAACCTGGGCATCAACATCTACCACGGCCTCTCCATAGAAAAGAGAATTATCTTCTTCTGTGGAGTTAAGAAGTCTGAAATCCCTCGCCTGGAAATCAAGATCAAAACCCGGATTTAATAACTTCTTTGTGGTAATTTTTCCATTTACCACAAAAGAGTTCTGGTTATTATCATTAATGTTGAAATCATTAAAATATACGCCCTCATTATCCAGTGTAAGCTCTTCATTCGGCAAAACGAATGGAGCGTTGAGAAATGCAATATTAAAACCGGCATTATTAAACTTCAGGCTCCCGGTATATTGAGGTTCTGCAACGGTACCATTCAGCGTGAAATTGCCTGAGAAACTCCCGCTTCCATTTTTAATTTCACCTAAAGAAAAGCCCTCAAGTGCTGTCATTTTAACTTCATTGAGATCAAGGTTCATATCCAGTTTAGCCGACGTTTCATCCGCTATATAGGATCCCGTAAGATCCAGATCAACCTCTCCCCCTTTCATCGCCATCTCGAAATCATAAGTGCTAAAACCTTTCGAATTACCCTTCAGGCTCAGAGTGTTAAGATCAACGTCCATCACCTCAAACTGATTGATCTGCATATCGGCTAATAGGCCGGTCTTTCCAAAAGGATCTTCATAGGTGAGATTTCCATTAAGCTGACCTTTGGCGAGCTGATTTTCAGGGTTCAGATAGTTCAGAAATGCGGCCAGTTTAAAATTCCTGAAATCAAGGCTAAGATGTTCTTTTTCGACACCAGGTGCATTATTGCTTAACTGCATTTCCTGATCGTTCCTGGTTAATCTGAAATCCCGGAAGGAAAGATATTCCTTTGCATAGCTTACTTGATTGGACTCCGCAACGTCCCAGGGATTTCGATTTAAAATAAGGTTCCGTGGATTTATATGGAATTTGAGGGTGTCACCCTGAAAGTTCAGTTCAGAGTTTACATGTACCAGGCTATCATTTTCATACAGGGAGGAGAAATCAAGATTAAGCTTTCGGTTTAAAACATTTCCTTTGAGAATTGTTTTTTTGATCGCAAGCGGACCTGCATTCAATTCATTAAAAGCAAATTCAAAATTAAGATCGGTGGGATCTGAACGCATATCCAGTTTTAAACTATCTATCTCACTGCTGTAGTAATTAATAAAGGGAACAGCAATGGAAGCATCAAGTTCACGGTCCTTCTCCCTGAAATCAACATCTATATCAACACTATCCAGCTCTTCAAGGTTCACAAGAAAAACCTCATTGAGAATTGGCGCCTGGCTAATCTTAGCGTTTAATTTAAGGTTTACCGGTTTTATAATGGAATCTTCATTATAATTCTCAGTAATATATCTCTTGAAATGGCGATCGATCGCTGCGGTGAAAGCCACAGGATCGGCATTGGACTGAAGATCAAGGTCTATCACCCTGTTATCTACCTGAACCGAAGTGGTATCTGGCCTAACATAGGCTGAAGCATTAAAGCTCCCCAGCAAATAAGTCTTATTATTATAGACGGCTACACCATCTTTTATCTCTGCCTCAGCTTCATAATTATTCGCATCACCCTCAAACCAGCCTTCAAGCACAAATCCGGTCTTAATACTTTTTTGAGTTATTCCCAGTTCTCCAAGATCGGCACCATCAAGATAAACCGTAAAATCAAAACGGGGGGATACTGTATCTAATGCGATCTGGGTCTGGGCTTCCATGTCCAGGTTGGCGTCCTGGTAAAATAGATTTACCGGCCCCCGGCCATTTTCCAGTTCCCCGTCTATATCTATATCCCGGAATTCATAATCCCTGTATGTAAAAGAGGAAATGGTAGATTCTAAAGTGGCGTCCAGGTCTTCAATGGAGCTTCCCTTCCCCGAAGTTTTTAACTGCAATTGAATATCCCCGAGGCTTTCATTTTGCAGCAATTTCCCGAGCGCTATACTATCCCCTTTTACCTCTGCGTCAAAAACGACCTGTTCTCCTATTTCAAAATTACCGTTTATATCAAGGCTACCATCAGAGGTCTTCAATACAGATACGGTTTCAATTCTTGAAGTACTGCCCGATATACTTCCATTCCAGCTTATCTTTTCAGGCAGGCTTATCCCAATATCCTCTTCCTTTACAAAATTTATCAGATCTGACCGCTGTGAACTGATACTTGCATCGGGAAGGTGGAATAACAAATTATCAGGATCCTGTATGTTTTTAATTTTTCCGCGTCCTGACACAATGGTATTCTTCCATCTGAGATCAAATGCTAGCACTTCCAGATCACTTAGCTTTCCCGATGCTGCTATATTTCCGTTTACAGGCGCGGCAGCCAGGGAACGCAGGTATTCATTATTTCTTAAATCTGGCTGGAACCGAAAAATATCTCGAAGGTACAGCCTTATATTGTTAAGATTAGCCTGCATAGTAGCATTACCGGGCTGTTCTATGAATTCGTTCATATTTGAATAATCAATAATCACCTCGCCCGATGCAGTATTATTGTTGGCGGCAATGTTCAGATCATTGTATTCCATTCGCTCATCGCTAACCATAGCTCTAATGTTGAGCTTATTTACATGTATGCCAGAACCTTCCCGGAACTCTAATTTCTGAATGTTCGCTGTGGCTTTTTTCTTTTCATATTTAAGCTCTTCTGCCAAAAGGTTAAGACTATCTAGTTTAACGGCATTAGGATCAAAGATCCCTTCCCTTACTTTGGTATCGTTCACCGAATAAAAAAGATCATTATTCTGCAGATCTATACTGGCGATATCTATTTTCCATTCAGGCCATTCAAAGCCGGATGAATCATTGTTATTTTTAGAAGAAGCAGCGGAGCTCTGTTGTTCCATTTTTAAAATGACCTCAGAATTTGCAAGCCTGACCGATTTACCTGAGATACTGAGCTTTTTTAGATCAATCCCCGCATCAGTTAGCTGAAGGTCCTCAATATCAGCATCGGTAAAAAGAGAATCCGGAACACTGTTATATACCAGCTTTACATTGCTGAATTTCAAATCCTCAATCCCAAATATAGGATCGGCCATCGGCTCTTCGTCACTTTCAGGAAATGCTTTGGTCTGGGTGTAATATATTTCGGCATTGGCCAGGTAGATCTCCCCTGCCCTGTATATCATATTCTGAATATCGGTCTCATTCAGGTTCAATTGCAGGTTCTGGAATCGGAATTTTGAGTCTATCCCAGAAACTTCATCTTTATATATTATATCAAAATCCTGAAGGTTGAGATCCCCAATACTAATTCCCATAGGATTAGAGGCACTGTCTACCGGGGATGCCTGGGTGGTATCGCTGGCAAAAGCTTTCATAAGGATCTCATAATTGAATCCCTGAACAGAATCTTTGCGAATAATTTTTGCCCTCAGGTTATTCGCGTTCAGATCGTTCAGGGCAAATGTATTGCCCTTAATTAATTCCCACAGTCCAATATTGGCTGAAAGGCTCTTAGAATAAATTATGGTATCTCCACCAGGATCTTCTATATAAAGCTCATCCAGCTGAATATCGCCATTGAACTGAATAAATATTTTCTCCAGGTCAATGTGGGCTCCAGATTCTTTTTCAATAGAACCAATGAATTTATCTTTTATGATATTCTGGCCCCAGGGACTTCTGACGAACAGAATAATAACCAGCAGAAAAATAAGCAGGCCGAGGAAGATTTTTCCCAGTAACTTCAAGATCTTCAATACCTGTTTCCTATAATTTGCCAAGCAGTGGATTTTAGTGAATCTCAAAGTTATCGTTTAAGCAAGATAAAGTGAAAAGATGAAAACTTAATTTCTGGTAAACTTGTGTTAAAATCCTTAGAAAATGCTGTTATTACTAAGTATTCGGAATAAATACTCACTGATAATTGTGGAGAAATTTTACACATTTTATGAAGATTTCCACAGTTTTTGATGCCTTTAAATGACATAAATACGAATTGGAATTATATACTTTAAAAAGAAATCAGAAAAACTAAAATCTTCTTTAAGTCCTGTAATAATAAGGCTTAGCACCATTTTAAGTCTATCCTGATCATATTCAGGAAAAGTTCCTGATACCAGATTATTCTTACGTGGCATTATTGTCGCACTTCTATAAACGATTAGAAAAACTAGATAATTAATCAATTCAACTTTAAAAAATCTATTTATGAAAAGAGTAATAACTGTAACGGTATTGGCTGCGACCATGTTAACTTCTTGTGTGTCGAAGAAGAAATATGTCGCACTTGAAAGTGAACTGAACGATACTAAGAGTACTTTACAAAAAACCCGTGTAGAGAAGGAAGAAATTGAAGAGAAATATGCCCGTATCGAAGCCAGGGTGGCAGAATATAATGCCAAGATCAATTCTCTGAAAACGGAGAATGAAGGTATGATGGAAATGAACGATCTAACGGTAATGTCTAAGAAGACCAAGGATAGAATGCGTAACACCATCGCCAAAATGGATCCTGAAGAAGTACAGGGAGCTAAAACCCTTGAGGATTCAATTAACCTGGCAGTTTCTTATAACCTGAAGCAAAACATTTCAGAAGGTGCCGATGAAGATGATATCGACATCAGCGTTGATGAAACTGTTGTAATGATCAATGTATCAGACAAACTTCTTTTTGGAAGTGGTAGCTATAGAGTGACCAATAAGGCACAACCACTTCTTAAAAAACTTGCCGAAGTGATCAACAGCGAGCCTGCTATGGAAGTTATGATTGAAGGTCACACTGATGATCGTACAATCGTGAAAGATTCTTATCTTAAGGATAACTGGGACCTTAGTGTAAGAAGAGCTACCTCTATTGTTAGACTTCTGCAGGATAAATATGATGTAGACCCTTCAAAACTGATCGCTGCTGGTAGAAGTAGTTACCAACCCCTTGTAGATAATACCAATAAAGAAAACATGGCTAAAAACCGTAGAACAAGAATAGTGATAATTCCTAATCTGGATAAATTCTTCGCTATGCTTGAATCTGATACTCAGGTAGCCGAAACCGATCAATTAGACTAACATTATTATTGAAGGTCATAAAAAGGGAAGTGATTGCTTCCCTTTTTTTTATTTGACATCTTTAACTCGATTTTAACCTCTTAAAAATCTCAAAATGAGATGGATTGGTTAACTTATTAAAAATGATAAACCAACAGTTATGAAGAAAGAAGTCAACAGACCTGAAGAAGAAAAAAAGAAGGGAAAGCCGGATGACCTTCCTTATAACCCTGAAGTTACCCCTGAGGATAAGCAGGCTTTAAATGAAAAAGGCCGGAGTATGAATAAAGGCCAGGATAAAGCACTTGATCGCAAACAACCTGTAGATTTCACGGCAGAAGAAATGGACGTCCCAGGGAGCAATAAAGAGGAAGCTTCTAATGAGGGACAGATTCCCGATGAACAAAACTGGCAGTATAACAAAAAGGGTTCCCGTCCAGACAGACAAAAGTCAAAGGAACATCCAGATTCTGATAAGAAGATTTGAGACGTAAATATTCTGATAGACCCATCCTGCTAGATGGGTCTATTATTTAAATTATATACCAGAGAAAAAGACTTACTGTAAGGCCAACCAGGGCGATCAAACAGGTCATTACAGTCCAAGAGGCAAATGTCTGTTTTTCGGTGAGACCAAGATACTTTCCAACAAGCCAGAATCCACTATCATTCACATGTGAAAAGCTGGAAGCACCTGCGGCAATTGCAATAACTATAAGTGCAATATGAGGCATTGAATAATCTGCCCCGGAAACTACAGGCGCAGTAATTCCTGCTGCTGTTATCATCGCTACGGTAGCAGAGCCTTGCAAAATCCTTATTAATACAGCCACTATAAATCCGAATAGCAATGGATTAAGCAAGGAATCATTTAAGCCTCCTGCGATCATTTCTCCCGCTCCTGTGGCTATAAGTATCTGTTTAAAAGCACCACCCGCACCGGTTAAAAGAATTATGATCCCTGCAGCCTGAAATGAGGAAGTAGCAACTTTCAAAAGAAACTCCTTTCCCATCCCCCTTCTTATCCCTATAAAATACCAGGCAAGTAAATTGGCAATTATCAATGCCGTAAAGGGGTGTCCCAGCAAACTTATTGTATATAACACCCCAGAAGGAATCTGGATCTGATCAAAGAAGGGACTGTTAATAAGAGTACTCAAAACTATTAGCAGAATTGGAACAAAAATAATCAAGATGATTAAACCGGCCGATGGAGGATTATCTATAGTCTCTTCTTCAGCTTCGGTAAAATGTCCCGGTTCTATATATATTCTTCTGGATATATATTTTGCAAATAGAGGTCCGCCTATGATCGCTGCCGGTAAACCCGCTATAAATCCAAACAAAATCACCCATCCAAGGTCGGCGCCAAGTATATCTGCAACGGCTATGGGTCCAGGGGTTGGCGGAATAAATGCATGAGTAATAGCCAGACCAGCCAGTAATGGCAGAGCAAATAAAAGCAATGATTTCCCCGTTTTCTTACTTAACGCATAAGTGACCGGTACCAGGATAATAAAAGCCACGTCAAAGAATACAGGGATGGCTATTGCGAACCCCGTAAGCATCATAGCCCAGGGGGCTCTTTTCTGTCCTGTTTTTTCGAGAATACTGCTGGCAAGTTTCTGGGCCCCTCCAGATTGTTCCAGTATTCCTCCAAAAAGAGCTCCAAGTCCCACCACGGTAGCCACAAAACCAAGTGTGCTTCCCATACCTTCTTTCATGGTTTCCATGATCTCTAAAGCTGGCAGACCGGCTAGCAAACCCACAACGATACATACAATAAGGAGTGCCAGGAAAGCCTGGATCTTAAGTTTAAGAATAAGGAAAAGCAGTAATGCAATACCTGCGATGACAGCCAGTAATAAAGGAATTTCCATTAATCAGTATTTTTCCATTGGGTATGATAATATTCACCACGCTCACTGTCGGTACGTTCATACCCGTGAGCCCCAAAGTAATCTCTTTGAGCCTGAATTATATTAGCTGAAGACTGGGCAGAAGCAAAAACATTCAGGTAATTAATGGCTGCAGAACTCACCGGCATAGGGCAATTCCTTTTAATAGCCATAGCAACGACTTCAGAAAGCAAATCTTTATGTGATTTGATTTCAGTAATTATTTCAGAACTCATTAAAATATGGCTGGCAGGATTTTCTTTTAATATCTCCACAAGGCTTTCCATAAAGCCTGATCGGATGATACAGCCATTAGTCCATATCCTTGCTATTTCAGAAAGATTGAGTTTCCAGTTGTATTCCACGGAAGCCTTAAATAAGAGATCAAAACCGATTGAATGATTTATGACCTGAGCGGCTTTAAATGCACCGAAAAGGCATCCTTTAATTGAATCGGTCACTTTTATTTCATTCCTAAATTCGTATTCCTTTTCTGCCTTGACTCTTCTTTCCTTATTGCCAGAAAGATTACGGGCCATCACCGCTGCTGTAATAGTATCAAGCGAAATTCCCAGGTCAAGGGCTGCCTGGGTGGACCAGCCACCCGTCCCCTTCTGACCGGCCACATCAAGAATACTATCCAGTAGAAGACTTCCATTCTCCTCTTTTTGCAGAATATCTGCAGAGATTCCTAGAAGGTAACTATTGAGTTCTGCATTCCATTTTTTAAAAATAGTAGAAATTTCGGCAAGGCTAAGTTTTAGGTAAAACCTCATAAAATGATAGAATTCGGCAATTAGCTGCATCTCGCCATATTCGATACCGTTATGAAGCATTTTTACAAAGTGCCCTGAACCTTCAGGACCTATGTAACTGCAGCATGGTCTACCATCTTTATCCCTTGCGGCTATAAGATTTAAAATAATTTCTACCCTCTGGTAAGCTTCCATGGAACCGCCAGGCATAATGGAAGGGCCATTTCTGGCTCCTTCTTCACCGCCAGATATACCGATTCCCAGGTAGTGTATTTTTTTATCCCCTAATTCACGAATCCTTCTTTCGGTATCGATAAAATGAGAGTTTCCTGCATCTAATAGCAGATCATCCGCTTCAAGCAGTGGTAATAATTCACTAATGACAGAGTCAACAGCTTTACCAGCTTTTACCATAAGCAGGATATTTCTTGGTCTGGGCAAATGCTCCACAAATTCCTTAAGATCATTAAACCATGGAAGTTCAAACCGGGAACTATATTCTTCATGAAAGTTTCTTGCTATTCCTTCTTCCTCTCCGGGAACTTCACGGTTATAAACCGACACACGAATTCCGTTGGTGGCCATATTAAGGGCCAGGCTTTTACCCATAACCCCTAAACCTATTATGCCCATTTCGGGTTTATCTATTTTAGCCATAAGGTCCTTTAAAGTCTGTTCTGGTGATGCGCTTACTTTTACCTGGATCCCATATTTGGGCGGTTCAAGGATATCAAATTGGGATCGAAGCATTTCTGGTTTAAAAAAATGATCCTTCCTTGCCTTCATTCTTTCGTGTATGGTTTCAAAGCTATCATAGAGATAGATCCACTCAATATTTACCTGAACCCGATCCTGGATAAACTTTCTATATTTTTCCTTTAAGGCCGAACATGTAAAAACTCCTCCATTTCTTTGTGAACTTTCCCCGATCCTTTTTGCTATTCTTTTAAGCCACTCTTTACGATCTTCATCATTAAGCGGTTGTCCGCTCTTCATTTTTTGGATATTTTCTTTTGTATGAAAATCGTCACCTTCAAAAAACGGTAGATCGAGCCTTGAAGCCAGGACTACTCCAAGAGTTGTCTTTCCAACTCCGGAGACCCCCATTAAAACAAATATCTGCATCAGTACTTACTTTTTCCTTTTGCCTAGGAAAAAGTCCAGAGAGTACTTTCCGGGGCCTGAAAACAGAAGAAGGATAAACCCAAACATATATAATAATGGCAATTCCTGTTTTCCGAAACCATCGGGCATATGCACTACCAGGGCGGCAACTCCCATGGTGATAATGAGAGGAATAGCAGCAATTCTGGTAAGGAAGCCAAAAATTATTAAAACCGAACAAAAGAATTCGGCAAAAACAGCAAAGGTAAAAGTAAAGGTTTGTCCAAAACCTAAGGGGTCTCCAAAGGTTATCTCCTCTATACCAAAGAACCTTGTGAATTTAGAAAATCCGTGAGTGAGCATAAGTCCTGCAATTGCCACTCTGAATATTAACAATCCAAAATCCAGGCTTCGAAGATCAAGATTAGTTGTGTAAGTATTTTTCATAATAGAAATTATTTAAGAATAAAAGATAGAAAAGTTTTTCTGATTGTTAAGTGAATTGGAGTAGAAGGATCCTTAAAAGTAAAATTAGTAACTCAAATAATCCGGTTTTAAAAAAGCCATGAATTTTTCAACCAATCATTAAAAATGTTTTTTATCGATTTTTTATGCCTTTCATCTATTTTTTGTTTTATATTTATAATTACTTAATTTTAAGTATGTTTAATAGCCTAAGGTTTTTTATTCCTGCCTGCTTATTTTTTCTAATATCATTTTCCGGAATTAGTCAAAGAAGTGCTACAGCGTCCTTTACTGCGACGGTTACAATAATTGATCCTATTGAGATACAGGCAACCTCTGATATGAACTTCGCGAGCATCGATGCCCGGAATGGTGGGACAGTAACATTAAATCCTGATAATACCCGTTCTAGTTCTGGAGATGTCCTTCTGGACAACACTTCAGGGGTTTCTGCTGCAACTTTTGAAATCAAAGGACAAAGCGGATATTCTTTTGATCTTTGTCTACCAGAAGGAGATTTTGTTCTGGTCAATGGACCTGAAAATATTACGATTAAAGATTTTACCTCAGATTTGAAAACTCAAACCCTGCTAGCCGGCACACAGATGATAAGACTGGGTGCTACCCTGGAAATTGCACCAAACCAGAGACCTGGAGTGTATTCTTCCCCCGCTCCCATTGAGGTTACGGTAAACTATAATTAAATTCTTACAGAAGGACTTTAGAGTTGAATTAAATTACCTACATCACTTTTTAAGGTAATATACACTTCCTAATAAAATATTAATTACTGTATTTCAACGATTATATAAAGTTGGTTATCGAGTTTTTTTGATTAGATCACTCCTTCACCCCATCTTTACTGCGCTAAATTGATCTATTAAAACCTACTCTACTATGAAAAATTTTACTTTTTTACTATTAGCTTTTTTTACTGCCAACTGTTTTGCTCAAAGTTCAGCATCTGGAACTGCTACCGTTAATGCAGAAATTGTAAGTCCCATAAGCATTACCTCTTCAGGTTCTCTAAATTTTGGGAAAATCGCTCAGGATGCAACTGCCGGTAATGTGATTATAGATGCCGCAGGAACCAGCAGAACCTTTGACAATTCCAATATGGAAATAAGCACTAGTACTTTTACAGTCCCTACTTTTACGGTAACCAGGGCGACCGGAATGAGATATGGGGTAACCACATCCGGTGACGTTCTACAGACTGCAGGCGGCGATACCATGACGCTTAATAATATAACTACAAGTCTTTCATCGACTTCAGGTCTTGCTGACTCAAGTTTTACCGTTGGAGGAACTCTACAGGTTGGTGCAAATCAGGCAACTGGCACTTATACCGGCGATGTGACGGTGACGGTTACTTACGAATAGACAGAATATAGAATATTATAAAGTAACGCCGTCCTGTTACGGCGGCGTTATTTGTTTAGTCAACAGTAATCTTTAACCGGTAAATTATGAAGAATTCTCTTCTTGTTGTACTCGTATGTTTCTGTTCTGGGATTTATGCCCAATCGTCTTCTTCAACTTCGGTTAACAGTACGGCGGTGATCGTTGAGCCTATAGAGATCACAAAAAATGTAGACCTGCATTTTGGAAATGTGATTAGTGGTTATAATCCCGGTACACTCATATTGTCTCCTGAAGGAAGCAGGACAGCTTTTGGAGTGCAACTATCTCCCGCCAATCCCGGTGAAGTAAGTGCCGCCGAAGCTGTGGTTAAACATGGGAATTATAATTACTCGATCACCCTGCCAGAGAATTTTACTTTATTCAACGAGGCTAATCCAAATCAGTTCCTGGTTATAGACCGTTTTACGGTAGAGCCGGAGATAACTGGAAACGATACCGATATTTTAAAGATAGGTGCTACTTTAAATCTTGAAGCAAATCAGCCACCTGGTTTTTATACCAATTCATCAGGATTCAATGTCACTGTGACCTATAATTGACCATTTCAAACTTTCAAATGATTTGATTTAAATCTACCCCAATGAAAATAGCTCCCCCCTACCTGCTAACTCTTATTTTTTTATTCATTTTTCAATCAGTCTTCGCGCAGGGAGATCTGATGATCATGCCCAAGCGTCTGGTTTTTGACGGCTCTGAAAGGTCTCAGGAAATAAGCCTGGCAAATACGGGAAATGATTCCGCTACCTACGCTATTTCATTCCTTCAGTATAAGATGAAGGAAGACGGAAGTTTTGAACAGATTACCGAACCTGAAGACGGACAAAGATTTGCCGATAATTTTCTCAGATATTATCCCCGCAGGGTTAGCCTTGCACCAAACGAAGCACAGACCGTGAGACTTCAGCTTACAAGAACAGGAGAAATGAACGAAGGAGAATACAGGTCACACCTTTATTTCAGGGCTGTGGAAGAACAAACTGCACTGGGTAGTGAAGAGACCAAAGAGAATGACGGCAATATTTCGATTAACATTAAAACCGTATTTGGAATCAGTATTCCGGTGATCATCAGGAAAGGAACATCTACCACCAAAGTAGACTTAACCAATGTTTCCTTTGACTCCGATAACAAGATTATTTCCCTGGATATTGAGAGAGAAGGAAATATGTCGGTTTATGGAAATTTACAGGTTGAACATCATTCTGAAAATATTGTTAGCTCTGAGGTAGGAGTTGTTAAGGGGGTAGCAGTATATACTCCAAATGAGAAGCGACATTTTTCTTTTCAACTTCAGAATCCGGAAAATATCGAGCTAAAAAAAGGAAAGCTTGTTATTAGCTATAGAACCGACAAAGGAAAAGTATTAGCCACAACATCATACGATCTGGAATAAAAAATGCCCTTTGCCCCACTAAAAAAATCATTCTTTTTCATAATCTGCTTTTTAAACTTATTGCAGGTTTGGGGACAGACAGATGGTACCATTTCAGGTAGCCATACCATCCCTGTGGGAACCACCGAAGAATATAATAACCTCTACCTCGACAATAATAATAGCGACCTTGTTGTAAATGGAACTCTTATCGTTCATGGAGATCTTATTATGAGCGGGAATAAGGCGCAGTTCTCAATGGGGGATTCTGCTTTTGTTCTGGTGTATGGGAATTTTGAAGCTTCAAACCTCGTAAATGTTTCAGTCTCCAGTTATCTTATTATTCAGGGAAATTTTATAAGAAACTCGGGATCTAGCCAGGGTACCCTGGATATCAGTGAAGGCAATATTTATATTTTTGGAGAAGTAGACGGATGGCCGGCAGATTTCACTACCTGTCCCGATTATGACGGAAGTACAGAGACCAGAACTACCGATAATTGTGACTTCGGAACCGAGGAAGACCTGGAAGATAACATAGAGAGTTTTCCTCCCGAATATACAGAAAAACTGAATTGCTACAATGTGGAAGATCCTACCGATGAGTCAGCCTGTATTGGTGATTCTGTGACCTTTTCAGTGAATGATATAGTGGGTGTAAATTATCAATGGCAGTTAAAGCCTACTTCTGGAACAGACTATACTGATATTGGAACTAATTCTTCGTCCATTACTCTTCCCGATGTAACCACGAGTATGTCGGGTAACCTGTACAGGGTTGTGGTAAGAAACCAGGATACAACCGCCGCAGGTTGTAAGCTTACTGTCTCCAACCCGGCAAGCCTTACCGTTAAAACGAACAATGAATGGACAGGATCTATAAACTCGGACTGGAATACCGCAGAAAACTGGCTTTGTAATTATATTCCTAATCTGACTTCAGATATAATTATTCCCTCTGGGCTGGCTAACTACCCGGTTCTTAATACAGGTGATGCTGGAAAAGTGAAGGATCTTATTTTAGAAACCGGGGCCAGCATCCAAATTATTAATAA
The DNA here is from genome assembly GCF_023805255.1 of Gramella jeungdoensis. GTDB lineage: Bacteria > Bacteroidota > Bacteroidia > Flavobacteriales > Flavobacteriaceae > Christiangramia > Christiangramia jeungdoensis. The sequence goes on from NZ_JAMSCK010000004.1 coordinate 285,394, forward strand.
CACGCTGGAGATAGCTGGAAATATTACCAGTTCTGGTTCCGTTGATTCCGCTTCCGGAAAAATAAAAATGAGCGGGACAGCTGCACAGAGTATTCCATCCAATCTGTTCCTTAATAATAGAATTGAAGACCTGGAGATCAATAATGCTAATGGGGTCACTTCAAATGCTGTTGTTGAGCTTACCGGTTCTTTAAAAGTTACTGTGGGCACCTTTTATACGAATAATAATTTCACGCTGGTTTCTGATAGTATACAAACCGGCCTCATTGATGGTTCGGGGAATGGAGAAGTTATTGGCCAAGTTAAGATGCAGAGATATATAAATCCTGCGTTTGGCTATAAATACATTAGTTCTCCTTTCAGCAATTCCACCGTAGGAGATTTTTCAGCATATATAAACCTGTCATCAGGTTTTCCTCTTATTTATAGATATGATGAAAACCGAAAGGATTCTAATAATAATGATACCTCAGGCTGGGAAGCTTATACAAATACTGCATCTGCCCTGAATATTATGGAAGGCTATGCGGTTAATTTAGGTAGTGCCTCAACTCCGATTACCATTGAGCTAAGCGGGACGGTAAATAATGGTGACTATCAGAAGAACCTGATAAACCATAACGGAAAGTATACCAAAGGTTTTCACCTGGTTGGAAATCCATACCCCTCTCCTATCGACTGGAATTCCGCGTCGGGATGGACAAAGAACAACGTTGACGATGCTGTATATTTCTTCAGGGCCGATGTAATTGACCAGTACACCGGTACTTATTCTTCGTTTGTAAATGGAATTTCCAGCAGTGATGGTAATAGCTCCAATATAATTCCCTCCATGCAGGGCTTCTTTGTGCATGTTAGCGATCCGTCAACAGGTATATATCCTTCAAGTGGAACTTTAGGGATGACAAATGAAGTAAGGGTCAACGATTTTGGCCAGCAGTTCATTAAAGCAACCAGCACACCGAAAGAGCTGATTCGTATCTCTGCTTCGCTTAATGAAAATAGTGCCAGGGATGAAATGGTGATCTATTTTGACCAATCGGCTTCTGTTAATTTTGAAAAGGAAAAGGATGCCTTGAAACTTCTTAATACCAATTATGAGGTGCCTAATCTATACACCATTACCCCCGAAGGAAAAGAACTTTCGATCAATGCAATTTCCAGCTCCATGATCAAGAGTTCAGAAAAGGTCCCGTTGGGTCTACTAGTTGAAAAGGAAGGCATGATGACAATTAGCCTTCAGGAAATACAGAATCTGTCAGCAAATCTGAAAATCTACCTTATTGATGAGGAAAAAGCCACTTATGTAAACCTTAACGAAGAGGATTATAAGTTCCACACCGGGAAAGCTGAATATGATTCTCGTTTCTACCTTTCTTTTAGCACGGCCGGATTACCCGAAATAGAGATATTTCAGGAGCCTTTTAGCCTGATGAATACAGGACAGGAGATCGGAATAAAAATGAACCTGCAGGAAAAGGAAAGTGGTCTTTTAATGATCTGTAACATCGCGGGACAGTTAATAGATGTGAGAAAAGTACAAGGAAAGGAAGACATAAATATTCAGGGAATAAAGAGTAACGGCGTTTACATGGTAAGCTATATCTCAGGGAACAGAAAATTCTCAAAAAAAGTCCTGGTCAAAAAATGATAAGAAGATGAAGAATCTCCAAGAAATCATCCTGCTATTTTTCCTGTGCCTTTTAGGGAATTACGGAATGACAGCCCAGGAAAACCCACCTATTCCGGTACAGGTAGAAGTAAATACTGCACAGTTTCTGAATTTTGGAGCTTTTACTGTTGGAGATGCCGGGGGAACTGTAAGCGTTGACCATAACGGAACAAGAACCTGGACGGGCGATGTAACCCTGCTTAACAATGGCACGGTCTCTCCTGCCCTTTATGATGTGTACGCAAATCCCGGCACCATCATAAACATTACCCATCCCGCTTCGTTCGAGCTCACAGGAACCAGCGGCCAGAAGATCAGTCTTGAAATAAACAGTTATAGTACCGGTAATACATTCATAAGCACTCAAAACCCAACGATCCCTAATTCGGTCTATATAGGGGGAACTCTTATTCTGGGGAGTTCTTCGGCTAATGGACCAGGTAATTATAGTGGTACAATAAATATCACCTTCAATCAGCAATAAAGAATACCTCCCGGCTAAATGAGCTTGATTTTTAAAGACAGATATTCAAATTATTTTTTCGGTATCAGTCTGGTGCTTATGTTCTTCAGTGGATTCGTTGCTAAAGCACAGGAATTAAATGACTATGATGAGCTTATAGTGGATCTATCTGCTCCAAGGATCGGGATGATCGAGATGCCTATTGCAATTAAAGGGCAATCTGCATTTATCTCGGTGACCGATCTCTTTAATGCTTTTGCAATAAAAAATGAATATGATTCCACCAGGCAGAAAATCAGTGGGTTCATCATTTCTCCTGATGCAACATATACCATAGATCCGGCGGGCAATCAGATTATTTATAAAAACGAATCCTACACCATTTCAGATGACGACTTTATAAAAACCCCTACCACACTTTATTTAAGGTCTGATCTTTTCGGAAGCATCTTCGGACTGTATACAAATTTCAGCTTCAGAAGACTTTCTTTAGATCTGAAAACAGATCTTGATCTGCCCATTTTCAAAAAGTTAAGGCAGGAAGAGTTAAGAAGCAACCTGAATGAAGTTAAGGGCATTGTAGAACCAGACACGATAATAGAAAGAAAATATCCTTTCTTTAAAGGAGGGATGCTGGATTGGGGCGTGGTAACAACTCAGCAAACCAATGGTATGGACGATAACCGGTTTAACCTGGGATTGGGAACCATGATCGCCGGTGGGGAGACCAATGTGCTTTTGAATTATTCCAGCCGGGTTCCTTTTACTTCAAGAAACCAGTTCTATCAATGGCGATATGTAAATAACGACAGTAAACTTTTTAAACAGGTAACCGCCGGTAAAATCTTCACCGGGGCAACATCCTCCCTGTTTGCACCGGTTGTTGGGGTGCAGTTTAGCAATACGCCTTTACTTAACCGAAGGTCTTACGGAACGTATATACTGAATGATTATACTGAACCCAGATGGACGGTAGAGCTTTATGTGAACAATGTACTTGTGGATTACACGCAGGCCGATGCCTCCGGTTTTTATAGTTTTGAGGTTCCGTTAATGTACGGGAATACTAATGTAGACCTAAGGTTTTATGGCCCTTATGGCGAAGAGCGAACCGAAGCGAGAGTGATCAATATTCCATATACATTCATTCCGAAAAATGAGCTCCAGTACACTTTAAGCGCAGGGGTCGTAGAAGATGACGATAATCGTAGATTTTCCAGGTTTGCCCTGAATTACGGACTTTCCAATAGTATTACTTTTGGTGGTGGAGTGGAATATCTTTCAGAAGTGAGCAGCGGTGAGGTAATGCCTTTTGTTAATACCTCGGTTAAACTTGCACCTAACCTACTGCTTTCAGCCGAATATAATTACGGGGTAAAGGGTGAAGGACTTTTAAGTTATCGTACTCCATCCAGTATGCAATTCGATCTTAATTATACCAAATATCATAAAGATCAAACGGCAATAAATTATAATTACCTGGAGGAGCGGGAATTCAGCTTTTCATCTCCTATCAGAAGTCGGGCTTTCTCTGCATTTACACGGTTTAGCGTGAACCAGATCATTCTCCCGACCACGGAGTTCACCACGGCTCAGCTTCTACTGTCGGGTGTTCTTTTTGGGGTAAGCACCAATCTTACCACCTATGCTATTTACAATGATCGCGTTAAAGACCCAACGATATACAGCAGCATTGCCCAGACCTACAGGTTGCCCTATCAGGTCTTATTCTCACCCCAAATTCAATACGATCTCGGTGATCAGGCTGTAAGAAATATTAACCTTGAACTGGAAAGAGTAATCTTTGACCGTGGTTTTCTAAACCTGTCTTATGAGAACAATTTCCTAAGGAATGCATATACCTTCGAAATTGGACTAAGATATACATTCAATTTTGCTCAAACCGCGCTTACTTCCAGAATTGGAAACAGGAATTCCTCCTTTATCCAGTCAGCCCGCGGAAGTCTTCGATATGATGATAATGTGGGTTACCTGGGATCAAGTAACCGTCCCGGGGTTGCCCGTGGCGGAATTACCCTTATTCCATTCCTCGATTTAAATGAGAATGGAAAACAGGATCTAATGGAACCCGGTGTGCCAGGTCTTGAACTAAAATCAAATCCAGGCATTCTTACCTATAATAAGGAAAAGACCATTCTAAGGATAAATGACCTGCAGCCATATACAAATCTGTTCATAGAGATCGAACCTACCAGTCTGGACAATATTGCATGGAATATTGAGAATACCCGTATTTCCCTGGAAACAGTGCCTAACCAGTATAAGGCTGTCTATATTCCTGTAAATGTGATGGGAGAAGTTTCAGGTTTTGTTTATCTAAAAGATGAAAAAGGGACTCATGGTCAGGGAAGGATCCTGGTAAATATCTATGACGAAAATGCTAAAAAGGTGAAAAGTATTCTAACAGAAGGAGACGGATATTTCAATTACCTGGGTTTAAACCCCGGGATATACACGGCTGAAGTTGATAAAGACCAACTGGAAGACCTGAATTTTAAAAGCTCTCCTCCCAGCCTGAGTTTCGAAATAGAGATGAGCGAATATGGTGATATTGTAGATGATATTGAGTTTACGCTGAAAGCATCAGGAACCGAATAAGATCAGTAGGATATTTTGAGGATCTTTAAACGTCTGACTTCTTTGCCTAAATTAAATTGGGCGACTTCCTCCAGCTTTTTGCCGGTAATAGCCCTTGCAAGAGGTGCTACGAATGCGATCTTTTTCTTTTTAATATCGGCTTCATCCACTCCAACGATTTGAAATTCCTGCTTCTGCCCAGAGTCAAGATTTTCCAACTCAACCTTTGCTCCAAATCTAACTTCATCCTCAGGCTGATCCGCAGGTTTTAATAACCGGGCTGTATTTAACCTTTCGGTTAGTAAATTTATCTTTCCATCGATCAAAGCCTGGGTTCTTCTCTTTTCAGTATCATTTTCTGCCACAATATTTGCACGTTCCTGTTCCAGTTGCATCATCTCAGCCTTTAGGTCTTCAAGTCCTGCGGGCGTAACATAATTGGTCTCACCTGCCGGCAAGGCGGCTCTGGGCGGTATCAATGGTGGTTCTTCCTGGTCTCCCTCCTTTACAAATCCTCTGCTCATAATTTGCAGTTTAATGAGTAATCTATGAAATTTAATAGAAATTACTGAAACGACCTTTTGCCTAAGATCATAAATATTTCTGAAAGCTTATTACGCTGTTTGGCAAAGAACTATTTTTAGTAGTTTAATATTAATTATGAGCCTGGAAATAATCATATTGTTTGCAATAATTGTGATTGTGATATTTCTTTTTTCTCTGGAAGTATTTCCTGTAGATAAGATCGCTTTCTTCATTATGGTTAGTCTTCTACTAACAAATCTTGTTAGTCCTGAAGAGGCCATTTCAGGTTTTTCAAGCCCTGCAACCATTACCGTTCTGGCCCTTATGATCATTGCCATTGGTCTCGAGGATAACGGCGTGATAGACTGGCTAACAGGCGGATTAAAGAAGCTCAGAGGTTTACCTCTTTTCTTAATGGTTCCGGTTTTTATGTTCATCGCAGGAGGCATTTCGGCTTTTATTAATACCACCGCAGTTGTCCTGGTGTTTGTAAAGATAATTAATGAACTCTCGGTTAGATACGATATCCCGAACTCTAAGCTTCTTCTTCCTATTTCTTATGCCGGGATCATTGGGGGTAGCTGTACTTTGATGGGAACTTCAACAAACCTTATTGTTAATGCGGAGTCTGTAAAAAGAGGAGTGGAACGCTTTGATTTCTTTGAATTTACATGGTTTGGCGGAATATTCCTGGTAATCACTATAACAATTGTGAGTTTTATGGTAAAGTTTCTACCTAGGAGTAAAAAGACTGATTTGGCCGCAGATTATGATCTGGATGAATTTATTACGAAAGTAATCGTTCCAAAAGGATCAGAACTAATCGGAAAGAGCCTGGAAGAAGTATTCGAACAAAAGGAAGATGAAATTGAAGTAGTAAGGTTAAAAAGAGAGAGCGTTATAAATGACCATCCGGGAAAATATACAACTTTAAAAGAAGGTGACCAGTTGCTTTTAAGATGTAGTATGGAGCAGCTCATCAAATTAAAAGAAACTAAAGACCTTACCATAATAAAAGACTCAGAGTACGAGGTGACATCTCCGGCCGATAAGGAGGCTGAAAGTATTGAAGAGAACATCCAGGTGGTAGAGATCCTGATGCTTCCTAATTCACCATTAATAGGTAAAAGTATTAAGACCGTAGGCTGGTATGACCTTCATGGCGCAATGCCTTTAGCTATTAGAAAAAGAAGGAGTTTCAGGAATCCGGGGCGAAGGATTTTTGACAGGAAATCCGATGAGATTGAGCTAAGGGTTGGCGACCGATTGCTGGTAGAAGTTACCGAAAATGCGATGGAACAGTTAAAAAAAATGGATAACATCAGTATCTTACAGGAGTACCAGGATATCGATGTTTCCACCAAATTAAAGAGAAATCTTTCATTTGGGATATTGCTGGTGGTGATTGGACTTTCAGCATTTTCTATTTTTCCTATTCTCAAAAGCGCATTGATCGGTTGCTTTCTAATGATCTTTTTAAAGTGTATAGATCTGGGTAAAATCTATTCGCAGGTGAACTGGCAGATCATTTTCCTCCTTGCCGGTATGATACCACTAGGTGTGGCTATGAATAATACCGGAGCTGATCAATGGTTATCGGAACACCTATTAAGATTATTTGATGACAAATCAGATTTTATAATTATTGGCCTGTTATTCTTTGTGACCATGTTCTTAAGCGGATTTGTTTCTAACAATGCAACTGCGATCATTATTACCCCAATAGCGATCACCATTGCCGCGAATCTAAAAATGGATCCCAAGCCTTTTATCCTAGCTGTCCTGTTTGCATCAAATTTCAGCTTTTTCACCCCTGTAGGTTACCAGACAAATACTATTATTTATGGGATGGGTATCTACAGGTTTAAGCATTTCTTTATAATTGGTGGAGTTCTTTCTATCGTTTTATGGATCACGGCGACCATTCTGCTTTCAGGACAGTTATAAAATGGTATTTTTGAAAAAAATTCAATGTCAAGAGTACTTGTTATAGGTTATGTATGGCCTGAGCCCACTTCTTCGGCTGCGGGTACGCGTATGATGCAGCTACTGAAATTCTTTAGAAACGATGGCTATGAGGTTCTATTTTCTACTACCACCCGGGAAACCGAAAACAAAGCCGATCTTGATTCGATAGGAATAAGAACGGAAAAAATAAAGCTGAACGATCCTGAATTTGATAAACTGCTGGAAGAATTTCAGCCAGATATGGTTCTGTTCGATCGGTTTATGATGGAAGAACAGTTTGGGTGGCGGGTCGATAATATGTGTCCGAAAGCCATAAAAATACTGGATACCGAAGATCTTCACTTTCTTCGGAAAGCTCGCGAGATTGCCTATAAAAAGAATGAAAAGGCTGAGAAAATTTATTTTAATTCAGATCTTACCAAAAGAGAAATTGCGGCGATCTATCGCTGTGATCTAAGCCTTATTATTTCGGAAGCAGAGATGAAACTGCTTCTTTCTGAATTCAGAATCCCAAAAGAAATTCTGCTTTACCTTCCTTATTTAATTGAGAATATCTCGGAAAGTGAATATAAGGATTTGCCAGATTTTGAAGAGCGTAATGATTTTATAAGTATCGGTAATTTTTTACATGAGCCCAACTGGAATGCGGTATTATATATAAAGGAAAAAATATGGCCACAAATACGAAAGAAATTACCCGAAGCGAAAATGCAGATTTACGGAGCATATGCTACCGAAAAGGTCTATAATCTACATGATGAGAAATCGGGTTTTATAGTAAATGGTCAGGCCGAAGATTCTTCAGAAGTGATGCAAAAAGCAAGGATTTGCCTGGCTCCTATCCGGTTCGGAGCCGGATTAAAAGGCAAGCTCATCGAAGCTATGCAGAATGGAACTCCATCAGTCACAACCAGCATTGGTGCTGAAGGTATAAATTCTGAATTATCCTGGAATGGTTTTATTGCAGATTCTGAGAATGAATTTATCGCCAGGGCCGTTGAGCTCTATTCTGAAAAAAACCTTTGGAGACAGAAACAAATTACGGGCTTTGAGATCATCAACTCGCGTTTCAGCAAAGAGCAATTTGAAAGTAACTTAAAAAGCCGACTGGAAGAGATAAAAAACAATATTGTAGCTCACAGGCGCATGAATTTTACAGGAGAAATGCTAAAACATCATCTGCATAAAAGCACCTATTTCATGTCGAGGTTCATCGAAGAAAAGAATCGTAACAGAAATTAAAAAAACCGCCGGTAGATAAAGCTTCCCGACGGTTTTTCACTACACAAAAAACAGTTTAACTAAATTTTACACAAACCACTAAACTGATTTAACCAAATTAACCTCAAATAATTTTTCATTCAATTTTCTCAATACCTCGATCTTATGTTTGGTATCTACTAAAAGGGAAATGTTGTTGTTACTTCCACCGTAAGAGATCATTCTCACTGGCACATCCTGTAGGATCTCAAACAATCTGGAGGTTCCTTTATCTTCTATAAGCCCCTCTCCTACCACACAAATGATACTATGGCTGTAATCAACGCTTATTTCTCCATATTGCTCCAGTTCAGAAATTATAAGTTCAAGGTTACGTACATCATCAATAGTCAATGAAATAGCGATCTCTGAAGTGGTGATCATATCGATGGCGGTCTCATACTTATCAAAGACCTCGAATATCTTTTTCAGAAATCCGTGTGCCATTAGCATACGGTTAGATTTGATTTTTATCGCAGTAATATCATCTTTAGCTGAAATTGCCTTAAGCCCCTTTTTTTCTGCCAGGGCACTGATACAAGTCCCATCGGCATCGGGTGTAAAGGTGTTCTTCAGATATACGGGAATGTTCTTTCCGATTATCGGTGAAATGGTCTGGGGATGAAGGATTTTGGCACCAAAATAAGCAAGCTCTGCAGCCTCTTCAAAACTAAGCTGTGCCACAGCATGAGTATTATCTACAAAGCGGGGATCATTATTGTGTAAACCACTGATGTCTGTCCAGATCTGAATTTCTGAAGCTCTGATGGCGGCTCCCAGGATGGTTGCTGTATAATCGCTACCTCCTCTTTTCAGGGTACTTACTTTATTATTTCTGTCCAGTCGAACAAAGCCCTGTGTTATGAAGATATCATTCGCTTCAGAATTTTTCAGTGCATCATTCAAAAGCTCTCCCACATAACCGGTATCCGGATTTTCCAGGTTTGAAATATGCATGAAATCCCTGGCATCCAGTAAAGTGTTTCCTATATTTTCCTCTTTCAGATAAGAACTGAAAATAAAAGTTAAAAGACTTTCACCATTGGTCAGGATCCTGGCCTCCAGTTCATCAGTCCAGCTTTCGCTGCAACTCGCCTGCAAAATTTCAAGCTGAGCAGCTATAACCGATTTGATCTCCTTCCTGGCAGAAGAACTTTCAACAAGTTCATCTATTAATTCAAAATGTTTCTCCCGTAAGGCTCTTATATTTTCAAAAATCACATTAACCTTTCCGGTTTGCACGGCGGCGGAGATCTCCACCAACTGATTCGTAACACCAGACATTGCTGATAGCACAAGCAGTTTAGACCCAGAACGGGTAGAAATAATGTTTTTTACATTTCTGATACTCGCAGCAGATCCTACAGAAGTACCTCCAAATTTTAATACTTTCATAACCAGTAAATTCCGGGTGCATAGATATCATGAAACAAAAATCAGGCAAAAATTATATCTCATTTTATATACATTTGTACAAAATGTTTAATAATTAACAATGAAGACGATCACTACCTGTGTACATGACATTATAAGGCATCAACCATTTCTGGATGACGCTATAGCAAGAGATATTGTAAACTTCAGCGGGCTTGCCGCCGATATTCAGCCACAAGTAGAAAAGGAAATGAGGAAACCTGTAAAACAGGGCAGCATCATTATGGCCTTACGGAGATATGCCCCAAGCCGGACAAAAATCAATATGCGCAGTTTAAGAGAAATGGGAGATATCATTGTTAGATCGGGCATTACCGAATATACTTTTTTGAATTCCAAAACAATCATCTCAAATAAAGCCCGGCTGCTTGAGGCGGTTAAAGACCAGACAGGAGTTTATCTTAACTATTCAAGTAACTACCAGGAAAGTAATATTCTTGTTTCTTCTACACTTACAGATCTGGTTGAAAAATGTTTCAGGAATGAGGTAAGAGTATCTGTAAAAGATGAACTGTCCTCTATTACAATCGCCCTGCCACAAAACAGCTCACAAACAGTAGGACTATATTTTTACATTTTTAAGCTACTGGCTTATGAAGGTATTCCTGTTTTTGAAATGATCTCTACCTCCAATTATTTTGCTCTTTTTCTGGAGAAAGAATATGTGAACAAAGCCTTTTTACTTATGAATGAGATCAAACAATAATTTACCAGTATTCATAATAAACACCAACCATAGCTATGATGGTAAGTAATATGATAACCGCTATTGCAATGTAGATGCTTTTGTTTTTCCCTTTTTGAAATCTCTGTAGAATCTCAATAGGTGACTCCTTATCTTCTTTTTCTATGTTCACCATAATTTTGGTTGGTTTGGAAAACGGGCACTAATATACTAAAAATCAATATCTTAAAAGGAATGGAATTTAAAGTTTTCCTAATATTCTTAGGTCAAAATACCTTAGTTGCTATTTTTAAAAAGTAAATATGAAAGTATGAAAAGTATTTTGAGAGCCCTGCTGGCCGGCTGGGGAGCAAAGAAACTTGGCAGCGGATGCGGTTGCGTAGGAATTATAGTTGTTTTTATAATACTATGGATCCTTCTGGGCTATCTGGGTCTTTCCTGATTAATTATAATCATTTATTAGTGTGCTCCATTCCATGGTCTTCAATGTTTTTACAAGAATCGGGTTAATTTGTTTTAGAAGCTCAGAATCCCTGGGAAACGCATAACTGTAGTAATCCTTTTTAAGGCTGTGCCCGAGAATTTCAAGATCATCTGACAAATTCTGCCTTTGGATTTCATATTTCAAAATAGGCTCATCATATACGAAAAGAGCGGTTTCTTTATTTAGAAGCGCCTCAATACCGGCTCTACCATTCTTCACCAGATTAGTTTCAATCCTGTACAAATCCATCAATTCCTGTGAACTGGAACTGCTAACTGTGGTAACATCAAATCTTTCCAGGTCCTGTATTCCAGTAATTTCATCATTTATACTGCTTACGGTAAGTGAAGAAGCGATCCCTGCCGTAAAACTTGAAATAATGATCACAGCCATAAACATCCAGATAAGCCCAATTATCCTTCCACCCGTGGTTCGGGGTGATTTATCTCCATAGCCAACCGTGGTCATGGTTACGGCACTCCACCAAAAACCCTGCATTATTCCTTTAAATTTACCTCCAAACTCTTCGTGATTCTTCCTTCTTTCAAATAGCCACACCAGGAAACCAAAAATGAATATGACAAATAATAGAAGGAATACCACAGAAAAGAAATCCCAGCTAAAAAAATTCTTCAGATGCTTCAGAAGGCTCGATTCCTGGCGTTTAGCCACGCTGGTATGTGAGATGAAATAAGGTTGGGAAAAATCCATTATTTTCATTCGCTGATCGGTAACCGTTATCGGATTCACGCTCAGGTCAATTTCTCCTGTTTCGAGAGCATTCAGTAAGCTTTGAAGGTCTTCATATTCCTTGAATTCATATTCGGCCTGCAGCTCTTCATTTACAAGTTTCCATGATGCTATACTTAATCCCGAATACCCATTAGGCTGTTTTTCAACGAAAGGAGGGGTTTCTGTTATACCTATTATTAATTTACCATCTTCTGGCAAAGTATCATTCTGAGATATACCATTTTGTGCGATTAGGAAAATTAATATGAGAAAAAGAAAACGTGGAGTATAAAGCATTAGGTTATAATTTATAAGACCCGAAAATATAATATTTAGTAATTAAACTAAAATCACTTTTTTGTAGTGTCTTTTTTGAAGATATAAGCCATATTAACCTTTTTCCTTCCAAATTTCCTTGCACGGGTAATATCCTCGCCCATATAAATATCTATACGAGTTCTCCAGCGATAGTGCATTTTGTCCTTCACAAGGAAAATACTATCAAAACCTTCGATCTTAACCTTAGAATTATGCTCCAGCCCCATTCTGATAAGGTCACGGGAAACCGCAATGGCATTCATTCCTGGTTTAAGGGTATCACCCCAGGCGGTAATCCTGGGGTCATCCTCTGTTTGATAGTGAACCGAATTGTATGCAGTAGCGGTAACACAAATGGTATCCCAGTCAACTTCAGGTCCTTTATCCTTAATCCTTTTGCATGCGGGTAAAATGATCAGAATTAACAACGCAATACATAACTTAAAGAAATAAGTGCTTATTAGGTTATGAAATTTCTGGCATGATCGCATAAATATCTATAAGGTGAAACCATCAGGATAATCTCGTTTTACAAACCGGTTAGCCTCATCGAAGTTTGTTACTTTCATATTTTCAGCATCCCAGAGCATTTTTATATCCCTTCCAGGATAGTAGATCTCTTTTTCACCTTTCTCATTCTTTCTACTCTTTTGAATATCATATCCTCTTATAGCAAGATTTGCTATCAAAAGAGTTTCGGTTAAAGGACCCGCGATTTCAAAAGGTGAACTCAGTTGTTTATTACCATAACCGGCTATGGCACCTTCTACCCACTGTGCATAATGCCCATCGGTTCCGCCCGGGACACGCTCGTATTTTTGAGGTACATTTACTTCATCGGTTTTGGAAGTTGGTAGTAACCTCGGGTTAGCTCCATAAGTTCCACACATCATCTTTCCTTTAGAACCAATAATAAGAGCTCCATTTCCTCCGTCTCCAAAAGTTTCATCGGGACCAAGTTCTTCCGGTCGCATGGGTTTTATTCCACCGTCCATCCAGTGAAGTGTTATATCTTCAGAATTCTCTTCTTTGCCATCAAATTTCATAATCACATGACTTGAAGGCGGACAGGATTCCGGGAAATAACCTCTTTTAAACTCATCAACATATACGCTACCCACGCTGCATTCCACTTCTTTTGGATATTTCAGGCCGAGTACGCTAAAAGGAGGTTCAATTAAGTGGCACCCCATATCTCCTAAGGCTCCGGTACCATAATCCCACCATCCACGCCAGTTGAAGGGTACCAGGCCGTCAACATATTCTTTATAAGGAGCTGTGCCAAGCCATAATTTCCAGTCGAGTTCAGAAGGTATAGGTGAAGATTTTTTAGGCCATGGAATACCTTGGGGCCAGACTGGCCTGTTAGTCCAGACGTAAACTTCATTAACTTCGCCTATAAGTCCGGCATCGTACCATTCTTTCATTTTTCTAACTCCGTCACCCGAAGCGCCCTGGTTACCCATTTGAGTGACAACCTTATACCTGTCGGCCGCCTCTGTGAGTTTACGGGCCTCGTATATATCGTGAGTAAGTGGTTTTTGAACATATACATGTTTACCCAGTTCCATGGCGGCCATGGTCTGTACTGCATGGTTATGATCTGGAGTTGAAACCGACACGGCATCGAAATTCTTTGATTCCTTTTCAATCAATTCTCTATAGTCCTTGTAATATTTAGCTTTCGGAAATCTTTTTCTTGAAGTGGCTGCACGACGATCGTCCACATCACATAAAAAGGCGATTTCGGCCTTTCCACTTTCATAAAAACTCTGGATATCACTTTGTCCCTTCCCACCTACACCAATACCGGCGATTAAAAGTTTATCACTAGGAGCAACATATCCCGGGCCTCCAAGGACATATCTGGGAACAATGGTGAATGCTCCTCCTACAATTGCCGATTTTTTGATAAAATCCCGACGGGAATCCTTGGCTGAGTCTTTAAAAGTGGTTTTTTTCATGAATAAAAGAAATTTAAGTTTTTGAGACAATTAATAAGAAGTCCCAATTTAAATAAAATATGACAAAATGTATCATAATCGGATAATCTGTCGGGTTATTTGGGTTTCGGCAGGATACTTGTACATTTGCAGCTTTAAATGGCTGAAAATGAATTTACAGCCGAAATTTTAATAGAAAATATATTTTTATGAGTCAAGTAAAGCAAAATGACACCGTTAAGGTACATTACACAGGGAAGTTAGAAGACGGCCAGGTTTTCGATAGTTCAGTGCAACGAGGAGAACCAATAGAGTTTACTCTTGGTCAGGGTCAACTTATCCCAGGTTTTGAGAAAGGCCTTATCGATATGGAAGTAAATGAAAAAAAGACCATCAGTATACCAAAAGATGAAGCATATGGAGATCCTAAAGCTGAGCTTATCCAGGAAGTTGAAAAGAGTCAGTTACCTGAAGAGCTTAAGCCGGAAGTAGGAATGCCTTTAGTTTCTAAAGGACCTGACGGCCGTGAGATCAATCTAGTTGTTAGTGAAGTGAAGGATGACAGTATCGTAGTAGATGCTAATCACCCGCTAGCAGGAAAAGATCTTATTTTTGATCTTGAAGTAATTGAGATCAAATAATTTCAATTATATAGCAATAGGAAAGCCCGGAATAATACTCCGGGCTTTTTTTATGGATAAACGCCATGTTTTAGGTTAAGATTTTTATAATTCTTTTCTCCTTTTAGCCTTCATTAGTAACTTAGATAGCAATCACTAAAAATTAAATTATGAAAAGAAAAGGATCTGCTATATGGAATGGCTCGCTAAAGGAAGGAAATGGTACGGTAAGTCTTGAAAGCGGTGTACTTAAGGATGCTCAGTATTCGTTTAAGTCCCGTTTTGAAAACGGAAAAGGCACAAACCCGGAAGAACTGGTAGGAGCGGCACATGCGGGATGCTTTAGCATGCAGCTTTCGGCATTTTTGAGCGAAGAAGGTTTTGAACCCGATAAGATTGAAACCACTTCTGAAATCACTTTTGAAGATGGAACAGTAAAGCGTTCTCATCTTATTCTTACTGGTACCGTTCCAGGCATTGATAAGGATAAGTTTGAGGAGATCGCCAACAAAGCAAAAGAAAAATGCCCAATCTCCAGACTTCTTAAAGCCGAGATCACTCTGGAATACGATCTTAAATAGATAAAAATCATCTTGACTCAATTTTGGAAAGCCTCAACTCTGGGGCTTTTCCTTTTTTAAAAGTTCACTCAGGCCAGAAAAAACTATAGATTTTATTTCGGGAGACATCATTTCATTCTGAACCCATGCCTGATTCACTTCAATCTCAATACCCAGGTAATCTCGCGGAAATAGCTTTCTCAGCGAAGTAGTAAATCCATCCGCCTTTCCTAAATATGGATAGTTGAATCGAACTCTTATCTCAGGTTTTTGAAGTTTTATTTGTGTTTTAAAATCCCTGCAAAATTGTTTTTCCTCTATTTTCCCGGGGTCATATAATAAACCTATATCACAATCTCTTTTTACGCCGTTTAATACCGGAGTAAAACTATGAATTGATAAATGCAGGACTTTCACTCCAGATCTAACATATTTTGTGATCTCATCCTGGATTATTTGCCTGTAGGGGTAATAATACGATTTAAGAATATTTTCTTTTTCCTCTTTATCGAGACCAGTCGAAAACCGGGAAAACAATTTCCTGTGGTGCGCAGACCGGTTAGTTTCTACAAGTAATCTGCCAACAAGCTGAGCCTTACTGAAATCGGCAAGATCTTCAAGTTCTTTGAAGAGATCAAAAGCTCCGGCATCGTATGCCTCATGTGTTCGTAATATTCCAGGATCATTTTCGAACAGTCTCCTGTATGGTTCAGGAATGTTGGAAACTGCATGTTCACAGGTTAAAATGACTTTCATGGCCTGAACATCCTGTTACTTTCAAGGCATTCACCTAACTTGGAGTAAACCTTAATAATATTTTCTGGGGCAAAGTCATTACGAAGAGCTTTTAAAATCCTACTGGCCAGGCTTCCATTCTGTAGAATAAATTCAATATGTTTCCTGTGATTTTCGCTTAGCTCCTCTCCTACCAGACTATAAAGTTTTTTCCAGATCGTCCTTACATCACTGGCCTTATCCAGGTCGAATACAGCCAGGTACATCTTATTCGTGATAAGCGTATTCTCAGCATCTTTAATCACTTCATCAAAGATCTCAAAAAGATCATCTTCATGCCAGCTTTTCTGGTCTTCGATAGAAACCAGTTCTTCTCCAACCAGCAATTTCAATGCTTCAACGATAAAAGCCGCAATGGCGATATCTGCCGAAGGATTCTCTTGAATATCAATAATGCGAATTTCAATGGCATTCCTATCAAATCTGGAAATAGCTCCCCTCGAATTTAAAAAATGATGGTCGAGTAAATTTTCATTATCATAAGGCTTGATTGCTGTTGTTATCGGTTCAAAAATAGTCCTATAATAGGCATCCTTTGTGAAGACCTGTTCTGGAATCACCTTTCCCGTCATTTGGGGAATTTCCTTCTGATTGGTCTTGTAGTAATGCATACGGGTATCCTTGAACCCTGTGTATTTTGCGTCCAGAACTGGAGAACTGGCTGCGAGCCCAGGAATTATAGGTAAAATTAAACGTACTGCTGCATGTAATTTTTCAAATTCAGCATCATCATAAAATGGCAGGTTTATATGCATGCTCTGCACATTGCTCCATCCATGGCCTTTACAGTCGAAAATCCGGTTATAAAGAGCATATATTTTGGAGTAATGATGTTTCCATAAATGTGTCTCGGTATGCGGATCCATTAAAGGATGTGAGGCTCCGGGAAGTAGACAAGTGTCAAATTCTGTCAAGAGCGTATTGATTTCCTTTACGTTCTCTAAAAACAAATCCTCCAGGTTCTCCAGATTTTCAGCAGGACCAATAGTCTTGAGCTCCACAACATGAGCTACCAGTTCATTGCTCCATTCAATCTTTCCGTTTTCCACATCAGAGGTTAGAGAACCGTTCTTTTTGGTAAGTAATTTATCGACAATGGGATTTACCTTAAGATCTGAATTACGAACAAGCATGTACTCAAGTTCTATCCCGTAAACTTCAAAAAGATGATATGCCATATTATTTGTTTTCGAGCCTGTTCTTTAAAGTTCTTAAAATATCATTATAAATCTTATCTCCATAATATGCGTCCTCTACCCCTGCATCTATATTCGGATTATCATTTATCTCAATAACCAGTGCTTTTCCGTTCACCTCTTTTATATCTACACCATAAAGCCCCTTTCCCATCAGTTTAGCGGCTTTTATAGCATTTTTAATGATATTGGAAGGAACTTCTTCAATAGGAAGACAATCTGCGTTTCCATCCTGCTCGGTCTTCTTTTTAGCATTCCAGTTATAGATCTGCCAATGACCTTTGGCCATATAGTACCTGCAGGCATAAAATGGTTCACCGTCCAGGATCCCGATTCTCCAGTCATATTCCGAAGGAGAGAATTCCTGAGCTATCACCAGTTCTGATTTTTTGAGCATTGCAGTCACCATTTCCTCATACTCTCCTTCTGTCATGGCTTTCTTCACTCCAAAAGAAAATGTGGAATCGGGAGACTTAAGTACCACCGGGACTCCTATCTTTTTGAGTACTGTATTTTTATTATCCTTATGAACAATAACCGTCTTTGGAGTTGGTATACCTGCATTTTCCATGGCTTCGGCCATAAAAACCTTATTGCAGCATTTCAGGATGGCATCGGGATAATCTACGATAGCGATATCTTCCTGTTGTGCTTTTCTGGCAAATGCATAAGCTTCATTGTTCACTTCAGTACTTTGCCTGATGAACAAAGCATCAAAGGCGGAAAGGCGTGAGAGATCTTTAGGTGAGATAAGCTCGGTATAAAACCCCATTTTCTCTGCCAGCTCTGTAAATTTCCTCAAGGCTCTGACATTACTTGGTGGCGCAATATCTTGTGGATGCACTAAAATAGCCAGATCATATTCAAAAGTATTGCCGCGAACAGTGTCATATCTCTTTTTTGTAAAATATTGTTCCGCAAAAAGAAGCATGCTCTCTTTATGTTCTTCCGGAATCTCAACTTCCGAAATAGCTTTAATACTCTTAATGTTCCATCGGGTGGTGAAATTGAATTTTACGCGTAAAAAAGGGATCTGAAAATGCCTGAAGAACATGGCACTTAGTTCTTTATATTTTGCAGCCACGTTCTGGCCAAAATAAATGCTTAAGGTGAATTCCTGTGATTTTATATTCTTAAGAGAACGCTGGATAAGATCATCAAATTCCTCCGAAACTATCTTTACAAGCCGGGGTTCGCCCAGGTCTACTAAATTCTTAACGGTAGGTATTGCCAGATGCCCTCGTGCTTCTGCAAGCAAAGATACATAATAGCCTTTTGATTGATATGAATAATCTTTGCAAAGATTGAATATCCTGGCTTTCTTAAGTTTCGAAAACTCAGGATTAGTGAGATACTCCCGGGATGAAATCACCTTTAAATGTTCAGAAGAAATTGTCCAGGTTTCGGGATGATTTACAACAATATATTTATTCATTAAAGAATGAAGAATTTTATTCAAATGTAGATTAAAAACCGATCAGAATTTAAAATTTAAGTTCAGCTTAATATTAATTCTTAAATTCAGGCCTTCAAACCAAATTTACAGTACAAACATGCGATTTAAAATTATTGGAATACTCCTCTTTTTAGGCTCATTTATGGCAAATTCACAGAATACAGATAGCGAGATCATTGAAAAAGCGAAACGCATTCATGAAAAAGTGATCACCATAGACACCCATAATGACATCAATGTAAATAATTTTACTGCCACTAAAAATTATACTATGGATCTGGGCACCCAGGTAAACCTTCCTAAAATGGAAGCTGGTGGTCTTGATGTTACGTGGCTTATTGTTTATACCGGCCAGGGAGAACTTAACGAGGAAGGATATGCAGCCGCATACGAAAATGCCATTCAGAAATTTGATGCTATCCACCGTCTTACGGAAGAAATAGCTCCTGAGAAAATAGGACTTGCAACCAACTCTGATGAGGTAAGAAAACTAGTTAGTGAAGGAAAGAAAGTAGCCATGATAGGGGTTGAAAATGCATATCCGGTAGCTGAAGATCTGAGCAGAATAAAGGAATTTTATGATCGTGGCGCGCGCTATATGTCATTATCCCATAACGGCCATAGCCAGTTCTGTGACTCTAATACGGGTGAGGAAAATAACGAATGGTTGCACGGAGGTTTAAGCGAACTGGGTAAAAAGGCAGTGGCTGAAATGAACAAATGGGGTATTATGATAGATGTATCTCACCCCAGCAAAGAGGCTATAAAACAAATGTTCGAGCTTTCTAAAGCTCCTTTAATTGCCTCACATTCTTCGGCCAGGGCTCTTTGCGATCACAGCAGGAACCTGGACGATGAACTTCTCGCTCTTTTCATGAAACATGGCGGGGTTGTGCAAACCGTAGCCTTCAGCGCATACCTGAATACGGAAAAACACAATGCTTTTGAAGAAGCCAGTAAGGAGATCTTTGAGAAAAAAGCACAGGAAATGAATTTTGAGATCCTGCCAAGAGAAAGCATTTCAGAACTTAGTGAAGAAGATCAGGACGAATATTATGAGGAATATCGAGAGGTAAGACAGTCTTCTGCTTCAGAGATTGTAGAGCTCAAGAAAGAAATAGATCCTGTTGATGTATCAGACTTTGTTGACCATATAGACTATCTCGTTCAAAAAATAGGAATAGACCATGTTGGAATTAGTTCCGATTTTGATGGAGGAGGAGGAATTGATGGCTGGGATGATGCTTCTGAAACCCTGAATGTGACCGTTGAACTTGTGAAAAGAGGTTATTCTGAACAGGAGATAGCCAAATTATGGGGTGAAAACCTGCTCAGGGTTCTAGATGAAGTACAGGAAGTATCGAGAAAAATGCAAAAATCCTAATTATAATAACTTTATCTCAATAATAGAAGGAGTTCCAAGGTTGCCTTCATTGGAAACAAATAATCTTCCGGAAGGACTAAAACAAATTCCTTCCGGCTGAGGGAATTCTGAAGGATCCAGTAAATGGATCCTTTTTATTTTTCCTGTATCCCTGTTAACGACCAGTATTTTCTGAAACTCCGCATCCAGGATATAAAGATCTCTGGTGGTTGGATGAAAACAAATATCTGAAGGCCTGATAAGTTTACGGGGATTGCTGGTATTGAAAACATCGAATTCTGGATCATCATAATTTACTTTTAAAACAGGTTCCATATCTAAAACACCAGTCACAGGATCAAACGAATAGATTCCTTTATAATCACCCTGGTTATCCAGATTTCGGTCCTTTACCGATATCCATAAATCACCGGAACCTGAAGCCGCAGCACCCTCAATATTGTTTCGGTATTCAAATTTAAGCTGTATATCTTCTGAGTTCTCTTCCTGCCCATTAATATCTTCAACTCTTACCAGTCTACCGTTGCTCTCTGCAACCCAGTAATTGTCATCCAAACGGGTTATGGCTTCATAATCCCCAGGGCCTCCAAACTTATATCGTTTAATTATTTTTGAACTTTTCAGATCATAGATAAAGATTATTCCATCTTCATCCTGAATACAGGCAATTTCCTCGTTACCGGCCCATTCCATCCCTGAGACTTCCTGTAGTTCAGTTGGTAGATCCCATTTCCGAACGGTCTCATAACTTTTTTCAGCATCTTCAAAATCATAATCGTATTCCTCATAAATCGCATAAATCGCCCCGGCGAGTATCAAAACTGTTATAACAATTCCTACGGCCCATTTAGTCATGGAGATCTTTTTTTGGAAGTTAAAATTACAATTATGACTAGCGGTGTCAAAAAGATTAACAATACTTTGAACTACCTCAGTTATTTTTAATTGAATGATTTATAGATAATTAAGCTTTTAGTTAAAGTATTGTTAAATAGGTACCTTTTATTACATAGTACTGTAACAGATATTTTTTGTCGTCGTCTATTAGGTACAAGCAATCATTAAAAAATAGAAATTATGAAAACTTTTTTAAGCAACACCAAAAACAGAAGATCTTTTATGAACACAGAGGCCAACTCAAGTACGTTTAGCTTCTCCAACAGAAGAAGATACTTTTAATCAAATCATCAATCATTAATCATCAATTAAAATTTATCAATCATGACAACTTTAGTAAGCAACACCAAAAGCAGAAGATCTTTTATGACCACAGAAGCCAATTCAAGTCAGTTTAGCTTCTCCAGCAAAAGAAGATACTTTTAATCAAAATCATCATTCATTAATCATCAATTAAAATTTATCAATCATGACAACTTTAGTAAGAAACACCAAGAACAGAAGATTATTTATGAACACAGAGGCAAGTTCTGTTAAAGCAACTATTTTTAGCCGAAGGCGATTTGCCTGATATTTTCAAACTTTAAAATTCATCAATCATGAGAACGCTAGACAGTATCATCCAGGATTTTGGTTCAAGTAAAGAAGGAGGTTTAAGTCATCGCAGACCTTTTCTGAACCTTAAGAGTACAACCATTCATTTGAACTGGTACAATCAAAAACAGATTGCATAAATCATCAAATTATCATCAATCAATAATTCATCAATCATGACAATTCTATCTAACATCATCCAGGATTTTGCTACAGGAAGAGAAGCTAATTTAACTCATCGAAAGCTTTTTCTAAATGCCAAAAGTACCACAAGTAGAATGTGCTGGTACTCAAGAAGGCGATACGCATAATCCTCAGAAAAAATCCCCTCGTATGAAAACTATTTCAACCTAGCCGGTGAACCGCAGTTCACCGGCTATAATTTTTGGTTAAAAAACATTAAAATAAGCTTAAAATTGAATGTCCTGCATCAAACATTTGTTTATTTGCAGCTATTACATTCATAATAAATGTTAGAAAAAATAAAAAGGCATCCCAAACTCAAATGGGCACTGATAATTCTACTAAGTTTAATTGCCCTTTTCTTTCTATTTTTTGGCAGTATTTACTTTGGAATGTGGGGAAAGATCCCAACTTCAAAAGAACTTACCGAACTCAAACAAAACAAGGCTACACAGGTTCTTGACTCCGAAGGGGAACTTATTGGCAAATTCTATGTTTATGATCGGCAGCCTATAGATTTTTCCAAACTCCCACCACATCTTATAGAAGCACTCATTGCTACCGAAGATGCCCGGTTCTATGAGCATGACGGAATAGATAACCGTAGCTTATTAAGAGTGTTCTTTAAATCGATCCTGCTTCAGGATGAATCGGCCGGAGGTGGTAGTACCATTACACTTCAACTCGCTAAGAATATTTATGGGCGTCGGGATTTTGGGCTCTTCGGAATTGTGATCAACAAAATGCAGGAAGCGATCATTGCGAAAAGGCTGGAAGACATTTATTCAAAAGATGAGATCATAGAGCTTTATTTCAATACGGTTCCCTTTAGCGATAACACTTATGGAATAGAGAGCGCGTCACTTAAATTCTTCAATAAGAACACTTCAGAGCTTAAGCTTGAAGAAGCGGCGGTATTGGTAGGGATGCTTAAGGCAAGTCATTATTATAATCCCAGGATATTTCCTGAGAGAAGTCGGCTAAGACGTGATGTGGTTCTCATGCAAATGGCAAAATATGATTACCTGAGTATGGAGGAGGCTGAAGAGGCCAAATTAAGACCTATGGTGCTTGATTATAAAAGTTATAGTCATGACGAAGGTATAGCTCCTTATTTCAGGGAACAGGTGAGAAAAAAAGTGAGCAAGGTGCTGGATACCCTGAAAAATAAAGATGGAAAAAAATATAATATCTACAGGGACGGGCTTATTGTTCATACCACCCTCAATTCAAAGATGCAGAAGCTGGCCGAAGAAGCAATGATGGAACATATGGCCGCTTTACAGGAGCAACATGAAAGTTCATACGGCAATTATGCACCGTGGATAAGAAATAAGGAAATACTGGAAGATGCCATAAAGAACTCCGAGAAGTACCAGGCGCTTAAAAAGGAGGGGCTTAGCGAAGATGAGATCAGGAAAAAAATGGAACAGAAACATCCCACCGAACTGTTCAATTATGATGGGATGGAGACCAGGAATGTGAGCACTATAGATAGTATCACTCATTATTTGAAATTCCTTAATTCCGGCTTGCTGGCTGTAGATCCTGAGGACGGAGCGGTACAGGCTTGGGTAGGCGGAGTGGATTTCAGGTTCTTCAAATATGATCATGTTGCCCAAAGTAAAAGACAGGTAGGTTCTACCTTTAAACCGGTTGTTTATACTGCGGCACTGGAAAGCGGTATGGACCCCTGCTCCTATTTTTCGGTACGCGAGGTTACCTATGAAGATGGCTGGACACCTTCTAATTCGTCTTCTGAAGGAGATGACCCGAATATGAACTACAATCTGAAAATGGCTCTAAGTCGCTCCATGAATACCATTGCCGTAAAAGTTCTGATGGAGACCGGGATTGGAAATGTGATCAACCAGGCCAGACAAATGGGAATCGAATCAGATCTACCAAGAGTACCTTCCATTGCCCTGGGAACTGCTTCTTTGAGCTTAAGCGAACTTACCACAGCATATACGAGTTTTGTAAACAGAGGTCATTATTCTGAACCCTATTATATTACCAGGATTGAAGATGGAAACGGTAATCTTCTTGCCGAATTCAAACCTGAAATATCCAGATCACGAGCTTTTTCAGAAGATACCCGAAAGATCATGATCAATATGATGCAGGCAACAGTGAATGAAGGTACCGCTGCGAGGTTAAGATATAGATACAGCTTGCGTAACGATCTTGCGGGAAAGACCGGAACCACACAGGATAATAAGGATGGTTGGTTTGTAGGGATGAATCCCGAGCTAGTTTGCGTTACCTGGGTAGGAAGCGATGATCACAGGATTGGTTTCAGGAACACGGCCATTGGTCAGGGTGCCAATTCAGCATTACCCATCTTTGCAGGTTTAATGCAGAAAATGAATGCTGATTCGGCTTTTGACGAGATCACAAATGCCCGCTTCTCCCCTCTTTCACCAGAACTTGCCGAAATGATGGAATGCCCACCACAGGAGCGAGACAATTTCTTTGAAAGGCTCTTCTCTGGCAATAATAAAAGAGAAAAGAAACCCGAAAAAAAGAAAAAGAAGAAAGGTTTCTTTCAGCGGCTATTCGGAAAAAAGGACAAGGACGATAATTAGAATTCCTTATTGATCTGCATCCTTAACCTTCTGGAATAATCTTCTTCCAGCCAGTCGCGATAGTTCTTGGTACTCTTACTAATACAATATGAATATTGTTTGATCCTGGACGCGATATCATCTTTAAGTTCTTTGGCTAGAATACGGGCATCAAATACATCCTCGCTATTCTCTACACACATCTTTACGTGTTGCTCTAAAGACCATTCCAGGACCGACTTCGATTTAAGCCCTTTTTTGATCACCTCGTCATAGGCATCTTCAATATTAAAACTAACATCTTCGGTTTTGGAGAATTTCTCACGAATTTCAGGAGGCATCTCGTATTGGAATTCTCTTTCGATCTCTTCATCACTAAGAAGATTTTCAAAATAGAAATCAGGCGAACGGAATATCTGCTTCCAGTCCACCGGGGTGCTCCAGTGACCAAACCTGGCCATATTATTACCAAGATCTATCACCGTGAACTCATCCTTATTCTTAAGCACACGTGAACCACGGCCAATCATCTGGAAATATAAGGTAAGAGATTTTGTAGCACGGTTAAGGATAATGGTTTCAACGGTTGGTTCATCAAAACCAGTGGTAAGTATACTAACCGACGTAACTATAGCATCTGGAGTATGTTTGAACCATTTGAGAATATCCTTTCTTTCCTGTTTGCTGGTAGTATTATCAAGGTGCCTAATTGGAAGACCCGCATTCTTAAACGTATGGTATACTTCTACAGAGGTATTTATACCATTATTGAAAATAAGTGTCTTTTTACCTTTAGACTTTTCATAGTATGCAGTAAGAAGTTTTTCCTGCATCGTATAATTGGAATACAGCTCTTCTGAAGACTTTACGGTATAATCACCATTCATACCGACCTTAAGGGTAGTTAATCCAACATTGTAACTGTAGATATTCGCCCTGGCAAGAAAGCCTTTTTCAATAAGAGACTGAATTGAGTCCCCAACAATAAGCTCCCTGTAATTATCTTTCATTGGAAGCTTTATATTAGAACTTAAAGGAGTAGCAGTCACTCCTAGTATAAAGCAATTCTCAAAGAACTTGAATAGCTTCCTGAACGAATTGTAGTGAGCCTCATCGATGATCACAAGACCAATATCCTGTATTTCAAGTTTTTCATCGTTCAGGCGGTTATTAAGGGTTTCCACCATCGCTACAAAACACATGTAGTCGTCCTGATCTGGCAATTCCTTAACCTTACTGTTTATGATCTTGTTTCGAACACCAAAGCCCGAAAGCATCTTTGAAGTCTGCTTGCAAAGTTCTATCCTGTGAGTAAGGATGAGAACTTTTTTATTTGTTCTTTGAATATATTCTCTCGTGATCTGAGAGAAGATTACGGTTTTACCACCGCCTGTGGGTAATTGATAGAGAAGGTTATACTTTTCTGGATGTTCATCTATCACCCCGAATATCTTATTTATATCCTTTTGTTGATAATCGTAAAGCTCCTTGTCTACTTTCTTTTTTTCAATACCAAATGTTTCTACCGCCATATAATCCTTTAAGTAAGCAATTTTGCAAAAATAAGGCATTTTTAAGCTTTACTCAAAAAATAGGGGAATAATCTCCCCCCCTAAAAAATGACATTACCCTAAAAATGTTGTAAATTTGAAATGCAGAAGTCCTCATATAATTACTCTATACCCTTCTTCTGGAGTAACTGCATCCCCCCCTTTTTTATTTTACTAACTAAAAAATTGAAGATTTGGCTACCGAAAACAAATTATTCGATAAATATATACCAGTATTAAAAAACTGCGAACTTTTCAATGGAATGACGAATGAGCATTGGAGGGAGTTACTGGTCAATTTTCATGAAGAAAAATGGCCTAAAGAAACCTGTATGGTCAACCATCAGAAATTTCTGTTCCATTTCTATATCATAGTTTCAGGCCGTATCAAAATGTACAATGTAGATGAATTCAGTGAAAAGGAACATACCTTATTTCTACTTAAGGAGTCTGATGTGTTTGACCTTTTCTGCCTGATGGATGGAACAAGACATCACGTATATTATGAATGTCTGGATAACATAAAGGTCCTGGCAATTCCTATGGATAAGCTTAAACTATGGCTGAACAAGAACCCCGTATATTACCAACACTTTCTTTCTTATGCAGGCAAAATGATGAGAATGCTTGAGAGCAATGTTTCTCAGTTAATATTTACCGATATCTCTACAAGGTTATTGAGGTTACTGGTGAATAACGTGAACAGTAACTCCAAGCAGTTGGAACATATTAACGATTTACCAAATAAGGAAATAGCCAATCTTATTGGATCTACACGAGCTGTTGTAAACCGACATCTTCAAAGACTCAAAAAGAATGGTTCTATTAAAATAGCGAGAAAGCAGGTAGAGATAAAAGATATTTCAATTCTTTTAAAGGAACTGGAAAATCAGAATAAAAAAATATAAAATATTGAAGTTATGCTACTTAGGTAGTTTGCATTTCTTTAAATCATATCTATCTTGCTACCTCATTCAATAATTTATTCATCAATTAAAACTTTACATCATGAAAAAGTTCATCACTTTAATGTTAGCAGTAGCTGGATGTATCTTTGCATCTAACGCACAAGTTATTCAACTGGAAAAAGTTGAATTATCAGATTTTGAACCCACCGCACAGATAGTCTTTGAAGACTATGCTAATGGAATTATCAAAGTAAAAGAAAACCACGCTAAACAGTTCCAGGATAATGCCATTAACTTTTTGGTAGAAAATTTTGACATCTACAGATTTATGAGAGAAGCTGGAGATGATACTGACGAAGTTAGGGTAACATTAAAAAGCAGTAATGGTATGTTACTAGCTTCTTACAACAAAGATGGGCAACTTGTTAAAACTTATCAAAAGTTTAAAGACGTTCCATTACCTCCAGCAATTCGCAACCAGGTATATGCCGAGTACGAAGGTTGGACAATGACTAAAAATAAATATGTTGCTTCTGGATTGGAAGACAACATTGATAAGGAGAGATATCTTGTTCACCTTGAAAGAGGAAATGATAAGGAAAAAATAAAAATAACTCCTAAAAGTACCGCCGGTACTGGCGTAGCAGTGGTTATTGAAAAACAATAGTTGAATTTTACTACTTGCGCACAGGAGATGAATCATCTCTTGTGCGCAAGATTTATTTTAAGGCTGTGTGAAATTTTAAGCGTCTGTCCAACCTCATAGACAGAAAGTGTTAAAATGTAATAGTAGTTAATAATGGTAGATCTCTCAGATCACTAATCACAAAGTTAACGCTAAACTTTTCACACAGTCTTTCTTTTTTATTCAAAAAGATCTGAGGATAAATACCGGTCCCCCCTGTCGCATACAATACTTACCACCAATCCGCTTTCAAGCTCATTACAAAGTCTTACGGCCGCGGCCGCGGCACCTCCACTACTCATTCCCGCAAAAATTCCTTCTTCTTCTGCGAGCCTGCGACTCATTAGAACAGCATCTTTTTCGCTAACTTCTAAAGTCCTGTCCACCTTTTTGGGATTGAATATTTTGGGGAGATAAGCTTCTGGCCATTTCCTTATGCCAGGGATGCGTGAATCATCGGTTGGCTGTACACCTACTATCTGAATATCTTTATTCTTTTCTTTTAAATAAGTACTGGTGCCCATAATAGTTCCAGTGGTACCCATAGAAGATACAAAATGGGTAATCTTATGCTTTGTGTCATTCCATATCTCTGGACCAGTAGTTTGGTAATGAGCTTTCCAGTTGTCATCGTTTCCAAACTGATTAAGCATAAAGTAATCACCAGATTTCATTTTATCCTCGGCATAATCCCTTGAACCTTCAATCCCATCATCAGAACTTGTCAAGATCACCTTGGCTCCATAAGCCCTCATGGTTTGAACTCTCTCAATGGTAGAGTTTTCTGGCATTACCAGTTCAATATCCAAACCAAATATTCCGGCTATCATGGCTAGGGCTATACCCGTATTACCACTGGTAGCTTCAATAAGTTTCGTGCTTTTATCAATATCTCCACGCTCCAAAGCACTTTTAATCATATTATAAGCAGCGCGATCTTTTACACTACCCCCCGGATTTTGACCTTCCAGTTTAAAATATAGCTCTACTCCAGGCTTTGTCATTATTCGCTGTGCCTTTACCAAAGGTGTATTTCCTACAAGATTTAGGATTGAATCGTTCATTTATCTGCAGTATTTTTTATGCTTATTTGAGGAGTATGTGACACCATGGAATTTGCTGGAACCGATTTTGTTAACCAAACATTTCCACCTATAACACTGTTTTCTCCTATGGTGGTTTCTCCTCCTAATATAGTCGCGTTCGCATATATGGTGACATTCTTCTTAATTGTAGGATGTCGCTTAACATTCCTGAGGGTTCTGTCCACAGTTAAAGCTCCTAAAGTCACACCCTGATATATTTTTACATTATCTTCTATAACGGCAGTTTCCCCAATTACAACTCCTGTGGCATGATCAATAAAAAATGAATTACCTATTGTAGCTCCGGGATTAATATCGGTTCCTGTTAGACTATGGGCACACTCCGTCATTAATCTAGGCACAAGTGGAAGTCCGAATTTGTAAAACTCATGACTCAATCTATAAATAGCTATCGCAAAAAAACCGGGATAAGAAAGATACACTTCTTCAACAGAGTTAGCTGCAGGATCATTTTTAGCAATAGCCTGGGCATCAAGGTTGAGCTTCTTCAAAATTCCGGGAAGCATTTCAACATATTCACTCCAGATATCCTGACAGGGCGAACCGGGTTCCCAGCATACTAATTTTGCAAGGACTTCAAAATCCATCCCTAATTCCATTAGGTTATCCCTTACCGGAGTTTGTTTGTCAAATAGAGTATGAAAAAGCTTATGGGTAAAAGCTTCCGTTTTTTCCTTAACGCTCAGATTAAGATTTGGAAGATTCTTCTGCTCTTCTATTTGAGATATTATTTCTTCAATTTTCATAGCTGACTTTTAATGTCAATCAAATTTACTTAATTCAAATGAACTCAGAAAGGCTTTCAAGCAGACATACAGTCAATTATCAGCCAGAAATTCTAGTTAAATTTTTACTAAGAAAAAAACAACCTGAAGTTTACTGAATTAAATTAGATATAATCTAAAAACCATTATACAATGGCACAGGAAAAAAAATCGCCAAAAGCTCAAAAGGGTCCGCAAAAGCAGGCACCCAAAGCAAAACCAAGTAAGCCTAAAAAGTAATTTTTAGTGTAGAGACTTAGTTTTTCTCAGGCCACCTCTAAAGGGTGGCTTTAATTTTAAGTCCAAAACATTTACATTTTTTAGGTGAAACTTAACGCATTCTTGGTAATTCAGTTTTTTCAAAGATTGTAATTTAATTACACTAACCTAAATCATCATTATTTATGTCTGATAATAGTTCTTCCGGCTCTCTTGGGTGGCCCTCGGTATGGGCACTTGCAGCCGGAGGTATGGTAGGTGGTGGGATTTACACCGCCCTTGGTGTTGTTGTAGCGGTAGCAGGGCAATGGGCCTGGCTAAGTTTTGTGATAAGCGGTATTATTGCCTGTTCCAGTGCATATTGTTATATAATCCTGGCAAACAAATTTGAAGAAAGTGGTGGTGCGTTT
Organism: Gramella jeungdoensis; assembly: GCF_023805255.1. Lineage (GTDB taxonomy): Bacteria > Bacteroidota > Bacteroidia > Flavobacteriales > Flavobacteriaceae > Christiangramia > Christiangramia jeungdoensis. The sequence continues at coordinate 315,370 of NZ_JAMSCK010000004.1, forward strand.
ACCTATCTACGCGAAGTGAATAAAGATGGAGTGGCCGGTAGTCTATCCTGGTTGTTACTACTTGGTTATGTTCTTACCATGGCGGTATATGCATTTGCTTTTGGTCATTATTTATCCTATTCCTTTAACGGTGGTCCATTGATCACCAGGATTTGTGCAATAGGTATAATGCTGGCCCTGGTAAGCCTCAACCTGGCCGGGGTAACTAAAACGAAAAAAGTAGAAATAGCTATCGTAACTTTAAATTTGCTGGCTCTTATAGGGCTTGCTGTATTAGGTTTCTTACAATGGGATACGCTAAAACTGGTTTCCGGTATAGAACCAAGACCATTATGGAGTGCCCCAATTGGAGCTGCGAGTATTTTTATGGCTTATGAGGGCTTCCAACTACTAACCTATGAATATGATGAAATAAAGAAACCTAAAAAGATATTAAAGCCAACGATAATGGCCGCGGTGGCATTTGTAATTATAATATACGCCATTGTCGCGGTAGGAGCTGTAATGCTTGCCGGAAGCCTTGCAATAATTACTCAAAAACAGGTCTCATTATCGGTTGCGGCCAGAAGTGCTCTTGGTTTGCCTGGTTTAATTGCCATGACCGTTGCAGCAGTCTTCGCAACTGCCGCAGCGATCAATTCTACTTTATTTTCCAGTGCAAAACTTTCAAAAAGGGTGTCAGACGATAAGGAGCTACCTTCCTTCTTTAAAAAGACAAAAAACAATGTGCCGTACAGGGCGGTTATTCTTCTAGGAATACTATCTACTGTTCTTGCCGTGATAGGCAAGCTTTCTTCCCTGGTTGAAGCTGCCAGTCTCATATTTCTAATAACCTTTGGAGTAGTGAATATCATTGCACTGAAGTTCATCAAAAAAAGTAGAAAATGGATCTCATGGGTAGGCATAATTCTTTCAGGCCTGGTTATAATAATCTTATTATTAAGACTTTCGGTGGTTGCTCCCGTCCAGCTGGGAATACTTCTGCTACTGGCACTTTTCATAATCCTTGGCAGACCAGTTCTAGTGAAAAAATACTCCAGTAATTCTTAAAACTCAATGATGAAAAAACTTATTCCAAAAATTTTCTGGCTTTTTATTATCCTTTTTACTCTGGGATGCTCAAACAAACCTCAGGAAACCAATGGGGCTGAATTGAGAATCTTTAATGCTACCCTGGATAATATTCAGGTGCAGGTGGAATCCTCAAAAACCGATAAGTTCAAGCAACAATTAGAAATTAAAGGAAATGGTTCATCAGAATACATAAGTCTTCCTGGAGAAATTTATGACCTAAAAGTTCATTCTAAACAGAAGTATCTGTTGAACAAAAAATCAGGCCTGCCACCTCAGGAAAAATACACGGCAATTATTTATGGTAAGCCTGAATTCTCATCGAAAGTGAATGAGGCCAGTTTTACACATAAACTACATTATGTATTTGAAGGTGCAGAAAACCATACAAAGAATGGATTTCTTCCTACTCATAGCCTGTTCAGGGATAAAATAAAGCTTAAAAAGGGTATTAGCAGCTTAAGGGCTTTCCATGCTGCCGCTGGGATCGCGCCCATCAAAATCAAGATTAAGACAGATGAGAAATCTCAGGAACTCACAAAAGGACTGGCTTATGGCAAACCTGTACTTGGAAAACATTTTAAAGCAGGAAACAAGAAAGTGGAGGTTTACTTAAAAGGTTCAACGGAGCCTATTCTTGCAAAGGAATATACTTTCAAATCTCAAAAAGCATATCTGATCATTTTTCTGGAAAAAGAGGATGGCCTGGGAATAGAAATTCTGGAAAACTAAATCACCTGATTAAGGAGAAATGCCCTTTTCTATCCGGAAAACCAGAGATCCTGATCAAATACCAGTAATCATCTGCCGGAAGATCCTTACCACGAAACTGCCCTTTCCAGCTAAAACCAGCTCCATTGCCGGTTTTTAAAAGTTTTCCGTAACGATCGAAAATATGGATTTTGGAACTTTCAAAATACTCCACACCCTTTAATTCAAAAGTGTCATTATAGCCATCGTTATTTGGGCTGATGAATTTTGGAACCACTATATGGGGAAACTCCTGACTTTCAGTTTTACAATCGGCAAGATCTTTTATGTAGGCTGTATAAATCCCTCCGGGCAGGTGCTCAAAGAAATTAGAGTTTTGGTAATTCATACCATCAATAGAATACAGGAATTCACCCTGAAATTCAGGGACGATGGTTACCGATCCTTCTTCAGAAATGATCTCTGCTATTCCAGCCTCCGGCGCAGCTTCAACCGTAAAAGTTTTTACTGAAGAACAATCATTCTGGTTCGTAATTTCTACGGAATATGTCCCGGGTGTGTCAATCCTAATACTTTGTGTGGTTTCGCCAGAATTCCATCTATATTGCTGTCCAGGCAGTTCAGCATCCAAAGAAATTTCTGAACCTGAACATATTTGAAGAAGTTCGTCACTAACCTGGGGAACTTCATTTATGGTAAGTCTCACAGCTGTTCTGCTGCTTGGTGAACAATCGGTTCCTGTATTTCTGGCCTCTGCATAATAAACTCCGGCGGTTTGTACCAGAAAAACAGAAGTTTCCGAAGCCAGTAAATTCCCTCCAGCAGAGGCATCATACCAGTAAACACTTTCACCCTGAGCGGCTGATACACTTAGGGAAGGAACCTCTTCATCACTACAAATCCTGATATCACCATTACTTACCGGTGCCTGCGGACGTCTTATCACTTCAATAAGAAAAGGTTCTGATGCAGAACTACACTCATTTGAAGAAAGATTCACCGCGTCTTCAGCAACCTTTACCCTGAAATATTTCGTGGCAGAAATCGAGTTCGCCTCATAATCTGAAGAATTTGCACCCTGAATGTTCTGCCAGTTTTCACCGTCATCGCTACTCTGCCACTGGAAAAAATGTTGTTCATAAACAGAATTATCTGGTGTAGCCTGCAAAGAAAGTCCAGCAGGAGTATCCTCCTCGCAAACGGTGTAAACGCCTTGACTTCCCTTATCTGCCGATATAGTTGTAAGATCACCGCAAGATCTAAAAATAATATCATCAATGGCAAGGTCATTTCCGCAACCCCCATTTCCGTTATTGAACATTTTTAGAATCACTGTCCCCTGGCCCGGCTCGGTTGAAAAGGTTAGGGCATATTGTTCCCATTTAGGCGAAGCACTGGAATTGATATCACCGGTATCACCGGCTTTCAATAGAATAGAATCGGTTTCATCCCAGATCTCAAAGCGTACATTAATCGGAATATCTCCGCCGGGGCAAACCCCGGTGTTACTTTTATGAACGTTAATAAGAAAAGCAGAAAATTCATAAGTAGTATTTGCACATAAACCTGTGATCCCAGTTCTGTAGAATCTCCCCGATGAAAAATCGGCGTTCACTATAAGTGCTCTTCCATTTGAAACAGTTGTCTGTGGTAATGAAGAATACCAGGTTCCAAAAGTAACCCCAAGTATATCTGAGATGGTATATTCCCCATCATATGGATCTCGTCCCTCAATAAAAGTATAACTCGTAACCCCCGGTGCAAGCTCCTGCCCTGTCCCGGTGCCTGTCCCAAAATCTTCATGAAAGATGGGATCACCTTTACTCCCACTGCAAAAGCCCAGCTGTGCCTGTACCTGTAGGCCAACTAAAAAGCAAAAAAGTAGTGCGAAAATTTTCATTTGAAATTTTATAAGAAACGGTCCATTAGTCTGTTAAATTTATAGCTATTATCCCAATTCTGTGCTTCGGTTTCTTCCCCAATTTTATGTATGCGGCTTAAAAATTCATTAGAAATGCCCTTATCTATCACAAAATTCACGGCCTGTTCATAAGATTTGAACATACTTTTTTGAAAGGCTTCAGTTATATTTTCCTTGTCCTTTGAATAAGCCTGTGCGATCTCAATATTATAAAACATAACTTCGGCAAGGTAATGAGGTTCCATTTCCAGTTTTAAGAAATGCTTTATAAGCTTTTGAGCCACCGATCTTCTCTTCTTGGGTTTCCTGTTACTTACCGGAAAATATTCCTTAGATATTTTGAATTTAGCCTCCTTTACGAGCTTTTCCTCATTTGGGTTGAAAACAAAATTATAATAGACCCTAACATCATCAAAGCGTTCATACAGATCCATGATTTGTTCCTCCAGATCTTCCTTCTGAAGGGATTTTACATATTTCTTAAAAGCACGCTTACTCATGTTATTTATTTTAATCTGTTTACTTTTTCCTGGAGCTTTTCAGAAATATCAAGCAACCATTCTAACTGGCCTGTTATCAGATATGCCTCCTGAAGCAAATACCTGGTCTTTCGCTCTATGTTTCTCTTACCAGCTTCGATCTCTTTGTCTCTTTCCTCGGCCAATAGATCAAATTTCTGATGGAGCGACTTGGCTGCATTTGAAATTTGCGGATCAATATTTTGGAGAAGCTTCTTTCCTTCCAGGATATTGATCGTATTATTTAAATTGGTTGAGATCGCTTTATAAAATATTTCAAAATCTGATGAGGCCCTGGTAGTGGGATGTGTTCTTATATAGGTACCCATTGATGCCAGGGCCGACAGAAATGTCTGATTCAGTTCAACGATCTCATATATGAGCCCTAATTTTTTTTGACGGGATTTAGGTTCCTGTGTCATCCTCTGAAAAGACGCACTAAGAGTGCCCATCTCGAGAAATGCTTTTTTCCGGCTAAGTTTATATGAAACGGGGAGTTTATCTTTTTTATGGTAAAACCAGTCTATTTCAGAAAGATAAACCTGATTGGCTTTTACCGAATCAGCAATAACCTTGTTTATATTCTGCAACTCCCATTTTGGCCAGAAGATAAGATTACCAAGAGCCGCCAGCCCCGCACCTACTATGGTATCCAGTATTCGATATTGTATTACATCAAGAACATCAGGTTTTAAAAGAGCATAGATAAAAATAATACTTAGGGTTATAAATATGGCTGCAGTTGTGTAATTACGCTGAATGAGCGAAAAGGCCAGTGTAAGAGACAACAAACCCAATATTGCATAGACAGTGCTGTTTTGAGTAAGAAATACTATTGCGATCGCAAGAGCTCCACCTATCAGGGTACCAACTATACGTTTCCTGGTCCTTTGTTTGGTAAGTCCATAATTGGGTCTCATTATTACTATGATGGTGAGAAGGATCCAGTAAGAATTCTGAACCGAAAAATAAGCCCCTACCAGATATCCAATAAGTACCACCACAGATAACCTTAGAGAATGTCTGAAAATCCCTGAATCAAAATTGAAGTTGGTCGCCAGGGTCCTGAAACTATAATCCTGATGGCTTAAAAACTTTCGAAATTCTTTTGCTTTATAGACCAGTTTATTGTTCACTTCCAGATTACGGAGAATGCGATCTATATTATTTAATTTCTGAGCCTGTTTTGACTGATAATCGAATAGATTCCTCAATAAGAGTAAGGCCTCTCTCTTTTGACTTATATCAACCTTATCCCTCATGTTAAGAAGGACTTCTTTTGTGGATCTAACATATTTTGGAATCACATTTTCCGGAACCTCGGAGTTTTTGTGAAGGGCGGAAGCAACCTGGTCTAACTGCTCTGCCATTTTGAGGGTTAACTGGGTAAATACATCAAGTTCTTCCCGGTGATCTTTAAGACCTTCTTTCATCTTCTGGTATTCCAAAGGATTTGCCATCGCCAGTTCAAGGATATCTACCAGGTCTATAAAAATGAGCAACCTGTTTCGGGTATAACCAGAATTTCCGGAAGATCTGCGGGAGCTAAGCAAAATTTCGCGAAGGCGCTCATGACGTTCATTAAGTTCTCCCTGTTTTATAAATATCTCTTTTTGCAATTCTTCCATATCTGAACTCTCACTTAAGAGTCCTGACCTTAGCCGTAGATATTCAGCTGTTAGTTCCATGGTTTCGGCAAGCAGCTGTTCTGTGGCACGCTTGGGCCTTATAAAATACCAGCTTAGACTTATCAAAAGATACCAGAGTCCTCCAGACAATATAAGCAATGCTTTTTGCCATATTTCAATTCCTGAAGAAATATTGGCAAAACTTAATACAACTGCAAGAAGACCAGAAAATGTAACCAGTGAAGCCCTGAAACCATAAACTGATAAATATGAAACTCCAAACATCATAATTAACAGCATTGGAATTACCGTCCATAAAGAACTACTCGCATAACCCGCGATCAAAAAAGAAAGGCTTCCCAGTAAAGCTGCAAATAAAATTCCTAAGACCTTATGTTTAAAACTGCCGGGCACATCACTTGGAGAAGACAATAGACAGCCCATCGCAAGACCTATCCCTATCTCAAGTTTCCCCGCGTTTGAAAAAATTGATATTGGCAAAACAATGGCAATAGTGAGGACGATAGCCTTTGAGAAATCGGTACTCCTCAGGAACTTTATAAAATCGTTTTGATATTGCTTAAGTCTATTGGTCAAATTTCGTGTGTTTCAGGTCGTGAAATTACAGGATTAGCTGCAATAAGCTCAAAGATTAATTCAAATATCAGGATTTAAGGAGAAATTGGCATATGTTATTTGCTGAATGCCATATTTCACAGTAATTTCAAAAGAAAAATTCAGGAAATGAACGATCAGATTATACTTAAAAACAGACCAAAAGGAAAACCTTCAGAAGATAATTTCGAGTTGCAGGAAATTGAAACAGGTAAACCTAAAGCAGGAGAAGTGCTTCTGGAAAGCAAATATATTTCGGTAGACCCCTATCTAAGAGGAAGAATGCGAGATGAGGAATCTTATATAGAACCATTTAAGGTGGAAGAACCGATAGAGTCCATGATCGTGGCAGAAGTTACAGATTCCAGAAACCCAAACTTTTCAAAAGGAGACCATGTTATTGGAATGCTTGACTGGAAGAAACTACAGATCAATTCCGGTGAAAATCTTAGAAAGGTAGATAAATCCCTTGCCCCTCTTTCAGCTTATCTTGGAGTTTTAGGACTTACTGGACTAACCGCTTTTCTGGCTCTTGATAAAATAGGTGACCTTAAGTCGGGAGAAACTTTACTGGTCTCTGGAGCAGCAGGTGCAGTGGGAAGCATTGTTGGCCAGATAGGAAAAATTAAAAAGTGCAGGGTTGTGGGTATCGCAGGTAGCGATGAAAAAATAGAACATATCAGGAATAGATTCGGTTTTGATGCAGGCATTAATTACAAGGATACTAAAGATATGACCAAGGCTATAGCTGAAGCATGCCCTGATGGAGTTGATGTTTATTTTGATAATGTGGGCGGAGAAATCCTGGATGCTGCGTTACAAAATATAAACAAAGCTGCACGCATCATCAATTGCGGAGCTATTTCGATCTATAATTCTACCGAAGTTCCTATGGGGCCAAGACCTGAAGGTATTCTTATCAAAAAATCGGCACTGATGCAGGGATTCCTGGTTCGTGATCATATTAAGGATTATGAAAGAGCCATCCAGGAACTGGCAGGTTGGTTGAAAGAAGGAAAACTTACTTATGATGAAACCATAATTGAAGGATTTGATAAAACGCCTAAAGCCTTTATTCAGCTTTTTGAAGGCCGTAATATTGGTAAAATGCTGGTGAAAGTCTAAGCAAAAAAGGTCCGGAAATATTCCGGACCTTTTAATTTTTTATTGTCTAATTTATTGAGCCTGCTCGGTAGGCATTATATAAACATCATTTATATTCGCTCTTTTAGGCTGGGAAAGCGTATACGATATAGATTCAGCAATATCTTCAGCCTGAAGCGGGGTCATATCCTCAAAATTTGAAAGCAGTCCCTCTTTGATCTCATCATCAGTTATTGTCTGTGTCAACTCGGTTTCAACAAATCCGGGCTCAATTGAGGTTACATTGATATTGAAATTAGGAGCTAACTCCTGTCTTAAGCCCTCCGAGAACATTTTAACAGCAGCTTTAGTCGCGCAGTAAACTGCACCTCCGGGATAGATCTTACGGCCGGCACTGGAAGATATATTAATAATATTACCGCTCTTCTGTTCCATCATAGTAGGCAGAACAGCTGAAACACCATTAAGCACTCCTTTAATATTTACATCAACCATTTTATCCCATTCATCTGTATGCAGATTCTTCACATATGAAAGTGGCATTAGCCCGGCGTTGTTTACTAACGCATCAATACTATTAAATTCACTTTTGGTCTTATCCACTACCTTTTGAAAATCCTCTTTCTTCGTAACATCTCCTGCTACTACCAGGGCTTTCCCTGCATTTTCCTTATCGATCTTAGATTTAAGTTCCTTCAGCCTCTCCTCTCTTCTTGCCGTTAATACCACGTTAGCTCCTTCTTTAGCAAGCTTGAGTGCCGTTGCCTCTCCAATTCCACTTGAAGCTCCAGTGATAATTACGGTTTTTCCTTTAATACTCATTTCTTATTTTGTTTTTGATTCTCTCAAAAATACTGCTTTGAAAACCGAAAAGCTGAGCAATATCGGGCTTTGTAATGATTTTAACCCCTGTAACCCGCAGGTGTTAATTTTTTAAATATTGTTTAAATAAAAAAACCGGATCAGGCGTGATCCGGTATTATTAAAAAGGGAATAAATTTTTATTTTTTGGGAGGTTGCGAAGGTCTTACTTCGATCTTACTTGGCAAGGTACGCGGATTCATTTTCAGCAGATCTCCAACCAGTTCCCCTATGTCTTCGATCTGTATCTTCCAGGCATCCTCTTCGGTAGGTTCATTATCATTAAAGTAGGTAGCCACAGAACCAGGCATGATAGTGCTTACCTTCACTCCTTTATCCCTCAGGTCCAGCATTACAGCCTGGGTAAATCCGGTAAGACCAAATTTACTGGCGTTATAAGCCGCTCCACCAGCAAAGAAATTGGTACCGGCAAGACTCGAGATGGTAATAATGTATCCTTCTGATTCCTTAAGAGCATCCACGCAGGCTTTGATACTGTAAAAAACTCCGGTAAGGTTGGTGTCTATCGTTTCTTTCCACTGGTCTGTAGTAAGATCTTCAACCGAACCAAAATGACCAATCCCTGCGTTTGCTACAAGTACGTCCAGCCTTTTCCATTTGTCCAGTAATTCATTTACAACTTTCTTCTGACTTTCAAAGTTCCTGACATCAGCCTCAAGACCAATGATCTCTCCATAATCAGAAAGTTTATCGGCTGCCTTCTCGGCTGCAGATAGCGATCTGCTGGTTACCGCCACTTTATATCCCATTTGCAATAAAGTTTTGGCAACACCATAACCTATTCCTTTACTTCCTCCGGTTACCAGAGCTGTTTTATTTTCGCTACTCATAATTTATTTTTTGATGATTAAAGCTACTAAAGACGCTTATCGTGCTGAAATTAAAAGCTCTAAGATTCTGTTAATTTTAAAGGTTAAATACTTTATAAAACCGGATAAAAATCTTTTATAGAATCTTAAAAAAACTAACTTTGTCATCGTAAAAAATTAAGCTGTTCGTAATTGTAGTATCGAATATTAGCACTCACCAAAATTAACAGAGATACCTTGGAAAATATAAAAGCACAGAAGCTATTAAATAAGATACAGCGCGACCTAATGCGCAATGGTATAATCATCAATACTCTTGTAGAAGATCTAAAAGAATTAAGGAAGCTGGTTGTTGAAGAAAATATTCCTTTGCTAGCTAAAGTTATTAGGTTAACATATGAGCATATTGATGAGAATGAAGGCTTTTTAATAGCTATTCCTGAAGATGAACCATTGGAAGATGAAGCTGAAACTGAAGTAGCTGAAGAGGTAACAGGACAGGAAAGTTTAGAATATATGTTTTCCCTTATGGCCGACCATTCAAATAAACTTAATGAAATGGAGCTTCGGGAGTATGTGAAGGCTTTAAAAGAACATGCCGGAGAAGACTATTAGACAGTTTTCTTTGATCATATCTACCCTACTTCAGCCCAAAGACTTCTGAAATTGCTATAAAAGAATTTTAAATTAATGAAAGAGAAAGCGAAATCTAAAAAGAAGTCGCGAATCCGTTTGTTGCATCAATATTACCATTATACAGGCTTTTATTCCTTTGTATGGAAAAGCTTAAAAAAGGCTGTATTACCAATTTTAATTTTTGTTGGAGCATTATGGGCCATAGATCATTATCTTCTGGATATTGAAGATATGCTGGTTACGATTACCCAAACCTATGCTCCATTAGAAGTTCTTGGTATTTTCTTTTTATCTGAATCTCTCCTGGGGATTGTTCCTCCCGAGTTGTTTATCGCCTGGGCCGGAAAATCTGTAAGCCCTTTCATATACCTAAGCCTTCTTGCCACGGCTTCTTATCTGGGAGGTATCGTTTCCTATTTTATGGGAGTAGGTATTACAAAAATACCCGCCGTTCATGAAGCCATGGAATCCAAAATGGCCAAACATATTAAGAATACCAGAAAATGGGGTGGTTTTCTAATAGTGGTAGGAGCTTTACTACCTATTCCATTTGCAATGACCAGTATTGCTGCAGGCATTATCAGGTTTCCATTTTCCAGCTATCTAATCTTCGGAATGCTGAGATATGCTCGATTCTATTTGTATTCCCTTGTAATTTTTGAAATGGTTTAACTATTAAGTTTCTTAATTTTTAAACTTTTCATAAGGCTTAAGGTTAAGAGCCGTATATATTCTATATTGGATTAACCAACCAAAATTCACTGCATGGATTCAAAGATCCAGAAAATGGCTCGTACCGGTTATATCGCCAAGGGAATTGTATATGCTATTACCGGGATCCTTACATTATTGGCTACGCTCAATATGGGTGGTAAGCAATCAGGAAAAACAGAGGTAATAGAATTTCTACAGAAACAGGCCTTTGGAAATGTGCTACTTGTTCTATTAGCTGCTGGTTTTCTTTGCTATGTAGGCTGGAGATTTGTTCAGGCTTTCATGGATCCTGAAAATATAGGCAGTGATGATAAGGGAATACTGAACCGAATAGGTTTTTTCATCAGTGGTCTTATATACCTTTCCCTGGCTGGTTTTACCATTAAAAAGTTAATCGATGCCGGATCATCGGATGGTGATGAAATGACATTTGCAATTCTATCCGGAAAATTCGGGGTGTTTGTTTTTGTTGTCGCAGGACTTTCTTTCGCGGGAAAAAGTATCTACCAGTTCAGAAAAGCATTTTTAGGAAACTTCCTGAAAAAATTTAACTATAAGTCGGTAAAAGACCATACAAGAAGAATGATCATCAAAAATACGGCATACCTTGGTGTTTTTTCCAGGGGTATTGTTTTTGGCGTACTCGGTTTTATCTTTCTTAGGGCAGCATATTACTCTAATACCACTGAAATAAAAGATACGAATGATGCCTTTTCTTTTTTAAGCCACTCTTATGGCGCGTGGTTAATGGGCATAGTCTCTGCCGGATTTGTTTGTTATGGCGTCTTTATGTTTGCAACTGCTAAATACAGAATTTTTAATGTGTAACTAATTAAAACCAATAGATATGTCTTTATTAACCATTATTTTAAATATCCTTTTACCCCCATTGGCGGTATTTCTGAAACATGGGCTTGGAGTTACCTTTTTAATAAGCCTCCTGTTAACTGCACTTGGATGGATTCCAGGAGTGATTCACGCCTTCCTGGTAAATGGAACCAGATAAAACTAAAAATAAGCAGTCTCAAAACACTTTGGATCGTCATCCTGAATTTATTTCAGAATCCCAACATGTTTAATGGCTGATTTCAGTAAGTAGCTGAAACAAGTTCAGCTTGACGAAATTGAAATTTCTGAGACTGCTTATTATATGGAAAATAGTTAAATGTCTTCTTCCTCTCTCTTCTGAACAACTTTCTGCCATTTCCAGGCACTCTCCAGCGCTTCGTCAAGTGACCGACTTGCTTTCCAGTTAAGTTCCTCATTAGCTTTGGTAGTATCGGCATAAGCCGCAGTAATATCACCTTCTCTTCTCCCAACTATTTTATAAGCTAAGTTTTCACCCGTTACCTTTTCAAAAGATTTTACGACTTCTAATACCGAGTTTCCTTTTCCTGTTCCCAAATTAAAGACTTCATAATTCTTCTTTTCCTTATCTTCCAAAAGCCTTTTCAAGGCATGAACATGAGCCTCGGCAAGGTCCATAACATGTATATAGTCCCGTATCGCGGTTCCATCAGGAGTTGGATAATCATCTCCAAAAACAGATAGTTCCTCTCTTTTACCTATCGCGGTTTGAGTGATGAATGGAACAAGATTTTGAGGTACACCTATTGGCAATTCACCAATTTCGGCCGTAGGATGAGCTCCTATCGGATTAAAATATCTCAGTGAGATAGCCTTAAATTCAGGTTTTGTCTTACAGGTATCCTCTATGATCTCCTCTCCTATCTGCTTCGTGTTTCCGTATGGGGATTCCGCTTTTTTTACCGGGGCATCTTCGGTAATCGGTAATTCATCCGCCTGTCCATATACGGTACATGACGAACTGAAAATAAAATTAGCTCTATCATTTTTATATAATTCCTGTAACAGGTAAACAAGGCTTGATATATTGTTCTCATAATACAGAAGAGGCTTATTTACACTTTCTCCTACAGCCTTGGATGCCGCAAAGTGGATAACTCCATCAATATCCGGATGTTTTTCAAAGAAGTTCTTTACAGCCGATTTCTCGCGAAGATCAATATTTTCAAATTCTGGAGTCTTACCGGTTATCTGGGTGATTCCCCCTAGCACATCAAGAGAAGAATTAGAGAGGTTATCTATAATTACAACCTCGTATCCATCTTCCTGAAGTGCCACAACAGTGTGTGAACCAATAAAACCAAGTCCACCGGTTACCAATACTTTTTTCTTACTCATAATTTACTTTTTCAAGCGCAAATTAATGAAAAAGGGCCGATCCTAAAATATTATTCATGTAAACTTTACGCTTATTCTATTCCTATACACTGTATGTCAAGTCAGTTTAATGATTATCTTTGAAGCAGATTTTTTTTAAGCATGACAGCAACACAGAGCAAACGTTTATTTAAGTGGGTGAGTCTTTTGGAAGGCCTATCTTTTTTATTATTATTATTCATCGCGATGCCGCTGAAATATTTTTTTGAAATGCCTCAAATGGTCTCCCATGTGGGAATGGCCCATGGCATACTTTTTATAGGTTATATCGCTTTAGCTCTCTTACTGATAAGGCCTATGGAATGGAACTTAAAACAAACAGCATTAATTATGGGATGTTCTCTTATCCCATTTGGTCCCTTTTATGTTGAAAAGAAATATCTTTAATACATGAATATAAAGGAAGGATTAAAAGATCTTATCTGTTTTTTTGAAGAATTCTTTATAGCACATGGAATGAATGAGGATCTGGCTATGTACCTGAACCTCCTTCTAAACCTGGTGGTGCTTACTCTTATTGTAATTGGGCTGAATTACCTAATCAAAAACTTCATTATAGAAGCTTTTAAGGTCTTCACCAATAAGACTAAAACAACCCTGGATGATTTCCTTATCAAGAGTAATTTCCCCAGGTATGTAGGGCGGTTTTTACCCTTATTCGTTATATATGAGACTTTTCCCCTGATCTTTTCGGAGTTTCCCGAGGTACTCGAAATCTTCTATAAACTTGTTGATATTTATGTAATCATCCTGATTGTCTGGATTTGCCGAAGTGTTTTAAGGTCTACCAGGAATTATCTGAAAACCAGGGAAGAATTTAACGACAAGCCCTTAGAAAGCTTTAGCCAGATCATTATGATCTTTATCTGGATCATTGGCTTTATGTTCATATTTTCCAGGCTTTTTGACAGATCGGTCTTAGGTTTTGCTATTTCCTTAGGTGCTGCATCGGCAGTTATCCTGCTTATATTCAAGGATACTATCCTGGGTCTGGTAGCTTCCATCCAGGTTTCGGTGAACGATATTGTACGTATTGGAGACTGGATCTCTTTCGAAAAGTTTGGAGCAGATGGTACGGTAACCGAAATCAACCTGGCAACAGTCAAGGTTCAGAACTGGGATAATACATATACCACGATTCCTACTTACAGCCTTATTTCAGACTCGTTCCAGAACTGGCGTGGAATGCAGGAATCTCCAGGAAGACGAATCAAACGTTCCATTTTGATCAAACAGAACTCGGTTAAGTTTTTGAATAAGGATGATATTGAAAAGTTCAAAAAGATAAAACTGATCGCTCCCTATCTTGAAAATCGTCAGGCTGAAATAGACAAATTCAATGAGAGCAATAATATTGATAAAAGTCTCCTTATTAATGGTCGTAATCAAACAAATCTTGGAGTATTTAGAAAATATATCGACTCATATTTACATGAACATTCTGCGATCCATAAGGAAATGTATCTTATAGTAAGACACCTGGCCCCAACAGTGAATGGGATTCCTTTAGAGATACTTTGTTTCAGCAGGGATAAACGCTGGGAAAATTTTGAATATATCGCAGCTGATATTTTTGATCATGTGATAGCCGCTGTCCCCTACTTTGACCTAAAACTATTTGAAGCTCCTTCGGGCGATGATATTCATAGTTTTCTGGAAAGGAATGAGCAGTCTTAATAACCTAATCCAACCAAAACTATGAACTTAAAATCATTTCTTCAGGGCTTCGGTATCCTGGCTGTAGTAATAACCTTGGTTCCCCTTATCGCAGCTGATTTCTGGTGGATAAGGATATTTGACTATCCGCATATAGAGCTAACCCTTCTTACACTTACTGCTATAGCAGCTTATTTTTTGAGATTTGAGATAAAGAACTGGAGGGATTATGCTTTTATTACAGTACTCGTGGCCTGCTTCATATACCAATTCGGGAAAATATTCCCTTATACACCATTTTCTCCTTTAGAGATAAATGAACCAACAGCAGATGTTGATAATTCCACAGGCTTTAAGATCCTAACATCAAATGTGCTTCAAAAAAACAAGATAAGTGACTCACTTATCGCAGAAATGAAAAGAGTTAAGCCAGATATTGCTGTTTTTACCGAAACCAATACAAGATGGCAGAATGAAATAAATGAAGGAATTGGTAAGGATTATCCTTACAAGGTGGAAGTTCCTTTACCAAACACTTATGGAATGCTCCTCTATTCCAAATTTGACCTAATAAATCCAGAGGTGAAATTCCTCGTAGACGACAGTATCCCTTCAATACATACCGAAGTACGCCTAAAGTCTGGAGACAGGGTCCAGTTACACGCTATACATCCTACTCCACCAATGCCGCAACATAACCCTTCGTCTACTGACAGGGATGCTGAAATGATGAAGGTCGCTTTACAGGCAAGAGATTCAGAATTACCGGTACTTGTAATTGGTGATTTTAATGATGTCCCCTGGTCACAAACCGTAGGTCTGTTCAAAAATGTTGGAGAACTGCTGGATGTTAGAGTAGGAAGAAGTTTCTATAATACTTTTGATGCCACCAGTTTTATTATGAAATGGCCTCTGGATCATATATTTGTGACAGAAGAATTCAGAGTGAAATCTATTTCCAAGGGTTCTTTTATCGAGTCTGACCATTTCCCTTATTATGCTGAACTTTATCTTCAACCGCAATTGGCAAAAGAACAGAAGCCTGATAAGGCTACCAAAAAGCAGGTTGAGAAAGCCAGAAAGCAAATAAATGAAGAGCAAAAGGAAGACGCTGAAAAAGGCCAGAATCACTAATCCAAGAAGTATTAGTTTATTTTAGCCTGTCCTTAACAAACTCTACTTCTGTTTTTCCGTGAGGTTTGGGTTTTCCTTTTTCATCGAGAGCAACCATCACGATCTTATCAATGGTGATTATGGTTTCCCTTGTCATTTTGTTTCTAACCTCACATTTTAAGGTTATGGAAGCGGTTCCAAATTTCACAACCTCGATACCAATTTCAACAATATCTCCCTGATGAGCCGAACTTCTAAAGTCTATCTCACTCATGTATTTAGTAACTGTCTTTGGATTTTCCAGCTGGACTATGCTATAAAGCGCGCATTCTTCATCTATCCATTCAAGTAGCCTGCCTCCAAACAAAGTTCCATTGGGATTAAGGTCTTCAGGTTTTATCCATTTTCTAGTGTGAAATCTCATTTTTTATTTTAAAATTAAAGAGAAAACCTGAGGAAATAAAAAGGCTGAGATAGATTTATCAGATTCGGAAAAAGCGAAATTAAATCTGATAAATTAGAAATTAACCGCAATTTTATTACGAAATCAGAATCATAAGAATTGCTGTGCCACATTAATGATCTCATCATGATCAAAGGCCAGATCCATATTATGTAATTTTTCAATGGCAAACCATTTGGCATCTTTAGCATCATCTGAAGGCGTTAAATCTTCCTCACAGAAAATACGACTTAAAAAAGCGATGGAGATCGTACGTCCTCTCGGATCACGCCCTGGCTTGCCAAAAGCCTGAACCTGTTCCATAGATTCTACTTTTACACCAGTCTCTTCTTGTAATTCACGTTTAGCCGCAGTTTCCAGGTCTTCTCCCTCTTCTACAAAACCACCGGGTAAAGCCCATTGATCTTTAAAGGGATCATTTTTCCTTTGAATAAGTAATACTTTAAACTTGTTGTTCACTTTACAAAAAACTACACTGTCTACTGTAATCGCTATATTTTGTTCTGCCATTTTAATTCAATGTTTTTGGAATTAATAAATCGGTATTAAACCTTTTATTGAACTTTTCAATAAAATAAGCCGAAAGAAGTGGTGAAGCTTCCTCAACATTTTGGTGTACAAAGAAATATACGTTTTTTAATCCTAACTTGCACCATTCTTCCAGTCTGTCCAGCCAGTCATCCAACCTTGTATAGTCAGTTTTATGATTAGCTCCGTTATATCTTATAAAGGCCGAATCTGTAGTAAGCCTCATATGAAGAAGGTCCCTTCTACCTGCAGATTCTGTGATAATATGGGTTATATTATATTCTTTCATCAGCTCATTCAGTTCACCTGTTGCCTTTTCATCCTTATACCAGTCCGCATGCCTGAATTCTGCAGATAGAGGGATCTCCTTTGGCCAGTGTTTAAAAAAGCTCTCTACCCTCTCCATGTTTTTAGGTCCAAAATCATCCCTAAGCTGTAAAAAACACATCCCCAGTTTTTCCTTTAAAGGAAGAAGATTGGTCACATAATCATCGGTAAGCCTTTCTGTTTCATTTAGTCTTTTAATATGACTGATGATCCGAGGAACTTTTGGAAAGAATTTAAAATCACCTTCAGCCTTCTCTTCCCACTTTGCAAACTGTTCTTCGGGAAACATTCTGTAAAATGAGGCATTTAACTCTATAGAGTTGAATTGGGTACAATAATATTGAAGTTCATCTTTGGTGCCCCTTGGATAAAAATTCTTAAGATCTGTTCTGTTCCATTTTGCGCAACCTACCCTCACATCGGTAAATTCAGACTTTTTAAATTTTTTTAATACTTCTTTGGTCTGTTTATGGGTTGGCGGCAATGTAAAATCGATATCGCCTGGGTTATCTACTTTTCCGAATTTCATGTGACATCAGGTGATTTCTTATTTAAAAAAAACGGTTTTCTTATTTACAAACTCCCTGATCCCATCCTCAGAAAGCTCCCTACCATATCCGGAAATTTTTGTTCCTCCAAAAGGAAGTCGCGGGTCACTTTTTACAAGTTCATTTACAAAAACAGCACCATCTTCAAACTCGGGAACCAGATTTTCGGCAAACTCCATGTCTTCTGTAAAAATAGAAACCCCCAGTCCAAATTTAGATAAATTGACAAGATCTATGGCCTCCTGATCTTTTTTGAAAGTAGTCACTCCAATAGCAGGTCCAAAAGTCTCCTCGGTGAACATTTTCATATCCGGGGTTACGCCTGTTAGAATCGTAGGCTCCAGGTATGCACGGTCTCTTTTTCCTCCAAGAATGATCTTCGCACCGTCTTTCACAGAGTCCTTTATCTGTTGTTCCAGTTCTTCAGCCAGATCTTCCCTTGCAAGTGTTCCGATAAAAGTATTCTCATCCAGAGGATCTCCGCTCTTTAATTCCCTTACCTGTCTTACGAACTCATCCATAAAGTCATCGGCAATACTATCATGAAGTATCAGCCTTTTCCCGGCAATACAACTCTGACCTGTATTCTGAAACCTCGCCATTACACAGGTCTTTACACTTTCTTCAATATTAGCATCCTTAAAAACTACTAGGGCATTGCTTCCTCCCAGTTCCAGAACTGACTTCTTGATCTCATCACCGGCTGTTGAAGCGACCGCGGCTCCTGCTGGTTTACTACCTGTTAGTGTCACGGCTTTAACCCTGGAATCCCGAATTATATCCTCTATTTTACTGCTGCCAAGCACAAGGTTCTGAAAACACCCGTCGGGAAAACCTGCTCTCTCAAATACCTTCTGAATATTATTGGCGGATCTCATCACATTACTCGCATGTTTTAAAATTCCGATGTTTCCGGCCATAAGGGCTGGAGCGGCAAACCTGAAAACCTGCCAGAACGGGTAGTTCCATGGCATCACGGCTAAAACAACCCCTATAGGTTCATAGCTCACATAACTTCTAGAAGCATCAGTTTTGATGGTTTTGGAGGATAAGTGCTTTTCGGCGTTCTCTGCATAATATTCACAAACCCAGGCACATTTTTCAATTTCAGCTATTGCCTGTTTTATCGGTTTTCCCATTTCAAGGCTCATATCCCTGGCATATTCCTCTTTATTCTTTTTTAGTTCAGCTGCAGCCTTGAGCATAAGTTCTGCCCGCTCCTTAAACGAGGTTTTTCTCCATTTTTTGAAGCGGTTATCGGCCTTTTCCAGAGCCTTATCTACTTCAGGTTTTGTTAGCTCTTTGAATTTCTCAAGTATTTCGCCTGTATATGGATTTTTGGATTCAATCATAGTAAAACAATCTTTAGCTTTTCTTTTAAATATAATAAGATGAATAGTAGAATTACTGGCGATTAAGACATATTTAACGGGGAATGTTTATAACCGGTGCACAAGTATGAATACGGCACAGTAAATGCGACTCTTTAATTGGTTATATTTAAGAAACTTTACTTGCCATGAATCCGAGAGATATTAACCTAATGGAACTCAGACCTGAGATTCCTTCAGCAAGGATTACAGAGAACATGAGTTCAGATGAGAGGTTTCAGAATGAAACACTTCGACCCGTAGCGAAACTACAGGATGATTTACTGGTGGCAGCTTTCCGGAATTATATCACCAAGCACAAGAATGCCTTTTATGATCTAAATCTTGAAAAAAGGTTGCTTTACATTGAAAATGCTATCCAGAAGGATATCAAGTTCAGGAATAGTCTTAAAGGGATGATCATTGGTCAGTTTACCCTTAAAGAATACGAAACTTACATTCAGAATTCTTCAGCGCTGAACAAGCGCATGATGAATATTGTAAAGGAAAGACTTCAAAGCAATATTCAGCTTTTAGAACGCGACCTGGCGTACTAGAAAGCCTATCAGAATTGTGATGGTAAAGCTCATAAGGGTTCCTATGAGCACATACTCGGTTTGCTTTCTCGCTCCGGTCTCCGATTTATCGCTGAAACGCAGAATGGATTTTGCAGCGATCAGAAAACCTATGGCTGAAAAATTCAGAGTGAGTATAAAAGTTAGTACAAGTACCCTTTCAAAGATTCCTATATACCGGCCAGCGGCATCCAGGCTGTTTCGCCTGAGATCATCCTCTACTTCGTTCTGCCATCTTTGAGTTGCTTTTCCTATGAGGAAACCAGCTGGAAAAATTATGACCAGATAACCTATTATTATTGCCATTACTGACTCTGAACTTAACAGATCGGATAAATATGGTATTATGCTTTGAAAATTAGATGTGATCCAAAGCCAGGCTAGCACTATGGCAAAAAGGTGCAATATCTGGTCTGATAAAAATATCTTCAGGCTGTCCCTGTGGAACTGTAATTTCCAGAGATCGGTAAAAAAGTGAGTGAAGCTTATAAAAACGGCCACATACCAGTACTCTATTCTCATCAGGAAAATTAAGGTAAGTACTCCTGCTATTATCGCGTGAAGGTACAGGAACTTTGAACGGCCTTTATTCCTCCGCTTATGTTTTACCCATTTTGTGGGCTGTATCACAAAATCGGTGATCACATGAGCAAGTAATAACTGTAAAAGAATGAGTATACTATTTTCCATTAGAAAAATGTTCGTTAATTACTTTCTTATAACGCGCTAGCAAAACATCGATTGCATCCCAGCCAGCAGCTTTCTTTCTTTGATTTACAGCAGACTGACTAATTCCCAGTTCAGCGGCGATTTCAGTTTCTTTAAATCCTTTCAAAAGATAATAAATAACTTCAGCAGACGCTGTACTCCATTTATCAGATAAGGTATCAAAAAGCAAAAAGGAAGCATCAAACTCTTCATTAATATTATCAGAAGGAGTCTTGAGTCTTAGTTTTCGGTTATATTTCTTCATTTCATCAAGAGTTCTACCCGATAACTGGAAGGCCTGGCCATTGGATTCCAATATCGAATCCCTTTTAAAATCATAGCTTCCAATACCAATTGCCATCTTTAGGTCTGCCTCCCGTTTAAAAGCCTTATTGCTCTCGCTGTCGTTGAGATGTAACCTGTTAATAGCGGTCTTTATTCTTAATGCAAAATGTAGCGCTTCTTGGGGTGCATATATGAGTCCCTGAAAGCTATCCCCCCTGTAAATCTCAAATTCTGATGCTGGATGAGTAAGTTTTTCCAGTTCTCTAAATTCCCTGTTAAGGGCACGAATAGCCTGTTCCAGTAATTCCTTTGAATAACTGGAGGAAGACAGGAGATCGGCTGATATTACTGCAATCATAAAACAAATATACAAAAAAATAAGTTTAAAAGCTTATAAGTACTAATTATAAGTTTTAAAGCTTATTTACAATAGATATAAGCTTTTATACTTATATTAAAAATTCATATTAAATATTTCCTAAATCTTCGGCAAGCCGCTAAAGCTTAATTAATTTTAGAATTCTAATGCGAGAATTTTGAAATATGGTAGCGAATAAAGAAGAATTATTTTACAAGTGTCTTGATACTGTTAACAGGCAGATCGATAAGTATAAAAATGAGATGGACCAGATTAGAGAGTCTATGGAGAATAATGATGCCCATACAGATTATGATGAAGATGATAGTAAGGGGCAATTACTGGGCGATTTTGAAAAATATGCCGAATACCTTGACAACTCAAGGAAAATGAAGGAGAAATTAAGCCGTATCGACCATAAACATTACAGTGAGCAGATAGATTTTGGAAGTGTAGTAGAAACTTCGGAAAACTACTACTTCATTTCGGCAGCACTGGGTAAGGTTGTTTTGGATGAAGGCAGTACGGTTTTTGCCATTTCAACCGAAGCTCCTATCTACCAGGAAATGAAAGGTAAAAAGGCCGGGGACAGTTTTACCTTTAATGGGAAAGAACACAAGATACTCGAGGTACACTAATTATTCGGGGTATTCGATACGCAAATGATAAATATTCTTAAGCTTACGTTTAAGGATCTTTTTCACCATCTGAATTTCCTTGAAGGTGATGTTCGAGTTCAGGAACTGGCCCTCTTCCATTTGCTTATCAATGATCTTCTCTACAAAATTATCGATGAGTACAGCGGTTGGTTCCTTTAGACTCTTACTTGCCGCCTCAACACTATCACACATCATCAAAATAGCGGTTTCCTTACTGAAAGGAATAGGACCCGGATATCGAAAATCTTCTGAAGGAGCGTTTTCATTAATCTCCTTCTCCTTCATATAGAAATAATAAACTGTCGTAGTCCCGTGATGCGTTCTAATGAAATCGATCACTCTATCTGGAAGATTATTCTTTTTTGCGATCTCAATACCCTTAATCACATGCTCAATAATTATCTGTGCGCTTTCTCGAGGAGATAATTCATCATGAGAATTTACGGAAGTCGTCTGATTTTCGGTAAAGTAAGTAGGATTATGCATCTTACCAATATCGTGGTACAGCGCTCCCACCCTTGCAAGCATGGCATTTGCATTTATTTCATTGGCGGCAGCTTCGGCGAGATTAGCCACATTGAGACTATGATGGAAAGTTCCGGGAGCTTTTTCTGCCAGTTCCTTCAATAATCTTGAATTGGTGTCCGAAAGTTCAAGAAGAGACATATCGCTTACCATGCCGAAGATCTTTTCATACACATAAATAAGCGGCTGAACAAATAGAGTTGCAAGCCCTCCCAAAATAAAAGTAAGAAATACCTCGGGCTTCATATCGTTTATATCTCCTTCCTGAATCACGGTAAATGCGAAATAAGCTACTATATACACCAAAGTGATCTGACCCACAGATATAAATAGATTAGCCCTTTTATACAGCTCACTAACCGTAAGTATGGTAACTATCCCCGCAATTATTTGAAGGAACATATATTCATAACTGTTAGGCACAATGAAGCCTAAAAGCAATACGGTTATTACGTGAGTGAACAAACCAAGCCTAGCATCAAAGAAAGCTTTTAAGGTAAGCGGAAGTATACACAAAGGAACCACATACACATAGTCAATATTAAAGTTGACCACCAGAGTGGTAAGCATCACCATAAAGATAATATTGAAGAATATGAAAGTGACCTTTACATTATTCTCAAAAACGCTAACCCGATATTTCCTCATGAAAAGAAGCAGCATCAATAGGGCCAGCGCAACCAGGGCACTGTAACCAACGATGATCCAGTTGTAGTTCGACTGGCTCCATACCTGTGACTCATATTCAGCTTTGAGAGAACGCAAAATATTATACTTATTTCCTTCAACCACCTCGCCTTTGGCTATGATACGGCTGCCCTGCTCTATTATTCCGCGGGTATATGAAATATTATTCAGCTTGCTCTCAAGTTCCTTCTGGGTTAGATTATTATTGAATGTGACATTTGGCTCCACCGAATTGAAGAATACTTCCAGCAATTCAGTTTTAAAGGAAGAAAAACCTGCATTAGTGATCTCATCATTTAAGAAACCTCGTATTTCACCCTGTTTCAGGATTCTTCTGTAAGCAACTTCCGAAGCTTCATTTCCTTTTAATAAATAAACCAGTTGATCTGGCTCCAGACGGTCACTTTCCTGCAGGAGCCCAAATTCATAGATCTTATCTACTGTTTCTGCAACAAAGTCATCTATAATAGTCTCATAGATATTCAGGGTTGAATCGGCGAAAACATTTTGAACTTCCTGTAAAGCATCTTCTTTTATTCTCCCAGGTTTTTCAGTGTCAAAATTATAATAAGGAATATGAGACCGGGAAATATCCTGCTTTTCTGCAGCGATCTCTTCATCGGTCTTAAGGATCGCAAAATCAAATGGCGCATATAGATTTTCATACTGCCAGGGTTTTCCCTTGGGGATATCATATTTGAATTTGCCTCCTTTTGGAAGAAGGTAAACGATTAAAACTGAGGTAAGCACAAACAGGAAAACCTTGTAAAAAAGCGCCTGATTTTTGTATAGCTTATTAATGAAATCGCTCATAAATATTCAGGTAATGCTCAAATGTAGTAAAAATAGGTCTGAATAAGCTTAGGTTATTTAATTCCTTATAAAATCACTAACTTCGCAACACCTCAATTAATAAAACTTAAATAATGAATAAAGAAGTAGTAATAGTAAGCGCTGCGAGGACTCCGATAGGAAGTTTTTTAGGCAGCTTATCCACAATTCCTGCTACAAAATTAGGCTCGGTAGCAATAAAAGGAGCCCTCGAAAAGATAAACCTGAAACCAGAGATGGTAGAGGAAGTTTTAATGGGTAATGTAGTTCAGGCAGGTGTAGGACAGGCTCCTGCAAGACAGGCTGCTCTTGGTGCAGGAATTCCAGATACGGTTCCATGTACTACGGTAAATAAAGTTTGTGCAAGCGGAATGAAAGCAGTAATGCAGGGAGCTCAGTCTATCATGCTTGGAGATACTTCTATTGTTGTAGCCGGAGGTATGGAAAATATGAGCCTTATCCCGCATTACTTGCATCTAAGAAAAGGACAGAAGTTCGGCCCAGCCAGTATGGAAGACGGGATGCAGAAAGATGGCCTGGTAGATGCTTACGACCATAATGCAATGGGAGTTTGTGCCGACCTGTGTGCGTCTGAACATAACTTCTCTCGTGAAGATCAGGATAAATTTGCCATCCAGTCCTATGAAAGATCGGCAAAAGCATGGAAAGAAGGTAAATTCGATAATGAAGTTGTTCCTGTTGAAGTGCCTCAGAGAAAAGGTGACCCCGTGATCGTAAAAGAAGATGAGGAATACAAGAATGTTAGAATGGATAAGATATCTTCTTTAAGACCGGCTTTCTCAAAAGAAGGTACCGTTACGGCTGCCAATGCCTCAACTATTAATGATGGTGCCGGAGCTGTGGTATTGATGAGCAGGGAAAAAGCAGATGAATTAGGCATTAAGCCTTTAGCTACCATTAGAAGTTATGCCGATGCTGCCACAGAGCCGAAATGGTTCACTACAGCGCCTTCAAAAGCTCTTCCAAAAGCGATCGCAAAGGCTGAGATAAAAATGGAAGAAGTAGATTTCTTTGAATTTAATGAAGCTTTCTCGGTAGTAGGTCTTGCGAACATGAAAATTTTAGGATTAAACGATAAAAATACCAATGTGAACGGTGGTGCTGTTTCTCTTGGGCATCCACTTGGATGCAGCGGTGTAAGAATACTTATAACCTTACTGAATGTCCTTGAACAGAACAATGCCCGCATTGGTGCAGCTGCTATATGTAATGGAGGGGGTGGAGCATCAGCCATGGTAATAGAACGCAATGCCTAAAATTGAATAAAAGTTAATGCAATACGGTATTTGCCATTTAAGTATAGTACCGCTAAGAGCTACGTCGTCTCACGAGAGTGAGATGACTTCTCAGCTCTTATATGGTGAACATTTCAAGATCCTGGAAGAAAGGGCTCATTGGAGCAGGATAAGAAATGCGTTCGACGGATTTGAAGCCTGGATAGATAAGAAACAGTACAGGAAGATCGAAGAGGAAGAATATTATTCTCTTGAAGATACAAGTTATCGGCTTTCAGCTGACCTTATAGAATACATCACAGACGACAGTGGTTTGCTTATGCCAGTGGCCCTGGGTTCGGTGGTAAATTTCAGTCCAAATCTGGCTCATAAATTTGAAGGAGAAGTTATTACTTCAGACAAAGCCACCAAAGAAAAAATCGTTGAAACTGCTCTTCTCTATCTTAATTCACCTCACATTTGGGGTGGAAAAACCCCTTTTGGAATAGACTGCA
Organism: Gramella jeungdoensis; assembly: GCF_023805255.1. Lineage (GTDB taxonomy): Bacteria > Bacteroidota > Bacteroidia > Flavobacteriales > Flavobacteriaceae > Christiangramia > Christiangramia jeungdoensis. The sequence continues at coordinate 340,606 of NZ_JAMSCK010000004.1, forward strand.
GTGGTTTTACTCAAATGGTTTATAAACTAAATGGTGAAAAAATTAAAAGGAGTGCTGCTGAACAGGCAAAACAGGGAGAGGCTTTAAGCTTCATTGAAGAGAGTGAACCGGGCGATCTTGCATTTTTTGACGACAATGAAGGTGTCATTAATCATGTTGGTATCATTATGCAGGACAACTACATAATCCATGTAGACGGCTGCGTAAGAATAGACCGTATAGATCACTCAGGAATTTTCAATGCACAACTGCGAAAGCATACCCATAAACTAAGGGTAATCAAAAAGATAATTTGATAAGTAAGGTTTTAATAAATAAAAAAACCCGCTGAAATTCAGCGGGTTTTTTTATTATCTCTTTAACTAAGATTATTGATTAAGCTTAGCTTTCATTTCATCTACTTTTTCCTGATTTCCAAGATTCGAGTAAATATTCATTGCAGTTTTGATCGCATCGGTATTATTAGGATCAATTTCAATGGCTTTCTCTAGAATCGGCACTACTTCTTTATAAAGATCTTTTCTTTTAGCATCCAGTTCTTCGTAACGCTCATTGTCAGCCTTACTCATTCCAAGACCATTCATTTCATCAATAATTTCTCTTTCCTTGGCCAGAATAGCAGCAACCTTATTAATCCTTGCGTTATTCATTTCCTCATCAATCTCAAGAGCCTTATTGTAAAATTCAACGGCTTTTTCATTATCACCATTTTCAGCGTACATCAAACCAATGTTATTCATGGTATCTGCATCATTAGGGTCTTTTTCAGCAAGCTCTTCAAGAATTGTTCTTGCTTTCTCTTTTTCGCCCATTTGATAATACATGTTGGCTTCTGCCTTTAGAAGGCTCATATCGTCAGGATTGGTGGCTTTAGCTTTATCCATGGCTGCAACAGCCTTATCATATTCCTTCTGGCTGATATAAATTCTGGCGATTAGCTGAGCTATATCACCTTTCTTAGAAGGAATCTCTCTCACTGCAGGATCTTTATACTGGTCAGTTTTCACCATAAGATCTCTTTGTTCTTTAGATCCAAATGCTTCTACTTCCCCGGTTTCTACATTCACAGCTACGAATTCCTTTCCAGAACCATCATAATCCATCTCGTTCAACATCTCAAGATATTCAACAGCTTTAGCATAATCCTGAGCCTGAACAAGGTTATTGGCAGCATAATAAAGATAGATAGTATCTTTTTGGCTTAACTCATAGCTGGCATAAAGTTTTTCTGCTGCAGACGCGAATTCTTCTTTATTCTGATCATCTATAGCACTTTGAATAAGATTGTTCTTCAAAGCCATCAAACTTTCAGCGGCGTCATCATTTCCCATTTCGGCTGCTTTCTGAAATGCTTCGGCTGCTATCTTAAGGTCGGCAGCAGAAGCATTACCGGCTCCCATGTATGCCTTACCTTTATAGAAATAGAAATTCTCTGTCCATTTATCATTTAGTTCACCTAGATTTTGTTCGGCTATTTTAAGCTGAGCTTTTGCTTCTGCATAATTGCCATCATCAAGGGCGTCTTCTGCATTTTTTACCTGATCTTTCTGGGCAAAAACTGTCATAGAAAAAAGCGACAGACCCAGCACAAAAATATTAGTTTTCATTGTTGTTTTGGTTTTAGTTTTTTATTCCTCACTATCATCTGCAATAGTTGTGCCATTCGCCGGTTCTTCACCACCTATAGGCTTTTCGGCGTCTTCCATACTTTCCACATCGTCCTCGTCATGTAACACTTTGGCCACGGCAGCGATAGCATCATTACCTTTAAGATTGATAAGTCTAACTCCCTGAGTTGCACGACCCATCACTCTAAGATCTTCAACAGCCATTCGTATAGCTATACCGGATTTATTAATAATCATCAGGTCATCCTTATCGGTAACATTTTTAATCGCGACAAGTTGTCCGGTCTTTTCGGTAACAGAAATAGTCTTCACTCCTTTTCCTCCACGGTTGGTGATACGATAATCCTCAAGACTTGAACGTTTTCCGTATCCATTTTCAGAAACTACCAGGATATCAGAATCAAACTCATTAACAGAAACCATTCCTACTACCTCGTCATTATCATCAGCAAGGGTAATACCTCTAACACCAGAAGCATTTCTTCCCATAGGTCTGGTCTTGCTTTCTTCAAACCGTATAGCTTTTCCGCTTTTCACTGCAAGCATTACCTGAGAGTTTCCTGTCGTAAGTTTTGCTTCCAGTAGTTCGTCTCCTTCCTTAATGGTAATTGCGTTAATACCATTAGTTCTTGGACGGGAGTATCTTTCAAGCCTGGTCTTTTTCACCTGACCTTTCTTAGTGGCCATGATCACAAAGTGATTGTTGACATATTCCTCATCCTTGAGGTCCTGAGTACAGATGAAAGCGTTTACTTTATCTTCCGGCTCAATATTAATAAGATTCTGAATTGCCCTTCCTTTTGAGGCTTTACTTCCTTCCGGAATTTCATAAACTCTCATCCAGTAACATTTACCATTCTGAGTGAAGAATAACATGTACTGGTGATTAGTTCCAACAAAAAGATATTCCAGGAAGTCCTCATTCCTTGTGGTGGAACCTTTCTGTCCCACTCCTCCTCTATTCTGCTTTTTATATTCGCTTAAGGAAGTTCTTTTAATATAGCCCGCATGAGAAATAGTGATAACAACTCTTTCATCAGGGATCATATCTTCAATGCTCAGATCTCCTCCAGAGTATTCAATTTCAGAACGTCTTTCATCACCATATTTTTCTTTTACTTCTATAAGTTCATCTTTGATCACTTCCATTCTACGCTCCTTACGGGCAAGAATATCTTCAAGATCTTCTATAGTCTTCAATATCTCTTCATATTCAGCTCTTAACTTGTCCTGTTCAAGACCGGTAAGCTGTCTCAACCTCATTTCTACGATAGCCTTAGCCTGAACTTCGGTAAGCTCGAAACGCTCCATCAATTTCTCCCTGGCTTCTTCAGCATTAGAAGATGCACGGATAAGCGCTATAACTTCATCAATATTATCTGAAGCAATGATAAGTCCTTCAAGGATATGAGCACGGTCTTTAGCTTTTTTAAGCTCAAATTCCGTTCTGCGAACCACAACATCATGCCTGTGTTCAACGAAGTGATAAATAAGGTCCTTCAGGTTAAGCATCTCAGGTCTTCCATTCACAAGTGCAATATTATTTACACTAAAAGAAGACTGGAGTGCAGTATGTTTAAATAAGGTATTTAGAACAATATTAGGAATCGCATCTCTTTTAAGCTGGTATACGATACGCATACCATTACGGTCTGATTCATCCCTTATAAGACTAATTCCATCAATTTTCTTCTCATTGACAAGATCGGCTGTTTTCTTGATCATATCTGCCTTGTTCACCTGGTAAGGAATTTCGGTAACAACAAGGTATTCTCTACCATTGATCTCTTCCATATGAGATTTGGCACGCATAACGATACGACCTCTTCCTGTTTTAAAGGCTTCTTTTACGCCATCATAGCCATAGATAATTCCCCCTGTTGGAAAATCGGGCGCTTTGATATGCTCAATGAGCTCATCTATTTCAATATCATTATTGTCAATATAGGCTACAGTCCCATCAATAACTTCTGAGAGGTTGTGTGGAGGCATATTAGTAGCCATACCTACCGCGATACCGCTTGCACCGTTTACCAGCAAATTTGGAACCCTGGTGGGAAGCACCACAGGTTCACTCAGTGAATCATCAAAGTTCAACTGGGTGTCAACAGTCTCTTTATCAATATCGGCAAGCATATCTTCACTGATCTTGCGCATACGTGCTTCTGTATAACGCATCGCTGCCGGACTGTCACCATCTACAGATCCGTAGTTACCCTGACCATCTACCAGCATATATCTCATACTCCATTCCTGGGCCATTCTAACCATGGTATCATATACCGATGAATCTCCGTGCGGGTGATACTTACCTAATACCTCTCCTACTATTCTAGCCGATTTCTTATAGGCTCTGTTAGAAAGAACCCCAAGTTCGTACATCCCGTACAAAACCCTCCTGTGAACCGGTTTTAAACCGTCACGCACATCTGGTAAGGCACGTGACACAATGACCGACATCGAATAATCGATATAGGCCGATTTCATTTCATCTTCAATGTTGATAGGAATTAGCTTTTCTCCTTCAGCCATATTTTAAAGTTTAATTTATCTCTATAAAAATCTAAGGGGCAATTTACATATTTTATCCCTTTTTAAGCGGATTCGGCATAGCATTAGCCCTATTTTTATTAACAAATTTTTATTGTGATTTGGTTAATAAGTTCACTATTTTACACTTTGAAAATTGAAAGTAATTTTGTCAATTAGCTACTAACTCCCTATTAGGTACAGTTTTTGACCAAATTCGAGTGAAAACAACTTTGAGAAAGGAAGATAAAATGGATGATAATTTTTCACCAAGAGTAAAAGATGTAATTGCTTACAGTAAAGAGGAAGCATTAAGGCTTGGCCACGATTTTATCGGGACAGAGCACCTTATGCTTGGCTTGCTGAGAGATGGAGACGGAAAAGCTATAGAAATACTCAATGCACTTGAAATAGATCTTAGTCATTTAAGACGTAAAGTCGAGATTCTAAGCCCTGCGAATCCGAATACGGTTACAATTAATAATGAGAAAAGAAACCTGCATTTGACCAGGCAGGCAGAGCGTGCTTTGAAAACAACTTTTCTGGAAGCTAAACTTTTTCAGAGCTCCTCTATAAATACTGCTCACTTGCTGCTATGCATTTTGAGAAACGAAAATGATCCCACCACTAAATTGCTGAACAAATTGAAAATAGATTACGATGGAGTAAAAGATCAGTTTAAATATATGATCGCAAGCGACGAAGATGATTTCTCTGACAGTCCATCAGCAGAATCTTTTTCAGATGATGACGGTGGTGACGAGACCACCAGGGAAAATCCATTCAGTAGTAGTGGAGGAACTGGAAAGACTTCTAAAAAATCCAAGACTCCCGTTCTGGATAACTTCGGAAGAGACCTTACTGCTCTTGCCGAATTGGATAAACTGGATCCGGTTGTTGGAAGAGAAAAGGAAATCGAAAGGGTTTCTCAAATCCTTAGCCGAAGAAAGAAGAACAATCCATTATTAATAGGAGAACCTGGGGTTGGTAAATCGGCCATTGCCGAAGGCCTTGCACTAAGGATTGTAAAACGCAAAGTTTCCAGAATTCTTTTTGACAAAAGGGTTGTGACGCTTGATCTTGCAAGCCTTGTTGCCGGAACTAAATACCGTGGTCAGTTCGAGGAAAGAATGAAAGCGGTTATGAACGAGCTTGAAAAGAATGATGATATCATACTTTTCATAGATGAAATTCATACCATAGTTGGAGCTGGTGGAGCAACAGGAAGCCTGGATGCCAGCAATATGTTCAAACCTGCTCTGGCAAGAGGAGAAATTCAATGTATAGGAGCTACTACTCTGGATGAGTACAGGCAGTACATTGAAAAAGATGGTGCCCTTGAAAGAAGGTTCCAAAAGGTGATCGTTGAACCTACTACGGTTGAAGAGACCATCGAGATCCTTAATAACATTAAGAACAAATACGAAGAGCATCATAACGTGGCTTACACAGATGAAGCAATCCATGCTTGTGTAAAACTCACAAACAGGTATATGACAGACCGTTTCCTTCCAGACAAAGCTATTGACGCCCTGGATGAAGCAGGTTCAAGAGTTCATATCACAAATATTGATGTTCCAAAGCAGATCCTTGACCTGGAGAGAAAACTTGAAGAAGTTCGGGAGAACAAAAATTCTGTGGTTAAAAAGCAGAAATATGAAGAGGCTGCCAAATTGAGGGATGACGAGAAGAATCTTGAAAAAGAATTGAGCCTTGCACAGGAAAAATGGGAAGAAGAATCTAAGAAACACAAGGAAACAGTTTCAGAGGAAAATGTTGCCGATGTGGTTTCAATGATGACCGGTATCCCAGTTAACAGAATCGCTCAAACCGAAAGCAATAAACTTGTAGAATTACCTACAAAAATTAAAGGTAAGGTCATCGGTCAGGATGAAGCTGTTGGTAAAGTTGTGAAAGCTATCCAGCGTAACAGGGCCGGATTAAAAGATCCCAACAAACCTATTGGATCTTTTATTTTCCTAGGTCAAACAGGAGTGGGTAAAACCCAGCTTGCAAAAGTACTTGCCCGCGAATTATTCGATAATGAAGATGCCCTTATTAGGATAGATATGAGCGAATACATGGAAAAATTCGCTGTTTCCAGACTAATAGGTGCACCTCCAGGATATGTTGGTTATGAAGAAGGTGGACAGCTAACAGAAAAAGTTAGAAGAAAACCTTACGCAGTTGTGCTTCTGGACGAGGTAGAAAAAGCTCATCCAGACGTTTTCAACATGTTGCTTCAGGTTCTTGATGATGGATATCTTACTGACAGTCTTGGAAGGAAGATCGATTTCAGAAATACCATCATTATCATGACTTCGAATATCGGAGCAAGAAAGCTTAAGGATTTTGGTCAGGGAGTTGGATTTGGAACTGCCGCCAAGAAATCGCAGGCTGATGATAATACCAGAAGTGTGATTGAAAATGCTCTTAAAAAAGCATTTGCACCTGAATTCCTGAACCGTATTGATGATGTAGTGATCTTTAACAGCCTTGAAAGAGACGATATTCATAAGATCATTGACATTGAGCTTGCAAAATTGTTCGAGAGAATTCATGGACTCGGCTATGATCTTAGCCTTACTGATAAAGCTAAAGACTTTATTGCCGAGAAAGGATTTGATAAGCAATACGGAGCCCGTCCTCTGAACAGAGCCATCCAGAAATATATTGAAGATGCTCTTGCAGAAGAGATCATTACATCCAAGCTCAAAGAAGGCGATAGAATTGTGATGGATCTGGATGAAGAAAAAAATGAATTAACTATTGATATTAAAAAATCAGTAAAAGAAACTGAATCTTAAATAGTTACATAATTATAATAAAAAAGCCGCTCCGAAAGAAGCGGCTTTTTTAATATAATTTTTTTTACAATTGTTCAATTTGCTCTAAATTAGTCGGCCTAAGCCCCTGCAAAATGCCTACTGAAAAAATTGATCTTGACTTTGGACAGGTCACTATTCATGAGAATATCCTTATTGCCAAACTTAACGAAGGTGTGTTGTTTGACGTTGAAAACAACAAAAAACTACTGGCACTCGGCAAGCAATTCTTTAGAGATAAAAATTACGGTTATATTTCCCACAGGGTAAATTCCTACGCCGTAGATCCAATGGTCTATTTTGAATCGGCAAATACGCAAAACTTAAAGGCTATAGCGGTAGTCAGCGAAAATGAAATGACGCGTCGCAATGCCGATCAGGTTGAAAGAAAGTTTTATAAAGGCAGCAATTCCTTTGAAGTCTTTCAAACACTTGAAGAAGCTGTTCAATGGATCAAAACAAAGATCTAATCTGCAAAATCTTCTACCTCAAAATTCTCTATAAATTCTTTAGCTTTCTTTATGTAAGGCGCCATAGTTCTGTCTTCGGTAAGAACCGGCACAGTTTTCCTGAAAGCCTCCAGAACCTCATTTAATTTCCCTGAAGTCTTTGCTGGCTCCCTGAAATGAATCGCCTGCGAAGCATTGAAAAGTTCAATTGCCAGTACAGTATTCAGATTTTCAACCACTTTTAGAAGTTTGGTAGCACTGTTCGCTCCCATACTTACATGATCTTCCTGACCATTTGATGAGACTATCGAATCTATGGAAGCCGGACTCGACAATTGCTTATTCTGGCTTACGATACTAGCCGCTGTATATTGTGGGATCATGAACCCGCTATTAAGTCCGGGGTTTTCAACAAGAAAATTAGGAAGACCTCTTAAACCTGACACCAGTTGAAATGTTCTTCTTTCAGAGATATTGGCGAGTTCTGAAAGGGCTATTGCCAGGTAATCCAAGCCTAGTGCCAGCGGCTGACCATGGAAATTCCCTCCCGAAATGATCTTATCGGCTTCAATAAAAATATTGGGATTATCTGTCACCGAATTTATTTCGGTCTTTACTGTTTTTCTCACAAAAGACAACGTGTCTTTAGATGCTCCATGAACCTGAGGTATACATCTAAAAGAATAAGGATCCTGCACATTTTCTTTTTCGGTCTGGGCAATTTCACTTCCTTCAAGAAAAGTTCTAATTCTTTCAGCTGTTTTTATCTGTCCCCTGTGAGGTCTCACCATATGTACAAGTTCATCAAATGGTGAAAGGTTACAATCAAAAGCATCAATGGAGATCGCTCCAATAAGATCGGCCATAAAGGATAGCTTATAAGCCTTTAGCAAAGCATAAACGGCATGAGCACTCATAAACTGGGTTCCGTTAAGTAGAGCCAAACCTTCCTTGCTTTGGAGCTTAACTGGCTCCCAGCCTTTCATATCAAGCAATTCTTTACCTGTGATCACTTTATCTTCAAAATAGACCTCCCCATCGCCTATTAAGGGTAAAGCCAAATGTGCTAACGGTGCAAGATCACCGGATGCACCCAGGGATCCCTGTTCGTATACCACCGGCAGTATATCTTCATTATAAAAATCGATAAGCCTTTCTACTGTTTGCAATGCCACGCCCGAGTTCCCATAACTGAGAGACTGGATCTTTAGGAGTAACATGAGCTTAACAACAGGTTTCGAAACTAAGTCACCCGTTCCGCAGGCATGTGACCTTACCAGGTTTTCCTGAAGTTCGGTAAGTTTTTCTGAGGTAATCTTTACATTGCAAAGAGCTCCAAATCCTGTATTGATCCCATAAACAGGAGTGTCACTCTCCTTGATCTTATTATCCAGGTATCTTCTGGATTTTTCAATGTTTAATCTGGATTCATCACTTAGAGCTAATTTCTTTCCGGTTTTAAGTAGGTCATGAATAACTTCAATATCTAAAACTGCAGAACTTATATAATGATGACTTTGCATTTTATTGGTTTGGTTTTATGGAATGCAAAAATCTTACTTCAAAAATAAGATTCCAAATAATATGAGACTTAAATAAGGATATTTTCAATAATTCCTGATCAGTTTTCCTGATCTTTCATTTCCCGGCTGAAAAGATCTTTGACAGCTCTTCCAATATTTGCTGCGATATCTCCTGCCATTACCCCTTCATAACCCAGCTCTCTGGAGGAAATATCCCCGGAGAGTCCATGAAGAAAAACTCCCAGAACGGCCGCCACCACCGGCTCGTATGACTGCCCGATAAGCGATGTAATAACTCCGGAAAGCACATCACCACTTCCGGCAGTAGCCATACCAGGATTCCCAGAATTATTTATAAAGATCTCCTCCCGGTTAATGGTAAAAGTATGAGCTCCTTTAATTACCACAACAACCTTATGTTTTTTGCTGAAAGCTTTTACCATTTCCAGTTTATGAAAATCGTCTTTCCACTCCCCTATCAGTCTTTTTAATTCCCCTGGGTGTGGAGTTAGTACCGAGTTTTCCGGAAGAAGGCCCAAAAGTTCCATATTAGCAGAAAGAATATTGAGACCATCAGCATCAATTACTACTGGAGAATCTGAAGTCTCCAGCAACTTTTTCAGGGCTTGTACAGATTTTTTATCGGTTCCTGCGCCCATCCCAAAACATACAACATCAGCATCAAAATCTTCAGGGTAATCGCTTACCATATCATTTTCAGGATCTGTAAGCACCATAGCTTCGGGAAGCCCTGTTTGAATGATCTCATATCCGCATTTTGGTATATATAAACTACACAATCCAGAGCCAGTCCTCAAGGCTGCAGTAGCAGTAAGAAGCACACTTCCCATTTTCCCATAACTACCTCCGGCTATCAAAACATGGCCATAATCACCTTTATGCGAATTCTTTTTTCTTTGCTTATAAAGCGGCAGTACCGAATCCTTATTTATAAGATAAGTTTTAGTTGAAAGACCTGCCAGGAACTCCCTGTCCAGACCTATATCTATTATCTGCAGATCACCGACATAATCCATGGTTTCCGGAAGAAAAAATACAAGCTTGGGAGCCTGAAAGCTCAGAGTATAATCAGCTTCTATTATCGCAGCCTTCTCCCCGGGCACCTTATCAGAAAACAATCCGCTGGGCATATCAACAGAAAGAGTGAAGGCCTGGGAATCGTTCATGTGCTTCACAAGTTTCGCCACCCAACCTTCAATAGGACGGTTAAGACCTATTCCAAAAATTGCATCAATCAGAAAGTCACCGGTATCTATATCGGGAAAATCGTTTTCTTTTTTTATGAGTTTAGGCCAGTCATTTGTAACTTCTTTTAACCTTTCATAATTGCTTAGAAAGTCATCAGATCTTTTATCGCTATAGTTCACCACATATACAGTCACGTGATAACCATGCTGAATTAAATGGCGAGCCACTACCAGACCATCACCGCCATTATTTCCTATTCCACAAAAGATCTTAACAGGGATAGGAGCGCCCTGCAGCCTCTTGTGAATTTCATTAAAAACAAGAGTAGCGGCCCTCTCCATTAATTTTTCTGAAGTTATACCCTGCTTTTCAATACTTATCTTATCGGCTTCCGAAAGTTGTTCTGCAGAAAGTATTTTCATAGGAATTGTTTCATTTTTGGTCTCTCTCAAAGATAAACTTATAGAATGAATTCGCATAATATCCCATAAAAAGCCTAAATAAATATTGTATTCATTCCGAATTGAATAAATTTGGGCAAATTTTTGAAAAAAATGAAAGAAATAGCCCTGTCTGGAAAGCATAAAGAACTTAACGCCAAAATGGTTCCCTTTGCCGGTTTTAATATGCCGGTCTCTTACGAAGGTGTGAATATTGAGCATGAAACAGTAAGAGAAAAGCTTGGAGTATTTGATGTATCACATATGGGGGAATTCCTCATATCGGGAGAAAATGCCCTGGAGCTAATTCAAAAAATAAGTTCTAATGATGCCTCCAAACTGGTGGATGGTAAGGCACAGTATTCCTGTATGCCAAATCATGATGGTGGAATTGTAGACGATCTTATCATATACAGGATCGATGCAGAGAAATATCTTCTGGTTGTAAATGCTTCAAACATTGAAAAAGACTGGAACTGGATCGCGCAGCATAATACCATGGAAGCTACCATGCGCGATATGAGCGACGAAATGTCCCTTCTTGCCATTCAGGGTCCGAAAGCAGCAGAGGCGATGCAATCTCTAACCGATATAGAACTTGATAATATGAAGTTCTACACTTTTGAAGTGGGAACTTTTGCCAATGTGGATAAAGTGATAGTTTCGGCAACAGGCTATACCGGTAGTGGTGGTTTTGAAATCTATTTCAGAAATGAGGATGCAGAGCAGATCTGGGATTCGGTAATGGAAGCTGGAAAGGATTTCGGAATCAAACCAATAGGTCTTGCCGCAAGAGACACACTTCGTTTGGAAATGGGGTACTGCCTCTACGGAAATGATATTGACGAAACTACATCACCTATTGAAGCTGGTCTTGGATGGATCACAAAATTCACTAAAGACTTCATCAATAGTGAAGCCTTGAAGCAGGAAAAAGAAAACGGGCCAAAGCGCAAATTGATTGCCTTTGAACTGGATGAAAGAGGAATTCCACGTCAGGGATATGACATTGTTGACGAGAATGGTAAGAAAATTGGAGAAGTAACATCGGGCACCATGTCTCCTTCCCTTGAAAAAGGAATAGGTTTAGGATATGTACCGACAGAGATCGCAGGTGTGGGAAATAAAATTTTTATTCAGATAAGAAAAAAAGCTGTTCCTGCGACTCAGGTAAAACTGCCCTTTTATAAAGGCTAATTTATTTGAAAAGGATACTCATTTTAGGAGCAAGCGGATTTATAGGCAACGCCTTATATAAAGAGCTATGCTCCTATTTTGATACCCATGGTACCTACCGGACAGAGAATGGATCCTTCAGCAGCAACCATCAGTTCCATCATTTTGATATGGAAACTGAAAATATCGAGATCCTTCTTGAGAATTTAAAGCCCGATGTGATAATATCCTCCCTGAGAGGAAATTTTGATGCGCAGGTTGTCACACATTTTGCTATAATCAATCACATTCTTAGGCACAACAGCAAACTTATCTTCATAAGTTCTGCTAATGTATTTGATGCCTTTACCAATTACCCGTCTTACGAATATGATAAGACTTTAAGTCAAAGTATATATGGACGCTTTAAGATCAAAATAGAAAACGCCTTATTAAGACTACCTAACCATCAGTATAATATTGTAAGACTACCGATGGTCTTTGGAAAATTGACTCCCCGAATAAAAGAGATAAAAACCATACTTGATTTAGGCGAACCACTGGAGGTTTTCCCCAATGTGGTGATTAATGCAACCGAGATTCAAAAGGTAACCCAACAGATACATTATATAATCAACAGGAACAGGCAGGGAGTTTTCCACCTGGGAAGTTCAGACTTAATCCATCAAAAGGACTTTATTGAAGAGATCTGCGAAGGACTGGGTTATCAGAATCCACTTTTCAAAAATGTATATGATTCTAATTATGACAGATTTCTGGCGGTTCTTCCCAAAGACAACAAACTACCTAAAAACCTGGAAATAACAATTAGTCAGGTTGTGGAAGCTTCCACGAAGAAATAGCTGTTAATCTTATATTAAAGCGGGGGTATCCCCTATATTTTCAAGGCTTAATTTCTAAATTTAATAAAACCGAAAAACTCAAACTGATGAAAAAATTAAGTGAAGACGAAATTCAGGATAAATTGAAGGATCTGGAAGGCTGGACCTATGCAAAAAAAGCGATCCACACCTCCTTTCAATTTGAGAACTTTAAAGAAGCCTTTACGGTGATGACCCGTATCGCTTTTGAAGCAGAAGCTCAACAGCATCATCCCAACTGGGGAAATGTCTACAATCAACTTGAGATCTCATTATCTACACATGATGCCGATGGTGTTACAGAAAAAGATTTTAAACTGGCAAGGTCAATCGAAGAAATAGTTGATCCTTCAAATTAGAAATTGCTCTATACATCATACAGGCTCCTGATATTTTTCAAGAAATATTAGGAGCTTTTTTTATACTTTTGCCCGAATATTATTTTAATCTACCATGGGAAGAGCATTTGAATTTCGCAAAGCACGTAAAATGAAACGTTGGTCAGCTATGGCCAAGGCATTTACCAGAATAGGAAAAGACATCGTAATGGCTGTTAAGGAAGGTGGTCCAGACCCTGACACCAACGCGAAGTTACGTGCGGTGATTCAGAACGCCAAGAGCGTTAACATGCCTAAGGATAATATTGAACGGGCTATTAAGCGTGCTTCCGATAAATCTCAGGGTGATTATAAAATAGTTCTTTTCGAAGGCTATGCACCACATGGGATCGCTGTACTGGTAGAGACCGCCACAGATAATAACAATCGCACCGTGGCAAATATCCGTTCTCATTTCAATAAATGTGATGGTAATCTTGGAACATCAGGTTCAGTGGAGTTCATGTTCGATCACACCTGTAACTTCAGGATCAATGGCGATGGTATAGATCCAGAAGAACTCGAGTTGGAACTTATAGATTTTGGAGCCGAAGAGGTATTTGAAGATGAAGATGGCATCCATATCTATGCTCCTTTTCAATACTTTGGGAGTATTCAGAAAGAACTTGAAAATCGTGAGATAGAAATCATATCTTCAGGTTTTGAAAGGATCCCTCAGGTTACAAAAAGCCTGAATGAAGAACAGGCTGCCGATGTTGAGAAACTTTTAGAAAAGCTGGAAGAAGATGATGACGTACAAAACGTTTATCATACCATGGAAACTTCAGAAGAATAATCAGAAGTTTTCAGGGATCTTCCCCTCTACACCTTTATATAAATTCTGAATTTCAACCAGATCCTTTTCCAGATTCCCACTGGGATCAACTGGATTATGGATCGTAACCGTTTTCGTCCCGAAATCAAAAGCCACGGGAATAATGGGTACCCGAGCCTTTAAGGCTATGAAATAGAAACCGGTTTTCCATCTCTCTGTCTTTTTTCTGGTTCCTTCAGGTGACAAAGCCAGCCGAAAGATCTCATTCTTTTCAAACATCTCTGCAATGACATCCACTTTTTTCTGGTTTCCTGTTCGGTCTAAAGGAGATCCGCCTACCATCCTGAAATACCAGCCGAAGGGCGGCCTGAATAATTCTTTCTTAGCGACAAAATCTAAATGGATACCCATAATCTTTCTTACCAGTAATCCAATAAAAAAATCATAGGAACTTGTATGTGGAGCGACGATCACCACACATTTCTTTGTAGCAGGATCGAAGTTATTCTCCAGTTTCCAGCCTAAAATATTAAAAAAAATAAGCTTTGCCAGCCAGCGCATAATCAGTATTATTCGCGATGGTGCTTAGTAGACTCATGACCTTTCCTTCTTTTTCTTTCTTCCCTTAGCAGCGAAAGTTCACGTCCTGTTTGCCCCTTTACCGAAGTGTTTTCCTGAGCCCTACGCAGAAGGTATGGAACAACATCCCGAACCGGACCAAATGGCACCAGTTTTACAGCATTATAGCCTTTCCTTGCCAGGTTATAACTAATATGGTCACTCATGCCGTATAACTGACTAAACCATATTCTCTCATCATCAATGGAAAGACCTTTATCTTCAATTATCTGAAGTGCAAGATAACTGCTCACCTCATTATGAGTCCCAATAAATACCGAAATATCTTCCAGATGATTCAGGCAATAGGAAAGAACACTGTTGAAGTTAACATCTGTAGCCTCCTTGCTTTCACATATCGGAGTTGGATAACCCAGTTTCTTCGCACGGGCATTTTCCTTTTCCATGTAGGCTCCCCTAACTATTTTTGCCCCTACTTTAAAGCCTTCTTTTTTTCCTTTCTCGTGAAGGTCTTTTAAATAATCGAGACGATCCCATCTATAACACTGAAGCGTATTAAAAATAAGAACTTCCTCTTTGTTATATTTTCGCATCATCTCTTCCATAAGATCATCTGCTGCCGTTTGCATCCAGGTCTCTTCGGCATCTGCATATAATCTTACTTTTAATTCATGTGCTCGCTTACAAAGAATATCAACTCTCTTTTTTACTCGCTCCCACTCCTCTTTCTCTTCCTCAGTAAGACTTATCTTCTCACTAACTTTCTCCCAGATAGCAAACCTACCGATCCCGGTTGGCTTGAACATAGCGAAAGATATCTCGTCGCTTTCTTTAGCATATTCAACAAGGCTGAGCTTTTTCTCCATAGCAGCATCAAATTCAGCTTCGGTTTCCTTACCTTCTACTGAATAATCCAGTATACTGTGAAGATTCTCATCGTACATTTCTTTCGTCACAGGTTTGCAGTCTTCCTCGGTCACGCCTCCGCAAAACTGCTCAAAGATTGTCTTCTTAATAAGGGTCTCAACGGGGAGATGCAGCTTTAAAGAAATATTGGTTAAAAAAGTACCAGCTTTAACAATGGTTGGCCGGTTCATTAATCCGAAAAGGAAAAGTGCTCTGTCAAGTTCTGCATTTGATTTTAGCTTGAAGGCAGACTTAGTGTTATTGAAGATTTTTTTTCTTATCATGGTGTGGTAGTACTTACGGCAAATATAATTATTGAAACTTGAATTAATTAATATTTTCTCTTTAATTTCGGAGGCTTAAAACCTAGTAAAATGAATGATTTAACCGCTTCTTTGAATCCGGTTCTGTATGCTGAAAATGCCTACCAAAAGCTTAATGAGTTCCTTGTTGAAAATGACCCGTCAAGGATCTTTATTCTTGTAGACAGCAACACCCATGAACATTGTCTCGCGAAATTTATGCAGCAATTGGAAAACAGCCCTCAAACTGAAGTCATTGAGATAGAAGCCGGTGAAGAATACAAGAATCTGCAAACCTGTGAAGGCGTCTGGAATGCCCTTTCAGAACTGGAAGCCGATCGAAAAAGCCTTATGATAAACCTGGGAGGCGGTGTTGTGACCGATCTTGGTGGATTTGTTGCTTCCGCTTTTAAGCGCGGCATTCAGTTTATAAATATTCCTACCACTCTTCTGGCCATGGTAGACGCTTCGGTTGGAGGTAAAACCGGTGTGGACCTAGGGAATCTGAAAAACCAGATCGGGGTGATAAATCAACCGGAAATGGTATTGATAGACACTCAGTTCCTTTCAACCCTTCCGCAGGAGGAAATGAGGAGCGGACTCGCGGAAATATTGAAACACGGCCTTATCGCCAGTGAAACCTACTGGGAAAAAGTTTCGAAACTGGAAGATCTCGATCTTTCTGACCTCGAAGATATTATTAAAGAATCTGTAGACATCAAAAAGGAAATCGTCACTAAGGATCCGTTTGAAAAAAACCTGAGAAAAACGCTTAATTTTGGGCACACCCTTGGACATGCCATAGAATCTTACTGCCTTACTCATCCCGAAAAGAAAAGGCTATTGCACGGTGAAGCCATTGCCGCAGGAATGATCCTGGAGTCTTACATATCAACTGAATTACAGGATTTTCCGAAAGAAAAATTCGAAAAAATCAATAACGTGATCAAGAGCATCTACGGGAAGGAATCTTTTTCTGAAGATGATATTATTCAGATAAAGGAATTGATGAAATTTGACAAAAAGAATGAACGGGGTAATATCAATTTCGTATTACTTAAAGATATAGGCAGGCCGGTGATAGATATTGTGGTTCCTGACAACCTTATTAAAAATGCATTCGACTGGTATTTAAATAATTGATTTTTAACTTATTAAAAATTAAACATAAATAACTACAATGTTTTGTATGCAATTTATTTTTTTATTTATACTTGCATAAAGCATTCAAACTATGAAAAGGATAATCGTAGATTACAAAAAACTCACTCCCGAAATTCTTGGCCTGTTGGTTGAAAAATATCCAGATGGCTATGATGATGACCAGATTATTTCATTTAAAAATGCCAAAAATGAGACCGTAGATGCCGTAGAAGTGCGTACAGATGATACCGTGTATCTTGTAAAGGTTAGTACCCGACTGGAAAACACCATGGCGAATTTTGATGAGGATGACTACGATGATTCAGAATTCAATGATCCGATTGTTGAAATTCCCGAAAAAGGAGACGAAGACTCAGATGATGAGGACCTCGATAAATAAAAAAAGGAACGCGAATTGCGTTCCTTTCTTTTTCAATTCTTTCAGTGAGATTAAGCGTGTTGTAAATCATGCTTACCCTCTTTTATTTCCTCTATCACTTTTGCATTAAAAGCAGGAAGATCATCAGGATTTCTACTTGTTACAAGAGCTTCATCTACAATCACTTCTTCATCTACCCATAGAGCTCCGGCATTCTCAACATCTTTTCTTATTGAATTAAAAGAAGTCATAGTTCTACCTTTAACAACCTCCGCACTAATTAAAGTCCAGGGTGCATGACAAATTGCAGCTACAGGCTTACTTTGTTTAAAGAAGTCTCTTACAAATATGAGTACAGACTCTTCCCTTCTTAGCTTATCCGGATTTATTACACCTCCCGGAAGGACAAGTGCATTATAATCTTTAGCCGAAACTTCATCCAGTGAATAATCTACATCATATTCCTTTCCCCAGTCATTTTTATCCCAGGATTTAATCTTTCCTTTTTCAAGGCTCACAATATCAACTTTAAAACCTTCTTTCTCCATTGCTTGTTTAGGAGAAGAAAGTTCGCTTTCTTCGAAACCATGAGTGGCCAAAATTGCAATTCTCTTTTCCATAATAAAGTTTTATTTTTTTGAGTTCATTTAAATATAGCAAGCATTGAAGGCAATTTCTATTAAGGCCCTACTAAAAATAGAATGAATTAAGTTAAACCTTTATTAAGTTGAAGATTTGTCTTTATCTGACTTCTCTTCAATGTCGAGATGGGATTTGAGCCTGTCTATAATATGTTTCTCTTCCTTCAGTTCAACGCGTCTTTGCTCAAGTTTTTTCATTTCCTGGTAGATCGCCGGCTCTCCAAAACGATTTGGCTCGACCTTCTCTTTTTTAAGCAAAGCATACTGAACGGTAAATTCTGCGCCAAAGAAAAGAATCAAACAGGTATAATATACCCATAAAAGTATCAGGACTACTGAAGATGCTCCTCCGTAAACAGAAGCAGGCTCACTTTTTCCGAAATAGAAACTTATCACGAACTCCCCTATCAGGAAAAGTATCGTGGTTAGCGCAGCCCCCATATAGGTGGTTCTAAGCCTGATCTTTATATCAGGAAGCAATTTGAAAATCATCGCGAAGAGGGTGGTAATAAAGAAAAATGAAAGAGCGTAATTCGCGATAAACACCACAACTTCAGTTATATTAGGTAAAAACTGCTCTATCTTATCAGCTATTAGTCTTAGCACAGCAGATACTACCAGCGCGATCAAAAGAAGAAGACCTAATACCAGGACCATACCGAGGGATATTACCCGATCCAGCACCAGTCTCAGGAAATTGGTCCTTTTAGCTGCAACGTTCCAAATATTGTTCATCGCTATCTTAAGCTGAAAGAAAACTCCTGTGGCACCAAAGACCAGGATAGCCAGTCCAAAAACAACAGCCCAGGTAGATTCCTGGGAAAGTGCGGCATTCTCAATCATGTTTTCGATCGCATCAGCCGTCTCCTGGCCAATGAAACCGGATATTTCTCCCATTAACCTACCACGCACAGCTTCGCGGCCAAAAAAATAGCCAGCTATACTTACAACAATTATTAGAAGTGATGGAAGAGAGAAAAGCGCATAATAAGCAATAGTGGCACTTCGTGCATATGGCTCATTTTTGTTCCAGCTTATGTAGGATTTCTTTAAAAGTTTAAAAAATATTTTAATGGAATTCCACATTAAAGATATCTTTTACGAATGATATCTTTATGATGCAACGCATGCCCGGCCATTACAAATCCAATGGCGCGGGCCGTTGCAGTCATTTCATTCATGATCCCTTTTTGTGCCAGCATTTCATCGGTAAAACTTCTGAATAAATAAATGCCAGATTCTCTTACCTGTTTAAACTCCTCAATCAAGTTATCTGCTTCACGCTTTTCAGCGCCAGAATGAAGTACGTAGGAATCATGGTCGAAACCCGGCAGGGATTTACTTTCCTGTCTGGCAAAAGAAAGAGCCCTGTATTGAAATATGCGATCGGTATCTATAAGATGCTGAACCATTTCCAGAACACTCCATTTCCCCGCCGCATAGCTGTATCGCCATTTCTCAGCGGGAATGGACCTAAAAAACTGAACCATATCTTCAGTATTCTTCTTTAAGGTTCCAATTAGCTCAGCATCGTCAGGAATCAGGTTTATATAATTCCAGTAAAATTCGCCGATCTCATCTTTCTTTAGCTCTGACTTTTTCATATTAATTAAGCTGAATTTCTACTTGCATTAATATTTCCGTAAAGCGAACGGGTAACCATTTTCTCATAGGTTTCAAGTTTCTCACCGGCATTCTCGGAATTCTTGCTTAATTCCTGAACCTTTCTAAGTGCATGCTGTTGTATGGTAAGCAAAGGAAGAACGATACGTTCCCTTGCCTGGATGGATGCTCTCATTGCCGGCTGATTCTGCATTAGATAATTGTACCCCGTCACCTTCAATAACATCTTATTAGATCTTTCAAACTCTTCATGGATTAACTGCCAGAACTCACCAAAATCAGGGTCATTCTTCATATAGGCAGTTAAAGGGAAGAAAGATTTAGTAAGACTCATCATACTATTCTCAAGAAGGGTCCTGAAGAATTCAGAGTTTTCATAAAGCTGTCTTACCCTGTCAAATTCTCCTCTCTTCTCGAGTTCTTCCATTGCGGTCCCAACTCCAAAGAATCCTGGAACGTTCTGCTTTAACTGACTCCAGCTTCCTACAAATGGTATCGCTCTAAGATCAGAAAGATTTAATTCAGCAGATTTATTACGCTTAGATGGCCGGCTACCAATATTGGTCTTGGCATAATACTTAAGCGTGCTCATTTTTTCCAGGTAAGGAATGAATCTCGGATGCTTTTTGAAATCCATATAAGTGTTATAACTGATCTCAGCCAGCTCAGTCATTGTTTTCCTGTCCTCATCGCTCAGAATATTCTTACCATCACTAAAGATCTCATTCGAAACTCCTGAGCTTAATAGCTGCTCAAGGTTATAGGTACATGAATCCTTGGTTCCAAAATTAGAACTAATCGTTTGTCCCTGAACGGTAACCTGGATCTCCTCATTTTCTATGGTAGGTCCTAAAGAAGCATAGAACTGGTGAGTTTTTCCACCTCCTCTTGCAGGTGGTCCTCCTCTACCATCAAAAAAGACAACTTTGATTCCATACTCTCTCGAAATTTTAGTCAGAGCTTCCTTTGCCTTATAAATACTCCAATTTGCCATTAAGTAACCACCGTCTTTGGTTCCATCACTAAATCCTAGCATAATGGTCTGCTTGTTACCTCTTCGCTCGAGATGCTCCTTATATACAGGATTCGTATAAAGTTTTTCCATCACATTGTGAGCATCCTGAAGGTCTGGAACTGTTTCAAATAGAGGGATCACATCAACACTTGGCTTCTCCCAGCCGCACATTCTTAAAAACGCGAATGGCTGAAGAACTCCCTGAACACTTCCACAGTTACTTATTATATAGCGGTTGGCTCCAGGTTCTCCACTCTTCTCCTGTATCTCCTGCATGGCATAGATAGAAGAAATAGTGGCTTTTCCCATACCTTCCTCAAAGTCTTCAGGATCCAGTTTACCCTGCACATTACTAAGCAGCTCAATTTGTTTATCATTGTCCAGATCTCCAAAATCTGCGGGAAGCAGTTTATCTCCTTTGGAAGTCACTTCAACCACTTCTTTTAAGACATCCTGGTGAATCCCGGAATCCTGACGTATATCGAGAGTAGCGAAATGGTAACCAAAAAGGTTTACCTTATTCAGCATATCATCAACTTCATCCAAGAATAATGATTGATGATCTCTAACGAGTATATCTTTGATATCATGAAGTTTAGACTTAAAATCTTCAAGCGGAAGTTTAACTTCTCCGGTTTTAGAAATTGCTGAATCATACAGGCCTTTTTCCAGTTCGCCCATCAACTCATTTACCCCTCTAAAGGTGAGTCTTCTCTTCAATTTTCTAATGTCCCTGTAGTAATTTAGAAATATGGTTCTTCTCAAGCGTTTCGCCACACGCAGGGTTATTTCGGTTGTCACAAAAGGATTCCCGTCACGGTCACCACCAGGCCAAAACCCAAGATTAATAACCTGATTTCCTATATCTTCCCCATCAAAGATATTTTGCTGAAGATAATTATGAATTTTACTGGCGCTTTGATAAAAAACATTCTCAAAATACCAGATCAGGTTTACCGCCTCATCGTATGGAGTAGGCTTCTCTTTTTTAAAGAAAGGGGTTTTCCCTAGTTGGGCAAGCAATTGCTTGATCTTGGTGAGATCGTTCTTCTGAATCGCTTTATCAAGATCGGTAATTATCCCCAGTACGCTGCCTGGATAGAACTGAGTAGGGTGTGCGGTTAAAGTAGGACGCACTTTAAACCGTCTTAAATACTCCTTTAGTTCACTAATTTTTTGCTTGGCTTCCGCCTCTTCTTTTACACTTCTAAGAGTTCCGCGGCCATCCATATTATTTACGATGGGAAAAGAAGCATCTTCAATAGCGTCAAAAAGAACTACCTGTCTTTCTATATATTGGATAAAGCGAAATAACAGATCTATCTTATCCTCTTCGGAAGGCTCTTCGCCATATTTATCAAAAAAACGTTCTACTATTTCAGAAGGATTCTTATTCTCCTTAAAACCTGTTTCACAAATTTCCTGAAATAGCGGTAATAGAGCACCGGTTCTTCTAATCTCGTCATAAGGCAGGGTCAGGAAAATACTGTTGTATACCTGATACTTCGCGAGTACATTGTCATTAAATCTATCTAATCTTGGTTCTCTGTGCATAATTAAATTTTAGGGTATTCAGATTCATTTAAAATTATAAAAAAACCCTTTAAACAAAACAGTCTAAAGGGCCTTTAATAAAAGTTTAGGACTGTTTTACATGTCTTTAAAAATAGAATGCATCAGCCGTTTTTTATCATTAATACTTTCTTCTAAAGAAATCATAGTTTCGGTACGATAAATACCTTCAATATCATCTAACTGGAAAATAACTTCCTTCGCATGCTGGGTATTTCTCGCTCTAATTTTACAGAAGACATTAAATTTCCCGGTAGTAACATGAGCTACAGTTACATATGGAATCTCATTTATTCTTTCAAGAACAAATTTAGTTTGGGAAGTACTTTTTAAGAATATACCTACATATGCAATAAATGCGTACCCAAGCTTTTTATAATCCAGGGTCAGTGAGGATCCTATGATAATCCCTGCTTCCTCCATTTTCTTCACCCTAACATGAACAGTACCTGCTGAAATTAGCAGTTTTTTAGCGATATCGGTAAATGGAGTCCTTGTATTCTCGATAAGCATATCAAGAATCTGGTGGTCGGTTTCGTCTAATTTGAACTTGGCCATCTTTAAACTTCTTTTTTAATGAAGTTCAAAATTAAGACAAAATCATTGAATTATTGACAATTTATTTGATAATTATCCATATTTAACCTGCAATTCTGCAGTATTTAAGAAAATTTTATTAACTATAACGTTTTCGACAACTTTTTCCTCACCTAAAAGTCTGAGTTTTCTTCTTCCCCCGTCTACCTCTCGATGCCCAAACTTCTCTATATTTTTAGCGATCTTTTCAATAACCGGCTGGAATTCGATTTTAGCATCAAGTAATATTTCTTTAAACTGAATACTTACATCCTTTAACTCACTATCCACCTCCACATTCCTTATAATAATATCATTGAATAGCTTTTGATTTTCAGGAATTTTAAAATAATCCTCATAATTCGACCCGGGATCGTTTCTCGATGCGATCTGATACAAACAGGACAGCAGGGCCCTGAAAACATATTTCCTCACCGCTTCTCGCTCATAATCATCAGGAAAGTGCCCTGCCTCAAACAGTAAGGTTGGTGTAGAAAGATTTTGAAATGTATCGCCCGCACAATTTATATTGAAGGCATCGTCATACCTCCCTATCTGTTCAGGTAATTGAGCTTTCAGGTCTTCAGCAATTCCAGCAATCAGACCCATGCTTTTTTTACGAAACCCATCTATACTCCTTTCTTTATCCTTTGAAGGAGTTAAAAAGGAAAGGGTAGCCGGCTTAGGTTTATTACCGGCGCTAAAAATAGTTCTCTGGTCATGAAGGTTTAAACAGAAGTCTGGACCGATCAAATCATATTGCATCTTAAGAATCCTACTTTCTGGCTGACTTAAATTTTGAAGATCCCTGTTAAGATCTACCAAATTAGCATTTACTCGTGTATATTCCTGAGCTCCATCTGGATTGAGCATGGGAATTATATACAGACTGCAGCTTTTTAATATTAAGGAGAACACTTCATTGGAGACATCTTCTTTAAAAGCATTTAACAGATCCACTACAGCTTTGGTGGTTGTAGATTCATTTCCGTGCATTTGAGACCAGGCCAGAACTTTTATTTTACCCGATCCAAGTTTATACATATAGACAGGTCTCTCCTGAACAGATCTTCCAATTTCTGTTATTTCAAAATATTTTTCAAAACTCTCATTTACTAATTCGATATCCGAAATAGTAAGATACCTACCAGTAATTCCATCGAACTTTATCCTGGAATACCAGCTATCTCCAAACAGATCTTTAAGCGCTTCATTTTTCATGTTTACAAAACTAAACATTGTAAATTTTACAAATGTAAACACCGGGACACATAATTTATGTATACAGTTGTAAACAAGCTGATGCCTATGTAATCAACTTTAATAGGAAAAATTCCTATGCGATATATTTTTACATGTTTATATTTGTTTTTTAGTTGTTTAAGTATATTTATTTAAAGTGTTTATTTGATATATTTGTGATAGTTTACAAATGTAACAGGTTTGATTTGAAAATATTATTTACATTTGTAAATCAGTAAACTTCTTAATTTGTGTTACAATGGTAAACACTGAAAAATTCGCTGCCCGGCTCAATAAAATCCTCGATTATTATGATTTATCTGCCGCTTCATTCGCAGATAAAATCGAAGTGGGGCGCTCTTCTATCTCCCATATTCTTTCCGGAAGAAATAAGCCAAGTCTCGATTTTGTTATGAAAATTGTAAAGAATTTTCCTGAGGTTGAACTCTACTGGTTGCTAAATGGAAAAGGAAAGTTTCCAGCGGTTGAGGAAACTTCTGAAAAAACCGAAGACATATTTATCGATAAACCGAGAACGGAAAAAACTTCAGAACCCATCCCGAATATAAATCCATCTAATGAGAGTTCTTCCCTGCCTTTGGGTACTTCAGGTAAAAAAATTCAAAGGATAGTAATATTTTATTCGGATGGCAGTTTTGATGCATTTGAAAATTGATTATCCCAGATAAATTAGATTATTTTGCGGTATGAGAAAATTACTGGGATTAATTAGCCTGTTACTTTTAGCATCCTGTTTTAATGCTGAACGAAAATGTGAAGATTTCCGCACCGGGACCTTTAAATTTGAAACCTATTTAAATGGGGAGCTGGTCACCTCTACTTTTATTAGAAACGACAGCATTGAGATCGAAAAATTTCAGGGAAAGACCGATACTTCCTCAGTAAGATGGATAAATGACTGTGAATACATTCTGAAAAATCTTCATCCCGATGGGATGTCTGAAGAGAAAGCCATTCACATGAAAATACTTACCACGAATAAGGATGGATATACCTTTGAATATGGGCAGGTAGGCCAGGCTAAGAAAGCCAGGGGAAAAGTGATAAAAGTCTCCGGAGATTAGTTCTGCCTTTCTCGAAGTAGTTTGTTCTGTTCCTCCATCAAATCATTTAGATTAGAAAGAAGTTCTATGTCTTTTGGCGTAACCACCTTCTCATTTTTAGGATCCTGAGCCTTGTTCCTGAAGCGATTCATGAATTTCACTACTATAAACACTACAAAACCAATTACGAGAAAGTCAATAAGCGTTTCTATCATTAATCCATAACCAATAGAAACTTCCTTGACAAAATCGGCAGTACCTTCAGTGCCTGCTGCCTCTCGCAGTACCAGCTTTCGATCAGCATAATTGATGCCATCTGTCATCAGGCTTAATGGAGGCATGATCACCTGCTTAACCAGAACATCAATCACACTGTTAAAGGCGGTTCCGATAATGATCCCTACCGCCATATCTACCATGTTGCCTTTTACAGCAAACTCCTTAAATTCCTTAAATAAGCCCATTAATCATCAAATAAAGATCCCTGTCCTTCAGAGCCCGATTTGTTCTCAGGCACACTAATCTTACCAGCTTTTATATCTTCTCCACTGATTTCATCTTCTACTGAAGTTTTTTCTTTTTCAGTTTCTTCCTCATTATCTTCCTGCTCCTCATAGGGCATGGGCTCAAGAAGATTTATCTGATTGACCTTCTCTGTAGTTAATTGATTTCCAAGAGCTTTAATACCTTTAACCGAAATAAATTCTTCAAGATTTATCTCTTCGTTCTCGCGGCGTTCTTTACCCTTAGGTTTAGTATAAACAATTTCAGCTCTAGGATAATAATCCGTTGAAACTATCTCCAGGAACGAATCTTCATGATCACTTATGAATTTCTCTTCCTTATCGGGATTTTCAATAAGGAAACGCTTTACATAGTAACGCTCTTTTTCTGGTTCCCAGTAAATCGCCGAAATTGGCTTATCCTTCACCCATTTTTCCAGAACCACAATTTCTTCATCAAAACGGGTAGTCAGCTCAGGCTTGATGGTTTTCACTATTCCATCCTGGGTAATGATAAGCAATCTATCCTCCCCCTTAAATTCCCCAAGCAACTCTCCTCTTTCGTCAACATTCAGCCTCTTCACGGTTTCATCAAACCAGATCCTTCTGGGCTTTAAAGTTGAAACCCCTTCTTCTTTTAGCTCTATGCGTTTCACTGAATATTTGGTGACAATATTGCCTTTTACATTTCTTCCTTTGATAAGGACATCGGCAAAATCAAGATCGAATTTCAGTTTTCTTATACTTCCCACCTGTCTTAGCAAAACTGTGACAACTTCGGCCTCTCCATTTGGGTTGGCAGAAAAATAAAGTACTTTCGAGTCCTTCTTTTCCTGTGTAAGATCATACTCCCTGTCTCTGGTCACCGAAGTTACCGCAAAACGTTTTACATAAGTCTTACCACCTTTCCCGTCACGATAAACCATATTATAGATGGTTCGTTTATCTTTTTTCTTGAATATGGCAACGTGAATGATATCCTTTCCTATAAAGGTCTTGGTGTCAACTTTTGTCACCATCATTTTACCGTCAGCGGTGAAACATATCACATCGTCTATATCGGAACAATCGGTGACATATTCATCTTTTTTCAGGGACGTACCCACAAAACCTTCAGACCTGTTGACATAAAGCTTGGTGTTCCTTATGACCACCTTAGTAGCTTCAATATCCTCAAATAGTCGAAGTTCAGTCTTGCGCTCCCTGCCTTCACCATAATCCTTTTTTAGCTTTTTGAAATAATCTACCGCGAAATCCACGATATTATCCAGATGATGTTTCACCTGAGCGATATCTCCCTCAAGGGCATCTATCTTTTGCTGAGCCTTATCGATGTCAAATTTTGAAATCCTTTTAATTCGGATCTCGGTAAGTCTCACGATATCCTCTTCGGTTACTTCTCGCTTAAGATGCTTGGTGTGAGGTTTCAGACCTTTATCAATGGCCTGGATAACACCTTCCCAGGTCTCTTCTTCTTCAATATCCCGATAAATACGGTTCTCAATAAAAATTCTTTCCAGAGAGGCGAAATGCCATTGTTCTTCCAGCTCATCGAGTTTGATCTCCAGTTCGCTCTTAAGCAGATGAAGCGTATGATCTGTAGATCTTCTAAGAATTTCTGAAACTCCCAGGAATATTGGTTTATGATCAATGATCACACAACCCAGAGGTGCCAGTGAATTTTCACACTGCGTGAAAGCATACAGGGCATCAATAGTTTTATCTGGCGAAATATTATTTGGCAGATGGATAAGTATCTCAACCTCGGCAGCCGTATTATCTTCGATCCTTTTGATCTTTATTTTTCCCTTGTCATTTGCCTTTAAGATCGAGTCGATAAGACTGGAAGTATTGGTGCCATAAGGAATCTCTGTAATTGCCAGGGTATTCTTATCGAGCTGGCTAATCTTAGCCCTGATTCGAACACGCCCCCCACGTTTACCGTCATTATAATTGCTGATATCAGCGATACCCCCGGTTGGAAAATCTGGAAAAAGTTTGAACTTTTTCCCTCTTAAATGATTGATGGAGGCCTCAATTATTTCATTGAAATTATGCGGAAGTATCCTGGTACTTAAACCAACAGCAATACCTTCTGCTCCCTGAGCAAGTAACAAAGGGAACTTAACAGGTAGATT
The DNA here is from genome assembly GCF_023805255.1 of Gramella jeungdoensis. Lineage (GTDB taxonomy): Bacteria > Bacteroidota > Bacteroidia > Flavobacteriales > Flavobacteriaceae > Christiangramia > Christiangramia jeungdoensis. Next base: position 368,080 of record NZ_JAMSCK010000004.1, read on the forward strand.
CACAGGTTCCTGTTTTCTACCATCGTAAGATAATTGCCATTCCGTTAATTTCGGACTATAGAGTACTTCCAGGGCAAATTTGGAAAGGCGAGCCTCAATATAACGCGGAGCAGCCGCACGGTCACCGGTAAGGATATTCCCCCAGTTCCCTTGCGTGTCAATAAGCAGGTCTTTCTGGCCTATCTGCACCATAGCATCCCCAATACTGGCATCACCGTGAGGGTGATATTGCATGGTATGACCAACTATATTCGCTACTTTGTTGTAACGACCATCATCCAGGTCTTTCATGGAGTGCATGATACGGCGCTGCACGGGTTTGAAGCCATCTTCTATTGCGGGTACCGCCCGTTCAAGGATCACATATGATGCATAATCCAGGAACCAGTCCTTGTACATTCCGGTTACCCTTATAAGTTCTTCTTTATTTTCTTCAAACTGCTCTTCCTGAGCTCCTTCTAGGTTTTCTTCCATTAGGCAGTAACTTTAGGCGTGGTTTCCAGCACTTTTTGCAGCGAGGCAACCATTCCCTTTTTCTTTTTTCGGGTTAAAAATGTAGTATTGAAAGTATATTTTCTATATCCTTTTTTTCTTCTTGATTTGATATAAATGGTAAGCGCTGAATAGATCCCATAATCCACAAAACGAAACTTACCCAGTTTACGCTTGGGGAATTCGGCTTTTTTCACCCTGTATTCCATGAATTTGGAGAAAAAAACACCATTATTCTTAAAGTTCAGTGTCTCACCGTCGCTATCAAAATCAAAAGACTGACCAATCCTGTGCACATAGAAGCCAAGAAGCAATGTCACTATGTTCGGAACAAAATGACTAAACCCGATCTCCTGTTCGGAATCTGACGCCATTATTTCAATATTCACAAAAACATTAGTGATAAATACCGCTATTAAAACGATATATATTGAAGGTACTATCTTGATCTCTGTGCGGTTGGTGAATCTCATATCCCAAGTTCTTCTACAAGATCAAGTTCAACTTTCAGGTTATCTATGATGAATTCCTGCCTGTCTGGTGTATTCTTACCCATATAGAAACTCAGCATTTCTTCTATAGATTTATCCTTGTCCAGCATTACAGGGTCAAGGCGAATATCCTCTCCTATAAAATGCTTGAATTCATCTGGCGAAATCTCACCAAGACCTTTAAATCGCGTAATCTCAACTTTACCGGAAAGCTTGGCGATCGCCTGCTTACGCTCCATTTCACTATAGCAATAGATAGTTTCCTTTTTATTTCGCACCCTGAATAAAGGGGTTTGCAGAATATAAAGATGATTTTCCTTGATCAGTTCCGGGAAGAACTGAAGGAAGAAAGTTATAAGCAGCAACCTGATATGCATTCCATCCACATCGGCATCGGTAGCGATCACAATATTATGATACCTAAGATCCTCCAGGGATTCTTCAATATTTAAAGCTGCCTGCAGCAGGTTGAATTCTTCATTCTCATAGACAATCTTTTTGGAAAGTCCGTAACTGTTCAAAGGCTTCCCCTTAAGACTGAAAACCGCCTGGGTGACCACATCCCTGCTTTTTGTAATAGAACCACTTGCAGAATCACCCTCGGTAATAAAAAGCGTGGTTTCAAGGCAACGTTCATGTTTGCTATCACCAAGATGAACCCTGCAGTCCCTTAATTTCTTATTGTGCAGGCTTGCTTTTTTCGCACGATCTCTTGCAAGTTTTCTAATTCCTGAAAGATCCTTTCTTTCACGTTCAGCCTGTAATATCTTTTTCTGAAGCTTTTCAGCTGTTTCAGGGTTTTTATGCAGGTAATTATCCAGATTCCTTTTTACGAAATCATTGATGTAAGTTCTTACTGTTGGCAGATCGCCACCCATATCGGTTGAACCCAGTTTGGTCTTGGTCTGACTCTCAAAGACCGGCTCCATCACTTTTATACTTATGGCAGACACTATAGACTTTCTTATATCACTAGCTTCATAATTCTTTCCGTAGAACTCACGCACAGTTTTCACAACTGCTTCCCGAAAGGCCGAAAGGTGAGTCCCTCCCTGAGAGGTGTTCTGACCATTTACAAAAGAATGATACTCTTCGCTATACTGCGATTTACTATGGGTAATGGCGACTTCAATGTCATCCCCACGCATATGAATGATGGGATATAACATATCCTCATTACTGATGCTATCCTGAAGAAGGTCTTTAAGACCATTTTCAGAATAAAATTTTTCTCCGTTAAAAACTATGGTCAATCCCGGATTGAGATATACATAGTTCTTGAGCATTTTTTCAATGTACTCATTGCGGAACTTATAGTTCTTGAAGATTACCTCATCTGGAATAAAAGTGATCTTGGTACCTCTTCGACGTGAAGTTTCATCAAGATGTTCTTCATCGGTAAGGTTTCCCTGCTCGAATTCGGCGGCATGACTTTTTCCATCACGGGAAGATTCTACTCTGAAATATGAGGAAAGCGCGTTAACTGCCTTGGTACCAACCCCGTTAAGTCCAACAGATTTTTTGAAGGCACGGGTGTCATATTTCCCACCGGTATTCATTTTGGATACTACATCCACTACCTTACCCAATGGAATACCCCTACCATAATCACGAACAATAACGCGCTGGTTCTGCACGGAGATCTCGATGGTCTTCCCTGCTCCCATCACGAATTCGTCAATACTATTATCTAAAACCTCTTTTAAAAGAATATAAATCCCGTCATCCTGACTCGAACCATCTCCCAGTTTCCCAATGTACATCCCGGGACGCATACGAATATGTTCCTTCCAGTCTAATGACCGAATATTGTCTTCGGTATATTTAGTAGTATTCTCGCTCATAAATAGTCATGGAGTTATGCCCCTAATATAAGGCAATACCTAAAAAACTGAAATAAATCCAGCCTAAATTAATTAACAAAGATTTAGGAAGAAATGTTAATTAGATTTGAGAGGTGAGAAATTAGATGTTAGATTTCTCCAGAACTATTTAAAATCAACTACCTGGTGTTTTTTATAGCCTTATATTTTATACCTAACTTCTATCAGACATTAAAACGGAAGTGCATTACATCGCCATCCTTTACGATATAATCCTTTCCTTCCACTCTCATCTTACCGGCTTCTTTCACCTTCGCTTCACTCCCGTAATTTACGTAATCATCGTACCCAATCACCTCAGCGCGAATAAAGCCTTTTTCAAAATCGGTATGTATCACACCGGCGGCCTGTGGAGCTGAAGCTCCCACTTTAACGGTCCATGCACGAACTTCTTTTTCTCCTGCCGTGAAGTAAGTTTGCAGGTCAAGTAATTTATATGCACCACGAATCAGCTTTGCAGAACCAGGCTCATCGAGTCCAATATCCTGAAGAAACATCTGGCGTTCTTCGTAATCTTCCAGTTCGGTGATATCTGCTTCAGTACCAACCGCGAGCACTAAAACCTCAGCATTCTCGTCTTTTACAGCATCTCTAACCTTTTCTACATGCTCATTTCCATCAACAGCTGCATCTTCATTCACATTACACACATACATCACTGGCTTATCGGTAATGAACTGCAAAGGTTTAATGAATTCCTTTCTTTCTTCATCGGTCAGATCTATAGCCCGAACCGATTTTCCTTCTTCAAGACCTTTCTTGACTTTCAATAAGGCTGCTTCTTCTTTTTGAGCATCTTTATTTCCGGTCTTGGCAGCACGCTTTACCTTATCGAGTTTTTTCTCAACAGTTTCAAGATCTTTGAGCTGAAGTTCCATATCGATGGTTTCTTTATCCCTTAAAGGATTGATAGAACCATCAACATGCACGATATTGTCGTTATCGAAGCATCTTAAAACATGAAGAATAGCATCGGTTTCCCGGATGTTCCCAAGAAACTGATTTCCCAGCCCTTCTCCCTTGCTGGCCCCTTTTACAAGTCCGGCAATATCAACGATCTCTACAGTGGCCGGAATTACCCTTTCAGGCTTTACAAGTTCACCTAATTTACTAAGCCTTGGGTCTGGAACGTTCACAACCCCGATGTTAGGTTCTATGGTACAAAACGGAAAGTTTGCACTCTGCGCCTTCGCATTACTTAGACAATTAAAAAGTGTTGATTTTCCAACATTGGGAAGTCCTACAATTCCGGCTTTCATAAACTCAAATTTAGATGCTTGTTTTTTGCGGCTGCAAAGATAAGTATTAGAATCGAGAATTTAGAAGATCCATCAATCAAGCTTCACCAATTTATTTTTCAAGGATTTTTACTGAATTTCCTGGGTACGGTTTAGTATTTTTTTAACTGAAGCGGCTGGCATATTTTTTAATTTTAGGAGAAAGAATTGCTAACTGAGTCTAATACATCTCCAATGTCAAAACAATCGAACCCTGAAGAAACCCAATGGTATAAAGATGCTATCATTTATGAACTTCATATAAAAGCCTTTTTTGACAGTAATGGAGATGGAATTGGTGATTTTGAAGGACTCCTGCAAAAGCTGGATTACCTGGAAGACCTGGGAGTAACCGCCATCTGGCTCCTGCCTTTCTATCCTTCTCCGTTAAGAGATGATGGGTACGATATCGCCGATTATTATTCCATTAATCCTTCTTATGGAAATGTGGAAGATTTCAAGCGCTTTATTAAGGAAGCTCATGAAAGAGGGCTCAAGGTCATAACCGAGCTGGTAATCAATCATACATCAGATCAGCATCCCTGGTTTCAGAAGGCAAGAAAGGCTCCGCCAGGCTCTCCTGAAAGAGATTATTATGTATGGAGCGATGATCCACAGAAATATAAGGATGCGAGAATCATTTTCACTGACACAGAACCATCTAACTGGAGCTGGGACGCGGAAGCCCAGGCCTATTACTGGCATCGATTCTTTTCCCACCAGCCGGATCTCAATTTCGACAACCCACAGGTACAGCAGGAAGTTTTCGATGTTCTTGATTACTGGTGCAAAATGGGAGTGGACGGCTTCAGGCTGGATGCCATTCCATATCTATTTGAAAGAGACGGCACCAATTGCGAAAATCTCCCTGAGACCCATACTTTCCTGAAAAAATTAAGAGCCCATGTAGATAAGAATTACAACGATAAGCTTTTACTGGCAGAGGCGAATATGTGGCCGGAAGATTCGGCGGCATATTTTGGAGACGGGGATGAATGCCATATGAACTACCACTTCCCTATAATGCCACGAATGTTCATGGCGGTAAAAATGGAAGACCGCTACCCTATTATTGATATCATAGATCAAACTCCTACAATTCCAGAAAATTGCCAGTGGGGTATCTTCCTAAGGAATCACGATGAGCTTACCCTGGAAATGGTCACCGATGAGGAACGCGATTATATGTATAAGGTCTACACCAAGGACCCACAGGCTAAGATCAACGTAGGAATTCGCCATCGTCTGGCACCATTGCTCGATAATAACAGAAGTAAGATAGAACTGATGAACGTGCTTCTATTCTCATTACCGGGAACTCCCATCATCTATTATGGTGATGAGATTGGAATGGGTGATAATTTTTACCTGGGTGACCGCGACGGGGTTAGAACCCCAATGCAGTGGACTGCCGACCGTAATGCAGGATTCTCTCTTGCAAACCCACAGAAATTATATCTTCCGTTAATCATTGATCCTGAATATAAATATGAATCAATAAACGTAGAAACGCAGCAAATGATCTCCTCTTCTTTGCTTTGGTGGATGAAGAGGATCATAGGGATGCGAAAAAAATTCAAAGCTTTTGGCCGTGGTGATATAGAATTTCTATCCCCCTCCAATTCTAAAATCCTGGCTTTCACGCGGTCTTATGAAGATGAACAGATTCTTGTTCTTGCAAATCTTTCGAGATTCTCCCAACCGGCCGAGCTTGACCTGGAAGAATTTAAAGGCTACACACCAATAGAAGCTTTTAGCCACAACAAATTTCCAAAAATCAGTGAAAGGCCATATTTATTCACTCTTTCTCCTTATGGATATTACTGGTTCGTTCTTGAAAAAGAAAGAGAAAGAGTAAAAGGTGAAACCAAAATTCCTGTACTTAAAATAGATAAATGGACCAATCTTTTAAAGAACAGGACGCTTCAAAAACTTTCTGCACAGATTTTACCACCATATCTAAATAATCGAAGATGGTTTGAAAGTGGCGGAAGGAACCTACAGGAAATATCGGTTAAGGAATCGGTAGAAATAAAGATCCAATCTCTACCCACCCGTATCCTGATCCTGGAAGTCATTTATAATGAAGGTTTACCTGAACTCTATCAACTCCCCGTTTCCTTTGTAGCTACAGTAAATGAGAACGTATTAAATGAAATTCCAAAGAGAGGTATTATCGCCGAACTAAAGATTGGAAATGATAAAGGATATTTATTCGATTCTGTCTACGCTGAAGATTTTCGGGACCATTTGATCGAAGGATTCCGTTCTTCCAGAAGATCCAAATCTGCTTCGGGCGAACTGGAATTCTCTTCAGAAAAATCAGCCCTGAAAGAGATTGAAGCAGATCCGCGTTCAGAATTGGTAAATACCGAACACAGGCAAACTATAATCACTTACGACAATCAGTTTTTACTAAAACTATATCGAAGACTGGATACAACCTTTAATCCGGATGTTGAAACTATAAAATTCCTCTCCACAAAAACCGATTTTCTCAAAATTTCAAATTATGCCGGGGCTATCAAATTCAGTCAAAAATCTGGTAAACCATACATTTTTGCCATGCTTCAGCATATGGTGGATAACCAGGGTGAAGTCTGGGACCATGTAAAGGATTCCCTTGACAGGTATTTTGAGAATGTGCTCACCAGTACCAAACATATCGATATTGAGAAACCTTCCACTCGTATCCTGGAACCCCTGGGTTATGAAAGTATACCGCAGCCTATCCAGGAATTACTCGGCATCATTCTCCCTGAGAGAATGTATCAGTTGGGTGAGTTCACAGCCGAACTGCATACGGCTCTCTCGCGGCATTCTTCCGATAAAGATTTTGACAAGGAGGAATCATCCCTTCACTATCAGAGATCTTTATTCTCCGGACTACAAACCCTTACAAGAACAAGTCTGGAAAAACTGAAATCTGTACTTAAAGAGCTTCCAGAAGATGTTCGTGAAGAGGCCACGGAAGTGATTGGATTAAAGCAGGATATTCTAAAATGTTTCAAAACAATCTACGATCACAAGATCCCGGTAATGAAAATACGCACCCATGGCGATTATCATTTAAAACAGATCTTATGGACCGGCAGGGAATATATTATGAATAGCTTTGAGGGTGATCCCTCCAAATCATTCAGTGAGAGAAGAATAAGAAGGTCGGCAATGCGGGATCTGGCAGCAATGATAAGGTCGCTTCATTATGCCGCATACAGCAATATACTTTCTCCAGAATATAACCAGCAGCGCCGGGAAGGGAACCTTGAAGAATGGGCTGAAACCTGGCATTATTACATTAGCCGTTTGTATATAAAAGGATATTTTGAAAAAGCCGGCCAGAGTGATTATGTGCCAAAGGATCCTGAAGATTTCAAGATCCTGATGCACACTTTTCTTTTAGAGAAAGCCCTTTATGAGCTTAATTTTGAGATCGATAATCGTCCCGAATGGATCATTATCCCGATTCGTGGAATAAAAGCTGTGATCCAATACTATAACAAGGCCTGAATTATTCGACGATATACATCTCGTTAGATGCCTTGATGTATTCCTGAGGATTGAAGGTTGATTCAAAACTGTTCCTTACCAGATCCAGTTTTAGCTTGAGGTTCTTCATCTCATCTTTCAGGAAAGGATCGTTCTGGTATTTTTGAATAAGGCCCTCATACTTATCAAGATTTTCAAGGATCCTGAACGTAAGCATCCCGAATCTTATCTTAAGATTCTGAACTCTCAGCATCTGGTCATGGTATTCCTGTTTCCAGTTTTCGGGATTGGTTTTGCGCTCTTCTACGATCTTATTTTCGGCGATCTTTGAGATATCAAGAATGTACTGAGTTCGCTTCTTGGCATCGGTTTCATCGGTGAAATTCTCCCTGAATTGCTTTTTCGATATTCCCAGAATCTCCACCAGGTTATCTTCCATAGCCTTATTCTGAAGCTCTTTCAGCTCATTCAGACTTTTATTAATAGCTTCCCATTCTGTTTCAATAAGATCCTTGTCATGAGTGAACTGTGAAATTGAAGCAGTAAGTTTCAGCATTTTTACACTCTGATCTTTAAGTTCACGATCCCTACGATTAAGGGATCCTATAAACTGGCTGATTCCGTCGAAAAGACTGCCTGCGAACATCCCGGTAAAAGGCGTGCCTTTAGCTAGATCACCGGTAACCTGAAGCATATGGTTTAGCGCCTGTAACTTAGCATCATCTTCCTGTTCTTCGGCAATATATTGTTTGAATTTTCCGAACCACTCCTGGTAGCCTTCATAATTCATAGGATTACTAACCGCATCAAGGGTGGAGTAGAATTCACGTGAAGCATTAAATAGATTTAGTGGCTTTATCTCGCGTTCCATCGAAGCCAGGTTAAGCACCGCCGAACTATAATTATACTTATAAACACTTATCGTGTTCTTATCTATCTCTTCCTGGCGCTCCTCGAGATATTTTACTCTTTCCAGTAACTTTTCAACTTTTTCTGAAGCAGAATTGGTATTCTTAATACTTTCGTCAAGGTTATTGATCTTTGAATCTATCTCTTTGATACGGAATTCAAGGTTCTGACTCAACAACGAACGTTCGCGATTAAGTTCTTTCAAAACCTGTTCAGTCACACTAGCTCCCTGATTATCCGAATAAATCTGAGCACTTGCGCCCAGGCTACTTATTATAGCCAAAAAAACGAAGAAGGTCTTCTTCATAATACACTGGTTTTTAGTCAATTTTATTAACGTCTGTGTTATGCAACATATTTCGTGCCACCGAAAAAAAGACCCCCAAATGTAAGTATCCCGGGCATTAAGCCGTTAAGAATATTGTAGATTTAATAAACATTTATGAAAGCTTCCCCAGGCGGAATAAAATAGGAAAGCTCACTTCATTCTTTACTCCAAATGCTTTTCTCAAATCTTTTTCGATAAGTGATACCGGATCTTCGTGATTAGCCTGCTCATAATGTTTAACTGCAGACCAGGTTCGCAAATAACCCAGTAGCTGATCGATGGTCCATTTATATTCTTGATAAAACATAGGGGTTTCTATCTCAGAAAAAGGGAAAGGAATACTAAAATAATTATCTTCCAGATACTTCCTTTCGGGATCCCAGTAAGATCCTATGACATTATTGTAGAAATGACCAATGATTTTATTGGTTTCCGGGTTACCAGAAAACAGTCCATATCCAAGAACGGCAAACAAACCATCAGGCTTTAAACATCTTTTTACCTCATTATAGAATTTATTAAAATTGAACCAGTGTATTGCCTGTGCAGTAATTATTAAATCAAAATCATTATCTGGAAAATCGGTTTTTTCTGCAGGTTGAACCGAGTAATGGATATTCTCTCTTTTAACGGCATTTTTGATTTGATTGGTACTGATATCGGTGGCTTCTACCTTTTTAAAAAAAGCATAAATTTCAGCAGCTACCTGACCATTTCCCGTCCCGCAATCCCAGGCTTTTTCATGCCCGCTGAGTCTTGCAATAATATAATCATAGACTTCTGCAGGATATTTTGGCCTGTACCTGGAGTAATCTTCTGCATGTGACGAAAAATTGTCTTTCAAAACTATTCTATTAGGCTTGCGAAGACCATTTGCCGGAACTTCCACCCTGTTTCATCATTCACAGGCCCTCGGGTTTGTTTCATGAGTATCCCGATAACATCAGTGACAGGATCGGCAAAATACTGGGTATTGAAATATCCACCCCAGTCAAAGGTACCTTCGCTTCCCTGCCCTCCTTTCTCTTCACCCCTTTTAGACACTATTCCAAAGGCGAGACCGTAAAAATTTTCAGGTCCGCCAAATAGATCCTCGGTATGATTACTCAATATCATTTTAACCGTTACGGGACTCAATAGCCTGTTACCATTATAAATGCCTCCGTTCAGATACATTTGAAGGAATTTTGCATAATCCAGCGCTGTGCTCGACAATCCGGCTCCGCCGGAAAAGAAAGTTTTTGCTCCCTTCACCGGATATTGAGGATCGTAAAAAGTTACGGGAAATGCTTCCCATTTATCCCCTTCCTTATGTTGAACCTGAACCAGACGGTCTGCTTTTGATGCCGGTAAATAGAAATAAGTATCATTCATACCTAAAGGCTCGAAGATCCTCTCCTGAAGAAATTCATCAAAACCCTTACCTGAGACGATCTCGATAAAATAACCCAGCACGTCAAGTCCTTCCGAGTAAGTAAACTTTTCGCCCGGTTGATGATGTAGAGGCAGTTTTGCCAGTTTTTTAACACTTTCCTCAATCGTTACCCCCTCGGTAGTAAAGAGATCGGTTATTCCCGCCTTCGCATAGATTTTTTTAAACCTTTCATCACTGTCTATTACTCCATATCCTATCCCTGATGTATGCGTCAGTAAATGACGTATAGTAATTTCCTTCTTCGCCGGAATGCTTTGAAAAGTAGAATCGGCTTCATTAAATGATGCCAGAAGTTGTGGATCCTTGAATTCAGGAATATATTTTGAAATAGGATCGTCCAGCCGGAACTTCCCCTCTTCCCATAACATCATCACGGCAGTAGCCGTAATGGCTTTAGACTGGGAAGCGATCCTGAAAATATCCTCTTTTTCAAGATCTTCTCCATTAGCCTTTGCATCTCCAAAAGCTTTATGATAAACTATTTTTCCATCTTTCGCTATAAGAGCTACGGCTCCCGGGATCTGACCACTCTCGATCGAATTCTGGAGCATATCTCCAATTTTCTCGAGTCTTTCAGAAGAAATGCCAACACTCTCAGGCTTGGCTTCAGTTAAAACAGAATTCTTTTGCTGAGCTTCAAGACTGAGAAAAAATAAAATACAGATTAAAAGACTAATTCTCGATTTCATATCAATGGTTGGTTTTATTATCAGGAGATCTTTAAAAGATTCATATCAAATTTAGGAATTTTCTGCACACCTAACCGATATCTATAAATATCATAACATTTCACATCAAAATCAGCGTGATTCACATCAAACTAAGCCTTAAATTCATTATATTGTATAAGTTTAGTTAACATTAAAAAATTTTGTCATGAAAAATCCCAAAACAATTTTGAATGGCTATACCAATACCCTTCTGTTAATATTCAGTTTGCTTTTTCTGTCGGTACAGAGTTTTGCTTTTCAGCCTGCCGATATAAAATTCGTAGAATATAAAGGAGAGGTGGTTAACGCCAGAAATGGAAGACCTATATCTTCTGCATACTTAGCTTTAAACAATAGCAATATTTCTACAATTACAAATGCCGATGGGGAATTCTCCCTTAAGGTTCCTGAAGATCTAATCGAAGCTACTGTGACAATTTCAGTTCTCGGCTTCCAGAGTAAAACCTTACCTCTCACCTATTTCAAGGGACAGGGAACTAGAATTGAACTGGAAGAGACCGTAGAAGAGCTTTCCGAGGTGAACCTTTATAAAGCCACAAATCCCCGGCTACTGGTAGAGGAAATGCTGGCCAAAAAAGATGAGAATTACCTATCTGATCAAAGTCTGATGACTTCCTTCTACAGAGAAACCATCAAAAAAGGCTGGAGTAATGTAAGCCTTTCTGAAGCCGTGGTCAAAATATTTAAAAGTCCTTATAATTCGCCGAGAAAAGACCTGGTTTCCATTTACAAGGCCAGGAAAAGTACCGATTACGAAAAACTGGACACCGTAGCCGTCAAACTTAAAGGTGGTCCCTTTAATACCCTCTACCTTGATATGATGAAGTATACCGAGTATGTACTCAGACCGGGAATGGTAGATAGTTACGAATTCACTTTTGACGATCCTACCAAGATAAATGATCGTTTCACTTATGTGGTGAATTTTAAAGAACTGGATGAATCAGATCCATGGTATTACGGTAGATTATTCATCGATGCTGAAACTTCAACACTGGTCAAAGCAGATTATAGTCTGAATGTAGACGATAGAAGAGCTGCTGCGAAGATGTTCGTTAAAAAGAAACCCACCGGTGCCAAAGTATATCCTGTGGAACTAAATTACCAGGTAGACTATGCACAGAATGATGGAAAATGGCATTACGCCTACGGTAAAGCCCAGATGGACTATGTGGTAAACTGGAAAAGAAAGATCTTTAATTCCAGATACAAGATAAACAGCGAGATGGTGGTTACCGACTGGCAGGAATATGCAAGTGACGACTGGAAAAAAACTGTAGACCTTATAAACCCTAACATTGTGATGGTAGATGATGTATCAGGCTTTTATGATACTGAATTCTGGGGCAGCAATAATATTATTGAACCCGAGAAATCCATTCAGAATGCTATAGATAAGATAAAACGGAAAATGAAAGACGAGTAAAAGAAAAAGCCCCCGCTACAGCGGGGGCTTTTAGTTTGAATTAGGCTGTAATTCAAGCTACCCAACGGTAAGAGTCTTTGTAAAACTGTTCTTTTTAGTTTTGATGGTTACTATATAGCTACCCGCAGGAACCCGTGAGAAATCGAGCGTACGTTTTAAGATAAGATCCTTACTCTTAAAATACTGAACAGATTTTCCATATCTATCAAATATTTCTACATGCATAAAGGTCTCCTCTGGATTTGCTATATAAAGAGCTACTTTATTTCCATCCACTTTAAGTATCGGTTTATAAACAAAGGAATATTCTCCTTTACTTATAGTTATGCTTTTTCCAGTTTTTCTAATTACCGAAGTAGCTACACTATATTCTTTTTCCAGCTTAAGCGAGTATTTCCCATCGGGTAAACTTTCAAAATCAAGGATCTTAGAATAAGAGCTCTCGTTAAAGAACCTGTCTTTGAATAGAACTTCTCCAGATTCATCCAGCAAACTTAATACAGCACCTTTCTCGATACTTTGGAGTTCAACAATAAGGTTTTGCTGATCATTGATCCTGATATCAAGCTCATCGGCAGCTTTTACATTCATAAACACTAAAAATAATAGTGTGATTCCAAGGGTTCTGATTGTTGTTTTCATAATCTTAAGTTTTAAAAGGTTAGAACTGCGATTAAAGATTAATTCAAACTTACCCCATAAAAACCTATAAGAATAGAAGCCAATAAACTGATATATGTAACAAAATAACACCGAATAAGTCAAAGAAAACGTTTTCGCATAATTTGGAACATATTATTGGTAATCTAGTATAGTTTCGCAAAATTTGAGAAGGTTAACTTTAAGGAGAAATATGACAAATATGGGAACCGGCCACAAACCTACTTTGGAAAAGATCGAACCTGGATTTGGAAGTTCTTTCTCCTACAGAACCTACTACAGAGACCTTAAGAATAAAAAGCCCACCTTTTGGCACTACCATCCCGAAATTGAACTTGTATATGTGAACGGAGGATGTGGAAAGAGACAGATAGGAAGCCACATCTCTTATTACAGGAATGGCGATCTTATTCTAATAGGCTCACACCTGCCCCACTGCTCCTTTACCGATAGCCTTACCGAACATGAATGTGAATCTGTGATTCAGTTCAAACCCGATTTTATCGGAAACGATTTCTTTGATATAGTTGAGTTGAAGGGTATAAAGAATTTATTGGATCGAGCGAAGAAAGGCATCGTATTTCACGGTGATACCAAAAGACGTATAGGGGCAGAAATTGAAAAATTAAGGGAACTTGAACCTTTCGCACGCCTTCTTGGATTGCTGGAAGTTCTGAAACAACTGGAAAAAGCTAACAATTATACCATTCTTAATGCTCAGGGCTTTATCCTGGAAACCGAGTTACAGGATAACGACAGGATAAATGTGATCTTCAATTTCGTAAAAGAAGAATTCACCAGACATATCAGCCTGGATGAGATAAGTGAAAAAGTAAGTATGACCAACCCTGCTTTTTGCCGCTACTTTAAAAAGATCACCGGTAAAACATTCACAAAGTTTGTAAATGAATACAGGCTGGCTCATGCTGCCAAACTACTTCACGAAAAACAGATAAGTATTACTGAAGTTTGTTATGAAAGTGGATTCAACAACTTCAGTCATTTCAATAAGCTTTTTAAAGCCTTCACGGGTAAACCTCCATCCACTTACAGGAATGAATTGAAGTTTAGCGTATCATAAAAAATCCCGCTCACAAGAACGGGATTAAAATTCCTGTGAATTTATTCTGTTTATTCATTATGCATGAAACGCTGTTTTGCCAACAGTTCTTCTTCGCTTTCTACATGATCTTCGTCGGGTACACAACAGTCAACAGGACATACAGCTGCACACTGAGGTTCTTCATGAAATCCTTTACACTCAGTACACTTATCTGGAACTATATAATAAATCTCATCGCTTATTGGTTCCTGAGCCTCATTAGCGTCCGCTTCCTTACCATTGGGAAGCACAACTTCTCCATCCAGGTCAGTACCATCTGCATATCTCCAGTCGTCCGCTCCTTCATAAATTGCGGTATTCGGGCATTCAGGCTCGCAGGCCCCGCAGTTTATGCATTCATCGGTTATTACAATTGCCATAGCTATTTCTTTTATTTGTAAATTTAAAAAACTGAACGAAAAAAGACCGACAGCTTTTAATAAATTTTATGGTAATAAGCTGAGGAAACTTTAATTTCGCTGCACAAATTTAACATGCACACCACTCATAACCAAATAAGCCAATGACAATTGACGACCATAAATCACATCTAATTAAACTGGGGAAATTCCTGAATCAATTCCAGGTGGTAGAATCGGTTAAAGATGATTCCCTCCCGGCAAATGAGAAGTTGTTCGCCGAAATGGAAGAGAAGATAGATAATGCGGTGCACCATAATGGCTGGTTTACCAGGGAAAATGTGGTATTCTCTCTTCAGCAGTGGAGCGAGGCTCTAACAGAAGAAAACCTAAAGCTATGGCTGGCAGAATATGATCTTTCAAAAAGTGGAGGAAAAACCGTAGGGATTGTTATGGCCGGAAATATACCGCTGGTTGGTTTTCATGATTTTATTTCGGTACTGGTTTCTGGTCATAATGTGCTCATTAAGCTTTCTTCCAACGACAAGCATATATTACCGCTTATATCGAAATATTTAATGAAGCTGGATAGCAGGTATGAAGAACGAATAAAATTCACCAAAGGCAAACTGGAAGATTTTGACGCGGTTATAGCCACAGGGAGCGATAATACGGCTCGCTATTTTGAATATTACTTTAAAGGTAAACCAAGTATCATTAGAAAGAATCGTAATTCGGTGGCAATACTTACCGGAAATGAAAGCCAGGAGGAACTATCAAGACTTGGTGAAGATATTTTCAGGTATTATGGACTGGGGTGCAGGAATGTATCCAAACTATACGTGCCCGAAAATTACGATTTTGACCGATTCTTTAAAGCTATTTATGAATGGAATCCGATAATTCACAGAGATAAATATGCCAATAACTACGATTACAATAAGGCTGTCTACCTGATGAGCGAATTCAAATTGCTTGAAAACGGTTTTTTGATATTAAAGGAAGACAAGAGTTTTGGTTCTCCAATCGCCACTTTATTTTATGAAACCTACAAAAATGAAGGCCAGTTAAATAAAACCCTGCAGAAGAATAAAGATAAGATACAATGCATTGTAAAAAATGAGCCGGGGAATACCGAGGTAAGGTTTGGACAAACCCAGAAACCACAGTTATGGGATTACGCCGATAATATTGATACTATTGAGTTCCTGTTAAATTTATAAGGCTACTATTATAATTTTAATAACAGCATTTACTGGCATTTTTAGCATCTTTGTTATAACATAATCAAGTAAAAGTTTTATGAAAAAACATAATTTCAGCGCAGGCCCCTGTATTTTACCTCAAGAGGTATTTAAGGAAGCCTCTCAGGCTATTTTAGACTTTAACGGTTCAGGTTTATCAATACTGGAAATATCACATCGCAGTCCGGCATTTGTTTCCGTTATGGAAGAGGCACAGTCATTGGCGCTGGAACTGCTTGGTTTAAAGGATAAGGGATATAAGGCCTTATTCCTTCAGGGAGGTGCAAGCACCCAGTTCCTTATGGTTGCCTATAACTTACTGGAGAAAAAAGCCGCTTATCTTAACACCGGGACCTGGTCTACAAAAGCCATCAAGGAAGCCAGGTTATTTGGTGATGTTGCGGAAGTGGCCTCCTCAAAAGATAAAAACTTCAATTATATACCTAAGTCATTCAGCATCCCAGACGATGCCGATTACTTTCACTGTACCAGTAATAATACCATTTTCGGGACCCAGATAAAGGAATTCCCTTCTACTTCCAAACCACTGGTTTGCGACATGAGTAGTGATATTTTCTCAAGGGAACTGGATTTTTCCAAATTTGATCTTATTTACGCCGGCGCTCAAAAGAATATGGGACCTGCAGGTACCACCTTAGTTGTGATAAAAGAAGATATTCTTGGAAAGGTTTCGAGAGAGATCCCGTCAATGATGAGTTATGCTACCCATATTAGTAAAGACAGTATGTTTAATACACCTGCGGTGTATGCTGTATATGTATCCATGCTTACCCTTCGCTGGATAAAAGCTAAAGGAGGTATTAAAGCCATGGAAGAATTAAATAATAGAAAAGCTGAACTCATCTATGCTGAAATAGATCGAAACCCATTATTTAAAGGATTTGCTGCTAAAGAAGACCGCTCACCAATGAACGCTACTTTCAACCTTACAGATGAATCTCACAAAGAGACTTTTGACAAGTTATGGAAAGATGCTGGTGTGAATGGTCTTAACGGTCACCGTAGCGTAGGTGGTTACAGGGCATCGATGTACAATGCCCTCCCGTTGGAAAGCGTACAGATGGTGGTTGATCTTATGCAGGAACTTGAAAGACAAATTTAAATTCATAGATCATTTTACAAAATGAAAGTATTAGCAAATGATGGTATCTCGAAAAGCGGAGTTAATACTCTTGAAAAAGCTGGTTTTGAAGTTACCATCAAAAAAGTTTCACAGGAACAGCTTAAAGATTACATAAACAAAAATGCCATTAATGTACTGCTGGTAAGAAGTGCTACAAAAGTTAGAAAAGATATAATCGATAACTGCCCCAGCCTAAAACTTATAGGTCGCGGAGGTGTGGGAATGGATAATATTGACGTGGAATATGCCAGAAAAAAAGGAATCCATGTGATTAATACGCCTGCGGCTTCATCAGCTTCTGTGGCAGAGCTTGTTTTTGCTCATCTTTTTGGAGGCGTACGTCAGCTTTATCATTCCAACAGGAATATGCCTTTAGAGGGTGAGACCAAGTTTAAGGAACTCAAGAAAACCTATGCCGGTGGTGTGGAGTTACGCGGAAAGACCCTGGGAATTGTCGGTTTCGGAAGAATTGGCCGGGAAGTTGCAAAAATCGCTTTAGGTATTGGAATGAAAGTAATAGCAAGTGATCAGAAAGTGGGAAAAGCTGAAATAGAGCTTGAGTTCTACAATCACCAAAGCATCCGGATCCCGATTAAAACAGAGCCTGTTGATATGCTTATAAAGCATGCCGATTTTATCACACTTCATGTTCCCGCGCAGGATAAACCGGTGATCGGAAGCAAAGAAATAGAAAAAATGAAAAATGGTGTTGGTATAATCAATGCTGCCCGCGGGGGTGTTCTGGATGAAGAAGCCGTATTGGAAGCTATAGATACTGGAAAAGTTTCATTTGCTGCTTTTGATACTTATGAAAATGAGCCTAACCCAGCAATAAAGCTTCTTATGAACGAAAGTGTGTCCTTAAGTCCTCATATTGGCGGTTCTACTCATGAAGCCCAGGAAAGAATTGGTTCTGAACTTGCCGAGCAGATAATTTCTCTTCTTAAGAAAGAAAAAGCTTAAACTGAATAAAGTACAATAAGGGACAGTCTAAAAAGTAAATCCATTTGTCATTACGAATGAAGTGAAGTAATCTCATGTAAAGATTGTTTCGTTCCTCGCAATGACTGTTAAAGGACTTTTTAGAAAGTCTCTTTTTTATTATTTCATTAGGGAAATTGAATAATAAACTTGCTAACTTGAACCTGAATAAACGCAAGGAGAAAATGGCCAATATTTTAGATGTTTTCAGAACCCATACCGGGGAGAGGCTTGTCGAAAGGACCGGAGAACTCATAAAACTGGATAAACAGAAAATCGAAAGAGCTCTTGTTTTTACACTTCCGGCCCTACTCTCGGTTTTTCAGAAAAATGAAGAATTTTTGATGGGAGGGTCTTCCAACCTTATCTCGCTCGTCGAAAAAGGTGATCTTATCCTAGAGGGTGATAAGACCCTTAAACAGCATTTAAGTGAAGAGCAACTAGAGTCTTTAAAGAGAAATGCCAGCCTTCTGAAAATAGATGAACAAAGCTTTCAGGATATTTTGAAAATTGCTGCTGCTTTTCTTTCAGGTGTAATTGCCCAAATGAAGGAAACAGAAAAAGATTCAGAAACTGTTGATCTCCTTCGAACGCTTAGCGGTCAGGACGTAAAATATGATAAGGTTTTTATAAGGACATTAGTAAAGAACGAAGACAGTCCCGATATTATTGATAGCAGTGAAGAAATTGCCCTAGGCAGGAAGAAGGATGATAATGATGAAAGCATCCTTGGAGGTTATTCAGGCGGGCGCTAAGAGAGGAACAATATTTGTGTAAGTTTATATTAGAATTATTTTGTTAAAATGAAAAACATATTATACATATTTCTACTGGCACTATTTGTTTATAGCTGTGGATCCACCGGAGGAAAAAAATTCCCTTCAGACAGGCTTGCAAATGAAGAAAATGACACGGTACGAATAGCGAATGACAGCCTTGAATATGAAATTATAATTATAGAACCAGGCTTCAATCTGTTCATTAATTCATATGCCAAACCAAGAGGCTATTATTCCCAGAATTATCTGGAAAACAAAAACCAGTTCCTGGTGACGGAATATAACCAGAGAGTGCAGCAACCTACGGTTTATAATCCTAATCTATATATTAATCAGATTAATTACGATCCCAATATCGATTACGGCTACGAAGTGAATTATTTGCTGTACAATTATTTTGTCTACTTCAGTCAGCAATACAATCAGCGATTTAGTGTTCCCACGAGAATTTGATTATTTGATCAAATCCCTATATTTGCAACATGAAAAAGTTGAAAAATCGCTGGGGAATAGATTCTAATTGGCAGCTATTCATCATCTTTTTGGTTTTTGCAATCACCGGATCTTCAGCGGCCAAACTTGCCAGTCCGCTTTGTGAGAGTCTTGGTATTACTCAGGAAAGCACGCACTGGAGTCTTTACTGGTTTGCCAGAATCTTTCTTATCTTTCCAATATATCAGGTATTACTGGTAACTTTCGGCTGGATCTTTGGGCAATTTCAGTTTTTTTGGGCGTTCGAAAAGAAAATGTTGAGCAGAATAGGATTTGCAAGAATTTTTAGAAATTAAATTGAAAGAATTAAAGAACATATTTTTTGTATTCACTGCAGTACTGATTCTGCTTCCAACTGGGGTAAGTTTCTCTCATATCTTCCTTGAACACAGCCATAAGCTTTGTGATAATTATTCTGAGTATCATTATCACAAAGAAGCTATTGATTGTGATCTTCATAAATTTCATAAAAAGCCTGCCCTTAATATTGATCTTCCCGAGTATTCCATTGTTTCAGAAGTTTCAGAAGAAAGGAGCATCTTTGAATACTACCAGTTTTTAAATGATTTTGAACCTCTTGCATTTGACCTTAGAGGCCCGCCTTTTACCGCTTAAAACTCTTATTCTTTTTACTTAAGCGATTACAAATCATTTAAAATACATCAATGAAAAAATTATTGATTATTACACTGCTATTTGCGGTGAACCCGGCTTTATTCAGCCAGAACAACATATCGGGTACCATAAGAAATGCTGAAACCAATGAACCGGTTTTCAGTGCCAACATATATTTCCCTCAACTTGAAAAAGGTACGATGACAGACCTTGAAGGAAACTTCAGCATTGGCAATATTCCGCAGGGAAGGTATAAAATGGTTATTTCATCTATAGGTTTTGCCAGCTATACTCAGGAAATAAACATTCCATCTGAGGAGATCCAGATCAGTCTCAAGCCTTCTGCCATAGAAATGGAAGAGGTCATCGTTTCCACCCCTTTCCACCAGTTACAAAGTGAAAATGTTATGAAAGTTGACCGGGAAAGTGTTTCAGAACTCAACCGTAAAGGTGCGGTAACTCTTTCAGACGGGATATCCCAAATTGAAGGAGTAAACAATCTCACTACAGGTGTGGGAATAGGGAAACCCGTTATTAGAGGCCTTAGTTCCAATCGTGTGCTTGTCTATACCCAGGGAGTAAGACTTGAGAACCAGCAATACGGAGATGAACACGGGCTGGGTATAAACTCCAAGGGAATTAGCAGTGTGGAGGTGATTAAAGGACCGGCATCTTTACTTTATGGTAGCGATGCGATTGGCGGGGTTCTTTACCTTAATCCCGAAAGATATGCCACAGAAAATTCGTTTGGTGCCGAACTTGAATCAGATTATTTCAGTAATACTCTGGGATACCAGGCCAGCTTGATGGCAAAGACTTCTGCAGAGAAATTAAAGTTTCTGGTAAGAGGAAGTCTTGCTTCCCACAGCGACTATAAAGGTGGGGATGAAGTGCGGGTCACTAACACACGCTTCAATGAGAGAGATCTTAAAGCAGGTATAGGTTTTCAGGATAAAAAATACAAGGGAGACCTACGATATAATTTTAACAGAAGCGAAATAGGTATTCCTGAAGAGACGGGTCTTCAGTCAACCGAAAAAGAACCACTACTCCCCTATCAGAAGATAGACAACCATGTTCTTAGCCTGGATAATAAATTCTATTTCCGCAATTCCAGTCTGGACTTGAAGATCGGATATCAGTTCAATGACCGTAAGGAATTTGAAGAACACCATGAAGAAGAACATGAGGAAGAAGAACATGAGGAAGAGGAACATGTGGAAGCAGAGGACGCCCATGAAGAAGATCTTGAACCAGCCCTTGAAATGCACCTGGAAACCTTTAATTATAATTTTAAGTACAATCTTCCTAAGATCGGCAATTTTGAAACCATCGCAGGAATTCAGGGAATGTATCAGACCAATGAAAATTATGGGGAAGAATTGCTTATACCAGACGCAGAAACCCTGGATTTTGGCGTTTTTGCCACTACTCATTACCACCTGGAAAACTGGGACTTTCAGGGAGGCTTGAGATTTGACAATCGTTCTCTGAACTCTGAATCCTATCAGACCGAAGGTGGAGACATCGTAGAGAGTATAGATCGTAACTTCAACAGTATAAATGGAGCACTTGGGGCAAAATACCAGTATGAGCAGAAATTAATTGTAAGGCTTAATCTTGCCAGCGGATTTCGCGCACCCAATCTTTCCGAGCTTACCTCAGAAGGAGTACACCACGGTGCAAACCGCTATGAAAAAGGAAATGCTCAACTGGACAATGAACAGAATTTCCAGGTGGACCTTGCACTGGAGTGGAGAGCCCGCCATTTTGAGGCTTTCGTAAATGCCTTCAATAATTCCGTAACCGATTATATTTTTATAACTCCTACCGGTGAGACTATAGAATCCAGCCCGGTATTTGAATATACACAGGCGGATGCCAGCCTTTATGGAGGAGAAATAGGTCTCCATATTCACCCGCATCCGTTGGACTGGCTTCACCTGGAGAGCAGTTTTGAAACGGTAACCGGAAAATTGAAGGATGGAGCTTATCTCCCGCTAATCCCCGCCAATTCTCTTACCAACACTTTCAGGGTAGAATTTGATAACGGAAAGTTCTTAAAAGAAAAATATGCCTTTATCAGATTAAAGAATGTATTTGATCAAAACAACCCCGGAATGTTCGAGACAAGAACCGGAGGATATGGATTACTGGGTGCAGGACTTGGAACTGTTCTGGATCTGGGAGGTTCCAGTCTTAAACTTGGAATCAATGGAAATAACCTGCTAAATAAAACTTATATTTCCCATATGTCACGTCTTAAGCCAGACAATATTTATAACATCGGGAGAAATATCATGATCTCGGCATCCTGGACCTTATAAAAAATAAAGGCTGCCAAAATTGGCAGCCTTCCCTTTAACTAATTAAGCAAACACTAATAACTTTCAACTTCAATAACCTGAGGTTTTAAAGGTTCTTTCTTCCAAACGTAGGTATAAAGGTACATTAGTGTAAAAGTTGGAATAATATCGGTTCCCGGAAGGATCTCTTCAATGAATACAAGCACAGATGCCAGCTTTCCTTTTCTACCCGGATACATTTCACTCATCTTCTTTGCCGCATAAGGCGCCCATAGAAGATCCAGAAAGGGACCGATAACAGGAATTGCCACGCTGGCCATTCCCACCAGATCATAAGCAAGTCCTTTTACAAAAGTTTTATTTCTGAATAATTTCATCCTTTGATTTTTACTCCTGTAAAATCAAATAAGATGCCAAACTTCTATCTCAGGTCCGAACTAATGAGTTTCAGAAATTCTTCCCGAGTCTCAATTTCCTTGAACTGCCCTCTGAAACCGGAGGTTGTGGTAGCACTGTTCTGCTTCTGCACCCCGCGCATCATCATACACATATGTACGGCCTCTATCACTACTGCGACTCCCTGAGGTTTCAGGGTCTTGTTCAGGCATTCCAGTATATCATGTGTTAGTCTTTCCTGTACCTGCAAACGCCTTGCAAAAATATCCACCACCCTGGGTAACTTGCTGAGGCCGATAATCCTTCCATTAGGAATATAGGCGATATGTGCTTTGCCAAAGAAAGGCAACATATGGTGCTCGCATAGGGAATAAAGCTCAATATCCTTTACCACCACCATCTCATCATAACTTTCCTTAAAGATGGCCTTTTTCAGGATCTTTTCGGCATCCATAGAATAGCCCTGGGTTAGGAATTGTATCGCTTTTGCCGCCCTTTCGGGAGTTTTCAAAACTCCTTCCCTTTCGGGATCTTCACCTACACCCTGAATTATCTCACGGAAATTATTCTTTAGGTTTTCAGTGACCTTGTGATTGTACTCTTCAAAATATTTATATGCCATTCTAGCCTGTTTGTTTTAGTTTATCTGAAAATAACTTGTTTAATTTCGTGATCTTAGGATCAATAATATACTGACAATAAGGTTGCTCACGATGCCTGTTGTAAAAATCCTGGTGCTCCTGCTCTGCTTCGTAAAAAGCTGATGCTTCAGTCACTTCGGTTACTATTCGATCTTCAAATGCCCTTTCCCTCTCAAGCAGATCTATCACTTTTTCAGCTACCTCTTTTTGTTCTTCGTCATGGTAGAATATCGCGCTCCTGTATTGGGTCCCAACATCATTTTGCTGGCGGTTCAGAGTTGTAGGGTCGTGAGTAGCAAAGAATATTAAAAGGATCTCTCGATAATTTATTTTCTCAGGATCAAATAATATCTGAATAGCTTCGGCATGACCAGTTCTTCCGCTTATCACCTCACGATAGGGCGGATTCTTAATCGTTCCACCGGTGAAGCCAGATCTCACATTTTCAACGCCCTCCAGTCTCTGAAAAACTGCTTCCGTACACCAAAAGCATCCTCCTGCCAAAGTAGCTTTCTTCAGATTTTTCTCTTTCATAAACAATCTTCAAAATTTTGTTTATCAAATTTAGTTTTTAAATAAACAAAACAAAGAATGTTTAACGCGATTTTATGGAATTCTTTTGCCCATATTGATGAACAATAATACATTTGAGCGGATTTCAATTAATTCATCAATCAATGCCCAAAAATTACTGCTTTTTTTATTTATTTTTCATTTTCAGCCTTCTTTCGTTCTCACAAAATCAGGAAAAAAGAAAAGTCTATACCACACATAAAATTGAAAATCCGCCCAGAATAGATGGAATTCTGAATGAATCTTTATGGAACCAAGCCGAAACTGCCGGCGATTTTGTTATGGTAGAACCGGGAGATGGTGACCCCATCCCCCTTTCCCATGAGACAAATGTTAAACTACTATACGATAATGAAGCTCTCTATGTGGCGGCTATTCTAAAAGAAGAAAACCCTGAAAGGGTAATTACCCAATTCACCCAGAGAGATAATCTGGACCAGGCCGAATTCTTCCTCATGGATATAAATACCTACGATGACGGGGAAAACCAGACCCGATTTATCGTTACGGCCGCAGGCACTCAAGCCGATGCGCGGATGACCGGGGATAATGAAGACTATAGCTATAACGTGGTATGGGAATCGGCAGTATCACAGGACGAAAATGGATGGTATGTAGAAATGAAGATCCCCTACTCTGCTTTAAGATTTCCTGAAAAGGATATTCAGACCTGGGGAATTCAGTTTTACCGGGAAATTAAACATCTTAATGAAGGTTATGTATGGAATTACATTGATAAATCTGTAGGACAGATCAGCCAGTATACCGGACTTTTAAAGGGAATTAGGGATATAGACCCCCCGGTTCGGCTTAGCCTGTATCCATATATTTCAATGGCATCTGAAAGGTATAATGGAAATGACGATTTTAATTTTAATGCGGGAATGGACCTGAAGTATGGGATCAATGATTCCTTTACACTAGACATGACCCTTGTTCCCGATTTTGGACAGACGGCCTATGATGAAGTGGAACTAAACCTGGGGCCTTTTGAACAGGTTTTTGGGGAGAACCGTGCTTTTTTTACAGAAGGAACCGAACTTTTCAATAAAGGAGATCTTTTCTACTCCAGGCGTGTGGGTAGTACACCTATAGGCTACAATGAGGCACAAAGGGAACTCCTGGAAAACGAGAAGATAATTGACAATCCGGAGAAGACCGACCTTATTAATGCGCTGAAAATTTCAGGAAGAACGGATAGAGGTCTTGGCGTTGGGTTTTTTAACGCGATCACCGATAAGGAAGAGGCCATCTTCAGAGATACTGTTACTGGGAACACTCGTAGGCGAATTACAGAACCTGTAGCGAATTATAATATTCTTGTTCTGGATCAACGGTTCAATAAAAATTCTTCCATTTCTCTGGTTAATACGAATGTAACCAGAAATGGCAGCTTCAGAGATGGGAATGTTACCGCCTTTCTGTTTGATATTTTCAATAAACAGAATTCGTTCAATTTTAAAGGCCAGGCTAAAATGAGTAACGTTAATCTGCCCGGCCAGAACAAGACCGGCTTTGCATCTATGTTTTCAGTAGAAAGAACAAAAGGAAATTTTAGATACGAAGTGGGCCACGAATTTGCGAATGAGACTTATGACATTAACGATATGGGAATTAGTTTCATTAACAATTACAATAATTTTTCCTGGGGTGGCTCGTATCGAATCTTTGAACCCAAAGGAGCATATAACAATTATCAGATTAGGATTTACGGTCAGCACCTTAGAAGATACAGACCAGATATCTCAGTGAATACAGGGATGGGCGGCAGTTTCTTTGCTATGACTCGTAAACGCTTTGCATTTGGAGGAGCCCTGGAGATAAATTCTGAGTTCAGGGATTTCTTTGAACCCCGAGCCGAAAACACTTATGTACTCTATAAACCCTTCGGCGGAGGCCGATTCTTTGTTTCTTCAGATTACCGTAAAAGGTTCGCTTATGATGTTAGGGTGTATTACGAAGATTATTATAAATCCGCCCAAAACAGCTTTAATTTGGATATCGAGCCACGCTTCAGATTCAATGATAAATTCAGCATGGTTTATGATTTTGAATACGAATATGAAAATGACCGCCCAAGTTATGTAGACCAGTCCCGGAATATGATCATTTTTGGGACCAGGGATCAAAAAAGTATTGAGAATTCTATCAGCGGAAGTTATAATTTCAACACAAGACAGGGACTAAATCTCAGCTTCAGACATTTCTGGTCTACCGCTATTTTTGCTGAAGGGGAATTCTCCAGGCTTGCCGAAGAAGGATCTCTCGACCCAATTGAATATAGTAAAGAACAAAATAATCCCGACGCTAATTTTAATATATGGAACCTGGATCTTAGCTACAGGTGGCAGTTCGCGCCGGGAAGCGAAGCAGTACTACTGTACCGAAATGCGATTTTTAACCAGGATAAGCTTAGCCAGCTTGGTTTTGAAGAAAGCCTGGATAACCTGTTCGCACAACCGGCCAGACATAATTTAAGTCTCAGGGTGGTTTATTATATAGATTATAACAGGGTCAAGAACTTATTCCGAAGTTAAGCTTGGGGAATCTCCCTAATTTGGCTATTTTCGGAGCTCTTATTTTGTGATAAATGATCATTGCCCAAAATATTCATAAATACTACGGAGATCTTCATGTTTTAAAAGCGGTTGATCTTCATATAAAGAAAAGTGAAATTGTTTCGATTGTTGGAGCCTCGGGTGCAGGAAAGACCACTCTGCTGCAAATACTCGGAACTCTGGACCGACCTTCAAAAAAGGAAAACTCACAATTAGAAATAAACGGCACCGACATCTATGGGCTTTCATCCCGGGAACTCTCGCGCTTCCGAAACAAACATATTGGGTTTATTTTTCAGTTTCACCAGTTATTACCAGAATTTACAGCTTTGGAAAATATCTGTATCCCGGCATTTATTCAGAATACTCCTAAAAAGAAAGCAGAAAAAAGAGCCATGGAACTGTTGAGTTTTTTAGGGCTGGAAAATAGAGCCTCCCACAAACCGGGAGAACTAAGTGGGGGTGAACAGCAAAGAATTGCAGTGGCAAGAAGCCTTATTAACAATCCTGCCGTTATTTTCGCTGATGAGCCCTCAGGAAATCTTGACAGCGAATCGGCAGAAAACCTTCATCAGCTTTTCTTCAGACTTCGTGATGAATTTCAGCAAACCTTTGTGATCGTTACTCATAATGAGGAACTGGCTAATATGGCCGACAGGAAACTCACCATGGTAGATGGTGCGATTATTCATCATTAAATCATACTTTAAGATAACAACTTAGCATGGTGACCAGATAGGCTAATGCTCCCAGGAGGATGAGCACAGAAAAACCTGCCTCAACAGCAATTATAGTAGCCAGCGAAGTACTCACAACAGATAAGCAGCCGTTTATTCCCCAGGCCCAGGGCACTTCCTGTTCATTCTTTTCGGAAAGATAACGCAATCCCAGAGGAAAAGGCATTCCCATAAAAAAAGCCGGAAGACCTATAAGAACCAGGGAAACGACCATTTTAACTCCTCCAGCCAGTCCCATCCCCATCTTCAAAACCCATGGCAGACCGAATGCATATAAGACAAGTATCCCTGTTATTATCAGGAGAATTGTCCGCATACTTATAGGGCCCTTTGGCAAATTTTCGGAAAGCCAGCTTCCTGCTCCGGATAGCAGCAACATAACACTTATAACGGCCGCCACTGAATAAACTGGATGACCAAGGAAAAGGATGAATCGCTGTATAAGCACGATCTCTACAAACATAAACCCAATCCCTATCCCCGCAAAATAAAGCAGCGTCCAGGTCATATTTTGTATTTTTCTCTTTAAAAAGAATAATGGAAGGATTATCAGTATAAACGCCAGTAATAATGATTGCAGGAATGTTACTCCAACAATGAGATATCCCAGTTCAAAAAATGAAGCAGACTGGCCTCCGAACAATTCCTGTAGATGCGAAAAACTTTTCCATTTCAGGAATTGAGAGAAATACGGCTTTTCATCAGTGGCCGGTTTGATATTGAAGTCATAGGTTTCATATAAATCTTCCCTTTCATCAGCAAGTAGCTGATCGTTAAGCCGGAACAGGCTTTGATCCTGAAGAGCATTATATTTATCTCTCTCACCCGGCGAAATGTCAGGAAGCAGCAGAGGATCGAACGATAATCGCTCACAAAACTCCCTGACTTTTCTTATTTCTCCTTCGGTAAATGCTTCTTTCTTCAGTAAATAAGTAATGGTGTTCCAGCTTCGAACGGCGACCAGATGCTTTGAAGGATCTGAAATACTCTTATCAACCAGAGTTTCCACCAGTGTGGCAGTGATCTTGAGAGGATTTCGATAAGGATAATCCATCCAGACTGTCACACTAATAAGTCCGTTATTTTCAAGATGATCAAATATTGATAAAAAGCCATCGATGGTAAAGAGGTATTCCTCCTGAATCGCCTGCAAACCAGCTGTCCCGCCAAACGCTCCAATATCGGGAAGACTAACCAGATCATATTGCTCTTCCGATTCAGAAAGAAACGAACGGGCATCCTGCTGATAATGCTTAAAACTATTATCCGGATCGATTTTTTCAGAGGAAAACTGAGTAACTAAAGGATTTGCTTCCACATGGTCTACGTGGACTCCTCCATTCCTGCTATAATAAAGGCTCCTTATGCCTGTGCCCGCATCCAGAACCAGTATTTTTTCAGGAGTGGCAATCTCCGTAGCCAAGGCTGAAGTAGTGTAATTATGGATCTCACTGTCTTCTTCTGAAGCAAGTACAGCTCCGGCCCAGTCTCCATTATTAAATATTGCATCAGTTACAGGGACTTCTCCCGTATAAGAGAGACTAAGTCCCGGGGCATATCGAAGTACCGGAGAAGAAACATACTGTACCCAACCATAAGGACTATTCGACCCAGCCTTTATTTCTGTATCAGGTAAATCTAAAGTACGGCTCAGGCTTTTATATTGAGATAGTTTCAGGGATAAAGGAGATTGAAAAGTGAAAAAAAAGCAGATTACTAACATTATCAATATACTACTCCCCCACCAGATACGCTTTTCATAGGGTATTACAATACCTGCAGAAATTATTGCAAGAATTCCGGTGATAAAAGGTATCTCAATCGGTAAAGCGTTCCAGAAAAGGACAATAGCAAGTATTCCACCTAATCCCGAACCAACCAGGTTACTAAAGTATAATTTCCCGATCCTGCTGGTATATTTTATAAATGCCATACCTATGGCTAAAGCACAGAAAAAGAAGGGAACAAAGAAAAGTAACTCAAACAACAACAGTCGCCATATCTCCTTTTGCTCCACAAACAACAAATAGGTGTCGAAGCTAGCGAAAGGCTGTGAAGACAGCCAGATACTTAAAGACATGAAAATACCTGAAAGTACCATGAACAAAGGAAGCAAAAAGCCTATATTTTCAATAAGACGTTTTCGAAATAAAGCGAGAAAAGTACCAGCCCCTCCAAATCCCAATAGTGCAATTGCTATCACCATATAAGCAAAATGATACCATTGGATAATTGAAAGATATTGCATGAGGCTTAACTGGTAAGCGATCATGGATGCTGAAAGCAGCCCGATAGAAACCAGGAGTCGTTTAAAGGAAAAAGATCCCATCAGTTACGGGTAAAAGGAACAAAACGCACGGGAAGCAGATTTTTTGTTTTCCATTTCCCATCCTTCTTTTTTTCAACCAGCATAAGTTGTTGAGTGGTAAAGGGCGCACCCACCGGAATTACCATTTTTCCACCTTCTTTTAATTGTTCTATTAAGGGCGGAGGAATGTACTCTGAAGCAGCCGTAACCACGATGGCATCAAAGGGAGCATGATCTTCCCATCCATAGAAACCATCACCTATTTTGGTGTTTATATTGCTATAACCGAGTTTTTTTAAATTACTTTTCGCGTTCACACCCAGCGGTTCTATGATCTCAATAGTATAAACCTCATCTACGATCTCTGCCAGCACCGCTGCCTGGTATCCTGAACCTGTACCTATTTCCAAGACTTTCATTCCAGGCCGGGGTCCGATTAACTCGGTCATATAAGCCACAATATATGGCTGAGAAATTGTCTGTCCATGCCCAATAGGAAGAGGACGATCCTGATATGCGCTTCTTACCTGGTCTTTTGGCACAAGTCTATGGCGTTCAACTTTTCGCATAGCATTTAGAGTAGCCTTATTTTCTATTCCTCTTGCCGCGATCTGCCGTTCCACCATTTGACTTCGACTGCGTTGATACTTATCCTGTTGGGGATAGGGCACGTAGAAAAACAGTAAAATAAACAGTATGAAAAAACTACCTTTCATTTAACACATCTTACTCATTATCAATTAAATATACGCAAAATACAGCTGAATCAGGATTCTTGGATGACTAAGTGCATACAAAACGGAAAGACTTCTAAAACCGAAATGGTCTTCCTTCTGAAATTATATCTTTGCACCCCAGAAAGAAAGGTCTATATATGAAATTATCGCGAACAGCGCTAAAGGAATTCCTGGATGAAAAGGTTAAGGAATATAATACTCCGAAGTTCATTGAGTCTGATCCTATCCAGATACCTCACCTGTTTCAGAAAAAAGAAGATATAGAGATCGCGGGGTTTTTAACAGCAACTATTGCCTGGGGAAACAGGAAAAGTATACTGAAAAATGCCGAAAAACTGGTTAGGTTGATGGATATGAGTCCAAATGATTTTATTATTAACCACGAAGAAAGAGATCTTGAAGATCTGGAGGGTTTCGTTCACAGAACCTTTAATTCAACAGATCTGAAGTATTTTGTGAGGTCATTAAAAAACATATACATCCATCATGGTGGGCTGGAGAACATATTTGAGAAATATTCTCAGCACCATACTCTACAACCCGCCATTCATCATTTTAAAAATGTTTTTTTTGAGTTGCCTCATGAAAAGAGAACCGAAAAGCATGTTAGTGATCCTTTAAAGAATTCGGCGGCCAAACGTATTAATATGTTTCTAAGGTGGATGGTAAGAAAAAATAATACCGGAGTTGATTTTGGAATATGGAAGAATTTGTCTCCCTCCCTGCTCTCCTGTCCTCTTGATGTTCATTCGGGAAATGTTGCCAGAAAGCTTGGACTTTTAAAACGTAAGATGAACGATGCAAAAGCCCTGAGCGAATTGGATAACAACCTGAGAAAAATGGATAAAGAAGATCCGGTAAAATATGACTACGCATTATTCGGGCTTGGTGTTTTTGAAAAAGGCCTTTTCTAGTTTTTGCTATTCTAGTTTTTTTTAGTTTTCTTTAACAATTAACAAAATCATGATTTTCAATGATTAGTCCCCCCTTACCAGCTAACGAGGACAAAAGGCTTGAATCCATACGTAAGCTTGATATCATTAATTCTTTCGCAGAGGAAACCTACGACAGCATTACTAAACTTGCCAGTGAGATCTGCCAGACTCCTATTGCGCTTATTTCTATTTTAGGTTCAGAAACAAACTGGTTCAAGTCTAAACAGGGAACCGATATCCCGGAATCTGATCGAAAAATCTCTTTTTGTGGTCATGCCATCCTCAAACCAGAAGAATTATTTGAAGTTCCTAATACCCTTGAGGATATACGTTTTAAAGATAATCCGTTGGTGACGGCGGGGGAAAATGGGATAAGGTTTTATGCCGGGGTTCCTATTCTTGATGCTGAAGGATTGCCTCTAGGAACACTTTGTGTTCTGGATTCCAAAGAGCACCGTTTGACTGAAAATCAAAAGTCGGCCCTTAGAACTCTTGCTAAACAGGTTGAATTACTTTTTGAGTACAGAAGGAAGAATCAGGCACTGGAAAAGATGAAGAACGATCTGGATGAAACCAATCGTATTTTACGTGAGTTTGCCAGTACGGTATCGCATGACCTTAAAATGCCTTTAGCCAATATGATCATCACTGCCGATATCCTAAAAGCTAAATATTCTAAGAAAATGGATAGTGAAGGGATAAATTATCTCAATTATCTGAAGCATTCGGGCTTAACTCTAAGCGAATATATAAACGGGCTTCTGGATCATTACTCCAGCAGCAATCTTGAAGATGATACCAGCCATGAGTTCTTTTTGAACGACTTACTGGAAGATATTATAGATTTGCTACAGATAGACCAGAACTGCGAAATAAACCTGCCGGATAATAACCTTTTAATCCATGGAAACAGCGCTGCTTTAGGCCAGATCTTCATGAACCTTATTAGCAACAGCATTAAATATAACAGCAGTGAAAAGATCATAATTGAAATAGATTGTACTGAGAACAGGGAGTTCTATAATTTTAGTATAAGCGATAACGGAATAGGAATCCCAAAAGAAAAACAGAACTATATATTCGAACTTTTTACAACCGTAGCCGATAGGGACAGAGAGGGTAAAAAAGGACATGGAATAGGTCTTTCAACGGTAAAAAAGCTTGTTGGTAGCCTTGGAGGAAATATCCGACTAACATCAGAAGAAGATGAAGGAACTCATTTTGAGTTCAGTATAATGCGAACAAAGCTGGTAGATTAGGATTTTTTTATAATAATTCTGCTGAATTTTAGATATCTTGTAATCAACTATTTGGGGAGATGCAACATAAATTAGTTCCATTCAATGAGAAGCTAAGGTTAGCTGCCTTGAAGGAGTATAACATCTTAAATTCTGGACCGGATAAGGATTACGATAACCTTACATTTCTGGCAGCTACGGTATGCGAAGTTCCCGTCGCCCATATTAGTATTATCGATAAAAAACGTATCTGGACCAAATCGATTTACGGAGCCGATGCAACGGATATCCCTCGTTCCGAATCCTTTTGTGACCGTGTGATACATCAGGATGAACCAATTGTTTTCTTCAACAAATCGACCCATCCAAACATATTTACAGGATCAAAAGAACTCTTTAGCCAGGATTTTCAATTTTATGCCGGGATTCCGCTGTACAACCCTCAGGGGCATGCAATTGGAGTATTCTGTGTTTTTGATACCAAAGAAAGAAAACTTACACAACGCCAGATAGAAGCCCTTAAAGCACTTGCAAGCCAAACGATGAACCTTTTTGAGTTCAGAAAACAAAAAAATAAGCTTTACGAGGTACAAAAGAAACTGAAGCAGAAGTACAAGGAACTTGAACGTTTTGCCAGCCTTGTTTCTCATGATATTAAATCTCCACTGGCAAATATCATTTCCCTGAGTGAATTGCTTAAAGATGAGAACAAGGGAAAATTTGATGAAGAAACCGAGCAATATCTGGAATTCCTTGTTGAGTCATCATATTCCCTCAGAAATTATGTAGATGGAATTCTAAGCTTTTATCGCAGTGATCATGTAATGGAGAAGGATTACGTAAATGTAGATCTACATAAGCTCTTGAAGGGTATTGTGGACCTATACCAGGTCTCTGATGATATCAATATCACCTATCCCGATGATGTGATGCTTCATAATGTCAACAAAGCCGCTCTTACCCAGGTTTTTCTAAACCTTATTAGCAATGCTCTTAAATATAATAATAAGGAAGAAAGGAAGGTAGACGTACGCTTTTCAAGGAATGAAGAGTATTATTTTTTTGAAGTAGAAGATAACGGGCAGGGAATTCCCAGGGAAAAGGTCAAGGATATTTTTGATCTGTTCACCACCCTTGATAACACAGACAGAGAAGGAAATACAGGTAGCGGGATAGGTCTTGCAACCGTAAAGAAACTCATAGAATCTATGGGAGGCTCCATCTCTGTAGAATCGGAACCCGGTGAAGGCAGTAACTTTAAATTCCGAATAAAAAGGATATAGCCTTCAATCGCATATCATTTTCTATATTTGAGAAACCTTTTTCCCGAATATGCATTTTCAACATCCGGAATTACTCTACGCCCTGTTTCTGCTTATAATTCCGCTGATAGTTCACCTATTCCGGCTTAGGCGATTCCAAAAAGAGGATTTTACCAATGTGAAATTTCTGAAAAAGGTAATTCAGGAAACCCGTAAAAGTTCGAGGCTTAAAAAGTTCCTTATCCTAATTACAAGACTTCTGCTTCTAACCTGTCTTATTCTTGCTTTTGCTCAGCCTTTCATCCCGGCCAGCAATAAAGCCATGAGTGAAACCAAGACCCTCATTTACCTTGACAATTCTTTCAGCATGCAAGCCGGGGACGGACAATCTTCCATATTTCAAAGAGCAGTAACCCAGCTCCTGGAAAACCTGGATGAGCAAAGCGATTATGCGCTTTTTACAAATAATGCGGAATATTTCAACCGCTCTGTATCTGAACTCAAAGAGGAATTACAGGACATTAATTTCACTGATGAAAAGGCAGATTTCAGAGAGATAAAATTGAAGGCAGAGAACTATTTCAAGGATTATCCTGCCTCAGAAAAAGAGTTCGTAATGATCTCTGATTTTGCAGTATCCCTTAATCTTCCGGATGATCTGAAAAATAAAGACCTCAATTATCATTTAGTAAATAATACTGCCGGTGAAATAATTAATATCAGTCTGGATTCGGCTTTTATCAGCAATACCAACCCTGAAACCCTTTCTCTCAATATTCGATTAAGTAGTAATAACGCCGAAAACAGGCCAGTGACGGTATCTGTACGGGATGGAGAAAAACTTTTAGGCAGAAATACGGTGCAATTTGAAGAAAATGATAAAGCTGAAATAAATTTCAGGCTCCAGAATCAGGCAGTTGAGAATGGGAGAATAGAAATTGAGGATTCCGGCTTGAGGTATGATAATGTACTTTACTTTAATATCGCAGACAGGCAGGCGGTAAAAGTGGTTATTATTTCGAATGCTCAGGATGATTTCCTGGAAAGGATCTACAACGAACCTGAATTCGAAACTGTGGTTTATGAGGCTTCACAGATCGATTTCAATCAATTGAACTCTGCCAATCTAATTGTTCTGAATGAAGTTGAACAGTTAGCTTCCTCATTAACAAATAACCTTACAAATGCCCAAAGCAATGGCGCATCTCTATTGATCATTCCCTCGGAACAGGTATTTTCTTATGAGCAATTGCTGAATGGACTGGGCTTTAGCTCTTTTTCCCAAAAGATCACTTCCGAAAGGCTTATTACAAATATAGAATATGATCATCCTCTTTTGGAAGGAGTCTTCGAAGATCGGACAGAAAATTTCGAATATCCAAAAGTACTTACTTCATTTAACCTGCAAGTTGCTAATGCTGTTCTAAGATATGAGGATAATCAGCCCTTTCTGGCGGAATCAAATTCGGCATATCTTTTCACTGCTCCATTAAACAGTGAAAATTCAAATTTCAAAAATTCACCGCTCATAGTGCCTGTTTTTTATCAAATAGGGCTTGAGGCCCTGAAAAGGAATCAACTATATTATCAAACCAATAGTGAAAACAAAATTGATATTCCTGTAGAACTTGGAAAGGATCAGGTATTGCATTTAACAAACCCGGAAAGCGATCTTATACCCCAGCAACAGAACTATAGCAACCGTGTAGAATTAAATACAGCCAACCTACCGCTGAAAGCCGGAAATTATGAAGTATCCGGCAACAATTCCCGCTTTGGCAATCTTAGTTTTAATTATGACAGGCAGGAAAGCGATCTTCAATCCATGGATATTTCTGGGGTAAATGGCGTGAGCATACATGATTCTGTGGATGAATATTTTTCTGAAGCAAATGCGGCATCACAAATCAATGCGCTTTGGAAATGGTTTGTTATTTTTGCTTTGATCTTTTTAGCTATTGAAATGCTACTAATAAAATTCCTCAAATGAAGCTACTTTTAAAATCGGTAACCATCATTGATGAGAGCTCTTCTCACAACAATAAAAAACTTGATATTTTCATTGATCACGGAGTAATAAAAAAAATCGGAAAGAATCTAAGCGAGAAAGCAGATAAGGAAATTAAGGTGAAGAACCTGCATGTTTCAAGGGGTTGGTTTGACAGTAGTGTGAATTTTGGGGAACCGGGATACGAAGACAGGGAAACTATAGCCAATGGTCTGGATACAGCCGGAAAATCAGGATTTTCTTCAGTCGCCCTTAATCCTTATACCTATCCGGTACTTGATCACAGTGGTATTATTGCGTCAGTTAAGGCAAAGGCAGCCAGCCATCCCGTAGAACTATACCCGGTTGGGGCACTTACCATTAAAAGTGAAGGTGTGGATCTTGCCGAATTGCTGGACATGAAAATGGCCGGAGCTGTAAGTTTTGGTGATTATAAACGGCCTCAACGCAATCCTAACCTGCTGAAGATCGCACTGCAATATGCCCAGAATTTCGACGCACTTATTCAGAGCTTTCCTCAGGAGAACAGGATATCGGGTCCCGGAATCGTAAACGAGCATGTGAACAGTACTTCACTTGGACTTAAAGGAATTCCTAATCTTGCAGAAGAACTTCAGGTGACCAGAGATCTCTATCTGCTTGAATATACCGGTGGGAAACTTCATATTCCTACTATTTCCACTGAAAAATCGGTAAAACTCATCAAAGAAGCTAAGAAAAAAGGCCTGGATGTGAGCTGTAGTGTTGCAGTACACAATCTTATTCTAAATGATGATGAACTAAAGGAATTTGACACAAGATCAAAAGTATTACCCCCTCTTAGAACCAAAAATGATTCTAAGGCCCTTATAAAAGGCTTGAAAGACGGAACCATAGATATGATTACCAGCGATCATAACCCCATCGACGTTGAACATAAGAAAGTTGAATTCGACAATGCCCTGTATGGAAGTATCGGACTGGAATCAGCATTTGGAGCTTTGTGCAAAATTTTTGACACAAACGAAACTATTGAATACCTTACCAGGGGCAAAAAACGTTTTGGAATTGATGAGTATGAGATAAAGGAAGGGGACCCCGCAGACCTGAGCCTCTTCATTCCAGGAGATTCCTTTACTTTTACTACAGAGGATATACTTTCCACTTCAAAGAACAGTATCTTCCTTAATAAGGAATTAAAGGGAAAAGGCTTTGGGGTGATCACTCAAAAAGGTTTTATTAGTAATTAATTCATAAAATCATGAATCCTTCAGGACAGGCAAAAACAACAGCGATAGTATCCTATCTTACTATAATTGGGACTATCATAGCGTATTTTATGAATCTGGATCCCAAAGATGCGTTTGCCAGCTTTCATATAAGACAGGCATTTGGAATTCATATCACTTTTTATTTGATTGGTGCTTTAATGGGCCTTTTTGATGAAGGCTTCATCGTTGGTGCCTTTTACGTCTTTTTCATAGTTCTATGGGGATACGGACTGGTAATGGCAATAAAAGGAGAAACACGAGAGGTTCCTATTCTGGGACCATTATTTCAAAAATGGTTTAGTACAATTTCATAATGAATAAAGAATTTTCTCTTCAACATTTAATAAGAAAGCCTAAAAAAGAATCTGATAACGCCCCCGCACTAATAATGCTTCATGGCTACGGAAGCGATGAGAATGACCTGTTCTCTTTTGCTGAAGAACTTCCAGAGGAATTGTTTATCATTTCAGCCAAAGCCCCGTATTCCATGCAACCTTTCGGAAACGCCTGGTATGCGATTCATTGGGACAATAACGATGGAAAATTCAGTGATGATGCACAGGCCATAACTTCGAGAGATACCATCCGGGATTTTATAGACGAGATCATTGAACACTATCCGGTGGATGCAGATAATATAAACCTGCTTGGTTTTAGTCAGGGTAGTATTTTAAGTTATGCTGTGGCTCTTTCTTTTCCTGAAAAAGTAAGAAATGTAGTAGCTTTAAGTGGATATCTGAATCAGGGAATTCTTAAGAATGGATATGAATCCAACGATTTTTCCCGCCTCAAGTTCTATTGTTCCCATGGCTCGGCAGATCAGGTGATACCGGTTGAATGGGCCAGAAAGACAAAGCCTTTTCTGGATGAATTAGGGATAGAAAATTCCTATTCGGAATTCCCGGTTGGCCACGGCGTGGCTCCACAGAATTTCTTTGAGTTCAGGGAGTGGCTGAAGAAGCGTATTTAATATCTGGGATATAAGAAAGACTTTTCAGCAAAGAACTGGATCTCCCCTTCTTCATCAATATCATAGCTTAAAAAGACCTCGCCCCAGTAAGTTCCATCGGTGAAGTCGGCAATGATCCATTTGTGATTAAGCACTTTGATCTTATTGATATTCATATTGCCTTCCATCCCCACATGTGGAACCAACGGATTGTCTTTCCCAGCCTGATTCTTACTGATAATAGCGTCTTCAATTCTTGGAATCAAATCTTTAGTGTCTATTCCCCTGTTTTCAAAATAGGTAATAGCATCATCATTGTTCTCAAGATTAAAATAGTCTTCATTTTCCGAATTAACTGAAAAATTATCCAGTTTATTCTGAGTCTCTGTGAGCTTATTTTGAAGCTGGTCTATTTCTCCTTGCTTAGAGTCAAGAATCCGTTTATCGTTCACATAGATGAAAAGTGTAAATAAAACAGAGAAAATAAGAAGGTACATTAAGATCTTGTTCCGCATTCTAAACAGTGATTTTTAAGTTATCATAGGCCAGATGAACATTTGGAGGTAACTCCTTCTCTACTTCATCGTGAAAACCAAGCATATGGCTAATATGAGTAAGGTAGGCTTTCTCTGGTTTCACCTTTTCAATGAACTCAAGAGCTTCTTCCAAGTTGAAATGAGAATGATGTGGCTTTATTCGAAGCGCGCTCACTACAAGCACCTTAAGATCGTTAAGCTTCTCCACCTCTTCTTCTTCTATCGTTTTCAGGTCGGTGAGATAAGCAAAATCCTCCATTCTAAAACCAAAAACCTGCAAACGGTTATGCATGAATTCTACCGGAGTCACGGTAAGTCCATGAAAACTGAAGGGAGCATTATGTATGATATTCTCTCTTACGCCGGGAGCACCGGGATATTTATTCTCGGTAGTGAAAATATAATCGAATCTTTTTCGAAGCGCATTCAATACACGTTCGTGAGCATAAACAGGAATATCTCCCTGCCTGAAAAAGAAAGGTCTTATATCATCCAGTCCCGCAGTATGATCGTTATGCTCGTGGGTATAAAAAATAGCATCCAGACGCTTTACGTTATTCGCCAACATTTGCTGCCTGAAATCGGGCCCGCAATCGATAAGGATATTATAATTGTTCCAGGTAACAAGTAAAGAAACACGCAGACGTTTATCTTTTGGATTATCACTAAGGCATACCGGATGATCACTTCCGATAATTGGTATTCCCTGAGATGTTCCTGTTCCTAGAAATATTACTTCCAAATGCTGTTATTTTTAACACAAAAGTATTAAATATTAACAACCCATTATTTATAGGGGTTTCCAAAGGGTGATGTTGCACACTTTTGCTGTTTTTTAACATATTTGTTGCACACTTGTTTCACACTTTTTATATTTAACACAACTTTGTTCTACATTCTAATTAACTAATCAATGTCAGCTTCACACAAAATTATTGGGGTACCTACCAAGAAAAACCCCAACCTTCTTATGTTGAAATACCAACGCATCAAAGATAGAAAAAGGAAACTAAAATCCTTGAAGATTAAGGTGCACAAAAGCAATTGGAATGAAGAAAAGCAATTTGTGTACAAAAAAGAACCTAATGCTGAATTATATAATGAAAAGATTCAGGAAGCTTTAAAAGATGCTTTTACTGAGGGGGATGAATATTTAAAGAAAAAGGAAGCAAAAGAACCCATCAACCTGATTGAATTTGGTGAAAAGGTCATTGATTCAATTCATACTATTAGCACCAAAAGAAGTAAGATACATGCTCTGAATAAACTTCAGGAATATCTGGCACTGGAAGGTAGAAAGG
Source organism: Gramella jeungdoensis (assembly GCF_023805255.1). Classification (GTDB taxonomy): domain Bacteria; phylum Bacteroidota; class Bacteroidia; order Flavobacteriales; family Flavobacteriaceae; genus Christiangramia; species Christiangramia jeungdoensis. The sequence continues at coordinate 407,652 of NZ_JAMSCK010000004.1, forward strand.
ATATCCCACTGGAAGATATTGATATCTTATTTGTAAGGGGATATTATAGTTGGTTGCTAAACATACATAAAGTGGAACCATCAACTGCCAATGAATATGTGACCGTATTTAAATATATCATTAACCAAGCAATAGAAGCTGGAATAGTAACATATAACCCCCACCCCTTTGCAGGACTTAAGAAAAAGAAGGTAACCAAGAAATATAACGTGTTAGATGATAAAGAGTTGGTAAAGCTGATGGAATTTGAACCACAATTTAAGTCCCAAAAAGATTTTCATAGGTTGTTCTTCTGCATGATGCACCTGGCTGGTATTAGAATATCCGATATCCTACTACTCCAATTTAAAAACGTATTTAAGGATGGGGATAAATACTACATTGCATATAACATTAAAAAAACTGGGGTGTTCGTTCAAACCAGGTTAACCCTGGATGCACTGCAATACCTCTTCTATTTTGTGAAACGATATTCTAAGGGATATGATAAGAAGTTCAGGGATTTTAGCAAAGAAAAAAGTATGTTGCTATCTCAAATGGCTGATTATGAAATGCAATTGGAAGAATATAAGGATATAGATGAAGTGTATAAGTTTGATGCCCTGCAATGGGAATATCACCAATTGAAGAATGAAGGTAAGGATGTTGAATGGGGTGACCTGGTGAACCAATATGTGCAAAGGGAAAAGAAGCATAATGAATTGAAGTATAATTTAATGATGGCTAAAGAAGCATTGGTAAAACATAATCATACCATGTACACTTACCTGGGGGAAGAACTTATGAAGGTTAAAAAGACTAAACCCAATGATACCATCATCCCTTTTATGAATGACCATTACAATGGGGAAACTATCCTAAGTGAAGAACAAACTGAAAGACTTCATAACTTTAAGGTACAATCCAATAACACCTTGAAATCCCTGAAAAGGAAAGCTAAGATTGAAGGGAAACTATCCAATCATATGGCTAGGCATATCTTTGCCCAAAGGCTGTTCTTATCTGGGGCAAATATTCATTACATATCCATGGCCTTGGGCCATAGTTCACTTACAAATACAGAAAAGTATAGGGAACAACTGGTGACAAGTGAAGCCATGGATGTAACTGAAGAGTTTGCTTTATCTTTCTATTAAGATAACCGATTTATTAGATGGTAGCAACCCCATTTAATTCCACAAATTGGAACTTATTATCCTTTAATTCTGGATATGCTTTGTAATTGTTGCCACCACCATCATCTACAACCATACACTTTATCCCAAAGGGTTTCTTACTTTCTTTCACCACTTCACCCCTATGTTCTATTTTATTGGTAATAATAATACCTGGGAATTTATCACCCCTAAGTGGACCCAAACCTAATTGGGCTGGATATATATGGCTGCTATTATCTTCTGGAATAATAAATACGGTTCCTGATGTACCCACATTCCATAAAGGTTCATAAACTTCAGCATAATTAAAGGTACAACCACTGGTTTCTTCAATGGTTTCCATGGGGGCATCCAATGTTAAATATAAACTTCTCATGATTCACATATGTTTATGGGTACTGTATAAATTTACTAAAATTAACACCCTAAATATATGGAATAATTCCTAATTTCGCTTGGAATAAATCCAAATATAATGGGAAAGTTATCACATAGCCTTGGTGAAAAGGTAGAATATTACAAAATACCAAAGGTTAGAAAACCCCATGAGGGGGTAGAAGTAGATTATTATTTTATGGCTTCCAGATTTGCTGGGCACCCCACTGAAATATCAATGGACCTGTGGACTGTAATAATAGATAGTGAAGGATTTGCCTATGGCCTGAAAACTTCTCATTTGGGAGATTTTCACACCTGGAAAGAAGTAATTAGGGATAGAATTAAAGAACACTTATATAGGGTTGGTGTAGATAATCTTCAGGTGAAAAGACTTGTGAGGGATATTGAAATAAAAAAGGATGGTCATAGAATCCCAAATAATAATTGCGTGGGTGGTCCCTTCATAGGTATAGATGGTGGCAGGGAATTATACATCCGAAAAGATAAATTCACATTCATTAAATAATTATATTCATCCTATGAAACAGCTATTTACCCTTTCCTTGTTTTTAGTGATTGGTTATGTGAATGCACAATCAGTGACCCATAAAAGCCTTATGACTGAATATATCATGGAACCTCAACCTAACATTGCTCCATCAGAGTGGATTGATAGGGATATAAAAATAGATTCTGAAACCATAACAATAATCAGTTATGGTGAAAATGAAACAGATATCCAGACCTGGAATATAGATACCAGAATGAATATCAATAATGCAGATGGGAACAATAAAGAAGCTATCAATACTTACCTGGCTTCAGATAATCAAACCCCAGCAACCTTTGTGATTCACTATCAAAAGGATGGTAAGGTTGAAATAATTGATTGTAAAATGGTTCTACCCAATGGTACACCCACAACCATACGCTTTCATATAGATTAAATCTATAACAAATTACATCAATATAATTAAAACTTATTTTAAGAGGTTTTAAGGGGTTCTAAGGTGATGGGAGTTGTATTGATACCACTGAAGGGTAGATGTGCTTTCTATGGTGTTTATTTGGGGGTGTAATGTTGGATAAAAGGATATAAAAAGGGGACCGCATCACCAGTCCCCAAACTTTTGCAAAATCTAACAAAGATGTTAGTTCATTAAATATAGTAATTATTTCAATAACCTCATCACCTGGGTGGGTTGGAACTGTTTTCCCCTGGAAGTACTGAACCCACACCCATTGAGTTCATCAGCTATTTGCTGAAGGGTGAATCCCTTTTCTTTCAATAACCCTGCATAACCTTTGGCCCTTCTATTGTTTTCATTCAATTGTGCTTTCTTCTGCATGGCCTTGGCCCCCTTAACCCTTCCTGATTGGGTAAGGTTTTCAATCTTTCCTAGCTTCACCCCCTGTTTTTTCTTCATGGCTAAGGCTGCTTTGGTTCTTTCAGATATCTTTTCCCTTTCATCCTTAGCCATAGCCAGTTTGATGTTCTTAATAAGGTCATTATCATTGGGGGAATCTGATTCTATATACTTCACCCCCAAATCTTCCAGCCTTACAGCTATCTTAAAACCACCCCTGGATAACCTATCCAACTTTTTAACTATCAGTATCGCTCCATGTTTTTGGGATGCGAGAATGGCCTTATTCAAGTTTTCCCTATTGATATCATTCTTTCCAGATTGAATATCCTGGAATGATTGAATAAGAGTACCACCAGTAGTGTTGATATATCTTTCCACTGATTCCTTCTGTGATGATAGACCTAAACCACTTTTACCTTGGTCCTGGGTAGATACCCTGTAATATGCTATAAACTGTTCCATACCCCAAAGATAACACAATTTTACAAACCTGCAACGGTCATTCCTGTTTTGTAAAAAGAATATTTAAGGGTTTCCAGGGGGATTATTGAGGGGATTTCCCTGGGGGATGGATTTAACAGTTTTAACAGGGTGGAATCTGGCTGAAGGTCATCAATCAGGGGCCATTTCCAGTTCCCCCCAAATAACATCCCTCACTAACAGATTGTAACACTATGAATAAATTCACATATATATAAATTATTTGCTCCCATTCAACACTGTTTATCACCATATCATATTTAAAGCTTATATTATAGAAAAGCTACCAAGATTGTTACCAGTATAGCTAACACACCAAGTGATATATGTATTATTCTGTGGTGCTTATCATAGAAACCATTAAACTTTTCATACCAAGATGTTGGTTCAGGATTTAGAGTATATTCTTTTTTGGGTACTTTCTTGTAACCCTTACCATTAAAATAGATATCATTATTATTTTCTAAACTCCTAACAGCTTTTTCTTCTAAGGTTGTGGTTGTCTTTGTTAATTTTGGGTACAGATAATCCGCAGCTCGTTTTAGAACCATTTTTTTCACCCACTTATGTAAGCCTATATGATTAGCTATTTTACCTTCATCAGTGATATTATAAATTGTTTCATTATCTACTATATTCTTTTCTACCAATTTTAAATGTACCAATTCATCTAATTGCTTTTCAAAATTAGATATACCTAAAGGGAATAATGCTCTTAGGGTTTGATAATCAATTTTATCTTTTCCTGAAAGTATTCTTAATTGATGTTCCTGTACTGGTGTAGTAAGATTTACCATCACTTTCAAATATTATTTATTAATTAGGATGATGTAAAATTAACTATTTAGGTAGGTCACCTATAATGAAGTTATTAGGAATTCTCAACAACTTTCTAATTTCCCAAGCTTTTAATGATTTCCCCCAATCAAACACCAATTTGTTTATAATCTTGTGGATAACTGGTACCTATAAAATGGTCTTATACTAAGGCATGGTGGTATCTTTAGTATATGAAATGGAATGATACAGTTTATTTAGATTTTAGCAGGTTCCTCAAAGTTTTAAAATCTATTAAAGAGTATTATGTACTTATAGCATCTGTACCTATTGTGATTGGTGCCATACACCAGATATATAGTCTATTTTCCATTTCCCCCGAATATATCCGCTTTTTCAGTCCTTCTCAATTACTAAAAGATGGGTTAGTATATCTATCAATTTTTTATTACCCCATTTTTATCATTTTACTGGTTTATATTTTGATGGGATTAGATAGTTTTAAAGCAATTGGATTAACCTTAATATTATTACTCAATACTTTTATATTATGGTTTATCCCTGACATATTTAACCTATATGTAGATACAGGGGATGCGGATTTTTTATACACTGTAGTTTGTTTAACTCTATTTATAATCTTTGGTAGTTTAGTTGGGGTTGTATTTATATTTAAAATAAAAAACACATATATCACTACACCTCTAATTATTATCATGAGTGTACTTTTTCTTTGGTTATTGCATATAGCAATAACAAATGGTGGGAAAGAAAAGGGTTTATATCAGGATAAACGTTTTGGTAATAAAGAAAATGTTGATTGTTATATAAGGCAACAATCCTATTATCAGGAAGATTATTCAATTGAGTATTTTAATGATGAATATATTTTTTTGGTATTTAATGGGGATTCTAAGGAAAGGGAAGTAAGGGTATTAAAGTTTGATATATTGTTGAATGATTCTTTATGTAATTCTGATTAATATTATTTTCCCCCAGCAATTGTGATTTCCCCCAGGCTTTTAGTTTCTTATTTAGACATAGCCATAATAATGCAATATTACAGTGGTGATTGTTCCCAATAAAAGAAGTATAATACCAACCCCTAAACCAACCCAAATATCCCTATGTTTTTTAAACCATGCTTTCCTTCTTTTCTGTCTTTCCAGTTTATCGAGATATGCACCAAAACCTTTCTTACTATACTTTTTTCCCAGTTTAGTTAGAACTACCTTACCATCCTTCTCTTCAATTAGTTTTTTCATTTCTAATTGACCATATGCTATTTTATGGTGGTTTGTGTAAAACAGGTTACCTTTCTCTTCATTGGGGTCATGTATTAATACATCTTTATTATTAAAACCTTTGGCTATGGCTGCAAGTAAAAAATTCTTATAAAAGTGGGGGTCTACCTTGGTCATACTCTAATACTTATTGGGTATAAAGATATCAGATTATACGATTATTTTTACCCCATACCGTTAATTGTTATTATGAGTTATTAACCTGATTTCCATTGTATGAGTTTCCTCCAGCAATTGTGATTTAGTCCTGAAATGAAGTTAATGTACCATTTTCAAAATAGACATAAATTGAAGGATATACCCATTGTTCATGTTTTCCCTAGCTTCCCACATTAGTATAAAAAAACCCTGAACTTATTAGGCTCAGGGTTATTGATTTAGAAGAATCGTTTCCCTTTAATAAATACTAACTTTATCCTCTGAATGATTAATAGAAACTGATTTTTTTCTCAAAACTTTATTTCCACTGCTATTATTTTCTCTAAACCTATATTTAGCTTTAGTATGATAAGGTCTTGAACCGTGATTTTTAATTAGACGTTCAAAACGTTCAATATTCTTGGTTGCATCTTCTACAACCTCATCATAAAAAGAAATATCATCATAATAATCATTATACCTATATCCCCTTTTCTCAGAATCGGGTTTTCCTAAATTCGCCTCTACAACCTTATCTTTCTGTTCTTGAAAAGAATTACGCCTTCTGCGTTCAGAATAAATTTTATCCATGTAATAATCCTCCATTGTTTTCTGTGAAGTGACTTCAAAAGATACAAACTCATAACTATTAGCATCATTCATATCTAAAAAAAGCTTTTCCTCTACCTTATCTATTAAATCACCATGTTCTCTGGTTTCACAGGAAAAAATTCCCATGAGTAGAAATACTATCAAAAATTTGCGCATAATTTTTTATAATTTGATTGAATATGACCAAAAATAAAATTTTTTAGAATTTCTTATAGACTTCAGTAAATTTACCAGAAAAATTATTCTTTCCTTAAAGTATTATTGTTGATAAGAAGTTACAATACCATTTTCCAGATAAATATATGTCCCACCACCATAGACCCATTGCTCATGCTTTCCCCAACTACCAACATTAGTATTTATATCAATTGGTTTGCCTAAAGAGTAAATTAATTGTTCTTTGTTCATACCTATCCAGAATTTTCCTTCTTTCATAGCTTCCAAATCCGATTTACCATATTTCCTTATCATTTCAGCATCTATCTTTTTCTGTTCTTGAACCCTTTTTTCAAAAACAACCATAATACTATCATTTTTCCTTTTTTCTTCTGCTCTCCGTTGCTCCTCGGCCATTTGTTTTTTCAACTCTATGTCCTTTTTAAGTTTTTCAGTGATACCTATAACCTCATCCGTTTTATCTATTAAAATTTCATGAATGTAACCACAAACCCCCTTTGCACAAACTTCATAGTATTGGTAGTCATCCGATAAACCGACAATTTTAACCCTTACTTTCTCATAGAACTTGTTTTTTACATTTCCATAACTCTTTGGAATTTCCTTTATAGCTGCCTCACGTAACGTATAGGTATAAACATCTTTTTCACTAAAATGATTTGCTATACTATCTCTTTTAATTTTTTCTATCCTCTCGCTAATAATTTTAATTGAATCCTCTAACTTTTGCATTTTATATACTAATTCGGATTTTCTCAGCTCGAGTTGATTAACATTTTGGGAAAAGGAACTTAGGCTAGTTACAATGGCTACAAGGAGGATGAATATCTTCAATGTTACTTGGTTTAAGTTAATAAAGATGTAGGGTGAGATAGTAAATATACAAAATTCAGTTTTGGATTTAATTGAATATTCTCCTATGTGGTTTTAATTAATATTATCAAGTTCTTATAATCATATTCTTAACTAATGTGTAGTGAAATCGCTACACCTTAGCTAAGCCTTTTCTATTCTTAAACCATTGATAATGTGTATTTAGCGATATATTTAAGGTGTGGTCATTGGGTTGGTTATCTATAGTGTTATTAGTTGATGACCACCCCTCTAAAAATCCTTTTCGCTCATCAATGATGTTTTCATTGGTGGTATCACCACCATAAGGGGTTTCATTATTTAAGTACCCAACATGAAAACGAACATCGTTTAGGGATAGTGGTAGTTTTACCCTTTCGGCTTCCCATACGGGTAACACCACCGCATCATGAAAACGAACACCCCAACCAATCACATTAATATACTTTTCAATGATTTTCTTTTCTTCTCCAACCATTACATCAAAGTATTGACCTTTATTACCCCCTGCGGTTATTTCGGCTAACTGGGTGGCTTGTGTGGTGGTATAACCACAAACATTCAGATAGAACTGTCTAGCTTTACTTACTGTGAAATTGTGATTGTTGAGGTAGGTATTAAACATTGTTTTCGCTTCAGGTCTTGTTATCCCTTTGGCGGTCATTATATTTTCATATACCTGAAAAGCTATATTACTCCCAATTATCTTATCGGTAAATTGGGGGTTCGCACTTGTGATGTCACTTTCTACATATTTGAAAGGTATCAAACACCTCAACTTAGAGGGTAATTGTGTTAGTGCGGTATATTCTCTGTTCCTGCTTTCTTTGGTGGTATAATTACCCTCATTAAACAAATAACCAATGGAATGAACTATTTTACTTTTAAGTTTTTTTCGGTCATTAGGATTTGAGTAATTATCATATTTATCTGCCAACTTAAAACTGTTTTTAATAGCTTTTTTTGCCTTTACAACCTCATCATGAGTAAGATTATCGATTTCTTTCTTAACTGCTCTTAAAGCAAGGTTATGGCGGTTTTTCTTATCATGTTTCAAATCATTAATTAAATCTGTATTCCCAACGGCATCATAAAATTTAATGGTACGCTTTATTTCATTTGTGAATATCCCTTTATTAGCTTTGTAAATAGAGTGCAAAAACACCCAATCACGTAGTAATGTTATTTCGATTTTCATTGGGGTGTTGGTCAAATACTCTGTCTTGGCTTGTTCCAATTGCTTAGTAGTTAAAGGTTGGTTATAGTGGTGTTGAGGTATTGCACCATTTACCCTAATGAAGTTGTTAATCGAGTTATAAAACCGTTCAGGTCTAACCCTCTTTTTATCCAATGAGTTCAGTATATTCTTTGGTTGTTCTACTTTTAATATATAGGCGGTTAAATACTCAAAGGCATGACCGTAATTAAAAGAACCGCTATCATTACCTTTTATATTCTCCCTCACTTGCAAATAATCATCTAATAATTGGGATTCAGATATTTTCAGTAGATTCTCAATTCTATTTTTAAAGCTTACCCTTTTCGTTTTTGGTGGTTTCACCTCAACAGGGATATACTTACTTAACTCAAACCCGTAACCCTCTAAAGTGGCTTTAAAAACACTTTCATTATGTAATTGATAATTACTAATTAAACTAAGAACAGGTGCGCCAATTTGCGCCCCATTTGCATAATGATGAGGTGTTATACCGAGCTGTGAAGCATCCCAGAAATTTAACCGCTTGGCTTTTCTTTGGTAGTATTCCAGGTCATCATTAAATCCCTCAATTGATTCCTTTACATTTTCTAAAGTTGGTACGGTTTTATTTTTATTCGTATGATTTACATAGAGTGCATTAATCACATTCCCCCTACAACGCCCATAACATTGAACCGCATTATTTATGCTTATGGTGGTGGCTTCAGAGTTGTTATTACTTATGATGCAAATTGAACAATCAATTGGAACATCGTACCCAGCGAAATAACTACTAGAAAGAAATATCAAATCATTCTCGAAAAGGCTATTATCTTTAGGGTCATCGTTACCCTTATCAAATAGTTGAAGCTTTAATTTAAGGTTATTCCCTACCAAATTTGCGGTATGAAGCTGTTCATACTCTTTTTTGTGATAGTTAAGGTTATTACTGAAAACACATACTTTGCGCCCCTCATTCAACTCCCTAAAAATAAAGTTGTAAGCATCCTTTTCGCTATATGATATTTGAAGCGGTTTCTTTGGTTGGTTTTCTCTTACAACTTTGTAATATTTGAAATTTAGGTCTTTAGGAATATCAAAAAACTGATAATTTGGTGTGGCGGTGCTTAGTGTTATATTGGCGTTCCACTCATTCCAAATAAGAGCCAAGAACACCCCCAAATTATCCCTATAATCTGCATCGGCTGTATAGGCGTGTACCTCATCAATGAAGATATTTATAGAGGTTATGTCTTTGAATAATTCAGGTTCTTTGTCCTTTAATTTAACGACCTGTTCAGGGGTACAATTAATGATGAGGTTGGGGGAGTTATTACACTTTAAATAACTACCTACTTCATTCCAGTTATTACGACTACCACCGTAAATAAAGAACTGCTTTTCACTATTGAAATTACCACCCTCTTTGCCCTTAATCATTCCCACATTGGGGGAAACAATTAACCAACATTTGGAACGGTCATTAAGGATAGCGGTAGTACCACCAATTCCCGTACTTCCTTTAATTACGTATTTATTCTCATTATCATTTAGAAGGGTTTCTTTAGCTGTTCCGTTTATATACTTACCCCCAAATGAAATTGTTTCAATCTGTTCATTAACCACTTATTATAAGGTTAATAGGACAATTTGAATGAGTAGTAAATCGGTGCTTACTCAAACTCTAAAAGACCGCCCAAAGTCCTCTTTATTTTCGCACCTTACCCAATTAAATGATTCTTATATAGTTGGGTCATTTGTTTTCTTACCGTTGACCTTAACACCACTCTGGCGTTGTAGTCTGGGTGGGATGGTTTCACTTTAATTGGATAACAGGTATTTATTATGTCCTGTATGATTCGGTCATAACTAAGACCTGTTTGTGTTCTCCAATGAACCAACAACAATAGCTGTTCTTTGTTCCTGCTGTTGAGGTTTTCAAATCCCTTTAATTCATATTCTTTATTTAGTTGTAATTTCATTCATTTTTAAATTACTTTCTTGCGTTATACTTATATATATGTGCAAATAATTTAATATCAATAGTTTTTATTAATTATTTTACTTACCTGAATAGGTATTTACAATACTACACTATATAAAAAGCTTAGACAAGGTGAAAAGTTTAAGATTCCTTAAATGCTGAAGTAATTTGTAGCGAAATAACGCTACAATTTGTAGCGAATTCGCTACAGTATTTGAGTAGGTTATATTGTCTTATCCCTTTAATAACAAGGGATTATGAGTATATGGCAGGTATGGTAATTAGTATGATTATCTATAAGACCATACCTTCATGACCACACCATAAAATATTCTCTCAAAATTTTAGAAATTTTTTTTTTAGGTTCATGCTAAACAGAAGGTCAGTTTTCTTTCTAGTCTTTATTTAAGAAAGGTTACCTTAAAAACACTCTGAAGCCTTACTATAATTAAACCTATCTAAAACATCACCCCTCCAGGGAGGTAGGGAGGGAGGTTAAAATATAAGGGGGGTTATACTGTCATAAACAGGCGAAAAAGAACCTATATAATTCTTCAGTATACTTATTTTACCGATTTGTTCCCAATGTAATTTTGATTAATATGTGCTAACTACGCATTTATGTACTAAAGGTACATAACCAGAATATTCTATATAAGTAAATTGCTTAAGTATGACATCAATACCCTGTTTTTACAGGGTGTTTGCAATGTCACACTTTTTAAGGAAGAGTGAATATACTTTTACCAGCAATGGAAAAACTTGTAGAACTCATATTAGATAAAAAGAAAAAAAGACCGCTTTGGAAGGTGTTTCTTATCCTATCCGTTTTTGGTGTTTTATGGATAGTATTTTCTTTTCTATATGAACTTGCAATGTTATTTGTTCCTGATGTATATGATTGGTTGAATAATTGATTTTTCATTTTATTCTTTATATTGATGTAAAATCGAAAATATGACTGATAAAGAAGTAATTGATGAATTATTAGCACTGGATTTACCAATTGGTTTATGGAGTGAAGTCAGTAGGGAAAAATTAGAACGGGAAGAATTTATGAAAGCCCAAGTAGAAAAGCATAGATTTTACATTGCCATTATGGATAAATTAATTGTAAATAATGTGGTTAGAGTTGCGTTTTTCTATAATCCTGAAAGAAATAAATCAGAAGATGTAGCGGCACAATTTTTTCATCAGATTCCTAAACACTATGAACCCATTGAAAAAAATGTAGAATTTGCAAATTGGGTTTTCCCTTATAAAAATATGACTATTCCATTACGTTTTAAATAAATAAAGCTTCTAAAAATCACAACAAAAAATCCTTTTACATCACTATCTGCTTTTTTCTTAAATCCTATCCATTATTTTAATTAAAATTTGTTGCACACCTGTTGCATACTAACACTTTTTAAAAACTACTTTCTAGTGTTTATAAGGGTTTGTTAAGCATATTATATTTTTAACACAAAAGTAAATATATTTTTTTGTATGCCTAGCGCTTTTAGTACTTTTGAAGTACACAAAGAACATTGTTTATTTAAAAGAAAAAATATGCCAATTACTATAATGGGCGATAAGGAATTTGAAAATGTTCCTTCTATAAACAGCAAAGCCCTTCGCATCAATTTAAATGAAAATATCTACGGTACATTTTCTGAAATTGGTGCAGGTCAGGAAACGGTAAGAAACTTTTTCCGGGCCGGTGGTGCCTCTGGTACTATTGCCAAAGCAATGAGCGCCTATGATAAGGATTTTAGTGATGCTATTTATGGCGTTGAAAATGACAGGCGTTATGTAACGGAAGCAAGGCTGAAAAAAATGCTTTCACACGAAACCAACCTTATCGAACAACGTATTTCCAGGGAAAAACACCCAAATAAATTATTCTTCACCTATGCCAATACTGTGGCAACCATAGATTTTGCTAAAAAATATAAAGGTCACGGTTGGGTAGGTATTCGTTACCAGGTTGATCCTAAGGAAGATTATAATGAGATCCTGCTTCACGTACGTTTTCATGAGAATGATGCCAGACACCAGCAGAACACCCTGGGAATTCTGGGTGTGAATCTCATTTATGGCGCCTATTATAAATACGACAATCCTAAGAAACTATTAAGATATCTCTACGATCATATCGATAAGGATCAGATAGAGATAGATACTATCAACTTTTCAGGACCCAGGTTTGAAAAAGTGGATAACCGCTTAATGAGTCTCCAGCTTGTTAAGAACGGGATGACCGAAGCCGTGATGTTTGGCCCTGATGGTAATAATGTTCTTCCTGCAAAGATCCTTTATAAAAAGAACATCCTCGCACTTCGCGGTAGCTTTAGACCGGTTACCAAGGTGAACATGGATATGTATGAGCGCTCTAAGGACCTTTTCTTTAAAGAAAGTAAGGTTTCCAGAGAGAATACAGAGATCATATTCGAGATCACGCTTTCTAACCTTCGTGCTGAAGGTGAGATAGATGAAAGAGATTTTATGGACAGGGCTGAATTGCTTTGTTCCTTAGGCCAGACCGTAATGATCTCTAATTTCCAGGAATACTATCGTGTAGTTGAATACTTCTCCCGTTATTCTAAACAAAGAATGGGACTTACTATGGGAGTTCAGAACCTGGTAGATGTATTCGATGAAAAATATTATCGCCATTTAAGTGGTGGAATTCTTGAGGCCTTCGGTAAGTTATTCTTTAAAGATCTGAAAGTTTACTTATACCCTCTTAAAAATCCGGAAACCGGAGAGATCACTACCAGTGAAAATCTTAAAGTTCACCCACGTATGAAAGAGCTTTACAAATTCTTTAAATACAATGGCCGTGTGGAAGACATCAAGGATTACAATCCGGATATAATGGATATTTACTCAAGAGAAGTTCTTAAGATGATAAGTGAAGGTAAAAAAGGCTGGGAGGAGATGTTACCAGAGAAAACAACCAAGATGATCAAGGAACAAAATCTTTTCAATTACAGGGAAAGCAGGGAAAAGGCAAAAACCGAAGAAGTCTAATATTAGAATCATAAGAATAAAAAAAGCTGTTCGAATCGAGCAGCTTTTTTTTATTTCTTCTTTTTATCTGCACCTATTCTAAACGTTCAATCCTGGCGCCTATAGATTTTAGTCTTTCTTCAATATTCTCATAGCCTCGGTCTATCTGCTCAATATTATGTATAGTGGAAGTTCCTTTGGCAGAAAGTGCTGCAATAAGTAATGAGATTCCTGCCCTGATATCTGGAGAAGTCATAGTGGTAGCCTTCAACTGAGATTTAAAATCATGACCAATAACAGTAGCACGATGGGGATCACAAAGAATGATCTTCGCTCCCATATCTATTAATTTATCAACAAAGAAAAGCCTGCTTTCAAACATTTTCTGATGTATCAGAACACTTCCCCTCGCCTGTGTGGCAATTACGAGGATAATACTCAAAAGATCTGGAGTAAATCCCGGCCAGGGAGCATCACTGATGTTCATTATAGAACCATCTATGAAACTTTGAACCTCATAGCCATCCTTGTGCGCGGGAATATGAATATCATCACCTTTCTTTTCAACTGTGATTCCCAGTTTTCTAAAAACAGTAGGGATTATTCCCAGCATTTCCCAGCTTACGTCTTTTATTGTGATCTCACTTCGTGTCATTGCCGCCAGCCCTATCCATGATCCTATCTCGATCATATCGGGAAGGATGCGATGTTCACAACCTCCCAGACGCTCTACACCTTCAATAGTCAAAAGGTTGGAACCAACTCCGCCGATCTTTGCTCCCATCGAGTTCAGCATCTTGCATAATTGCTGAAGATAAGGTTCACAGGCTGCGTTGTAAATTGTGGTCGTTCCCTTGGCAAGAACCGCTGCCATAACGATATTGGCAGTTCCCGTTACCGAAGCTTCTTCAAGTAACATAAAATCGCCGGTGAGTCCATTAGGCGCCTCAACCCCATAGAATCTTTCTTCCTTATTGTACCTGAAATCGGCACCAAGTTTCATGAATCCTTCAAAATGGGTATCCAGCCTTCTTCTTCCTATCTTATCACCTCCTGGTTTGGGAATATATCCTTTTCCAAAGCGACCAAGAAGAGGACCAACAATCATTATGGAACCTCTAAGGCCTCCACCGTCCTTTTTGAACTGTTCACTGGCAAGGTAATGCATATCCAGCTCATCACTCTGAAAAGTATAACTGCCCTTCCCTATCTTTTCAACTTTTACTCCAAGATTGCGTAAAAGATTAATCAGCTTGTTTACGTCAAGAATATCAGGAATGTTATGTATGGTTACCTTTTCGTCGGTTAACAATACGGCACATAGTATCTGCAGTGCTTCGTTTTTTGCTCCCTGGGGATAAATTTCCCCGCTCAAACGATGACCGCCTTCAATTCGAAATGTTCCCATTAAAAGATTTGAGTTTAGTGGCGTTTACGGCCTCCTTTTCGGCCAGATTTCTTTGTGTTTTTAGAGTATTTCTTCTTACCTCCGCCGCCTCTTATAAGGTCTGAAGCCTGACTCAGGTCTTCATCAGCATTCTTAAGGTTAAGCTTCCCGTGACTAAGGTCTTTAAGATGGTCAAAGATCACATTATCATCAACCGAATCCCTGTTCCAGTTAAGGTAAGATTTCTTCATATGGTTGGCAATGCTAAGAACGATAGCCTCTTTAAGATCTCCATCTTCCCAGTCTTTAACCTCATCTATCATCTTTTTGATATTATTCCCATAGAAGCGATATTTGGGATTATTTTCGGGATAGCTGAGCATATCAGGTCTTTCGGCAAGCATTTCCCGTGTTGGTTTTGGAAATGGTGATTCAACATCCAGTTTAAAATCACTAATAATGAATAACTGGTCCCATAGTTTATGCTGAAAATCGGGCACGTCACGAAGATGCGGATTCATGTTCCCCATCACTGCGATAATAGATTTCGCTACTTTGTTTCTTTCCTTATCATCCTCTATGCTTACGGCGTGCTCTACCATTTTCTGAAGATGTCTACCGTATTCGGGAATTATAAGTTTACTCCTTTCAGAGTTATATTCTAAAGCGTTTGTCAAAATTGAAGTTTAATTAGGTAATTTATCTGAAGTTTACTCCTGCCTGCAAAATAATAAATATTCCTAAGCAAGCACAATAAATCTTCTTTTATATTCAATGTTTAAAGGGATATCACGCCATCTACATTGGCCGCCACCTCCCTGTACTTTTCAATTACCGCATCAGGGTTCTTCATCCTTACATTTATAGATACGCTGGTATAAGTGCCCTTCTTGGATTGTTTGGTCTCTATAACGGCGCCCATATTATCAAAAATATCCTCTACCTCTTCTATTTGATTTCCTTTAGTAGGAACAATGAATTTATAGAGGTATTCTGAAGGCCACATGGCTGTGTCCTGCAATTGTTTCTTAAGTTTCGCGTAAAATTCCTCCGGGTTCTTCGATTCACTCATAATTTTTCTCCTTCGTTTAAGACTGCAAAGATACAAGTAATGATAGCATTTTTATAATCAATTTCAAATGTCGAAATTTGCCGCGTGAAAACCAGGAAAATTGTCATCACCGGTGGTCCCGGTACGGGAAAATCTTCTATCATCCATAAACTGGAAGAAATGGGAGAAAACTGCCTTCATGAAATATCCAGGGAGGTGACGCTCCAGGCCCAAAAAGAAGGAATAGACCAGCTTTTTTTAGAGAAACCATTATTGTTCAGTCAGAAACTACTGGAAGGCAGACTTAATCAGTATCATAAAGCAAATAAGCTAAGTTCTCAGCATGTTTTTATAGATCGTGGATTACCAGATGTACTTGCTTACATGGAATACTTTAAGACAGATTATCCCGATCTTTTCCATACCACCTGCGAAGATTACCGCTATGATAAAATCTTTATCCTCCCTCCCTGGCAGGAAATTTACACCAGCGATAATGAACGTTATGAGAGTTTTGAAGAAGCCTTAAAAATTTCGTCTTATCTTTATTCTACCTATGAAAGGTATGGTTATGAGCCTATTGAAGTTCCAAAACTGGCTATAGATGAACGTACTGAATTCATTTTGAATAAGATCTAAACGTATTTGCAGGAGGAAGCTTTAAAAATATTAGATAAGTACTGGGGTTTCCATGAGTTCAGGCCACAGCAGCTGGAAGTCATCGAATCAATTCTGGAAGGAAAAGACACGCTTACTCTTTTTCCTACCGGAGGAGGAAAATCTATTTGCTTCCAGATACCGGCAATGATGCGGAAAGGAATATGTATCGTGGTTTCTCCCCTTATATCCCTGATGGAAGACCAGGTAAATACACTTCAGCAAAAAAATATCAAGGCCATGGCCATCACAGGAGGAATCTCCTTTGAAGACCTGGACCGCAACCTGGATAACTGTATCTTTGGAAATTATAAGTTCCTTTATCTTTCTCCAGAAAGACTTCAGCAGGAGATAGTTCGCGAACGATTCAAGCAGATGAACATCAATCTAATTGCTATTGATGAAGCTCACTGTATCTCGCAATGGGGACATGATTTCAGGCCGGCATATAGAAATATTTCAGATTTAAGAGAACTATTACCCGATGTAAAAATAGCAGCATTCACTGCAACGGCAACAAATGAGGTTGTTCTGGATATTTGCGAACAACTCAAACTTAGGGATCCCGTTATTCATAAGAAATCTTTTGAACGATCTAATCTTCAGTATGAGGTGATCAAAACTGAAGATAAGTACTTCCGCCTAACTCAGATTCTTAAAGGAGATTCAGCTATTATATATGTGAGAAGCAGGAATGCCACCCAGGAAATAAGTCAGTTTCTCAATAAAAATGGCATTACAGCTGCGGCTTATCATGGCGGACTCAAAAAAGAGGAGAAATCGGTAAAATTTCAGGAATGGCTCTCTAATAAAGTTAGCGTTATGGTAGCCACTACCGCTTTTGGGATGGGTATAGATAAAGCTGATGTAAGAACGGTGATACATATAGACCTGCCTGAAAGTATGGAAAGTTATTTCCAGGAAGCAGGAAGGGCTGGCCGGGATGGCAAACCTGCAAAAGCCATTATCCTTACCAATGCCGGTGACATTCCGGTTCTAAAAAATCAATTTCTGAACAACCTGGCATCTTTTGAAGATGTGAAACTGGTGTACCGAAAGCTTAACGCTTATTTCAGTATAGCCTATGGCGAAGGAGAGAATACGCAGCATGATTTCAATTTTTCAGGCTTTTGCCATCATTATCAGTTCAATCCTAATAAAACATATAATGCCCTGCAGTTACTGGACCGTTGCAGTGTATTAAGGTTATCACAGAATTACCAGAAGAAAACTGAGATCATGATTCTTCTATCCGGAAATCATCTGGATAACTATCTGGATGAAAATCCTCGTTACGCTAATATATTAAGGACAGTGCTTAGAAATTATGGTGGTGTATTCGAAAATCTGATCCCTTTTAATCTTACTTCGGTTTGTGAAAAATCGGGTATTTCGGAAGAAGAAGCGATAAGGATTCTTGAAGAGCTTGCCGAGAAAGAAATTATAGAATTCAATATTTCACGACATGATGCCAGCATTACATTTTTACTGCCCAGAGAAGATGATTCAACTTTGAATCCTCTTGTGGCCTTTATAAGGGATTACAACAATACTAAAAGAGAAAAGATCGAAGCAGTTCTCAAATTTGTAAATAACGACCGGGTATGCCGACAGGTTCAGTTACTTGAATATTTTGGCGAGAAAAACCCCAGGTCCTGCGGAAAGTGTTCGGTATGTAAAAAAGACACTAAAGAATTATCCAAGGACGATATGAACGAGATTTATCTCGGGATAATAAGAATACTGAAAGGTGGGCCTAAAGATTCCAGAGAAATTGTTTCCATCCTTCAGTATAAAGAGGATTCCGTTTTAAAAGTATTAGGTTTGCTTTGCGAAAAGGGAGTTCTGGACCGTACCCCTAATAATAAATACATAATCACCAAAAAATGAAAGACCTGAGAATAGTGTTCATGGGAACACCAGATTTTGCTGTGAAGAGCCTGGAGGCTATCCTAGAAGCCGGATTTAATGTAGTAGGTGTGGTCACTGTACCAGATAGGCCAGCCGGAAGAGGACAAAAATTAAAAGCAAGTGCAGTAAAAAGTTATGCACTTTCCCAACACCTGAATGTATTGCAACCTGTAAACCTGAAGTCGGAAGAATTTCAGAATAAACTCAAAGAACTAAACCCAAACGTTCAGGTAGTCGTAGCTTTTAGAATGTTACCAAAATCGGTTTGGAACTTTCCAGAATATGGAACTTTCAATTTGCATGCTTCTCTCCTGCCCCAGTATCGTGGGGCAGCACCGATTAACTGGGCCATCATAAACGGAGAGAAAAAAACGGGAGTTTCAACCTTTTTCCTTGATGAAAAGATAGATACAGGAGAAATGATCTTTCAGGAAGAAGTTGAGATCGCAGATACAGAAAATGTCGGCTCGCTACATGACAGGTTAATGGACAAGGGTGCCAGGCTCGTGGTAAAGACCCTAAATGCTATTGCCAGTGGAGAAGTTCAAAGGGAACCCCAGGCAGAAAATGATGAATTAAAACCTGCTCCAAAGCTTTCGAGAGAAAATACCAAGATAGACTGGAATTCAAGGGTAGAAGAAATATATAACCTTATTAGGGGACTGAATCCTTATCCGGCGGCCTGGTGTTATCTTGAAGATTCTTCAGAGGAGATTAAGGTAAAGATCTATGATATAGAAAAGATAAAGCAAGAACATCATCTGCCTAACGGCACTGTAACTGTGAATGATAAGAAAATAAAAGTAGCTGCCATGGATGGATACATCATTATTAATGAAATACAGATGCCAGGAAAAAGAAAGATGACATCAAAAGCACTTTTGAACGGATTTGATTTCGCTCCAGACGCAAAAATGCGCTAAAGCCTTATTAACACTGAATTTGTTGCATTTTAGTAAAAAACAATTATCTTTATTAACAAAACAACCAAGTTATTAACAAATACGGGCTTTTCCCTTGTCATTACTTGCGTGGACAAGAAATCCGTATAAATTTGTATACCAGTTTAACAGAATGTTTAACCAACAATTAATTTAAAATTCAAATTATGAACAAAACAGATTTAATTGATGCAATGGCTGAAAACGCTGGAATTTCTAAAGCAGCAGCAAAAAAAGCATTAGAGTCTTTCCTTGAAAACGTAGAGAAATCTCTTAAAAAAGGAGACAGAGTATCACTAGTTGGATTTGGATCATGGTCTGTATCTAAAAGAGCAGCACGTGAAGGAAGAAACCCACAAACCGGAAAAACCATCAAAATTGCTGCTAAAAATGTAGTGAAGTTTAAAGCCGGAGCTGATTTACAAAAAGCTGTGAACTAATAATTTGCATTAGTAAATTTTTAAAGCCTTCTTTTCAGAAGGCTTTTTTTATTTAAAAAATTGGGAATAGTATTGCTTTATTTCTAAGAAATAATTAGTTTAGATTAAAAGACTGCTATAATGATCTCGCTAAAACCAACCAAGGGTCATCTTCTTGTTGCTGAACCATCTATTATAGGGGATGTCTCTTTTAATCGTTCTGTGGTTCTACTCGCTGACCATTCAGATAATGGATCGGTTGGATTTATCCTGAATAAAATCCTGGACTTTACTCTTAAAGACCTTATCCCTGAAATAAAGGGAAATTTCAAGATATATAATGGCGGACCTGTAGAACAGGACAATCTTTATTTTATTCATAAGATCCCAGACCTTATTCCAGACAGTATTGAGATTGCTAACGGCATCTACTGGGGAGGAAATTTTGAAGTGGTAATGGAACTGATCTCCAAAGATCTAATAGATGAAAAGCAGATAAAGTTCTTTCTCGGGTATTCCGGCTGGGATGCCAATCAGTTAGATGAGGAACTGAATTCCCATTCCTGGATAATTACCGCAAATGATGACGATACAGATTTACTGGAAAAACCTTATAGCTCTTTCTGGAAAGACAAAATGCTGGAGTTAGGTGGTGAATATATGCTTTGGTCTAATTCACCGGAAAACCCTACTTATAACTAGCCAAGCCGGGCCTTTACATTCAATTTACTTAAAAGCTCTTTAGCCGCCGCATTTCCGAATTCCTTTTTACGGTATTTGCTTACAGGCTGAATTCCTACAGCTACATTTGTTATGAAAAGCTCATCAGCCTTTTGGAGTTCAAAAGGAGATATTGATGTTTCCTCCAGCTTATAGTTATCCATTTTTTTCAGAATATTGATCAACTGTTTTCTAATAATGCCATTTAGAGCCCCATCGGTCAATGGAGGAGTTTTAATAATGTTCTCTTTTACCAGGAAAATATTACCGTTAAGGGCTTCAACCACACTTTTCTTTTCGTTAAGCAATAGGCAGTTATCATATCCATTCTCCCTGGCGAAAATACTTCCCAGTACATTTACCGCGCGGTTGTTTGATTTGATTGTAGATAAAAGGCCACTATTCACATAATGATCTTTAAAAAGTTCAATTTCATAAGGCTCCTCATTAAGCAGATAAAAAGGGCTATCCATTCCTTCAACGCTTAAAACGTAGCCTATATCCCTGGTTGCCGGAGTATAATACCCTCCATACTGGCGATATATAGCAAATCTTACACGGGCGGTAGCATCTGAAAGCCCGTTCGCCTCAGTGATCTCTTTAATCTCTTTTTCGAGAAATTCAGGAGAAAAAGTAGACGGAATTTCCATTCTCATAATTCTCATGGACGCCATAAGTCGGAAATAATGATCTTCCCAGAACATTATTTTTCCATTTACTACTCTTATGGTTTCAAATACAGAATCTCCATAGGCAAAACCACGATTTAATATTGAAATTTTAGCCTCTTCTTGATTTACTATTTCTCCGTTAAGATTGATCATAAAAAAACCCCGTTTAAAAACGGGGCAAAGGTAATATTATAATACGATTTTTAGGCCGATCCAAGGATCTGTTTAAGGTCACCTACCATATTTTCCCAAAGCATCTTCCCTTCATCGATCTCATCTTCTTCAGCAAAATCAGTAATCATTAAAGAGACATCCTTGGTGATATCATCTACCTGAATACGCAATTCAAAGAAATATGGAGTATCCTCGTCATCTACCCATTTAAATTTTATACGCTCGTCACTTTTCTTGCTAACGAGCTTAGCCTTTTCTTCACTACCTTCCCATATAAAAGTAAAAAATTCCCCCCGGGAATTCACATTATCGGCATACCATTCACTTAAACCTGAGGGAGTTGATATATATTGGAACAATAATGAAGGAGAAGCTTGAATAGGAAACTCCATTTCGTATTTTATCTTTTCTTCCATTTTTGATTAATTAGTTTCGGGCAATATAGATATTAATTGGAAAGATTAAAAGAAATCAAAATAAATATTTTAGAAAATAAAGTTTGTGCCAAATCAAATTGTTTTTATATTTGCACCCGCATTAGCGAAATCCTGAAAAGCCCTTTATGATAAGGCCTCGAGAGGATTTGGAAGTCTAAGAAAATCATACGGCGAGGTAGCTCAGTTGGTTAGAGCGTCGGATTCATAACCCGGAGGTCCCGAGTTCAAATCTCGGTCTCGCTACTAGTAAAATCAAGGCTTTCGATAAATCGAGAGCCTTTGTTTTTTTCATCTAGTACAGAATAAGTACAGAATGGTCATATTTCTTCGCATTAATTTAGTCTGACACCGTTTAATTTTATTTATACGCAAATTTAATTCCAGCTAGAAATATTATGCTAATATCAATGCACTGTATTTCTTCTTTAAAACTGCAACTGACTATATCAGGCATACGTTTGCCACCACCATAACCCTATCTAATGGGGGGTGCCTATTGAAACAGTTTCAAAGCTAATAGGACTTACTAAAGTATCAAATACGCAGATTTATGCCAGGGTTATTGAATCCAAAATATCTAGTGATATGGAATGTTTAAAAAAGAAATTAAAATAGAGAGGATTGACTTTGAAGTAGGTATAAAAATAGACCTAATCCTAAAAGGGACATTATTATACCAATTATAAGAATTAAATAATGAACAACTTTTAGTCTGGACATAGGATAAATTGAAGGGGCAAGTACGCTTTTTCTTATGGAGATGCTTGCCGTTATTCCAATAAGTCTTAGCAATTTAGATTCATTTAATATAAATGATTAAGTTAATGGTAAGATGTGTGCGTTATAGATTACTCACTATGGTCGCAATAAAAAAGCGATGCTTATGAGAAAAAAGTATTTTATTAAATTATGCAGATTCAGATCAAGTTCAACCCTTATTGGAAATGATTAATTCATTTCCTCAGTTTGATGATAAAATATAATATTATACCTAATCCCAAAAAAGCTAGAAATATCCCCCCTATTAGCATCTATTTATTTTTTTGGAAGGTATTGTTTATCATGGTGCTAAAAACACGAATCATCATAATTCACATAGATTTATGATTTTGTTTTATAGAATACTGGGCTTTATATAGGTTTTAGAAAAAATAAATTATCCTTACACCCCTACTCATTCTCACCTAATCATTTAATCTATATATGTGGAAAATTTAGATGGAGCGAATAGCACCATTTATATTTTTTCGATCCTAAATTTTTTATTCAGACATCTCCAAAGAATTCCTATAACCTACTCCCTTATCATTGTATGAGATTATAGTATTTTCTTCAATTAAATTTTCAATACAAGTCTTTTAAGTTGAGATTTATTAATTTGGCGGTTTTCTTAATTTCCTATCATATTTGATGAAAATTAGCGCTAAAAGAAAACTTATCAGATATCTGGATAACCTGGATCAACCTTTAAAGTTCAATCCCTTTGTTTTTAGCAGAACATTTATTCTCTGGGCTTTTTTGGGAATTGTAGGTGGTGTTATTTCGGGTTTATATTGGATGATACTTGAACTACTAACCCATGGCTTAGCCTTTTTCAGTGGCTGGCTGGTAATCCCAACCATGGCTATATGTGGATTACTAGCGGGACTGATCATTCATTTTATCGGAGATCCTGGAGAAATTCATCTAATAGTAAATAACATCAGATTCAATAAAGGAAAATTAGACCCGAGGAATAATCCGTCAATGATTCTATCATCTTTATTATGTGTCGCTTCAGGAGGTAGTCTTGGTCCCGAAGCACCACTGGTGCAGGTTACAGGGTCTACCGGGACATGGTTGGGAAAACTGTTAAGACTCAAGGGTGAAGAGCTACGGTCTTTAAGTATTGCTGGAATGGCTTCGGGATTTACAGCACTCTTTGGAGCACCTCTGGGAGGTAGCCTTTTTTCGCTGGAGATTCTGCATCATAGGTATTCTACCAAGTACTACCGGGCGCTAATACCTGCTTTTGTAGCGAGTTGTTTCAGCTATATTATTTTCGCGCTGATAATACATTTGGGGCTGGGTCCTGTATGGGATCTCCCGGCCTATGAAATGAATACCAAATTTGATTTCGCCTATGCAGTTCTGTTTGGAGTAGTAGCTACAGGAGCAGGATGGTTATTTATTTATATCACTAAACTTTTAAAAACTGTCTTTGAAAAGTTTAACGTGCCTATCTATTTTAAAACACTTATCGGAGGGATCGTCCTGGGAGTTATCGCCTTTTATTATCCCCTTACAAGATATTTTGGGCATCACAGCATTAACGATCTACTTACCAATTCCTTTACCATGGAATTTCTGTTTGTGATTCTGGTTCTAAAGATCATTGCGATAGCCGTAACGGTCACCTCGGGCTGGCGGGGTGGTTTCATCATCCCATTATTTTTTGTCGGGACCAGCCTGGGAATAATCATTCACCTGCTTTTTCCCTTTACAGACCTTTCCCTGGCAGTAGTAGCGTGTATGGCTGCGATTAATGTTTGTGTCACCAGAACACCAATGAGCACCACTATCTTGCTTGCCACACTTACAGGTTTCACTTATTTTATTCCAATTCTTTTTGCGAGCCTCACCGGGTATTTCCTGGCTCCAAAGATTCCTTTTATTAATTCCCAAATGGATTAGAACAATCTCCGAAAAGATCCCTATTCTAGAAAACAGGAAAGAAGTTTAAAAGCTTCAACGGTGGATGTTTGATAGCATATTCAATGAAAAATATGCTTTACAGACATTTATTTTCCATAGGTGAAATGATTTAAATAGTATTTGAAATATGGCTATAACAAGTTAGAATCTAAAATGGTATCACGATATTTACTTTATTAAAGTTGCCGCAAATAAATAATTCAAAATGTGCCCAAACGAAGAAAACTATTATATTCCAATCATAAATATGGAGGAGTTCCGGAAAGGACAGTTGGCTGGAAGGAAAGAAATCCTGTTCAACGAACTAAATGGAGAAAGGCATATTGAAAGACCCCATAAACATGATTTCTTTATCATCATTCTTTTTGAGAAGGCTCAAGGTGTACATAAAATAGATTCGACAGATTATCCAATTGGCAATCATGAGGTGCATATATTATTTCCCGGCCAGATGCACAGATGGGACATTAAAGATGGGAGTGTGGGTTATCAACTCATGGTAGAAAAATCCTTTTTCGAACATTTCGCACCTTATTTTAGATTTTCGTTTACCAATTATCAAAATCATCCGGTAATTCAACTATCCGAAAGTGCTTTTCAGTTACTACTCTATGAATTTAACGCGATAAAAGATGAACTGAGAAGAAAAAACTCGCTTACGCAATTAATAGTTAACCGTGCAGCTGTTATAGCCACAATAGTAAGCAGGGAAGCTGAAAATAACTTTACCGAATTCAAAGTGTACCAATCCAATCCCAGACTGGCAAAGTTCAATATGCTTATTGATGAATTTTTCAAGGATCAAAAACATGTTGGCTTTTATGCCAAAAAGCTGAATATCACTGCCAATTACCTGAGCATACTATGCAAAAAGCACCTAAAAGTATCTGCAACACACCTTATACAGTTACGGGTTTGTACAGAGGCCAAAAGGCTACTGCAAAGCACCACACTTTCTGTTAAAGAGATATCTGTTGAGCTGGGATTTGTAGACCATGCTTATTTTTCCAATTTTTTTAAAGGTAAAACAGGTATGTCACCTACCTCGTTTCGTGATAAGAGATAAATTTTACAAGTATTGACAGGGATATTACATCTCATTCACAGAGTGGTGAGATATCTTTGTTTATGATTAAAACGAAATCAGGTAACAATAAATGGAACACTCAACTATAACACGCAAAAATTTTCTTAAAAGTTCAACATTGGGTTTTGCAGGTTTAGGTCTGGTACCACAGTTAATAAACGCTCATCCAGATCATAAGCAATCAATTGAAAATAGCATGGAAACTACGGGAAATTACACCCTAAAAAATGTACGTTTGGAAACCGGTTTTGATTACGAAAATGGGGAGGTTATCGGGACGAAAACAGGATTATTTTCGGTACAGATAGAAAAGGGTAAAATAAAAAAAATCAACACAACCCAGAACCAGGCGAATGCTATTGATGTCAAAGGAATGCTAATGCTACCCTCCTTTAAGGACATGCATATTCATCTTGATAAAACTTTCTATGGAGAAAAATGGCAGGCCGTAAAAAGGAGAAGAGATGGTGTAAAAGGAATGATTGCATTGGAACAGGAAATGTTACCTGAGATGCTGAAAAATTCTACTTCTAAAGCAGAAAAAATTATAGAACTGTTGCAGTCCCAGGGTACGTCATTTGCCCGGAGCCACGTTAACATCGAACCGACTTCCAAACTTAAATCCCTTGAAAACTTACAAAAAGCGCTTGAAAACAAGAAAGAGGGTTTTGATACCGAGTTGGTTGCTTTTCCGCAGCATGGTATATTTTATACCGATTCGGTTCCATATATGAAAGAAGCAGCCCAAACTGACATCGATTTTATAGGTGGATTAGACCCATATACTATTGATGGGGCTATTGAGAAAACAATGGATTTTACAGTACAATTGGCTTTAGACTATCATAAAGGCATAGATATCCATTTACATGAAACTGGCGAATCGGGATTAAAAACCGTTGAGTACCTCATTGATAAAGTTAATGAAAATCCTGTATTAAAAGGAAAAACTTATTTAAGCCACTGCTTTGTTTTGGGTAGACTGGACAGTAAGACGCAGGAAGAAATTGCGGAAAAGCTTGGTAATGCCCAAATAGGTGTGATCTCCACTATTCCTTTTGGCGGTTTGATTATGCCCATCCCCACCTTAACTCAACATGGAGTAAAAGTCATGACCGGTAACGATAGTATTGTTGATCATTGGAACACCTTTGGAACCGGCAGCGTGTTGTACAAGACAAATCTTGCAGCCCAACTGTATGGAAAGGTAACCGAATTTGACTTGTCCAGGATGCTTAAGCTTGCTACAGCTGGACCAATACCTTTGGATGATAAAGGAACACAACAATGGCCAAAAGCAGGAGATGATGCTAATGTAGTGCTGGTAAAGGCCAGTTGCTCGGCTGAAGTAGTTTCCCGGATGTCTCCTGTAGAGTCGTTAATCTATAAAGGAAATATAATTTTTTAATGAATTATGTACGAAGGTAACCTTGATTTAGATAAGCTCTAACTTAAAATACTTTTCATTACATTATTAGTTATCCTGTCGCATCTAATAAAGCCAAATTCAAAAATGTCTTTTGTATTTGATAAGTTATACAAAATATCTTTGAGCATTTCTTTAGACCTGTGTAACCTTATTTTCACATTAGCAAGACTAATATCTAAAGATATTGCTATTTCCTTTAGACTCATTTCTTCCACTTCTTTCATTATATAAACCGTTCGATATTTTAATTCCAAATGGTCAATAGCATTTTCGAGGAGTTGTTTGGCTTCTTTTTGTGCCATTTTTTCTTGCGGATTAAATTGTTTGTGATCTGGAAGTTCCAATACAAAATCACTGTCGCTGTTCTTGTTGTAATTATTAAGGTGTAGTATTTTACCTTTCTTTTTCAATTCCGCCAATGCTTCGTTGATGGCGATGCGAATAAGCCAGGTTGAAAACTGTGATTTCATTTTAAATTGATGCAGCTTCGTATAGGCTTTAATATAACTGTTCTGCATCACATCTTCAATTTCGGCTTCCGATTTAAGGTACCCCCTAATAATTCGATACAATTTTTGATTGTTACGCCTTACTAAAATTTCATACAGTTCTTTCTCGCCAGCTAAAATCCGCTTTATAACAGTTTCATCTTTTAGTTTATGGTTTTCATTACCGTTGATATTTATAGCTTCCATACGATCTTCCGTTTTCTTTTTTAGATGCTGAAACTGAAAAAAAGATACAGATTTATGTATCCTTTTTTAAATATGGCTATCAAAAGAATGTAACAAATTTATATATAACTAAAATTATAAGTTTATGAACCCTAACTTACAATTAGTAAAAAAACTTTTGAAATATACGTTTGGGCTTGTCCCAATCGTTGCGGGATTAGACAAGTTTACCAATCTTTTAACCAATTGGAGTCTATATTTATCAGAAGGACTTACAGGGATATTACCTTTTGAGCCATCTACCTTTATGATGATAGTTGGAATAATTGAAATTGCAGCCGGAGTTTTAGTTTTAACGAAAACGAAAATTGGAGCTTATATTGTCTCTGCCTGGCTGGTTGCCATTGCCCTAACGCTCATTTTCAGTTGGAACTATGTTGATATTGCTATAAGGGACCTGGTAATGGCTATTGCCGCTTTTTCCCTGGCAAAACTTTCAGAGTTGGACGCGAATAAAGTATAACGGCCGTGAAATTATTAGTAAAAATAATAACTAAAACGTGACTGAATATTAATTCCGAGAATCTCATATAAGACCAAAACAAAAAGGGATATTAATACCATAATCACATTTACAAAACTACAAGCTACTCACCCAATATGTAATGATATTCCATATTGGGTGAGTTATTTTATAACCTGTTGGCGGTAGTATTATTTCTGGATTTCTCTATGTGTAAATGTATCTAAGTTTTTCCCATCTTTTTGGAAGGATATTATTCTGCAGGACTTGTCTGCTGGATTTGGAACTATTGAAACTTCATCAATTGAAACAATTTTTTCAATTATTTCATAACATATTTCACCCATATACGCGTATCCAGGTATATGATCACAATTTTCTATTTTTCTTTGACATATGGAACATTTTGAATTGGCAACTGTACATCCTCTACTTGCAAAAAGCATTTTTGGAAAAAGTAATTTTTCATAACCATATAATCTTGCAGCGTATCCTTCTAAATAATCCCCATTAAATGGATGATTTCGCATAGCCGAAGATATTTGACTTTGGGCATCAATTAATGCTTGCCAAGCTAAATCAGGAGAATCATCTTTTAGATTAATTATCAATCGCAATTCATTAATTAATGCTTTTGCTGTTAACTCTAGACATAATATCAAATTAGCTTTTTTATTCTCCGATTTTTGAGCTGCTTTTTCTTTTTCCGCCAATATTTTCTTCAGAAAATCTTCGAGAATATCAATATGTTCTTGTTGGATTTCTTGTGCCCTAACATATACTGCGTTCGATTGAGCTTCTAACGCTATTTTATTGAAGTTATTTATAAATTCTTCAATCTCTGGAAAAGGATTATTCATTTTTCATAGACTTAACAATTTTTGGAACCTCCTTTAAGCCTTCGACGCTTCCTTCATAGTTAAGACTTTTATATTCTTCATTCTTTTTAGTTTCAACGATTAGTTCTAATTTGACCTTTTTCTCACCAAAGGATCCTTTAAAATAGTCAGATATATAATCAGATAATACATTTATCCCAACCGAAAGAATGTTTGAATTTTCTTGTAATAGTGTAAATCCCACAAAAATCAAGGGTGCATAAAAATCTATGGACTTTCTCTGCCTTAATTGAAGGCTTCCATTTGTTAATACCTCAATGTTGACATTCTTTTGTTTGAGATATTTATTAACTGAAGTAGTGGATTCTGTGAAAATTAAATCAGTTTTCTTGTCAGCAGTTTCAATGTTTTCAGGAAGAATACAAAAATCAGCATCTAATTTAAGATCTAATTCCGTTAGACGTTTGTCTAAATTTAAAAATTCGGAGACTTTGTTATTTGACATTTTATATTATTTAATATTACCGCCAACGGTCTCGGTTATCGCCAGTTGGCGGAGTAGGGAACGCGGATTTGTCTGCTTAGTATTGGTTTATTGGTCAAGTTAATTATTTTCTTTCTAACCCTGCCGGCTATTGGCGATTAACCGTCTTAAGTTTAATTTCTCTAAATTTCACAAAAATACTTTAAGTATATTTTCCCTAATTCTTTATTGAAATTTTGTTTTAATGATGTCTCTAAACAGTTTTTAATATGAATGTTTTCTGAAAGGTGCCCTAATATTATAGGTGATTTGTTTTCAAGTAACCATTTAACTTCAAATTGTTCTGCGCAATCGGATAAAAGATAGTTATAATATGGGCTTAATTCTCTTACCCTTTTTATTATGGGATGTTCTGAATAGTTAAAATATTTAAGTTTATAAATAACAGTAACAAGATTATTTAATCTTTCGGCAATACGATAATCTATTCCTGTATATGGACTCACATGTTTAAATAATAAATAAGATCCACTATTTTTAAGCGAGTTATAAGTATTTAAGTATTCTTCAAAAAATTCCTCTTTTGACCTAATAAGATCATTTATGATTGCCTCTTCAAAAATTTCGGAATTAAAACGTGAAATGAGATGTGAACATATTTTTTCACAAAAGTTCTCCTTTCTTTTTTCAGATATTACTTTAGGTAAAATTGAAAACAAATTGTAGGAGGGTTTCTCTAAGGCAAGATTTTCTATTGATTCTATTAAATCAATATTCTCTTCTGAGAATTTAAAATCTTTTTCGTTTAGAGTTACCAAACAATTTGTAACTATATAACTATCTGTATGTTTCTGATCAATTATTAATTCTATAAAATTTAATATATCCGTTATAGAAAAACTGTTTGGTTTTCTAAGTATTGGATGCGTTATCGCAAAGGTTGTATTAACATCAACATCTGTCTTTAAAATAAAGTTCCCTACTTTTTTTAAAAAATCATACTCTTCGATTTTCACCTCAAAATATGCGAGTATATAACAAATGTTCTTGAAATAATTTTCAGTTTTTCTTCTTAAATCTGGATTACTGGTTCTGTTATCAATAAAATTAATTTCTGAGGCTAGGAAATCTAAATTGTCCTCAGAGAAAAAGCTTTTTATTGTTTTCTCTAAATATTTACTTTCTGTATCATATTTAATGTCTGATATATTATACCGCTGCAACCATTTGATCAAATTGCCTGGATCACACTGAGTTATAATAACTCTTATCATGAAATCATTAAATTTATGAAGGTGATTATAATATGAATCTTTCATCGAATAGGAAATGATGAAACTTTCAATAACCTTATGTGTAATCTTCTTATATTCAGAATATGTATCTAATGCATAGTAATTTCCTTCAATAAAATTCACATATTCTCCATACTTGCAGTAAAGCTTGTGAATGAGGGTATCTGTATGATTTGGAACTCTTCTTTTTTTATATTCGATTATGTCAGAATATAAATCATCTATTGAATTCTGATAATCATTAGTCAATGAACCGTCGCTTAATGCCCTTAAAATTTCCTCCTTTTCATGCGATATAGGTAGATCACTTATAACATTATCTAAATTTGGATATTGATCATCCCAAACTCGCCAGGCTATCAATCTTAGATTAGATTTGGAAAAAAAAGTTGCTATAGGTTTTTTAGCTTTAATTGAGTTTTTAGAAATTGTTTGAAGCAATTTTTTAGCTTGCTCATATTTGCCAATATGAATAAGAGAATAGGCGCGATTTAGTGAAGGCCAAAATTCGTTATTTTCAATTTCTCTTTGGATGAATTCATTTACTCCATGAAAATTAAGTGTATGTAATAAGGTCTCTAGACTATTATAATCAGTTTTCTCTTTTTTGTATATGTCTATTGTCTCATTAGAGTTTAAGTTGTCTAAACTGATTATTAGGTTTTCATTTAATCTATTTACTATATAATGGCATTTGTATCGAATGTGTTCTGTATTAGGAAATTTATTAGGATCTATAATTTCAACTGATTTTTCAATTTCTATGTTTTTAAAAAAATCAATTATCTCAGAATTATTGGTTTTTAGTTCAAATTGATTGTAAAA
Organism: Gramella jeungdoensis; assembly: GCF_023805255.1. Taxonomy (GTDB): domain Bacteria; phylum Bacteroidota; class Bacteroidia; order Flavobacteriales; family Flavobacteriaceae; genus Christiangramia; species Christiangramia jeungdoensis. The sequence continues at coordinate 439,294 of NZ_JAMSCK010000004.1, forward strand.
GGTATTTGTATTTATGCTCTCTTTAAATGAAATTTTATCAACCAAGCGCCAAGAAGTAATTCTCCTGAAATCGTCGAAATAATTTAGGCAGGTATAAAGCTTATCAACTATATGAAAATCTTCAACCTCCTTAAAAAGTTTGGCGTTTTTTAACTCAAAAGTTTTCTTATTTTCCTCTTTAAATTTTTGTTCTACTTCTGCAATAAATTTTTGTCTTTTGTAATCTTCAGTATCTAGAATACCCTTTTCGATAATTCTATTTATTTCCTCATCATTGAAGTCTAAAAACTCAGAAAAAGTTTTATTCCGGGTTAAACTAAAAATATAATATTCCTTCGAAGTTTTTTTATCCTCCCTCACTCTTAAGTTGTTGTGGATATCTTGTGAGGTAAAAAAATATCTTCTTTTTTCTCCTTGCTTATCGTTAGTATGAAGAATTGCGAAGAAATTGGTTCTAAGACCATCTTCGTCAAATACATATTGTTTCGCAATTTTTACTTCATTATACCCTTCAAAGAATTTTGCTTGAACAACACCCGTTTCTTTAAACTCTCGAAACTTTTTGATATTTCCAAAACGTAACTCAACTATAAAATCTGTGCCATCAATATCAACACTTCTTTTACTAACATAGAACTTCTCGCTTAAAATTTGGTTGGTTCTAGATTCTCCAATATTACCGTTAAAACTTTGTTTATCTTGAGAAGTCATTTTTAAACTAATTCCTTTTGAAGGCTTGCATACAACGGTTTCGCTTATCGCAAGTGTGCGGAATATAGCACACGGAGTTGTCGGCTTATTGTTTTGTTCTTTGGAGTTCTAAGTTATCGATTTTACGAATACCGCATATTTGCGATGAATCGGTGTTATCTCTAGCCTTTAACTATTTGCTTTTTTAATATCTAAAACTAACTGCTGTAATTTTTTATTTATTTCTGAATCTTCAACTGAAAATCCATTTCTAACGAGCTTTTCGGCCACCTTAAGTTTATCAATTTTTCTAACTGTTTTTGCAGTTTTTTGAATGGCATTTTCAATTTCTTTTCTTAATTCCTTACCGTCGATTCCTGTAAGCTTACCATTTTTATTTTTTTGGATTTTTTGAAATAAGTCATTGCTTAATTTTATTGAAGGTTTATAACTTGGTTTTGCATCTAAGTCAATAAATTGACATCTATCCCCGAAATCAGATTTATCAATTTGTATATTTTTAATCTTATGGGAATCTTTTACAGCTCTTTCAAAATCATCAAAAGGAATATAATTTTCAATTTCCCGTAATCTTGTTAACCAGAAAAATGCATTATTTTCTTCAAAAACTCCCTTTAATTTTTTCTTCTTTTTATTGTAAGGTTCGGTTGCTTTGGATCTGTCACTATCCATTATGAGCGCGTAATTTTGGTTAAGGGATTCAATAAAATCTAAACTAAAATCACCGTTTTTCTCCAAGAAATGTTTATAAGAACTTCCACCATAGAACATAATGCTATAATCTTCCTCCTCAACCAAATTTTCATCTAACTTTTTAATTAAATAGTTTAGATAGATTTTATCGCTAGGTCCTTCAACCCATAATAAATAGTTTGTTTGAAATAAGTCATTAGGTTTATAACCTAATTCTTTTAAAACATCAACCTTTTCTGTCTTAATATCAGAGAAGTTGATCTGGGTTTTACCATTATTTTTAGATACGATAAAAATTGAATTCTGAGGAGAATTAATAAATATTGAAGAATGAGTTGAAATAAAATATGTGTGCTCAGAAAATAAGCTCATTGCTCTAAAAAGCAATCTTTGCCATTTGGGATGTAAGTGGGTTTCAGGCTCTTCAATAAAAATTATATGACGTTCTTTCCTATTAAGGAATATTGGGAATAATATGATAATTAATGTTTGAAGTCCATCTCCTAACCTATAAATTGGGAATTGTGAATCTTCTCCAATTTTAATATGCAAAACATCATCGTTATACTTGGGAATTAAGTTGATTTTGTCTTTAAAGACATTTTCGCTTAGAAAACTCTCAAATTCTTTTATCTCATTTCTTTCATTTTCATCACCTAATAATAAACTTTTTACATTTTCATAAATTGAAAGACCGGAAAATACGTTACCATTAGGAGTTGAATTTTGAAAATAATCGTGTCTGGTTCTTTTAGAATAAATATCATCTTTAGAGAAATTCATTTCTTCTTTAGCAATAGGTCTAAGCCCTCTTAAGATAGGTATGTAAATTCGTTTTACTTTTTCATTTTCAATTCCTAGGCTTTCTAATATGGCAGTTAAATTATTTTTTTGCGAACTTATATTCGACAAATTTCTAACTAAAAGATGACGCTTACCTTCAAATACTACTTCGAATTGATTTTGTTCTAAATTTTTAATCAAATGATGTAGTATAGTAATTTGATCAAGGGAATTCTGATTTCCATCAATATCATTAAGTGCTTTCTCAAATTCTTGTCGATGAATGTACTTAATACTATGACCATCTAAAACTTTAATAACGTGGAAAATATCTCTAATTATCTTAACTGAATTTTTAAAGATTGATTCATCAATTTCATAGATGAATTTAATGTGATTGGATCCTGAAAATACTGTTCTTAAAAATCTACTTTTACCGGTGTTATTTGCTCCCACTATTGTATTTAGCTGATTTAAATTTGTTATCAACCCTAATTCATTTGGGATATCATAAACGGCTTTTAAAGATTCACTTATTTTTATTCCTTGGAGCATAATCTTCTTTAAAGGTTAGAGATAACTAGTTATATCTTTTGCAATATAACTCTTTAACCTAAAATATTTGAAAGAAAGAAATGAGGAAAATTGTTGACGAAAAACGAATATAAAATTTCGTGAGGAGGAAAATTATTTCTCGACTTCCTGAATAGGAAAAGTAAAATCAAATAATTCCTTTGGATGAATTTCGAGACCTTTTGCTAATTCAATAATTGTGGATAGGGTAATATTTCTTTTCCCTTTCTCAATTTTGTTAAGATCTGCATAATCCAAATCACATTTATGAGATAAAGATCTAAAGCTTAATTTTTTTCTATGCCTAATCTTTCCAAAATTAACTCCAAAATGTTTTAAAAAGTCTTCTTTATGTTTTCTACTATGCATTGCAGCCCTATCTACAACTAAGTTGACCAAAAAATTTACAAAAATTGTTGGTATATATTACCACAATAAAAAATTATTTATATATTTGAGTTAGAATTATATTTTTGCGAAACTTCTTTAAGTAAAATATTAGAAGCATTTCGCTTTGAGTCTCGGTTCGAAAACTGGTAATTTTTAAACACACGAGATGATAAGCATAATGCTCACGACCCGGGCGTGGGCTTGCTTATTGTGTGTGGGTATACCAGTACCTCGAACCAGTAAGTTGAGTATCCACGCCTTTTTTATGCGTTAACTTTTCTCCTCAAAGCCTTTGTTTCTTCAGCATAAGAACTCGCATTTAGTTACCAAATTTTTTCATCATAACAGGCCAAAGTGGCCAGCACTTTATTAAGTGTATTCGTTAATTCTGTTTGCGGGAACAGGAAAACCTCATAAACAATCCCGTGGGTTGTTATTACCCCCTATGGTAATAGCAGTTGGGTGGGAAGTCTGTTGTTCCTAAAAAGAAATGCAGACGGGCAAATTCAACTTAAGGTCAGGTGGCTTTAAGTTAGAGTACGGTGATTTTTTTGCGCCAAATTTTAAGTGATTGTTTTAGCCAATTAAAAAAATGCATATGGAAAAAAGAAAAGTGAACACTCGTTTTGACGGGTAAAAGCAAAAAAGCCTTCCCCTAAGATTGGCGTCTGGCGGGGAAGGCCTAAGCTTTAATAAAACAAATGTTTCATTTCAAACTACACAAAATTATGAAAAATTTTTACAGGCGGGGCATGCTTATAATCATGTTCCTTCTAGCCATGGGCCTATTGGTTATTTTAGCTATAAACCAGGCCAATGCAGCTCCCCTCTCCCCTCCTATTTATTTTAACCAACAGGAAATTGCTGGTAGCGTAACAAATACCAGTGGAGAAGCTTTACTGGGAGTTACGGTACTAGTAAAGAACAGGCAATATGGCACCACAACCGATGCTAATGGTACTTACACCATCAATGCTACCACCCGGGATACCTTGGTGTTTTCTTTCATCGGTTATAAAACTCAGGAGATTGCATTAAAGGGACGTCAGGGATTAGACATCGTAATGGAGGAAGATATAGCCTCCCTTAATGAAGTTGAGATCAATGCAGGTTATTATAGTGTTACTGAACGTGAAAGAACCGGAAATATCTCCAGAGTCACGGCTGAGGAGATTGAGAATCAACCGGTAGTAAGTCCGTTACAGGCCCTCCAGGGAAGAATGGCCGGGGTGGAAATAACCACCAATGCTGCATCGCCAGGGGCAGCCTCTACCATACGTATAAGGGGTGTTAATAGCTTACGGGACGAAGGGAATTTTCCTCTTTATATAATTGATGGTGTTCCTGTTAACTCCATCCCATTGGAAAGTACCAGTCTTCTGGGTAATGTTGGTATTGACCCCTTAAACAACCTGGATATTAATAATATTGAGAGCATAGAGGTTCTAAAGGATGCAGATGCCACGGCGATCTATGGTTCCCGGGGAGCGAATGGCGTCGTTTTAATCACAACTAAAAAGGGCCAAAAGGCAGGAACCGGACTGGAAGCCGGATTCTATTACGGAGCCGCCACAGTACAAAATCGTCTGGATTTATTAAATACTCAGGAATATATTGATGTAAGACGCCGAGCTCTTGAAAATGATAGCGTAGAACCAACAGAAAGGAATGCTTATGATCTATTGGTCTGGGACCAGGATCAATATACCGACTGGCAGAAGTTCCTATTTGGTGGAACCGCTGAAACCGCTAATGCCAATATCGCCTTTTCCGGGGGAAGTGATCGGACTTCGTTTCGATTAGGGGGATCCTATTTTACACAGGGAACCATTTTCCCCGGGGATTATGATTACAGAAAAGTCACCGGAAATTTAAATCTGAACCATACCTCTAAGGATAACAAGTTTCAATTAAATCTTGCGGTTAACTATGGTGTGGACAGAAATAACCTGGTCGGCAATGTGGATTTCAATGCCAGCACCATTTATCTTGCTCCTAACGCACCAAAAATCTTTAAAGAAGATGGCAGTCTGAACTGGGAAGACTGGGGAGGAGCGGGTTTAAAAAATCCATTGGAGGGTTATTTTAATAATACCACTACCCAAACCGATAACTTGATTTCAAACATTGGTCTGTCTTATGAAATTATAACCGGCCTGCGGTTAAAATCCAGTATGGGTTATACTTACTATAATTCCAGTGAATTACGTGAACAACCCAGGCGCTCCTATGATCCTTCTGAATCCATAACTAATAAAGCCACTCATTTAAAGGCTGATAGACGGTCCTGGATTGTGGAACCACAAATTCTATACAATCAGTCTTTCGGTAAATTAAATCTGGAAGCTTTAGCAGGTGCAACCTTTCAGGAGAATAATAGTATTCGCGAAAGTTTCCTGAGTGATGGATACGCCTCTGAAGCACTTATCGGAAATATAGGTGCTGCGGAGAAGATTATCAATGCTAAGCGCGATAATACGGATTATCGGTATGCAGCGCTATTTTCAAGGTTAGGATTTAATTGGGATCGAAAATATTATCTGAATCTTACAGGTAGAAGGGACGGTTCATCAAGGTTCGGTCCGAACAACCGTTTCGCTAATTTCGGGGCTATTGGTACTGCATGGATATTTTCAGAAGAACCATTCATTAAAAATAATCTTCCATTCCTGTCTTTTGGAAAACTACGAGGTAGTTATGGTACTACAGGTAATGATCAAATTGGAGATTATGGATATCTGGACGCCTATGAGGCTACCAGGGGCCCGGGCGGACTCTATCCAACAGGTCTGGCAAACCCTGACTATTCCTGGGAAATCAATAAGAAATTGGAAGCAGGTATGGAATTAGGCTTTGTGCAGGATCGTTTTCGGTTAAGTCTAAGCAGGTATCAGAATCGCTCCTCCAACCAGCTGGTAGGATATCCCCTGCCCTACTTAACCGGTTTCACCACCGTTCAGGCTAATTTACCGGCAACAGTCGAGAATTCAGGTTGGGAGATCACGTTCAATAGTATAAACATCAACACTGATAAATTCAAATGGGATACCTCCTTTAATCTGAGTATTCCCGAAAATGAACTGGTAAGTTATCCGGATATAGAACAGTCATCTTATGCAAATACCTACAGGGTAGGTCAACCGTTGAACATCTCATTATTATATGAATACACAGGTCTGGATCCTGAAACGGGTTTCTATACCATCCGTGACGTAAATGAAGATGGCCGGTTTGATTACCAGGATAGGATAGTCATTCAGGACAGAAATCGAAATTTTTTTGGAGGCCTTAATAACAACCTTACTTATAGAACAATTTCCCTCCAGTTTCTTTGGGAATTTGTAAAACAGCAGGGATTTTCTAGCGGTTTCTCTGCGGGTAATATAGGTAATTCAAGTGATGCAATTCTAAGTTCTTTAGATGGTGAGGGGCCTTATCAACAACTCTCTCAGTCCGTAGCGGCCAGCAGAGCTTATAATTATGTACTTAGTACCAACTTCCCTATTCATGACGCCTCCTATTTAAGACTGAAGACACTTTCTCTGGCGTACCAGCTTCCTTTAAAGTTTACAAATTCCATAGGTGCAAAAAATTGGAAGCTATATGTGAGGGGGCAGAATTTACTCACCCTTACCGATTATGAAGGACTGGATCCGGAAAATCCTTATTCAGTCGCTATCGGTAACCTGAGAACTCTGACAGGTGGGATGCACATTAACTTTTAAATACAATCAAAATGAAATTCAATTATAAAATATCATATAGCATATGGCTAATTCTTCCATTACTTTTCATCTCTTGTGAAGATTTCGTGGAAGTAGAAGCACCTGATAACAAATTGGTAAGCGACGTAGTATTTAATAATGATGCTACCGCGGAAAGTGCCATGACCGGAATTTATAATCAGCTGTTTTTGGCAGATTTTTCCAGTGGGCAAAGAACAAGCGTAACATTCCTTTCCGGTTTATCAGCCGATAATTTTCAGAATATCCGTAGTTCTAATATTACCCGGATGGAGTTCGAGCAGCACGAAATAACTCCTGATAATCCCGGAAACCTCGATATCTGGGCCAGCGCCTACAATATTATTTACCTGACGAATTCCTTATTAGAAGGGCTGAATAACTCTGAGCAGCTCAGCTCCGAATTAAAAACGCAACTTGAAGGTGAGGCACGATTCATAAGGGCATTTTCGTATTTCTACCTGGTGAATCTTTATGGGGATGTACCGCTAATCGTATCCACTAATTATCATGATAATCAATTAGCCTCAAGGACATCTTCTGCAGAAGTCTACGAGCAAATTATAAGTGACCTCGAAATAGCATTGGATTCACTGAGTTCCGAGTACAAAAATGGCGAAAGAACTACCGTTAACAAATTTGCAGCGGCATCACTATTGGCACGCGTTCACTTATATCTGGAAGACTGGGGGGCGGCTGAAAGACTGAGTAGTGAGGTAATTGATCAAAATGAAACCTATGAAATTTTGGAAGATTTAGACCAGGTATTCCTTGCAAACAGTAAGGAAGCAATTTGGCAAATCTCTCCTCTGGGAGGAGGTGGCCAGATCACCAATACTAATGAAGGAAGTCTTTTTATCATAGATCCCATCTTTTCCTTTTTCGCAGTTATTAAAATGGAGGAAGGATTTGTTGAACAATTTGACCAGGAAGACCAAAGACTATCGAACTGGATAGGCTACAACGAAGAATTGGATGCCTATTTTCCTTTCAAATATAAGGTCTGGAGTAGTAATGAGTTACCCATACTCGAATACTCCATGGTTTTACGACTGGCAGAACAGTATTTGATTCGCTCTGAAGCAAGGGCCAAACAGGGAGATCTCATTGGTGCTATTGAGGATCTGGATGTTATAAGAATAAGAGCAGGAATCGCATCTGTTGAGGAGAGTAATCCTGGAATTGGTGAGGAAGCATTACTGGATTTGATAATGAAAGAACGGCAGAAAGAGTTATTTGCCGAATGGAGTCACCGCTGGCTGGATTTGAAAAGAACCGATAGAGCGAATGACGTGTTTGGAAGCAATCCAATGTGGGACCCCACCGATATATTATACCCTATACCTTCCCAGGAAAGAGAGAAAAACCTTAACCTAAGTCAAAATCCTGGTTATTAATAAAATCGATATGATGAATTTCAAACTATATATTTTCCTATTCCTAATCATTTCAGGAGTAGGCCATGTAAAAAGTCAGAATCAAAAGCTTATACAGCAGTATGATACCATTCCTTTAAATCCCGAAGTACGTTATGGAAAACTGGATAATGGATTTACTTATTATTTACTCAAAAATGATAATCCGGAAAACAAGATTCATATGAGACTTGTTGTGAAGGCGGGTAGAATGCATGAAGATAAAGACCAACTGGAATATGCCCATCTTTTAGAACATTTGGTGGCTGGAAGTACTAAACATTTCCCAGTTGTAAATGATTTTATAAGTAGTGTTGGAGGGTATAAAAATGCTAATATAGGGTCTCGTTTTACCAGATATTACGCGAAAATACCTGCAGATGATAGACAAGGTCTCAAACAGGGCTTACAGTTACTTAGAGACTGGGCCCAGGGAAATAAATACCAACCTGATCAAATAGAGGTACAACGTGCAGCGGTAGAGGGAGAATTCAGGAATTCTAACCCTCATCGGCAGTGGGTTGGAAAAAAAATAGAAATTGAAACCCTGAAAAACTTATCCTATATAATATATGATGATAAAAAACACATTGATAATCTTAGAAATTTTAACTCTAAAGCTTTTGCGAGGTTTTATAAAGACTGGTACCGGCCTGACCTGGAAGCAGCGATAATTGTTGGAAATATAAACCCTGATACTATTGAGGCTGAAATCAAACAACTCTTCTCTGATCTGAAAATTCCTGAAAAAAAGAAAGATGCCAATGCCAGAGTTCTTAATCATACGATTAAGCTTATTGGAGAGAATTTCTTTACAACAGTAAACGATAGTACTAGTGATGAATTAGCTCTGAACATAATTCACACCGCACCGAATTTTGCACAGGCTCCCAATAGCACCAAAGATTATAAAAATATGCTGGTGCAACAGCTCTACAATTTAATGATCGAGGAAAAAGAAGACCAACTGAAACAGCAGTTTAATCCCCCTTTTGAAAATTTCGTGACAAACCACGGGGTAAATCAATTACCAGACTGGCAGTTAAAGGGATTTTTAATGAACCTTAATTTGGATTCAGATAATATAGAGCAGCAGAAATCAGAATTTCAAAGAGGCTTGATAGCCTGGAAAAGAATGCAAACCGGATTTGATGAAAATGAGTTAGAAGCGGCCAAAGAAATTCTTATACAAGAATACCATGATGAAAGCCATTTGAATTCTTCCTCCCTAGCAAAAGAGTTAGAGATGCATTTCCTTTATGGTAAAGCAGCTCCTAATCCTGAGATAAAAGTAAATATTATATCAACCATTCTTGCTGACATTGATCTTAATGATATTCAGGATTATTTGCAGCGATATGAAAATCTGGGCGATAACGTTCATTATATATTCTTTAAAGGCAGAGGCGTGAATGTCCCTAACGAAAAGGTATTAAAACAATGGATCCAAGAAGTGGATACCATGTCTTTAAAGCCAATTATCGAAAAGAAACCCCTTCACTCACTTGCCGATTTTGTAAAAATTCCAATTTCAAAAGAAAAGAAAGTCATCAGGGAAACTGAAAATATGATTGGCGTTACTACCATTGAAATGGCTAATGGTTTAAAGTTAATTCTTAAACCCACAAAGCCACGTAAGAAAATGTTTGAGAACCAGGTTTCCATTCAGGCTTTTCGCCCTAACAGTGTTCCTCTTGAAAATCGACGAGAATACCTTTCTGCCAAAATAGTGCCTGAATTAGTGCAATATACTGGCGCTGGCCCCTTTAATAAGTTTGAGTTGGATCGGTTTAAGAAAGAAAAGGGTATGGAGCTTCGATTTCGTACTACGACTGACAATCAAATGATCTATGGTGAAACAAAACTTGAGGAGTTACCGGAATTTTTTAACCTGCTCTATCTTTATTTAGATCAGCCCCGCAAGGATCAGGAAGGATTTGAAGCCTGGAAAGCTATAAAAAAGGAAGAACTGGAAGGAAAGGCAATAAAAGGATCAGAAAATTTTATCACTGAAAAGATTGAATATGTTTGGTATCCAGAGTTACCCCACTTAAAAATGGAAGATCTTAACACAATGAATATGGACGGTCTCTTACAGTCATTCAAAAAATGGAATTCGGGGATTGAAGATTTCACGTTAATTGTAACCGGTGATTTTGACAAAAACGAAATAACGCCATTATTAGTTAACACTTTATCCGCATTTCCAGTGGTAAACGATAAAAATAAGATTGTCACCACAAAGCAGAATTTAAAATTTCCCTTACAAAAGATGGAGCATAGTCTTGAATATAAAAATGTAAATCAGGTGTATACCGACATATATTTTCCGGTAAAAGTTCCTAAAGACCTAAAGACAGAAATTGTACTTCAGCTTTTGAATGATGCACTCTATAAAGAGGTTTATAAAAGATTACGCAATGGATGTTATTCTCCTAAAGCAACAGGAGAATGGCTGGATTATAAAAATGGAATTTTTGCCTTTCACATACAATTTGACAGTGCCCTGGGAAATGAAGATCGTATGCGGGAATATGCGATGGAGGCATTTAGAGCTGTAAAGGAAAAGCGATTTGATGGGGAATGGTTAAAAGCAACAGCTTCCAATGAACTAAGAGCTTTTGAAAGGAAGTTTGAAAGTTTTGGTTATTTTAATTTATGGCCGGATTATTTGCAATCGAATCTGGAAAAAGGAAAGGATCCGGAATTTAATATCCTTACAACAGGAACATTACTTGAACATTTTATAGACTCGAAAGATTTAAATACTGCCGCTAAAAAATATCTAATAGAGGATTACAAACAGGTGTTCCTGGGATATCCTGAAGATTATGAAATCAATTAAAAAAAGTCTTATCACTCCTGATTTCCAACTTTGTAGGCTTTCATATTAATAAAAATATCACCTCGGGCTTACGCCTGAGGTGATATCTGATTTAATCCAGAGCTCAAATTTGAAGAGCCCATGAGAAGATTAAGATGCTAATACCACCAATCCTATGGATCGATAAGTGTAGCCTCTGTGCTGTTACCATCTTTTGGTAGTGCATCGTCTATTTCATCGTAAACTGCATATTCGGTGCCGTTTTGAGTGAATTTCACTTTACAAGTGTTTCCTGTTCCAGGACAATCCTGCTCATCTATGGCTCGCCATGAACCATTAAATAGGATATAATCGCTGGCAACTCCTTCATCAGGTTGCTCCTCAATTTCACTTCCTTCGTTGGTAAAGGACATTCCTAACACAACGAGAAGTGCCATAATTGGAATTAAAAATAGCTTTTTCATAATTTAAAAATTTAAAATACACCTACTCTTTGAAGGATTTTCGGCTTCTCCTACTCTCTGCGCAAAAAGATTTTGATAATTCTTTCAAGAGTGTAAAATTTCCAGGGTCTTGCTGAAAATTGAGAGCAGCAAATAGGTCTAGGGATCTTCAATTTTTACTACTGTCTTATTTTACAATAGTAAATGTCTGCAAATAGGTATAAATAAAATGGTGGCTAAAGCCGTATGACTATTCTATTATGAAATCGATCGGTGATTTTCTCTTCTGTATTGAGAAGGAGTCTTCCCAAATTGTTTGCGGAAATTCTTGGAAAAATGAGAGTGATCCTTAAATCCGCATTTTTGAGTAATTATAGAAATGGGCAGTTCTGTAGTTCTTATCAACAAAGCTCCTTTATCGAGCCTTTTTTCCATATGGAACCGGTGGATGGTAGTACCGTACATGTTTTTAAATCCTTCTTTAAGTTTGGTTTTGTTTGTACGATGTATAAGTCCCAATTCTTTCAGTGACGGAAGTTCGGTATGAAGATTTCTAAGTACATAAAGACGTACCTTTCTAAGTAACATTTTAGTAGCGGCGCTTTCTTTTTTTTCTAATTTTAATTCTGGTCCTGACTCGGTTAATTTTTTCTCTGGTTCATTATTTTTTACAAATCGAAAAGCAGTAATTGCATAGGAACAGGTAGCGTCTACCCCCGACATTCTCTGAATAATGCAAGGGCATCTATATAGCGTGTGATTTTCTGTTATAAAATCAATAGGAATAAATCGCTGGTATAATGTTTCATTATTGGAGTTAACTTCATCCATTATGACTTTTATAGAATTCTTTGAAAGAATTTCGGAAATCGGCTTGTCATATTTCTTCTGTTCCCATTTCAAAATTTCAGGAGTTTGGTTGGTATAGGAGGTAACATTGAACTTATCATCCAGGAATATGGTAAAAAGTATTTCTGGTTGTTCTGCCTCTTTGTGTGCTTCAAAACAGAAATTATATATCTCCTCAGACATCATATTCAATAGAACTCCCAAGGTATCAATAGGATCTCTGCGCCCTGATGGTTCCTGTCGAAACATAAAATTACCACAGGCAATTTCGATAATTTGCTGATACAACGAATTGAATCTCATTTTCTCGTCGTTGTTATGCGACTTTTCCATAATTGCTGAATTAATGATTCTACTTATAATCCTCTAAGAATAACAGTGCCTTTTTCTTATCGGTAAACACACGGGTAGGATAATGCGGACTAGCTGTTTTTATGTAAAGCTGAGAAATAGCCATTGCATGTTCGTCTTCAACTAATAATGCAAGTGCTTTTGTCATATAAGCCCCCTCTATTGCCAGGTAATCCCTTGCCTCTTTTTCTGCATTGGTAACAGCCCGTAAATCGCAAAAGATAGGATAGGAACTTTCATTCTGCAGCTGTAGGCGTTGACTAACTATTTCTTTGGCCATACTCCTATTGATCTCATAAATTTCTTTATAGACAAAGTACAGGATCCCATCAGAGATCCACATTTTAGCATAGGTACCATCCACAACCATTCCCGTAAAGTTTTGGATATCACTAATATATACAAATAAAATTATACCGACCTATCAGAACATTTCAATAGGCGTTAAATATCATTCAATAAAGTTATTTCCATAGTATTTATAGCCATTTGAATGAAAAGCCATAAAACTGTTCTGAAAAGACTTTTAGCAGTAACGGTTAGATTTATAATAGATAATTGTCATAGCTTGAAATGGAATTTCTCAAGTCAAAGTTATGGCAAAGATCAAGCACAATAATTTTCTGGATACAGTAGATGAAGTCATCACAAACGCGACTAAAGCAGGTGTTCTGCATTTACATGCAGAAGGAACAGAACTCACAGGTCGCAAGATCACAGTGAACGGAATAAAATCCTATCATTTTGGGACCACCGGCTATTTAGGTTTAGAACAGGATGATCGCCTTAAAAAGGCGGCCATTGAAGCCATAAAGCGATATGGAACCCAGTTTCCACTTTCCAAAACTTATATTTCTCATCCTTTATATGCACGGCTTGAAAAGAAACTTGAGAAGATCTATAAAAACCCCATTCTCATTACCAAAAACAGCACCTTAGGTCATATAGCTGTAATTCCTACAGCGGTGGAAGACAATGATGCCGTTATCCTTGATCACCAGGTTCACTGGAGTGTACAGAACGCCGCTCAATTATTAAAGATCAGAGGTATTCCGGTAAGCTTGATACGCCATAACTCCCTTGAAATGTTAGAAGACCGGATAAAAAAGTTATCAGATAAGGTTAGAAGAATATGGTATATGGCAGATGGGGTTTACTCCATGTACGGAGATTATGCACCTGTTAGGGAACTGATCTCCCTTTCTCAGAAATATCCTCAGTTACATTTATATTTTGATGATGTACATGGAATGAGCTGGAAAGGACCTAACGGCAGTGGTTATATAATGAGTATGCTTGACGATCTACCAGAGAATGTATTATTGTTTGGTACCTTAAGTAAAACTTTTGGAGCTTCAGGTGCCGTTTTAGTCTGTCCCGATAAGAAGCTATACCGAAAAATTAAAAATTTTGGAGGGCCCCTCACCTTTTCCGCTCAACTGGAACCTAGTGCGGTGGCTGCAGCTATCGCTTCAGCAAACATCCATCTTTCTCAGGAAATCTACCACCTTCAAAATACGTTACATGAACGAATAAATTATTTCAATATACTGTTACAGAAAACCAACCTCCCATTAATAGAGAACAATGACTCCCCGGTCTTTTATATAGGTACTGGATTACCTGCTACCGGATATGCTTTTGTGAAAAAGCTAATGAATGAAGGATTTTTTGTAAACCTGGGATTGTTTCCTGCTGTACCTGTTAAAAACACGGGTGTAAGGATCACAGTTTCGCGCCATAATGAATTAGAAGATATCAAGAACCTGGTGGAAGCCATGGATTATCATTTTCCGAAAACACTTGAAGAAACGGACAATTCTTTGAGTCGTATCGGTAAAGCATTCAATATTGATATAAACAATGGCAGTGAAAAAGTAAATTCCTCAGCAGAATTATCGGTGACCTATACTGAGACAATACAGGAAATTGAAGAAAGCTACTGGAGTCGATTAATAGGACATCATACTATCCTGGATTGGAAAGGTCTTCAATTTCTGGAAAAATCATTCGGCAATCACCAAAGTAAAGAGCATCGCTGGAGCTTTCATTATTTCATCATAACGGACCAGAAGAGTATACCCGTCCTCGCTACTTTTATGACCGGTGCCTTATGGAAGAATGATATGCTATCCCCTGCTTCTGTCTCAAAGGATATTGAAGAAAAAAGAAAGTCGAATCCTTACAAACTTACTTCTAATGTATTATCCATGGGGTGTTTATTCACTGAAGGAACTCACTGGTATTTGAATGAAGAACATCCTCTAGCCAAACAGGCCATCAAGCGATTTATATTAGAGATCGAGAGCTTAAGCGAACGACTTGATACTAAAATGACAGTTCTTAGAGACTTTATAAAAGAGCCATGGTTAAGCGAGCTTTTTCATCAGGAAGGTTTTATCCCTATAGAAATGCCGGATTCATGTATTATAGATGATCTAAGCTGGGAGAATAAAAAAGAATTTCAAGAGCGTCTCAGTTCAAGATCCAGAAAGCATTTTCGAAAAGAGGTTTTGCCTTTTGAAGACAAGTTTGAAATTTCTATTCTCAGTACTCCCACTCCCGACAAAATTCAATATTATTATCAATTATATAAAAATGTAAAAGCCAATAACCTGGGCCTTAATACATTTACGTATCCCGAATCACTATTTGAAAATATGGTTTCCCATACCGCCTGGGAATTTATTGAATTGAAGTTAAAGCAGACGAATCAGGTAGTTGGTATCATGTTCTGTTATAAGAACGATCGTGGAGTGTATGTTCCAAGCCTGGTTGGTATGGATTATGACTATTCTCGTGAATTTCACGTATACCGACAGTTGTTGTATCAAACCATAAAGAGAGCCCGGGATTTAAAAATGAAAAGGATCGATTTAGGTTTTAGCGCCTCTTTTGAAAAAAGAAAGTTGGGAGCTAGTATCATCAGCAAGCAAGCTTATATACAATCCAACGATAATTATTTATTAGAGCAGTTAGATATGATGAGAAATGAATAGGGAAAAATATCATCTTAATCAGTCATTAATCATCCATACGATTTGAAAATTCCATTACCCCATTACTTTTTAATGGTTCAAGGTACTAACAAGATGTTTGACGAAATAATCCGAGAATTTCATAATGAATTAAACTCCAGCGTGGTCTCAATCCCTCAGCCCCTTAAAAAGGCGGATAAGGGGATAGATATATCTAATTGTACTCTCTCGAAATTAAAGGAAATTGTAGAAAAAGAAGATTTTGAAAATACCCCTGAGGAGATTGAATTCTTCAAAAAAATAATACCATGCCCCATGAGCTATCTGATCTATTTTTCTGAGGTTAGATCATGCGAGATCCGAAAACCCAAAGCTGGAAAAAATTTTCAATATAACTTCTTCGAGAAAGAACTTCAGAAGATCAATAAGTTTTTCTACAAGAATAATGATTTCGTTCAGTATATGGAACAGGGTCATGAATACCTGGATCATCAACTCTTTACAAGGCATCACCGTAAAAACTACCCCTTTACTCCGATGATAAATTACTATCAGTATCCGGAGTTTTCCAGTTCACATGATATGTTATGGTCTAAAATCCAGGCCATGTATCGCCTTATCCACTACATACGGGAAGCGATGGAGACCTTAAAACCCGGTTCTCAGGAAGCTATGCTGGATAAAAAGCATAAGGTAATGTTATGGTCCGGGTCTAAAACATCTTTGGTAGAGCTTATATATGCATTGTATGCGAATGGGGACCTAAACCATGGCGTTGTGGATATTAGCACGGTTACCGCTTCTTTTGAGGATTTCTTCAATATTAAACTGGATAATATCTATAAAACTTACTCGGAAATAAAAGCTCGAAAGGGTCCTCGCGCCAAATACCTGCAAAATTTAATTATCCGCCTGGAAGCGAAAATGATCCAGGATGATGAAAAATAGATTTTCGTAGTTACGAAGAGGTACGAAAATCAAAGATTACTTAGATCCTAAGACTTCTATAGTAAAGATTGGTGGTTTCTCTCCCACCATATACCTCTAAAAGATGCCAAATAATATCATTACAAATTAAAATGTTAAACTTTCTCGTAACTACGAACGGCATAGGGAAAGAAACCAGGCATTTAACTTCAATTTAGTAGAACGAAAGTCAAACTTTGATAGGGGCTATCAATTTTAAAAAGTTTAACCGATTGGTAGCTCCTTTCTTTAAAAACGTTCTATTATGCCAACAAACATTATCACCACTGACGATCTTCGGGAATTCAAAATGGAATTGCTTGAAGAATTTAGAAAAATGCTCAACCAACAATCTTCCGGCACCCTTAAACGCTACTTAAAATCTGCCGAAGTAATGGATCTGTTGCAGATCAGTCCCGGGACGCTGCAAAATCTCCGAGTGAATGGCACCCTTCCTTTTTCCAAGATCGGCGGAATCATTTACTATGATGTCCAGGAGATCCAGAAGCTGATGGAGGAAAATCGAGTCCTGCATTTTGATCTTTAAGCGATGAATTACATCAGACAATTAAATGCTGCTTTTGAGAAATTCTATTTTGACGAACGGTTAAACCCTACTCATATCAGCCTGTACATAGCTTTATTTCATGAATGGAATAGCAGTCGATTCGCTGATGAATTCTTTGTGAATCGCAGGGATTTGATGCGTATGTCCAAAATAGGTTCCAAATCCACTTATCACAGATGTGTCACTGATCTGGACAGCTGGGGGTACCTGTTATATTTCCCGTCCAATAATCCTTTTAAAGGAAGTAAAATTAAGATGTTCATTATCGATCCGGATGAAGAACAGGATGGTCACTATTACGATCCCAAATTAGAACTTCTTGCGGAACACTACCGTCCCAGGAGCGGACCAGTAAAGAACCAGCACCATCCCAATAACGGACAAGCGCTAATCCATAACCGTCCCATAGGTAGACAAGCATTGGTATCTACTATAAACAGTAAAAAACAAATTAAACCTCAAAAACAACCAAATAGCCTGGAGGCGGTATTGAATTTTTTTAAAAATAAAAGTTTCAGTCCGGATCATGGAAAAGAGTTCTTCGAATATTATCAGAAACGTGATTGGGAAACAAGCGATGGGATGGCTGTCAGGGACTGGCGTGCACTGGCAAATTACTGGATGGATAAAGTTGAGCTTATGAATATAAAAAAGCAAGCTAAAGAGAATGATGCGTCCCAAATCCAGGACAACCTACGAACCACTAAAAACAAGAATTATGGACAACCCCTCTAAAATAATTGAAGGAGGCATAGAATACTCCTTAGGTACGTATGATGGAAGTTCCGTACAATACGATTTTTCCAAGATCCTGACCTATCTTAACAGTAAGGGCAAGCTTCTTTTCGGAAAACGATTCAAAATTTATAAAGAAGATAAAGCAATTCTTTTTCAACTCTGTTCCTACTTTACCAGGGATGAGTTCAACTGCAAAAAATATGGGCTCGACCTGGATAAAGGTATCTTATTATCCGGGCCCGTTGGATGTGGAAAAACCTCACTAATGAAACTTTTGCGACATATAGTTCCACAACAACGCGCTTACGAGATGATTCCCAGCCGAAATGTCACCTTTAGTTTCAATCATCTGGGCTATAAAACCATTGAAGATTACGGCAACACAAAATTCTTCTGTTTTGATGATCTGGGGGTGGAACCTCCGGGAAGGTTTTATGGCAAAGATCTTAATGTTATGGGAGAGGTACTATTATCGAGGTATGAACTTTACCTGGATACCAAACATAGAATAAAAACTCATGCCACTACCAATTTAAATGCTGAAGAACTGGAGGGCCGATACGGTAACAGAGTGCGCAGCCGAATGCGTGAACTGTTTAACCTAATTGCATTTGACGAATCTGTTAAGGATAAACGGAGGTAAAATCATTAGTTTTTATCCATTCAAATCATAAATCTGACGTTTTTAAAAGCTTTAGCCTGGTTCAACTTTTAAGTTATCAACAGGTAGGTGCCTGAATCTCATAAAATTTGAATCCAATTATAATCAAAAATTATCAGGGAGATATAAATAATATTTTATCCACAAATATCTGATTGTCAGTTTTTTAAATCAATAAAAAAGTACTTTTCTCATAACGAAAATGAATCCAAAATTAAAATCCATTCGTTATGAAAAAATCTATAGTCCTGATTACTTTTTTCTCCCTATCCTCCACCTCTCTCTTTGCTCAGATAGGAGGTATTGAAAACTCTGTAAATGAGATTTCAGATACTATCAGAAACATTTTTCCAATTGTGTTAGGAGTCATCTTTTTAGTGGGTTTCTTATTTAATGTAGGGCATTTTTTTGGTGAGAATTCAGATCTGAAAAAAGGTATCACACGAGTCTTATTATTTGTCCTTATTTCAGGCGTGGTAGTGGGCATCTTCACCTATTTAATCACCATGGTCATATAAGTTCAAAAGAAGAAGATCATGAAGAAATACGAACCCTATAAAAATATCAGAAAGCAGGCCATGATCTTTGGCCTATCCCTCCCCCTTTTTGCGCTGTTCATGGTATCAATTATTGCCTCGCTACTGGTTGTTATATTCTCCTTCAGCCTGGGAGTCATTATAGTCGCGGCTGTTTTCAATGTGAGCTTATATATCACCCTCCTCAGAATCAACAGGTTTCTGGAGGTTTTTCAAATGATCAGGGTTTTCCCGGTGATCCTCAGTAATAAAAGAAATTCAGGCATCAATTATGAAAAAGATTAATCTCTCTTCCCACTGGCCCATCGCAGGTTGCAAGGACAACATCATCTTTGCAAATAATGGCAATGTGCTATTAGGTTACGAAGTAAGTCTTCCTGAGATATACTCACTATCTGAAAAGGATTTTGAAGATATTCATGCTACCTGGTTTCAGGCAATCAAATCACTGCCCGTTGGGACGGTAATTCATAAACAGGACATTTATTTTAAAAAGGAATTTACGGCAGAGGAGTTACCCAATACTACATTCCTGGAACAGGCAACCCGGCAGCACTTCAAAGGAAGAGAATACATGGAACATGGATGCCTGTTATTTTTTAATCTCACTAAAAATAGAGCCTTAAACAACTCCAAGTATATCAATCCTTTTAGAAAAGTTTCTAAGAGTATTGTTAGCAAACTGGATGAAAGAATTCAGGAATTTATGACCGCGGTAAACGATTCCGTTTCATTCTTAAATAATAGCAGAAAACTTTCCTTACACCCCCTGGATCCAGAAGACATTTCAGATTTGACTCATAATTATTTTAATGGGTTTAATACAGGCTATGACACGGATGTCCTTTTAAATAAACAGCATCTTCATGCCGGGAGACATTATTTTGATGTTCTTGCCATCAACAGTGAATTATGTTTCGGGGAAAGTGTGAAGACGAGCAGAACCAATGAAAAGTTTACTTCTGATGATTTTATATTTCACCAGGGATTTGTGGATGGGTTGGGTCTTACCTTAAAAGAAAACCATATCATCAATCAGATTCTTTTCCTGGATGATAAACACAAATGGCGAAAGCTACTGGATAAAAAGGTAGAAGAACTAAGCAAGAGTTCCGGTTTTGGTTCTCAGAATAAGGTTGTTCTGGGTAAAATCCAGGAAATCCTTACTCAGATCAATTCCGATGATAATTCCAGGATTATACGGGGTCATTTCAATATTATATACTGGTCAGACCAGGCAGCAGAACTGGAAAGAATTGGATCAAAAATAAAAGCCGAATTTAAAGAGTTGGATATCCTACCTTATTATCCCCGGGGGGAAGAACGGAAAAATTATATCCTAAACAGTTATTGCTGTTTTTCCTCCAATTTCTCCAATGAAGATCTCTACGTCACTGATCTAAAACATGCGTTATGCCTGTTCATTAATAACACCAATTATAAATCAGACAGCACCGGGGTTATATTCAATGATCGAGAGCACAATCTGCCGATCCTAAAAGATGTCTGGGACGATCGGAAGAAACGGATTAAAGCAAGGAATTTTGCGATCTTTGCCCCTACCGGTGAAGGAAAATCCTTTTTGGCCAACAACATCCTGCGACAATATTTTGAAAGTGGCGTTCGTCTGGTCATCATTGATCTGGGAGGCTCCTATACGAAATTCGCAAAACTTTATCCAGGGGATCATACCATACTACGCTATGAGCATGGTAAGAATTTAGGGATCAATCCTTTTTATATATCCAATTCCCGGGATGTAGGACCGGAACACCTGGAGGATCTCTCTATATTCCTATTTGAACTCTTAGCTTCCAATTTAAAGATTACCAAAGCCCAATCTGTTTCTATAAAAAAGATTCTGCGATATTACTACGCCAACGTAAAAGAGAATCATTCTTTAGATAGTTTCTACACCTTCATTGAGCAACACCAGACAAATCTGCTCAAGAACCTTAAAATCCATCCCGACTACTTCAATGTTCTCAATTTTCTGCACGTGCTCTCGGAGTATGTCGGCGATGGTCTATATAGCTTTTTGTTTGCAGTCAGCGGGGATCAGACTTACAGGATTGAAGATAAGCAACTGATTGTTTTTGAACTTGATGAAGTAAAGGATAACAAGGAAATTCTTTCAGTAATGCTAAAGCTGATTAAATCTGCTATTCAGCGAAGTATTTGGAAAAACCGTGAAGAAAAAGGAATTATATTATTCGATGAATTTGCCAAGCAATTAAAGTTTGAAAATGTACTGGAAAGTGTTGAATTCTATTACCAGGCTATCCGAAAACAGAATGGGGCCATTGGAATTATCTTACAGTCCATCAACCAACTTCCCGATAATGCTACATCAGCCAGTATTTTAGAGAATACTCAGGTGATCTATAGCCTGAATAATGAGAAAGGCTATGAAGCACTCGTAAAACGCCTTCACCTATCCGGACATGATCACAACCAGCTAAAATCTATCAAAAATAATCTCACGGGACCTCACAAGTATACTGAGATGTTCATAAAAATAGGCCGGCAAAGTAACATTTTCCGTTTAGAAGTACCTCCTGAAGTGTATGCAGCATATCTCACCGACGGGGAGGAAAATACCCAGATCATGACGCTATATGACCAACTTGGCAATATGGAGGAAGCTATCAAAGCATTTAATCACCTTAAAAATCCAAAAAAATGAAAAGCCGAATACTAATTAAGAGTAAAATAATGATCGTGGCCATAACGATGACTCTACTTGCATCAGGCCCTATCTTGGCCCAGGGAATGCCTGTATATGACAACACGAATTTTATCAGTCTGGTCAAATCGCTGGTAGAATCTGCAAAACAAACTGCCAATCTGGTAAAGACAGTTAATTTTCTAAAAGCTCAGAAAGAGAATATTGAAAAGGTCAATAGTGTCATTCAGGATTTGCAGGCTGTCAGGGAGATCGGACGAAATAATCAGCGATTAATTAATGTAATGCAAAATGATCTTCGAGATATTCTGGATTCTCCCTATATCAGACCCGATGAAGTAACGAGGGTGACCGAATCTTTTAATGCGGTGGTGGAGAATTCCCTGGCAACGATGGATTTTATCGATGAGATCTTATCCAGTGATCATTTAAAGATGACTGATGCAGAGCGTGCCGAGGTATTAAAGCAAAAGGAATTGGAAAGCCAGGAAATGGTGAACGATGTGCGATTAAAGACCAAACGGTATCAGGAGATCATCTCATTTCGAAAAATGCAGGATAAGATCAATAACCGGGAAACCGCCTTCTAATGACATCGGGCGCCATCATATCAGCCATTGGACTTGAATATATTGATACGGTATTCCAGACGATTCAGAGCAGTGAATTTTCCCAGTACACTATCGTAGGCATGAAAACCTTAGCTGTTCTTTTCTTTCTGGTAAACATTCTAAAGAAATATAACGAAGGGATCGTGGAAAAAGATGGTTATACCTGGGGGCTGAGTCCGGCGGAATTAGCAAAGAATTTTGCCGTGGTAATACTGGTGATATTCTCTACCCAAATATTAGGATTTTTTGATGGGATCCTGGTGGCTATAGAAAACCAATATCGAGAAACCGCTCCTGCCCTCCTACCCTTGCAAATGCAGGAGATCCCGATCGAAGAAGATGTGTCAGCACTGGACGCTATGCGAAAAGCAATGGCCTTATTATATGAAGCATTGGTCACCCCTTTATATGGATTTAAAACCTTTGCTTTTCTAATCAGCCTGTTCTTATGGATACTGGATTTGTTCATTTATCCTCTTTTTCTTGCGGAGCGTTATTTTATCCTGGGAATCATGCAGGCTTTCTTCCCATTGATACTTAGTCTTTCAGTAATTGAAAAATTCCGTTCGATGGCCTATAGTTTTTTCAGAATATATGCGGGAGTCTATATGCTTGTCCCGGCATTTTTCCTGGTCAATGTATTTATTAATGCGATCTATACCGAGATCAATACCAACTTCTGGCAAAACCTGTTTGGAACTGATTATGGCAGTAATTTCTTTGCTCCGGTAGTAGAATTGGGGTCTATTGGTTTTATCGTGTTTTTAAAATTCAAGTTATACCGTCGAGCTATCTCCTTCACGTTGAGATTATTTACCACCTAAACGCCGGTAGTTATAGAAAAGATAAATCAGAGTCAGCATATGTATAAACACTAAAACAATAATTATGAAAACTCCATATAAAGATATTTACACCGTATTAAAACTCAATCGATTTATAGTTTTAGCTATCGTTATCAGCGCACAGGTATTCAGTGCTTTTGCATTGTGGGTCACCTTCACTACTAACAAAAAAGCGTTGAATTCAGCTTTTGCGATTAATAATGACGGAAGTATTATTCCCTTAAAACTGGTTACCCAAAAAGAAAATTTCAGAGTAGAAGCATTAGCACACCTAAGCTTATTCCATACCTATTTCTATGATATTGATGCTGGCAGTTATGAGAAAAATCTTGAAAAAGCATTATGGCTGGGGAATGGTTCTGTTGCCGATTTATATCGCCAGAAAAAGGCTGACGGGGTATATAATCGTCTGCTTCAATATTCTCTGGTTCAAAAAGTAGTAAGCATTGAATCGGATATCGAAGAGAAGGAAGATCATTACAGATTTCGAACAACGACCATTTTTGAAATCAATCGGGGCTCCGTTGTCGACACCTATCAACTAATTTCCACAGGAAAACTTATAACAGTAGATCGCCATTTTCCCAATAATCCACACGGTCTTCTGATCACTGATTACTTTGAAAACAGCCTTAGAAAGATAATTCCGGAATCCTAAAACATAACATCATGAAAATAGAAAAGAATAAAATTGTAGTAGGGAGTATCGTCGCTATCGTTGTCATCTTTCTGATCTCTTATACGATAATGATTATGAATGAGGAACAGGACGCACCCAAGGAATTAAATCATACTACTGTTCCGGAGCTTAGCGAGGAGCCACTATCCTATGATTCCAAGCTGGATGCTATCAATGACCTGAAAGAGGTAAGAGAGACAAATGTTCCCAGTCTATATGATGAGAAACTAATAGATTCACTGGGGTATTACGACTCCGAACTTCCTGAAAAAGAAAAAAAGCGGATCATAGATAGTATTTATTTCCTGGGAGAACGAAGATCTGCAGAAGTACAGGCCATGGCTTCACCTCCACCAAAACCCCTTAACAGGACAGTTCCACGTCCAGATACCTCCGCAATCCAGGAAGAACGTAAAATTCAGACAAAGGAGATGGGACTGGAACATCAACTATTTTTTGCCTCCAATCCTAAAACAAATGAAAATACGGTTTCCGGAACTACCGATTCCGAAATACGGGTTGTTGTTGATGGCACCCAGGTGGTCAGGTCTAATTCCCGAATCCGATTACGGCTGGACCAGCATGCAACTATAGATAATAAACGCGTCCTTAAGAATACCCCCATTTTTGGTTTTGTAAGTTTTCAGCCTAACCGGGTGCTTATCGAAATAGAGAATATAAAGCATCAACCAACCGCATTGAAAGCATTTGATCTACAGGATGGAAGTGAAGGTATTTATGTGGAAAATAATTTTCGTGAGGAAGCTACTACCGAAGTTGTGGACGACCTTTTAGGAGAGATCAATATTCCCAGTGTGCCACAGGTAGGTGGTATAGGCAAACTACTAAAAACCAAAAATCGTAACGTAAAAGTTACGGTCCTGAATAACTATAAACTCATACTAAAACCAGGCTTATAAACACCTGGTATAAATTAAATTTTATGTCATGAAAAGATATTTTCTTATTTCCGCGATCATTCTAACAGGCACCGAGCTTTATTCTCAAAAGGCAGAACCGTTGGACACTATTTTTGCCAATGAGCACAAAAACGTAGCCTTATTTTTTCCCCAGCCTATCAGCCAGGGTATTACAGGTGCCAGCCATTTTGTTTTCACCCATAACAGGGAAAGACAACAACATTTTGGATTATTACAGGCCAAACCAGGTAAAGAGAGTAATCTTCTGGTAATAGATGCCGGAGGTTCAGTGTATTCTTACATCCTTAAATATAAGAAGGATCTCTCCAGATTAAACTATTTCATCCAGGATACTGACCGTATAGGCACTGAAAAGCGTGATCTGCCAGATCTTTTTAAAGAAGTAGAACCAATCCCGCTTGACATAGACACTCATTATCGAAATTTTTGTGCCTATCTACTGAATAAAAAGGGACGGATTGGCCGATTAAGGAAAAGAAACCAGGGCATCATTTTAAGTATTGAAAATATAGTTTTTAACCAGAACGAACTGTATTTTGTAATTCAGATTGAAAATGGATCCAGTCTGGATTACGATGTTAATTTTCTGAATTTATCCGTGAAAACCAGGCAAAAGGGAAAGAAAAAATCCATGCAAAGCATTGTGAAGGAACCAATATTTAGATATAAAACTCCGGTGAAAATTAAAGAAGGCCAATGCGCTAGACTGGTGTATGTATTTCCAAAATTTTCTTTGAGTAATGACCGAGAAGTTTTACTGGAGTTGAACGAAGAAAAAGGAGAAAGAGATGTGGTTTTAAAAGTTTCTCATCGCCATATAAATAATCCAAATTAAAAGCCAACGGCAGGATGATACAATTAGAACGCTTTGGAAGCTTTTGAACCTCGCTATTAGATAGAATGGCTGGATAAATCGCTATTTCAGAAATAAAAAAAAATTCGCAATTCTTTATTGAAAAAAATATTGCAAAAACTCGAGATTACAATTTTTAAAAGTGAATCCTTAAAAATGAGGAAAGGATATGTCAAAATTGTACGTGCAAGGATATAAATATGATTAAAGATTTCTTCTGTCTGGTGTTTAAAACACCTTATAGATAATGGATAAAACCAGCCATCAGCTTAGAGAAGAGTTGTTAGTTTTCTGAAGATTACATTGGCAACCTTATATTTTTATTGATAAAATATTTCATCGCTTCGTTAGTGATGAAAAAATTCAGAAATCATAAACCGCATTGGAAAATGCTAAGGCCTTTAACTCCTGTTCATTTCTTGAAATTCCGTATTGATCAGCTATCAGGCGCCAATCCGTCACCGCATCTACGACTGTCTTTATTATAGTTAGTGCCTCTTTTTCTTCCAACCTAAAATACTCAATGACCGATAAAGCCAGCTCCAGTTCTAACGCATTTTCGTTTTCTGAAATATTTAGTTTTAAACCGGTTCCTGTTTCTATGGGATTCACATCATAAGCGGGAGAGAGACGCCATCCATCTTTATATAATAAAAATCCGTGATTCCTTAAATGGTCATCAGTATTAGAAACACAGATACTGAAGACAATTCGTCTCCATAATTCTCTAAGATCTTCATCTACATTACCACCCTGGGTAGTGATCAGTTCCGCTAGTTCCAGGTAACTGGCACCACTTTGATAATCGGCACCATCCGTATATTGTAATAAGGTCATTGCAGAGGCAAAATGAATGCGGTCTCCGTGATCGGTTCGATCAAAACGCTTCGTCAAAAAGGTATGATTATCGGAAGTAAATTTCTGTGCTTTAGAGGTAGCCATGTTAATTCCCGCTTTAATTGCCATTTGATAGGTGACGGCCTCCCATCCTCCTATATCTCCCTGATCCGTTCTGCTGGGAAATTTGGCAATCCATAGCGCCCCGTTTTGGTCACGTATTCCTGCCTTTGGCCTGGCTCCTCCAAGTGAGGCCCCAGGATCAATGAGCATATTTAACCATTGCAGATAATCAGGATCATCAATTACATCATCCTGCTCCAGTTTTAAACTAATTCTTTCTAACTCCCGAAGTGTGGTCCACGGCGGAGCTGCCATCTTATTATTATCATTTAAAAAGGGTCCCTCTTCATTTTCCTTAAAACGTAATCCGCCCATCCGGTGTGCATCATAAACTCCAAGCAAATAATCTGTTTCGAAAAGCCTGCGCTCCGCCCGCTTTTCTAATCTTGCCAGAGCGGCTTCCCGTCTTCGCATTAATATTCTTCCCCATCGATCCGGAGAGGAATCCAGAAATATTCCAAAATTATGTTGTTCATTACCTAGGAACTGAGGTCCTTCATATAGTTGAAGAGAAGGATCCAGAACCTGTGCAAACGGTGATTGCAACCAGGATTTCTCATAAGAGAATGAAAAAACTTCATTACCCCGTACTCTTTCCGATTGCAATCGTCCCATTAATAAAGACTCTTTCATTCCTACCCAATCCGAATAAACCAGTATTGATCTTGTTGATGCCATAGCTATTTCTTAGGTGCGCGTTCTCCAGTTTTAAGTTCAGCATCCTGTAGTTTTCTTCCCAATGGATCTTTTAGGGCAAGTTGAAATATATCCTCCTCAAGCCCCAACACTTTTAACACCTGAAAATAACTTCCCAGACTGACACTGGGGTTGCCTTTCTCTATGGATAATAGCGTAGGACGGCTGATATTTGCTCTTTCTGAAACCTGCTCCATGCTCAGTTTTCGTCTTAATCGAGCCAGTTTAATCTGCCCGCCCATATCAGATAATTTCCGTTTGTCTCGAGGAAATAAAATAGTTCTTGAATTTCCCATAATGTAAATTATTTTTTACAAATATAGTATTTTTTGTAAACTATAATTTACATTATTAAACAATTCTCATATCTATAATAGATAGCTGAGCCATACTTATAATACCGTAATGATAATTTTTAAACTGAATTATGTCAAGTTTTTTCTGGTTTCTACTTGACAATTTATTATCACACTGAATTATTTAAAAATGGATTTAGCTTCCTGATAAATTCTTTCAAAATTCCTTTCCAAATCGGTTGAAGAAAACTGCTGAGCTTTTTCAGGAAGTTCTCTTCGAATATGCGGTAGTTTAAACTGTACCTTCCTGTCCTTTCCATCTGCATAGGTAATAAATTCACCCTGCTTCAGCCGAAAGAAAACATTAGCACGTATTTTAGGAATTTCTTTTTCACCAGTAGTAACCCTGGTATCAAAATTAAGATTATGTCCACGACTAACACTCCGGGTAGGGTTCTTTATAATTTCAAAAAAACGTTCGTAATATCTGGCAGTATCCGGATCGTTTACTTTGCCAAAAAACTGGTAAGATAGATTACTCAATATAGCTTTACTGGCTTTATCTCCATACATCATGTCATTCTGGATCTTATCCTGCATCACATATACAGTAGCGATATCATAACTTCTGAGTGTAGCTGGAATTCGGTGCATATTCAGTAGTCGTAATGTTGGAGCCTCTTCCATCAATAGAAAAGATGATTTGGAATTCCGCACACTCATTTGTTTGGTAATGGTATGAATAATGGCTGCGATAACCGCGGCATAAGAAGATTCAAATTTAGGATTGTTCACAACAGAAATTACTGCAGGGTTTTCGGGATGATTAATATTAAGGGGGATTTCATCTGCAGACAAAGCCATAAAGATGCTTTGGGTACTAATCCTTTTTAAGGCGTTGGCCAGGGTGCTCTTTACTCCGGCTGTTTGTCGTTCCGAATCTTTTCCACTAATAAAGGCATCTGCCATCGCCCTGGACGTCCTGTTTGATTCCAAAAAGGCAATAAGGCTGTCTGTATCCAAAAACTGATATATAGCTATTAAATGCGGTAAGGTACAGTACTGCGGATAAGATGTCTTCAATTTCCAGATAAGACCACCTATCAAACCTTCTGCAGCATCATTAAAAAATTTCGTCGTTCCGCTGGTTCCTGTTTCTTTTTGCTCCAATAGATTTTCAATAAGCACCCTGGAAATTTCATTCACACTTTCTTCATTCTCCAGATACCGGGGCGCGATGGGATTCACCCGATGGATAATTTTATCAAAGGAGATCACTTTAAAAGGGATATCAGAATTCTTAAAAAGCGGGTATGCCATTTCGGTAAGTTCAAAATCCTTATAATCATGGATCACCCCACAGAAACTGTACTTCTGAAAATGCTTTAGAAAACCATAGACCACACTTTCCGTTTTACCACTACCGGCAGAACCGATGATGGAAGCACCACGTTTGATATTGACGATTTTAAAATCTTTGCCATTTGTTTTAAAAATGACCTGATACTTCTTAGCCACTTTATCTTCGGTTTCAGTGGAATGAAAGAAAACATAGAAAACCGTATTAATTAATAATAATGGGCAGGCAACATACAACAGGCTTTCAATCAGCTGTTCAGGGTAAAAATAATAAGTGATGATACCTGAGAGTAGCACGGTATTTATTAGAAACGCATATCTGGAAATTCGGTATAACCCATAGAAAATCAGACTGCAAAAAGCGACGAGTAAGATCGTGTTTACTGTGCTGAATTCGTCCATTGCTTATTTATTATTTCGGTTAAATTCCGATAGAGCTAGATTTAACTGCTATATCCACTCCCCTTCTTAAGCGATTAAAAACTTTTAATGCCAGTTGGGCCTTATTCGTAGGAATATTTGGCATCATGGGGATCCCGGATTCTTTAAGTATTTTCATGGCCACTGTCTTTTCACTGGTGGGCAGTTTCATCAAACTGGAAAAATAGCCTTTTGGGTTTTTAATGAACTCTTTCCGCGAGGAATAGGATTCCACAAAATTTCGTTGATACCCAAAGGTTTTGTCGAATGTATTTTCAGCGTTTCTGAAAAATTTATCTCGATCAAAACCTCGTTTGACTGTTTTTCCATTTAATGTTACCTCGGAGGCTCTGTATTTACTTCCTGGAGATAAGCTAAATTTATTTGAAGCATCCCGCCGACTTACAATAATATGGATATGGCTTTGGTTCCCTTCTTTGGACATTCCCTGAACAATACGCAGGCCTCCCTGTTTATGTGGGGCAGCTTTCTCCAGTTTACTGATCTCACGTTTCATCTGGGCAATGTTGCCAGGGTGTTCCTTCCGCTTTACTTTTTGGATATCATTTTTTAGTTGAAGAATTTTGGCTGCAAAAGGCTGGTTTTCCCGTACCTGTTTATCGGTCCCTTTAAAGCATCGTTGATGTTCGATTTTCGCGTAGTATTTAATATCATCAACATTGACTGGCCGGCCATTAATCTCCCTATTGAAAGAAGCCACATAATCTTTCATTAATTCTCGGGTGTACTTTTTTAAATCCTCGCTATTGTTTTGTAATCTGCTCAATTCTTTTTTGGATGGACTCACTGTAATGGAATAAAACCTGGGTTCTGTCTTTTCCAGCTTAGCAGTATTTGCGTCAATTTGACGAACCACTTCCTCTGCCGGAATCTGATCTTTATACTGATTGAAAAAGAACTCTTGTTCCTCTGGATCCAACCCCTGATTTTCCTTTTCCAGGTAGCCCACAAAATCGGCTGAGCCCTGAGAATAATTTCCACCTAATTTTTGTGCTGTGATAGTGATATACATTTTTAAATAATTTATGAGTCCTGTTGCTTTCGTTCCTGATATTTCGGTTGATTCTCTGCCGTATTTTTCTTCTCCAGGATGAGGGGTTGTTTTTTAGGCTCTGCTTCCCGGAATAATGACTGCATCATGGCTACCGTAGGTTTTGTTTGGCCTTTCTCAATATCCTTTAGAATAGCAATGACTCCATTGATCCTTTTCTTGATCAGAGTTTCCAGGGTTTGCATTTTTGGTCCCATAGATTCGGTGGGCGAAATACCATTATTCTCAAAAAAATCAATCATCAACAATAAGCTTACAGATTGTGATTTTGAGATAGTACGGCTAAACCGTCTAAACTTTTTCGCAACTGAAGACTTGATCTTTAGCGTCTCGAATAGTTCCTTTTTAAATTCTTCATCCATTTTTTAGTAAAAAATTGACCATTTATCAGGAGCTGGGAAAGGTTTTTAGTAAATATTAATTTCCTAACACCCTGATTTAAAATATTTTAAACTTTAAATAACTGATAATCCGTTATTTAGACTTTCATTAGGAAATGTAACGCGGCTCTGCCCGTTACCCTCTTGCTATTCCTTTCCGTCCCGCAGGCGGGACAAAAATCTCATACAAATTGGCCTATGTTCCAATTGCATTTTAAGGAATAAAAATTCCAGTATGTAAAAATTTTTGATGGGTAAGGTTATCAGCGAAAGTCAATAATTGGGATCACCTTACATAAAATGATTTGCTGAAATTCAGCTTATTAAAGATACAATATTTTTCTCGACAAGGAAATTAATAGTTTCTAAGGGTACCTGAGAATTTTATTTTTTAAAATCACCAGGTGACAGTTAAATAATAGAACGATCTAAATCGAATCTAGAATTCAAAAAAAATACCTCTAAAGAGTTTTAGAGGTAATTTTAATTGATTAAACAGTTTAGAGGATCCCTTCATCCGCAAAACTCACATAGTCACCATCTGGAGTGAGAATTAAATGATCAAGGACTTTAATATCCAGAAGTTTCGCTGCTTTTATAACCTTTTGTGTCAGCAGTTTATCTGCTTCACTTGGTTTTAGAGTTCCGCTGGGATGATTATGCGCAAGGATCACAGCACAGGAAAGGCTTTTAAGAATTACGGCAAATAAGATGCGTAAATCTACAAGTGTCCCGGTAATTCCTCCGGTGGAAACTTCAAAAATGCCTTTCACCTTATTTGCGTTATTAAGTAGCATGACCTTAAAACATTCCTGCAGGCCGATTTGGTCTTTATTCCAGGTGTTATATAATAGTTTCGCTGCATTAACAGATGAACTTATTTTAGGAGCCTGGGAAATCTTAAAATTCCCCTTATATTTTATCGATATTTCATTAACTTTCGTTTTCATAATTCTAATTTGTAGATAGGTTAGAATTGAAGAAAGAGGGCGTTACCCTGAACAAGTACCCGCCCTCTTCATTTAACTACTGATGGCTTTCGCCCATAACAGTTCCACCGCCTAACAGAAGAATTTCACTGGCTACCACTTCAGTAACATATCGTTTCGCTCCTTCTTTGCTTTCATAGGATCGATTTGTCAATTTACCTTCAATGGCAATTTCTTTACCGGTTCCTACATACCTCTCTACGATTTCAGCGGTTTTTCCCCATGCCACCACATTGTGCCATTGGGTGTCCTGAACTTTTTCACCTTTTGAATTTTTATAAAATTCGTTGGTTGCAAGTGAAAAACTGGCTACTTTTTTGCCACTTTCAAGATTTCTGATTTCGGGGTTTTGTCCCACATTTCCGATTAACTGAACTTTGTTTCTAAGCGTACTCATAATTTAAAGATTTAAAGATCTACCTTTCGGCAGACAGGTTAATAATTGATTTACTTATTATATCCGGAGCTTTTCCTGCCTCGCCGGCAGGCAGGCTTTTTTGATTTTTTTGTTCTACTTCCGAATATTTTGTTTTTATTGATTTCATGAGGTTCTTTTTTGATTTACTTCCTATAGAGCCGTTTGCTATTTCCTTTTTGATGCTGATACAGTTTCAGGATATAGAATTAGAGAGGACTTATAAAAGGGCAGACGAAGTCAACCGGCTTATGCAGTCCGGCTAACTTCTATATGCTGGTATTTTGCATTCATAAAAAGGAAAGTACAGCAACGGTCAGGTAAGTAAATGTGAACCGAGAAAATGAAAAACAAAACGGAAGGAGAACTTAATACAAAGTATTTTAATAGAATGATCTTGGTAATATTCTAAAAATAGAATTCCGCACAGGAGGTTATGTCTAAAATCTCCTGGTATTTTACCCAAATAATTACGGTCAAATTGCCGAGTTAATAATATATTTTTTAAAGAAGAAAAATCACTATTAGAATTAAAGTTGGTAACCAAAATTGATAACCAAATTTTATTATCATATAGTTTAATTCTCAGTGTTTACGGGAATGTAAACAACAGGTATTATCATCTCGCTCCTTATGCAGGTGGGCTTCCACCTAAGTGGAATAAAATAATGTTTAAGATTGCTGCTTTAGGTCTGATACTTGTTATTTTGCGTCTCTATATAAGTCTTTAAAAATAATACGCTTCAAACTAAATCCAGAAGCTAAAGGAAGCTAAAAATGATTTTAATTCCTTTTACCGATAGAATTTTATAAGGACATCTCAGTATCAAGAGCTTCAACCGGTTCAATCACCTTTTCTGTATTCTTAATATCCCAGTTCTTTTTTAGACGGTAATTCAAAACCGGATGAGCTGTGAAAGATTTGGTAGTAAAGCCCTCGTTCATAATATCTTTAATCATGCTTTCACTTTGCCCCTCGGTAATCCACTCCTCCTCAAATTTTCTATCAAGAGCCAAAGGCATTCGCTTAGCCTTATTATGAACCTTCTCAAACAGGGGATTAGCATCTACCGTAATAAGGCTGGCATAATAACTTCCCTCTCCATCGCTTGTATAAATACCTGCGAAGGTGAAAATTTCCCTCTCTTTATAGTTTTTACTTTCCTGTAAATAACAAAAGTAAGGCTGGCTTTCTTTTCCAACATGGTGAGGTTCATAAAATCCATCAGCAAATATTAAACATCTTCCCTCCCTGATCGGTTTGGAATACAATCTGGAATTGAAAATCTTATCATCTCTTGCATTTAATGTATTATATCTACGATCTTTATAAAAATCATCTGGATTTGCATAAGAGGGAACTAACCCCCAGTTTGCCGGATACCAGTGCCCAGGCTCATCCATGGGAATAATATAGATATTACTATGTGTGAAGCCATCATTAAAATTGTAAGGCTCCAATATGTCGGTTTCTATAGGAGGCCTGTTCATATATTTGGAAATCTTTGCTTCAGACTGGTATAATGACTTCTGGTAACACATTTTAAATATATATAAGGTTCGAATTATCCGTAATTAGGCAAGCCGTATAACTGTTCCCTTTCAGATCCTGGAAATAGAATCCTCTCACCGCACGTGGTTTAGATCCGTCCCATATCCATACTTTACAGTACCCTGCCTGTTCGTGATTTGCAAAAGGAAGGTTCTTCAGATTCAGATAATCCACCTTATAAATCTTCTCCCGACCTGTCAGAAGGGACTCTTCATTATCCAATCCAACAGGTAGATATCCCCAATTAGCGGGGACAACATTCTTTGACCCTTCAGGAGTAATATAGAGCGCATCCTTATTAAGTTTTCCCGATACTATTTCAGGAAATTTGAAATTATTATTTTCTAAAATTTCTTCCATTATTATCTGAATATTAAAGATAGGAATTTCTTTTATTCAAAATTATGGATTTTTTCCAATTATGAAAATGGAATATTTCCTAATTTTGTGCAATGAGTTTATTTCATCATCATGGAGGGATATTTTACCGGCGCGCAGCAGAGCAGCTCCAGGATCCTCATTTCGGGATAATGACGGACTACTGGTATATGGCAAGAAGGTCTTGCAAATCTTCAGTCTTGATTGATCTTCTCATTTGCACGATATTATATGATCACACTGGCAACCGTTTTGAATGTAAATCCATACACCATGGAGATTACAAACCCTGGAAAGAAGTAATTCGCCAACAAATGGAAGATCATATGCTGAAATATGGTGTAGACAAACTCATGGCAAAAAGGATTGTCCGGGATATGGAAATAACTAAAGATAAACTTGTGCCCTTTGACAGGCTGGATTTTTTATACAGAAAGCTTTAAATAAGTAATGGATCACAATAGAACTGGAATTCCAATTAATTCTTGGCAATATATGTAGAGGCTAAAGTGGACTCATCGATTAAAAGTTTTTTGCTAGCAACCATTCTAGTTCTCTCCTTAGTATTGTATAATCAATATAACGATTCAAAATTAAGGTAACCTTTGACGATCATTTTAAACAACATCCCGAACTGATGAAATATATAGAAACAAAACCATACAAAAAATTAGAACCTTTTATTCATTCCTATTGGGAACTGAAAGGGGAAGACTCGGACAAACAATGGGAGCGAAATTTTCCAGATGGATGTGCAGGTTTAGTAATGAACATTGGAAACACCTGTCTGACGGACAATGGTTCTGTATCTATGGAATTTGGAAAAACTTATGTCGTTGGTGCAATGACTTCATTTAAAGATAGTTTTATCGACAGCAACACACATCTTCTTGGAGTTTGCTTTAAACCTGCAACTTTTAGGAATTTTTATAATTATGCCGCCCAAAATGAACTGACAGACAATACATTAGAATTTGAAAAACTCAATTCATTTAATATTGATAAAATTCTTACAAACCGTACCAATTATCTTAATCAATATTTTTCGGACAGAGTGAAAACCAAAGAGAACCAATTACAATCTATACTGAGCTATATTCATTATTCAAATGGAAAATTGAGCATTGCAGAACTTTCAAAGCGAAATCATATAAGTGTGCGACAATTAGAAAGAAAATTTAAATCACAAATAGGGATTTCACCAAAAGAATACTCAAACATAATTCGTTTTCAAAATGCTTTGAAAATAATTAAAAACTCAAGTGAAAATCGCAGTTTATTAGATATTGCATTTGAATGCGGATACTATGACCATTCCCATCTTACTAATGAAATCAAGCGAAATACAGGACTTTCACCATCGCTACTTTAAGATGTCGGATTTTTACAAAGCGCAAAAGGTTGTCTAAATTTAATTTTACAAAGACATTAAAATTTAGACAGATGCGAAAAATTTCACTTTTCATTGCCACAAGTTTAGACGGTTACATTGCAAAACCTAATGACGACCTAAGTTTCTTACAACTCGTAGAAAAAGAAGGCGAAGACTATGGCTATCAAGAATTTACGAATACCATTGACACTTTGATTGTTGGTAGAAAAACCTATGATTATGTGCTAAAAGAAATTGGCCCATCATTTTACGACAATGGAGAAAGGGACGTATATGTTATAACAAGAACCCAGAGACCGAGTGTTGGAAGAACGACTTTTTACTCGGGTAAACTGACTGATTTGGTAAAACAACTAAAATCTGAAAATGGAAAAGACATATATTGTGATGGTGGTGCAGAAGTAATTAATGAGCTATTAAAGAATGATTTGATTGATGAGTTTATTATCTCGATAATTCCTGTTTTGTTAGGCAATGGTATCAGATTATTTAAAGACGGCCGACCTGAACAACTACTTGAATTAATTAAAGCAAAATCATTTGATACAGGATTAACTCAACTGCATTACAAACGAAAAATATAAAAAACGAACCGCTAACAGCGATTCTCAAGCTCAATATGCGATATTCAAGAAAATCGAAAAATTGAACTCACCACAACAAATCAAAAATCCGACGAGTCCGCATCCCTACTCCCACAACTTGCGATAAGCGAAACCACTGGTAACTCTAAAAAGACTTTAAAGGTTGTAGAATGTGAAGAGATATATAGGAACTTAAAGAAGGGAAAATGAAGATGATTTTAACTGCATTTTCCTTTCTTGATTCCACAATGGGGAGTATTCCTTTGCGGAACAAACTAATTTAAAGGTTACAGCAATTTTAAATATACACAAAAACTTTTCCCATCCTTAGGACTTTGATAAAATTGAATTTCTACGGTGCCCTAAAAACATTGCTCTTATTAAATCAATTGCAAATACTTAAATTTATACAATTAAATAATTAAATGACCATACACTCCGAATTAAGTATTATTACGGTTCTGGATCTACTGGGAACTTTAGCTTTTGCCATAAGCGGCATCAGGCTCGCATCTGGGAAAAATATCGACTGGTTTGGAGCCTATGTCATCGGATTAATAACGGCGATTGGCGGTGGTACCACCAGAGATCTTATACTGGATGTTATTCCATTCTGGCTTGAGGATATAAAATATTTGATAACTACAGCGTTTGCTCTACTGGTGCTCATAATTTTTAAAAATCGCTTATTTAGATGGAAAAACACCTTGTTTATTTTCGATGCTATCGGCCTGGGTCTTTTTACCGTTACAGGTCTCATAAAAAGTCTTGCTTTTGGGTTACCCATTTGGGCCAGTGTGATCATGGGTGTTGTCACTGGAGCGCTTGGTGGGGTAATTAGGGACATTATAATTAATGAAGTGCCTCTTCTATTTAGAAAAGACCTTTATGCTATCGCAAGTATCATGGGAGGTATTATGTATTATATCTGCGATCAGTTCGAGGTTTTGATTCCCTATCAGGAAATAATTGCTGTATTAACCGTTATTTTCATTAGAATAATAGCTGTCAAATTTCATCTCCAGCTACCCAAGCTAAACTTATCTGAATCATCAGATTAATCGGAATTCCTGAATAGGAATTTAGTATTCTTTCTTATTTTATGGTATAAATGGTAAAATTCAAACATCTATTAATTATAATTATAGTACTCTGTGCTTCTTGCAAGGACAAAGAATCCGTGAGTTCTATAGACCCTGTTAATTGGAGTTCGAGAATGGTAGATTACAATTCAAAGGACTCCCTTGCATCTGGCACTTCATATCCATCTATATACTCTGAAATCTACAGCCTTACCGAACATAAAACTCATGATTTGACCGCCACGGTAAGTATGCGCAACATTAATTTAAAAGACTCTATTTTCATATCGAATGCCGAATATTATAATTCTGAAGGAGTTCTCATCCGTACTTATTTTGATCATCCCATTTATATTGCTCCTCTTGAAACCGTTGAAATAGTTATAGATGAAGAAGATCAAGCTGGAGGAACGGGTGCCAATTTTATTTTCAACTGGAAAATACCTCATGGCTTAAATGCCCCACTTTTTGAAGGTATTATGATCTCTACTTCGGGGCAACAGGGCTTATCCTTTACTACCCGTGGTATAAAAATTAAATAAAGCTACAATTTTAAATTAGGTGAGATAATCCCTGACCAATTCCAGATTCGATTTATTTTCGGTAAGGATGAGTAAAATATCATTTTCCTGAACTTCTGTGTCTCCCCGTGGGGTAATAAAACTGTTGTCTCTGGTGATCATAGCGATGATAGCCCCACTTGGGATCTGGAGATCGACGATCCTCTTTCCAATAGCTATGGATCTCTCAGTAATTTCAATTTCCTGTAAATGTGATTTGGTCTCATCCATTAAAATTTTATCTACCGGAGACAACTTTTTTTCCGAAGAGGGCAATGAAACATGTAACCAATGGGCTACTTTGGCCAGAGTGGTCCCCTGGATTAAAACCGAACTTAGGGATACGAAAAAGACAATATTAAAAATTAAATTGGCCTTTTCGATTCCTGCGATTAAAGGATAAGTAGCAAAAACTATGGGAACTGCACCTCGTAACCCAACCCAGGACACGTATAACCTCCTTTTCATCTTCATTTTAAAAAAACTCAAACTGATAAGAACTGCTATAGGCCTTGCCACGAAGATTAGCATAGCCGCAATAGCTAATCCAATCCCAATCACTGGCACTACCTGAGTAGGAAATACAAGTAAGCCGAGTGTAAGGAATAAAATGATTTGCATAAGCCAGGCCAATCCATCGAACATTTTAATAATTGTATTCTTATGAATTAGATTATGGTTACCTAGATATACCCCACATAAGTAAACCGCCAGAAACCCATTTCCACCTATAAAGTCAGTTGCCGAAAAGGTGATAAACATCAGCGATATCACCAAAACAGGATACAATCCCTCAAAGCCCAGTTTAATTCTGTTAATCACTTTCTTACTAAGCCTGCCAAATCCAAATCCAGCTAATGCTCCGATTATAATTTGGAAAAAGAACATTGGAAGTATACTCCAAACCGAATCTGTGGGGTTTACAATAAGACTTAAAAAAGCAATGGTCAGGAAGTAAGCCATGGGATCGTTACTACCACTTTCAAGTTCTAAAGTGGGACGGAGATTGGATCTTAATGCCAGGTTTTTCGACCTTAATATAGAGAAAACTGCTGCCGCATCCGTAGAAGAAATAATAGCGCCTAATAACAGTCCTTCCATTAGGGAAAAATCTGTTATTTTCCAGGCAAAGACACCTATGCAAAGTGCCGTGATCAACACCCCAAGAGTTGAAAGTGAAATTCCCTGCCATAAAACGGGCTGAATGGTCTTCCACCGGGTGTCCAAACCTCCTGAAAAAAGAATAAAATTAAGGGCAACTATTCCAATAAACTGTGCGATCCTGGGTTCGTCAAAATGAATTCCGCCAATACCTTCCGAGCCTGCAAGCATTCCCACAGCGAGGAACAGAACCAGCGTGGGTACGCCAAAACGATAGGAAGTTTTTCCCGCCAGTATACTAATGAATAACAAAAGGGATCCTATAAGCAGGATGTTTTCTATGGTAATTCCCATGCGATGGTTGGATAATTACGGTTAATGATCGCTAAATGCGCCTGAAGATATAAATTTTCAGAAACTATAATCTATTTTTCTTCCTCCAGACTCTCAAGTATCTCTCGCGGTACAAATGCTGCTTCGTAATCAAATATCGTAACGTAAATCTTACGTTGAACACCAAGGGCCAGCCATTTTTTACTTCCTCATAAGGATTCAGGAGAATTGACTACTGCTTTGGTGGGTAATCCTTCTAAGAGATCATCTGTGATTAAAACATATCTTGAACTTTCTACTGAATTTTTCAACAAGCTTTGAGCTTCAGTTACCGGTGTGCCGAATAATTTTGTAAATCGAGCTATTCATATTGATCAAATTCTCCATAATACGCAATAAGTTTCAAAGAAGATTCGAGCTATTATCTCGATATTTAAGCATCCAAGAGGTGGTGTTAAATTGAATGTTGAAACCTATAAAAATAGACAAAGGGAACAATAATGATCTCATTAATTGGTCCCTTTGATTTGTCATATTGCAAACTGGCATTATCCAGTTCCTCAGCGGGTATATTCTCAACCTCGAGGGCACCCCGTTATGACATTTCAAACATAGAAAAATATATAGTACATTTTAGTTAAAAGCAACACTTTATCAATAATTTAACCTATGTCAAATAACATAAAATTAGACGGCTTCCAACAATAAGAGTTACGGAATTAAGATTGAGCAAATTGTAGAGCAGGCTTTTATTATTCACTCTTTAATTTATCCATTATTCTTCTACTTTCGACAGTATCATAAATAATTTTTAAATTCTTAATCTTAGCAGAATTATTAAAATCAATGATATCTACTACATCAAAATCTGCAATTTCATTGTTTTTCATAGTCCATTTGTAATTAAAAAAAAGAGCTATACTATTTGATTCAGGTGCCTCATAAATTCCTTTTATTTCTAACTGGGATTTCGTAGTGTCAGACATTAATTCTTTATAAAATTCCGAGGCTCTCATTTTTCCGTATAAAGGCGACTCCACCATTCCGTCTTTGGCAAATAAACCAATTATACCCTTTAAGTCTCCTTGTTCTAAAAATTCAATGTATTTGATGACAACTTTTTTGTTATTCATTTTGATCATTCTAAGTTTTTATTAATCGGTTTTTTATAATCACCTCGTTAATTTTTTTCAGCTAAATTCTTTAGCTCAAGTTGTATTCCTACAGGTCATCCAGGAATCAAATATTATAAAAACTAATAGAATATATAAATCCAGATCGCTCTTGCGACTCTAAAATTAAAAGTGCTACTAATAAATGCTACCAAAGCAATAATAAAAAACACTTTTAAAGGAGATAGATCCAATAATAACCAAAAAATAATGAGACTAGTAATCATTTCTGCCACTGCCAGGGCATAACTTACAAACATTGCTCCGAAGAAAAAACCTGTTTCTTTTTCAAATTTAAAATTACACACTTTACATCTTTCATTCATTTTGGGCATCTGGAATAAGAATATATTGCCTCTTCTATTGAAAATATTACCACTTTTACAATTAGGACATTTACCTTTTACTATATCAACAACTGCCATCATAATTTTATCAATTTAAATTGGCCAAATTACAACAGAAATTAAGAGGTAATCATACATTTTACACTCTCATTTTTGTACTTTTGAGACATTCCCTATGAAAACGACTGTTCTAGATATTGATCAATTTAAAAAGTCAAAAGTACTTAAGGACTTATATGTAAATTCATTTTCAAATCACATACAAACAAATAGAAATTTAATTAGTAAACCACATAGTCATAATTTCTATTTATGTGTGTTATTTACCGAAGGTACCGGAGTTCATGAAATTGATTTCACTTCTTACGAAATAAAACCGGGGAAAATATTTTTTCTAAAACCTGGACAAACTCACTTTTGGAAGTTTTATACAAAGCCAAATGGGTTTATATTTTTTCATTCCCAGGACTTCTATGAACTTAATTATATAACTCATAGTCTAAGCGCGTTCCCATTCTATTATTCCTATCAAAACCCACCTTTTCTAGATATTTCTCAAAATGATGGCGAGGTTTTAAATAAGTATCATAACTTATATAAGGAATATGTAGATTCTAAACTTTTTAGAGAATTGAAAATCATAAATATCATAAGTGATATTTACATTACTTTGACTAGAAAATATACGTCAAATGTTGATCTAACTGATTATTCACCTTCCAGTTATTTGAAAATCCTGGAGAACCTTGAAAACTTCATAGATAACCATTATGACGAACAAAAATTACCAAAATTTTATGCTAACAAATTAAATATCACTACTAAGCATTTAAATAGAGTAGTGAAAGAAACTGTTAATAAAACTACTAACCAATTGATTTCTGAAAGAGTTATTTTAGAAGCAAAGAGATTAATTATCCATTCTAATAATTCTTTATCTAGTATTGCGTTCACATTAGGATTTTCGGACTATGCTTACTTTTCCAGATACTTTAAAAATAAATCTGGCTTAACACCCAATGATTTTAGAAAAAGTTATGGGAAAATATAATTCGAGTTGAATATTAGGCAGGATAACGGTTCCTCTAAATAAAGGATATTCGCTGAAAATATGATTTTAGGAATCAAGAAA
The DNA here is from genome assembly GCF_023805255.1 of Gramella jeungdoensis. Lineage (GTDB taxonomy): Bacteria > Bacteroidota > Bacteroidia > Flavobacteriales > Flavobacteriaceae > Christiangramia > Christiangramia jeungdoensis. The sequence continues at coordinate 481,352 of NZ_JAMSCK010000004.1, forward strand.
TAAAATGTTAAGTCGAGGTTTTTTTATTACGATACAGGCTAAAAAACATTGCTGTTTCTTTGTTTCCCTCTTTTGTTTCTAAGGTTCATTTTAAGAAGTTACATTTTTAATTTCTCCAGTATTTCTCTTGGGGAGCACGCCGTTTCATAGTTAAATACGGTAAAATAGATTCTTCTAATATCCCCAAAAGCTTCACACATCTTATTCCCCCTAAGAAATTCGGGATTATTAATGACCGATTCTGTAGGTAAGCCTTCGAGAAGATCGTCGGTTATTAATACATATCTCGAGCTTTTTACTGCATTTTTCAGTAAGCGATGTGCTTCAATTACCGGTGTGCCAAACAGTTTTTTAAACCCCGCTAATTCATACTGGCCAAACTCCCCGTAATGAGCTATAAGTTTTAGAGAGAGCTGAAGATTTAATTTATATTCCTTATTGATGGCTGCCTGTTCTTTATGAAAATTCTCCAGCATTATTTCAAATTGCTTTAAAATTTCATTTGATTTTAATTTAGCTCCAAATTTATATAATAGTGTTGCGTCACCTTCAATTTCAGAGAGTTTCAAACTCAGAATGTTTTCTTTCAGCAAGGAACTAATTAACCTCTGAGCTATTTTTTGTCCTTCTACCAAATCAACGGAAGTGACAAATTGGGTAAAACCACTAATATCCGGTATGAGAATGTTACCGAAACCCGTTAACTGTTCCCCTTTAGGGATTGACTTACTGTCTATACGATTTTTCATGTCATTTAAAAGAAATCTGAAAAATGGGGTTAAGATAATGGTTCAGGGGAAGGATCTTTTTTAGGTTTAAAAGGATTTTCTGGTAAAGGAATAAACTCCTTGTTATCATCTTCGGGAAGTAAAATCCTTCCCTGCTTCCAATCTTCTTTAGCCTGTTCAATACGCTCTTTCCTAGAGGATACAAAATTCCACCAAATGAACCTTTCTCCTAATGGTTCCCCACCCAGTAACATTAGTTCACAATCTCCCTTCGCATGTATTACCGGATTTTTATTCATTTTGAAAACTATCATTTTCCCTGCTGAAAATGTCTCCCCTCCTATTTCCAGCTGTCCCTTTACAAGATAAACCGCCCGTTCTGAATAGTTTTTCGGAAGACTAAATTTAGTCCCATTCTCAAGCTTAACATGAATATAGAATAAGGGTGAATCTGTATTTACTTTACTTTTAATACCGTAAGCTTCACCCGCAATCAAACGCATCCAAAGACCCTTATCTGTATGCTCGGATAGTTGCGAGGGTTGATAATTAACAAAACTTGGCTCTACTTCTTCGATCTTTTCAGGCAGCGCCACCCAGGTTTGCAATAGTTCCAAGGAATTATCAGCCAACAGCCCCGCATTCTCGAATCGTTCAGAATGAGAAATACCTTTTCCAGCGGTCATCCAGTTTACTTCCCCAGGTTTAATAGTTTGCTTAATTCCGAGGCTGTCTCTATGAACCAATTCACCGCTGAAAAGATAACTTACAGTAGACAACCCAATATGGGGGTGCGGTAAAACATCAAGAGAGGTTTTAAATTTGCGATCTATCTGGACCGGCCCACCGTGGTCCATAAATATAAATGGGCCTACCATTCTTTTTTGACGAAATGGTAATATTCTCTTTACCTCCATCCCTTCCCCAATTGAGGCTTTTCTTGCATTAATAACCAGATCGATCATATTAAAACAATTTTCATAAGAATTTAAAATTGATGCGGTCTTCGCATCTTTCTTAAATTTAATTAATAATTAATTATCGAGGAAATTGATTATTATTACAATTCCTCATTTAAGTAAACAGTGCCATTTTTAGAAACAATTTTGGGAATATCAGCTGTATTCTCCAATACCTTATAAGCTTTCATCATATCAATCTCTGCCAATACTGAAAATTCTTTTACGGTAAGAGAGCTAAAGTTTGCAAATAAATTTTCAAGGCTTTTCTCATAATTTATCTTTCTAGCCTCCGGTTTGAGTTTAAGAATCCTTTTTTCGTATTCTTCATAGGGCCGGGACCCATAGACAAACTCCTCGGCTCCATTTGAAGTCCTGATGAATATACTTGGAAATCCTCGAAGGCCCATATTCCTGGCTAGTTTCAGGTCTGCCAGAAAAAGTTCTTCTGCTTTTCCATTGTTTATATCGGTTTCTAATTGTTGAATATCCAGTCCCGCAATTTTAGCGGCTTTCTCAATTACCTTCCATTCGGTTATATTCTTTTTATCCACAAAGAGCAATATTCTCAGATATCGTAAAAAAGAAACTGCTTTTTCCGGGTCCTGTATCTGAGCCCCTTTGAAGGCTCTGGAAGGAGGATATGAGGAATGTAGTGGATTTTCATGCCAGATATCACCATCGATAGGCATTTCATAATATTTACTTACTTCATCCCAGTGATCCGCTACATCCGCAGGTTTACTAATTCCACCACTATTATAATTCCAGTCCGGCAACAGCCCTCCCATATAATATTCAAAATCTATCAGGTGCCCATATTCCAATTTTAATTTACGAAGCTGCGGTTCAATCCCCCAGCAACTGGAACAAATAGGATCAGTAAAATATAATAGCCTTAGTTTATCATTGGGAATGCCTGTATTTTTTATTTTTTCATTTTGGATCGCAGATTCCGGAACTTCACAAACTCCGGTTTCAGGATCGCATATTAAAGGATTCTGATTATTCATAGATATTAGTATTAAAAGGCTTACTTCCATTAAAAAGTTGATCGGAAGTAAGCCTTAAATATTTTAATCCCATTTATTTTTTCTGGAAACGGCTAGCTTGCCCCCACCGGTGAAGAAAAGGGCCAATCCGCCAAAGAAGTATAAGGCAGGTAATTCAATCGCCCATCCTCCAGCTTTAGATAGACTGGTAATATCACCTAAATGGGCAATTAGAACAGCTACGAGCATGGTAGCCACATATACAAGCCCTGCCAATCTCGTTCTAAAGCCCAAAATCAAAAATATAGGTGCAATAATTTCTCCTATATAAACTCCATAAGCCAGGAAAGTTGGGCCATAGTCGTCTATCATGCCAGCTATTCCCGCAACTCCAGTGATCAGTTTTGCAATGCCATGGAATAACATGAGTACACCCAGACTGATTCTTAAAATAAGGAGTCCTACATTTACATTTCTCATTGATTCCATTTTATTGCTTAACAAATTGCAAGTGGGCAACGATATTCACATCTTTGGCAATTCCAGCACCCGTAGGATCATAATCTATATTATAATCAAGTCGATTAATCGTGGTTTCAGCTTTTAATCCAAGTTTTTCACCTTGATCAGTTTTCACCTTACCCCCATAGTAAAGATCAAAAACGACTTCTTTGGTAATACCTTTGATAGTTAGATCTCCAAATAAAAGGTAATGATCCAGCTTGCCTGTTTTAATGATCTCATTGCTTTTAAAACTCATTTCAGGATATTTCTCAACTTCAAAAAAGTCAGCACTCCTGAGATGTTGATCCCTTTTTTCAACGTTCGTATTAATACTCTCAACGTGAACGGTAAATTTAAATTTGGCATCACTTAATTCCTCCTCCTCGGTAGTGAGAGTACCGGAATAGTTAGTAAACTTACCGTTTACCATGCTAATTCCTGAATGCTCGATTGTAAAGTTTAAGGATGAGTGAAATGGATCAACTTTCCATTTGGTTTGAGCCTGCACATTGATGGCGAAAGTCACCATTATTAATAAGATTCCTAGTTTTTTCATTGTTTTGATTTTAATAATTATTGATTTATTGATTCTAATAAGGATTTAAGGTCCAATGGTTTTGTAATCATGTTGATCTCTCCATTGGCTTTATAAGGCCATTGGCCCTGAGGTCTGTCCCAATATAGTTCTACACCATTCCCGTCAGGATCCTGGAGATAGATAGCTTCCGAGACCCCATGATCTGAAGCACCAAGAATTTGGTATCCTGAATCCTGTAAACGCATATAGATCTGAGCGAGATCTTTTCTTTCAGGATACAGGAAAGCTACATGATACATACCCGCACTTTTTATAGGTGCTGGACCGGCGTTTTCACTATGCCATGTATTTAATCCTATATGATGGTGATACCCTCCTGCCGAAAGAAATGCAGCCTGGTCACCGTACATTGTGGTAAGTTCAAAACCTAAAAGGTCTCGATAGAACACTATGGATTCCTGTAGATCTGTAACTTTAAGATGGATATGGCCAACCTTGGTCTGGTTAGGTGCTCTATAATCCTGATCTATTTTGATCTTTTCTTTTAATTTCATCTTCATTGATTCTTTTTCACATTCATTTAAATACTGAAGTGTTAACTGGTTGTCACTATTTAACCTTAACCTATGCAACCAGTCAACTTCAGCTTTTTCTATTAGGACTGCTTTACCAGTTGGACCTCTCCAGAAAGATGGACTTCATCACCAACCATCACTCCACCAGCTTCAAGAGCAGCGTTCCAGTTTAATCCAAAGTCTTTTCTATTTATCTTACCATTTACAGAAAAACCTGCCTTCTCATTACCGTAAGGATCCTTCATTAAACCTCCAAATTCCAGATCCAGAGTAACCTCTTTTTGAACACCTTTAATACTTAAAGTTCCATTCAGGTTATATGCATTACCTCCCTTATTTTCGATGGAAGAACTCTCAAAGGTTAGTTTCGGATAATTGTTCACATCAAAGAAATCCTCACTTTTAAGGTGATCATCTCTGTCTTTGTTATTGGTTGAAATGGAGGATCCATCAATATCTACCAGTATTTTAGTATCGGTTAAATCCTCACCAGCATTCATCTCCACATCAAAGTCTGTGAATTCACCTTTTACGTTACTTATCATCAGGTGTCTAACTTTGAATGTCAATTCGCTGTGTACTGGATCCAGTGTCCATTTTCCTTGTACTTGTTCTAAAATTTTCATAATTCTAAATTTTTATTTTTTATCGCTTTATTTGTATATACAAATGTAGTACATACAATAGTTGTTACCATTGACATAGATCAATAAATAAAGTTGGCATGAGAACGCTTTAATTAGGAGAATTCATGGCAGCCAAACGTAAAAAAAACTTTAACTTAGAACTTTGTAGTTGTAGAGAATCCTTTTCAGACAAGGATTCAGAGCTGCAAATCCTCATAACAGCGATTAATTTTTCCGTAATGTTTGATGTCTTAGAAAGAAATATAAATGAATATATTAAGGTAAGTAGCGAGGAACTGGAATATGCGAAAAGTCTTTTTATTCCAAAAAAACTTCGAAAAAAAAGAATCATATTACAAGAAGGCGAATTTTGTACTTACACAATATTTGTGGAAAAAGGATTATTGCGAAGTTACTCGATAGACAAAAAGGGTAACGAACATATTCTCCAATTTACCCCCGAAGGATGGTGGACTGCAGATCTATATAGTTTTTTTTCAAAGGAACCTTCCAATTATAATATTGAAGCTCTTGAGGACAGTAAACTTTTATTATTAACCAATGAAACATGGGAACTGTTACTGAAAGAGGTTCCGGCTTTTGAAAGGTATTTTCGCATTCTCATTCAAAATAACCTTATTGCTACCCAGCGTAGGCTTATAGGTACCATCAGTACGACCGCTGAAGAACGTTACTTGAAACTACTAAAAAACTTTCCTGATATCGTCCAGAGAGTTCCTCAACATATGATCGCTTCCTACCTCGGAATTACCAGGGAAACTCTCAGCCGTATTAGAAGCCAGATCGTTTCTGGTTAGATCATAAACTTCCGATTATATCTTGCAATAGGATTGTGACCTATATCAATGGAAAGCTTCCACCTCTCCATTAGTTTTGTACTGTAATAGATTGATCCAGTTCTTTTAAACCGATTAAGACCTGGTATAACCTTTAAAATTTACAGTTATGAAAAATATCTTGATCGCCATCAGCCAACCAGAAGATGCAAAACAACTTATTTCCCAGGCTGTAAAAATAGCACAGGATACCGGTGGTAAACTATGGATAGTACATGTTACCGAAGCTAATCCTGATGATTTTCTGGCACGTGAAGCTGGTCCTCAATATATATATGATAAAAGGGCTGAAACACGAAAAAAAGCAAAAACTTATGTAGATGAGCAAGCCATAAAGATTAATTCAGAGTATGGAATTTCTGCCGAAGGACTGGTTATCCAGGGAGCTGTGGCTAAAACCATAAAGGAAACCGTTGAAAAATATAACATTGATCTTGTAGTAGCGGGGCATCGTAAAAAGGATTTTCTATACAGTCTTTTTACCGCGAACAGAAAAAAGGATCTTGTGGATGAATTAAAGATTCCATTACTGGCAGTACCGCTTCAAGTTCATTAAGATCAAACTCAGGAAGCTAGCCCTACATAGCTTTCTTCCCTTTAACTTGACCTGCAGGGAAATATCCATCCGGCATCCTTATTGCCCACGGTGCTGGATGGTGATCCTATGCTTTTCTCAAATTACTCAAAATCAACTTCATGATCAAGCAGTTTATTTTAGGCCTAACTTTAATTTTCCTATCACCGCTTCATGCTCAACAACTTCAGGTAAAAGAAAAATTGGGTAACGCTTCAGAATCTATTAATGATGGATTCATAGAATTAGAAGTCTCAGGTGGTACGCCCCCCTACCATTTCAAATGGTCTGATCAAAATACACCATTAAAATCCAATTCCGCGTACAATCTTACCGAGGGTGTTAAGTATGATGTAAATATAATTGACTCTCAAGGAAATTCTATAAGCAGGACTTACAAGATCAAACCTGATTTTATTGCCGAACATTTTAATGGTGCCGCTGTACCCGCAGTAGAAAAGCTTAAAAGTATTCTTTTCTGGGACCCATTCAGTGCTATCGGAATTTATGATCCTACGGTCTACGCAGATAAAAAAAAGGTTCCCATAACGGGATGGGCTCCTTCGGTCAATGATCGCTATACATTAACAAAATGGCTTGTTCCTGACGGTGAATATGTAGAAGAAGGCGAAAATATAGCCGTTGTTCATTCAGGAAAAAATGGCTATATACAGATAAATGCAAATACATCTGGCACCTTAAAACATTTGGTATCCACCCAAGAAATTATTTACGATTCGGAAGATAAAGAGGATGTCATCGAGGTGGGAGCCCATAATCTTGCCGAAATAGAATATCTTGAACCAGTTCCTATTACCTACCCTAATGGTGAACCTAAAAAGCATTCTATTCCACTTATAGTGATCTGGCTTATTTTAGGAGCGGCTTTTTTTACCGTGAAAATGGGATTCATCAATTTCCGGGGAATCAAACATTCTATCGATCTGGCCCGGGGCAAATTTGATGATCCTGATGCACCGGGTAAGATCACTCATTTCCAAACCATGGCTACGGCAATTTCAGCTACAGTTGGATTGGGAAATATAGCCGGAGTAGCTATTGCTATTTCTATGGGAGGAGCTGGCGCAACCTTTTGGATGATCATTGCCGGACTCTTAGGCATGTCTTCTAAGTTTGTCGAATGTACCCTGGGATTAAAATACCGAATAATTACGTCTCAAGGAAAGATTTTTGGGGGGCCAATGAACTATCTACGGTATGGATTGGAGAGAAGGAATCTCAGGGGTCTAGGAAAGGTTCTGGCAGTTTTCTTTGCTATTTTATGTGTTGGAGCTACTCTTGGCGGAGGGAATATGTTTCAGGCCAATCAGTCCTTTGAGATCCTTGCGGGTCAGTTCGAATTCATGAAAGGTAATGGTTTCTATTTCGGATTAGCTTTGGCTGCGCTGGTAGGTGCGGTAATAATAGGTGGAATAGAAAGTATAGGAAAGGTTACCGGGCGCATCGTACCATTAATGGCTGCTGTTTATGTAATTTCAGCACTGGTGGTAATCGGTGTGAATATAGAAAATTTGGGACCAGCTGTTTCAGCAATTTACAATGGTGCCTTTAATGCTACTGCATTAAAAGGTGGTGTGATCGGGGTAATGATTGTTGGATTCCAGAGAGCTGCCTTCTCAAGTGAATCCGGAGTAGGATCTGCCGCAATCGCTCACAGTGCCGGTAAGACCAAGCACCCGGCATCAGAGGGCTTTGTGGCTCTGATGGAGCCTTTTATTGATACCGTGGTTATCTGTACATTGACCGCTCTAGTGTTGATTTTTACGGGGATGCATGAGGTCCAGGGAATGGGCGGAGTACAGTTAACCTCTAATGCTTTTGCCACCGTAATATCTTGGTTTCCATATGTCCTTTCGATAGTAGTTTTCCTATTTGCATTTTCAACTATGATCTCCTGGTCATATTACGGTATGAGGGCCTGGACCTATCTTTTTGGAAAAAGCAATAAGATCGAACTTATTTACAAGGTAATATTCCTAATCTTTGTAGTGATTGGTGCTTCTGTTGGTTTAGGAGCGGTCCTGGATTTTTCAGATATGATGATACTCACCATGTCATTTCCAAATATCATAGGGCTATACATCATGTCCGGAGAAGTAAAGAGTGATTTAAGGAGTTATATCTCCAATTTAAAAAAAGGCAAGATTGGCCCAGAGGAGAATAACATCTCCAGGGCAGCCTAGTTGACTTGTTCTATGTGTGAAACGAAGCCCCGATAGAATTCTATTGGGGTTTCTTTTTGACTGAGGAAAGATTAATGTGACATTTATCACACTTCGATATTATCATATATCATTGTAGACCGGATAATTGCTTAGTAATTTTAGAATGTAAAATTATATAGTAATTAAAAACATTTAAGATGAAAATAGCGCTTATAGGTGCCACAGGATTTGTAGGAAAAGAAATTTTAAATGAAGCTATTCAAAGAGGTCACCAGGTTACGGCAATAGCCAGAAACCTAAAAAATATACTTTTGCCTGAAGGCGCCAACAAAATTGGTTTGGATGTAAATGACATTGCTAAATTGACTGAAGCTTTAAGGGAACACGACATTGTGGTGAGTAGTTATAATCCGGGATGGGAGAACCCTAATATTTATGAAGAATATCTCAAGGGTGCTTCGGCTATTCAACAGGCCACAAAGAAGGCCGGTGTTAAAAGACTATTCGTCATAGGTGGTGCCGGAAGTCTTTTTCTAAATGAGAGAACTCGGGTAATTGACGATCCCAAGTTCCCCAAAGAAATAAGACCCGGCACTCTGGCAGCAAATGAATACCTGGAAATTTTAAAAAGGGAAAAGGAACTTGATTGGACCTTTTTTAGTCCGGCATTAGGGATGGCCCCTGGTAAACCACAGGTACGCAGAGGTACCTATCGAAAAGGTTTTGATAAACCAGTTTTCGACGAAAATGGAAAAAGTGAACTATCGGTACAAGATGCTGCAATAGCAATAATAGATGAAGTTGAAAATGCACATCATCTCCGGGAAAGGTTCACCGCAGGATATTAATTAAAAATTTAAATCATGAAAATATTTGGTTCCCCTTCAAAAAATAAGGATACAGAAATACTCCAAACTTCCCTGGAACTTTTCAGAAGGCATGGAATTACCAGTGTGTCCATGGACGATATTGCCTCAAAACTTAGGATATCAAAAAAGACGATATATAGAAAATTTGAAAATAAAGAAGAGTTAGTAGAGAAGGTCATTGACCATTTATTTGCTAAGCATTTCAGATTCTTGGAAGATTCTGATCTGGAAAAACTGCCAATTAGAGATAGAATTAAAAAGATATATAATTACGGAATTAAGGAGATGATACAGTTTGAACCTGTCTTTTATATAGATCTAACTAAGTATTATCCGGCCGCTTTCCTCAAATATAAGGTTCATCGAAAAACGATCATATTTAATAAGATAAAAAGCATTCTTGAAGAGGGGCAAATTAAAGGTGATATAGACAAAGATCTAAACGTTAACCTTTTCTGTGAATTAAATCTACTTAATTTGGATAGAATTCTTTCGGAGAGTAGATTATCCAAACATCACTCACCTGAGATTCTTATGAAACATACAGTAGGAGTAAATTTAAATGGAATTTTAACCCCTTAGTTAACTATTTTTTCGCTTAACAGTTATGAGATTTTAAAGAATTAGAATCAAAAAAAGCACCGAAAGGTGCTTTTTAAAACTTATTAATAAACGCAAGCTCAACTTTGATCATCAATACTGGCTTCCGGTGCATTTTTCATTACCGATGCGATCCCATTTTCCATGGCTGAGGCAGATGTATATACTTCACTAGTTCCTATAACCTGACCATTAGGGGATTTCAAGTTGAATTTATGTCCTATCGAGTTTTGTTTCCGCTCATACCGTTCATCCGATTGAGAATTACTGCGAACCGATTCTATTCCATTTATGCACGATGGTTTGGCCTTATAGCCTTCACTGCTTAGGATCACCTGTCCATTAGAAGCTTTCAGATTAAACCGAAATTCTCCTGCTTTGTCTTTTTTGATCTCGAATTTTCCCATGATTGTAGTTGTATTTTGACTTAAGATACTAAAAACCAGTATTAACTTTAAACAGAATCACAGTCAAATTAAACAAAAACAGATTTTTTAAGTTACCATCATAAACTTTAATAAGACTCCACATCAAGCTCATCAGTCATTACTTTAATTCTTTAGTTTCCGGCTTTTAAAAGTGGTAATTATCAAAAAATACGGCTACAATTCTATTATTTAATTAAACCAATTCAATTTTGAATAGTCAAAGAAAGTAAACATAATATTTTTTACTTCGTATTCTTATAAAATTAGTCCAATTAAATGAAATTCTTACTTTTTCTTTCTTTTTTGTTTTTGTCCTTTATTGGATATTCACAAGAATTTATTATTACTGGTAAAATAATTGATGAAAATGGAGATCCTTTAGAAGCGGCGACTGTTTACCTTGAAACATTAGCAGACAGTAGTTTGGTAACTTATTCCATTTCGGAGAAAAATGGGAATTTTAGGTTATCTGGTGAAACCGGAGCAGAAAACGCTAGGCTTTTTATATCCTTTGCCGGATACCAATCCTTTGCTGAGAATATACATATCAAAGAAAGGATAAACTTGAATACCGTAAAAATGCAGGTTCAGGAAAATCAGCTGGATGAAGTTCTTCTTACCGCCAAAAGTCCTCCCCTTTCAATTAAAAGAGACACACTTGAATTCAATGCCGATTCTTTCACTACCCGCCCCGATGCCAACCTGGAAGAACTCATGAAAAAACTTCCCGGGGTAGAGGTAGATAGTGATGGAAATATTACAGTGAACGGGAAGCCCGTGTCCCGTATACTTGTAAATGGCGAGGAATTCTTTGGAGATGACCCTAAGATAGCCACGAAGAACCTTCCCAAGGAGATCATCAATAAAATACAGGTGACCGATACAAAAACCAAAACTGAAGAGTTCACGGGTAAACCGGGAGATCCCGATAATAAAACCGTTAATATCACCATTAAAGAGGATAAGAACAAGGGGTATTTCGCTCGGGCTACGGCCGGTGGTGGGACCAACGAAAGATATGAGCTCAGTGCTATTGCAAATTACTTCAAGGATGATCTAAGACTCAGTGCACTGGGAAGTTCAAATAATATCAACAGTTCAGGATTCAGTTATGATGAGGTGTATGGAATGATGGGTAGAAGCGCCGGAAGAAATGTTTTTGGAGGTAACCGTGGCGGTATTACCAAGTCGGAGACCGCGGGACTTAACTTTGTTAATAAGTGGAAAGATAAATATGAAGTTAACGGCGATTATTTTTTTGGACGAAACGACACTGAGAGCAGAACACGAGTTTCCAGAGAAAATATTCTCCCGGATTCTACATATTTCACTAATTCAGAACAAAGCCAGAATCTTATAAATGATAGTCATAGAGCTAACTTAAGGTTCGAAGTGGAATTCGATTCCCTCACACGTCTTTCAGTAAGACCACGATTTGATATGAATATTGGAGAATCACATCGAAACAGTACGGCAGAGTCTCTTAACGAAAACCAGGAGCAGATCAATGTCACAGAAACACAAAGCGACGAAGAACTTGAAAGGACGAACTTTAGTAATGATATAGATTTCATTAAGCGATGTGGAGGCAATGGTGCTTTTCTAAGACTGGAATTTTCCAACTGGCACAGGGAGCAGAAGAACGATAACTTCTTTTATTCTGAAAGTGTCTTTAGGGAAGAAGGTGGAGAGAACATTGAGATCCAGGATCAGTATATAGATGAAGATGAGAAAGAGAATTCCTATTCATTTGAAGCAAGTAACCGAAGCGTACTGGCCACCGACTTTTTTCTCGATATTTCTTATGACTTTGATTATTCAAATTCAACGAACCAAAGATATGTTTATGAAGCTGATGAATCCAGCGGCGACTACAGTATTCTGAATAATACCTTAAGTAACGATTTTGAAACGACCAGCAGGAGGCATACGCCAAACATAGGACTTAATTATGAAGGAGAGATCTGGAGAGTCCAAACCGAAATAGGACTTCTATACACCGAACTTCTAAATACAGATAATCTTCAGGATAACTCTTTGGATAACAGTTATAATAATCTGTATGTAGAAGCTGAGGTTCGTTATGAGGTAGAGCGTTCCAAAAGTCTATCTTTTGAATATGAGACCGATGTGGATATACCTTCCATAAGGCAGCTGCAACCCGTAGAAGACAGAACCAATCCTCTGAACATTGTTGTGGGTAATCCTGGTCTTGAGCCATCTTACCGCCAAAGTTTTGGCTTTAATTATCGAAATTTTGATTTTGAAACCAGAACGGGGATCTTCACCTGGGCCAATTTGAATTTAACCGATGAAAGAGTTGTTTCTGTAACTACGCTAAATGAAGATCTTGTGAGAACTACTACATTTACAAATGTTGATGGTACTGTGAATGCCAGTGTCGGGGCTTTTTATAATAAACAAACCAAGAAGGAGGAAAAAGAGTTTAGGTACAGGATGGGCCTTAGAGCTAATTATGATAAGAATGTGGGGTTCACTAATGGTAAAAAGTATGAGGCTTACAGGTATCGGTTAAATCCGTCTGTTCGCTTTACCTATGCAATTGAAGATCTTATCGATATCAATCCCAATTATAATATAACCTATAACGAAACAAGATATGATATTAACCCAGACAGGAATGAAAACTTCATCGATCACAGGGCCGGGCTGGAAATTACCTCTTACTGGCCGGAAAATGTGATCTTCGGGAATGATATCTCTTTTAATTATTTTGGGATAGCATCCCCAGGCTTCAAGAACTCTTCCTGGTTCTGGAACATGAGCCTTGGCTATCAATTTATGGAAGACGATACCACCATCAAGCTTAAAGTTTATGATGTGCTGGACCAGAATATTGATACCCGTCGTACTATTGGGGACGATTTTGTTCAGGATACCAGCAGCCTCATCCTGACCCGTTATGCGATGTTAAGTTTTACCTATAAACTTGATAAGTTTGGAGGAAAAAATTCTCCAAATAATAGAAGACGATGATTAATTAAAAAAAGACCTACTTTCAGCTGTACCACTAAGGTTTCCAATCATATCACTGACTATATCGTCCAAATGAAACTCGGGTTTCCAATTCCAGTCAGACCTCGCCGTACTATCGTCTATCGATTGTGGCCAAGTTCGGGCAATTCCCTCCCGTTCATCCGGGTTATATTCAACCCTGAATGAAGGAAAATAAGACTTAATGCGATCAGAAATATCGGATGGTGAGAATGAAACTCCAGCTATATTGTAAGATGTCCTGATACTTAATTTATCTTCAGGAGCATCCATTAATTCCAAAGTAGCCCTAATTGCATCGGGCATATACATCATCGGCAACGTTCTTCCAGAAGAGAGAAAGCAGGAGAACTTTTCTTTGCATAAAGCTTTATGGAAGATATCTACCGCATAATCCGTAGTTCCTCCACCTGGAAGTGAATTATACCCAATCAAACCTGGATACCTTACACTGCGCACATCCACTCCGTATTTATTATGATAATAATTACACCAGTTCTCCCCTGCCTGTTTAGAAATACCATATACCGTTCCAGGAACGGCCCAGGCATTTTGTGGAGTATTAACCAGTTGCGAATCCACACCGAAAACAGCAATGGAAGAAGGCCAGAATAGCTTAAATCTGAAAAGCCTGCTTAATTCAAGCACCAATAATAAACTTCGCATGTTAATATCCCAGGTGTTTAAGGGATCATTTTCTCCATTGGCTGACAGGATCGCAGCCAGATGATATACCCGGCTGATATTTTCCTGTTCAAGAATGTTAGTAAGTTCTGTTTTATCAAGAACGTTCAGTGTTTTAAATCTGCTAAACTCCAATCTGGACCTGGTCTTAGGATTAATATCTGTGGCTAAAACAGCATCTCTTCCATATTTATCAACCAGAGCACGGGTTAACTCAACTCCGAGTTGTCCTCCCGCACCAGTTATTAAAATATTTTCTCCACCATTAATCATCACTATAACTAAAAAGGTTTAAAAAGTTTATATTTTATATTCACCTTCCTTAATAGGCTACTCTATTATTCATTTAAATTAACTGTCGTAGTTCCTCCACCGGCTAAGGACACATCCACAGGACTATTCGTCTTCCATGCTCCTCTAGTAAAATCAGGAACATCTACTGATTGTGCTCTGTTATTAACTGAATCAACGGAAAGAGGAGTAATAGCACTCCATAATGCAGCATCATAGACATCCTGATCTAAAGGAAGCCCATTTCTAAGACAATCAATTAATCGCCAGTCCATGATAAAATCCATTCCCCCATGGCCCCCTACTTTCTTCGCCATATCACCTACTTTACGTACAATTTCCGGTGTATATTTGTCTTCAACAGCCTTAAGTTCTTCCTCGTTTAACCAGGAATGTCCTTTAGAGATACGCTCAGGACTTGGCCATTTCCTAGCAAAGGCTTCAGTACCACTAACTAAATGTATTCTGGAATATGGCCTAGGTGATGTCACATCATGCTGCACCATAATACTCTTTCCATTTTTAGTTTTGATCAAGGTCGTGTTCATATTACCTCTATAATCTCTACCCACGAACTGATCATAAAAGCTATCTTCAGCTGCTAATTCTCTTGCTTTTGCTGCCATATGAAAATCATTACTGGAAAGTGAAGTTAGATAATCCATTTGATCTCCACGATTAATATTCATTATCTGACATATCGGTCCAAGGCCATGGGTTGGATATAAATTTCCATCACGTTTATAATTTTCCCTTAATCGCCACATATCCTCATAACCATCTTTACTAAAATTAAGGTCTAATAGATTGTGTATATAGGCACCTTCCCCATGAATAATTTCTCCGAAATAACCCTGGCGTGTCATATTTAAGGTTAAAAGTTCAAAGAAATCATAGCAACAATTCTCCAGCATCATGCAATGCTTCCGGGTTTTTTCTGATGTTTCAACCAACTCCCAACATTCATCAATTGTTTTAGCTGCCGGAACTTCTACTGCCGCGTGTTTTCCAGCTTCCATAGCATACACTGCCATGGGTGTATGCCAATTCCATGGGGTAGCAATATAAATTAGGTCCAAATCCTCACGATCTACCATCTCTTTCCAAGCATAATCGCTACCTGAATATAAATCAGGATTATGTGAGGTTCCTTCTAACATTGCTTTGGCCTGTTCTGCCTGCTTTGGCCTAAGATCACACAAAGCTTTAATTTCCACTCCTTCAATCTTGCTCATTCGATTAACAGCACCGGGGCCACGCATTCCTAATCCAATAAATCCAATTCTCACTGTATCTAATTTTGGAGCCGCGTATCCGGACATATTAAAGCGTTGTTCCCTTAATTGACGGGCTGATCCCAACAATTGGTCGGTGCTTTTACAGCTTACCAAACTACCACTTAATAGTCCTAATCCTCCTACTCCGGTTAATCGTAAAAAATCTCTTCTGTTATTTTTCATAATTTCTATAAATTGAAGTTCTATGGTTTTAAAAATTGATAGGTCTTTTTCGCATTCAGATAAAATATTTTCTCAACAACCTTTTCGGGTAGATTGAGTCCCTGAAATTCCCCTTTAAATTCAGGAGCGGTTAAAGTCTGAGAGGTGGCGAAGAAATCATAGTGAAAATTCCATAAGCGTTCGAATTTCTCTGCTATTTCTTCTGCCGGGATAGTTCCATCATCTATTACATCAGTTCCATAAATAATCCTATCCTGATATTCTATACAGAAATCACGAACATCTTTCCAGTTATCTTTGGCTTGAATTTGCAAATGGCAGACTCTTTCCGCTACATCAGTTAATGTATTTGGAAATCGATCCAGACGTTTGGCTACTTCCTGAATACTCCATTCCATACTAAAAAGATGCAGACCTACATATGTGAGTTTAGGAAACTTTTCAAGCATATTGTCGCGTGCCTCCATCTGTTCTTCGTAGGAAGGATATTGCTTTTGAAGATACATATGATATTCAGGATGTTCTCTAAAGTAATTACGGTCTGAATCAACGGTCATTTCTTCTAAGGGTAACCAGCAATTCCTTGGTTCTCCCTGATGACCAATAAGCATGATTTTATTATCCTGAAGATATTCGAAAATTGGATTAAAAATGGGATCATCAATCATTACAAAACTGCCATCCTCATGGTGATAGTCAAAGCCTAAATCTTTCCATATTTTAACACCCACTGCGCCATTATTTAATCCACGTTTTATTTGGGCAATGGCATCATCAACGAATTCTGGTGTACCCCATTTTTTAAAATTAAACGTAGTGAAGTATTTTACCCTACCGGGGTATTTTTTCTGAAGGGACAGAATTACTTTTTCCTGTTCTTCAATTTCATCAAAAAATGGAATATTCGTATTAATAGAAAGAAAACCAGCATTATACTCCATCATTTTCTCCATTTTTTCAAAGGAGAGTGTATTTAGATGTACATGTGCATCTATAAATTTTGGTATCATAGTGTTTTCTTTTAAAAGTTAATTTCTATTAAATCACCAGATCAACAACTCAATTCTTAAACCTGGAGTAGGAATAAAGCAAGCCTGAAAACAGGCTTGCAATATCATCTATTTATTATTTTGAACAATTTGCAATTTTGTCTTAACCAATTTTGTTATTTCACCAGTAGCCACTGGAAAAACTTTTCTAAGATCTATTTCTTCATTATTCCTTAATTCACTTTGTAAGGTCTTCATAAAAATATTCTTGATTTCAGTTGCAAGATTAACTTTACAAATCCCTCTAGATATAGCTTTTTGCATTTGGGAGGCCGGGACTCCAGATCCACCATGTAAAACTAAACTAGCATCGGTTGATTTAGAAATCTTTTCAAGTAGATCCAGCTGTAATTCAGGTTCGCTTTTATAAAATCCGTGAGCTGTACCAATCGCAACGGCCAGCGCATCAATTCCCGTTTCATCCACAAATTGTTTTGCCTCCTCTGGTTGCGTAAAAACCTGTTCATCATGTGACTGGCCTAATTTGGCTACATAACCCAGTTCAGCTTCAACGTGCGCTCCATAAGATTTTGCACGTTTTACTACCTCTTTGGTTATTTCAATATTGTCTTTAAAAGGCAATTCACTCCCATCTATCATTACAGAGTCAAAACCGGCATCCAGGCATCGTTGTGCCAATTCTACAGAGCCACCATGATCAAGATGGATCCAGCCTTCCACACCAAATTGCTTCAACCCTGTCCGACCTAAATTCACAGCCGTTTCCAGCCCCATATAATCGATAGAACTTTGCGTAAGCTGTAGAATTAAAGGTTCATTCAGTTCAGAAGCAGCATTAAGTACACCATGCAGTGTTTCTAAATTATAAAAATTGGTAGCCAGTATTCCACGGCCTTCACTTCGCAATTGTTGTAATTTTTCTTTTAGTTTCATTAAAATTCTTTCTTTCTGATTTTATTCAGTTTTCCTTCTATATTCTCATTCTTAGCAAATGCCCCGGTACCACCAGCAGCAGTTGTACTCAGGGAGCCGGTAAGGTTAGCATAATCCAGACACTCCGTTAAAGAAGCACCATCGAGGTATTTTTTTAAAAAGCCCGCATTAAATGAGTCACCAGCACCAATAGCATCCACATATTTGTTATTTAGATAAGGTTTAAGAGCAATATCTTCTGACTCATGAATTACTCTTCCTCCTTGATCTCCTAATTTTAAAGCAAGGATATTTGTAAACTGTTTTATATGATTTATTGCCTCTTCCAAACTATTTCTTCTACTAAGCCTTAAAAGCTCCTTTTCATTGGGCAAAAAAACATCTACAAATGGCAGGCACTCCTGATAATTAAATTTCCATTCATCTTCTGGATCTACTTGTAAATCCAAAGAAGTGCTGATTCCAGCCTCTTTAGATTTTTTAAATAATTCTACAATATCGTTTTGAATTCCCGGCTGTAAGAAATAATTCGAAAAATGTAAATGATCGAATTCCGTTAAGTTATTCCAGGGCACGTGTTCGATACTTAATTCATTCATCGCACCACAGTAAGTAACATTAGCCCTATCCTGGTCATAATTCATCACCACTGTTATTCCTGTTTTATTGATTTCAGAAAGCTGAACAAAACGCGTATCAACATTTTTAGTGTGGAGCTCTTTTAAGATAAATTTTCCAAAACTATCCTTTCCTAAAAGACCACAGAACGATGTTGACACACCAAGAGCTGCAATATTAGTAGCTAAAATTGCAGATGAACTTCCAAGAGTGAAATCCATCTTATCTGCAATTTTCTCAGAACCAATTTCAGGAAAACCTTGGATATTATTTAAGATAAGGTCTATATTTAATTCCCCGACAACCAGGATTTTCTTCTTATTCATGAGTTTCAATTTTCACTGTTTTAATTAGCCTCTCTACATCTGTTTTTTTCAACATCCCCAAGTCTTTATTCAGACAATTGGCTGTGCCACATGCAGCACCCCAGGCTGCAACCTCTTCGAGAGTCAATTTTTTATTCAGCGCATAGAGTATACCTGCTGTTAAACAGTCTCCACTACCTACTGTACTTATGATCTGCGCTGGGTCTATGTCGATTTTTGCTTTAATAATAGTTCTCTTGTAAGCGAGTTCGAGTCCTTCACTTCCCCTGGTCAGTGCAATTAATTCTACCTTGTCACCTAAAAATTTACGTAGTGATTTAATATCAGAGGAACCACATAAAGCTTCAGCCTCTTTATGATTAAGATGAATTCCAAAAAAGCCTACCTTCAATGCCTCTTCCAATTGTTTTCCTGTACAGTCAAGAATCACCTTCGTACCTTGTTGCTTTGCAAGTTGGATCAATCTTCTATACCCATCTTCAGGAGCTTTGGAAGGCCATGAGCCAGACATACTTATAAATTCAGCATCTATAGACTGTTCCTTGAATTCCTTGAGAAAACTTTCAAAATCCTCATTAGTGATAACCGGACCTGGTTCTAATAATTCTGTATGATTTAAATTCGGATTATTTGAAATGAGGGTATAGCATCTCCTGTTATTCTCCTCTAATTCAACTCCACCAAACTGAACAGCTCTTGACTGAAACTGCTCCTTAATCCATCCCCCTGTATGGCCACCCCAAAAACCTAAAACCTTTGAATCGACTTCTAACTCTGCCAGTGCTAAAGCAACATGTACACCTTTACCCCCCGGAAATTCTTCAATCATCGAGAACCGGTTAACAGTTCCTTTATTAAAGCCATCAATCCAGGCGTAGCAGTCAATGGATGGATTTGGACAAATACTTAAAACCATTTCCTCTATTTATAATTTTTGTGGATATATTTTCACGCCTTGTACTACTCGGGAAATAGTACCAGATACTGAAGGATTGTCCGGATCTAAACCTAGATTCAGGCTTTTATAAAGACCTAAGAGTTGTCCAATAAGGGTAGCAGGAACAACAGCAAGTTGTTCTTCTGAGTTTAAATGAAGGTCAATATTAAAGCACGCATTTAATCGAGGATCTTGTTTTCTTCCCACAGCGACACATGGTATATGGTTTAACTGTTTCGTATTACTATCGGCGAGATCAAATTCATATTGAAAAACATGATCATCGGTTGAAAACAAATAAACCAATAAGGTCTTATCATTAATTACAGCCCGCGGACCATGACGAAAACCTAAAAAAGAATCATGTTTGCATATTACTTTACCATCAGTTAATTCCTGTAATTTTAGATGAGATTCTCTTGCAATCCCCACAAGTGGACCGGATCCTAAAAAAACGACCCTTTCAAAATCAGTATTTGCAATTTCTTCAAAAGACGCGCTCTTTTCCAATATATTCCTTGCACTGCTTGTTATGGATTTAATTGAGCTTTCTTTTTCCTGAATATTATCTAAATCGCTAATTAATAAAATACTCAAAAGCATAGAAGTGAAACTACCCGTCATGGCCAGGCTTTTATCGTGAGCATCTTCCGGTAGTAATAAACCATATGACTTATTGCTTTTTTTAGAGGTATACTTCATTAATTCACCCGCATGGTTACAGGTAATTATTAGATGGTAAACTTCATCACAATACTGATCAGCAAGGTTCACAGTTTCAATGCTTTCCGGGCTATTACCGGAACGGGCAAATGAAACCAATAGAATAGGATGATTCTTCTGAAAAAAGAAGTGCGGATGCGTAACAATATCCGTGGTACTAACTGCCCTAGTCTGACAACCCGTATTTATTTGAGTGTAAGCCTGTGCGGCCTCTCCTAAAAAAGCAGAAGAACCTGCTCCAGTTAGAATAATTTCAAGGCCCTTTTTCTCCATTAATGGACCAATGAATTTCTTAAGACTTTCACTTTTCTCAAGTATTAATTTATAAACATCCTCCCATAGGTTGGGTTGATTGTTAATTTCTATCTCCGTAAATGATCTTTTATTTTTAATCTTCGTCATATAAAAATGTAAAATTCTATTCTTTAGTGTGTTAGAGACAGATAACTATCATTAAAAATTATTTTAGAATAATTTGATTATTGATGTTTCTGGCTTTGATTTTTCAGAAAACTGAAATTCTGATTATGTGTCCTTATAGAATCCATCATATGGATTAAATTTTTTGTTATGTCAGGATACTGTGCAGCAATATTATTTTTTTCTTGTGGATCCAACGCTATATTATACAGTTCCACATGAGGATCAACAGTATTTATTTGTAGTCTAATTGCTTTCCACTCATCTTTTAAAATGGCCTGTTTACCACCAGATTCATGAAACTCCCAATACAGGTATTCATGTTTTTTCTGCTTTTTGCTGTCACGAAGTGTAGGTAAAAATGAAATTCCATCCACAGCAGGAAATTCTTGATTTAATCCAGAAACTTCTGCGAAGGTTGGGTAAAGGTCCCAGAAAGCACCTTGGAATCCGGAAGTACTACCGGAAGCAATTTCTCCAGGCCATCTAACAATGAATGGAGTTCTGATTCCTCCTTCAAATAAATCTCTTTTCACCCCTCTATACGGTCCACTACTCTCAAAGAAATCTACATCTTCCATTATACGCCCACCTTCCAGATGTGTACCGTTGTCACTTGTGAAAATAACGATGGTATTATTATCATAACCTTTCTTTTTAAGAGCCGTCATTATCTGACCTACATAATTGTCTATACTTTCAACCAATGCAGCGTAAGCTGCTTTCGGATGTTTTTGCGCGCCATAATGTCTCCCTTCCGGCCAGGCTTTTTCCGGTTCATATTTACTCACATTATCAGACAACATATGGTTGCTTATAAACTTGTGGGGCACCACCAATTCTGCATGAGGAATTGTAAGAGATAAATACAGAAAAAAAGGCTTGTCATGGCTGGAGCTTTCAATAAAGTCAACAGCAGCTTCTGTAAAGATCTCATTTGCATAGCTACCTTCAGGGGTATTCAATTTGGTCATTTTTCCATTTTGTATAACATCTAATGAGTCCGGTCGCTGGAAATGTGCATCTACATGATGAAGGTGACCAATGAATGCATCCCAACCTCGTTTTTCCGGCGAACCTGTACTACCTTTAAGACCCAGACCCCATTTTCCAAACATCGCATTTGTATAGCCTCCTTCTTTCAACATTTCAGGTATAATCCTTTTAGAGGAATCCAGGGGAAATTCTCCATTTCCTCGTACTTTTGTATGTCCAGTATGTTGGCCTGTAAAAAGTGCGGCCCTGGAAGGAGCACAAACTGTGCTTCCTGAATAAAAGTTATTAAATTGCATTCCTTCCCTAGCAAGTCTGTCAATATTAGGAGTAAAAAAGATATCCTGTCCGTAAACACCAATATCTCCTATCCCAAGATCATCTGCCATAATCAAGACAATATTAGGCTTGTCCGCCACCTCTGTTTTATTTTTTGTGGCCTTGCAGGCTACCAAACTAAAGCTGAGTAACACATAAAGAATTATATTTTTTCTAAACTTTAAAGTCATTTCAAGAATAAGTAATATATCAATTATTGCTGCTTATTGAACAGGTGAAATAATATAGGAGAAATTATAATCTTTAAATTCCATCCTGTATTTTTCAAGTGGTAAAGTTCCCCAACTGTTTATACCCGCCACCCCCATCTGCTGCAAGTCAATATCCAAGTGATTAGCATCATCTTCTACCAATAGAGATGAATGTTCCTGACCTTTCTCTGAAGTAGGATACAGATCTTTTAGCTTATATGGCAATAATGAAAAATCAATTAGTTTATCTGTAGCGATAATTCTAATGCCATTCTTTCCATCGGTTATTTTCACCCATCTAACATCTGTCTTATTTCCTGATTCCTGTGGCCTCACATAAGGATGGTACTGATCCTCTACTGAAGAACGATAAATATCCACTAAAGCACTTGATTTACGATCCTCATAACTTTCCCATGGTCCCCTTCCGTACCATTCTATCTTGTCTAGGTTTTCAGGTATCACTAAAGAAGTACCGAATTTAAGCACCATATTATGTTCACTTTCTTCGTTTAGAACCTTAAAATCATTATCCACCAGGACCTTCCCATCAGCATATATATTAATGGTTTGAGTGAATTTAGCATCACCTTTCAGGACATCAAACAATGTTACAATTTTATAACTTCCGTCTTCCGCTGTAGAATGATCAAAATCTACAAGCTGAAGCCCAGGACTTTTCAGATAGTCGATCTTCTTGTTCAGACCAGCCCCAAAATCATTGTCTACCAGAGGGCGAAAAAGGGAGAGTTCCGGGCCTTTCTTTATAAGTACATCTCTTTTATATGTATAATCAAAGAATCTTCCTGTACTTGTATCAAACTTTATGGTGAATGAACCTTTAGAAACATCCAGGGTATTTTCATTTTCTGTTATTTCAAAAGTTTCAGGCTCCAGTCCTATTTTTTCAGAAACATAGGGAGTAATAGCAAATTCTTCTTCTGCTAATTTTGTACCTTCAGTTAGTAAGCCTTCGTCATGCGTTAAACTAGCTTCTACTTTCATCCTGTATTCAGCTAATGTATCTTTAGGTAATTCAAAAGGCAAATCAATCATCGTTCGGTTACGTGGCTGAAGAGGGATACTTTCTAGACCTGCCGAATTAACCTCTTTGCCATTCTTCAACATCACCACCTTATAATTGAAGTTTGATAAATCTTTAAAAAAGTGTTCATTAAATATTTCCAGTTTTCCTTCCTGGATATTTAACCTAAAATCGATTTCCTGATAGACTTTGCGAACCTCATATGCATGAGGGTTCCAAGTACGATCAGGCATTATCACTCCATTTATAAGAAAGTTATTATCGCTTGGCGTAGTTTCATCACCCCAGTCTCCTCCATAACCAAAAACTTGTTTACCATTGATTTCTTTATAAATTCCCTGGTCGACCCAGTCCCAGATATATCCACCTTGTAAGGAAGGATACTTTTCTATCACATCCCAGTATTCCTTGAAATTCCCCATACTATTCCCCATGGCATGGGCGTATTCACTCATGATATATGGACGTTTTGGATTATGAGTAGCATAATATTCCAAATAATCCGGATGAGGGTATTGCGGCACAATAATATCGGTATTCCACTCCGTAGTAGATCTTTCATATTGAACTGGCCGGGACGGGTCGAATCCTTTTATCCAATTGTATGCTTTATAAAAGTTGTATCCATTCCCAGCCTCATTACCCATACTCCAGGCTACAATAGAAGGGTGATTTTTATCCCTCTCTACCATCCTTTTAATTCTCAGCATATGAGCATGCTCCCATTCAGGATCGTTCCCAAGCGTTTTTTCAGGATCATAGTACATCCCATGAGATTCAATATTCGCCTCATCTATTACATATAATCCGTATTTATCACATAACTCATACCATCTGGGATCATTAGGATAATGAGATAGTCGAACAGCGTTCATATTTAGCTGCTTCATTATTCTCAAATCGGTTATCATTTGTTCTTCAGTAACAACATGATGGGTCTCCGGATGAGATTCATGGCGGTTTACCCCCCGAAATAATACAGGTTCACCATTCACTAAAAATTGATTACCTACCACTTTGTAAGTTCTAAAACCTACTTTCTGATTTAGAGACTCCACTACATCTCCATTTGGATCTAACAAGTTAATCTGTAATGTATATAAATATGGTTTTTCAGCAGACCATGCATGAACATTTGGTAGTTGTTCCTGAAACCTAAGAATAGTTTTCCCCTGCTTCCTATTTAAACCTATAGCTGTTTGCGAGGAGGAGTAAAGAGTATATCCATTCCCATTTAGTAATTTAGCTTCAACTCTATAGTCTCCATTCTTTTTATTTTCCCGATTCCAAATTTCAATATCGAATGTTAGTTCTCCATCTTTGTAATTATTAACAAGTGGGCTTTTTACAAAGAGGTCATAAAAATGTACCGAAGGACGGGCATATAAATAAACATTTCGCTGTATTCCACTAATACGCCAAAAATCCTGGGCTTCAAGATAACTTCCATCACTCCACCTTCGCACTTCTACTACAATCAAGTTTTTACCCGGTTTAACAAATTCTGTGAGCTCAAATTCAGATTCGAGCTTACTATCTTCCCCAAGTCCAACATATTTACCATTAACATATAATCGAAAAGCTGATTTTACTGCTCCCAGGTGAATAAACACCCTTTTATCATTCCATTCATCTGGAATGACGATTTCTTTCCTATACACACCAGCCGGTTGCTTTTCATTTTCGATAAATGGGGGGTTAGGATTATCAACGGCGAACTCGAATGGGTGATTTACATAGATGGGTGTTCCATAACCATGGAATTCCCAATTTGCCGGAACCTTTAAATTATCCCAATTCTTATCTTCAAACTGAAGAGTCTCAAAATTTTCCGGAAGATTCCTATAATGCTCCGTCCAGAAAAACTTCCAGGTGCCATTCAAGTTAACGAACCTTTCCGAAAGCTCTCTATTATTTATTGTTGCCAATTCTTTTGTTTCGAAAGGAAAATAGGACGCCCTCATAGGTAGACGGTTTTCCGCCTGAAATTTGGGATTCTCAAAAACGGAGACGTCCTTTAACTGTCCCCGCGAATTTTGAGGAAAGCAAAAGCATATCATCAACAAAAAAATCCCTAGGTTTTTAACATTAACTAATTCCATCAAACAAATTTTCTACAAAAAAAACTATACGTAAGTTTTAATCTTTCATTTACAAACTTAATTATAATTTTCAATTTTGCACAACTTTATTGAAAAACTTCAGGAATTTCACAACAAATACCCGTATAAACACTATAAAAACTGACTTAAACAATATAAATTAGGAATAATAAAAAGTTCAGCACACTGAATTTTTCACATATATTTTATAATTAATTTTTGTTTTTAATATTTTTTTATAGTTTAGCGAAAGAAATCGTAAATTTATTTATTTCTTTTTCTGATTATATATCCAAACTAATTACTCTTTAAATTATTAACTAACATGAAAAAAAAATTAATCATTCCTATTTTCTTATTGGTCCTCCAAGTCTTTTATGGCCAGGACGATCAAATAACTGTTAGCGGTATAGTGACTGATTCCGAGACAGGAACCCCAATTCCTGGAGTTAATATTCTTGAAAAGAATACAACGAATGGGGTTATGACGAATTTCGATGGTGAATATACTATTCAGGTAGCTACGAATGCTATTCTGGAATTTTCATTTCTGGGTTACGGAACAAAAGATTTAGCTGTAAATGGTAACAATACCATAAATGTCACTTTAAGCACCCAATCAGCTGATCTTGACGAAATAGTGGTCGTCGGTTATAGTTCTAAAAAGAAATCTGACATAACCTCATCGGTATCTGAGGTGGATGGAGATGAACTCACGGACGTCACATCACCTGATGTCTCTACAATGCTACAGGGAAAGGCTTCTGGAGTCCAGATCGTTCAGGGATCTGGACAACCAGGTTCCACTCCCGCAATTAGAATTAGAGGGTTATCATCGATTAATGGTAGTGTTAGCCCTTTATGGGTGGTCGACGGAATGATTGTTCATGGAACTCCAAATTTAAATCCAAACGAAATAAAATCTATTTCGGTACTAAAAGATGCCTCTGCTACAGCATTGTATGGATCTCGTGGAGCAAATGGTGTCGTGGTCGTAACCACTAATCAAGGTACCAGCGGTGTGGATAAACTAAATTTAAGCTCGAGAGTAGGATTCTCCTATTTGAATCAGGGAAATTTTGAGGTAATGAATTCACAGGAAATGTATGATTATTATCAGAATTTCAGTAATCAAGATGCAATACCAGAAGGAATCACGGAAGATGTGTTAAATAATGACTTTGATTGGATAAATAATGGTACACAAACGGGAGTAGTACAAGATCATAATATAACGTTCACAGGAGGAAAAGATAATTCTAAAACCTTCATTTCGCTAGGACTCTATGATGAAACCGGTGCGGTTAAAGGCTTTGATTACAACCGCTTAAGTTTTCGCTTAAATCATGATTACGAAGTTTCAGAGCGATTTACTTTAAAGCCCAAAATAGCTGTTAATTATAGTACTCGGTTTAGTCAGCAACATTCACTTTATCAAATGTATCTAAATATGCCTTGGGATAGTGCCTTTGATGAAGAGGGAGGTATAATAGATCCTCAAAATCCAGAAGTTGTATGGTATGGAAGAGACAGAAGTAATTATTTGTACGATTTACAATGGAATTATAGTGAAAGTAATGAGCTTAATGGTTATGGTAATTTCGATTTTGAGTATGAATTAACGGATAATTTAAGATTTATTTCTACGAATGGAATCACCTATTTTAGTACTAATGGAAAATCCTACACCGATCCCGCATCAAATAGTGGTCTAGCCAATAATGGTGCTCTTTCAGAGTACGGTCAGCGACGTATAACTACTTTTACTAACCAAATGCTTAAGTATTCCAATGTTTGGGACAAGCACACGTTAGGAGTACTAGCGGCTTATGAATATAACGATTACCAATATGAAAGTACAAGTGCTACAGGATACGGTATTATTTCGGGAACCGAAATTCTAAATAATGCAGCTACTCCAGCAGCAGTCGGAGGTTTTAAAAATGAATATGCATTACAATCCATTTTATTTAATGCAGATTATTCATATGATGAGCGATATCTAACCCAATTTTCAATTAGACGTGATGGCGCTTCAAATTTTGGAGAAAACCATCAATACGGAACCTTTTACTCAGGTAGTTTAGGATGGAACCTACATAACGAAAGTTTTTTCCAGGCAGACGATATAAATCAATTTAAATTAAGAGTAAGCTACGGTTCTGTCGGGAATAGACCTAGTTCTCTATACCCTCAGTATGGACTATACAATTTAAATAATACATATAACGGATATCCTGCTACGACACCTTCACAATTAGGAAATGATGATCTATCATGGGAAAAATCTTATCAAACAAATATAGGTCTTGACACGCGCTTCTTTGATAAACTTAGTGTTTCTATAGAATATTATAATAAAGACACCTCAGACCTTCTCTATTTTGTAAGCCTTCCCTCCACTACTGGATATACTGGCTATTGGGAAAATATTGGAGGTGTTAAGAATAATGGTTTTGAAGGTAATATTGCTGTAGACATTGTATCGACAGAAAATGTATTCCTAAGTGCCACAGGAAATATAGGATTTAACACCAACGAGGTAACTGAACTGTTCGAAGATCAACAAATTGACCGTGGCACAAAAATCTCAAAAGTAGGGGAAGATTTTAATTCCTGGTTTATGAGAAAATGGCTCGGAGTGGATCCAGAAACTGGAAACCCTCTATGGGAAGTTGTTAATCCTGAAACTGGCGAAAGATCTGAAACTACTGACTATAATGCAGCTACCAAGCAAATCGTTGGTACCTCTTCCCCAGATTTCTACGGTGGATTCGGAACAAATTTTCAATTAAGAGAATTTACCTTGACAACGAATTTTGCTTTTTCTTATGGAGGCGAAATTTATAATTCAAGTAGGGAGTTATATGATGCCGATGGCGCCTACCCTACATATAACCAACAGGTACTGGCTGAGGCATGGACTAGATGGGAAGAACCTGGAGATATCGCTACTCACCCAAGATTAGTATATGGAGGTAACAATCTATCCAATAAAACCTCCTCAAGGTATTTAGAAGATGGCAGTTACCTAAGACTTAGAAATATCCGTGCAGGCTATACTATTCCACAGAATTTAAGTAATGAGGTAGGTTTATCCAATGCCGAAGTTTATATCTCAGGCGACAATTTACTGACTTTAACCGGTTATTCCGGCATGGATCCGGAAGTCGGTGCTGACGGGTTTTCCAGTACTCTATACCCGGTTTCTAAGAAGTTAATTTTTGGAGTCAACTTAACCTTTTAAAAATCAAAAGATGAAAAATATATTTTATTTACTAAGTATTATAGGCTTATTATCAAGCTGTGACATAGAAAGATTTCCTTACGATTCGGTTGAAACAGAGGAACTGCTTGCGAGCGAAGGAGGATTAGAATCTGCTACCTTGGGCAATTATGCTATTCTGAAAGGTGATGCCAACGGAAACGGTTTCGCCCAGCAGTTACACCGACTTAGTGAGTATCCTGGAGATAATGTTTCCTTAAGTGGTACCACCACTGACCCACTCTTTTATACTTATAACTACAATAATATTGCTACCAATTCTAGGACAAATAATTTTTGGATTTCTTCTTATAGAGCAATCGTAGGAGCCAATAAGGTTATTGAATTAGCCGAGGAAGGCCGTTCACCTGAAAGGGATCAACTAATTGGAGAGAATTACTATCTAAGAGCTTTAACTTATTTTCAATTAGCTAACATTTTTGGGCGGCCTTATTCTCACGGAACTTCCAATCTCGGTGTGCCGCTCAAATTGACTTCAGATATTAATGATTTACCTGACAGAAATACCGTTGGTGAAGTTTATTCCCAGGTGGTTTCTGATTTACAGAAAGCAGAATCTTTAATGAATGAACCAAGAGAAAACCCCTATGCTTCTAAAGCAGCAGCTCAGGCTTTACTCTCCAGAGTTTATTTATATATGGGTGAGAATCAGAAAGCAATTGAATATGCAGATAAAGTTATAAACTCCGGTAGATTTAGTCTTCTGAGCAGTTCCCAACTTCCTGATTATTTTCAGATGTCTCCTGAGGATAATCCCGAAACAATATTTGCTTTCCGCTTTTTAGAGGAATCTGATTATAATCACGGATGGTATACTGTTGGTTCTCTCTATGCTAGCATTGAAGGAACAGGCTGGGGTGAAATGTATGCATCAAGATCATTTCTTGATCTCATTAACAGACATCCTGAAGATGTAAGAAAATCTTTTATTGATCCTCAATATATAATGGACGAAAATGGCAATAAGGTTCCAGCGGTATTTTGGATAGATGAGAATTTCAAATATCAATTCAGAGTCATCAGTGAAAGAGGAGATAAACTATACATAACTCATAATGAAACGGAAAAAGAAATTATCCAGGATCAAGATGGCAACTATTACTTTAATGATTCCGCGGGAAACAGAATAGATGTAACAAAAGATTACGATGTATATAAAAGAAACGGATATCCCAGATATTATATTCTAAAAACTTCATTGCAGGAGGGCGTACCACATTTATGGTCCCCTGTGGTTTCTAGACTAGGAGAATTATATTTAAATAAAGCAGAAGCTTATGCTAAGTTAGGAAATACTGAATTAGCATTAGAAAATGTTAATGTTATCCGGGAAAGAGCTGGAATCCCAATTTATGAATCGCCAGCAGATTTTCCTGAGGGCTCAGATATTCTAGACATAGCACTTACCGAAAGACGACTTGAGCTTGCTTTTGAGGGACATAGAAAGTTCGATGTCTTTCGTAATAATAGGACAATGAACAGGGAGTATCCTGGAACCCATCTTTTAGGCAATAACCCATGGGAAGTAATTCCGCCAAGTAGTGATAGGATTATTGAATATATTCCAGAGAGTCAAATTAATGTGCAGCCATCTCTTCAACAAAATCCATAAATAGAAGTTCATGACATTATCGAAACTTAAACTTATACCATTCTGTTTTCTTTCTGGATTTATTCTACTTATATCCTGTTCAGCTGATGCTACGTACTTTCAAACTAATAAAAAGGGATCTGAAGAATTGGTTTTGAATATATCTATACCACCTGGGGGTAATACCTGGGTGGTAAATGATATTTCCGCCAATAGCACTTTAATCTCGGAAGAAGGAGTGAAAAATTGGGAAAACTCTGATCATCTTTTAAGAACATATTTCAAGGTAAACCAATCCGGTTCTTTACATGTAGGTCTGGAAATAAAAGTTCCAAAAGGGCAATCCAGAATAAAAGTAACTTTAGGAGATGAAAGCAAAGAAATATCTGTTAACAATACAGATTACGAAGTTATACCTGTTGGAATATTTAATCTTTCTTCTTCAGGTTACCATAATATTCAAATTCAGGGTCTTGAAAAAGAGTCGAATATCTTTGGTGAAATTAAGAATTTTGTAGTTGGGGGAAATGCTACTTCATCTGGTTTAACCATGGTTGATGATGACTTTTATTGGGGACGGAGAGGGCCTTCTGTTCACCTTTCTTATGACATCCCAACCGAGAAAGATATTCAATGGTATTATAATGAAGTTACAGTTCCAGAAGGCCAGGATAAAATAGGTTCTTATTTCATGTCTAATGGTTTTGCAGAAGGATATTTTGGGATGCAGGTAAATTCTGCATCTGAAAGGAGGATTTTATTCTCAGTCTGGAGTCCTTATGAAACGCAAAACCCAGATGATATTCCGGAAGACTATAAAATTATATTATTAGGAAATGGGGAAAATGTCCATGTGGGGGAGTTTGGCAATGAAGGCTCCGGAGGTCAAAGTTACTTGAGATATGATTGGAAAGCAGGCAACACCTATAAATTTCTTTTAAAAGGTGAACCTTCTGAAAACAATTCAACTGATTACACTGCATATTTTTACGCTCCGGAAACTGGTGAATGGCAACTAATTGCAAGTTTTAGACGTCCTTATACATCCACTTACTTAACTAATTTTCATTCATTCTTAGAAAATTTTTCTACAGAGCATGGCTTCGAAGAACGTAAAGCTTTATATGAGAACCAATGGGTGAGAGATATCGATGGTAATTGGATTGAAGCAACTAAAGCAAAATTTACTGCTGATGCTACAGCCAGATCAGGTAATCGATTAGATTATGCAGGAGGACAGGAGGAAAATCGTTTTTTTCTAAAGAATGGAGGTTTCTTTTCAAATAATACATTAATTGATTCAGAATTCGAAAGAAGCCCTAATAGCGAAGCTCCCAGTATTGATTTTTCATTGCTGGAAACACCATTGGTTCAAATTTCCGTGGAAGAGCCCTCTGAAGATTTTTTTGATAAGACGGAATGGGAGGTTATAGATTTTAGTTCTGAAGCTATACAGGGAGAGGGTGATAACGGATTAGCTTCCTTGATATTAGATAGTAATGCAGGGACCTATTGGCACTCTTGTTGGTCAGGTTGTCATTCAGAACAGACCTATCCACATTTCCTTACAATAGATCTTAAATCAACTTACGAGGTGAATGGTATAGTATTTCAGCAAAGAAATGGCTCTCGAAAAATACAAGACCTAGAAATTTTATACAGTGATGATGGTGAAAACTGGTATTCTTTAGGCAATTATATTCTAGAAAATTCCAGCTCCACTCAAAGTTTTAATTTACCTGAACCTGTTTCTATGAATTACTTAAAATTAATCGCAAATAGTTCATATGATGGTCAGGAGTTTGCGGCTTTAGCTGAAGTCAGTCTCTTTTAAAAAATAAGAATTGGTTTAATCAAAAGCTATTGATTATTGGAGCGTTTAATCCTGATATTTGGTCTTGTGATTATTAGGAAACCATAAAAATAATAAAGGAATAAAATCATTTTAATAGTCTTTAATGATCTATGAAAAATAACGGTTTATATTTATTTAATTATAAAATACTCGTACTTCTTCTATTTACTCAGAATTTTACCCAAGCTCAAAATAGACAGTTAGCTCCCACTCCACCCATGGGTTTTATGACATGGAATTACTTTGCAGATGATATCACGGAATCTGATGTAAGATCAATTGCTGATGCGATGATAGAAAATGGTTTGGTAAGCCTGGGATATGATCACATTTTTATAGATGATGGCTGGCAGGGAGGTCGTGATAAACGAAATAATATCATACCCGATCCAGAGAAATTCCCATCTGGCATAAAAGCACTTGCTGATTATCTTCATAGTAAAGGAATGAAATTAGGAATTTATTCAGATGCCGCCCAATTAACCTGTGGAGGATATACGGCAAGTTACGGTTTCGAAGAACAGGATGCTAAAACTTTTGCAGATTGGGGAGTAGATTATTTAAAATATGATTACTGCGGAGCTCCTGCAGATCAGTCCACCGCTATTAAAAGATATAAGAGAATGGGCAAAGCTCTCCAAAATTCAGGAAGAGATATTGTATTTGCAGTCTGTGAATGGGGTCAAAGAGAACCATGGAAATGGGCAAATAATGTAGGTGGTCATTTATGGCGTACTACATACGACATCCGAGATAAATGGAGTGCAAATGCTCCTCCAGGAACAGATTTACACAAGGAAGGCATTGGTTACGGGATCTTAGATATTCTAAATATAAATGCCGAGTTAGATGAATATGCTGGTCCTGGAAACTGGAATGATCCTGACATGCTGATAGTGGGGCTAAATGGAAAAAAAGGGCCCTCTGGAGATCTTGGTGGAACTGGGTGTTCTATGGTGGAATACCAGAGTCAAATGAGTCTTTGGTGTTTAATGGCAGCTCCATTAATGATTAGCAATGATATCAGAAATATGGATGATGACACGAGAAAAATTTTAATGAATAAAGATATTATTGCCATAGATCAAGATCCACTTGGTATTCAGGCAAAACGTATTATCAATAATGATAATCTGCAGGTTTTTTTAAAATCCCTTGAGAACAACGAATATGCTATAGGAATATTGAATACAACAAAATCGAATCTATCAGGTCAAATTAAACTTTTAGAAATTGGTCTTAGGGGGAAATTTAACTTCTACAATGTTTGGAGTAAAGAAGAACATAAAAATCAAAACGTGATAAAATATGATCTTGAATCTCATGAAACATTAGTTCTCCGACTTACCAAACGGAACTAATTTTTCAAATCCGGGTTTTCTGAGATTACTTAAAAAGGTTTCTATGAAAAAGATTTATTGTTTAATATATATTTTATTTACGCTTCCCTTATTATCACAGGAAAAAGAAGGGATTACTCATTCAGGTCAATTAACAGGAAACCCTCCTTTTCCGATCGAAAATTATTCCGAATTAGATAACCCGAAATCCACTTCCGAAACTTTATGGAATAAAAAGAATAGAACTTTTGTAAGTTGGGCAAATACAGATGTGAGATATAATAAAGAAATTCCTGCCCCTATAGCCCTATCACAAGAAACCTTGCATCTTTCGGCCTGGAAAGGAGAGCAGTTGAATGCCCAATTAATTATTTCCGCTCACAGGAAATCACTAGAATTAAATTTTGAAATAAGTGATTTGAGTTCCAGTCAGAGTAAAATTGAAAGTAAGAATATTACGGGGGGTTTTGTACGGTACGTGATGACCGATGAGTTAAATAAGGATGGTAAAGGAGCTTGCGGCCCAAGGAATCATAAGGAATTTGATTCGACTCTGGTAGCAGATCCCATTGATCATCTTAACGATCGTTTATCTATTGCCAAAAACACCACAAGGCCAGTTTGGGTAACCATTAATGTACCCAGGGATATTACTAAAGGAAAATATACCGGTGAGATTAAAATTAGAGATGGAGATCGAATTTTAAAAAAGTTAGGTCTCGAAATAGAAGTTCTGGATCGAGTATTACCTAAGTCCGAAAACTGGAAATTTCACCTAGATCTCTGGCAAAATCCCTATGCTGCAGCCAGATATTATCGTACTGATCTATGGTCTGATGAACATTTTGCAGCTATGAAGCAGGATCTGCAGCATTATGTGAATGCTGGTGGAAAATCAATTACGGCTTCTATAATGAACCGACCATGGAACGGCCAAACTTATGACCCATTTCAATCTATGGTCACATGGCGTAAAACTATTGATAATAAATGGAGTTTTGATTTTACAGTATTTGACAAGTGGGTGGAATTTATGATGGACCTTGGAGTAAAAAAACAAATAAATTGTTATTCCATGGTACCGTGGCGACTGGCCTTTGAATATTTTGATGAAGCTTCGAACTCTATGAAGACCATAGAAACCAAACCAGGAGAAAAAGCATATAGTGAAATGTGGGGAGCCATGTTAAAGGCTTTCGCCACCCATTTGAAGAAAAAAGGCTGGTTTGGGAAAACCTATATATCCATGGATGAGCGCCCAATGGATGTCATGTTAGAAACAATTAAATTAATAAAATCAGCTGATAAGAACTTCAAAATATCTTTTGCGGGAAGTTTCCATAAAGAATTATTAGAAAGAATTGATGATTACTGTTTGGCCTTAGGTGAAAATTATCCACAAGAAATTTTAGGTAAAAGACAGAATCGAGGAAAAATAAGTACATTCTATACCAGTTGTGCTCACCCACGACCAAATAGTTTTACTTTTAGTCCTCCGGCAGAGACCGCATGGTATGGATGGTATGCAGCGGCGACAGGGCTCGATGGTTATCTTAGATGGGCGTATGCGAGCTGGCCTTTAGAACCTCTTTTAGACAGTAGATTTAGCACATGGGCGGCCGGAGACACTTACCTTGTTTATCCCGGCGGCAGGACTTCAATTCGATTTCAAAAATTATTGGAAGGTATTCAAGCTTATGAGAAAATTAAGCTTCTTCGAAGAGAATTTATAGAATCAGGCGAGAAAGAGGATTTAAAAAAATTAGATACCCTTTTAAATGGTTTTGCAAGTTCCGAGATAATAGAAAAGGACGTTGCTCAATCCATTAAAAAAGCTAACATCCAATTGAACTCATTCTAATAATCCTTTTGGTCCTGATCAATTTTCTATTCCGCTATTATCACCTCAATATTATGTTTATTGAGATCTTTAATTATCGTTGAAGTAATAGCGCTATCTGTAACAATTTTATCCACCTTATCAAAATCACATATAAATGCAAATCCAGCTTTTTTAAATTTTGATGAATCAGCAACAATTATAACTTCTTCCGCTATATCGATCATTAACTGATTTAAATAAGCCTCCTCCATGTAGTGTGTGAATACTCCATGATCCAGTTTTATACCATCGACCCCCAGGAAAAGCTTATTACAAAATAGCTGCTTGAAATTTCTTTCCGCCATTGGTCCTACTAGTGACATGCTAAACTCCTTCAAATAACCCCCTGGCATATACACATCTAAATTTTCGCAACTGGATAAATTATTTACAATATCCAATGCATTACTGATCACTGTTAAGCTTCTAAACTCCTTTAAATTATTTGATATTTCAAAAGTAGTGGTCCCTGAATCCAGGATTATACTATCGTTATCATTAATAAGACTTACGGCTTTCTTTCCTATTTTTCTCTTCTGCTCGAGATTAATTTTTTTCTTTTCGTTTACAGTGAAAAGTATATTATTTGTTTTAAAGGCTCCTCCGTGCGCACGAATAAGCAAATTATTCTTCTCTAAATTATCTAGATCATTTCGAATAGTAACCTCACTAACCCCTAATGACTCGCTTAATTCCTGAACAGTAACCTGACCTCTTTCATCAAGTTTCTCTAAAATAAATGATCTCCGCTGTGCTGTTTTTTTCATGTAGCTTTAAAATAATTCGGATTGCAATATAATAATATTGAATACAACCCACTAGAAGATAATTCAATTGGAATCGATACCACTCCAAAACAAAAGTTTGTTAATATTTTTTTAATAAAATGTATAACATTAAACAAAGAATACGTCCTCAATTTGGGTAAATATAATATCTTTAAAACTTTCATTTTGTAAAGAAAAAATGTTTTTTCCTTACGTATACAATTTAACAATAAAATTTAAATTTTTATGGTGGTCCTCGAATCTCTGGATTATTATTTCATTTTTGGCTTTTTTACCATAACTCTTATTATAGGACTTGTAGTCGCGAAAAAATCAGGAAAAAGTTCCTCAGAATATTTCTTATCCGGTCGATCCATGCCCTGGTGGTTATTAGGGATCTCAATGGTAGCCACAACATTTTCTACGGACACCCCCAATTTGGTCACAGATATAGTTAGAAATCAAGGAGTCTCAGGTAACTGGGTATGGTGGGCCTTCCTTGTAACCGGTCTTCTTACTGTTTTTGTTTATGCAAAATTATGGCGGAAATCAGGTCTATCAACAGACATCGAATTTTATGAGCTCAGGTATGGCGGAAAGCCGGCCAAATTTTTACGCGGGTTTCGTGCCATATACCTTGGAGTGATATTTAATATTCTTGCCATGTCAGCAGTAACCCTGGCTGCCATTAAAATTGGGCAGATAATGCTGGGTATAAGTCCATTAGAAACCATTGCATGGGCTGGATTAGTTACGGTTATTTTTAGTACGGTAGGAGGATTTAAAGGAGTGGTGTATACCGATTTTATATTGTTCTTTGCAGCAATGATCGGTGGTGTTGGAGCCGCTTACTATTGTATAAATCTACCTGAAGTTGGAGGTATGTCCGGATTAATGAACCATCCTAATATAGCTGACAAACTGAATATTATTCCAGATTTAAGTGATCCGGATCTGGTAATCACCTTACTCATTATTCCTCTTGCGGTACAATGGTGGAGTGCGTGGTATCCTGGAGCCGAACCAGGTGGTGGCGGATATATCGCCCAACGAATGCTGGCAGCTAAGAATGAAAATCATGCTATTGGCGCAACCTTCTTTTTTAATATTTTACATTATGCACTAAGACCATGGCCATGGATCCTGGTTGCCTTATCTTCTCTTATAGTCTTTCCAGATATTGCAAGTATTCAGCAGGCTTTTCCAAATGTCGCCGAGAGTAAATTAGGTCACGATCTTGCCTATTCGGCTATGTTAACTAAACTTCCAAGTGGATTACTCGGACTTGTATTAGCCTCACTAATCGCAGCCTATATGTCAACAATATCTACCCATCTTAACTGGGGATCCTCGTATGTAGTAAATGATTTTTATGCCCGCTATATTAATCCGCAGGCCTCTCAAAAAAGATTGGTGAACGTCGGACGGATTTCAACGGTTTTATTAATGACCATAAGTGCAGGATTAGCCCTTTTATTAACTAACGCTTTGCAGTTGTTTAATATTATTCTAATGTTTGGTGCTGGGACTGGACTTATATTTCTTCTTAGATGGTTTTGGTGGCGAATAAATGCCTGGAGTGAAATTGCAGCTATGATCTCATCAGGAATAATTTCTATTCTGTTCAATTTCACTGCATTGGGATCTTTCTTTTTTGGTATTGAAGATCAAGCTGGGCGATTTACCGAGGGTATTTTACCTTCCTGGTCTACCTATCCTATGGTCGTATTAATTACATCTTCTGTATGGCTGGCGGTTACCTTTCTAACTAAACCGGAAAAAAAATCTACACTCTTGAATTTCTATAAACGAACTGCACCGGGAGGACCAGGTTGGAAACGCATTATCAATTATGCAAATTCCAGAGGTAAGAATTTACAAGATCCGAATAAAGACTGGAATGTTCCAGCAGGCATTTTGGCAACTCTTACTGGATGCATCGTAATATATGGATCCCTTTTTGGTACAGGATATTGGATTTACGGAAGATACCCGGAAGCAATACTAGCAACCCTACTTGTTTTCATCTCGACTTTCTTCCTAATTAAGTTATGGGCCAAAATTAAAACAAAGGTTTTCTAGTACTATTAATGAGGATGTTTATTATGGCTGTGTCCCTTTTAATATAAAATTTAGAAAGGACAAGCAACTAATGCAGAATTACCGGAGTATCTCAAATGATGCTCCTTTAATTTAATAACCGCGAGGGTAGTCCTAGAATAAATTATGCTATTACAGGTTTAATATTTAGAATCTAAGAACTGAATCAATTTGGAAGAGCCCTATTTGAAAAGGTTTAATTAATATAATTTGCCTTTTTAAGCATCTTTTTCCACTTCAGATATCCTTTCTCACTTAAATGCAAACCATCATGAGTGTATTTTGGTTTTAGATACTTATTTTTATTACTCATAGCCTTGTGAAGATCTATGAATTTTACACTCAACTTTTCTGCAAGCTCTTGCAATCTGGCATTAGCTTCCATAATCTTTTGATGATTGCTTTTGTGTCCTGAAAACTTTTCCCCCACATTTGGATTGGCAGGCAAAATACTCTGTAAGAAAATTTCGGTATTCGGGGATTTTCTTTTAATAACTTCGAGAATCCTTGTGATTTGATTCACTACATAATCTATATCTTTTCCTCGGGCTAAATCATTAGTACCCACTAATAAAAATATCTTTGAAGGTTGTGATGAAACAACTTCCTCTAATCTAGCCAGGATTCCATCGGTTACATCACCACTTATTCCTCTATTGACAACATTCTTACCTGGAAATAAGTTCTTCCAATTCCCTCCTTCAGTAATGCTGTTTCCTAAAAAAATTATTTCATTTTGTGTGTCCGGTTGACTTTCAAACAATGCATTTCGCTGATAATAATGCTCCGAAAAGAGCTTATGGGTCTCGAGAGGCGCAAACGTGAACATCCAATTTTGGTAATCTGTTGCCGAAGGTACTTTAAAAACTATAGTATTAATTCCCTTTTGAAGAGTAACATTCACCGGTTTACGCGTCCAATATAATTCTTCCTGTGTCCATGGTATTTCCTGGTCTTCCTTAGTGGCCCATCCATTTTGTTTTGAAGGTTTCCAACCTGGGTTCTTCCATTTTGGAGCAGGTAATTCCTTCCCGTTTACCCATACCGTTCCTCCGTTCGCATCCCATTCTCCTGTATTTGGAATACCCGTATAAGTCCTATTGGCTCTCAGCGGTGTTTCAAAACCAATCCAGGCTTGTAGTATTTTATCTTCATCGGCTTTAATTTTAGAAATGGCATATACAGTGGTACCTTTTGAAGCCTCTGGAAAATATCCCCCTTGTTTAAAACG
Organism: Gramella jeungdoensis; assembly: GCF_023805255.1. Classification (GTDB taxonomy): domain Bacteria; phylum Bacteroidota; class Bacteroidia; order Flavobacteriales; family Flavobacteriaceae; genus Christiangramia; species Christiangramia jeungdoensis. Next base: position 520,927 of record NZ_JAMSCK010000004.1, read on the forward strand.
GTCTTTAATTATTATGGTATTTCCAACAGCTTTTTTCCACTCACTGGTGTCAATTGCGTGTCCATTTATTAGTTGAGTTTCTAAAATTTTCGCTTCATCTTTTGTTAAGGGATGAGAAAGCAACCACTCATTATTAGTTTGTTTCACATATTGAAAAGGCATACTTTCAAAATACCGCTGCTTATGATACATCAAATAATCTTCAAAAGCCTGTAAATAATAAAAGGCTTCAGTTCCTTTCCGGGGTAACATAGTAAGATATCGATCGGATGTTTTTGTAATATCACCGGTCCAGGTGGCCCAGGCATAGGTAAGTAAGGCAGGATATAAGGGATTCTGATCTATAAAATCATTTTGATTTTCCAAACGCACATCTGGCCATAAACTTAGTATTCCTCCCAATACCTCATTATTGGACTTATAACCTATTGGTTTAAACAATAATTTAGGAACCGCGGTCATTGGTTCGCTATTATTTATATAACTATTCCAGGAGTCTATTTCGCGATATCCTTCGTCTTTCAGATCTCCTGGTTTCCAGGTTTGCCTAATTACATTATCAGATACTTTTAAACCAGGATTCCAGACAATAACATCACGTTGGTGGTCTTGACAGAGTGAAACCATTTTATTCATAAAAGCCTCTGGATTCTCAATCTCAACTTCATCTGATCCTAAATGAATCATGGGTGCCAATTCCTTAGGAATCTCTTCAAAAAATTCATTTAGAATTTTCTCCAGTGCCATCATTCCTTTTTCGGAAGCCATGGTAAATCCCATTGCTTTTGTAAATGAATCACTATGACCAGGCATATCGATCTCTGGAATCACCGTAATATGCATCTTCTTGGCGTATTGGATCAGTTCTCTAATTTCATCATACGTATAAAATTTCCCTGGATTTCTTGTAGGTCGATGATTCTCAGCTTTTGTAAGTTCAGGATATATTTTACTTTGAATGCGCCAAGCTGGCCTATCCGTTAAATGCCATTGGAAGACATTCAACTTATACCTCGCCATAATTTCCAATTGTTCTTTCAGATTATCTACACTGATAAAATTACGCCCTACATCCAACATGAAACCCCTTATACCATGAAGGGGCGCGTCTTTAATTTCACAAAGCTGTATAGAAGTATGACCATTTTCTTTAGAACTCAGTTGGCGCAGGGTTTGAAGTGCATAAAAGCGACCAGGCTCATCCCTAAATCGTATTACAAGAGCTTCCTTTTCTACTTTTAAAATATATCCTTCTGCATCTATTTCGTTATCCTGAATAAACTTAAGTGTGTAATCATGCTCATCCCCGGACGGATGTTCCGTATTGAATATTTCTTTTATAAGTTGGATTGAAAATTCATCCAGTATATTTATTTCATCAATATTAATTTCATCCACTGTAATCCTACCCTCCATCCAATTAACTTCCCGGGGATGTGGAATTAATTTAACCGGTGCCTCTTTAAGTTCGCTTGCAGTAAATTTAGATTCAAATACTTCATCAGGTTTTTGTGAGAAACCAGTCGTCACAATTAGGATTAATAGATAAGACCACAACCTGATTTTATAATTTGTCTTTTTCATCAAGAAATTATATTCTATTGAACAATTGAAAATACTTGAACCGACTAAGGTTTATTTTTCAGCACGTTTTTTATTATTTGCAATGCTATATACAAGGTTCGAAGATACTTTTTGTTCTATAGGAACAATTAAGCTTATGATATACCCTGAAAGAACGCACACAGGAATAGCAATTAGCGGATAGATATAAAAATTAATATCTGTGTAGTATTTTACAAATACCAGGGATAAAACGCTTAAAATAGCTCCTGATAATGTACCTACCCAGTTTGCTTTCTTAAAGAAAATACCCAGCATAAAGATACCAGCCAGAGCACTACCAAAAAGGCCTACAATTTCCTGAAAAAAGAAGAATAAGGACGCGATTGGGAAAGCAGCCATAAATGCCGCCACTGTAGTCCCCAAAATACCTACGATTATAGTCACCCATCTGGCAACTTTCATCGTAGTTAAATCAGATTTGCCTTTTCTAAACCTTTTAAAGTAATCCACTGTCACGACCGTTGAAACGCTGTGCATACTACTATCCAAACTCGACATTGCTGCTGAATAGATCCCGGCAATAACCAGTCCTGCGACACCGGGAGGTAAATGGTCCGCGATGAATAAGGGGAATATTCCATCATTTTGCATCCCAACCTGCAAAAATTGGGGATTATCCCGGAAATAGACATATAAGAAAGTACCCATAAGGAAGATTAGTAAACCGGCAGGAATAGATATAATTCCATTCATCCAAATACTTTTACGAGCTTCTTTTTCATCAGAAGTTGTCAGATAACGTTGTACTACTGCCTGGTCAGTGGTATATGGAGCAAAGTTTAGCGCAAAGGTCCCTAGAAATAAAGACCACGTAACCACTTCAGTAAAGCTCCATCTAAAATCAAATAGCTGAAATTTACTATCCTCATATGCAGTAGAAAATATATATCCAACATCCCCAATATCAACAGCAATATAAATAAGTCCCAAAATGAGTCCTCCAATTAAAACGATTACCTGGATTACATCCGTCCAAATAACGGCTTCTATCCCACCCATTACCGTATACAAAATGGCCAAGATTCCCATTATTATTATTGCGAAATAAATATCGATCCCCACCACAGTAGACAGAGCTAAAGCTGGGAGATACACAACGATACCCATTCTTGCAAGCTGAAATAAAACAAAAGAGGTGCTCCCAAACATCCTAATAACAATATTAAATCGCTTTTCTAAATATTCATAAGCGGTGGTTATATTTAGGTTTCGGAAAAAAGGAAGATAATAGGTAATTATAATAGGTACAATAAGCAAAATTGTAAAATACCCAAGATATGCTTGCCAGTCGTAACTATAGGCTAAAGCAGGTTGAGAAAGATATGTAATAGCACTTAGCATAGTAGCGTAAATGCTTAACCCGGCTGCCCACCATGGGATTCGTCCCCCAGCCAAAAAATAATCATCAGTGCTTTTATTTCTACGAGAAAAATACCAGCCTATACCTATCATCAGGGCTAAATAAACGATTAATGTAGTATAATTTACCCATCCAAAATTAGTTTCTCGTGGGGTTATGTTTACCATTTGGACCTCAGAGGTTCGGACGCCGGGACTTATTTCTCCAAGGGGCAGCACAATTTCCTCTCCCCATTTTATTGCCTGAGTCACAACCTGTGATTTTCCCGGAATTTCTCCTCTTTTAGACCAGGTATCAGTAATTGTATGATAGGCCCATATGGTTTTCGAAAAAGAAGTGTTTTTAAAATTTTCTGTTATTTTTTCCTGTAAAGAATCAATTTCAATATTAACGGTGGAAGTATCTTGAGACTGAGACTCTAAATTTTGTATCTGTTTTTGAATTTCCAGCCTCTGAGACCAGAGTTGATTTTCTCCTCCAGCTCCACCAAAAATTAAAATATGTGCATCTCCTAATTTGGTGGCTGGAGCCGCCCCTAGGTAACCACCTTCAAGACCAGGGGTGTTATTTGATGGTATAGGATCCTTCTCACTCCATTTGTGAGATAATGGATTATAGTGCCAGACATCGCTCAAAAATTCATTTGGATCTGGGGAATTCGGATCGAAATGAGTTCCACTGAAAACATACAATACATTTGTTTTTCCATTATTTTGATTAACTACAACTGGTTGTATACGGCCTTTTCCGGGAAAATCGTCCAGTTTTTTCCATCCGGTCCTCTCAGAAAAAGATAAGAAATTATTTGTTGCTTTTTTTCCAGCTTCCTCTTGGCCCCCAACAACATAAATTTCATCATTTATTGCAGCTGCTCCCATACTGGCAAGTGGAATGGGTAGGGAAGGTTTTTCCTCAATTTCCACAACCTGCTTTATAGGATTCCATTTTAAAAGAAAAACATAATCATGAACACCAGATTCATTCATGCCTCCTATACACCAAATTCCCTCTTCGGTAACTACAGAAGCTCCATATGCTAATGGCTCAGGAAGTTTAAGTTTTATATTTTTACGCCATTGATATCCGTTTTTATCCTTTACAAGGACATAAATGGAATCATAATATTTTTTACTACCTCCATTCCAAACTTGCTCCTCCGGAAAATTTGCTCCTCCGGCCAAAATTAAAACATCATTATGAATGCCTGTAAAGGTTCCATTGAGTCCTTCTTTAAGAGGTAATTCAGCAATGGAATTCCAACCAAATTCTATTTTATTTTTCTGTTGAGCCCGGGTACTGACTGTTGATAAAACTATCAGAACACTAATAAATAGATAACGCAAATACTTATTCATAGAAATGAGTGTTAGAACCAATTATTCGATTTGGCTATAAATATAAAAAAAGATAATGTATTATGTATAACATATATAAATCTTTTGTTTTACTGAACCCTTATTTTAAAAGTGGATGCTGGTAAATTTTCGCTATTAATTAAATTTCCTTTCGAATAAGGTTCCCAACCATAATAAATAAAATCTGGTTTCTTGGAAGTAAAAATAACCACATGGTTATTTTCGATTTTAGCCGCTATAGGGTTTTCCCCATTTAATGAAAAGCCCATTAGTTCTTTATTATTACCTATTTTTAAGGAGTCTCCTACAAATTCAAATAAAATAACCACCTTATTATTTGCATATTCCGCCTTAACTGGAAGCGGTCCTGATTTTAAAATATTGATATTATAGATATCGTTCAACGCCCAACGCGCCAATCTATATCCAACGTCTCTCTTATTCCTGGGATGAACATCGTTTTTTGAACCAATATCGCTACTCACCGCCATTCCACTATGGGTAATACTCTCCATTAGAATCCGTTGTTGGTCCCTAAATTCAGGCCAGTAATTTGCTTGATAATTCGTAGTATCTATAGAAGATAACTGTACCCAATAAAAAGGTAAATTAGGACTTCCCCACTGTTTTCGATAATCTTCAATCAATAACTTTTGTAAACTTGGATATTCTTCCACGCTCGTCTTCTCCTGGGCGTTACTTTCCCCTTGATACCACAATATACCTTTTATAGGCATTTTCGATAAGACAGGAATACTGGAGGCATAAGCAAAACCCGGTTTATAGGAGTGATTTGGTCCTAAATCATCATAATGTATTGCTATATCCTGTACATTTTGTCGACCCCTCTCCCTTACCCATACTGGTAAAAAATCATTATATAACCAATCTCCATTCGTCTTTTTATTAAATTCAGGATGTTGCTGAAAGGTTTTAACTGAAATAAATGTTTCAATTGGGGCTCCTCCGATAGCCATGTTGATCAACCCGACAGGGATATTAATTTCTTCAATAATTCTTTTCCCAAAATAATAACCTACCGCACTCAAATTTTTTATAGCCGGCGTACCCCCTGTTTCCCATTTTCCGGAATAAAATTCTTTCGGAGTAAGGTGGTTTAAGGCAGAATCAGAATATTTCTCCGCATAAACCCCTTTGCCAATAAATTTAGTATCGAAAAATCGTAATTCGCTACCTGTTAAGTGTTTTCTTTCTTTCTTGAAATGCATTTCCAGATTTAATGGCCATTCCATATTGGATTGTCCCGATAAAAGCCAGACATCTCCAACCAGTATATTATTTAAAGTAATGGTATCATTTTCCGAAGATATACTAATCTTTCTAGGCTCAAAACTTGCTTCTTGTTTAGGAAATTCAACTTCCCATGTAGAATCATTTGCTACACGAGTTTTTTTCACCTGGGAAGAAAATACGACTGTAATTTCCTCTCCAGGGGCACATGTACCCCAAATTGTAATCGATTTCTCTCTTTGTAAAACCATATTACTACCAAAAAATTTTGGTAATTCAATCTGGCCGCTGGTTTTAAGACTTATCAATATAAATACACTTATAAAAAGAATTCGTTTCATCTAACCGATATAAAAATTTATGTTAATTCTTCTCTACATGAACAATTCAAGAAAGTATGGGGTTAGGAATGCCGTTATAATTCCGTTGAAACACATGGCAAGACCACTGTACACACCTGCACTTTTACTATATTCAAAGGCTCGGGCGGTTCCAATTCCATGGGAAGTTGTACCCAGGGCAGTTCCTATAGCTCCTTCACTGTAAATCCCCAACCCTGTTAAGAACTGGACCCCGAGTACATTGCCAAGCACACCTACCATAATTACCATCCCTGCTGTAATTTCAGGTATACCTCCTACTAGTTTTGTAATCTCAATAGCAATGGGGGTGGTAACTGATTTAGCAGCAAGAGATTCAATTAAAATTGAAGGGGTATTTAAAAGTAAAAGAAGAAGAATCATACTCAGGATTCCGAATGCACCTCCTACTGTTACACATAAGAGAAATAATTTGATTTTATTCTTGATTTCAGAATATTTCTCATAAAGAAAAACACCCATAGCTACAACGGATGGTCCCAGAAAATAGGTGAGAATTTTACCTCCCTTATTGTAACTTTCAAAATTAATATCTCCGATTAAAAGAAAAGAAATAATGATTATAACAGAAACCAATACAGGGTTTAGAATGTTATAATTCCAATTCTTCCTCAATTTTATTACAAAAAAGTATGAAATAAGCGTTAAGGCTATTCCAAATAAAGGATTTTCAAATGAAAGTTCCATATTACTCGAACTTCTGAAATAGAAATGCCGTACCATAGAGGGTTATGACACTACTTATGAGTACCGCACTTACGACAATTATCAGATCATTTTCTATGATCGTATAATAAGTCATTAATCCCACCCCATAAGGCACAAAGAAAAGAGCGAGATATTTTAAAAGAAAATCTGATGCTTTTTTGACATGGACCAGACGTATCCAGTTCAATCGAAGGCTAATAAAAATAAAGGCCATTCCCAATATACTTCCGGGAATTGGAAGCAAAAAAATCCTTTGTATCAATTCACCAAGCCCCCAAAAGATACCCAGAAAAAAAAATGATTTTAACATTTGGCTTGCTAATAGCAAAACCCTAAATAATTCGTTAAAACATTTAGGGTTTTGATGTTTTGTCTCATTCAGATCTTTAATGAATTATTGATCAGACTCTTCTTGACTATTATTATTTTCTTTAGGATCATTAAATACATGCTCGGCATAATTATACCCTAAAGCTTTGTACCGCTCTTCTAATTTAAAAAGCCTCTCTTTAAAGTCCTCCCAGTTTCTTTTCTCCATGGGTGACCAAACGACCTCTGATAGAGCACTCATTCTAGGCAAAACCATATATTCTACATAATCGGATGTCTTCATATATTCTGTCCACACATTTCCCTGAGCTCCTAAAATATGTTTCTTTTTATCCGCTGCCAACGTATCCGGTGTAGGTTCAAAGGAATAAACTTTTTTCACCGGTGTAAAACCACCAATGGCTAATGGCTCTGATTTTGGATCTGCCTGATAGTGATCAAAATACATATGAGTTCCTGGTGTCATAATAACGTCATGGCCCTGTTTTGCAGCTTCTATTCCACCCTGCATTCCTCGCCACGACATAACAGTGGCGTTCGGAGCCAGGCCGCCTTCCAGTATCTCATCCCAACCAATTATTTGTCTACCGTGGCTATTTAAGAACTTCTCTATTCGTTGTATAAAATAGCTCTGTAATTCATGTTCATCCTTAAGGCCTTCTCTCTTTATTACAGTCTGGGCCTGCTTACTTTCTTTCCATTCTTTCTTTGGAGCCTCATCCCCTCCAATATGTATATATTTGCTGGGGAAAAGGGCCATTACCTCCGTTAATACATCTTCAAGAAAAGTAAACGTCTCTTCTTTGGGAGCATAAATTTGATCAAATACTCCCCACTTAGTGGCAACCTCATAAGGACCTGTATCATTTCCTAACTCTGGATATGATGCCAGAGCGGCACGGGCGTGGCCCGGCATTTCAATTTCCGGAATAATCACAATATGTTTATCTTGTGCATAGGCAACGATTTCTTTTACCTCCTCCTGAGTATAAAAACCACCATATTCTTTTCCATCACCTTTATAGGGGTCAAAATTCTTTTCAATCATTGTTTCCTTTCTCACGGAACCGACTTCAGTGAGTTTTGGATATTTCTTTATCTCGATTCTCCAGCCCTGATCCTCTGTCAAATGCCAATGAAAACGATTCATTTTATGCATGGCCAGGAGATCAATGTACTTCTTTATAAAATCAACAGGAAACATATGTCTACCTACATCCAAATGCATCCCTCTATAGGAATAACGAGGTTGATCTTCTATGTAGACTGCAGGAATAGTAATTTCATCAATACCTTGTTTTTCAGCTGATGGGGGTAATAACATTCGCAACGATTGAATTCCATAAAAAACACCTTTAGGTGTCTTCCCAGTAATATTAATTTGATCATAATTGATCTTTAAAGAATAACCTTCTTCTGGTAAGTTATTATCGAGATTAAGAATTATGGAGTGCTTATCTTCTTCTAAGTTATTAGTTAAAAATACCTCCTCATTAGAAGCAGTTTTTAACAGCTCAGATAAATACGCCGCCTCTTTTTCTAATTCAGCATCCTCATATACTATTTGAGTGGTTTCATCTAAAAGAAATCTTCCCTCCTTTATATCACTTTTTTTTGGCAAAGGAATTATAGGATAATCAACTTCGGAGTTCGTAATATTTTTATATTCTTCGTAAGATCTTTTTTGGTTGCAGGAAGTATATATAACTACAAGGCATAAGATTCCCAGAATTTTTTTCATTTCAAGTTGTTTAAGGTTTTTTAATATTTAATCAGTTCCTTTAAGTGAGTCTTCTCCATCAGTAAGCCAGCTTAATGGAAAACTTACGAATGCATTCTCGGTATAATTATCTTTTTCGAAAAATATACCGATATGTCCATTTTCAAGAATGGTCATGGAAGAATAAGCTGCGGGACCACTATAAACCGTTTTTCCACTGCTCCATGTTTTTCCCTCATCATAACTTATCCTTACAGTCAGGTTTTTTCTACCTTCTGCATTATTTGAATTAGAAAATAAAAGCCGATTCTTATCGTCTCCCTCATTTACAGAGGTATATCGTATTATACTGGCATTATTTCCGGGATCTACAAGTTCATGTTCGGCAAACGTTTCCCAGGTTAATCCTTTATCTTCCGAAACATGTACATATCGATGTCCCTCCCCGGTGTTAACACGAGAATTAATCATATAATTACCATTGGCCAGTTGAATAACTTTAGATTCATCGGCTGGTTTAACTGGTGAGTCAATTAAAAACCAGTTTTCACCATGATCATCACTTCCAAATAAATACACGCCTTCTTTTAAGCGAACAAGTGTATGTAGCAATCTCCCATTTTGAGTTTGAATACCTCTTCCGGAAGTAATAAACTTAAAATCATTATGCCACTCCTCTTTAGAGATCTGCGAGGTAATATCCTTAGGCTCTCCCCAGGTCTTTCCGTTATCGGTACTCTTGATAACATGCAAATAATAGACATCTTTTTCTTTTTCCAGATCCATATAGTTATAAAACATGAAAATATCTCCGGTCTCATCATCTACTATCATGGAAGGATCAGAAGCTGACTGCCCATATGGAAAATCAATTACTGTTTCAATCTCCGTCCACGTCTTACCATTATCGGCACTTCTGCGCTGAACTATATTTATATCTTTACTACCTCGGAGATCTGCGCAACCCGGGACACGTTCGTCGATAGCCGCTATTAAATCTCCATTCGGAGCTGTTACTAAGGCAGGAATTCTATAGCATTCCACACCTTCAGTATTTCTGGCATCAAAAAGGTTTTTGAATGTTATATTATGTGGGATATTTTCCTGAGTATCTTGGTTCGGATTATCCGACTGCTGCAGGTCCTGGGCTCCACAACTAAAAAAAACTAAACTTATTAGTAGAATTGAAATCTTTTTCATGAGAAAGGATATTTAGGTTTTTATAATTTTATTCTGAGTGATTAATCTTCATAGAGATCATTTATATTAGTGTTATGTAATTCATAGAAGAACTGAGCAATTTCCGTAGAACTGTCTTCAAAAAATGTTTTCCCTTTTTGCGGGGTAGCTTTAACTGGATCACCTACCCCAGTGTCTTCGGTTACTTTAGTCCATTCCCGTTGTGCAGAGACCCAGCCTTCTTTCAAACCTTTTATTTTAAAAGTTTTCGCTTTCCCCGATCCAGCCTCTTGAATAGGCAGGACTAATTCTGGTTTCAGATGCATTATAGCAGCAGTTTCCAGTTCTCCAGCATGATCTCCTGGTTCTTCAAAATATTTTTGTCCATCCTTAACCTGCCACCAGTTAAGAGCACAGACAAATATATCTGGGAATTTTAGACTTAGTTCCCGAATGATTTGTTTAAAGTTGTTACCGCCATGAGCATTAACAATCACTAATTTATCAATAGCATCTTTTTGTAATACCTGGATGATATCAGTGAGGATAGCTAATTGAGTACTGGGGTTCATATTTATACAAAGAGGCACGCCCATTTGACCTGTATTAACACCATATGAGATCGGTGGTAGCACTAGTGGTCGCGCTCCTTTTTGCCAGGCAATTGTAGAAGCTTTTATTGAAATTTCCTCAGCCAGAATAGTGTCTGTTCCATAAGGCAAATGGTAATTATGAGCTTCCGTGGCTCCCCAGGGTAAAACCGCCAGGCTATACTTCGTATTCTTTACTGTCTTATAATTCGTTTCATGTAAAACAAATGGTCTTATTTCTTTCATAGTAGAGAAACTAATTGTGAAGTGAATATTTGGACTCGACCGCTTCAAAACTTTTCCAACATTGATACAAACCCCTGGGAACATGGAAACAGCCTTTCCATTTACCTCCTTTGAGTTCAAGATTAGGGCTGCCCTGTCTATCCAAGTAGCCGTACCATTCTCCATATTGCTTATCAGGAAAGTGTTTCCAGCTATATTTATGAACCTTATCATACCAACTAAGAATTTTAGGGTTCTTAGTATGAAGAAATGCTTTGGAAAGTGCGACCAGTGACTCGAGATGAACCCACCATAGCTTTTGATTCCATTCCAGCTGTTGAGGAGGATACCCTTTTATATCCAAGAAGTAAAAGATACCTCCATATTTTTGATCCCACCCATATTCAAGAATATTAAGTATGGTTTGAGATGCTGTTTTAATGAGCTCCTGATCTTTTAAACGTATTCCAATATCAATCATAAACCACATGGCTTCAATACCATGTCCAGGATTTATAAGTCTACCTTCAAAACTGTCATTAAAGCTTCCATCCGGATTAACATTTTCATAAACAAGACCATTCTCCTGACTCAAAAATGTCGTCATAACCTCTTTACGGCTATAATCAATAGTTTCTTCTACTTCCTCTCTAGTTAAAGTTTCTTCCAGTTCCAGAACTAGATTAGATAGAATCATTGGTAAAGAAAAACTTTTTAAAGGCCGATTCCCTGTAGATTTTTCATAGACACCTTTGGGATTAGATCTCCTATTCAAGATACTTGAATAGGTCTTCTTGGCCAGCTCAAAATACTCCTCCTTTTGCGTTGCTTTAGCATATTGACCAAACGCCATTGCGGCAAAACAATCAGAAAAAATATTATAAGGTTGGATTAAGGGTTTACCTTCCCTTGATAAAGAAAAGTAAAAAGTCCCATCAGAGGTCATCGCTTTATCTTTTAGGAATGTAATTCCTGACTCGGCAACATTAAGCCAGGAATCCTTTTTTTCCACATTATTATATAAGAACGAAAACATCCAGGCTTGTCTGCCTTGAAGCCAGGTAAACTTATCAGTATCATACACCTTTCCTTTTCGATCTAAGCAGGTAAAATACCCTCCATGCTCAATATCCAATGACTTTTTTTCCCAAAAAGGGATCACATCACTCAATAAGGCATTTCGATATAATTCAGAGTAACTCATCCGTTCATTATGTTATACATAAAGCAAAAATAATAAAAGAAAAGAATTAGCCCATATTATTTATGGAAATTATTAAAATTTAACCTTAGTATTAAATATTTTCTCAACACCAACACCAGCTTATTTCATACTCTATCAAACGTCTTCTCAAATAATCTTATACCTAAAAAAGGAATAAAAAATGAATTATGTATTTTCTATTCGCCTATAAACAATGTATATTTCGAAAGTTTTACGGAAATAAAAATAATGTTTTGATTATTTTAAAAAAGGATTTGAAAGTTTAAATCATGAATGCTAAATATAAATTCTGGAATTTAATCGTATTAATTTTATTGATCTCTCCAACGGTATATTATTCTCAGACTCCAAATATTATTTTAATTTATGCAGACGACCTTGGCTATGGCGATATTAGTAGCTATGGAGGAAGCATTCCCACCCCACATATTGATGCTCTGACTAAAAATGGATTAAAATTCACTAATGCATATGCTTCTTCGGCCACTTGTACCCCTTCACGGTATTCAATGCTAACTGGAGAATATGCCTGGAGAAAAAAAGGTACAGGCGTTGCGCCTGGAGATGCTAATAGTTTAATTTTACCTGGACGGACTACCCTACCCGGGGTTTTGCAGAAGGCTGGTTATAAAACTGCAGTAGTAGGGAAATGGCATCTTGGACTTGGTGAGGAACAAACCATTAATTGGAATAAGGAAATTAAACCCGGTCCTCTGGAAATTGGATTCGATTATGCCTTCATACTTCCTGCAACCGGTGACCGGGTACCTACAGTTTTTCTCGAGAATCGACATGTGGTAGCCCTTGATCCTAAAGATCCCATCAAGGTAAATTACCATCGAAACCTAGACGATAATCCTACTGGAGCGGAAAACCCGGAACAATTGCAAATTATGTATTCCCATGGTCATAACCAAAGCATTATTAATGGTATTAGTAGGATTGGCTACATGACAGGGGGCAAAGAAGCGCGTTGGAGGGATGAAGACATAGCAGATATTCTGGTTAATAAATCGATCAGGTTTATAGAAGACAATAAAGATTTTCCATTTTTTCTGTATCTCTCTACTCACGATATCCACGTACCACGTGTACCTCATGAACGTTTTGTTGGCACTACAGGAAAAGGCCCCCGTGGTGATGTGATCATACAGTTAGATTATACTGTAGGTGCCATTCAAAAAAAACTACAGAACCTAGGTATGGAAGAAAATACTCTCATAATTTTCACCAGTGACAATGGACCCGTGTTAGATGATGGTTATCTGGACGGTGCAGCGGAAAGATTAGGGGATCATAATCCGTTTGGCGGGCTGCGCGGTGGAAAGTATAGTTCATACGAGGCTGGGACCCGGGTCCCTTTTATTGTACAATGGATGGGAAAAATAGATGCGAACAGTGAATCTTCGGCATTAATAAGCCAAGTAGATTTTCTAAGATCCTTTGCATCCGCTACAGGTCAAAATATTCCTGACAGTGTGGCTATAGATAGTCAAAACCAGTGGGAAACCCTTATTGGAGTACAGACAGAAGGCAGAAAATCCCTGGTACAACAAGCTATTCGAAATGTGTTGTCCTTTGTGGAAGGGGATTATAAATATATCGAGCCTTATTCCGGTCCCGCCATAGTACCTTGGGGAGTGGATATTGAAACCGGATTTAAAGAAGAGCCACAATTATACAACATAAAGGAAGATCCCGGGGAAACTAAGAACCTAGCCTTCGAAATGCCAGAGAAAATGGTAAAAATGAAGCAGGAACTAAATAGGATCAGAAATTCCCAGTAAAAGGACTAAAATATAGGTCTATTATCACTAACCACTAATTACAACCATGCCAAAGAATAATAAAATTGTCATTTTCCTGCTATGTTTGGCAGGAATACTCATTTCTTGTAAGAACGAAAAAGAACAAAAAGAGCAAAAGAAAATGACGCGTCCAAACATCGTTTTTATGATGTCGGATGATCATGCCTATCAAGCTATAAGCGCTTATAATAATAAACTTATCCAAACTCCTAATATTGACAGGCTTGCAAATGAAGGGATGCTCTTTACGAATGCCTCCGTTACCAATTCCATTTGTGCTCCATCCAGGGCGGTAATTCTAACGGGGAAGCACAGTCATATGAATGGTAAAATCGATAATTTAAGCAAATTTGACACAACGAATGTCACTTTCCCTCAGCTCCTGCAAGATGCCGGATATCAAACTGCCATGTTTGGGAAATTGCATTTCGGAAATAATCCAAAAGGATTTGACGAATTTAAGATTCTGCCTGGTCAGGGAAGATATTACAATCCAAGGTTCATCACAAAAAGTGGGGATACAGTAATTAACGGATATGTTACAGATATTATCACAGACCTAACGCTTCAATGGTTAGAAGAAGAAAGAGATCCCAAAAAGCCATTTTTATTAATGTATCTGCACAAAGCTCCGCACCGCGCATGGTTACCTGCTGAAAGACATTACAAGGAATTCACAAAAAAAGAATTTCCTTTACCGGAAACACTTTTTGATGATTACACTCGTATTCATAGAAAAGACCTTAAATCAAATTCTCGAGAATTCACTTCTCAACAATATACTTCAGAGCCACCAAGAAGCCATAAAAGTACAGCGGCCAGAACAGCTGAAATGAACATTCTCACCCATATGGTCCTTACCAACGATAATAAGTTAAAAGATAGTGTGGTTAAAAAATTAGGCATTCAGGAACGTTATCTCGGAGATCCTACCAGTGGAATGAGCAAGCAACAAAAGGCTGCCTGGGACAGTGTTTATTCTCCAATTAATAAGGAGTTTGCAGATAATTATCGAGAGATGGATGATAGAGACTTAATGATATGGAAATATCAGCGTTATATGCAGGATTACCTTGGTACCATCGCGGCTGTAGACGAAAACGTAGGTCGCGTATTGACCTACCTTGACGAGAACAATTTATCGAATAATACCATAGTAGTTTATACATCGGACCAGGGTTTTTATCTGGGAGAGCATGGCTGGTTTGATAAACGCTTTATGTATGATGAATCTTTTAAGACTCCTTTACTTATACGTTGGCCAAATGAAATAAAACCTGGTATTACCCAGGACGAAATGGTGCAAAACCTAGATTTCGCACAAACGTTCTTGGAGATTGCCGGTGTTCAGGCCCCGGAAGAAATGCAGGGAGAAAGCCTCCTACCACTTTTAAAAGGTAAGGAAGATACCTGGGAGAGAGAAGCGGTCTACTATCATTATTATGAATATCCTGCAGAACATGCTGTGAAAAGGCATTACGGCATTGCCACCAAAGATTATAAACTTATCCATTTTTATTATGATGTGGAAGAATGGGAACTTTATGACCGTAAGAATGATCCTCAGGAAATGCATAATGTATTTTATGATCCCGGTTATGCCGGAGTAAGAAAAAAGATGATGCAAAAGCTGGTGGAGGTGCGTAAAAAATATAAAGATTCTGAAGAATTGGATAAGCATTTTATAGAACTATATCAAAACAAGTAAACGAAACTAAGGCCCGGAAACTCCAATTCAAGTTGTTTCTAAACTATTATAACTTTTGAAAATGCTGACATAATTTTAAGGGAAGATAAATCTGAATTATCCCTAAAATTATCGCTCTGGAAGGAAAATTCATATTCTTAAACTATCTAACCGAAGTATATAAATATTTAACTTTAATAAATATTTATCTTTTAATCAGCTGAACTCTCTTTTTCTTATCTATTACTATTGGTTTATTGAAATTATTAATTTATTAGGAGACCAACTATGGAGCCATTTATAAAAGAGGCATGTATAGAAAATTTGGACCAGGCCCTAAAAGCTCAAAGAAATGGAGCTGATAGAATTGAACTTTGTGAACATCTGGATCTGGAAGGCTTAACTCCTTCCCACAACCTCATCAAAGAAGCAAATCGGCAATTGAAAATTCCCTTACGAGTTATGATTCGTCCACGCGGGGGTGATTTTATTTATTCGGCCAGTGAAATAAAGCAGATGATAGCTTCCATTAATTTTTGCAAAGAAATTGGAGTGGAAGGAGTGATTTTTGGGTTACTAACTTATAATAAAAAATTAGATCTGGAGAGAATAAGGTTATTAACCAATATAGCTGCACCTCTGAAAGTTGGCATTCACAAAGCTATAGATCACACAGGCAACCCATTAGAGAATTTAGAGGAATTATTAAAAATTCCTGGAATTACGAGTGTATTGACATCAGGAGGGGCGACAACAGCTTTAGAAGGTAAGGAAGTGATAAAGAAAATGCTTCAAATATCTGCGAATAAATTGGAAATTATTCCTGCCGGCAAAATATCAGAGACTAATTTATATGAATTACATGCATATTTTGGAGCCAGGGCTTATCACGGTAAACGTATCGTGGGAGATTTATGAAGATAATTTAAGGCTAACTAAAACAACTACGGGAAAATTGAGTGACTACTTTCCTTGAAAAGAATATAGTGCCAACATTAAATTCTTCATTCGAATTGAAAAACATTGTAAGGTAAGGATTCCCCTTGAATTTTTAATACCACTACTCCGTGGGACGGTACTTTCATACTGAGTTTATTTTGATTGGGTTGTAATTCCTTATGTTTCCAAACATCCCTGATAGTATTTTTCTTGCTCGGATCAATTCCTACATCTTCCATTTTAAAACTCATCCACTTGGAACTATCCGACCTATTTAGCAGTGCAACTGCTACCTCGCCGCTTAGGGTACTTTTTAGTGGTTTTGCCCATACCTCCAAATCTCCTTCATCTTTTAATCTTCGCGCTTGATATACCAGGGGATCTTGGTTAATATCAATCATTTCCTTATTTGTTAAAATATCCAGTGTTTGATCAGACATTTTTGTAAGATCGTTACCGGCAATTAGGGGAGAATTTAACATGCACCACATACTGAAATGAGTTTTATCTTCTTCAAAACTCATTCCTCTTCCCACCTGCAACATATCCATATCATTTACATGACCCGGACCGGAGTATTTCCACAAATTGGCATTTTGATCAACTATGTGCATTACAGATTCAAAGGTGTTTGCTATATCCCCTGCAATTCTCCACGAGTCAGCAGTATTTACTACCCATTCCCCTGGAAATTCCCATCTACATATGTTATAAACTACTTCAGGGTTTATCTCTCGAATCATATTACCGATTTTGGTATATCTGATCTCATCATCAAGGCCTAACCATTCTCCACCGCACCAATCAACTTTTATAAAATCATAATCCCAATCATTTAGCATTAAAGTGAGATCGCTTCTTTCATGTCCATACAATCCCATACCCACACCTATTGTATCTTTATCCCAATAAGAGGCGCAGGTATTGATCCCTGCATCTGTGTATATACCGGCCTTCAATCCTTTTTCATGTATATAATCGGCAAGATTCTTCATACCATTAGGAAATCTTGTCTTATGGACTAAAAGGTTTCCGTTTTCATCCCTTCCGCCAAAAAAACCATCATCAATATTGATATATTTATATCCAGCATTCATAAGGCCAGTTTCAACTAATGCGTCTGCCTGGGCTTTTATTATCTTCTCATTTATGTTTACCCTATAGTTATTCCAGCTGGCCCAGCCCATAATAGGTACCTTGGGACGTAATACTTTTGATTGGTCATCCCTCACTGTCTTATCCGCATTATTACATGAAGAAATAAAAATCAATGACAACAAAACAAAACCAATATATAAATTACAGCTTCCTCGCATATTGAAACTTTTATAATTATAAACTCTTAATTCTTTCATTAAGTTTTCGTATAGTATCAGCTATTTTTAATAAGGCTATCTACTATTTCGGGATTAAGTAAAGTAGATGTATCGCCGAGATCTGAAGTATCATTGGAAGCTATCTTTCTAAGTATTCTTCTCATGATCTTACCGCTTCGGGTCTTAGGTAAGCCCTCCACAAACTGAATTTTATCAGGTTTGGCGATCGGCCCGATCTTATCTGAGATCTGCTGATTGATCTCCTTACGTAAATTATCCTGGTTCCGGTATTCTCCAGATTCTTTAAGAATAACAAAGGCACACAAAGCATTCCCTTTCACCTCATGCGGGAAGCCGACAACAGCCGTCTCAGCCACAGCAGGGTGTTCGTCAATGGCATCTTCAATTGGTGCGGTCCCAAGGTTATGGCCGGAAACGATGATAACATCATCTACCCTACCTGTAATCCTGTAATATCCTACCTCGTCCCGAAGGGCGCCATCTCCGGTAAAATATTTATCCTTAAAGGCTGAAAAATAGGTGTCACGATACCTTTCATGATTTCCCCAGATGGTACGGGCCATAGAAGGCCAGGGGAATTTTATACAAAGTCGGCCATCTACCTGATTACCTTTTATCTCCTCTCCGTTTTCATCCATCAGGACCGGTTGGATACCCGGGAATGGAAGAGTAGCAAAAGTAGGTTTCGTGGGGGTCGCGAACGGGATTGGTGAGATCATAATTCCACCTGTCTCCGTCTGCCACCAGGTATCAACAATGGGACTTTTCCCTTTTCCTATATTGTCATTATACCAGTGCCAGGCTTCTTCATTAATCGGTTCTCCCACGGTTCCCAGAACTTTAATGGAAGAAAGATCATATTTATCTACCAGGTCCACGCTTTTTTTAGCCAGGGCGCGTATGGCAGTTGGCGCCGTATAGAATTGATTCACCTTATGTTTTTCAACGATTTCCCAGAACCTTCCAAAATCGGGATAGGAAGGAACACCTTCAAACATCACCGTGGTTGCTCCGTTAAGTAATGGGCCATAAATTATATAAGAATGGCCGGTGATCCAACCAATATCAGCGGTACACCAATACACATCATCGTTCTCATATTTGAATATATTCTTAAAGGTATAGGCCGAGTAGACCATATAACCTGCGGTGGTGTGCAACATTCCTTTTGGCTTGCCGGTAGACCCGGAAGTATAAAGGATGAACAAAGGATCTTCGGCGTCCATGATTTCGGGAGCGCACTCATCTGAAGCCTCCGCCATTAAAGGAGCCAGCCACTTATCGCGGCCTTCCTTCATATCCACATCTGCACCTGTTCTCTTTGCCACCAGTACTGTATTCACATCGGGGCAGTCTTCGAGGGCTTTATCCACAATTCCCTTAAGATCGATGGTCTTAGATCCACGAAAAGACCCGTCGGCCGTAATAAGCATTTTACAATCGGCATCCAGGGTTCTGGTAGCCAGCGCAGAAGAAGAGAATCCGGCAAACACTACCGAATGTATCGCTCCTATCCTGGCGCAGGCCAGAACGGCGTAAGCCAGCTCAGGGATCATTGGCAGATATATGCATACCCTATCCCCTTTTTCAATTCCATGGCTCTTTAAGACATTAGCAAACTTATTGACTTTCTTATGCAGTTCCCTAAAACTTAAATGTAAGGCTTTCTCATCGGGGTCATTGGGTTCCCAGATGATCGCGGTCTTTTCACCATTTGTAAGCAGGTGCCTGTCTATACAATTTTCGGTAATGTTAAGCTTGGCATTTTCGAACCATTTCACTTCGGGTTTTGAAAAATCCCAGCTAAGCACATTATCCCATTTCTTCCTCCAAACAAAATGTTCCTCGGCTACTTCCTGCCAGAAATTCTCCGGCTCTCTTACAGATTTTCTATATACCTGAAAATATTCCTCCAGATTCTTAATGTGATAATTACTCATATGATATTTTTTGAATGATTAAATGCAGTATCTACTAAACTGGTTAGATCTACATTGTATCTTAGAATTTATTCTAGTTAGCTATTTATTCAATCCACGTAATTTTATTTCCTCGCTAAATGTAATGGCAGGTCTTCTACCCTATTGCAACATAACTGATCCATCACCTGTTTGAACTGGGTTTTGAGAATGCTTATAGTATGATCTCCACCTTCGTTTCCGAGGGCTGCGGCACCATACATGAATGAGCGTCCCATAAATGTGAATTTTGCTCCCGAAGCGATTGCTCTGGCAATATCTGGTCCCGACCGCAGGCCACTATCCATCATTATCTCAATTTGATCAGAGTATTTCTCAGTGATATTCTGAAGGGAATGTATAGTAGACTCTCCTGCATCCAGTTGTCTGCCACCATGATTGGAAACAATGATCCCGTCAAAGCCCATTCTTATGGCATCTTCGGTGTCCTGCTGGGAAGCTACGCCCTTTAAAACAAGTTTCCCCTTCCATTTATCACGAATGGGTTTAATAAGCTCTTCATTGAGCCTACCCGAGAAGGTTCTGTCCATAAACTGTCCAAGCTGTTTTAAGTTCAACCCCTCCGGAGTATATGGTTTGAGGTTTTCAAAAGTAGGTTGCCCGTATTTAAGCGTGTTAATAGCCCAGGCCGGCTTTCCCAGGATCTGAAGTATATTCCTTACCGACATTTTTGGAGGTAAGGCCAGACCGTTCCTGATATCTCTGGGACGGTATCCAAAAGTGGGCACATCACAGAGCAGTACTAGCACCGGGCAGCCTGCATCGGCGGCCCTGTTCAGAATATCATTTCTAACCGAATCTTCAACCGGATTATATAGCTGGAACCAGGCCCGGCCATCGGTGAGCCTGCTCGCCTCTTCAATATCCATAGTGGTTACTGTGCTTAAAACAAAAGGAATGTTGTGTTCATTCGCTGCTTTAGCAAGTATCTGCGGAGAATTTGGCCACATTAGCCCCTGTAAACCTACGGGCGCAATCCCAAATGGTGCATCAAATTCCATCCCCAGAACTCTGGTTTTTGTGGAACTTTCCCCGTAATTCTGAAGGTACCTTGGCTCGAGCTGAACGTCCCTTATTTCTGCCGTATTCCGGTAAATATTCACATCGTCATTACATCCACCGTCCAGATATTCAAATGCAAATGCCGGCACTCTTTTCTTAGCTTTTTTCCTTAGATCGTCTACTGATGGATATTTTGAATTAAATGTATAACTCATACAGGTTAAGTGTCTATGAAATAAATAGTTAATTCAAATATTAACAGGTTATTAATTATCTTTCTCGAGCTCAAAAATTTTATCCATCAACACCCATTTTTCACCCGGCTTGGATCCAGGCAGGGATTTTTGATATTTCCACATAAGATTTTCCCATTCCTGTACAATCGGATTCTTTTGGTCTAATTGATTTTTCTTTTCAAGACTGAAATTTGCATCAGTTTCAAGGATCATAAAAAGCCTGGTTTTAATTCGATATATCTCTAGCTTCTCCACACCAGAATTTATAATTGCATCTTCGATTTCTGGCCAGACCTTTTTATGATAATTTTCATATTCCCGAATTAATTCGGAGTCATTTATAAGATCCAGAGCAAAACAAAATCTCTGATTTTTCATATCTCCTACTTTTTTATAATCAACTTTATCCTTTTTCAAATTTTTTATAAACCATTATTCCGTAATATGTAATAAACAGAAAGCATAGAAATGGCAATACAAATGAAAAATTAACTTCCGGAACTCCTAAGATTAATACATCATTAACCTCAACACCACCTAAATCAATGATCAAACCTTGTAATTGGGGCATTAATGCTCCTCCAACGATAGCCATCACCAGCCCAGCAGCTCCAATTTTCGCTTCCTCTTCCTTTAATCCTTTTAATGCAATTCCATAAATTGTAGGAAACATAATAGACATAAATAGGGATATAGAAACAAGTGAATACAAACCGATAAATCCTACCACAAAAATGGTTAGAACGGCACAGAGACCCGCCAGGATACTAAAAGTTGCAAGTAGTTTACCCGAACTAATAAACCGTAGCAAATAAGTCCCTATAGCTCGACCTGCCAGAAAGATAATAAAGGCCACGAATTGATAGTTTGCCGCAATATGACTTTCTATACCAATTGCTTCAGAATATTGATAAATGTATGTCCAGCACATGATTTGTGCACCAACGTAAAATACCTGGGCTAATACCCCCTGAATATATTTCTTATTATTAAACAGTCTAATAAAGGTATCTTTTAAGGGAGGAATTCCATTATGGTCCTTCGCTTGAGGCATCTTGTTAAACGCTATTAAAAGAAAAACACCTATAACAACAAAACCTAAAATGACGTAAGGGTCTCTAATTATCATTAAATCTGAGGTCCGAATGAGAATTTTTTGAGTTTCTGTCAGTAGGCTAAAATTATCTATATCATCGGACTTTAACTGTTTTAAAACGAAATACTGTGCTACCAATAAGCCTCCAATTAAGCCTACCGGGTTAAATGCTTGGGCAAGATTTAATCTTTGAGTTGCAGTTTGTTCCGGCCCCATAGCCAATATATAAGGGTTGGCCGTAGTTTCAAGGAAAGCCAGTCCAAAAGTTAATATATATAGGCCTAAACAAAAGAACCAAAATTCTTCAGTAAGTGCTGCAGGATAAAACAAGATGGCTCCTGCTGCATATAAACCCAACCCAATTAAAACACCTGTTTTATAACTGAATTTTCGCACAAAAAGTGCGGCTGGGAGGGCCATACTAAAATATCCTCCATAAAATGCCATTTGTACCCAGGAAGCTTCAGTATTAGATAGTTCTAATACTTTTTTAAAGGCTTGTACCATTGGGTCCGTCACTGCATTAGCAAACCCCCAGAGGGCAAATAGAGATGTAATAAGAATAAAAGGCAGTAAGTTTTTTTTAGGCACTACCTTGGTAAGCGGTTTATACGACATACATTATTAATTAAGTTAATGATCGATCTAAATGGATATAACCCCCATCGGGAATTATAAACTGCCCTGTGGTATGAGACGACCTTGATGAAATAATGAACAAGGCGGTTGCTGCAATTTCCATATCGGTTGTCATACGATTACCTAACGGAATTTTAGTTTCGATTTTTTTCCTTTTTTCAGCGGGATCTTCAAAACTATCTAACCAGCTTTTATACAAAGGGGTCATGACTTCAGCTGGCAGTATGGCATTAACCCTTATTCCATACGAGAGTAACTCAGCAGCCCATTCCCTCGTTAAGGCTAACTGTGCTCCTTTCGCCGCCGCGTAACCTGAGGTTCCACCCTGCCCGGATAAGGCTACTTTAGAACTTATATTCAGTATATTTCCTTTGGTTGTCTTAAGAAATGGCAGGCAATAATGCGTCATTTCGTAATAGTGGTTGACATTATTAAAGAGAGAAATTTTAAACTCTTCTGGAGTTCCCGATTCCAGACCTACATTATCATTGACTCCTGCATTGTTCACCAAAGCATCTATCTTACCAAGCTTATTTATTACCTCTTCAACAATACCTCTACATTCTCCCTCCTTATTTAGATCCCCCTCTATATAAATTCCTTTTTGATTTTTCGAATTGAGTTCCCTTTCCAAAACTTCACCTCCCTCTTTATTTCGGCCCACAAAGACCGGTATAGCTCCTTCCAGGGAAAGGCTTCGTGAGATTGCCCCACCTATGCCTCTGGTACCACCTGTGACAATAATTACTTTATCCTGTAAGTTTAAATCCATATTTTAAATTTTATAGAATGCTCCTTTAGAATTTTAAATTTTTAAAAGTTTCCAAAGGATAATCAAGCTTTTGTCCATTCTCCTTATAAAAGGGCAATTGAGCATCCGTATTTTTTAAGAATTGAGTTAATGATTTTACTAAACTGAAGGCTAGCTTAGGATATTGATAAAATAGATTCTCAGTTTCCCCAATATCTTTAGCAAGATTATATAATTCAAAATGCTGAGTTTTATAAAAATAAATCAATTTCCACTCTCCTTTTCTAATAGCACTACCTGGTCCTATTCCTGGGCCGGAACCACCCCATTTATTGGGAAAATGCCATACGATGGGACGGTTGTCTGATTTATATGGTTCATCCTCAAGAAGGGGTTTGAATGAAATTCCATCAACGATTTGAGGTTTTGAAACGTTCTTAATTTTCGTGATCTCAAGTATACTTGGAAAGAAATCTTCTATTATAACATATTGATCTACTACTTTTCCGGGTTTGTACTTTCCGGGCCACGAGACCAACATTGGTACTCTAATCCCACCTTCATAAAGTGAACCTTTACCACTGGCGAGAGGTTTATTGTGCGTATGAGGAGTACCACCTCTGGCGTGCGCACTTAGTCCTCCATTATCAGAAATAAATAAAATTATGGTGTTATCCATAATTTGTTTTCTATCCAGAAAATCCATTATATCACCAAGACTTTTATCCATTCCCTCGAGCATTGAAGCATAGCTTGCTTCAGTTCTATTAAGACCAGCATCTAAGTATTTCTGCAGATAGCGGGGATCCCCCATAATAGGTACATGCACTGCATAGTGGCTCATATGAAGAAAAAATGGTTTCTTATTCACCATAGGGTCAATTGCAGCCAGGGCTTCCCGGGTAATAGCTTCGGTAAGAAATATATCTTTACCATGATACTTTTCCAAACCAGGTACTGCCCAAACACTTTTGTCGGGTTTTCCAACACCGAAATTTTCTGTTCCCAAATAACTCTCCGGTGCTCCGGCAGCATGTCCCGCGATATTCACATCAAAACCAAGGTTGAGTGGATCGGCACCCGGGGTACCAATAGCTCCTAAATGTGCTTTTCCTGCGTGGATCGTATAATATCCATTCTCCTTCAAAATCTGAGGTAAAGCTTTGGCATAAAAACTATTTTCTACTCCAGGTTTCTGACTTAGACCATTCATATTCCACACCGGAAAACTTAGCTGGTTATCGACTGCATCCTGGGAGAGGTTCTTTCGAAGCGTCCAATTGGTAACTTTATGACGAGCAGCATTAGAACCGGTTAATAAGCTAACTCTTGAAGGCGAACAAATTGGCGTAGCATAAGCCTGAGTGAATTTCACTCCTTTAGCGGCAAGACGCTCCATATTAGGAGTGTGATAAGTCCGGTTTAATTTCGTAATAGTAGTATCGAAGGGAACAGAGGTATCCTGCCAACCCATATCATCTACCACGAACAATATTATATTGGGAGAAGTATTTATTTTTTTTTGTTGGGAAAAGCCACATAATGTGGAACTTAAAATAATGCAAATAATTAAAAAGAGATTCAGTTCTTTCATCGTGAAACGATATTCAGGTGATTATCCAATTTTATCTTTTCGTTTGCTTTTAATTGTATGTTCTTTACTTCGTCTACATATTTCACTTTCAGAATTTTATCTTCCTTTGACAAAAGCTGCACTTCAATTACTTCTCCGCCTGACCATTTTATGGATACCTCAATGTTTCCACGTGCCTTAAGTCCCTTAACTTCACCTTGCTTCCAGTCCTTTGGAAGACATGGCAGAATATGAACAAATTTTTGATGTGACTGTAATAACATTTCCGCTATTCCCGCAGTGAATCCAAAATTTCCGTCGATTTGAAATGGAGGATGCATGTCGAACATATTATCGGCAAGGGATATTTCAAAGAATTTCCAAATATTGTGCGCAGCCTTTTCGGGTTGTAGTAATCGTGCATTGATATTTATCATCCAGGCTCTACTCCAACCTGTACCTGCTCCCCCATGCTTCAGTCTATAAGCAATGGTTTTTTTTGCCGCTTCAAATTCATTTTCACTGTCAGGGGTTATAGTTTTGCCAGGATGCAGGGCGTACAAATGAGACATATGACGATGGCCCTTTTCAACTTCCGAATAAGGTTTGTCCCATTCCAAAATTCTTCCATCGTCCCCGATCACTACCCCCGGATGTAGCTTTTCTCTTTTCTTCTTTAATTTGGAAATAAATTTATTTCTAATCCCCAGAACAGATGCGGCCAACAGAGTATTATCAAAAACTTCGGCTATAATCTGGTGACCCATTGCATTTCCATATGTCGTCGCGGCCGGCTGCCCATTTTCAGCAGTGTAGGAGTTTTCAGGTGATGTTTCTGGTGCAGAGATCCAGGTTTGAGTTTCAGGATTCCAGGTAAGCCAGTCCATATAGAATTCGGCAAATGCCTTTAATGCAGGATAAGCCTCCTTTTCAAGAAAACTTCTATCCTGAGTGAATAAGTAATGTTCCCAGTAATGTTGAGACAACCATCCACCACCATGAATCCAAGCCCCCCAATAAGCTCTTTCAGCACGCATAAAGGCAGGAGCCCATAAATCTGTTGCCTGATGGGCCACTGCACCTCTTTCAATACCATATTGTTGGAATGCGGTTTTTCTACCGCGCTCAATTAACCGGTCACCAAATGCAAAGAGAGGTACATGCATTTCTGAGAGGTTAGTTACTTCAGCGGGCCAGTAATTCATTTGTAAATTCACATTCAGGTGATAATCAGCATTCCAGGGAGCTTCAATATGCTCATTCCAAATTCCCTGTAAATTAGCCGCGTTGGTACCAGGTCTCGAAGAACTTATCAATAAATATCGACCGTACTGGAATAGGAGTGGAATTAAGGATAAATCTTTTTGTCCATCCTTTATCCTAGCCATTCTATCATCTGTGGGCAAAGAACTTAAATCTTCATTTCCCAGCTCTAGCTGGACTCTATCAAAATACTTTTGATAATCCTGAACGTGCCTTTGTTTTAAAAGTTTAAAACCCAATTTTCCCGCGTTCTCAATTATATGAGTGTTTTTCGCAACAAAATCGTCATGATAAAAGCTTGTATTCCCAGAAACCAAAATAAGGGCTGAGCTGACGCCATTTAAAACTAATTGACCATTTTCAATTTTACTTTTCCCGTTGGTATTCAAGACTTCAAGTCTGGTTTCAAATTTCACGCCTTCCTTTATTGGAAAAGGTTTAGAATACCTTTTTCCTCCAAACTGGGTTACCATTCCTTTCATACTTAAGGTTGTCTCCCCCAGAGACCTTACTTCAACAGTCTTATGACCACGATCTTCAGGTCTTGTTAAAGACAATTTAAAATCCACACCATCTGGATTTTCGGTGGTAATTCTAATCACCATTACATCATCTACTGCCGATGAAAATACCTCCTGTGAAAAATCATATCCATTAACTGAATAACGCGTTGTGGTAATCGCATTGGTAAGATCTAGTTGGCGTTTGTAATTACTCACCTTCTCCTCTGTGTTATATTCAATCCATAGATCGCCCATGGTTTGATGGGATCTTACGATACCCTTATAGGAAAAATTTTCAACAATTAAACTATCGGCCAATTGCTTTTTGCCTTCCTTTAAAAGCCTCCTTATTTCTTCAAGATTTTCCCGGTCACCTTTACCGTCACTCCAATCCGGACCACCAGGCCATAAAGAATCTTCGTTTAACTGAAGACGCTCCTTATTAATTCCACCAAACACCATTGCGCCAAATCTTCCATTGCCTATTGGCAATGCCTGCATCCATTCCTCTGCAGGTTCATCGTACCATAAAACAGAATTGGATTTATCAGAGACCTGAGCATTTAATTGATTTATTAATAGACTGATTATGATTATAAATCTTTTCATACCTCTTTAAAAATCCTAATTTGATTTGGCTTTCTCTAACCCATAAAATTCAATGGCATTCAGTCCCATGACAGCTTTATATTCATCTTCAGAAAATGTGGAGAAGTACTGTTCACAAATTTTTAATACATCTTCATACATACAAGATAATTTACAAACCGGCCAATCCGATCCGAACATTAAGCGTTTAGGCCCGAAGGAATTACTAACCACATCCAGGAAAGGTGTAAATTCCTGATATTGCCAATGCAAATTCCTGGTCTCTGTTACCAGGCCGGAAATTTTACAGAAAACATTCGGCAGGGCACCCATTTCCTGAATTTTTTTCTTCCAGGTCTTATTCATCCCAATTGAATAAAAGGGTTTAGCCATGTGATCTATTACAAATTTCTGATAGGGGTGTTGTTTTACCAGCTCCGCGGCTTCATTTAATTGATCTTCCCTAATCAAAAGATCAAAACTGAAATCATAATCCTTTAGTAGTGTCAGGCCATACCGAAAATTTGTTTGGTCCATATACCCCAGACTTTCATCCTGAATAAATGTTCTAATACCTTTTAATTTTTCGTATCCTGCCAAAAATTCAAGGTATGCAGGCAAACCTCTATCTTTTAAATCGGCCCACCCCACAACACCCTCTATCATAGAATGATCCTTTGCGATTTCCAGTAAAAAATCATTTTCGGCTTTCAAGGCCCTAGCCTGTACGGCAATCGCTCCATCGAAATTATTTTTCTTTAAAACCGGAATAATATGGGCCGGATTAAAATCCCTCTGAAGTATTGACATGGAATCATCTATCCATTCAAACTCCTCCTGCTTGAAATCCCACAAATGAATATGGCTATCGATTTTCATTTTAATATTTATTCCGGGTAAGCCTTGGCGGTTTGTTTTGAACTTCCTAATCCATCAATCCCAAGTTCAATTTCATCACCCGGTGTAAGATATACCTGAGGTTTCAATCCCAGACCGACACCAAACGGAGTACCTGTCGAAATCACGTCTCCGGGAAGCAGGGTCATATATTTAGAAACATTGCTAATGATTTGCGGAATATTAAAGACAAAATCTGAGGTATTGCTATCCTGCATCATCTTTCCATTTAGTTTTAACCATAATCTCAGTTTATGAGGATCCTCAATTTCCTCCTTTGTAGCCATGTAAGGCCCAAGGGGTGCGAACGTATCACAACTTTTACCTTTTACCCATTGGCCCTCACGTTCAAGTTGGAATTCTCGTTCGCTATAATCATTATGCAGTACATAACCTGCTACATAATCCATAGCGTCCTCCTCAGAAACATATGATGCCTTTTTTTCAATTACAAAGGCCAACTCCACCTCCCAGTCGGTCTTTTTACTGTTTTTTGGAATAATCAGATCGTCGTTTGGCCCCACAATACTTGTAGTGGATTTGAAGAAAAGAACCGGCTCCTTTGGTATAGCCGCCCCCGTTTCCTCGGCGTGCTTAACATAGTTAAGACCAATGCATACCAGTTTTGATGGTCTCTTGAAAGGAGGTCCAAGGCGAACATCTGGGGAAATTACTGGACATGAATTCTTATTACTTGAAAACCATTCCTGCAGTCTTCCTAAACCATTGGATTCGAAAAAAGTCTCATCATAATCTTCTCCGAAAGCACTAACATCATATCTTTTACCCTCCTCAAGTAATCCTGGTATTTCCTTTCCAACCTCACCTATACGTATAAGTTTCATATTTAATCTTTTAATTTAGTTTTCTATATTAAATCCCAATTCAGCCGCGGCGACTGTTTGTTCTGATCCAACTGTTTCCGTAATCTTTATTTTAATATATCGCGCCGAGACTGATTTTTTGAAATAATGAATTCGCGTTGTAGGGTCATTCACCAAGTTTCCAAATTCAAAACTCCCAGCCGTTCTCCAGTTTTTCCCATCTTCACTAATTTCAATTTTACCTTTTGAAATCAATCCAAGTTCGCTTTTAAAGGGTGGGGTATACTTAAAACTAGTTAGCTTGAATTCCTCTCCGAGATCCAGAATAATAAAATCATCTTTACTTGCATTTGAAACCCAGATAGTTTCGTTATTAGCATCAATTGCATTAACCGCTGGAAACTCTTTCCTGGGATCATTTGCATTTAAAACCTTCCAGTTTTTTTTATAGAGTCCAAAATCTTTACTGATCTCACTTCCCGGTTGTTCCCCTAATTGAGATACTGCCCGCACCTTACCATTTGGTATAAAGAAGGGTTCTTTATACTCCCGCCAGGAATTTTCATTTTCAACCGCATATTTAATTTTAAGGTCATCAAGCTTCTGTTTGGGATTTTGACCATGCAGTTTCCATGAAAAATCATCTTCTTTAGGCCTAATTGAAACCAAACCATCTTGGTTTCTGACAATCTCTAATCGTGGAGGAAATTGTGGAGCTAAATGCCCAGAAACAGTAGCAATAGCCGGGTAATACCGGGTTTTCGGAAAACTTATTCGAAAACGGTTAGAAGTGACTGCCGGAAATCTTAAGATCTTTTTAAAACCTATATTAGTTCCAGTTGCAATCTCTTTCCAGCCATTGTCTACCCAAGCTTCTAAAATGTGTTTCTCTACTCTCTCTCCGTGGGTGGCTACGGATTCCTGGATCAAGAACCTGTTTATTTTTACGGATTTTTTTAGGTTGAGTATAACACTTTGCTTATCTCCCTTTATCACTTTATAAGTGCCAAGACGGTCATCTAACAACTCGGAAGATCCAACTGTATTTATAGAAAATAAATTTTTATCATAAGTTTCCCTGATACGTTTTCCAGAATTCCGAAGTACACGTACATCTTCAGGTGATAACAAACCTTCACGGTTTGGGGGAATGTTTAAAAGAAATATAGAATTCCCCCCAACAGCTCTTTCATATATATCAAAAATATCTTCTGCTGTCCTTACTTTTTGGCGATTCTCATCTCTGTAGAACCAACCTTCCCTGATAGATGTATTCACCTCAGCTGGTTGATAATGCAGATAATTTGCCTGATAAAGCTGCTCTCGTGACCCCAAAATGGTATCTGTTAAATCGCCAAAAATTTCCATTGTATCAGGATTCCCTTTATAAGGAATAACATTCCATTCAGTGGTACGGGTCTTTCCTGCTTCATTTCCAACCCATCTAAGATCCTCTTTACCAAATATTACTGCTTCAGGCGCGAGTTTTCTAATTAATTCCTTCCAGGCCTTATAATTATATATTTGGCCTCCTTTTCGTTTTGGATGGGCACCGTCAAACCAGACCTCATGAATTGGTCCGTACTCCGTTAATAGTTCAAATAATTGATTTAAGAAATATTCATTATAATCGTCAACCCTAAATTTAAAAGTAGTTTTGTTTTTAAAAGGCCTTCCTTCAATCTTGCGTGGGATCTCTCGTTCGGTGTATTTGCTTAAATTGCCATACAAACCATTGGGGCTCTCAATTTGATACAAATCTGCAGGAGATAAGTATACGCCCAGTTTCAAACCAAATTTCTCACAGGATCTGCTAAGTTCCTTTAAAATATCCCCCGCTCCGTTCTTATAAGGAGAAGACATTATCCCATGGTCTGTATACCTGCTTTGCCACAAAACAAATCCATCATGATGTTTTGCCGTAAAAATAACCTTAGACATCCCTGCTTCCTTAATTGCCTTACACCATTGATCGGTATCTAGATTCTGTAAGTCAAAAACCTTTGGGTTTTCAAGTCCAGTCCCCCACTCTTTTCTTGTAAAGGTATTGGGACCAAAATGTATAAACGCTATGTAACCGTCTCTTAGAGCTTTTAGTTGATTACTTGTAGGAACTACGTGGGCCGCTTTAAGAACTATATTTTCCTTAGAATCATTTTCATTTATTTTAATAGTATTCTCTACAGGAAATAAAACAGCTTCCTGAGAGCTGAGAGAAAAGGATGTAAGGAGAATTAATATCAGGACTAGCCATTTTCTTCTCTCTTTGAAATAGGAATACTTTACTTGTAATAACATCATTTCTGAATTTTAAACGTCCAGGCGTCGTAACTGGGAAGTTCATTAAATTTTATTGTAGAAGTGTTGATCTTCAACTCGCCATTCTCATACTTCCAATTAAGTTTTCTATCCAGGCCTAACAAAGAAATGCTGGCATTTGACCCGGGATTGGGAATCTTAAGGACTAACTCATTTTCTGGCCAGAAAAAAGTTGTGGCATAGACATTCCCGTCCTTTTGGGTATACGCTATACTGGTGCTTTTCGATCTATATGAGGCATAAAGTCCTGATTCTGACAGATTTTTATTCAGGAAGAATACTTTAGGAGGAATTATTTCAAACGAATCAACCATTGGAGTCTTCCATAAAAGTTGAAAATGAGCGTTTTGTTTATGCTCGTTAAATTCAATGACCAAAGGATATACCTTATTTTTCATTAAAGAAATGATGAATTCATCATTATTTCCTGTCACAGTTCGCATAGCTTCAGCCTGATTTTCAGTAGCATCATATTTATTTATAAGTTTTTTTCCATCTATGGATACACTGGCCTCATCATCTGCGTTTATTTTTAAGGTATACTTTCCTGATTCTGGTACAACAAGGTAGGTTTTCCAATTTCCTGAAAAGTCATCTTCTCTGATATCTTTATCAGGTGAATTACGAACCCAGTCGAAATCAATATTTTCATCTATTCTTTTCTTTTCAATCTCTACTTCTTCAGTCTGAACATCAAATGGGATTGATCCATAGATAGCTTCTCCATTGATATCCAGCCACCTTCCAAGCTGCATAAGCCTTTCCTGCTGTATCAAAGGGATCTGCCCATCGGCTTTGGGTCCTACATTTAAAATCATCCCACCACCGTTTGCCACCGTGATTACAAATCGCTTAATAAGTTCGGCCGAAGTTCCATAAGCTTCAAGATCTTCATTCCGGTTTAATCCAAAAGATCGGCCTATACCGCGCACTTCAGCCCAGGGACGATTGGTTTCGGTAATTCCGGAACTATATTCAGGTGTAAGGAAACCTGTATCTATTCCATGACCCCAGCGGTTATTAACTATTGCATTGCTACCTACCAAATCATAATACCAATTAATGAGTTCCGCAGAATGCCATTGTTCAGCAGAATTATACCATTCCCCGTCGCTAAAAATAAGGGTAGGTCTATAAGTACTTACCAGTTCTTTAAACTGAGGGATCATGTGATTTTCCACATAATCCTGAATGCTATCATGCGGATCGGAATACCAGCGATGAAGTGGATGGTTCCATTCAGGCAGGGAGTAATACAATCCCATTTTCAATCCTTCTTCACGTACAGCTTCCGTTAGGTCTTTCACAATATCTCTGTGAGGCCCCGTGTCTACACTATTCCAGTTACGACTATATTTACTGGGCCAAAGAGTATAACCATCATGGTGCTTCGACACCAGAACCACATATTTTGCACCGGCCTTTTTAAAAAGACGAGCCCATTCATCCGGTTCAAACAGTTCTGCCCGAAATAAGGTGGTAAAATCATTATACGTGAAGTCTTCCCCATAAGCGTCTTTCATAAAATTCGTACGAAGGGAGTCTTTGGTTTGCAGTCCACGTAGAAACCATTCGCCATATGATTCCTTTCCGCCGTATGCCGGAACTGAATATAAGCCCCAGTGAATAAAAATACCCAGTTTCGCATTGGTAAACCAATCAGGGTATTCTCTCTTCTCCAGCTTTTGGATGAGCCTTTCATCCTCAGACTGGGCTATCCCCGTATTAAATAGAAGGATCAGACATAGGAAGCTTAAAATCTTTCTTTTATTCATAATATTGGTTTTTTATCCCTGTAATTTTATAAATCCTCCATCAATAGGATAATCGTTACCGGTTATAAAACCTGCATCATCCGAACATAGAAAGAGTGCCAGAGAGGCAACTTCTTCGGGTTTTCCCATTCGACCCATGGGCTGTGTTTTGGAAAGTTTTTCAAACATTTGCTTTTCCTCCCCGGGGTAATTACTGGAAAGAAATCCATCTACAAACGGAGTATGAATTCGGGCGGGGGAAATACAATTACAACGAATCCCATACTCCAGATAATCCTTTGCAATACTTAATGTCATGGTCAATACAGCTCCTTTAGACATAGAATAAGCGAATCTATCGCTAATACCCACAGTTGACGCTATGGATGCCATATTAAGTATAACTCCCTTCTTTTGAGCTTTCATAAAATGGAGAGCCGCTTTCGCACAGTTAAAGACCCCTTTAATATTTATAGAGTAAATTCTGTCCAGATCTTCTTCAGTAGTATTTTCAATATTGCCAATATGTGCTATCCCGGCATTATTTATAAGTATATCAATTTCAGAACCTTTTCCTATAAGATTAAATATTTTTTCGACTTCTTCCTTTTTAGAAATATCACATAAATGAGTTACCACTTCAGGTATATCATTTTGCAATTGAGCGATACTATCTGAATTATTTTCCAGCACATGGACCTGACAATTATGTTGAACGAACAATTGGGTAATCGCCTTTCCTATTCCACTACCTCCGCCTGTAATTACTGCGGTTTTATTCTTAAGGTTGAAATTTGACATCTTGTTAATTTAAGTAGTTTAATTCTGTGTAAGAGATCTCCATATCTCCCCTCCAGGATATTCATATTTAATTAAAGATTCAGGTTTCATAGTAATACTATACCCTGCATTTTCAGGTAAGGTATAAGCCCCTTGCTTTATTACAACAGGATCCTCAAAATGTTCATGAAGGTGATCTACATATTCAATAACGCGCCGATCCATACTGCCACTTACAGCTATGTAATCAATCATAGAAAGGTGTTGTACATATTCACAGAGACCCACCCCACCGGCATGAGGGCAAATTGGGATTTTAAATTTGGCCGCCATAAGTATAATTGCTAAAACTTCATTCACCCCACCAACCCTGCACGCATCAATTTGGCATATTTGCAGTGCTCCGGCTTCCATAAATTGTTTAAACATAATACGATTATGGCAATGTTCACCTGTGGCCACTTTTATAGGATCAATGGCCTTGGCTATTTTAGCATGACCAAGAATATCATCGGGACTTGTAGGCTCCTCAATCCACCAGGGATCATATTGGGCCAGTTGTTTCATGTTTTGTATAGCTTCCTGCACGTCCCACTTTTGATTGGCGTCCATCATTAACTTGAGATCATCTCCAATTTCCTCACGCACTAAATGTGCACGCCTCAAATCATCTTCCAGATTAGCACCCACTTTAATTTTCATGTGCTTGAAACCTTGACCCTTAGCTTCACGACATAAGCGCCTTATTTTTTCATCCGAATATCCCAACCAGCCGGCAGAAGTTGTATAAGCTGGATACCCGGCTTCTTTAAGTCTGGCTATACGCTGTTCCTTTCCATTTTGTTTTTCTTTTAAAATTTCAAGGGCTTCCTGAGGTGTTAATACATCTTTTATATAACTAAAATCAATACAAGCGATAAACTCTTCTGGTGACATATCTGCAA
The DNA here is from genome assembly GCF_023805255.1 of Gramella jeungdoensis. Classification (GTDB taxonomy): domain Bacteria; phylum Bacteroidota; class Bacteroidia; order Flavobacteriales; family Flavobacteriaceae; genus Christiangramia; species Christiangramia jeungdoensis. The sequence continues at coordinate 555,795 of NZ_JAMSCK010000004.1, forward strand.
GAAGCTTCCATAATGGTTTATTTTCAACCTTTGCATAGAGATCCCATACCGCATTGACCATAGCCCCTACGCTTAAATGAATAACTCCTTTCTCTGGTCCAAGCCATCTTAACTGGCTATCACTATTCATCATTTTCCAAAACCCAGCCATATCACTGGTAAAATCAGAAAGATATTTATTCAGCACCAGGGGTGAGAGAGCCTTTAATGCCGCAACACATACCTCATTACCCCTACCTATGGTAAAGGTTAAGCCGTGTCCTTGCAGGCCCGCCGGATGATCAGTTTTTAAAATAACATATGCTGCCGAATAATCCGGATCGGTGTTCATTGCATCAGACCCATCCAAGTGCAGACTTGTAGGGAATCGTATATCTTTGATCTCGATATCAACGATTTTAATTTTTAATCCCATTTATCAAAAAATAATTTTTGGAAAACTAATACATACAGGAAGTCGCATCTACTACTTATTAATCAGTTACTGATACTTTTTATACCAATCTGCAGAAACATTAAAAATCCAGGGTATACTTTTGCTTATATTCTCCCGGTGAATAACCTTTTATTAACTTAAATTGTCTATTGAAATTGGAAAGATTATTAAATCCGCATTCATAACAAATCGTACTTATTTTTTGTTTATCCTGAATTAACAATTTACAGGCATATCCAATTCTTAACTCATTGACGTAACGTGTATAGGTTTTTTGATACATGCGTTTGAAATACCGACTAAAAGATGATGGTTCCATACCACAAATTTTTGCCAGTTCTTCTACCTTAATAGTCTTATGAAAATGTGTGACTATGTACTTATGAATTTCATACATCCTTGAATTATCAAATTTATCTAATGATAAAATAAAACCTTCACTGGCTAAGATCTCAGCATTACTAAGGGATAAATTATACAGAATATCTAAGAAGGAAAGAGTTCGTTCGAATCCCTCCAGTTGCATTAAATTAAGTATACCGTTTTTCACAGTTTGCGGTAATTCTTTAAATACAAGCCCTCTACTTGCACGGAGAAATAAAGAATTAATAGAATGCATCTCAGGTAGGTTATAAAAATCCTTCCCTAAGAAGTCATCTTTAAAGTGTATCGAGATGGCCCGGGCTTTTTTCTGCATTGTTTTATCAAAATAAACCTCATCGTTTAGCCACATGTGGGGTAAGTTTTTCCCAAGCAGCACAACTTCACCTTCCTCGAATCGTTGGATAGTATCTGCTACGAATCTCATCCCGCTACTTTTTTCTATTAACACTAGTTCTAATTCAGGATGGTAATGCCAAATATTTAAGAAATGATTTAAACAATGTCTTTGAACGCTGAATGAAGAATTTTCTTTGTTATTCCGACTTAATAAATGTAGTTTCATAGATCTTATCTTCAAGCTTTTGGGCTTAGCCAGTCATACTTTTTAATGAATAAGGAGATATAAATTTAAAATAAATTATTATGTTATACATATAAATTGAATGAAAAACGCTAAATTTGGCTGTTGGCATAATTGCAATAACCTACTTGTGAAGATTTCTAAATGAAAAAAATAAAAAGTTTAAAACCGGTAGAAAATCTTTCCCTTGTGGATAAGGTTGAGTTAAGATTATTGGAGTTTTTTAAGGAAAATGAACTGCAACCCGGAGATTCTATACCTAAAGAATTAGAATTTGCAGACACTTTGGGAGTTAGTCGAACGGTGGTTAGAGAGGCTCTTCTACGCTTAAGAACATTGGGTTTGATAGAATCTAAGAAGCACAGAGGCATGATTCTTACAGAACCTGATATTATTGCCAATTTTGAAAGAATCTTGGATCCCAGTCTTTTAGGCATGGATATTTTAAAGAATCTTTTTGAATTAAGGTTAATCCTGGAAATGGGAATGGCGGATTTCATTTTTGAAAGAAAAACACAGAAGGATATTCAGGAGTTAGAGGAAATTGTAGAGTCTGAGGAGTTGGCTGTTGCAGACCAGACCCATTTTAGTTTAGATCGTGAGGTGGCATTTCATGGAAAATTGTACGAAATATCTCAAAATAAAACCTTACTACGCTTCCAAAATTTATTATTACCGGTGTTTGAATATGTCCACCTAAAGAATAAACCGGACGATTTTAACTATCGTTACTCCAGTGGCAAATTCGTCACTCATAAAATGCTTGTTAATAACATTAAAATGGGAACTCCTGAGACTTTCAGAAATGCTATGAGGCAACACCTGGAGCCACATTTTGATTCCATTTTTAATCACGATAAAAATTAGAATTCACGACTTTTATTCTGGAACATCTATTCCTGAGGAGTGTAAATTAGGCCCTCCACCGGCTGTATACCCCCTACTTTCGCCCGTGGGATAAGGTGAGAACCAGAATGAATATAGTTCTCCTTCCCGCACATAAAATTTGATCCTAACTATTTTCTTTATCAGACAAGAAAGTGATGGTTTTCCTTTCCATTTGATGAGCCATTTGGTATTATCCTTTTCCAGCATTCCTTTGCACTGCAATCTGGAAAAACCCTGAATTACGTTAAAATTTTCATCCAGTAATTCAGCTTCGAGACACCCCTTAGAGACATTTGCATTGACAAACAAATAATTCCCATCACACTCTAAAGCTTTTGTACAAACTGTTCCTCCATTTCGATCCCCTCTTAATGCAGCAAACCCATCCCTTCTCAGTTTCCCTACACCAACAGACATATAGCTATCCCACATAGTTTTATTTAATCGCCGACCTGTGTTATAAAAGAATAACTCGTCTTCAACAATAAGTGGGGAGCCGTTCGTAGATTGTACATTTCCCCAATTCCAGGCACCCTCTGATTCATTTACTTCAAAAAAAGGTTTGTTTGAGATTCTTTTAAAATTTATTCCATCTCTACTATATCCAAGAAAAACTTCATTTCTTTTCTGGATATTTAACTCACTAGCCTTTTCATTCGAGGGCCCCTGCCAAATAGTATAGTACCCCAGTAGGATACTCTCATAGGCAATTACATCAAAATTATAAATACCTGGATTTATTTCTGGAAATCTTGGATGCCTAGGTTCAGTACCGTCTGTTCCGAACCAAAAAGAAATTTTATCATCCAATCCATCGTTTATACTATTTACGAGTCTTTCTGGATCTTTATCCATGGCATAACTCCTGGCTTTTCCTAGTGACGGAGTTTCATACCGCATGCTCACCACCCATTGCTTGGAAAAAGGATCAAAATAAGCAGAAATACGATCTCTTACCTTTCCGGATTTAGCCGCTGGCTTTGACCAATGAATACCATCAGAAGAATATTTGAGTAATAAGCGAGAATCCTTTCCCCCTTCTCTCCTATTCACTAAAAACATTTTATAGCGTTTCTCAGGATCACTCTCCACTTTATCTATCCAAATACTAGCCGCATCACGGAGGGTTACATCAATTACATTCGTATTATCTAGAATCCCCTGCGGTTTCTTAGTCCATTTAATCCCATCATGGGACTCCGCATAACAAGTATATAAAGCATTTTTAAGATTGGGGTAATACTTTCCGCCGCCGGCCATATACCACATTTTAAAAACACCATCTTTTTCATCATACCAAACCCCGTCACTAAATGGGCCGGCATATAAAGCTCCCTCGGTAGTCATTTCCCAATTTTCCGTAGGTTCCAAAACTGGATTGTTTGGACTAGGTGTGGGTGGAGTATAGACTCGTTTAAGGTCGGTATTGTTTATTAAAAAATCATCAATAAACAATTGTCTTCCTGGCCTTAATTTAATGTAATTGGAATCCATTTTCATTTAACAAATTACCATTAAAATTATATAACAGAAAAAAAGGCCATAAATGGCCTTTTTTCCCTACTAATCCAAACAAACTATTAACTAAAACTATTCATATCCGGGAGTTTGTTCCAGAAGAGGATTTCTTCCAATCATATCCAAAGTGATTGGTAATAATAATTTGTATTCATCTCCTGGATCCAAAAATTCAACATTTTCAATAACATAAGAGTCTCCGGCTCTTCTTAAATCCCACCATCTTTTACCTTCTCCAATAAACTCTTTATATCGTTCCTGTAATATAGCTTCGGCATTTTCCTCAACCGAGCCGTTAGTATAAGCATATACAGAAGGATCATAATCACTGCCATAAGCTCGTTCTCTTATCAGATTAATTTCCTCCGATGGGTCTTCACCTAAATAATTCTTTGCTTCGGCCAATAAGAGAATTACATCAGCATAACGATAAATTGGCACATCGTTATCAAATATTCTTACACTACCATCAATTCTGCCTAGAAATTTATTTAAGATGGAACCAAAATATTTTTCTTCATTAAAGGTTTCATATCCCGCACCGTCATTAGAGTCTGAGAATAATCGAATGAATGTCGCATCTTTTCTAGCATCCAGATTATCATCAGAAAGCAATAAGGTTTTTATAGAAGGACCATAACGGTTTGAGCCGTTAATTACAAAACCTTGCATAGACTCTCCTTCTTCATTAAACTGAGGCCATATTTCAGTGGATCTACCCGTAAAGGAATTATAATAATTTTGGGCCTCGTTCTCAGCATATTGGACAGCAAAAATGAATTCACTGTTATTTTCATTTTCAGGTCCCCACAGATCTGCATAATTAGCCACCAAATCTATAGAACCTATATCCATAACTTCCTGTAGGGCATTTTTAGCCTCATTAAAATCTGCGGTACCACCATTCAATAGGTTACCTGACCAAATAAAGGCATCCCCTTTTAAGGTAAGAGTCGCTGCCTTTGACCAATAGTTTCTGTTTCCATTCCAGAATGATTCATCATCACCAAAGGCTGCTAATGACCTTTCAATATCCTGCTTTATAAGATTCATTACCTCCTCTTGGGAAGATCGTGGCTTACTGAGGCCTTCAGGAGAAGTAGTATTCAATATTTCTGTAGTGATTGGCACTGCTCCCCAGGTTTTCAATAATGTATAATAATAATACGCTCTCAAGCCGTAAGCTTGTCCCATTAGGTGGTCTCTATCCTCAGCATTGTTAAATTCAATGTTCGGCACATTGGCGATAAAATCATTGAGCTGGTGGATCCTTCCGTAAAATCCAGCCCATCCTCCATAGGGTGCTGTGGAAACGGTGATATTTGATTCAATAAAATCGATACTGAATGGTGATTCAAAAGTTGGGCCTCCCCATACATCACTTCTCAAGCTTCCTAAAGCCCAAAAAGTACTTGTTTCTCCTCTAAAGGACCCATACAGTCCTGAATGTGCTGCTCTGGCACCTGTCTCGCTATCCCAGAAACCATTAAAGGTAAGTTCACTGGGCGCATTTATCTCTAATTCACTCTCACAAGAGTTAAGAACTAGTAATGCTAGAATGATATATATATATTTCATAATCCTGATTTTATAAAGTTAAATTAAGACCTAAAGTAACTGTTCTCGGCAACGGAAATTCTCCTGCCTGATATCCACCCAATTCAGGGGTATCCCCACTGTAGCTTTTAAAATAGTGTAGGTTAGACCCTGTCAAATACAGACTTAGTCTTTCAATTTTGTCATTAAATAATTCTTCGGTAGGAAGATCATAACTAAGCGTAATTTCTCTTAGCGCCAGGTAATCCCCTTTTTCCCAGAAACGACTATTTACAATTGCCTCACTCCCTCTAAAGATATTTCTTTGCGCATCAACAAAAACAAAACGTGGAACATCTGTTTCTGTATTTTCCGGAGTCCAGGATTGTAGCACCAATGCATCTTGATTTAGATTACCTTGAGTTTGCGCCAGCCCTTTTCCTCTAATATGATTATAAATAATATGACCAGCAGCAAAATCAGTTTTTACATACAGTCCGAAATTTTTGTAATTAAGTGATGTTGAAATTCCTCCATAAAAATCAGGGGTTGTCCTACCTATGACTTTCCTATCATATGTATTAATCACATCATCATTATTAACATCTACCCATGCTACATCCCCAGGATATCTCTGAAACGGATTTGGAAGAAGGTCATCCTGAACATTGGCATCAGCATCAACTTCAGCCTGATTGGCATAAATATAATCCTGTACATAGGTCACTACAAGATCAGTTCCTACACGCTGCCCTTCTTGTAATCCACCAACCCATTCTAATTCTCCTGTATCGGGATTATATATTTGGGTACCTCCCTGACGATTCAATTCATTATCGTTTTCTGGTAATTTTTCTACATAGCTTTTAATCTTAGATAAGGTTCCGCTAAGATTCCATTGAAGATCTTCGCTTCTAATTAAATCTGCGCTTAATTGTAATTCGAAACCTTTATTTCTTAATGTTCCATTATTGGTGGTAATCCCACTAAACCCAGTCCAATATGGCAGGGTCAAGTTTGCCAGTTTATCTTCCACATCTCTAATAAAATAATCACCGATAAGGTTTACTCTATTTTCAAACAATGCTACATCAAGTCCAAAGTTTAAAGTTGTAGATCGCTCCCATTGAAGTTCTGGAGTAGGTAAAGATGTATTCGCATATCCCGTTTGTCCATCATAGACACCTTGTGAGCCGTATGATCCGAAAGTAGAAAAGTTACCTAATACGTCTACATTTCCATTGACCCCATAACTTAAGCGAGGTTTTATTTTCGAGAATACGTTCTCCAATGATGATTCGGCAAAGAATTCTTCGTTATGTAAGTTCCATCCTAGAGAAACTCCTGGGAAGAAACCAAACTTATTATTTCCTAAACGAGAAGAACCATCATAACGAAAAGTTAGACCTAAAAGATATTTTTCATCATAATCATAATTCAATCGTCCAAATCCAGATACAATTTTATGCAAGGTTCTAAAACTGTATGGAACTCCATTAGCTTCTGCACCAGCATTCAGTGTAGGTATCAAATCTGTAGGAGAGTTTTGAGTACCGGCACTAAATGTATAATACTCATCTTTATAATATTCAGAACCTAAAAGAACATCAAAATAATGCTTACCAAAAGTATTGGTATAATTCAGGGTTCCAGTTAATTGATTTCTAAGGGTTTTTTCTTCACTTGCAGAAGCATTTCTTGTGGTGATAAGAGACCCAGCATTAAGATAAGCTTTATTAAACGACTCATTTGAATTATTTATCGCAAAATGACTACCTGTTAGTGACATGGTTAAATTATCCACAATATCCCAGTTTACCCCTACAGATGCAGTGAGTCTTTGTTCCAGGTTATCTCTAAGAAATTTATCCTGATAATATAAAGGGTTACCAAAACCTGCATTGGTCCCAGGGTTTAGATCGTCTGAAAGCGATCCATCCGGATTATTATTATAAGTCCTTGATGTTGGAGGCTGTCCTGCAAACCTTCTAAATACCGTATTATTACTACCAAGTGGACTTAGGTTAAGATTAGAGTGAGAATAAAGGATATTTGAATTCACACTAAAATTATCTGATATATTATAAGAACCTGTGAATTTTCCAGAATATCTCTTAAATCCGGAACCTAATATAAGTCCTTCATTGTCCAAATATCCCAAACTCGAATAATATGATCCTTTTTCATTTCCACCCTGAAAGGCTAAATAATGATCAATAGACCTACTTGGCTGATAAATATTTCCGCTTACGTCATTTTGACGGAAAAGTATTTCTCTACTTGGATCTACTGGATCGGTTACAGTCCCCCATCCCGGAAAATCAAGAAGGTACCTATTTTCATCAGTAAGATATTGAGTAGTAAAAGGTGAATCAGTTGTATTCCCTCCCGTAGCAAAGGCCGTAGAGCCGTTCAAAAATCCTGCATTAAAGTTTGTTCTGCCCGTTGCTTCATTATAATACAATATTGCCTGACGGTTATACTTTATAAAATTAGCAGCGTCAAGATATTCCGGCGTTTCACGTCTATAATTAAAGCTATATTTTTGTTTGTAGGTAATCGTCGCTTTTCCAGTCTGACCGGATTTTGTAGTTACAAGAACAACACCGTTTGCAGCTCTGGCACCATAAATAGCCGTTGCCGCAGCATCCTTTAATACCTCAATGGATTCAATGTCATCTGAGTTTAAAGCATAAAAACTACCGGGAACTCCATCTACTAAAATTAGAGGAGATCCAGAACCATCAAAATTTGTCCCGCCCCTCAATACTATATTTGGAGTAGCTCCTGGTTGCCCTGTATTGTTCGTCACTCGTAAACCTGGAATTGAACCCTGTAAAGCTGTAGCCGGGTTAGAGCGTGTAGAAGTTTCCAGAACTCGGGTGTCAAGTTTAGAAATTGAAGTGGTTAATTTTGCACGGGATTGCTTCCCATACCCTGTTACAACTACTTCATCAAGGCTAGCGAGATCCTCTTCCATTGTAACATTTATAATGTTCTCGGTGCCCACTATACGCTCCTGCGTTTTAAAGCCTATAAAACTAAATACAAGTACATCACCTGGTGAAGCCTGGATAGCATAATTTCCGTCGAAATCAGTTTGAACCCCAGTGGTAGTGTTTTCAATAAGTACATTCACTCCACCAAGAGGCATACCATTTCCATCCATTACGGTTCCTGAGATCTCCTTTTCCTGAGAAAATGCTTCCGTAGACGCCATCAAAAGAAGTACGCATACAAAAAGATATTTAGTTTTTTCAATAGCTGTTTTTATTGAAGGTAAACAACTCAAGAAAAAGGAGTCAAAACCTTTAAATAATTGATAAGCATTCATAAGTTTTTGGTTTTCGTTTAACAACAAGTTAACATTACGCAATGTATAAAATGTTTTATGTTCTACATAATTAAAATTAAAAATTTTTAAACTTTAAGAATAAGCTAAATATTCTGACAACCCATTTTTCTTAAAAGCTTGTCGAATACTCAGTATTTCTTCTTTATTAAGTGTATGATGAGGAAATCTGGAAGGACCACAATCTATCCCTAATTCTCTCATAAAACCTTTCCCTCCTCCGTTAAAACCTCCGGGAGCACCCAGGGTTTCAACAAATTTGATAGCCAAAGATTGTAAAGATCTGGCTTCAGGGAAATTCCCTTCATAAAAATTGTCGGCAATAGCTTCATACAGTGGCATAAGATGATTAAATGTACTCCCAACCCAGCCCTGAGCACCAACAGATAGACTTGGAAGAAAGGCTTCATCTACTCCAAAATAAATTTCTTTTTCGCCAGCGTTGGCATTTACTTCTTGAAAGGCTACCAAATCATTTTGAGTGAATTTTATTCCGCCAAAATTTGGTATTCTTTTACTAGCGATTCTGGAGAATTCAATCATATTAAAATCTACCTGGGTAAGAGCTGGCAAATGATAATAGAAAAAAGGAATTTCGGGAGCACAAGAAGCGATTTCATCACAATATTCAACCAATTGTTGAAGATTACCTGGCTTGAAATAAAATGGAGCGATCGCTGCAATTGCATCGGCCTTTCCTCTCGAATCTATTGCTAATTCCTTAGCTGCATTGAGACTTAAATGCCCCACATGGTTAATAAGGATTAAGTCCCCTTTTTCCTTAGCCCAATACTCCAAAATCACTTTCCTTTCCGGAAGTGTAAGAGACGTGAAGTCTCCGGTAGATCCATTGATAAAAATTCCATGCACACCTTTATCATCTAAATAGTTCGAATAAGGGCGGATCACTTCTGGATTTAGTGATAGGTCCTCTTTCATTGGCGTGTAAGTTGCTGCAAATATTTTCATTTAATCTGTATTATGTTATACATAACAAATATATAAAAATTTTTTATCTATTTATTTTAATATCAATTTATTTGATAATTAAATATCTTCTTTTAAATATATCATATAAGTCTTCAATATTTCCAAGAAATCGTTGACTATCCTTTAGGGATTGTCCGGTTATTTCAACTCGAGCTACCAGCTTATCTTGAAAAGCCTCCTTCCTTATACAACATTTGACCAGTGGATAGTTAATAATTAGACGATCCCCGTGCATTTCACACTGAAATAAATCAAACTCCCCTACCAACCAATTAAGTAATTTAAAGTACAAATCTGAGTTTTTCACCTGGTAGATCAACTCCATAACTATATAATATTATTAGATGTATTTCAGCGAACGACAATTCGATGGTTTATTTACTATAATAACTACTCGAAACATTAGAATTTAAATTTTTCTGAGTCTTTGCATAGGTAAAACCGGAGTGAATACTATACGCTCCAATTTTCCCGGCTTTATTCATTGCCAATAGACCTACTTGAAATTCTTTATAGTTGCCATTTCCTTTAATTATTCGTTTTAATGCCATTTCACAAGCCTCTTGTGGAGAGTATCCATTCCGCATAAATTCTACCACTAAAAAAGAACTAACATTTTTCATGATCGCTTCTCCCAGACCAGTGGCCACCGCCCCACCTACTTCATTGTCGACAAAAAGACCGGATCCAATAATTGGTGAATCGCCTACCCGTCCAATCATTTTAAATGCAAGCCCGGAAGTAGTACAGGCACCTGCTATATCATTATTCTTATCCATACATAGCATCCCAATGGTGTCGTGGTTTTCTATATTGATAATTGGCTTGTATTTTTTCTCTTTCATCCATTTCCGCCAGGCTTCTTTTGATTCCTGAGATAACAGATCTTTTCGTTCAAAACCTTTCGTCATGGCAAAATGAAAAGCTCCCTCACCGGCAAGCATAACATGCGGTGATTCTTCCATAACCTTACGTGCGACCGATACGGGATGTTGAATATCTTTAAGGTAAACTACGGAACCGGCATCCCCATTGGGAGCCATTATACTTGCATCTAAGGTCACATTTCCATTACGATCAGGGTAACCTCCATTTCCAACCGTAGTATTTTTGATGTTGGCTTCTTCTACACGAACACCTTGCTCAACGGCATCTAAGGCACTAGCCCCATTAGATAACATTGCCCCAGCTTTGGCGGTTGCGTTTTGAAAATTCCAGGTTGCAACACTAATCGGCTCTGTATTTTGCCTAAGATTTGAGGTGTGGTGGCTAGGATTGAGCTTAGAGAAAGCCTGATTAATTCCTAGACTACCTATTACAGAACTGATAAGAAAATGTCTTCTTTTCATTTTTAACTAGCAAATTAAAAGTGATACCTTTTAAAGGCTTCCATAGCTGCATATTCTGCAAGGCCCAAATCTCTATATTTGAGAGCCGTCTCTTTATTTCTATCCTCAGCGCGCACCCAAAATTCTCGAATATCTTCTCCCTGAAACATAACGCCATCCTTTTGAGACTGATGGAAAAATATAGCTTGTCTCTTTTTTAAAACCTGATCTGGACTTAATGGGACAGCCATATCGATTTCATGTAATTCAAATTCATGCCATGCTCCTCGATAAAGCCACACCCAACAATCTTCCATAAATTTCTTTTCTTTAATTTCATCTATAGCGGTCATTATAATATCCAGGCAGACCTTGTGAGTCCCGTGCGGATCAGCAAGATCTCCAGCCGCATAAATCTGGTGAGGTTTTATTTCTTCAATTAAATCTTTCACGATTTGGATATCCTTAATGGACATTGGACTTTTCTTGATAGTCCCGGTTTCATAGAAGGGTAGGTTTAAAAAGTGTACATGATCATCAGGTACTCCCTCAAAACGAGTCGCAGCCAAAGATTCACTTCTTCTAACAAGACCTTTTAGTTTACGTATTTCAGGACTATTTACTTCATTCTCTTTTCTATCCTTGATTTCATCAATTAAGCTTACAATATTACTCCTATCCTGCCCGGTCGTGAGATCTCTAGCAATTTCAGCGAACTTTAGGGCTTCGTGATCTGATACGGCAATATTACCTGAAGTCTGATATGCAATATGCACTTCATGGCCCTGTTCGACTAATCGATCAAAAGTTCCTCCCATTGAAATGACATCGTCATCCGGATGCGGACTAAAGATTAAAACTCTTTTAAATTGAGGAGTAGCTCTTTCCGGTCGATTTGTATCATCGGCATTATATTTTCCTCCTGGCCATCCCGTAATAGTATGCTGCATTCTATTAAACATGCCTATGTTCAGGTTATATGAAGAACCTTCCTGGGCTAACAAATCCGACATCCCATTATCATTATAATCCTTATCGGTCAGGTTTAAAATCGATTTTTTAACCTTTTGGCATAACCAAATTATTCCCCTATCTCTTAGTTCAGGAGTCCAGTGACATGGTCCAACTAACCACGGGGTTTTTATTCTGGTTAATTCTGAGGCCGCTCCTGTATCAAGTACAAAAGTTGTGTTAGGATGGTGTTGCAAATAGGTAGCAGGAACAGCACCAGACACCTCACCCTCTACAGTTTCTTTTACAATTTCTGCTTTATTCTGACCCCAAGCCATCAAAATGATCCGTTTCGCATTTAAAACGGTACTAATTCCCATGGTAATCGCTTTTTTAGGAACGTTTGATATGCCATGGAAAGCAGGGGCAGCATCTATTCTAGTAAGATGATCAAGAGTAATCATTCGTGTTACTGAATTATGATGTGAGCCCGGTTCATTGAACCCTATATGACCTGTACGACCAATCCCTAACAATTGAAAATCCAGGCCTCCGGCTTGATTTATTTTGGATTCATAATCCAGGCAGTATTGCAGAAGATTTTCCTGCGCAACCTTGCCATCAGGAATATTGATATTCTCTTTTGGAATATCAACATGGTTAAAAAGATGTTCATGCATGAAATAATGATAACTCTGAACATTCGTCTTTTCCATAGGCCAGTACTCATCCAGATTAAAGGTAATGACGTTATAAAAACTCAAACCTTCCTCCTGATGAAGTCTAACTAGTTCAGCATATACATTTATAGGAGATGATCCTGTAGCGAGCCCCAAGATGCAATTTTGCTCCTTCTTTTGTTTCCTTATTATCAGATCTGCTATCTCCTTCGCAACCAGTTTAGAAGCACTTTCAGAATTGGAAAAAACGAGGTTATGGATCTTTTCATAACGGGTATCCTCAAATTTGCCTGCTGGTCTGTACTTTAATGTTTTAGGTTCTACTTGCAATGTTTCCATAACTAAATTTTATTTTAGAAATGTAAATCTACAAAATTGTTTTATGTATAACATAAGAAAATATAAAAAAGGAGGTAATTTCACCTCCTTTTCTACACTGACTAATTCTGCCCTGCCCACCACAAAGGAGTGAAAACACTGTCATCACCTCCTAAATGATTTAGAGCCTGTTGATACCCTTCAGGAACATTGTTCGCTAAATTACTGGGGTATCTCAATCGTTGTGGAAAGAAATTCCATTGAAGTTCTGTAAAATTACTTGAAGTTAATTGCGGCATATCCGACAATGGATTCTCCACGGCTGGGGTTTCAAAATACGGAAGCCCTAAGCGCCTGTGATCACTCCAGGTTTCAAGTGGCAACCAAGGAACCTGAGCAATAAATTTTTGGGTAATGACCTTTGTAAGATGGTCATTTTTAACCGTTCCATCCATATAAAGATGATTATCGGGATATTCGTAATTTACACTTCCTTCAGTTCCCGTATAACCATCTACAAAATTCATGGACACGTCTGATGGTTCTACAATATGATCCCAATTCACTGAAGTACCTGCAAGATTGTATTCTTCAGAGGAAATATAATCGGTTGCAAACTGCGAAACACCCCAGTACTCCATGCTCTGCCTTATTCCTTCTTCGTAGGCTGTTTTTCCATCCATAGGAACATTCCAGCCTCGAATAGCGGCCTCTGCTATCAAGAAATGGCTCTCCCACGATCCAAAGAATATTCTTTCAGAAGTGCTATTTCTAAATTTATGGGCAAGTCGCGGTATCGCCCCGGGCCAACCATACACTTGGTTTTTGGATCCTTTTTCACCCCAACTACCTATAGTAGGAGCATTCCAGGTGAAAGCAGCATCAATCTCCCTTACGATATTTCCCTGGTCGTCAACTAAATTCCTCACCGTATTACCTGTGGCATTCAGATCCCAACTTGGGTAGCGATTCATTTGGGGATCATCAAAATTTCCTGGAATAATGTATGCCTCATAGGCCCGTGGGTCTATTTCAGCCGGTAAACCATCCAGCCAAAATCCTGCAGTTGGGTTTGTGGTTAAAGTGGTGAAGTGATCTTCCAGTTTTAAACCAAGATAATTTTCAGGTTTTATATACTGATGCAGATTTTCTTCTAGGAGTTCTTCAGAAGAAATACCACCCAAACCTATCATTAAATTATTTAAAGTAGGTGATAAATACTGCATATTCCATTCTCTACTCATCACACCAGTTAATGCATCCCATCCAGGTTTCTCCGCAACTTTAAAGTTCATATCCAGACTTGAGATGAAACTTCCCGATGAAACGGCATCTTCAAATTCTTCTTTTGCTTTTCCTGGTTCCACTTCCGAAAGTCGCATAGCTAATCTCATTCTTAGAGAATTAGCATAGGCTGTCCACAATTCGAAATCATAACCATATGCCGGATCCAGACTGCTAACATTTGAAGGCACCATTACCCCTTCATCCATACTAGCAACCGCGTCGTCTAGTTCATCAAGCATATAGTAATATACTTCCTGTACGCTGTTAAAATCTGGATTTTCCCCTTGAAAACCGTTTATTGCAATAGGTCCAAAATTATCAGACATTTCACTCATAAGATATGAGCGCCAAATTCTTGCTACTTGCTTAAGATTATTTGTATAAGGCTGGACATTTCCATTCTCAATTTTTTCATTGGCTATCTGAACTGCAGTATTCGCATGATTCAACCATCCAGATATATAATTAAAATAATCGCTAGACCATCCGTCACTAGTATATCCTACCGGCAAACTATTTATGCGATCCATTCGACCGGCTGCTTTCCAATATAAGACGAACACACGTTCTGCTATATGAGGATCTTGCTGAGCACTTACAATTGAATTATTTATAAAATACTCTACCTGAACCTGATCTGCGGTAGCCGCTGTGGGATTTACATTAATTTCTTCGAAATCGGAACATGATATGACCGATATCCCTAAAATGGTCATTAAAAGACCTGTTTTTCTGATTTTCTTAATTAATTTCATAACTATTAAATTTTAGAAGCTTACACCCAGATTAAAAAAGAAGGTTCGAGAAGTAGGTGAAGCCAGATTTTCGAATCCTACGGCATTCGTGGCAGTAGCGTATACGGATTCCGGATCAACGCCGTTCAATTCACTATCTATCATCCAGACATTGTTAGCAGATAAACCAACATAGGCTTTTTGAAAGAAAGTATCCTTTATCAAACTTGTTGGAAAATCATACCTCAAATTCACGGTCCTAAGCCTAACATTGGTAGCATCATAAATATTTGCTTCCGTGATTCCAAGATTTCCTGACCTGGTAGTTACTCCCTGCCAAAAAAGTTGTGGCGATACCGCTGTTGTATTTTGAGAATAGCCTCCACTTTCATCAGCAACTACACCATCAAAAACAAATGGCTCACGATCTCCATTGACCACTGTTGCAGCTCCAGTTCCTGCATTTTGAATAGCCCTGTTCGTACCAGAATATATTTCACCACCGATCCTAGCATCTATCAAGAAACCAAAGGTGAAATTTTTAAACATGAAGTTGTTAGAAAAGCCGATTAAAGCATCTGGTTGTTGATTTCCTAATCTCACTCTCTCATTACTTGCTAATGGGATTCCATCTGCATCCACTATAATATCTCCAAAGAAAGGACTGCTTTCATCTTCTACTCGTTGATATTTGGTTCCATAAATCTCACCATAAGCCTCTCCGGATACTGCCAGAATGCTTACATTATCAAATCCTCCTAAAGAATACTGTGTTACTGTTTCAATTAACTCATTAACCGTGTTTTCATTCCGTGAATAATTAATATTCATATCCCAGGTCAAACCCTCAGGATTATCAAGCACTCTTCCATTCAACATTAATTCAATTCCCTCATTTTGAATATCTCCCGCATTGGCTTTCATAGAACCATATCCACTTAACGGATTTAAAGGTAGATTTATCAATTGTCTTGTGGCGTTGGTTTTATAATACGAAAAATCGAGCGCCAAACGATTCTTAAATAATCTTGCCTCAAACCCCAGCTCTTTAGATCGAATCAACTCGCTTTTTACATCTGGATTATAAAGTGTCCCGTTTCGACCGGCAGTGGTGTTGCCATTAGGATCCTTCCCTATTGAATAAAAATTAACCAGTTGATATGCAGGCAGGTCATTACCTACCTCTGCATAGGAAGCACGAATTTTTCCGTAAGACATCCATTCTGGGAGGTTCCCATCATTATTTTTTATTAGATCCGTAAAAACAAGGGAAGTGCTTATTGAAGGATAAAAGAATGATCGATTTTCTTTACTTAAAGTAGAAGACCAGTCGTTTCTACCTGTTGCTTCAACAAATAAATATCCATCATAATTTAATTGAAGCGTACCATACAATGAATTAATCTTTTTCTCACTATAGCTTTCTCCAACGCCAGGATTCGATACGCCGTTGTTTAAAGAAAAGAGATTCGGTACTTCTAATTCACCTGAGTTACCGCTTATACCACTAGCTTCCCTATGCATCAAATTTCCACCAAAATTAACAACTCCTCCAAGCTTACCAATAATATCATCTTTAGCAGCATTTAATAGGAAGCTATAATTTGTTTCTGAAAATGTGTTTTTTCCTAGTCCATAACGACCGGATGCAGAAAGAGGGCTTCCCGAATATAGTTTGGATTCTGTATTGGTAGTATACAAATCTGCACCTGCTTTTATCTCTCCACTTAACCAATCTGTAAAATTATGCTTCAGGGATCCATTCAATAGGAATCTGTCTCTATTATCCATATTCAGGTTATTGCGATAAGCCCAGTAAGGATTTACAGAGTTCGATGGAACATACCATATCATGTTTCCAAATTCATCACTTCCAGCCTCATAATCAGTTATATCTATTGACCGGGGAAGCAGATACATCGTTGCAAATGAATTCGAAATATTCACCCCACTTAATGGTCTATTTTTAGCTGTGGCACTTATATATTGAACTTTCACATCAGAGATCCAGTTATCGGCTTTCCCAAATATGGAATTTGCCCTCGTTAAAAGATTTAATCTCTTTAGTTCGGATCCTGGAATCATACTATCATCATCTAAATAGGTTGCGGATGAATATAAGGATGTTCCGTTGCTTACTTGTTGTTGAAAGGACAGGGTATGGGTTTGAGTAACACCAGTGTCAAAATAGTTGTCTAGATTATCATATGCCCTGAGCTGTACGGTTTCTCCCTGAGCATTTTCCACCGTCTGCCCCTCAATTTTCGGACCCCAGCTTGAACCTGACTGGTTATCATAAATACCATCCGCCCCTTGGCCAAATGAGCTCTGTAGATCAGGAGACATAAAAATTGATTCGAAACCTACAGATGTAGAATAACTAATCCCTAAACCTTGTGTTTTCTTACCTGATTTTGTTGTTATTAAAATTACACCATTTCCAGCACGTGATCCATACAAAGCAGCGGCAGAAGCTCCCTTAAGAACTGACATACTCTCAATATTTTCAGGACTTAAATCCCCCAGGCCATTACCCATATCAGGGGAAGGATTCCAAAAGTCATTATTGGCAGCTCCGGTAAAATTATCCATTGGTATACCATCTACCACGATTAATGGCTGGTTGTCCCCAGTAAGTGAGTTATTCCCTCTAAGAACAATTTTTGAAGAACTCGCGGGACCACCAGCCCCCCTAACCACCTGTAATCCAGCAACCTTACCCGTGAATGCATTTGCAAGGTTCGTTTCTCTTGATTCCACCAATTCATCTCCACCTACTTCCTGAAGGGCATACCCCAAAGATTTTCGTTCTCTTTTAATTCCCAGTGCGGTAACTACAACCTCATCAAGAGCTTCCGTATCAATTTCCAGACTTACATCCAGGGAAGTCTCTCCTGAAACTGCGACTTCTTTTTGTTTATACCCCACCATCGAGAATACCAAAACGGCCCCATCAGCAACCTCAATGGCATAATTGCCATCGAAATCTGTTGCAACCCCCTTATTAGTACCTTTTTCAAGTACCGTAACCCCTGGTAAAGGAACACCAGTTTCTGCTTCCGCAACTGTTCCAGTTACCATTTTCTCCTGAGAAAAGCCGTTTTGAAAAAAAATTGTTACGGCGAACAAGAGAAGAATGAATCGTTTTTCTCCCATAATTTTAATTTTCGTTAATAGAATCTTTGTTTTTAGTTAATTAATTGTGAATGAATTTCTTGTATAAGCCAGATAATTCAAAAAAGATTCGACTAACAACAATTGAGAAAAGCTAAACGACAGTTTAGCGAAAACGATATAGTGAAAATGTAGTTGCGATTTATTATAATTAAATTCAATATCAGACAAAAGATTGAATTTAAAAGAAAGCAAAAGAAAAGAAATTACGGAATAGAGATAATTAATTCTCGAGATGGAAAATTATTTTGTTGGCCTCGATTAATTCAGACTGCTTAATAAAATAACCATCCCATAATTGGTCATTGACAAATATTGAATCTATAAAATGCTTTTGTCCAGCATTATTTGCTTGGATAATTAACTGTTCCGAGTCGTAATAATCTTCATCCAAATGAATTATCACCTCCTCAAATTGTGGGGAGACAAAAGTATAAACCGGTTCAGCCGGTATTATGGGGTAAATACCCATCATGGAAAAAACAGCCCATGCACTCATAGTTCCGGTATCATCATTCCCCGGCAAACCATCAGGTGAATTTTTATAAAATTCGTTTAAAAGCTCATCCACCCTTTCTTGCGTTTTCCATTCAGCTCCCACGACGTAATTATAAAGGAAGGGATAGCCAAAATCTGGTTCATTTGCCATATCGTAATGCTGATTATCAAATATATAATCCAACTGTGCAACAAAATCTTCAGCTCCTCCCTGTAGTTCTATCATCCCTGGAATATCATGGGGTACCATGAAAACATACTGGTACGCATTACCCTCAATAAAACCTACATTTTCAGTGAAATTAGCTCCTGCCTCAGGATCAAAAGGTACGAACCAATCGTTATTTCTTCTTTTTGGCCTGAGAAGACCAGTACCTTCGTCAAATAAATTTCTATAGGAAATGGAGCGATCTTTAAACCGTTCAGCATCCTTTTTCCTGTCTAATTTGTCTGCAAGTCTGGATATGGCGTAATCGGCAATATTATATTCCAGTGTAGTAGAAACCATCCCCCCCACTTCACTCTCAACACTCAAAAATCCATTTTTCATGTATTCATTAAGTCCCGGCCGCAATGGATTTTCTTCTGTATGTGTGGCCCCCTTAATCATTGCTTCATATGCCAGTTCTATATCAAAATCTCTAAGTCCTCGTAAATAGGTATCTGCTAGTACAACTGCTGCAGGGTCACCCACCATAGTAAATGTTTCTGTACTATTCAATTCCCATTTCGGCAACCAGTTATTTTCTTTATACATCTCTAACATACTATTTACCATAGCTAGTTGTTCATCAGGATAAACCAGGCTCATCAATTGATGATAATTACGGTAAGTATCCCACAGAGAAAAAACACTATATCTTACTTCATCCGTTTTCCCGGTTTTACGGCCATTTAGTTTAGGGAATTCCCCATTTACATCATTTAAAATGCTGGGATGGATTTGCGTATGGTATAAAGCAGTGTAAAAAACCGTTTTATCGTCTTTCGATCCACCTTTAACCTCTATTTTTGACAATTTATTCTGCCATTTCTCTCGGGTTCGTTTATGAATACTATTAAAACCCTGCCCGGCTGTTTCTTTCTCAAGATTTTCCCTGGCATTTTCTATACTTACGTAGGAAATACCAATCTTCATCTCTATTGTGGTCTCTTTTTCCAGATCAAAACTAAAATAGGCTCCTATACTATCCCCGATAACCTCCTGCCTGAAACCTTCTTTAAATCTTATTTTTCCATTATATCCCATCCATTGGGATTCAGTACCCTTATATTTTTGAGGGTCCTTCCAAATTCCATAATTCTCTGAAGAATGAGATAATCTGGCCACGAAGTAAACAGGGTAGGCACTCTCTGGATTATTGTAGCAAAAACTTCCTACAGTTCTCATCCCCTCTACTTCATTTTTTGCAACTATCTTTAACATCCCACCTTGTTCATTGGTCAAACCTAATCCTAAATTGAGAAGGATATTAGCCTGACCAGCAGGAAATTTATAGCTGGTAACCCCGACACGTTCTGATGCAGTGGCGTTCACTTCTACGTTATACTTTTCCAGTTTAACCCCGTAGTATCCAGCCTCGGCTCTTTCATTGGTATAAGTACTGCCGTAATTTAAATGATCCACTTCCAGAGCCCCTGTTGTTGGCATACTTAAAATTACCCCAAGGTCCGGGCATCCCACTCCACTAAGATTCACGTGCGAAAATCCGGTGATAAAGGAATTCTCATGAACATACGGATTAGACAACCACTGACTATCTTTTTCTAATGGATTTAAAGTCAGGTTTCCAGCAACATTAAAAGGGGATACACTTGCCATCCCTCGCGGTGCCATAGCACCAGGATGTGTAGCTCCGTAATTAGAAGTACCTATAAAAGGATTTACATAGTCCACTTCCCGCTCTTGAGAAAACGCGGACAGGCAAATAAATGAAATAATAAGGCTTGCTGCGTATTTCATATTATTCCACTTCATAGGTTAGATAAGCTGAAACAAGCCAGTGATTTAATTTATCACCATCAATTGGAGTTGCATCAATATCAATCTCGAGCTGATGGGTACCCTTATTAAGCTCTCCTATTGACATTACATAAGGTAAGACCTGTGATCCAGGACACCAATTGGATCGGGAAAGGTCTGAAGAGGCGAGCCGCTCTTCAATTTCTTTATATATCTTTTCGCCTTCACGATTATAGGCCCTTGCAGTATCCTTCCGGGTCCACACTCCAGAACTGGGATTAAATCGGCGAAAGGAAGCACAATCATCCCGCCATGGTACCGTATCAAGAGCTATTTTATGGTCGAAGATCACTCTATTTCTTAGCTGAATAAATTCGTCTCCGCCACTATGGCCTCCATGGCCCGTTGTAATATAATACTGACCCGTCCTGAATAAAGGCTACATAATTTTAAATAGTTATGTACAAAAATGACAAAGTAATCAGACGGTATTCGGAATCTTTCAAACTCAAAATTTTAGACGAACTTACCACAGGAAAACTAAAC
>NZ_JAMSCK010000005.1 GCF_023805255.1 Gramella jeungdoensis
TTAAATATACTTAACAACTACTAAGAAATTGCTCAGGTTGACTTCTTCTAGTCTTAATTCTTATACACTGGATCACATCCTTAATAAAAAAAATGTAATCCCTGTCAATTCAATATATCAATGAACTTTTCAATTACCAATTAACACTTAACAATTATCACAATCTTTATATTGCTTATTGATCATTGTTAATTGATCATTGCCTTGTTAAAACCCAGGGAATCGAACCCTTATCCTGCGCCCCATCCGGCGGTCTCTCTTACTCTATCAGTCTGTAATTATGAACGGCTGCTCGCTCTGAAAGCGGGTGCAAATATACAACGCTTTTTTCTTCCCCACCAAAAGTTTTTTATAAAAAATTTCGGTTTCTCCTTAAAAGCCTCAACTCCAACTCCGTCGCCCTTTTCAACACCCTAATGAACATCGCTTCGTTCTCAAAGCGGGTGCAAATATAAAACGACTCCCCGCTTCAATCCAAATTAATTCAAAGAAAAATTTTGAAAATCTTCAAGCGTGTTTTAGCCCGTATCGCCTACTCTCAGTACTGTCAGTGAACATGCGCTCTCTGCGAAAGCGGCTGCAAATATACATCTACTTTTTTCTCTTGACCAAACTTTTGAAGAGATTTTTTTAGGAAATTTTAAGAGCTGATTGTAAGAACCTGAACACCAGAAATTAATGATCAAATTATCGACTCCTTTTTTTAGAAACATTAGAGTTACTCCATTTATCACTCAGATCCAGATATTCAAAATCCAGCGCACTAGCCTGTCTTTCGAGAATATTATCCCTGAACGACCTTTGCAATATATCCTCTATAAGAAAGTCTTCCTGATTGGATTCCGGATGATATTCTTCCTTCAAGGAAATATCAAACATACTTGCCGTTGTGTTATACCAGAAAGCCCTCCATCCACTTTTAAGGTTCTTCACGAGATTAAATGCAGTAGTACCGGTTTGGCGATGAATTAACTTCACCAGGATCTGTCCTTCGGTTCGGGTTAATTTCTTAAGCTCTTCCGAAAATTCTTCTTCAATATAATTCTGTACTATTTTGGTGTATTTCTTCCTGTCACGCTTGGTTTTTATCTTATCTAACCTCGAATTCAATTCCACCAATCTTTCAGAAGCCAGTTTAGCATATGGATATACCTTACGAGTTTTTCTCCTTAATATAAGGTAGCGTTTTCTGGCTTCAAGATCATCGAACTTAAGTTTTCTTAAAAGCACAACCTCCTCAAGATCTATAGTTTCTCGAGGAACTGAATCTCCCGCAATGATCATATACTGCTTTTGTACAGTATCATTTTCGAGAGTATCCATTTCTTTTTGAGATTTGCTTTCCTGACCAAATCCGGCAAATCCAATTAGAAATATGTAAATGGAAATATATTTAAACATCAGCTTTTCACTTTCAAGATGATTTTTACCAAAATCATTCCAAAATTAATCATTCGGCAGTTGCCTTCCGTCCAAATCTTTTTAATTTCGCTAAAATTTATGAATTATGAAGAAAACCGAAATACTGGATAAAAAGTCAATAGACTTCCTCGAGAAATATCTTAATAATGCGGCGCCTACAGGATATGAATCTGAAGGGCAGAAATTATGGATGGAATACCTAAAACCATATGTTGATGAATTCATCACCGATACTTATGGTACTGCGGTAGGAGTAATAAATCCTGAAGCAAAATACAAAGTGGTTATTGAAGGTCATGCTGACGAAATTTCATGGTATGTAAATTACATTAACGATGAAGGTCTTATATATGTGGTAAGGAATGGTGGTAGCGATCACCAGATAGCCGCTTCAAAAAGAGTTAACATACACACCAAGAATGGAATCGTTAAAGGAGTCTTTGGCTGGCCTGCCATTCATACAAGGGATAAGGAAAAAGAGCAGTCGCCAAAAATGGATAATATTTGCATTGATGTTGGCTGTACAAGCAAAGAAGAAGTTGAAAAACTGGGAGTACATGTTGGTTGCGTGATCACCTACCCCGATGAATTCTTTATCTTAAATAAAGATAAGTTTGTATGCCGGGCACTGGATAACCGAATTGGAGGTTTTATGATCGCCCAGGTGGCCAGACTTCTGAAAGAAAATAAGAAAAAATTGCCTTTCGGTCTGTATATTACAAATTCAGTACAGGAAGAAATTGGTTTACGTGGGGCAGAAATGATCACCCATAGAATTCAGCCAAATGTTGCTATTGTAACCGATGTAACTCACGATACCACTACTCCAATGATCGAAAAAAAGACCAATGGTCTGAATAAAATTGGAGACGGACCTGTGATATCGTATGCACCTGCTGTTCAGAACAAATTAAGAGAGCTAATCATAGATACTGCCGAGGAGAAGAAAATCCCATTCCAGAGACATGCCTCTTCAAGGTTTACCGGGACAGATACTGACGCCTTTGCTTATAGTAATGGTGGAGTGCCTTCAGCTTTAATATCCCTTCCTTTAAGATATATGCATACAACTGTGGAAATGGTTCATCGCGATGATGTGGAAAATGTGATTAATCTTATATATGAATCGCTTCTGAAAATAAAAGACGGCGATACTTTCAGTTATTTTGATTAAAGCTAATTCGTAAAACAATACTTTTAAAACTCCCGTTAGCACGGGAGTTTTGTTTTTATTACAGAATATTTCACAATATTTTAATTATAACCGAAAGTCATTCCTTTTATCTTTAAGGAAAAAGCTATGACACTCTCTCAGGACGATTTAACCACTATAATTAAAGATCCCCAGGAAGCGGTAAAAATGGCCAACCTGGTATATGTTTCTGAAAATCATCTTTCCATAAGAAGAAAAAAGGTTGGGCGTGGTTTCGCCTATTATAAAAGAGAGGAAAAAGTGGCCGATCAAGAAACACTGGACAGGATTAAAGGTCTGGTGATCCCCCCTGCATGGGAAGACGTTAGGATAAGCCGTCTTAAAAACGGGCATATTCAGGTTGTAGGCCGGGATGACAAAGGCCGGAAGCAGTACATGTATCACCCGGTATGGTCTGAGATAAGGAACCAGACAAAGTTCTTTAAAATGGCAGCTTTTGGAAAAGTACTTCCTAAGATTAGGAGACAGGTATCTAAAGACATGGAATTAGAAGGTATGCCCCAAAGAAAGGTCCTGGCCCTGGTAATACGATTAATGGAAGAAACTCATATCCGCATCGGCAATCAATATTATGCCAGGAACAATAAGACTTACGGCCTATCTACCTTCAGAACCAAACATGTAAAAACCTTTAAGAATGGTTTGAAATTCGAGTTTATCGGGAAAAAAGGCAAGGAACACTCAATCACTGTCGAAAACAGAAAGCTGGTAGATCTCATAAACCAATGCGAAGAAATACCCGGCTGGGAGCTTTTTAAATTCTATGACGAGAATGGTGAGAAACAAAGTTTAGACAGCGGAATGATCAACAATTATATCCATGAAATAAGTGGAGACATTTTCTCTGCTAAAGACTTCAGAACCTGGTCTGCCACCAAAATATTTTTCGAAACCTTAAGGGAATTGGGATACACTGAAAATGAAAAAGAAAACAAGAAAAATGTTTTAGAAGCATTTGACTCCGCAGCCGAAGGGCTTGGTAATACCCGTGCTATATGCAGAACCTATTACGTTCACCCAAAAGTTGTAGAGACTTATGAAAATGGTGAAATCACTCCATATTTTAAACAAATAAAGGAAGATAGCTCTCCGGATTATATTCGGCTTTCAGAAAGTGAAAAAGCTATTTATAAACTTATCCAGGATTATAACATTGAGATTGAATCACAATAAAACTCTTCATACGTTCTCATCTTTCGCATATTTCAGATAAATTTGAAATATGACTAATACTATTGCCGCCAGGATCGCTGATTTTTTAGGGGACTATCCACCTTTTTCTTTACTTGAGAAAAAGGAATTATACAGGATTGCCCAAGAGGTTAGAGTAATTTATTTTGAGCAGGGAAAATCCATTTTTTCAAAAGGCGAAAAGGTTCATGACCATTTTTACATTGTACACAAGGGTGCTGTAGATCTACAAAAGGTGAATGATAATGAGGAACCTGAAACAATCGATAAATGTGATGAGGGAGATGTTTTTGGGTTAAGGCCATTGTTCGCCAAAGAAAACTATCAGATTAACGCTATTACAGATGAAGAAAGCGTAATCTATGCCATCCCTCTAAATGAATTCAAACCATTTGCAGTAAGCAACTCCCAGGTTGGTAATTTCCTAATGGAAAGTTTTGCCTCCAATACCCGAAATCCCTACGCCACTGAGCACCGTGGTAAACTTTTTTCAGAAGACGATGAAATTAGCTTCAAAAAAGAAGCCCTGTTCGATCTTCAGCCAATTCCAATGGTAAAAAAAATGGTAACTGTCTCTCCAGAAACCAGTATTCAGCAGGCAGCTACCTTAATGAGTGAAAGAAGAGTAGGATCGGTGATTGTGGTAGAAGAAGAGAAACCTGTAGGTATCGTGACAGACCTTGACTTCAGGGAGTTTATCGGCACAGGAAAACTTCCTATCGACTGCCCGGTAAATAAAATAATGAACTCACCGGTGATCTGTTATTCAAAAGGCATTACCATTGCGCAAGCCCAGCTCACCATGATGAAACATAACATCAACCATATATGTATTACCAAAGATGGTACTCCCAATACAAAGGTGAAGGGAATAGTTTCTGAGCATGACCTGATGGTTTCCCAGGGAAACAATCCATCGGTACTTATGAAAGCCATAAACCGCGCAAGAAGCACCAAAAAACTTAAAAAGATCAGAAGTAAAATTTTATTCCTTTTGCAGGGTTACATAAAGAGCAATATTCCTCTTACACATATTTCCAACATAATCTTCGAATTGAACGACGCCACTATAAAACGTACAATTAAGAGATGTTTGGGCAAAATGGAAACTCCGCCACCCGTTAATTTTGCCTGGATGTCGCTAGGAAGTCAGGGAAGAAAAGAACAGTTACTTCACACAGACCAGGATAACGCTTTAGTATTTGAAGATGTTCCTGAAGATGAACTTGAAGAAATCCGGGCCTATTTTTTGAAGCTGGCAACCAAGGTCACCAAAAGGCTCAACATCATGGGATATGAGTTTTGCCCTGCCGAAATGATGGCCAGAAACCCTAAATATTGTCTTTCCCTTTCAGAATGGAAAGATCAGTTTTCAAAATGGGTAACCACATCAGGGAATGATGAGATACTGCTTTGCCAAATATTTTTCGATTTTGATATTTCATACGGCGACTCAAAACTTACCAATTCACTATCAGATCATGTATTTGACATTCTTAAGGATAACAAGAATTTCCTGAACCGACTGGCAGCACAGGCCCTTCGAAACCCCTCTCCATTAGGATTTTTCAGGCAGTTCCTTGTGGAAGAAGATGGAGAAAAAAAGGATCTTTTTGACATTAAAAAGAGAGGCATCATGCCATTAACAGATGCCGGTCGCTTACTCATTTTAGAGCACCGTGTTAAGAACATAAGCAATACCGCTGAACGATTCGAAAAACTGGCGCAACTGGAACCTAATAACAAAGAGCTTTACCAGGCTTGTGCCTATTCTTCAAAAGTGCTAATAAAATTCAGGACCAAGCAAGGTTTAAAATACAAGGACAGTGGTAGATTCATAAATCTCGAAGATCTTAGCAAAGAAGATAAAGTAAAGCTTAAACGATGCTTTAAAACAATTAAAGAAATTCAGGAGCTTATTAAGTTAAGATTTGAAGTAACCTACTACCTATGATATTCAATTGGTTTAAAAAGAAACAAAAACTGGAAGATTTTCCAGATTTCTGGCAGAATTACGCGAAAAGCTTCGAAGAAAAACCTCCTGAGGATATTAGTGAAGTCCGTTTTGTGGTCTTTGATACCGAAACCACAGGATTTGATTTTGAGCAAGATCGAATTTTAAGCATAGGGGCCATAGCAGTTAAGAATAAAAGGATCGAGATAAAAGATAATTTTGAGATCTATTTAGATCAGGAAAAATTTAATCCCGAAACCGTAAAAATTCATGGAATAATTCAGAATGAAAAATTTGATAAGCTATCTGAAATAGAGGCTTTAAAAAAATTCCTGGAATATATTCAGAATTCAGTACTGGTAGCTCACCATGCCCGTTTTGATGTGAAAATGGTTAACAATGCCCTGGCGAGACATGGCCTTCCTAAATTGAAAAACAAAGTACTGGATACGGCCATATTGTACAAAAGCACGCGTATTGCCACCAATTTAATAGACAGAGACAAGGTCTACTCTCTGGATGAGATAGCCGAAGTTTACAATATAGATCTCACCGATCGTCATACGGCTGCAGGTGATGCCTATATTACTGCTATAATCTTTATGAAGTTGTTAAGCCGCCTGAAAAACACAAATTCATATCTGATAAAAAAAATAAAAAACCGGAAGTAGTCACTTCCGGTTTTATAAAATAGTTTAAAAAAGACAAGGTCCTTAAATACTATCCTCAAAGTATTTGAGCATGTTTACTACATCCTCTTCAGTCTTTATCTTATGCTTGTCAAAATATTCTTCCATTTTATCTGACTTAAATAAATCTTTCAGATCTTTTTCCTTTAATCTTACTTCCTGGAGTTGACCTCCATTCAACGATAAATAATACACCATCTCAACATCGATATCGGCAGGCTTGTCTTTTTCATAACCTGTTCTGGCCTTTTGAGGAGGAGTAACCTCTACTTTTGGCAATCCTATAAAAGTACTATTGGCACCTTCATAGAATTTAGCAAAATAGGCTTCTATATTTCCGTTGTTCGTATTTAAATTATCTATAAAATAGGTGTAATTGCCTAATTCGTATGTAATTGACTTTAGTTTTGGTAACACGTATTCTTCTTCACTATCTGGTTTTGGCCGAATAACAACGACGTCTTCCACCGCGTTATATCTCATCAAAACCTGCATAGATCTTCCTTTATCATCATGAATAACCCCTAATTTGAAATCATCTTCATAATAAGGGGAGCCAGTATAATGGTCAGGCTCCTTTTCTTTAGTGAATATCACCATCCCTCCGTCACTCATAAAGGGGTTAGCCTGTTGGGCGTTAACTCCCAGAAAACTTGAGAATAGCATTAAAAAAAGTATTCTATTTAACATATGTAAAAAAAATTGGTTATTTCCTAAATATAATCAATTACAATATCTCTACACTTATTTATTTAGAGATCCTTCGATTATATCTTCAACCACTTCGGGATTTAATAAAGTTGATGTATCTCCCAGATCTGATGTATCATTGGAGGCAATTTTACGTAAGATTCTTCTCATAATCTTTCCGCTACGGGTCTTTGGCAAGCCAGCGACAAACTGAATCTTATCTGGTTTAGCTATAGGGCCGATCTTATCAGAAATCTGCTGATTGATCTCTTTTCTTAAATTATCCTGATTACGGGATTCTCCTGCTTCTTTCAAAATAACAAATCCATAAAGAGCATTTCCTTTTACTTCATGAGGGAAGCCAACCACCGCCGATTCAGCCACAGCCGGGTGTTCATTTATAGCATCCTCAATCGGAGCCGTTCCAAGGTTGTGGCCAGATACGATGATCACATCATCTACCCTACCGGTGATCCTGTAATAACCTACCTCATCCCTAAGAGCTCCGTCCCCGGTAAAGTACATATTTCTGAAGGCCGAAAAATAGGTGTCCCTGTATCTCTCGTGATTTCCCCAGATAGTTCGGGCCATAGAAGGCCAGGGGAATTTGATACATAACCTACCATCAACCTGATTCCCTTTGATCTCATCTCCATTTTCATCCATCAGCACAGGCTGTATCCCCGGAAATGGCAACGTTGCAAAGGTGGGTTTTGTTGGCGTCACAAAAGGTATAGGTGAAATCATGATTCCTCCTGTTTCGGTTTGCCACCAGGTATCTACGATCGGACTTTTACTTTTTCCAATATTATTGTCATACCAGTGCCAGGCTTCCTCATTGATAGGTTCCCCTACCGTACCTAAAACCTTAATCGAGGTAAGGTCATAATTATCTACCAGGTCCACACTCTTCTTGGCCAAAGCCCTTATGGCTGTTGGAGCCGTATAGAACTGGTTCACCTTGTGTTTTTCAACTATTTCCCAAAATCTGCCAAAATCTGGATACGAAGGAACACCCTCGAACATAACGGTGGTAGCTCCATTAAGTAATGGGCCGTAAATTATGTAGGAATGACCGGTAATCCAGCCAATATCGGCTGTACACCAGTAAACATCATCATTCTCATATTTGAAAATATTCTTGAAAGTATAAGCCGAATAAACCATATATCCGGCCGTAGTATGAAGCATACCTTTTGGTTTTCCGGTAGAACCTGAAGTATAAAGAATAAACAGAGGATCTTCAGCATCCATAATCTCCGGAGAGCATACATCTGAAGCCTCTTCCATTAACGGTTCGAGCCATTTATCACGACCTTCCTTCATGTTAATCTCGGCACCCGTCCTTTTGGCAACAAGAACCGTTTTTACATCCGGGCAATCTTCAAGAGCCCTGTCTACAATTCCCTTTAGATCCAGAGTTTTTGCCCCTCTAAAAGATCCATCTGAAGTTATCAGCATCTTACAATCGGCATCCAGCGTTCTTGTGGCCAATGCTGAAGAGGAAAATCCTGCGAATACGACAGAGTGGATAGCACCTATCCTTGCACAGGCAAGAACGGCATAGGCAAGTTCGGGTATCATAGGCAGGTAGATACACACCCTATCCCCTTTTTCTATTCCATTTTCCTTTAAAACATTGGCAAACTTGTTAACCTTCTTATGTAACTCGTTATAAGTCAAATGCAATGCTTTATCTCCCGGTTCATTGGGTTCCCAGATAATAGCGGTTTTATCTCCATTGGTAAGCAAATGCCTGTCAATACAGTTTTCGGTAATATTAAGTTTTGCATTTTCAAACCATTTCACTTCCGGTTTCGAAAAATCCCAACTAAGTACATTATCCCATTTTTTTCTCCAAACAAAATGCTCCTCGGCTACTTCCTGCCAGAAATTTTCCGGCTCCCTTACAGATTTCCTATATACCTGGAAATATTCTTCAAGATTTTTAATGTGATAATTACTCATAATTTATATTAGATTGAGGTGGTTAAATTGGTTAATACTCTAATTCTTTACAATGTATAAAATTGTTTGATATCAGCCTTTAAATTTTACCTTCTATTAATTTTTTACATAAGATAAGGTTAAATATATAAATTTTCATATAAGCTATTTAAAGTCGGAATAAAAAAAGCCGGAATGATAATCAGCCCGGCTTTCAAGTATTAAGCGTATGTGTTTTAACTCAGATAAGTAACCACATTGTTTTCAATACGATCTTCAATATTGGAAACATCGGCCTTTACAAATTTCTCTCCTGTGATATTCTCGTAAAGCTCAATATATCTCTCGGAAACTGATTCGATATACTCATCACTCATTTCAGGCAACTGCTGCCCCTCTTTTCCCTGGAAACCATTAGAAATCAGCCATTGCCTGACGAATTCCTTTGAAAGCTGTTTCTGGGCTTCTCCTTTTTCCTGCCTCTCTTCATAGCCTTTTTTATAAAAATACCTTGAAGAATCAGGGGTATGGATCTCATCAATCAAAACTATCTTTCCATCTGAAGTTTTTCCAAATTCATATTTAGTATCAACAAGAATAAGATCCTGCTTAGCGGCAATTTCGGTCCCTCTTTCAAAAAGTTTACGGGTGTAATCTTCAAGTTTCACATAATCCCCTTCAGAAACAATTCCTCTTTTAATTATCTCTTCCCGGGATATATCTTCGTCATGATCACCTTGTTCAGCCTTGGTAGCCGGAGTTATGATAGGTTCAGGAAACTTATCATTTTCCTTCATTCCTTCAGGCATGCTCACTCCACATAATTCTCTTTTCCCTGCCTTATATTCCCTGGCGGCATGTCCGGACAGATATCCCCTGATCACCATTTCCACTTTGAAAGGTTCACATTTGTAACCTACAGCCACGTTAGGATCAGGAGTTGCTTCCAACCAGTTCGGTACTATATCGCTGGTCTTTTCCATCATTTTAGTGGCGATCTGATTCAGGATCTGTCCCTTATAAGGTATTCCTTTTGGCATGACAACATCAAATGCTGATAGCCTGTCTGTCGCGATCATTACCAGCTTATCATTTTCAAGAGTATAGACGTCCCGTACCTTACCTTTATAAACCGACTTCTGGCCGGGGAAATTGAAATCTGTTTTAATAATTGTATTACTCATAAAGAGTGAAAACTTTAATTTTTGTTATTCGTTATGTTCAATGGTCTTGTATGCTGCGATGATCTTCTTAACAAGGCGGTGACGTATCACATCCTTATCGTCCAGGTAAACCATACCAACACCTTTAACATCCTTTAAGATAAGGAGAGCTTCTTTTAATCCTGAGATCACCCTTCTTGGAAGGTCAATCTGACCCGGATCACCCGTAATGATAAACTTCGCATTCTTCCCCATACGCGTAAGGAACATCTTCATCTGGGCATGTGTAGTATTCTGAGCTTCATCCAGAATAACAAATGCGTTATCCAGGGTTCTACCACGCATAAAAGCCAGCGGTGCGATCTGGATCACCCCTTTCTCAATAAAAATCTCGAGTTTTTCGTGTGGGATCATATCTCTTAATGCATCATATAATGGCTGCATGTATGGATCCAGTTTTTCCTTAAGGTCGCCTGGTAAAAACCCAAGGTTCTCCCCTGCTTCAACAGCAGGCCTGGTAAGAATGATTCTCTTCACCTGCTTCTCTTTTAAGGCTTTAACCGCCAGAGCCACACCTGTATAGGTTTTTCCCGTTCCGGCAGGCCCAATGGCAAATACCAGGTCATTCTTTTTAGAGAGCTCCACCAGTCTGCGCTGATTAGCGGTCTGAGCCTTGACAACCTTCCCACTAACCCCATGAACAATGGTCTCTCCACTCTCTTTTGAAGTCTCGTAATCTTCTTCACTCTCGCTGGTTAGAACCCTCTCTATGGTATTCTCATCCAGTTTATTGTATTTTCCAAAATGATCCATGAGCATAGTGAAACGCCGGTCAAACTCTTCCAGCATCTCTTCGTCCCCAAACACACGTATCTTACTGCCTCGAGCAACAATTTTCAGTTTTGGAAAATACTTTTTTAAAAGTTCAATGTGTTCATTTTGTTGCCCGAAAAATTCACGTGGGCTAATCTCTGAGAGTTCAATAAGAAGTTCGTTCAAAAGCTATATTTTTTTGGTTGAAGCATTACAGGTTTTTTTCAGGAAATTTTAATTTGTCCTTCGTTTTCAATATCCTAATTTTGGATCAGTTTTCTGGTATTTTTTACCTTTTAAGCTAAGCGAATCACTAAAAATAAAATTATATTCGCCTTCTATACAAACTTAAGGAAAATAACCAGTCTCAGATTAAAAAAATATTAACAATCGCCTATGGCAATCATTACTTTAACAACCGATTTCGGGGAAAAGGATTATTTCGCTGGCGCGGTTAAAGGGGCTATTTATAGCGAACTTAATGATATACGGATTGTTGATATTTCACATTCGGTCTCTCCATTTCATATAAGTGAGGCAGCCTATATTATTAAAAACGCCTATAAAAGTTTTCCGAAAGGTAGTATTCATATTATAGGAATCGATTCTGAACTTACACCAGAGAACAAACACCTGGCCGTGAAACTGGATGAGCATTATTTTATCTGTGCCAACAACGGAATACTCTCCCTTTTAGCTTCTGAAATTAAGCCGGAAAAAATCGTGGAGATAAATATCCATGATAAGATACAGACGAATTTTCCTGTCCTGGATGTTTTTGTGAAAGTGGCCTGCCACCTGGCGCGCGGAGGGACTCTTGAAGTAATAGGTAAGAGCGTTAGTGCAATCAAATATCTCAAGCAGTTTGAGCCAATTATCAATTCTGAAAAAAATCAGATCCTGGGGCATGTGATCTACATCGACAACTACGGAAACGTGATCACGAATATTTCCCGAAAGTTGTTTGAAAATGTTGGTAAAGGAAGGGACTTTACCATCAGGGCCCGAAGGGTCAATTTTTCTGAAGTCCATGAGACTTACAGCCATGCTATCAACTTTAATGTAGAGAAAGAAAAGAGAAAAGAAGAAGATGGTAAAAAACTCGCGGTCTTCAATTCTGCCGGATATATTGAACTTGCCATTTATAAAAGTAATCCAAGTACCGTAGGTAGTGCCTCAACTCTTTTTGGGTTAGAGTACCTGGATTCTGTCACCATAAATTTTGAATAGATGTTGGTACGTATAGTGAAAATGGGATTCAAGGAAGATAAGATCGATGAGTTTCTCGCAAACTTTGAAGAAAATAAAACAAAAATAAGAGGCTTTGAAGGCTGTCAGTTTTTAGAGCTTTACCGGGATAAAGACAATACAAACCGGTTTTTCACGTATAGTTACTGGAAAGATGAAGAATCCCTGGAGAATTACCGGCATTCTGAACTCTTTAAAAATGTATGGGCTCAAACTAAAATTCTATTTAATGAGAAGCCTGAAGCCTGGAGCGTGGATAAAGTTGTTAGGCTTGAGTAATGAAAAGCGAGAAGTGAAAAGTGAAAAACAGATTTCTCCCGTTGGTCGAATTAACTCAAAAAAAAACGAACAACACACAACAGACAACTGACAACAGACAACAGACAACTGACAACTGACAACCGATAATTGATAATTGATAATTGATAATTGATAATTGATAATTG
Organism: Gramella jeungdoensis; assembly: GCF_023805255.1. GTDB lineage: Bacteria > Bacteroidota > Bacteroidia > Flavobacteriales > Flavobacteriaceae > Christiangramia > Christiangramia jeungdoensis. The sequence continues at coordinate 12,777 of NZ_JAMSCK010000005.1, forward strand.
ATAATTGATAATTGAAGGTATGCTCGCAATACTGAATAAAGAAATACAATCATTTTTTTCTTCCCTTACCGGGTATCTGGTAATCGGGCTTTTTCTGGTTGCCTGCGGACTTTTTCTTTTTGTTTTCAGTGGCAGTTATAATATCCTGGATAGTGGTTTCGCCGACCTTAAAGCCTTCTTCGATCTGGCTCCATGGATATTTATCTTTTTGATTCCAGCTATCAGCATGAAGACCTTTGCCGATGAGAAGCGAATGGGTACTTTGGAAATCCTGCTTACAAAACCCATTAGCTTAAAGAAACTGATCGTCGGGAAGTACCTTGGAGTATTTCTTCTTGTAATTTTGGCTATCGTCCCTACTCTTTTATATGTGCTAACTATAAGTGAACTGGGGCGGCCTCAAGGAAATTTTGATGTTGGTGCCACACTAGGATCCTACCTGGGACTGCTTTTTCTTGGAGGCTGTTACGCTTCAATTGGGATATTTGCATCCAGCCTGTCTTCCAACCAGATAATCTCTTTTTTGTCAGGAGTTTTTCTTTGCTTTATCTGCTATTTCGCATTCGAAGGATTGAGTGAAACTGGTCTCTTTGGAGTTTCCAGTTATTTTCTGGAATCTTTCGGCATTAGTTTCCATTATCAGAGCATTAGTCGGGGAGTAATAGATACCAGGGATATCATCTATTTTCTCAGTTTGATATTTCTTTTCCTTAAACTAACTGAGATCAATCTTTCAGCAACAAAAAACCGGAGATAGTGAGGCAGTCGAATAAAATAAGATCATTACTTATTCTAATTGCTATTCTGATCGCGGTGAATTTTGTGGCTTCAGAATTTTTCCTGCGTATTGACCTTACCCAGGATAAACGTTACAGCCTCTCCCCTGCCGCCAGGGAAATTGTTTCAGATGTAGACCAGCCCATTGTATTTGATGTTTTTCTGGAAGGAAGTTTTCCATCAGAGTTCAGAAGGTTACGAAATGAAACAAGACAGATGCTGGAAGAGTTTTCGGCATATAACAGGAATATTAAATTCAACTTTATCGATCCCCTTTCCGAAGGTGATGATGCCAACGCTATTGCCGAAGAGTTCTATAAATTAGGAATGGAACCCGCCCGGTTGAATGTTCGGGAAAACGGAAAGATGAGCGAGAGTATTATTTTCCCCTGGGCGATTGCCAATTATGGAAAGAAAACGGTAAAGATTCGTCTTTTAAAGAACCAGATAGGTGCTACAGATGAACAACGCGTCACTGCATCTGTCCAGCAGCTTGAATACGCGCTGGCAAACGGGTTAAGCAAACTCATCTATCCCAGAGAGAAGAAGATAGCTGTAATGCGCGGAAATGGGGAATTGCCCGATGCCAGGATTGCCGATTTTATAAAGACCATCCAGGAATATTATTTCATGGCTCCTTTTACCCTGGACTCCGTAGCCTCAAATCCCCAGAAAACCCTGACAGACCTTAAGGAATATGATCTTGTTATCGATCCAAAACCAACCCAGGCATTCACTGAGAACGAGAAATATGTACTGGACCAATATCTAATGAATGGTGGAAAAATGCTCTGGCTGGCCGAAGTTACCAATATGGAGACCGATAGCCTTTTCAACGAAAGAGGTTCGGCCATTGCCCTTCCACGGGATCTTAACCTGGGGGATTATTTCTTCTCTTACGGGGTTCGGATCAATCCATCCATTGTAAACGATCTTTATTCGGCTCCCATCATTCTGGCCAGTGGTTCCGGAAACAACACAAGGTTCAATCCGTTTCCATGGTTCTATAGTCCCCTAACAAGCTCCCCAAATGATCATCCCATCATTAATAATATCGAGGCGGTTAAATTTGAATATGCAAACCCCATAGATACCCTGGCTAACAATGTTCAGAAAACCATCCTCCTTAGTAGTTCTCCTCGCAGTAAACTGGAAGGAGTTCCTGCAGAGATCAATCTGAATATAGTAAATGAAAAACCGGATCTAAGTACTTACACTGGGGGCGAACAACCTCTGGCAGTGCTTCTTGAAGGCAGATTCAAATCGGTTTATAAAAATCGTATCAAACCATTTGAGTTAGAAAATTCTATGGAGGAAAGCGAACCCACAAAAATGCTGGTGATCTCGGATGGAGATGTGATTAAAAATGATCTTCAGGGAGGGCAGCCACTCGAACTCGGATTCCAGAGATATACCGGTAACACCTACGGGAATAAGGAATTTCTTCTCAACGCGGTAAACTACCTCCTGGATGATACCGGGCTTATCAATATTCGCTCCAAGGACATTAGTCTTGCCTTTCTCGATAAGGAAAGAGTAGAAGCCCAGAGAGAAAAATGGCAACTCATCAATCTTGCAGGTCCCCTGCTGGTTTTATTGATTTTCGGAATTGCTTTCAGGTACTACCGAAAACATAAATATGTAAGATAAAGGCTGAGAAAAGCCTGCTCATCCTATTAACGAATACATATTAACAATTTTAGATAAGCCACATTTTTTAAATCGCTGTATTCCTGAGTTTTAACTCATTTTGATTCTATAAGTCTGTTAATAAAAACTCCTGTAACAGCCGGTAATTTTTGACTTATTAAAATATATTTGTAATTGATTCAAAATAAATCAACAAAAGCCGATGAAATTTATTGTATCCAGCAATTATCTGCTGAAACAGCTACAAATACTTGGAGGGGTAATAAACAGTTCAAACACCTTACCTATTTTAGACAATTTTCTATTTGACCTTAAGAACGATGAACTAACGGTATCAGCTTCAGATCTTGAAACTACCATGTCTGCAAAGCTCAAGGTGGAGTCAGATTCTGAAGGAAAGATCGCCGTACCCGCCAAATTGTTACTAGATACCTTAAAAACATTCCCTGAGCAACCACTTACATTTGTGGTTGAGGATAATAACACTATAGAATTGAGTTCCAATCACGGTAAATATGCACTTGCCTATGCCGATGGTGAGGAATTTCCGAACCCTGTGGAACTTGAAGACCCAAGTAGCACTGTAGTAGAGGCTGATGTTCTGGCCAATGCGATCGCCAAAACCATCTTCGCTTCAGGAAATGATGATCTAAGGCCGGTTATGAGTGGTGTTTTCTTCCAATTCAAGGAAGATGGTCTCACTTTCGTAGCTACCGATGCTCATAAACTTGTAAAATATTCAAGAGAGGACATTTCCGCAAATCAGGCTGCAGAATTCATTATGCCTAAAAAGCCTTTGAACCTTCTTAAGGGTATCCTGGCCGGAAGCGAATCTGAAGTGAAAATCGAGTACAACGATTCGAATGCTAAATTCACTTTTGACGACACAGAACTTATCTGTAGACTTATCGACGGAAAGTACCCTAACTATGAAGCGGTGATCCCAAAGGAAAACCCGAATAAATTGACTATTGAGAGAAACCAGTTCCTTAGCTCGGTAAGAAGGGTTTCTATTTTCTCGAATAAAACGACACACCAGGTAAGACTTAAGATCGCTGGAGCTGAGTTGAATATTTCTGCAGAAGATGTGGACTACAGCAACAAGGCTGAAGAGCGTTTAACCTGTTCCTACCAGGGTGATGATATGCAGATAGGTTTCAATTCAAGATTCCTTATCGAAATGCTAGGAAACCTGACTTCAGATGATGTAATGCTGGAAATGAGCCTGCCTAACAGGGCCGGAATTCTTACGCCGGTGGACGGGCTGGATCAGGGTGAAAAGATCACCATGCTTGTGATGCCTGTAATGCTAAATAATTAGCAGGCAGTTTACAGCTGAAAAAAATATAATTTTTCTAAAAATAAAAAAGCCCGTTCATTAATTTGAACGGGCTTTTTTCAACTAACTATTTAAAAAAAAACCAACTACTAAAATTGTTATTTCAAAAATTCTATTGTTAAAGGATAGTAAGGCATCTCTCCATTGCTCACCTTTATCGCATTCATAATAGGCAGGATCAATGCTATAAGTCCAATGATAATCAGCATTAAAATCCCGATACCGAACAGGATGATAAGTGGGATACTTAATATTGAATAAATAAAAATGCTTATCTGAAAGTTCAGGATCATTTTACCGTGCATATCCATTCCAGCTACTTTATCTTTCTGGGTTAGCCACAGAATGAGGGGAACTATAAATCCACCTATTCCCGTCACCAGGTCAAGTAACTGACTCAGGTGGGTCATGACCAACATTTGGTTATCTTCTCTCATTTTATTGTTTTTGATGGTTAGTTAAGCGCTTTATATAATAGACGCACAAAATAGAGCTTTGTTACAATTATAGATACAGCTGTAATTTCTTTTATAAATTTGCCAAATGAAATTGAATGATACCATTGTCGCGTTAGCAACACCTTCAGGTGCCGGTGCCATTGCCGTAATAAGGGTTTCGGGGCCCGATGCCTTAAATATTGTCGCACCACTTTTTAAGGCAAAAAGCAAAAAAGACCTGAAAGAGCAGCCTTCACATACGCTGCACCTTGGTAATATCGTTGATGGCGAACGTACTTTAGACGAAGTGCTGGTATCTATTTTCAAGGGAACAAGATCCTATACCGGGGAGGAAACTGTGGAAATATCCTGTCATGGTAGTCCTTATATCCAGCAGGAGATCATTCAGTTATTGATACGGAAAGGATGCCGGGCTGCGGAAGCCGGAGAATTTACCCTACGGGCATTTCTGAATGCGAAAATGGATCTTAGCCAGGCAGAAGCCGTGGCCGATCTTATCAATTCTGAAAATGCGGCCTCTCACCAGATGGCAATGCAGCAGATGCGAGGGGGATTCTCACAGGAAATCCAGAAGCTTCGAGAAGAACTGTTGAATTTTGCTTCCCTAATCGAACTTGAACTGGACTTTGCTGAAGAAGATGTGGAATTTGCGAACCGGGACCAGTTTCGGGATCTTATATCTAAGATACAAACCGTTTTAAAAAGACTTATTGATTCTTTCGCTACCGGAAATGTTTTGAAAAATGGAATTCCGGTTGCCATAGTGGGAGAACCCAATGTAGGTAAATCCACTTTGTTGAATGCGCTTCTAAATGAAGAAAGGGCCATAGTTTCTGAAATTGCTGGTACTACTCGCGACACCATCGAGGATGAAATGAGCATCGGGGGTGTTGGATTCAGGTTTATTGACACTGCCGGGATTCGCGAAACCACGGATGTAGTGGAAAGTATAGGGATCAAAAAGACCTTTGAAAAAATAAGTCAGGCGCAGGTAGTGGTCTACCTTGTAGACACCAGCCGACTTAGGTCTGATGAAAAAAGATTAAAGGAGGTTCACGTTGAGATCGAAAAGATCAAGAATAAATTCCCGCAGAAACCGGTAATTATTGTTGCCAATAAAACTGACCAGCTGACAGAGGAAGAAGTGAATAATATAAAATCTGACCTTGGCAACATATCTCACACTAGCCTACAGTTATTATCGGCTAAAACAGGATCGGGAGTTGAGGAGTTAAAGGAGAAGTTGCTGGAATTCGTAAATACCGGTGCGCTTCGGAACAGTGACACAATAGTGACCAACTCGAGGCATTATGCAGCGCTTTTAAAGGCCCTTGAAGAGATCAATAAGGTAGAAGACGGTTTGAACGCCGATCTGTCGGGAGACCTGCTGGCAATTGATATACGCCAGGCATTACACCATTTTGGTGAGATCACCGGAGAGATCACAAACGATGACCTACTAGGGAATATCTTTGCGAATTTCTGTATTGGGAAGTAAAAGCTACTTATAATAGTCCCCCGATCTCAAAATCTATTCCCTGGTAACTATAATCATAAAACAAAGACATCTGGAAAATCCATTAGTAAAAGATTCTCCAGATGTCATTTTGATAAAAGGAAACTCAGTTAAACTTAATTAAAGAAAATTTCCTTTTTCATCTAGTTTTACACGAAGCGTTTTTTCACCGTTTTGCAATTTTAGTTTATACTTTTTATAACTACCGCGGTCATCATAAAAAATTACCATATAGTTATCTTCGGTTACAGTCCATCCCGGGAACCTTCCTACAATGGCATTTTTAACAGCTAAAGGAAGGTTGATATTTTTAAATCTCTCGGCTGTACGTAAAATTTTTCCGTCTTTGTCATAAGCTGCTAAAATCTTTCCTTGAGGAATATAAAAGCTAATAACATACTCATCATAATCATCATGATAAAATTCAGATTCTTTTACATTAAAATTAGCAACTTTGGCTTCTAGTTCCTTAACCGGAATTGATGCAACCTCCTCTGTGTTTACATCATTCAGGTATTTGTAATTTGTCGCATAGACAGTTACTTCAGATAACTCCCTAACCTGTGCGAATAACTGTGGAGAAAGTCCTAAGACCAATAATCCAATTAGTAATCTTTTCATGATCTTATTTTTTTATTAATATTTAAAAGAACAGTGGACCAAGGCTTAAATTATATCTTTAAAACCTGTAAAACAATGACTTATATCATATTTTAATAAAGAAACCTAATATTTTAATATGTGTTTAGTTAGGAAGAGAGCCCCGGATAAAGAGCGAAAAAGGAGAATTTAAGTCAACACTATCCCTACACCAATTTTCTTCAGTAAATATGGATTATGATCAATGATCAGGATATCATTTTCTTTGCTGAGATCTTTGAGGATTGCATATAACAGATCTATATCGGCATAATGAAGTCCCGTACTTGGTTCATCCAGGATATACAGCATATTGCCAGCCTTCTCCTGCAGCCAGTTCAATAATAACAATCGCTGCTTTTCTCCCGAGGAAAGAGACTGGACGGGCTGATCCAGACTGAGATGCCCCAGACCGATATCCTCCAGCTGACCAAGGAGCTTTTGGACTTTCTCCGGACTACTTGTCCCGGCTAACCATTCTTTTAATTCAGTGATATTAAAACCGAGAACCTCAGCAATATTTTTGAAATTCACCTTATGCTTCAAAATGTCCCTCTTATAGCGTGAACCTTTACATACTTCACATCTTTCAATCGCATTGGCCGCTACATCCAGGCTGGTCTCAATATAGCCTTTCCCTTTGCATTCAGGGCACTGACTACTTTTACTTTTATAGGAAAAGTCTCTTGCTGTAAGACCTGTATCGTTTGCAAAGACCTTACTAATATCTTTGAGCAGGTTCAGATAAGACACCAACAATGTATTCGCATGCGATCTTAGTTTTTTAGATTCAAAATAATACGCTCCCGCATATTCCTTTGGAAACTCTATGTTTTCACAATTAACCGGCATACCAGTTTCAATACCTGGTATTAGAATCTCTTTCACCAGGGTGGTTTTCCCTATTCCAGATTTTCCGCTAATAGCAGTAATTCCACCAACAGGTACTTCTAGCCAATCTTTTACAAGGCTATATTTGGAAAGTTGACTGATGAAAATGTGCTCTGTACCTCTTTTAAATTCCAGCTCTTTAGATGGTGCCTTTAAATAAGGATGACAATCGGCCAGCTTAAGAAAATCCTGTGGACTTCCCTGGTAGGTGATATATCCTCCCAGTTTACCCGCCCGAGGTCCCAGCTCAACAAGTTCATCAGCGGCTATAATGATATCTTTGTTGTGTTCTATCACAATGACCGTATTGCCTTTTTCTATAAGTTCCTTTAGAATAATTATCAGGTCAGGGATATTGGCGCTGGATAATCCTGCTGAAGGTTCATCCAACAAATAGGTAATTCCCTTCAGCGGACTGTTCAATTGTTTGATAAGGGCTACCCGTTGGTTCTCGCCTCCGGAAAGGCTGGTTGATTTTCGGTTAAGCTGCAGGTGATCAATATGCAATTGCTTTGCCCTTTTGATGGTATTGATCAAATGAGGCTGAATCCTTGAAATAAGTTTTTGATCTATATCCCCGAGATTGCCATTAGCAGAAAGCCACTCTTCAAGAGCATTAAAATCCATAGCTTTTATTTCGTTAATGGATTTTTCGCCAATTTGAAAGCTCAGTCGTTCCGGTTTTAATCCACTTCCCTCACAATGACTACATTTTGCAGAAGAAAAAAGGGTTTTAAGCTTGTCAATATTTTTATTTTTCCGGGTCTTATAATATTCGTCCTTAAGGTAGTGGAAGAGTCCCTTCCATCTCATTTTTACTTCCTGCGTTCCTTCCCTCGTCTTCGTTTTGAATTGCCAGTCTGTTTTCCAGATCTTTTCACCGGTACCATAAAACAGAATATTCTTTTGTTCGTTGGTAAGCTCCTTAAAACTGGTTTCCAGGCTAAAGCCATGATTTTTCCCCAGCTCCTTTACGATCGCCATATATTGACTATCCCGCTGACCATAATAAGCCAGGGCTTTGTTATGCTCAAAGAGTCCGCTGTCTATACTTTTGTTCTCTTCCAAAACTATTTTATGAAGATCAGGTAGCAATTCCTCCCCCATTCCATCACATATCATGCATTTCCCCAATTCGTGATTATTGGAAAAATGACTGGCTGATAATTCTTCCCCTTCATACTGGGCCTTTCTTGAAAAGGCAAAACGTAAGATCTTGTCTATTCCAGTTTGCTTTGCAATATCTGACCTTTCGGTATAGCTTTTTTCTTTTCGTGTTACGCAAATCGTGGGACTAAGGCCTTCAATATTTTCAACTTCCAACTGAAAATTCACCCCTACCCTGGACTGCTGATAGGATGAAAACTGTTTCGACATTTCCTGTAGCCCGAAGCCATGCAGGGTGTCGATCACCAGGGACGATTTACCAGACCCGGAAATTCCGGTGATCACAGAAAGTTTGTGCCCTGGAAGATCCAGGTCCAGATCCTTAAGGTAATGAGTCCGTGCACCTTGAATAGAAATTTTATCCTTATCCTGCTTCGGTATTTCCCTGAGGTTTGATGTATGACCTTTCAGTTTATTATCCACCAGAATATCACATGATGATTGAAAAAGGGAATGGTTCTCAAAGCAAATAATACCAGCAGTTTGTTTTTTGAGTTCATGCAGAGCTTTTAACAACAGTCTCACATTCTTCTGATGCAATCCAATACTTGGTTCTTCAAGTAAAAGAAGGGTCTTTTTTGATTGTCTTGCGAAATGCTTTGTGAGTTTGATTCGTTGTGCTTCCCCTCCCGATAAGGTGTTTGAAGCCTGTCCCAGTTTTATATACCCAAGACCCAATTGCAGCATTAAAGATAGAATTTTTAATATCTGATTCTCATCGCTAAAGAAATTATAGGCCTCCTCTATGCTCAGGTTATAGATGTCTGCAATATTCTTATCTTTCCAATGCACCTGAAGAACCTCTGGTTTAAAACGCTTGCCGTTACAGCTTGGACAAAGCTTGTTTATAGTTCCCATCACATTCATGGATAAGGTAATGACACCTGCACCCTCACAGGTTTCACATCTTCCACTTTTGTTATTAAAGGAGAAAGCTCCCTTTGTTAGTTTTAAAGATTTCGCTTCTGTTGATTTAGCCAGCAGGTCGCGTATCTTATTAGCTAATCCGGTATAGGTTGCCGGGTTACTTCGTGGTGTTTTACCTATAGGCTGATCGGATACGCTGAGAAGATTTAAATTTTCCTTTTCACAATAACCGGAAATCCTTTGAACTATTTTGGACGTTTTTCTGCTAACTACGCACAGCTCTCCTAAAGCAGGTTTAAATGAATTTGTTGATTCCTTCCTAGGCTCATTATCAGGTTTGGATGTTGAATTTTGTAATTCAGCTAAAGTGGGGCTTTTCAGGTTTTCGGTATTTAAAAATTCCTGAATCGGGCCATTAAATACTACTTCTCCCCCATGTATTCCCGCTTCAGGACCTAATTCCACTATCCAGTCTGCAGAACGGATAAAGTTAAGATCGTGTTCCACCACCATCACAGTATTTCCCCGACTTATGATGCGATCGAAAATATGTCGTAAATAAAGCTGGTAATCTTCAGGCAGACCAATAGAAGGTTCATCGAACACATACAGAATGCCCTGCAGGTTACTATTAACCTGGTTGATCAGTTTGATCCGTTGGGCGTCACCGGAAGAAATATCCGCACTGGGAGTGCTTAAGCTATAATCCTCCATTCCCAGTCGAATGAGATCAAACAACTGCGTACTGATCTTATCTACCAATACTTTTTCTCCATTGGATAACTCCTCTGCTATCAGTCGATCATATAACTCCTTTAAGGGGAGTTCCATCCATTCATGGAAGTTCAGGCTCTTCCACTTATATTTCAGGTGTTCGGCTTTGATCCGTGCGCCCTCACAACTGGGACAAATCCTGGAACTAACAAATTTTAAGATATTCTTATTCCGGTCCCTTTTTAGAATATCATTCATAACAGGGAGCATCCCTTTATAGAACCCCTCTTCACGTGGCTTTGCCTTAAGGCCTTCCCATCTTAGGCGGGACTCTAAACTATGTTTACCATAAAACACCTTGATACGATCACTTCCATTAAGTATCACATCCTTTTGTTCATATGATAAGTCCTTCCATGGAATGTCTACGTTAAATCCATGTGCCTCACATACTTTATTCAGTTCCTCCACGGTCACCTGGGAATAGGTGATATAACCGTTGGGGAGGGTAGTAACAATAGCCCCCTCTCTTAGGCTTTTATTCTCGTCACCTATCAGCTTGTCTATGTCGATATATTCCGCTTTCCCGATCCCGTTACAGTGCTCGCAGGCGCCTTTGGGATGGTTAAAAGAAAACAGCGATTTGCTCATGATCCCGGTATCACTATAACGTGCAAATAATATCCTGAAGATAGCCGCCAGTTCAGAAAGGGTCCCGAAAGTAGAATTAATCGACTGAAAGCGTTTGGACTGTTCAACTTTAATTACCGGAGGCAGTCCTTCTATATCGTCTACTTCAGCGGTGGGTATGGATTGTGCATTTTGTTGATTATAAGCTGGGAGGCTCTCCAAAAAATACCGGTATCCTTCATTCGCTATAACATCCATAGCCAGTGATGACTTCCCTGAACCTGATAAGCCAGTAACCACTATCAGCTGATTTTCAGGTATGTTCAGATCAATATTTTTAAGGTTATTCTGGTGAGCATTGATAATTCGCATACAGGGCCGACTTTCTTTTATGGAAAAATAAAGATAGAAAGATTATTATGTCTTACTACCTCATGGGATTCTCGATATTTCTTACAAATTGTAGCAGTAAGCAGTACCACAAATTCTTAAAATAAAAAACCACCTCTAATGATGTTCGAGGTGGTTCTTTTAAATTCGAAATTCAGGTCAATTTTACCTACACCATTTCACTTTCTTCAACCTCTTCTTCCTTCTTTTCTACACGGGCTTCCACATCATTTTCTTCCTCTCCATCAAAATATGGGAATACATCTACGATAGTCGATTCGGTAATGGCAGGTATAGTATAATCTCCCATGGTATTCTGCATAGCCTGGTTTGTATTCTCAAAAGCCTCCTTTACGTCGTTAGCCTGAATAAGCAAATACATATTCGACTTCTTCTCCTTTCCGCTTTCGTCATCGTAGGCAACAAGAGAGGTCTTAACTTTGAACCAGCGATCTGAATTCTCAAAAGGATGTACCTCGGCTAAATTGGCAAGTTTGATATTCTTGATCAAAAACTCTTCACTGGTATACGCCTTCATTTCTTCGGTTATTCTGGTTTCGGCCTCGGTATAGGACACCGCATCCAGTAAATAGGTCTCGGTAACTACCTTTGAGTCGCCTGTTTCATGGACTTTTCTATATTTTACTTTGCATTCGTACCAGGTAATACTCATATCTTTTATTTTTTTAGGGAGGCAAATATAGATGTTCGAATACAGGTTGAAATACAAATTCATCATGAGATATTCACAAATTTTAATTTGTACTATCCCTTCCAGATATACGTGGCCTTGTACTGAAAGAATAAAAAAGGGAGCTTAAAGCCCCCTTTAATATTTCTGATTTTCCGGCCGTTTACCTTGTTAGCCACCCCCTTCTGCTCGCGGTTGCGATCGCATACGGAGTGATCCAGAACAGGCCGAATGTATAAAGTATACTGTATGAATAGGCCCATAAGGATTCTGAAAACTTATAACGTTTTGAATAAAAGATTACCGGGAAACTCGATAATATCAGAATACTCAGTAAGGTAGAGCTCACAAACAGTATCGGATGGGTAACTATGAAGAACAGCATGAACAATAAAAAAGGATAACTCATAATTAGTTTAATGATCTGGTTTAAAAACAGCAATCTTGTACCCACTTTGGATCCTTCACGGAAATCGGTGAATACATACTTTGCCATTGCAAGATTCTCGCGAACATTGCTTCGCCCCCACCTGATGAACATCTTAGAAAGTCCTCTGTACTTTTCTGGAACATTAGTAAAGGCATAGGCATTCCTTTGGAAAAGGACATGATATCCTCTTTTTAGTATCATATTGGTCATCGCCCTATCCTCTCCAATATCAGATGGCTGTCCCATAAATGTTTGATTGATCCATTCTGGTAAGCATTCATAAACGGCTTTTCCCCTGTATGCCGCCAGAGCACCCGGGGTACAAAGAACAGATTCTAGTTTACTTTCTGCCGAGCGGACAAATTCAAAACTAAGTACAAAACTCACATCCAGCATTTTAGGAAGTAAAGCCTTTTTCCCATTATTCAGCACTCTAATATTTCCGGCTACAGCTCCACATTTTTCGTTAACAACAAAAGGGCTAACCAGGTTTCTCAAGGTATCCCTGTTAACAATAGAATCACTGTCTACGGTCACAAATATTTCACCTGTCCCAAGCTTGAAGCCCCTGTATAATGCATGCCTCTTTCCTTTATTTTCTGGTTGCTGATAGATAGACAATCTATCTCCAAGTTCATCTTTAGCTTTCTGCATCCAGCTCCAGGTATCATCTTTACTTCCATCATCGATGGCAAGTAATTGTAAATTCTCTTCCGGATAGTCGCTCTCTGCCAGACTTATTAAGGTAGAATATACCTGCTTACCTTCGTTGTATGCAGGTACAATTACCGTACAGGTTGGCAACAAATCATCGGTTACTGACTTTACCGGTTTGTATCTCCAGTACAGATATAGATTATAGATAAAGAAACCTGCCTTAAAAATAAAAAGACTGGTGGCTACCATAAAAAATATAAATCCCCAGTCAGAATCCAGCCTTTCAAGATTATACTGTGTGAAGTCATTTTGAAGTATATAAACCAGGTAGGCAGCGGTTAATAACAACATAAAACTTGTTGCTCTTACCAGGACCCCTTTGGTATTACTTTCGGGTACAGAATTCTCAACCCTATTTGCCTTATAAGAAGATTCTTTACCGAATCCTGAATTTTTTAATGTTCCTGTTTCTCTTTTCATTTTTACAATTTTGTTTTTGGTTAGTTTTTAAATGGAGCAATTCAGCTACCCATCCAGAATTCGGGAATTAGCAATTCACATGCCAATACATATATACCTGCATTTCAACCTTTTATACACATAGATTAAAGAGAAATGTGGTGAAATACCACAGTTTTTACCAAGGTTTACACAGTATTTCAACTATAAGGCACTCTTAGATTCCTAAGAAAGTGACAGGAAGGGCCTTTTCTTTCCGCATATTGACAAAAAACCATGTACAAGCACCCTGACAGCAAAAAAAACTGACATCCAAATCATTTAAAATTCGACCACCCCATCTATTTAACTGAATATTAACAACTTACGCAAAACCAACCTTCTAAGATGTGCGTAAGTATTTGTGAACTAAAAAATTTAATTATGAAGACATTTAAGATTTTTAATGCATTCCTATTATCATCAATTTTAATGATGGCGTTAGGCTGCTCAAAAGAAGAACCGGTAACCAGTGATCTACGAACGGCCGATGCGCATATTTCACCAGATGAAATGGCTAACAACGGAGCCAAGGCAAAAATGTATACTGTTGAATTTGGATCGCTGAATAATTCCGGTGTTTCGGGTACGGCAGAACTAAGCCTGGCAGGAAGTACCTTAAGGGTTAGTATCACAGCCACAGGCCTCGAGCCGGAAATGCTTCACCCGCAACATATTCATGGATTTGCTGATGATAAACGCAACTCTACCTGCCCTCCAGAATCTGCCGATACCAGCGGAGACGGCCTTATAAGTGTAGGAGAAGGTGCTCCTTTTTATGGTGGCATTCAGCTTCCACTGATTATGGATCCTGAAAATGAGCTTTCTTTTCCCGTGGCTGATGCAGAGGGTAATATTAATTTTACAATGACCTATGAGTATGAAGATGGTATTGATAGCGATATTACTCCTCTCCAAAACCGAGCTATTGTCCTGCATGGAATGAGCGTAGAGGGAGAATATATATTAACCCTTCCGGTAGCCTGTGGACAGATTCAGCCAAAACAGGGAGCTAATTAGAAATGTATCCGGTATTTGCTAAAGTTTAGAGGCTGTCTAAAAAGTCTGAAAAGGGTCATCCTGAATTTATTTCAGCTTGACGAAATAAGGACTTTTTAGGCAGCCTCTTTCTATTATTCATCCGACTTCCCATTCTCTTAAAGTCATTATAAATTTCTATTCAGAGAAAAGGGATTACTTAACTTTGTGGCACTTCATTTAAAGCTAATACAGATAAGATTATGAAACTCATCAATCTATCTAAAAAAGGCGATATGTATAGCGTCAAGGCACAAACTTCCTTTAAATTGTTTGGGTTTAATGTTAGCCATACAGTTCAGGAATTTGTAAGGCCTTTTTCAGAAGATAACTGGTATGATCTTGAAGGAAGGAAAGTTTCAGAAAAAAAAGCGCATATTCTTGATAAATGGCTTAGAGATCACCAAAGATTCATCGAATAAATCGATGTGAACCTTAACTCATTTCCTTGAGAATAAGAATGGGAACATTAGTATTGAAATCGACTTCCTCTATAACCGCCTGGTTAAAGAGTTTAGAAAAGAATCCCTGCTTTCGCTTGTAAAGAGCCAATAGGTCACTTTCCCGGCTTTCAATAAAAAGATGCACACCTGTAGTAACATTGGTTTTTGTAAGTATGTGAAAACTATGATCAATATCTGAAAGTAAGGAAGCCAGGTTTTCTTTTTGAAGCTCCTGCTCCTCGGTCATTTCTTTATTATCTGTATTTATATAAAGCACTCTAACAGCGGCATTCAAAAAACTTGAAAGATCAACCAAAGCTGTAAGTTCTCTCATTTTAAACCCATTCCTGAAATTAGTGGGAAAGACTATTTCTCTTTCCTCATTACCGCTCAACTGAATAGTTTCGGGAATAACAAGAACAGGACAATTCTCTAATTTTTCAATAACCCTGGAAATATTATTATCATAAGCTGAATGAATAGCTGCATTATCCCCAGGCGCTCCCATTAAGATAAGATCTATCCCATGAGTATCAACCGCCTCCTGTAATCCCTCAGTAAGACTGCCCTGGTAGGAAATAGTCTGAAACTGATGACGCGGATTCTCTTTCCTGAAACTTAATCCTTTTAATTGTTTATCCAGACCGTGTTCTGATTTCTCTTTTGCCGTTTCCCCTACACTTTCCTTTAGCAAGGAAATATTCTCACCAAGAAAATTCTGGGAATGAAATGAGTGGAACAGGAAAAAAGTACAGGCCTGATGCTTATATACAGCTAACCCATACATAAGTGCATTCCAGGCATATTTAGAGAAATTAGTAGGAATAAGGATCTTTTTTTCCATTGTTTTAAACTTCCGGTTCAGAGATTCAATTTAATAAATATACTGAACCCCGAAGTCAGGAATAAAAAATAATATATAGACACCTGATTAATCTATTCTGCCTGGAAAACATATGCTTCTCCATTTTTCCAGTGTGGAGAACTTTCAGACTGAGCTGTACATCGCATGATATAGGACCCGGGTAATAACTCTACTGTAAACTCGCTGGTACCTCCTGCCGTAAAATAATCAGCTTCAACGGGGAAATAGATCGGACTTCCCAGAATGGGATCAAAAGGAACTTTAAGGGCTCTCCTTTCTTTTGCATCAGCGGAATCATATGTTTTCCAGTAATCCCAATTTTTTTGTTCATACTCTTCAAGATCAGTTAAAACCTCTCCGGGTTTCATATGAAAGATTTCCAGGGCATGTATTCCTTCCTCGATATGAAGATCAAATTTCGTTAAACCTGATTTGATCTTCTTTGAAAATGACAAATTATTATTGGCTATGAAAACTTCAACTTTTTGAGAAATAGTATCGCTGGAAGAGCTTAGTTCACTTAGCGCTCCCTCTTCAGATATCTCAAACGGAAGCTCCATTCCCCATGGAGAATAAATGGATGACATAAGAACGTATTTTCCCGGATCGAATTTCAAGGAGATATAAGAAGTTCTACCTGTCTCGGCTCTTTCGGCCCCACCAATAAAGTTTGCCTTGGTGGGATCTTTAAAATCGTAGAAATAATCATAAGCTTCCTTGAAAGAGCTTGAGTCACTCAGTCTTAAAATTTGTATATCCATGGGGAAATCGAGATGTTCCACCTTAAGGGTCCTTTTACTACCATTTTTAAAAAGATCAGCCTTAATCTCATAATTTGTCAAATTCAGAATGCCATCAGCTACAGGCTTCGAAGCACCAGAAGGCTGTTTGCTTACCTTAAAGTAACGCATCATTCCCAATTCAGTATGAATCTTACCATCTTCAGTTTTGGCATGACATCCAATGTAATAATGTCCAGGCTCAAGATAGATTGTAGTTTCACTCAAATGCCCCGAAGAATGTATCCCAGGGCCTCCCATAAGATCTGCGTAGGGCAATTTCGGTCCCTCCTGAATTTCTTGTTTAAAAGCTTCCACCGCAATGGAGTCAGGCTTTCGTCCTACCATTGCAAAATGGGTCTCCTTTCCCATATTCTTCATTCTGAAGGTCACCCAACCTGACATAATTTCATCGGGCATTCCAAATGCGTAGTCGATGGCCTTTACATCTATAATATACTGGCTAGTATCATTTAAGGTTTTATTCTGAGTTGTGTTTTTCTCTTTATCTCCCTGCTCACCTCTACATGAACTTAAAAAAATGACAAGAAAAAAAGGATAAAGAAAACGACAGAAAGTAATCCTTCGCATTATTTTTAAAATCATAATCAAAAAATTGACTGGTCATTTAAACATTCTCATGAATTTCTTTGGCAGCTCTTACTCCAGACCTTAAAGCGCCTTCCATGGTACTGCGTAAGATGCTGGTATGCTCTCCTGCAAAGTGAATATTTCCATGCGGTTCCTGAAGATTTCTCAAATGGCTGGTTACATCACCTGGCGCCGGCCAACTTGGACCTCCCAATGCGTAAGGATCTGTACTCCATCCCTTAACATGGCCTTTCATAAAATGTTCACCTATATCCGGGTAAAGCTTTTTCATTTCACTTTTCATCCTGGTAATTGTCTTCTCTTTATCCTGACTTTCTAACCTGGGAGCTGAAGGTCCCGCTACTATGCTTTCCAGAATTGCCGGCTTATCTGAAATACCATTAGAATTAACAATGGGAGTTATATTTCCTACCGGTAGATCTGTAAAAGCCATACCTGAAACATTATTCTCCATCCAGAACGGACTGTCTACCTGAACATATGTTCTAGTAAGATTTATTACAGGTATATCCTTAATCGCTTTTTTCTTTTCTGGTGATAATGAAGGCTTAAAGTCTATGTTCTCAAGTACCTTTAAAGGAAATGTTGCGACCACCTTGTCGGCTGTAAAATCTTTTATTCTTCCATCCTGTCTTGCAGAAACAATTACTTTATTGCCATCGTCATATATTTTACTAACAACCGTATTGTAATTGATATTATCTTTCATACTTTTTGCCAATTCCCGTGGCAGAGAATCATTGCCTCCCTTCAGAATGAACGGGGTTCCTCCCATAAATAGTCCGCTGTCTGAAACTGCCATCGACAGTCCGGACGTACTGCCTGGTACTTCGGCAAACCATTGGGTGTTTTTGATCAGCTTTACAGCTCCCTCACTTGCCCCCTGCTTTTTAAGATATTCTTCAAGGCTAATCTGATCTAAATGTATCAAAGGAGCTTTGTCCCACATATGAGGCATGCCAATCTCATTAGGAAGTGTATTTAAGATATATTTCTGAACCAGTCCCATAGGGCCAAGTTCCTGCTCTTCAGCAGTAAGATTATATGGCCAGTTAACAGTTTCCCCCGGTTTTACATTAATAATATTTCCATTAAGATGATATGTAATAGCAGTATCGGGAAATGCCAGAGGAATCTTTTCAAGACCGAATTCATTTATAAACTTTAAAGCATGGGTATAGGAACTTGAATATGCTGCCGCTCCTTCTTCAGCATACAAGCCATCCGCAAAAGGCTCCCTGATCGTAGAAACCCTGCCTCCTGGCCGGCTACGCGCTTCGATGAGGGTAACCTGATGGCCGGAATTTTTAAGTTCCCAGGCAGCAGCGAGCCCTGAAAGCCCTGCGCCTATTACCAGTACTTTTTTTGGATTAAGTGTGGTTCCTTCAACGAAGTTAGCTGACAGCATATTTGGAAAAAACACCCCTGTTCCTAAGGCTCCCAATCCGAGGCTAAACTGTTTAACAAAATCTTTTCTAGAAATTCCGCTTTGTTCATTTCCTTTCATATTATGAAAATTTAGTTGGTTACGGTTTTTATGTAGGGGAAATCAAGATTAGCAGGGCTGAAGAAAAACTAATTCTTCCAGTGTCTTGAGGGTTTATTAATATACTAAAAAAAGATAAGTAGATAAAGTGGGGTTTCTGGAATTGGCTTATCGATTAAAAAATGATAACAATTAAAAGAGATCGACAAAATGAACGTAATCCATCCTAATGTTAACGTTTTTAACATTGATCGATTTTTTCTTTAACATTTTTTTGTAAATTGTTTGATTAAACCTAACACTACAGAAGCAGGTTTAGGAGCACTTTAAAAAGTTCCGTACACCTCAAAGAACGCATATGTTGTATAATACAGCTTCAGGAACCGTACTACCATTACGACGTTATGAATTTTTAGTTGTTCAGACGGCTGATAAGGAAATAAGATATATCAATCCTGTTCTGGAAGATTATTGCGGACTAAAAGACATGTCCTTAAGGGAAAATACAGATATTCTAAAAGAGATCATTCATCCAGATGATTATCCTGTTTATCTGGAACATTTAAACTCACTAACCGCTAATTCCTGTAAGAAGGATAAAGTAATTTCTGTCAGGATAAAGAAAAAGGATGGTTCCTGGGTTTCTTTTTGTTTTAATGACCGATTATATAACTGGAATATGGATGGTAATCAGCTTATTTTGAGTCTGGTATACCCCTCAGAAAGTAGTGATGAGATGGCCACAAAGCAGTTAGCTAATAACGAGTACCGGCATTTGCTACAAGCTTTAGACGAGGCCTTCTGTATAATTGAAATGATCTTTGATGAAGATGGACATCCCGTGGATTATCTGTTCCAGGAGATCAATCCGGCCTTTGAAAAACAGATAGACCTTAAGAATGTTACTGGAAAGACTATGCGGGAGCTTATTCCCGATCATGAGGAACATTGGTTTCAAACATATGGGAAAGTAGCCCTGACTGGTGAACCCATTCGATTTCAATTTAAAGCAGGAAAAATAAATAATTCCTGGCTAGACCTTTATGCTTTCCGGCTTGGAGATCATAATAGTCGGCGGGTAGCAGTGCTCTTCCATAATATTACCGACCATAAGCTCGCCGAAGAACAAATGAAGCTGGCCAAAGAAGAGCTGGAACAGAATGCCAGGAAACGTCAGGAAGAACTTAGGGAGAGCAATATTCTTCTACAGACTGTCTTTGAAACTACTAACAGGGCAGTAGCCGTGTTCAGAGTTTTATATGATGAATCGGGCGAAATAATCGACTTTAGGTTTATAAAGGCTAACAAAATACTGCTGGAGATGTACAAGGGCCAAAATATTCTTGGAAAGACTTACCTGGAAACTTCAAAACATGCAGTTAAAATGGATGTCTATAATGAACTTAAAAAAGCTGTAAAAGAAGGTAATACATTTGATAAGGAAATTTATTTCGATAAAGATGGTTATAACCATTGGTTCCGCGTGACTGGTCGCCCGCAAAAGGATTTGCTTATCGCTACTCTAGAAGATATTACTGAACGCAAAGTAAAAGATCAGGAATTAAAAGATACTATCAGGTTTAAAAAACAACTGGTGCGTACATCACCTGAGACGATCGTGATTCTGAATCTTAACGAGCAAAATGTTCGCTATATCAATAAGGATATTTATCCGGAAGAAGGACTAACACGCAAGAGAATATTAGGAACGCCCATCGTTGAAATTATCCCTTATGTACATCCAAGAGACCGGGAAAGAGTTATGGAATTCCATAAGAAAATATTGAAATCGGCAGATGATGACATTCACGATATTGAAGTAAGACTTCAGTTAAAGCCCAATAGATGGGAGTGGTTTAGTGTTAGAGGAAAAGTATTCCATAGAAGGGATGAATTATGGGTAGATGAATATGTTCTTCTTGTTAGAAACATTAATCAACAAAAGGAAACTCAAAAGGCGCTTATAAATGCCGAAAAATTTTCTATTATGGGTGATATGGCCAGAACTCTGGCACATGAACTTAGAAACCCAATTACCAGTATTGGTATGGCGACTGAAGTATTGAGCAAAAAATTTCCTGACAGTCAGAAAAATGGCTCTCTAAAATATTTCAACATCCTTAACAACAGCACCAAGACCTTGAATGATCTGGTGAGTAATTTGTTAAACTCAGCCAATTACAATCAAACCGTTCTCAAAAAACAGGACCTTACAGAGATTCTGGAAAGCACTCTGAAAAAGGCATCAGACCGTATCTATCTAGCCGGGATCGATATTCAAAAGGATTATAAAGGTTCTCATTATGTGCTTGCCGACAGGGAAAAACTTGAAATAGCACTTCTCAATATAATTGTAAATGCCAGTGAGGCTACTGTTCCAGACGAAGGAGTGATTTCTATTGAAATAAAAGAAGAGGAAAAAGATATCATGCTCCGAATTTCAGACAATGGGCACGGTTTGGAAAAAGAGGAGATGGAGCGGCTGTTCGATGCATTCTATACCACCAAAAAGACCGGTGTTGGAGTAGGGCTTAATTCGGTAAAAAATATTCTGGAAGAACACGATTCCAGAATTGAAGTAGCCAGTGAACCTAACCAGGGAACCTGTTTCAGGATTTATTTTCCAAAACTGAACTAGGGCCATAAAAGCTTTGCAACATCTCTTTCGATTAAATTCTTGATTCCTAAAGTTTTTTCTGATTTTTGCGAAAATTTTTCTGAAAGCCGGATCATTGCAAAAAGCCCTTCAAAAAATAACATTTCTCCTTATCATACTTCTCCATTTGTGTTTTTTGCTGGGGATATTAGTTGATAATACTGATGAACTTTTCCTTATTCTAAGCCTGATTCCTATAACCGGGCTCCTGGCATTCTTTTATGTTAAAACAGAAAAATCATTTCCGGCTTCCATTCGCAAAAAAGATACAATAAGCGTTGCTGCATCTGTTCTGGGCGCACTGCTCACCTATTTTCTAAACCTGGAGTTTGATCTGGGAGGTGTACTGGCAGCCGGAATCGTAGGATTAACCGGTGCAATGCTTCCTTACATAAATAAGCAATCAGGACTGCTTAAAGAAATTCCTGTGGCTATGTACTGTGGCTCTTTTGTGGGCATGACGACACCTGGTATTGCTAACGGATATCTTTTTATTTTGTATGCCGGCCTGCTCACCGGAATGTTGCTGGTGCTGGCTAAAAATATACTTACTGGCTACGGAGGTAAACTGGGTACCATTGCCTTTGGAGGAGTTTCAATTGTTTATTCGGTTATTTACTTATTCACCTAATATGAATATTGCCATTCTCATACTTGCCGGATCTTTAAGCGCTATTAGCACCTTTATCCTGAATAACCATCTTAAACTGGGAGGAGTAATGGCTTCAGCCGGGATATCAGTACTAGCAGGACTCTTTTTTCATTTATTTCCAGACCTGCTCAATCCATTTCTCAGCAGTAATTTACCACTGGTGATCATGGGATCTTCTTTTATTGGAATGGCTTCTCAAAAAGTCGTGCCCTATTTTCGCATCATCTCTATTGCCGGAATTCTATTTTCAATAATCTATTTAATTACCGGTTCCTTTTTTGAAGGTTTTGGCGGTAGCCTTGGAACAACTGCGGCAATATCATTGTTATCCATTTATCATTTCAAAAGATTTTAATTGGACATATTTCAGCATCTTTATTTTAAATACAGGATTGTAAAAATATCATTCTGGAAACAGGTTAAAAGACTCTTATCCAAATAAGTGTTAATTGAATTCTCAGTATTTTCCAATTAAAATCCAACATTCTCAGTTGGCATAAACAAAACATAAATATTTGGTTTTAATATCCTCACAGGGGGTTTTAAACAATTTGTTTTATTAAATTTATAACCCTTGAATCTAAAAAAACCAACCATGAATGAAGCTAAAAGGCTGGAGGAACTCTATAATTATCAGATTCTAGACTCCTGTCCCGAACAAAAACTCACCGATATAGCCATGATAGCTTCCTCCATGGTAGATATGCCGATTAGCCAGATCACCTTTATTGATAAAGAGAGACAATGGTATAAAGTGAATCTGGGGCTGGATGCATCAGAGATACCCAGGGAGTTTGCTTTCTGTCAGCACGCTTTAAACAATCCAAAAGAATTACTGATTGTTGACGATCCTGAAAATGACGAGCGCTTCAAGGATAATCCGTTGGTAAAGGATGAACCCAATATAAGGTTCTATGCAGGCGCCCCGCTTGAATCAGAAAATGGGTATGTATTAGGAACATTATGTGTTGTGGATACAAAACGGAGAAAACTAAATAAAAACCAAAAAAGATCTTTAAAACTTCTGGCAAAACAGGTAATGGATTACCTGAATATGAGAAAGACCCTTATCATCCAAAACCAGAATATTCAAATAGGAGCCTTAAAGTTAGTTAAACTAACCAATGCAGCTCCCGGTACAATTTTCCAGCTTGAACATAATATTGATAATGCCAGATCATTCATTTTCTTAAGTGAAGGGATCAAAAAAATGTTTCCTTTTCTTAATCCTAAAAAATTAAGCAGGGAACCTGAATTACTATTTAATCATGTTCATAAAGACGACCAGTCAATTATAATTAAGACTTACTATCGTGCACTTTCTGAACTCAAGATATGGGAATGTCAGTTTAGAATTCTTCGCAAGGATGGTTCCTTTAGATGGTATTATGGAAGGGCTAAACCGGAAAAAATGGAAAATGGAAATATCATCTGGAGTGGAACTTTTCAGGATATTCACCAAAGCAAGGAATACCAGCAAGCCCTGGAAGATATATCATTTGACATTTCACATGTATTACGTAAACCGGTCACAAATATGTTAAGTATCACCTCCTTAATCGAGGAGGATCGCATAAATGAAGAAACCCTGAAACGATACGCCAGGCTAATTAATATAATAGCCGAAGAACTTGATAATTTCACCAGAAACTTAAACGGTATCTATCAGGAGAAAAGGCTAAATATGAAGATACAGAAAGAAGTGAATTGAAATATTGAATAGAGATTTCCTTATGATAACTGTATTTCAGTATCTAAAATTTTCTCGATCTCAATTGCTTTTAAAGGTTTTGTAATAAATCCCTTAACCTGCTTGTAAGACATGGATTTTTCAAAATCATCTTGTGCTATCGATGATGTAACTATAATGACATCCAGATTTGAAGTATCAAAATATTGCAATTTATCTAACAACTCAAAACCATTCATTTCAGGCATGTTTAGATCCAGCAATAGCAACAAGCTTTCCCCTTTATTCAATGAATCTTCAAGACAGCTTAAAGCTTCTCCGGGATCAACAAATGCTTGGATGTTTCCATTTACCCCATGGTTCTCAAGAACATTAAGGTTTAATAAATTGGTAATTTTATCATCATCTATAAGAAATATAGATTCATACTTTTTTGCTGCCATAAAAAGTCAACTCTTTTTCGCAATATTTTTCTTAAAGTTAATGTTAAAATTTTAATTTACTGCTAAATCCCATGAGACAATAGCCACGGATTGACTTAAGAAGGCACTTAAATTATAAATGAATCGATTAAAACCTCAAAGAGTTAGGGAGTTATGTCTAAACACTAGCCTTCTTTATTTACCTGATTAGTGCTGGTTTAAGGGTTTCCCAAACGTTGCCAGCTACTATCTTCTGCCCTTCCACAGTTGGATGAATACCATCACCCTGGTTCAATTCAGGAATACCCGCAACACCCTCAAGTAAAAAAGGAATTAGCAGGATATCATTTTCTTTGGCAAGTTCAGGAAAGATATTTCGGAATTCTGAAGTGTACTCCGTTCCCATATTGGGTGGGATCTGCATTCCCGCCAGGACAATCTCTGCCTCCGGATTCTTTTCTTTCACAGTATCTATGATTTCCTGAAGGTTCCTCCGGGTTTCTTCAAGAGGAATTCCACGAAGGCCGTCATTAGCTCCAAGTTCAAGTACAAAAACATCTACCTCCTGATTTAACACCCACTCTACTCTGTTCTTTCCGCTGGCAGTTGTCTCCCCGCTGAGTCCGGCATTCACCACTTCATAATTAAGATCAAGAGAATCAATTTTATTCTGAATAAGGGCAGGAAAAGCTTCATCAGGTTCAAGCCCGTATCCTGCTGTTAAGCTATTTCCAAAGAACAGAATAACTCTCCTGTCCTCTTCCCGGGCTTTCTCTTCAATAACATTTTCTTCACCGCTCTTCTCTTCTTTCTTTTTTTCAGCGTTTCCGCAAGAAGAAAGAAAAACCAGAAGTAAAGACCAAACAATTAATAAGCTTCTCATAACACAGGTAATTAAATCAAAATCATTTCATTATTTTGTTGCATCCAAATATCAAACTATAACGAAAGATGGCAAAGATATTAAACGTACAAAACTTAAAGAAAAGCTATTCAAGCGGTTCAAAAAAGTTAACTGTGCTGCATGATATAAGTTTTGATATTGAAGAAAAAGAAACCTTTGCCATTGTTGGCCCGTCGGGTAGTGGAAAAACCACCTTACTTGGTTTATGTGCAGGCCTTGATGAAGCAGATTCAGGAACTATCGAATTATGTGGAACCAGGCTTAATGATCTTAACGAAGACCAGAGAGCGCTTTTAAGAAACAGGAACGTAGGCTTTGTTTTTCAGGATTTTCAATTGATCCCTACCCTCACCGCCCTGGAAAATGTGGCAGTACCTCTGGAATTACGTGGAGATAAAGAAGCGGTTAAAATTGGAAAAGAACTATTGGTAAAAGTTGGTCTTGGTGATCGTTTTGACCATTATCCCTCACAGCTCTCGGGAGGAGAACAGCAACGGGTGGCCCTGGCAAGAGCTTTCAGCAACAAGCCCTCCATTCTTTTTGCAGATGAACCCACCGGAAACCTTGATGAAGAGACCGGTAAGAAAGTGGTGGATCTGCTTATTGAGCTTAATAAAGAATCGGGTACAACCCTGGTGATCGTAACCCACGACCTTGAACTGGCTCAAAAAACACAGCGTATACTTAAACTGAAAGGAGGAAAGATCCTTGAAACCCAGATTGTATAGAATGAAGCTTCCCAATCAAAATAACTACTCCAAGGCCGGATTTGGATGGTTGCTGAAAATGTCAATTAGGGATGGTAAAGCCAGCAGCAGAAAACTAATCCTTTTCATGGCCTCCATTATTCTGGGTATCGCGGCTGTGGTCTCTATCCAATCTTTCAGCAATAACCTTAAAAAGAACATTGCACTGCAGTCTAAAGCCCTGATGGGAGCTGATTATATAATCGATAGCGATAAAACTCCCAATAAAAGAGTCTCATTTATAATCGATTCCCTGGGCGGTCCGGAAGGAAAAGAGATCAGTTTTGCTTCTATGGCTGCCTTTCCTGGAAAGCAAGGTACAAAGCTTGTTCAGGTTCGTGGAATAGAGGGAGATTTCCCCTTTTATGGTGAACTTGAAACCGAGCCGGCTTCGGCAGCTTCAAATTATCAGGAAAAAGAAGGCGCACTGCTCGACGCCACCGTGATGTTGCAACTGGGAATCAAGCGAGGTGATAAGATCAAAATAGGAGATGTTATTCTGCCTGTTATAGGTGCTCTCAAATCGGTTCCCGGGAGTTCGGCTATCTTCAGCTCGGTAGCTCCACCGGTTCTCATACCTTATAAATTCATTGAGAAAAGTGGCCTCGTACAAACCGGTAGTCGTATCACTTATAAATACTATTTCCTTGCCGATCCAAAACTGGACATGGATAAATTCGATAAAGAACTTGATCCTATACTCGATGCAAATGACGCCGATCTGGACACCCATAAATCTACCAGTGAAAGAATGGGCCGGCGATATGAGAATTTCGGAAAGTTCCTTAATCTGGTTGCTTTTATAGCTCTCCTGCTGGGCTGTGTGGGAATTGCCAGCGCTATCCATATTTATATCAAGGAAAAATTGAAGTCCATTGCTGTTCTTAAATGCATTGGTGCGACCAAAAAACAGACTTTCCTGATTTACCTGCTCCAGATAGCTATGATTGGTCTTCTGGGAGGGATTATCGGAACTGGATTAGGATTGATACTTCAGCAATTATTCCCGTTGATCTTACAGGATTTTATTCCGGTGGACGTGGAAATCTCTTTCGCTCCGCGAGTTATTTTCATGGGATTGTTACTCGGTGTATTAATGTCCGTACTTTTTGCAATGTATCCACTTATTGGCACTTTATATGTTTCACCACTTCATACTTTAAGGGTTCAGGATGCGAGTCCTAAAAGGTCCAAAAAAGCAGGATTATTTGTTTTATCTGGCATTTTTATTTTCATATTTCTATTCTCCTTCTGGTTGCTGGAAGACTGGGAATATTCTATCTCATTTGTATTTGGAATCATAGTTACATTTTCTCTTTTGGCAGGAGTAGCGAATCTGTTTATGAAAATGATAAAGAAGTACTTCCCGTCCAGTTGGGGGTTTGTACCCAGACAAAGCCTTCTGAACCTTTTCCGGCCTCAAAACCAGACGCTCATTCTGGTACTGGCAATAGGTATAGGCACTTTTCTTATAAGTACCCTGTATTTCACCAAAGACCTGCTGTTAGCTGAAGCTTCCCTGGAAGAACAGTCCAGCAGTGCCAATATGATCCTGCTTGATGTGCAGTCGGAACAAAGCGAAGATGTCGCGGCAACTATAACCCGTCAGGATCTGTCAGTTTTGGAAAACATCCCCATCGTTACGATGAGAGTTCAGAGCCTGAAAGGCAAGCCAGTTAATGAGATAAGGACAGATACGGCATCCAGGGTAAATGGCTGGATACTCAACCATGAATTCCGAACGACCTACAGAGACACTTTGATTTCTTCTGAAGTACTGGAACAGGGCGATTGGACGGCTAAAAAACCTGAGGATGGTCCTGTACCGATTTCTGTAAGTGATAATTTTGCTGAAGATGCTAAAGTTAGTGTAGGCGATGAAGTAAGTTTCAATGTTCAGGGTGTAATCCTTAAAACCGTCGTGGGAAGTATAAGAACTGTTGACTGGAGCCGGATGCAACTCAATTTCTCCATCGTTTTTCCAACCGGAGTGCTTGAAGACGCACCCCAGTTCAGGGTTCTTACAACCAAGGTGCCCGATGAAGCCAAATCTGCTTCCCTGCAACAGGCTTTGGTAGCTGATTTTCCAAATGTGACTATTATTGATCTCAGGCAGGTTTTAAGCCTGATAGAAAGGATCCTAAACAAGATCTCCTGGCTTATCAATTTTATGGCCTTCTTCAGTATTTTTACAGGGATTATAGTTCTTATTGGTGCAGTAAGAACGAGTAAATACCAGCGTATTAAAGAAAGTGTGCTGCTGAGAACCATCGGTGCCAGAAGTAGCCAGATATTAAAAATTCTGGCTTTGGAATACCTGTATCTGGGCGTTCTGGGCGGACTCTCAGGAATACTTTTATCCCTTATCAGCAGTCAGTTATTGGGCTGGCTTGTATTTGAAACTTCTTTTGTTCCCTCGTGGGTTCCATTTTTGGTACTGTTCCCGGGAATTACACTACTGGTAATGGCAATAGGACTTGGAAACAGCATTAGTGTGATAAAAAGTCCGCCACTGGTAGTCCTTAGAAGAGAACTTACTTAAATTCAATAATCCCGAAAGATCATATGCTGGTATGCCGTTTGAAGGTCCTGCCAGCAAAGCTGAACAGGGTGATCCTTCTCCATTACTTTCATTCCGAGCAACGGAATAATTTCAGAGGTCTTGCTATAACAGAAACTGCTTAAAGCCAGACTTGCTTTTTGCACCGAATTAATATGGGAGTCCCGCTTTTTTAAATGCCCTTTCCAGCTTCCCTCTACAGCTGAATAAAAATCATCAGATAATTTCATCAGATCTCTTTCAAAATCAGACTTCACTCTTTGGATACTATGATATTTTTCAGGCTGATATTGCTGCCATATCTGCCTTTTAGCATCTATAACTTTCTGAACCTCCAGCCAGAGACTTTTGCTCAGACCTAATATCACGGGAACAAAACAAACGCGGGCGAACAGATCAAAAGGATAACTGCTAAGAGGATAATCTGAATTGGCAGGTGATTTAGAAAGATCAAAGAAATGATCTTCCGGAATCAGAACTCTATCCACAATAATTTTATGACTACAGGTAAGTCCCAACCCAATAGCATTCCAGTTCCTTTCAATTTTCACCTGATCTTTGGGTAAAACCATCGCGCTAATCCTTCCCTCTTTCAGGGTGACAGCCGTAAAAAGCGAGGCCTGTTCACTTCCACTGCAATAATCCCAGCTTCCATTAACTTTCCATAAGTCTTTTACTTTTTGAGCTTCACCTACAGGTTTCCCACTACCTGCCACCAAAGCATTCTCAGGTTTAAAATAGGATTCTCTTACTTCTTCATTAAGATAATGGGTAAAATATCCACCCCCTACTCCTATTGCCAGCAACCAGCCCCAGTTGCCATCCAGTCTGGAAGCATTCTCTATCCACTTTGCACCCGTTTTAAGATCAAGTTCAAGACCATTCAGAGAAGTTTCAATAAACATCTTGAAAAGCCTTTCCCTGTAATGCTGATCCAAAGCTTCTTTCCCCAGCTTTCCTTTTTCGAGTGTATTTTCTTTTTTAAAAAAACTTCGGAAAGCCAAATGATTAGTATCTATCCAGTCTCTATCGTTATTCTGTATAGCTTCAATAGCAGCTTTCCACATAGATCAAAATTGAAGTTGCAAATTTGGTTAAAAAACCTTTCAGTTATAAAACCTGCAGTTTAATTCCACCATTAATAACAAATCCGTCAACCGGAGCATAAATATCCTTAAACTGAGGATTGGAAATCGAACCAGTATAGATTGAGTCAAACCTGGTTTGGCGCGTATCGGTAAAATTCTCAAAATTCAGGAACAAAGAGAATTTTTCCCACTTCATTTCGGTCATCAAACCAAAGATCCAGTAATTCTCCCCCCTGCTGCCATCTCCCAACTTTTGTGGATCAAAATAATATCCCTCAAGGCCTATCACGAGTTTGTCCTCTATCTCATAGACAAGAACATTGTTTAGCCTGTTCTGAGCCACAAGCGGCATTTCTGAAGATTCACCATCATAATGCCTGTTCACATCAGCCAGGGTATGTCCTACGAAGAGTTTAAAATTGTTGTAGGACAATCTCAGGTTTGTTTCTATTCCCCTTGTATCAAGAAACCCATTTGGCTGGATATATTCAAAATTTTCGTCTGTATTTTCGGTAAGAATAAGAGGATCATCTACTCGTGTATAAAAGAAAAGTGTATTCAGGCTAAGGTCAATGGTTTCGAAAAGCTCGGTACGGTAATTCATATCAAAATTGGCTCCGTACGATCTTTCAGCTTCCGTCTTATCAACATCAATGGGCAGTACATTTTGAAACTGTATTCTTTCTGCATCCTCTGTAAAGACAGAAGGTGTCTTATAACCAAGCCCACCACCAAGTCTCGCAGTTAGATTGTCTGTTAAACTGAACATTGCCGATAATCTTGGCAGCAAGAAAGTGCCATATTCATTCTGGTAATCGAGCCTTAATCCTGATTCCAGGCTTAAAAATTTTGTTGCCTGCCAGTTGTTCTGTACAAATACACCATAGGTAAGATGATTGTAATCCACCCCTTGAGAACCAGGGTTCTGATCTTCCTTAAAGCTATCTGCCCATAAGTTTGCTCCTGCTATCCATTCAGAATCTCTATCCCCAAAACCATAGGTTACTTCATTAAATGAAGCGAACTGGTCTCCGGAGAAAACAAAGTCGGGAATACGAATTTTTCGCTCAAAGAAGCTTAGACTGTTCTTTATGTTCAGGCTTGAACCATTCTCAAATTTTTGTTCATAACCAGCCCTGGTCGTTATTCTACGGGTATTGTTTTGCTCAAAATAAGGATCCTCTACTCCGCCGTCATTTTCAATGAATTCGATATTTCCGCCTGTACGTTCTTCAATAACGGCATTAACGCCAAGATCCAGAGTAGCGTTTTCACCCGGATAATAAAAGACCCGGGGATTCAAGGTATATCTGTCAAATTCAGGAATGGCGGTGAGTCCAATATCTGCGGGATCGTAGGGGCTTCCTAAATTATAGGAAGCAAAGATGGTAGTCCCGAGTTTATCAGATCTATTTGAATAAAAAGCACTTGCGTCAAGGCCAAGGGCCGAAGTTCCGTTTAGCAGTAAATTGAGTTCCTCTTCCTCGGTAGGGGTTTTGGATACAAGATTCACCAGTCCGGCTATCGCACCTCCTCCATATAAGGTGGAGGAAGCTCCCTTTATCACCTCCACCTGTTTGAGGTCCAAAGGCACGATCTGCAGGAGACTTAAACCTCCTGAAAACCCCGAATACAGTGGGTATCCATCTTTCAATAACTGGGTATACTTCCCGTCAAGTCCCTGTATCCTAATGCTGGAATTATAGGATGTTGCTGAAGTTTGCTGTGTCTGGATGCCTGTGGTTTCATTCAGGAGCATCCGAATATCCCCGGGCTTCATATTTCCTTTTTCCCCAAGTTCTTCCCCGGAAATCACCTCCACTCTTGTTGGAAGATCTGCAATGGTACGTCTTGACCTTGTGGAAGAGATGAAGACCGCCTCCATTTGTTCTCCAGCCGGGTACAAATAGATCGTTTTAATATCGTCATCTGAAAGTGGGAAATTATAACTGGTTTCAAGAGTTTCAAAACCTATATAACTAAATACGATGGTCTTTTCTCCATCTGGAATACCGTTGATTTCGATCAAACCTTCATCATTGGCAGTAGCACCAAGGTTGCTGCCTTTAACCACAGCATTAGCTCCCTGGAGAGGAGTATTGGTTTCTCCATCTATAATACGTGCACTAAAATTATTTTGTGAATAACAGTGGCCGGAAATAAAAATTATTAAAAGCCAGAAAATTCTATGGTTCATAAGTTGATTTTATAAAGAAACCAAAAGTGTTATTCTTTTGATTATGAACCGGCAAATTTAAGGAAGTAGAGTTAAACAAGACAATTAAACCAGACTAAAGTGGTAATGTAAATCTAATAGCGAAACAACTCCATCCTTTAGGATGAGGCTATTCTTTAACTCGAAAAAAAGAATTACCTGTTCAATAAAATAAAGACTGAAGTCCACAAGCTCACCTACCATAAAAAGAAAAATAATCACCAGGCCGATAGCTTTCAGAGTTAAAATGAATGGCTTGATTAAACCTGTAACAAGCAGGGCAGATATTAAACCCAAAATTAGTCCGTTAAAAAGGGATATTTTAAGTCCAAAAACAGCTAAAGCAGTAACGCCGGATGTTGTTAGAAAGGAAGCACTTTCCATTCCTATCGGAAGAGTATCCTTTCTCTCAGTAGTCCTAACAGTTCTCTCTTTTACCGCCTGCATACAATATCCGCAGATCTTATACCTTTTGCCTATATGGCTTTTCCTGGCTCCTATACAATGCGGACAGTTTTGTGAATTGATCATGACTATTAGATTTAATAGTAGATCAAAATCTATAGAAGAAAGTGGGACACAGCCCGAGGAGTGTTTTAATAGCAGAAAGATAATATTAAATTGAACCTGAGAACAGGGGAAAAATGCCCTAAAAGAAAATCCCGTCTGGATTAATAACCGGGATTCTTAAGGATTAAAGATTATCAATACAATTTTATCGCAAAATTAATTTGGAAGACACGATGTCTACTATGGTTTTTTAGTAATTATATCAACCTTTCTAGACCATATGCCTCCCGGATTTATGATTAAAAACTGCTTAAAATTCCACAATCACTTCATTTGAACAATAAGAAGAATCAGGAATACAAATCTTAATGATTGCTGATCCACCTCCTCTACCAATATCTATGCTTTCACTCCCATCATTAGGGATGGTTATTTTTAAGCTGTTATCCATATATACCTGAACAAGTTCTGAAGTTCCTGACGGAGTCCATGAAAGATGAGCATAGGTTCTACCTTTACTTTTGGTTGTTTCAACTGATAGCTGAAGATTCACAGGTTCAGGTTCTACTGGCTCTTCAGCTAGGATATTTCTCCGAAAAGTTGAAGAACCTCCCCTGTCATCAGTTACTCTTAGTGTGACCAGATAATAACCTTCTGCACTGTAAATATGAGTTGGATTTTGCAAATTAGATGTAGTTCCATCACCCAGGCTCCATTCCCAGCCAACTATTTCCCCATCATCATCCCGGCTATAATCTGTAAAACTAAATTCTAAACCATTTGACAAATATCCAAATCTGGCAATCGGCTCTTGATTTGGAAGGAGAATAGGATCATCCACAATAACTGGTGATACGGATGCAGAGCATATATTAAAATTCACCGGGCATATCTGGAATGATGCAGGGATTTTCCCTCCCGTATTATAAAACCACAAACCATCATTGTGCGTTTCTGTAACATACTTTCCATCTATAAAAACTCTCACTAATCCTGCCGAAAAATCTCCTGGAGTATTCCAGGTAAGAGCTGCTCTAACGCTTCCTTTATCTTTATATGCCAAAACTTCAAGAACCAAAGCCGGTTCAGTTATAATTGTTTCCTGCCATAGACTATAAGCCAGATTATTTGTTCCTTCAGGCACATTCATTACAACATTCTCTGTAGAATTAGTTACTATAGCTTCATGGATCTGATTGGGTGTGGATTGTAGGTTTGTCTCAATAAACAGGGATGCAATTCCTGCCACATGTGGAGCTGCCATAGAAGTACCGCTCATATGACGTGCAGAATTATTATCTAAATGAGAAGCTGATAAAATACCAACTCCAGGAGCGAAAAGATCAACACAATTTCCATAACTCGAAAAACCAGCCATTTCATTATTGATATCACTAGCGGCTACAGTTATAGCTTGTTGTACGCGTGCCGGACTAATTTCGCAGGCGTCTGAGCCACTATTCCCAGCTGCAATAACATAGGTAATCCCCGTTTGAATGGAGTTTTTGATAGCGGTTTCTATAGGGTCCATTTCAACGGAATAGTAACCTCCCAAACTCATATTAACCACAGCAGGTTTTTGACCATTTTCGGTAATCCATTCGACTGCTGCCAGAACAACAGAATTTAACGTTCCATTCTTACAACCGAAAACACGAACAGACACCAGGTTTACATCTTTAGCCACTCCATAATTTTTTCCTCCAACTGTAGCAGCAACATGAGTTCCATGGCCATGACAATCTTCCCCAGGAGCCTGGTTAGGATCTTTTTCAAACCAGGCATCATTCTGGACAAAGTCATATCCAAGACTGGCTCTTCCTTCAAACTCTTCGTGAGAAAAATTGATTCCTGTATCCATGATATAAACAGTGACACCTTTTCCTGTGGAATTATAACTGTAAACCTGGTTAAGTAAATTATCCCTTTGATCTATCCTGTCTAAGCCCCAAACTGGAAAATCCTGCTGTGCAGATTCAAAAGAAAAATTTTCAACCTGAATATCTCTTACTACATATTCCACATTAGGATTATTTTTCAACGCATCTGCCTTTTTTTGGCTTAATTTGGCAGTAAAACCACTAAAAATTTTCCTGTATTTATAAACTACTGCTCTTTCAGGGATACCCAAATTACTTTCGAGATTATCAAGAATTTCACCGGCTTGTTCACTTTGAGCCGCTGGTTTTTCTGAGAGAACTACTATAAACCGGTCAGAATATCTAAGTTCTAAGTTAGGTGTAGCATTTAATTCTGGTTCAGCCACATCTTCCTCTATATCTACTGAACATGACATGAATCCCAAAAAAATAAGAGATGAAATCATAAAGGAAAAGAACTGCGGTATCGAACGAAAATTAAAAGTGAAAGAATACATTGTTTGACTTTTTGGTTGGTTAATAATTCCAGGAAAGTTCAAACGCTTGGGGATAAAACTAAAACAGGAGTCGAATATATGTTTTACCCGGAAACCAAAAAAGGGGAAAAACACCCTAATTATTTGATTAACAGTGTTTAATGGATTTGAATAGAGTGATTTAGTATAAGTTTAACTGATATTTTTATGTTAAAATATTAATCTAGTCTTACTTTTAAATAGCCTTAAGAATACATATCTAAGCAACCTGAAAAATGAAAACCTATCATTTAGAGTTAAATGATGTTGATGATTTTATTCCTGAATTTGCAAATGAATTAGGAGTCAGTTATAGTGAACACCTCGGGGAATTCAATATTACGGTCCCACAAAAAAAAGGTGAGGGAGAGATAAGGGGCATTAATTTCCCTAACGGGATAGGACTTTATTCCTATCACTGTAAATTCTATGAAGACATAAAACTCAAACTTTCCCTTCCAAATATTAAACCTATCCGATTCCTTTATTGTATAGAAGGCGAATTAGATAGTTATTTCCATAATAATGAAGATTTCGTAACTATAAAAAATCATCAATTCCTTATCGCGGCTCCAAAGGATGCCGAGACACATAATCTTGTTTTTAAAAAAGATACTGAGATAGCTCTTTGTTATCTTGAAATAGATCGCTTAAAGTTTCAGCAATATTTCTCTTTTGATCTGAACCAATTAGAACCTATTTTCTATAAGATATTTAGTGATACTAAAGCCAAACACAGGATTTCGAAGTCGGGTAGCTTTAGTCTTAAAACTGCTGAGACGATCAAGGAGATAAAAAATTGTGAGATTGACGGTTTTCCCAGGGTTAATTTTATCGGTGCTAAAGCCTTAGAAATATTAAGCTATATGCTTACCCGTTTTAAAAAGGAAAAGCAAATTTTCCAGAATAAAGAACTGAGGGAAAGAGATATGAAGGCGGTAGAAAAAGTGGTTGAATACATAGACTGCAATATTTCAAAGGTTGGAACAGTTAATGATCTGGCTAAAATAGCGGGTATGAATTCCAATAAGTTACAAGAGGCCTTCCAGATAATCTACGGTAAAACAGTAAATGAGTATTTAAGGGATATACGTCTTACCAAAGCGCTTAACATGCTTACATCGGGAAATAGAAATGTTAGTGAGGTGGTTTATGAACTGGGGCTCTCAAGCAGGAGTTATTTTTCCAAGATATTTAAAGCCAAGTATGGTATCTCTCCAAGAAGGATTCTTTCCCGGCAATCTAAAAGCCGACCCAAAGCCTTGAAGAATAAAGGTCCCGAAACCCCGTAAACAACTGATTAATATTTAATTAACTTTAAATTGTCCATATATAAAGGGGAATAATCCCCTTTTCCAGCATGTGTCTTTCGAGTACTTTAGTATCAGAAATTCACCTCCCATATTTAATGCCCCCGCATTATTAAACAGTAATTCGATATTAATATCTGAAAATCAAAAATTCCTCCTTGAAATAAATCATCATTCATCAATTAACACTTTTACATCATGACAGCTTTTTCAAACATCGCCGAAGGCTTTAGCTCACTAAACGAAGGAAACCTGACTCACCACAAACCTTTTTTAAACCAAAGAAATGGATCTGGTAGAAGTTCTTGGTACAACCGAAGAAAATTCGGAATCTAATTTCATCAATTTTCATCAATCATCATTCATCACAAATTCATCGATCATGAAAGCGCATATCAAAATCAACATCAAACAACAGCCTAGGGGTATGCATAATGGCTTAGTATTGAGAAGGCTGGCAGAAACTGTAGTTATCAGGTGAAAATCCGGCTTTCCAACTGAAAACCTGAGGAACCACGAAGGGGGAATCATTCATCAATCAGATTTTAAACTTGAAAGACGTTCTTTCATGACCCTCACAGTAAGAACACCTCAGATATTTGAATTAGTCATTTTAGGATGTCGGATTTTCATCAGATAACAAACATCAATCATCATATCTCATTCAATCATCACATCTGTTTCTTTTTATGAAAAGTGCCCGGGGTTCATCACCTCAGGGTACTTTTTCATTAAGGGATAATCCCATTTCAACAAAAAAGACATCTCTTAAAATCCCATTTGTTCGTATATTCAGGCCAAGTTTAATCAAATCACAAAATGAACCGACAAATCAGGAAAGGCCTGGGTTTCTTTATCCTTGCCGCTATTCTTGGCTGTGCCGACAGTCCCGAAACAAAAAACGAAAATGAACCTATGAACAACCCTTTATTAGCTGAATGGAAAG
Source organism: Gramella jeungdoensis (assembly GCF_023805255.1). Taxonomy (GTDB): domain Bacteria; phylum Bacteroidota; class Bacteroidia; order Flavobacteriales; family Flavobacteriaceae; genus Christiangramia; species Christiangramia jeungdoensis. The sequence continues at coordinate 49,408 of NZ_JAMSCK010000005.1, forward strand.
GACCTTATGAAGGAGTACCCGCATTCGATGAAATGGAAGTGGATCTTGTAAAACCTGCGATTAGAAAGGGTATGGAAATGCATCTTGCCGATATAGACAGGATCGCAAGTAATTCTGAAGAACCCACTTTTGAAAATACCATTGTTCCTATGGAAAAAGCAGGCAAAGAGCTGGAAAGAGCCTTTGTTTATTACGGTATTTACAGCAGTAATGTCTCTTCCCCCGAGTTCCGTGAAGTCCAGAAAGAACTGGCTCCGGAGATATCTGAGTTCTATTCAAAAATCAGTCAGAACACCGAGCTTTTTAAAAGGATAAAAGCCGTATACGAAAAATCGCAGAAAGAGCCCTTACCGGAAGCAGAACAGCGTACGATAGACCTTATATATGAGGAGTTTGCAATGCAGGGAGCGAACCTGAACGAAGAAGACAAGAAACGATATGCAGAAATAAACAAGCAGCTTTCTGAACTATATACGCAGTTTTCCAATAATGTGCTTGCCGATGAAGAGAACTATGTGATCTACCTTGAAGAAGATCAGCTTGGAGGTCTACCCGAATCCTATATAAAATCGGCTGCCAAAGCCGCTGCCGATCGGGGAAAGGAAGGGAAGTATGCAGTTACCAATACAAGATCTTCAATGGATCCGTTCCTAACCTATTCTACAGAAAGAGAGCTGCGTGAAAAAGTGTGGAGGAATTATTATTCCAGAGGTGATAACAATGATGAATTCGACAATAATGAGATCATTTCAAAGATCCTGAAGTTGCGGGATGAACGTGTTGAGCTTTTGGGATATGATAATTATGCCCAGTGGAGACTGCAGAACAGAATGGCCAAAAATCCTGAAAATGCCATGGATCTTATGATGAAGGTCTGGCCGGCTGCCCTGGCGAGGGTTGAAGAAGAAGTTACCGACATGCAAAAAATAGCCGATGCTGAAGGGGCAAATATCACGATCAAACCCTGGGATTATCGTTTCTATGCTGAAAAAGTAAGGAAAGGAAAATATGATCTTGACAGCGAAGAAGTAAAGCAGTACCTGGAACTTGGAAATCTCACGCAGGCCTTATTCTTTACAGCGGGAGAATTATTCAATTTCAATTTCACTCCCGTAGAAGAGGGAACTGTACCCGTATTTCATGAAGATGTAAAAGTCTGGGAAGTGACCGATAAGGATTCTGGAGAGATCATCGGCTTATGGTATCTCGATCCTTATGCCAGACAGGGCAAAAGGTCTGGAGCATGGGCCACCACCTATCGCGCCTATACAAAACTTGAAGGAGAGAAACCTGTGCTGGCTTCAAACAACTCCAATTTCATAGAACCGGCGCCTGGTGAGCCCGTTCTGGTTTCCTGGGACGATGCAGAGACTTTCTTCCACGAATTTGGCCACGCCCTTCACTTCCTTTCAGCCAATGTAAAGTATCCAACCTTGAATGGCGGTGTTAGGGATTATACCGAATTCCAGTCACAATTGCTGGAAAGATGGCTATCTACAGATAAGGTGATCAATCAATTTCTAAGACATCATGAGACGAATGAAGTGATCCCTGAAGAACTGGTAAAGAAGATTAAGAAAGCTTCTACCTTCAACCAGGGTTTTGCGACCACCGAATTTTTAGCTTCGGCTATTATGGATATGAAATATCATACTACCGATCCCGAGAATATAGATCCCGATAAATTTGAAAGGGAAACCCTTAAGGAGCTAAATATGCCTGAGGAGATCGTGATGCGTCATCGTACTCCTCACTTTGGTCATGTATTTTCCGGGGAAGGTTATGCCGCCGGGTATTACGGATATCTGTGGGCAGATGTGCTTACCTCTGATGCTGCCGAGGCATTCGCGGATGCTCCGGGCGGATTCTATGACAAGAAACTGGCTCATAAACTGGTAGAATATCTGTTTGCGCCTAGAAATGCTATGGATCCTGCTGAAGCCTATAAGAAATTCCGCGGAAGAGATGCAAAGATCGATGCTTTAATGAGGGATCGTGGTTTCCCTGTACCGAAAAATAATTAACCAATATTCACCCCGAAAGATTTCGGGGTGTTTCTTTATAAATTAATACTCAAATGAAAAAGATATACTTTCTCTTTCCCCTTCTTTTTGCGGTCATACACACTTCTGTTTCGCAGAATAAAGGTGAAGGCCCTTTTAATCAGCTTATCATAAGAGGAGTTACCCTTATTAACGGAAACGGAGCTCCGCCATTAGGTCCTGTTGATATTACAGTAGAAAACAATAAGATCACAGGAGTTCATAATGTAGGTTATCCCGGTGTGGAAATCGATGAATCAAAAAGACCTGAATTGAAAGAAGGTGGACGTGAACTGGATGCCAACGGTATGTACCTTTTGCCAGGATTCATTGATATGCATGCCCATATTGGTGGCAAGGCGCAGGGAGCAAGTCCTGAATATGTTTTTAAGCTATGGCTCGCCCACGGAGTCACCACCGTTCGGGAAGTTGGAGGACCGGGTATTGACTGGACCCTGGACCTCAAGGAAAAAATAAAGGCTAAGGAACTGGCAGGTCCCAGGATCATTAGTTACACCGTTTTTGGCTCCGGAAAAAAAGAACCTATTACTACAACTGACGAAGCGCGGGAATGGGTAAGAAAAAATGCCGAAAGAGGAGCTGACGGGATAAAATTCTTTGGAGCTTCTCCTGAGATCATGAAGGCCGCTCTCGACGAAAACGGAAAACTTGGTAAAGGTTCTGCCATGCACCACGCGCAATTGAGTGTGGGACGATGGAATGTACTCAACTCTGCAAAAGCCGGGTTAACCTCTATGGAACACTGGTACGGATTGCCGGAAGCGCTCTTTGATGACCGCACGGTACAGGATTATCCCCTGGATTATAACTATCTGAATGAACAGCACAGGTTCGCGGAAGCTGGCAAACTATGGAAGCAGGCCGCTGGTCCGGGATCGGAACACTGGAATGAGACCATGGATACTTTGCTTGCCCTGGATTTCACCCTTGATCCTACTTTCAATATTTATGAGGCCAGCCGGGACCTTATGAGAGCAAGAAGAGCCGAATGGCATGAGACCTATACCCTTCCCTCTTTATGGGAGTTCTATCAACCCAGTAAAATATCTCATGGTTCGTACTGGCACTATTGGGGGACTGAAGAAGAAGTGGCATGGAAAGAAAACTACAGGATCTGGATGGAATTCGTTAATGAGTATAAGAACCGTGGTGGAAGGGTGACTACAGGCTCTGATTCGGGATTCATATTTCAGCTTTACGGGTTTGCCTACGTTCGAGAACTCGAGTTACTACGGGAAGCCGGTTTCCATCCACTCGAAGTTGTAAGAGCCGCAACACTTAACGGTGCTGAGGCTTTGGGAATGGATGATAATCTCGGAACCGTTGAACCCGGTAAACTGGCAGATTTTGTAATCGTGGAAGAAAATCCGCTACAGAATCTTAAAGTGCTTTATGGAACGGGTGCTATAAAACTCACTGAAAATAATGAAGTGGTTCGCGTAGGCGGGGTTAAATACACCATCAAGGATGGTATCATCTATGATTCAAAAGCCCTGCTAAAGGAAGTCGAAGAAATGGTTGCGAAAGAAAAGGAGGAGCAGAATTTCGAAATCACCCAGCCTGGAATGGATTAATTGATTATTAAAGAGAGAGGCTGACTAAAAAGTAAACTCAGGCGTCATTACGAACGAAGTGAAGTAATCTGTTTTTTGATTACCATTATGTAAAGATTGCTTCATTCCTCGCAATGACCGTAAAACAACTTTTTAGACAGCCTCTTTTTTTCTATTTTCGGTCTATGCACAGGCATTTCAAGATATATAAACCATACGGCTATCTCAGTCAGTTCATTACCAATCAGAAGAAGCCCGGCAAGCACAAACTGCTGGGAGAGCTCTATGATTTCCCGGAAGGCACCATGGCTGTTGGTAGACTTGACAAAGATTCAGAAGGCCTTTTGCTGTTAACTACCAACGGAAAACTGAGCACTAAGATCACTGCCGGAAATTCAGAAAAAGAATATTATGTTCAGGTGGATGGCGAGATCACATCAGAGGCAATACAAAAACTTCGGGAGGGAGTTGATATAAGCATTAATGGCAAAAAATACCGTACACTTCCATGTAAGACTGAAAAGCTTTTGAATATTCCTAATTTTCCGGAAAGAGCTAAAAAGGTCAGGGATGAAAGGCACGGGCCAAGCAGCTGGGTTAGCATCACACTCACCGAAGGAAAATTCCGCCAGGTAAAGAAAATGACGGCGGCTGTGGGTTTCCCAACCTTAAGACTTGTAAGGGTGCGTATCGCCAATGAAAAACTTGACGGTATGAATTCAGGAGAAGTGAGGGAATTAAAAGAAGTGAATCTTTAGTATCCAACAGCCTTTCCATCATAGCTTCGGCTATCGGCAGCTCCATATATCATCCCCGTTTCATGATCAATATAGATACCCATTGCCTGCCCCTGAACGGACCTCAGCTCGATTTTATGTCCCATTTCTTCATAGATCCTTTTAGTATCCGGTGAAAACCCCCAATCCTCAAACCGGGTCACATCGGGTAACCACTGGTGATGTATCCTTGGTGATTCTATGGCCTCAGCAATATTCAGTTCATAATCTATGACATTCACAATTACCTGTAAAACGGTGTTTATAATGGTACGTCCACCCGGCGAACCTATGATTAGAACCGGCTTCCCGTCTTTTGCTACGATTGTGGGGCTCATACTGGAAAGCATTCTTTTTTCCGGTTCTATCTGGTTAGGTTCTGTTCCTATTAATCCCCTGGTATCGGTGTGACCTGGAATTGGATTGAAATCTCCCATTTCATTGTTCAATAAAAAACCTGCACCTTTCACAACGATTTTGGATCCATAGGAATGTTCCAAAGTGTAGGTAAGCGAAACCGCATTTCCTTCTGCATCTACTATCGAAAAGTGGGTGGTTTGAGGGCTTTCATATATTAAATGAGCCTCCGAAAAATTCGCTGAATCACTCACAGAAGCATTGTGTAACTGAATGGTATTACGAAGATCTGCCGCATATTCCTTCGAAGTTAGCTTTTCTAATGGCATATCCTCATTAAAATCTGGGTCGCCCAGAAACAAAGCCCTGTCTGCATAGGCCCTTCTCATCGCTTCTGTTAAAAGATGAATGCTTTCCGCAGAATTATGGCCTTTTTCACTTAGGTCAAAACCTTCCAGAATATTCAGCATTTCAATTAATACCGTACCTCCGGAACTTGGTGGAGGCATTCCAATAATTTCATAGCCCCGGTATAAGCCCTTTAATGGCTCAAGTTCCTGAGCTTCATAATTACGAAGATCCTCGCGGGTAATAATTCCTCCTTCCGATTTCATAAAATCGGCCAGCAACCTGGCTGTTTTTCCTTTATAGAATCCGTCAGGTCCTTTATCCCTAATACGCTTTAATGTTTCGGCAAGATCTTTCTGAACCAGAATATCACCAGCTTTTAAAGCCGTCTTTTCATCCTTAAGAAAGATTCTGGCTGTAGATTCATAGTCTTCCTTATTTGCCAGCAGCCAGGTTGAAAACCCTTCTATTTCCGGACTTATAGCAAATCCCTTTTCGGCAATCTCAATTGCGGGTTGTACGAGGTCTGCCCACTTTAACTTTCCATATTTCTGATGGGCTTTATATAAACCGGCTACGGTACCGGGAACTCCAACTGCGAGAATGCCTTCATGATTGGAATTATCCCTTATTTTTCCATCCTCATCAAGATACATGGTCTTTGTAGCGGCCAATGGAGCCTTTTCTCTAAAATTGAAAGTAGTAGATTTCCCATTAGCACCATGATAAACCAGGAAACCTCCTCCTCCAACATTACCCGCTGCCGGTAAGGTAACCGCTAAAACGAAGGCTGTGGTAACTGAAGCATCTACCGCCGAACCACCGCGTTCCAGGATGTCCCGACCAGCTTCAGAAGCCAGATAATGGCTGCTTGATACCATCCCATTTTCAGCACGGGCAGGAATTCGGCCACCCTGAGCACTGGCAGGAAGCCAATTTGAAAAGATTAAAAAGAAAAAGAAAATAATTCTGGATTTGAAGAGCATATAGTAGAAGTTTAGAAACTAAACTTAACTAATTTTTCCAAACCTACAGAATAAAGAATTCTAACAATTAGAAAACTCTACATTAAAGGCCTTTTCAAAAAGTTTGAATGTTTCTTTGGCTTTATTGGCGGCAAGCTCTTTTTCTTTTTCTGTAAATTCTCTTGAACGCAGGAATTTTAAAAATTCATTCCAGCCTTTTATACTATCCCTGGTTCCATTAAAGAAAGTTTGCTCAGGTAGGTTCTTAAGAGAATCACATTTTTTTACCTCCTTGCCTATGATCATTCCACCCATGGCTGAACCTTCAATAACATAGGCCGCGCCTATTGCTTCGGCTTCATTCTTGCAACTGAATTCAAATAAGGATTCAGAATCCAAATTTGTCATCCCCATTTCTGAAAGGTCATTTTTAAGCTTTTCCGACTTATCTTGGCTTTGGCCCGGGATAAATTCAAGCAGCTGATCTTCCACCGTGCTATAAGCTAAATAATTCTGGTATAGCAGTAGTTTATATTCGTCAAGATTGATAGAATGATCCACGATCTTGTTGGCCAGATTCTCTCCCTCCAGTTTCTTATGCAGTTCGGCTGTAGCCTCTCTTAATCTATTCAGCATCGTCATCTACTTTGAACTTGTTCATCGCTGCCTTAATCTTTTTAATATTCTCTACCTGCTCGGCATTATCGGTATGGATCTTATCCAGATAATCGTAGATCTGATTCACAGTGATCTTGTTATTTCTAATACGCTCCCTTAGTTCATCCCTGGCAACCATATTCACCACCACCTTTTTCAGGAAAGGTTCCAGCTTTTCAGCCAGATTGTTCATATGTTTTTTCAGAATATAGCCAGAAGCACCACTGAGAATGGTATTCGCTGCGAGCTCTTCATCATGAATAGTTCCCGTAATAAAAATAAAATCAATATTACTGTCAAAATCCTTAACCAGCTCCATAACATCGAGGCCTGTGCAATTAGGTAAATTATAGTCTGAAAGTACCACATCTGGTGCGAAATTCACGAGATGGGTTTTACAATCTTCCAGATTATCTGTAACCTCAACAACAGGATCTTCCACTATTTTTTGGATTTGCCTTTTGATGAGATTTGCATCCGTATCAAGATCTTCTACTAGTAATATTCGAAGGGATGTTTTGATCATTGGGTAATTAATTCAGAAATCGGGAATACGAAAATATTACAAACCCGAGTTTCTGGCAATTTTGATCTGTTAAACATGAAAGTAAAATGCAGTGCCTTTTCCAGGTTCACTTTCAGCCCAGATCCTGCCGTTATGTTTTTCAATTATCTTTTTCACAATGGCCAGACCAATTCCGGTTCCTTTAAAACCGTCTCCTGAAAACCTAGAAAAAAGATTGAAAATATCTTCCTTGTGTTTTGGGTCAAAGCCAATTCCATTATCCTTAACATAGTAAGTGGTCTTTCCTTCAAAACCCCTGGCCCCAATTTCAATCTCGGGGCGGTCTTCCTTTTCAGAATATTTTAAAGCATTGGTAATAAGGTTGGACCATACCTGCTGCATCATCCTTTTATCTGCCATCATCCGGGGCAGGTCTTTATCCATGTGGATCTTTGTATTTGGATAATTGGTTTTAGTGTTGAAGGACTGCAATATATCTTCAACCAAATGATTTACCGAAAAGATACCTTTATCCAGGCTCTGACCTGAAACGCCGGCAAATGAAAGAATGTTATCTATGAGTTCCTGCATTTCCCTTGTAGAACTGAGAATCGTATCTACTGCCTGCTGCCCATCTTTCTCCAGGCTATTGTAATGATCTTCCTTAAGTATATGGGCATAACCGTCTATACCCCGTAAAGGCGCCTTAAGATCATGGGAAAGTCCCTGACTAAAAAGTTCAAGTTCATCATGGGCCTCCAGTAATTGCTGATTAAGCCTGTCTATCTTTACCTTTTGTTTTTCCAGAATGATATTACTTAAACTCTCTCTAATGGCTCTGGCCGCACTTATCTGGTAATCCAACCATGGATCGGATACTCCCGTTAGCTTTTGCGTCCATTTCTCAAAGGACTTTCGGGGCGTCATCCTTTGTTTTTCTTCATCAAAACTCGCTTTCTTATCTGGATTACCTCCCCAGCTAACGTTCTGAACCACTTCTGGCCTGAACCACATAAGGAAGTCTTTATTGCTTCTACCCAGTTTCACACTTAATATACCTGAAGCCACATCAAGAAATTCCCTTGCAGGTTCATGAAATTTAGTGAGGTTTTTAGTAAAGTAGACCGAATCGTCCTGTTTGGATAGAAATTCTTCAACCAATCTCTTTACCTGTTTTTTAGAAGGCGTACTTCCAACCAGGCGCATCTTCCCTCCCAGAATAATGGCTCCTCCCTCGCATTCCATTAAATCGGTAAAAAGCACCTTCTGCTCTGAGAGTCCTTTTTTGATCTTCCCTTCAGATTCTATCTGAACCACAAGGTCTCCTCTGATAGATTCCCATTCTTCAAGCTTAGCAATATATCTATTGGTTTCCTTGAGAGTAAGTTCATTGGAAAATATCTGGGTTAGGAATTCACAGGTTTGCCTGTGATAGTAATTGATATATTTTGCTGAATAGTGATGGCATGCCAAAAGGCCCCACAACTTACCGTTACTTATCAATGCCGCGGTAAGGGAAGCGCCAACCTTCATATTCTTGAGATATTCGATATGAATTGGTGACACTCCTCTAAGTTCAGACTTTGAAAGATCCAGAGGTTCTCCATTTATTGGGGAAAGTTCCGGTTCTATAGGTACGGGCTCATAATCAACGTTCGTAATGATACGAACGCGGTGTTTCATAAATAATTCACGGGATTGTTTAGGGATATCACTTGCCGGGTAATGCAAACCCAGCCAACTTTCCAAATCCTGTTCCTTTTCCTCGGCTATGACCTCTCCGTTCCACTCTTCATCAAACTTATAGACCATTACACGATCGTAACCAAATATATCCTTGGTTATCTTTGCCGCGTCTGCACAAAGATCTTCGGGTGTTTCTGAGGAACCCAGAGTATTTAGAATACTGGTAAGTTGCCTCTGATATTCATAAGGATTATAATCACTTCGGGCAGGCTCAAAATCAAGAATAAGACTATCTTCTGAAATATGAGGGATCATCACAAAATCCCTGTCATTTATTTTCACTTCTTTTACCTCAGGCCTTTCCTCTTCATTTTTCAAGGTTTCAAGCTCACTGGCTCTCTTCTCTCCTATCAAAGCCCCCAGAGGTTTAGAAAGTAGTTCGTGATAAGGCGCTCCAAAAAATTCCTCAGAATTCCTTCCTATTTGAGTAATATCAAGGCTTACTTTATCACAGGCTACAATTACACCATGGGACTGGGATTTACCAATAATGTGAATGGGTTCCTTATCACAGTTGGTCATATCTACCTTTTCAGGATAGCTTATTTGGGGCATATAATTAGTTGGCTTTTAATTTGAAATAAAAGGTGCTCCCCACTCCTTCCTGAGAGTCAACCCAGATAGTACCTTCATGTAAAAGGACGATCTTCTCCACATGGGCCAAACCAACACCGGTCCCGTTCATATCTTCATTGCCGGGAACACGATTAAAGATGGTGAATATGTTTCGCTGATCCTCTTTTGAGATACCCATCCCATTATCAACTATTGAAAATACCCAGTATTTATCTTCTTTATAAGCCGAGATACGGATCTCCGGTTTTCTTCCTTTGGGAACATATTTTATGGCATTACTTATAAGATTTTGGAAAAGTAACCTTAGTTCAACCTCATACCCTTTAAGTTTAGGAAGCGCTCCGGTATGTATCTGTGCGCCCGTATCTTTCATACTTTTACCAAGATCATATTTTACTACCTCAACAATCTCCTTGGTATCAACAAGGGTTTTCTTGCCATTCTTACCAATCCTGGAGTGTTCCAGTAAGGCGCGTATCTGTGCCGAAAGCCTGTCTGATGCGTTTTTGATATACTTGATATAATTCTCTCCCTTTTCATCCAGTTTACTGGCATACATTTTACCAAGAACATCACTACCGAATTTAATGGTAGAAAGTGGCTCCTGAAGGTCATGAGAACATATGGAAACAAACTGTTCCAGATCTCGGTTTGCCCTTTCCAGGTCATTCTTCTGCTCTCGCAGCTGTTCCTGGGCTTTCTTGAGAGCTGAAATATCCACGCAAGTATAACGTATAGTCTTAAGATGGTTCTTTTCGTCTTTTTCGGCGGTGGCATTCAGGATAACAGGAAGAACTCTTTTCTTCTTGGTAAGCATATTCTGCTCAAGATTTACAAGCTCCCCAGATTTCTTTATGTTGGACTTAAGCTTTAAAGCTGAAAGCTTGGAGTCTTCATCAAATAGTTCATATATAGGTTTGCCAATAAGCTCCTCTTTCTTCTCATATCCAAGTTTCTGAATCGCTTTCTTGTTGCATTGTACAATCTCTGAACTTTTTGGATCTACACTAATATGCAATACGGGATCGTCTTCATAGAAAGATTTGAAACGCTTCTCACTCGCCATTAATTTCTCCTTGGATTTCTGGATAGTCTCGATATCAATAAAGGAGATCACTACTCCATTTATCTTGTTATCTGAATCCATATAAGGAGATATACGTTGCAGATAGTTCTTACCTTCTCTCGAAACTATTGGTTTTTCAAGCACCTTTCCTGTATCAAGTACTTTTTCACAGCGATCAAGGAAACTCTGCTTTCGGCTTAGGCCAAAACTATTTGTGAAATTATCGATAGGCCTGCCAATATCACCATTGATCAGACTGAAATGCTTCTTAATCGCCGGAGTGAATTTTCGAATCTTCAGATTTGAATCCAGGAATATCACACCAATATCGGTACTTTTCAGAAGGTTATTCATATCAGCATTCAGGGCTGCCAGATCGTCCATCTTCTGAATATTCTCTGCATTTACGGTGTTAATTTCCTCATTTACACTTTGAAGCTCCTCATTGGTACTCTGAAGTTCCTCGTTAGAGGCCAGTAGTTCCTCGTTGGCAGCCTGTAATTCCTCGTTACTGGTTTCAATCTCTTCAAGAGAAGTTTGTAGATCTTCTTTTGTCTTCTTTAACTCCTCTTCAAGACTGGCTACATATTCTTTGGTTTGATTTGAAGGACTTACTTTTGCAATCTCCTCAACTTCTTTAAGGTTAAGTTCCTTTTCAACAAAAGTGATCACATAGTTGGTCTCCCCTTCTATACTATGATCTGTAAAAGGCTTGATGATAATATCAGCCCCGATTTTTTTGTTTTTCTGGTTTATCACCGCATCGCGGTAAACTACTTTTTCCTTGTTCTTATGAGCTCTATTGAAGGAAGACTGCACGATATACTTCAGATCGCTATCCAGCATATCCAGAAGATTGATGGAAAATCCGCTAACTGGCAGATTCGCATATTTCCTGAATTCTCCCACAGCCTGAAGTATATTATAATCTGTGTCCACAAAAAGTGAGGCTCCTCCAAACTGTTCAAGAATGGTTTCGTTCAACTCATTCTGAAGTTTTTGCCGAATTGGATTAGAGTGAGACCTGAAAATCTTTCTTTCCGGGCCTGACCTGTTCTCCAGCAATTTGGTAGTCTTTGCACCCATGGCAGAAGCATGACTAATGCCATTTTTAAGTCTCTTACTAGGTTCTATATTCTTATAGATCTTCCATCTACGGTCAATTTCAGAGAAATTGTCTTTATGACTGTGTACACTTTCACTAGTACCCAAGACCAGTACTCCATTTTTCTTCAATGCATAATGAAGCATATTAAGAGCTTTCTTCTGAATGCTGTTCTGGAAATATATAAGAAGGTTTCGGCAAACCACCATATCCATATTACTGAATGGTGGATTCTTAATAATATTATGCTGGGAGAATATTACCATTCTCCTTATTTTCTCAATGATCTGGTAGCTATTGGATTTGCTTAGAAAATACTTAAGTAGCATTTCCTTTGAAACATCTGCCACAATACTTTCAGGATATATACCTTTACTACCAATATCAAGATGTGGCTGAGATATATCGGTGGCAAATATCTTGATTTCCAGGTCCTTTTCCTGCTTCTCCATTTCTTCATGCAGACACATGGCAAAAGAATAGGCTTCTTCTCCCGTACTACAACCAACATCCCAGACTTTTAAAATATCCCCGTCCTCTTTTTCGGAAATCATTTTTGGGAAAACTTCAGTCTTAAGTACTTCCCATACCTTTTCATCACGAAAGAATTTGGTGACTCCAATAAGGAATTCCCTGTATAGGATCTCAACCTCTTCTTCCTCGCTTGTGAGATAGTTATAATATTCAGAGAGGTTCTTACACTTACAAATATTCACCCTTCTGGCAACTCTTCGTGCCAGGGTCGCATATTTGTACTCCCTGAAATCCAACCCCGCCTTCTCATCAATATAATTAAGGATCTTATTAAGCTCCTGTTCATCATACTGAACATCCCCATCTTTGAAATGAAATATTGGAGGAGTGGAAATAAATTCTTTCAACTCTGGTCCCATTTCTGAAACCGGGAGTATATAATCTACAAGTCCCGTGTTAATGGCACTATTGGGCATTCCATCAAACTTGGCTTCAGTAGGCTCTTGTACCATCACCATCCCGTCATTCTCCTTAATAGCTCGCACACCTCGCGTTCCGTCACTACCGGTGCCGCTTAAAACTATACCTATGGCCCTTTCCTTTCTCTGTTTAGCCATGGATTCAAAGAACATGTCTATAGGAAGGTTGAGGATCTGGCTTTTTGGTTTCTCTTTAAGGTGAAGAATATCATCTTCCAGTATAAGGTTATTGGCCGGGGGTATCAAATAAATATGCCCAGGTTTCACCTTCATTTGGTCAGATATCTGTACGATGGGAAGATTAGTATTCTTTTTAAGGAGTTCTCCCATCATACTTTTATAATCGGGAGATAAATGCTGAATTACCACATAAGCGTTCTTATCATCAGCCGGAATGTTCTTAAAGAATTTTTTAAGGGCCTCCAATCCCCCGGCACTTGCCCCAACGGCAATAATTCTTGCCTGATCGGCTATTTTATCTTTTGTAGTATCAGCCTTTGGCCTCTCTTTAAAATTTTTCATTAACTAGACTGTAGTAGGTTTTTGTTTATAATCAATAAAGATTATCAGGAAGCGGTAATTATAATTAAATTTTCCTTTACTCCTTATTCCATATCACATATTTATTGAGTCAAATGCTTAGTATTTCCTATCATTTCGACACAATTGCCCCATTAAGAGAAAATTCCATGCCAAATAATTTTGGGGGGCTATAAAATCATCTCTTCTCACCATTCACAAGCCTGACAGATTTGCAGGATTTTGCCAAATATGCAAATAATTATCCTTGGAAATCTAATTCAGAAATAAATAACATTTTTTTAAGAAATAAGCCTTAAAAACAATTTTCAGCATTAGCATCCTGAATTACACATTCTTAATTTAGAGAAGTTAATCCCCACTTTTTATTAATATGAATCCACAATTATTATAAAATCATCAATAAAGACGAAGTTGATTTTAAGATATTTTACAAGAATTTATGTTTTTATTAGTGCAAGCTTCAATAAAATCGAACTAAATTATTGGTTCAAAATTCGGTTCATAATCCTGAAAATGCTTTATCGCATGGTCTTTGCGCCAAGTGTGCCGAATTAGATGGCAGAAAGCCTCAAAAAAAATTTAGAACCAAAAAAGAAAAAATGAAAACATTAGTAATTGGAGCAGGTAACATGGGATTAACCTACGCAGAAGGGATGGCAAAATCTGCCATGCTTAATCGTAGAAATTTAATGGTATTCGACAAATCTGCAGATGTTATAGCAAGATTAAGAGAAATGGACCATTTTGATGTTTACGAGAAGCTCGAAGATTGCCTGCCCCAAGCCGATATGGTATTCATTGCGGTTAAGCCTTATCACTGCGATGATCTTTTTGAAGAAATGAGATCTATGGTCAATGAAGAACAGATATATGTTTCCTTGATGGCCGGAGTTACAATCGCAAAGATTCAGGCTGGTTTGGGTGTGAAGAAAGTAGTAAGATCTATGCCTAACCTTCCCGCGCAGGTTGGTAAAGGTGTTACTTCCTATACCGAATCAAAGGAGGTCTCCCGTGTAGAATTATTAATGGTACGCAATCTACTTGATACAACCGGCGAATCTATACATGTTAAAAATGAGAACTATATAGATGCCTCTACAGGAATCTCTGGTAGTGGTCCTGCTTATGTATTTTACTTTATGCAATCAATGCTTGAAGCAGCCCTTAAAATGGGATTCTCTAAAAACGATTCCAGAGTACTGGTAAGTCAAACCTTTGAAGGTGCGGTAGAACTTTTCAATCGTAACGACCTTTCACCTGATACCTGGATGGAAAGAGTAGCCTCTAAGGGAGGTACCACACGGGCAGCACTGGATTCCATGGATGATAATAATGTAAAGGAATTAATAAAAGACGCAGCCTATGCTGCCTTTGACCGTGCTGTAGAACTGGGAGAAGACAAATAACCCGAAATTTAATTTAGCTTATAAATAAACTAAAATGGAAGATAAGAGAAGAATTGTTGTAAAAGTTGGTACAAATGTAATGACCAATAAAGACAACAGAATTTTAGGTCCCGTATTAAAAAGTCTCGTAAGGCAAATAGCTACATTATATGAAGAGGATATTTTGGTAGTTCTTGTTTCTTCAGGTTCGGCTATAGCTGGAAAAGAGATCCTTGGAGAGATCAATATCGAGGACGAGAGTAAAAGAAGACAGGTATACTCTTCAGTAGGACAGCCTCGTATGATGCGCCACTATTACAGTATTTTTCACGATTACGGAATGAGATGTGCGCAGGTACTGGCTACAAAAAGGGACTTTAGCCCGGGAATCCATAGAGAGAACATGATAAACTGCTATGAGTCTTTACTTTCAGAAGGAATTATTCCTATTGCGAATGAAGATGATGCTGTTTCGGTAACCATGTCTATGTTCTCAGATAATGATGAGCTGGCCAGCCTTGTGGCTGAACTGATTGGAGCAGAAAAACTTATCATTCTTAGTGATACTGATGGACTCTATACCGGCCACCCGGAAGATGATGAGTCTGAGAAACTGAACAAAGTTCAGGTTGACGAGAATGTTGAAAAGTATGTTCAGCAATCAGATAAAGGTGAAGGTGAAGGCCGCGGAGGCATGGAATCCAAGATCAAGATAGCTAAAGGTACCGCATCAAAAAACATCACAACCTATATAGCAAATGGTAAACGAGAGGATGTGATTCTTGATATAATGGCAGGAAAACCGGTAGGTACCAAGTTTACCTCATAAAAGAAATAGATTAACGTAACTAAACTAAAGAAACGAAAAAATGAAGTTGATAAAATCTGAAACCAAGAATAAAGTCCTTCAATCCATGATGCAGATCCTGGATAAAAGGCGTAATGAAATTATTGAAGCAAATAAAAAAGATCAGGATGCTTTTAGCAGGGATGATCAGGCTTTGTACGACAGGCTCGTTGTTGACGATAAAAAAGTTGACGATATGATACGTTCAGTTCGTGAAGTGATGGAACAGGATGATCCTGTAGGACAGGTTATCGAGCATCGTAAGCTTGATACCGGACTTGATATCACGAACAAAACAGCTCCTTTCGGAAATATTTTAATCATATATGAATCAAGACCTGATGTAACTATTGAAGCAGCTGTATTGGCCTTTAAAGCTAATAATAAGATCTACCTCAAAGGAGGTAAAGAAGCCATACATAGCAATAAGATTCTTGAAGAATGCTGGCATGAAGCTCTTGAAGAAAATGGTCTGGAAAAAAGCTGGATCGAATTGCTGCACATGGATAGAACAGAAACCCAGGAATTCCTGAAGAATCCACCAGTACAGTTAGACCTTATTGTACCTCGTGGCGGTGAAAGGCTAATCGGTTTTGTGAAGGAACATGCTACAGGTGCCGTGCTGGTTAGTGGTAGAGGAAATAATTTCCTTTATGTTTCTAAAAATGCCGATTTTGAAGTAGCCAAAAAAGTGATGCTGAATGCGAAGATCGACAAAATCTCTGGATGCAATGCCCTGGATAAGGTGCTTGTAGATAAGAATATTGAAGACTATGAAGGCAAGCTAAAAGAACTTCAGGAACTTTTCAGTGACAATAAAGTAAAAGTACTGGTAGATGATGAAGTCTCAAAAGTACTTACTGATGAAGAGAAGGTACCTTCAGAAGATACCTGGTATGAAGAGTTTCTGGCGATGAAAATTGTGATTGGAGCTATAGACGGCCTGGATGAGGCCATCGAAAAGATTAACCATTATTCAGGTGGTCACTCTGCTTCAATTATCACCACTGATAAGGATGAAGCTTTAACCTTTATGGAACAGGTAGACAGCGCTGCCGTATACCACAACGCCTCAACCAGGTTTACAGATGGTGGACAAATGGGTGTTGGTGCAGAACTTGCGATCTCTACCGATAAATTACACCACAGAGGACCTCTGGGACTAAAACAGCTGGTTACCAACAAATATTATGTTTTAGGTGAAGGTCACGTTAGAGTATAAAACTGATTTTTAAATCATTTTAAAGGCGCCGATTGGCGCCTTTATTTTTTTGTAACAATTTCACTTACTTTATGTCTTATAAAATAAAGACAACTTATTTATGAAGAAATTATTAATGGGAATTGCGGCAGCCTCAATGTTATTTGCCTGTAAAACCCCGAATGTGCCTCAGGTTGATCAGCCTGTAGTGGCCACCATCGATTTAGTAGATGTTGAAAATGATAAAGTATGGGTAAGTGTAGACCCCGATCGTTTTACCACAGAAACCACAACTTTTTATATTCCTAAAACCGTTCCCGGCACTTATAGTACAGACAACTACGGAAAGTTTTCAGAAAACTTCAAGGCCCTGGATTATAAGGGCAATGAAATGGAAGTGATAAAACTTGATGATAACAGCTGGCAAATTGAAGATGCTGAAGACCTGGATAAGGTGATCTATCAGGTAAATGATTCTTTCGATTGGGAAAATGAAGGTGGGGTTTACTCGATGGCCGGAACCAATATTCTTAAAGATAAAAACTTCCTTCTGAACTTACATGGTTTTGTCGGCTATTTTAAGGATATGAAAGAAGAAGAGTACCGTTTACAAATTGAGCGACCTGCAGATCTTATTCCGGGAACTTCCCTTACTGTAGACAGAACTATGAACAGCGAGACCGGCAGTTCCAAGACCGATATTTATAACCTTGATCGATATTTTGAAGTGATAGACAACCCTATTATGTATGCACAGCCTGATACTGCAAGCTTTATGGTTCAGAATATGGAGGTTTTGCTAAGTGTATACTCACCCAACAAAGTACATTCAGCAAAAAGTCTTAAACCGGAAATGGAGAAAATGATCCGTGCCCAAAAAAGATTTCTTGGTGATATAAATAGTACTGATAAGTATGCTATCATCGTTTATTTATCGGATTCACCTGGAAAAGGAAATGCCGGAAATTTTGGAGCTCTTGAGCATCATACCTCAACAGTTGTAGTTATGCCCGAAAGTATGGAAGCGAAAGCTCTTGATAAAAGTATGACCGATATTGTCTCTCACGAATTCTTCCATATTATTACCCCACTTGGAATTCATTCCAACGAAATACATTATTTTGATTACAACGATCCAAAAATGTCCAAGCATTTATGGATGTATGAAGGGGTAACCGAGTACTTTGCCAATCTTTTCCAGGTAAACCAGGGACTCATTAGCAACCAGGAGTTCTATAACCGGATGGTTGAAAAGATCAATACCTCCAAAAGGTTCGATGATACTGTTCCTTTTACGGTTATGAGCAAAAACATCCTTACAGACGAGTATAAAGACATGTATTACAATGTTTATCAGAAGGGAGCTTTAATAGGTATGGCCCTGGACATCCGTTTGAGAGAGCTTAGTGGCGGAAGAATGGGAATTCTTGATCTTATGAAAAAGCTGAATGAAAAATATGGAAAAGATAAACCATTTGAAGATGACAATTTAATTCCGGTTATCGTAGAGCTCACTTACCCGGAGATCCAGGATTTCTTTGATACCTATGTAACTGGCAGTACCCCGATTCCCTATGACGAATTCTTTGCAAAAGCCGGGTTGGAAGAAAAAGAGGTTATGAAAGAAGTTGATTACTTCATCAACGGACAAAGTCCTTACATCACCGCTAACCAGCAAACCAAGGAAATAGTATTCCGTTCAGATATCGAAATGAATACATTTCTTAAAGACCTTGGAATTGAGGGTGGAGATACGCTCAAGTCTATAAACGGAACTGAATATAATATCGAAAATGTATACGACCTTATCATGGCCAGCCAGTCCTGGAGTGAAGGTGACGATATTACTGTCACTATAAAAAGAGGCGGAGAAGAGATCGAACTTGAAGGAAAGATCACTACACCAAAGGATATGGAGAAAACCTATGCAGAGATCCAGAATGCCGATGGTGACCAGATTGAACTTCGCAATGCGTGGTTAAAAGGTTAATAGAATTTTAAGCAGTAAAGAAAGCGGCAGGAAAAACCTGCCGCTTTTTTTGTTTAATATTAAGATCCTATGAGCGTTATCTTCTTATATTTAAAATTCAATTAAACCAACCTATGGAAATTCCTATTCTTCAGGATATTGTGATTATTCTGGGATTATCAATTTTGATCATCCTCATCTTTCAGCGGTTAAAACTACCGGCCATACTTGGTTTTCTGATAGCCGGGATCATTGCAGGACCACATGCATTCAATTTGATAAGCTCCCAGCACGAAGTGGAACTGCTTTCTGAAATAGGGATCATCTTCCTGCTATTCGTGATTGGGATAGAATTATCCCTGAAAGGTCTGGCATCGATAAAAAGGATCATATTTCTAGGAGGTGGATTACAGGTTGGAGGCACTATTCTTATAACAGCAGCGATCTCGCATTTCATAGGTCTGCCATGGACCACTTCTATTTTCCTCGGATTCCTTTTTAGTTTAAGTAGTACCGCTATCGTTTTAAAGCTGCTACAGGAAAAAGGCGAGATAGCCTCTCCTCATGGACGAATTGGTTTGGGGATCCTTATTTTTCAGGATATCATCGTAGTTCCCATGATGCTTTTCACTCCGCTGCTTGCGGGAGAGACTCCGAATATCCTTTATACCGTTTCGATCATGGCAATTAAAATATTGATCGTTCTTATTCTGGTATATATACTCGCCAGGTTCGTAGCACCAAAAATATTTGGATGGGTGGTAAAAACTAAGAATCAGGAACTTTTTGTACTTACAGTTGTAGTTTTCTGTTTTGGTATTGCCTGGTTAACCTCAACCGTAGGTCTTTCTCTTGCATTAGGAGCTTTTTTCGCCGGTCTCATAATTTCAGAATCAGATTACAGCCACCAGGCCACCGCAAATGTGCTTCCCTTTCGGGAGATCTTTATAAGTTTCTTCTTTATATCGGTAGGCACACTCTTGAACCTTGATTTCTTTTTTAGCAATATTATCAACATTATTTTGCTGGTAATGGGAGTGATACTATTAAAAATGCTGGTAATGGGACTTACCGTGGTTATATTAAAATACCCCGCCAGGACAATTTTCCTGGTGATTTTCAGTCTTTTCCAGGTGGGTGAATTCTCATTATTGCTATCGGGCGTGGGGAAAGAAAGTGGAATAATTCCTGAAAATATTTACCAGTATTTCCTTGCAATTTCAATTATCACCATGGGTATCACTCCATTTCTTATTGAAAATGCACCGCGTATCACCTATTCCATTCTGAAAGCCCCTATACCTTCAGCCGTGAGAAAACGTCTTGAAAACATTAAAAGAAGTACTAAGGCTGAAGAGGAATTTTCAGAAGAAAACCTGCATGACCACCTTGTGATCATCGGGTACGGAATCAATGGTGAAAATATATCCAAAGCTGCCCGTAAGGCCGAAATTCCTTATGTGATACTGGATACGAATCCTGAAACATTTGAAAAAGCCAAAGCCAAAAAAGAGCCTATAATTTTTGGGGATGCTACAAATACTACCATTCTTAAACATGCTCATGTTCAGGAAGCAAGAGTCATCGTGATCGCTATTTCTGATCCCGGAGCCACCAGAAAAATGCTCTCGAGTATCCGTCAGTTCACACAAACTGCAACTATAATTGTAAGAACTAAATATGTTAGAGAAATCAAAGATGCCATCAGGCTTGGTGCCGATGAAGTAGTTCCCGAAGAATTTGAAACCTCTATCGAGATCTTTACCAGAGTACTGAAAAAATACCTGGTTCCTTTCGATGAGATCCAGGAATTCATCAACCAGATACGATCTTCAGATTATGAGATGCTTACTTCTATGAAGAAAACTGCCCACTCCCCTGCTTTGCAACATTTGAACATCCCTAACAAAGAGATTGTCACTATTAAAGTACAAAGGGATAATCATAAGATCGTAGGCAAGAGCATTGAAGAGTCCGGAATCGGAAAGAACTATCGTGTAACACTGTTGGCAATTCAGAGAGATAAACGTTACCTCACCGAGATCTCTCCAGAGACGACCATACATCAGGGTGATCTGCTTTATCTTTTTGGGCATCCCAATAATATTAACCATTTAAACAAAATGCTTTCTTTCTGATACTGCTTAATTTCATAAATTTAGAACCCTAACCATTTTTATTACCAATGAGCACCACGCCAGATAAGATCAAAAGATATTATAAATTCATACGATTTATGCTGAAATACTGGAATAGTGACCTGTTCCGGCAGACGACCTCAGCAGCGATGAATGAGGCCCTTCAGGATGAAGATGAAGAACATCAGTTTGACCAAACGCCAGAAGAATTGGTTGAGGATCTTAAGGCTATGGGGCCTACCTATATAAAACTTGGCCAGCTACTTTCTACAAGACCCGATCTATTACCGGACGAATATCTCCAGGCTTTAGCTAAGCTTCAGGACAATGTTTCACCGGTTCCCTTTGAAGAAGTGAAAAAAATTATCGAGGAAGAACTGGGAACCAAAATATCCAAAGCCTTCAATTTATTTGAAGAAAAACCCCTTGCCAGTGCATCGATTGGTCAGGTACACAGGGCAGAACTAAATTCGGGTAAGCCCGTTGCAGTTAAGATCCAGAGACCGGGAATTAGAAAACAATTCATGGAGGATCTGGAGACCCTGGATGAACTTACCCAGATGGCCGTAAAACATCTTGAGAGTGCTAAAACCTATGCGATAGATGAAGTCTTTGCCGAATTAAGAAGAATATTAATCAACGAGCTCGATTATAATAAAGAAGCTCAAAACCTCAAGACATTAAAGGAAAACCTTCAGAGCTATGATCACTTGATAATTCCTGCATCTGTAGATGATTATAGCTCTTCCAAGGTCTTGACCATGGAATTCGTTAGTGGAAAAAAGATCACATCCCTTTCTCCACTAAGACAAATGGAGAATGATTTTTCAGACCTGGTGGAAGAACTCGTAGAGGCATATTTACAACAGATCATTAACGATGGTTTCGCTCATGCCGACCCCCATCCCGGCAACATCAAATTTACAGATGATAACCGAATAGCTCTTATAGATCTTGGTATGGTGGCCCGTTTCACGCCTCAATTACAGGAGAATCTTATCGAGTTATTACTAGCCATAAGCAGGAGCAATGGTGAAAAAACCGCTCATATTCTTCTTAAGATGAGCGAAATGGAAGAAGACTCCCAGCCAAAACAGTTTGCCAAGACAGTGAGTGATGTAATCATGGAAAGTGAGAACAGCAGGGCCAAAGATCTACAAACGGGACGAATTCTCATTCAGCTTAACAGACTTGCGCTTAATACTCATATAAAATTACCGGTGGAGATCAACATCCTGGGAAAGATACTTCTTAATCTGGATCAGATCGTAGCTATGCTTGATCCTGAATTCGATCTTAGAGCGGCCATTCAGAGAAATGTGCATGAGATCATGCGCAAGAAGATGGTCAATGAACTAAAGCCTGAAAATTTCTTTAGTACGCTCATTGAATCAAAACATTTCCTGGAGAAGATGCCCGAAAGGATGAACCGTATTTCAGAAAACCTGGCCAATAATGAAATGAAGATCAAAATAGACGCGATAGACGAAAAACGCGTTACCGATGGTTTTCAAAAGGTGGCAAACCGAATCACCCTTGGTCTCATTATAGCCGCCATGATCGTAGGAGCTTCCATGCTTATGCAAATCCCTTCAGACTTTACCATTTTTGGCTATCCCGGCCTTGCCATGTTATTCTTTATCCTGGCGGCTGTTGGAGCGATAGTACTCAGCTATGTGATAGTCTTCAGGGATGAAAATCTAAATAACAAGAATTAAATTTTAAACCTTAGAACATAGAACTTCAAATGAGAAAAATTTCTTTTTTAATTGTCTTTAGCCTTTTTTCATTCCTTACCATTTATGCCCAGAAAGTTGAGGTCCCCCTGGACACTTCTGTGGTTACCAGGCATTCGGTAAATATTAATGGAGAAAGAATCGATTATACAGCCGAAACTGGAACCCTCCCTTTATGGAATGAAGACAGGGAGCCAATTGCAAGTTTATTTTATACATATTACACCAGAAACGGAGTTAAAAATACCGAAAACCGCCCTTTAGTGATCTCCTTTAATGGTGGCCCCGGTTCAGCCTCTGTTTGGATGCATATCGCCTATACGGGGCCTCGTGTGCTGAAAATAGATGATGAGGGTTTTCCTGTTCAACCCTACGGAATAAAAGAAAATCCGCATTCAATACTTGATGTGGCCGATATAGTTTATGTGAATCCTGTAAATACTGGATACTCCCGTCCGATCCCTGATAAGGAAGGGAAAGTTGACCGCGAAAAATTCTTTGGAGTTCAGGCTGACATAGAATACCTGGCAGAATGGCTGAATACTTTTGTGACCAGGAAGAATCGCTGGTTATCTCCTAAATACCTGATCGGAGAAAGTTATGGTACTACAAGGGTTTCAGGTCTGGCCCTCGAATTACAAAACAGCCAGTGGATGTATCTGAATGGAGTTATCCTGGTCTCACCTACCGAAATAGGTCTGGACCGTGAAGGTCCCGTAGAGATTGCGAACCGCCTGCCCTATTTTGCCGCAGCGGCATGGTACCATGATGCCTTACCGCAGGAACTTCAGAGTAAAGACCTGCACGAGTTGCTTCCGGAAGTGGAAGAATATGCCATCAATGAATTATTACCAGTACTGGTGAAAGGCGGTTTCATGGAAGATTCAAAAAAGCAGGAAGTAGCTGAAAGAATGGCTTATTATTCAGGGATCTCAGAAAAAGTAATTCTGCAAAATAATCTCGAAGTACCATTCAGATATTTCTGGAAGGAATTACTACGTGAAGATGAAGGTTTTTCCGTTGGGCGTCTTGACTCAAGATACCGTGGCCTGGATGCCAAAGAATCTGGAGATAGCCCTGACTATAATTCTGAGCTCACTTCATGGTTGCATTCCTTTACCCCGGCAATCAACTATTATTTACGTGAAGAACTTAAATTTAAGACCGATCTTAAGTATTTCATGTTCGGGCCGGTTCATCCATGGGACCGAAGTGGAAATAACACCGGAGAAAATCTTAGACAGGCCATGGCCCAGAATGCGAATCTGGATGTAATGATCCAGTCCGGATATTTTGACGGAGCTACCACTTATTTCAATGCAAAATATTCCATGTGGCAACTCGATCCAAGCGGAAAAATGAAAGACCGCCTCAGCTTTAAGGGATACCGAAGCGGCCATATGATGTATCTGCGAAGCGAGGACCTTGAAAAGGCAAACAATGATCTGAGAGAATTTATTCAGAACACTTTGCCTGGCGAAGGTGAGCCTGCAAAATATTAACTCATTAAATATCCCTTCAGATCTTCATAATTGCTGATCTGGAGGGATTTTTTCTCTTTGTGCATTATTCTTTCTATTGAATCTGGTATTGATACCTTCTCGCCTATCACTTCTTCCACAGTATCCAAAAATTTCACCGGGTGGGCAGTTTCCAGAAAAGTGCCATAATATCCGCTCTTATCTTTCAGAAATTCCTGTAGACCTAAATAGCCAACGGCTCCGTGCGGATCCATTACATAACCGGTCTCTTCAAAGACTTCTTTAATAGCTTTTTTAGTCAACTCATCATCAAAACTATAAGCTGAAAGATTCTTTTTTAGAGACAGATATTCATTATTGAAAAGCTGAAGTATACGCACAAAATTGCTCGGATCACCTACATCCATAGCATTAGATATAGTTTGAACGCTTGGTTTTGGCTTATAGACTTCGGTTTCCAAGTAATTTGTCACCGTATCATTTGCGTTGTTTGATGCTACAAAATGATCGATAGGTAGTCCCATTTCCCGTGCAAGCATCCCGGCACAAATATTCCCGAAATTCCCACTGGGGACTGAAAACACCAGTTTTTCATCCTTTTCCTGTAATTGTTTATATGCAAGAAAATAATAGAACATTTGCGGTAACCATCTTGCAAGGTTGATAGAATTAGCAGAGGTAAGTTTCCGATTTTTGGTGATCTCCTCATCAAGAAAAGCCTGTTTTACCATCGCCTGACATTCATCAAAGGCACCATCTACTTCCAGAGCTGTGATATTTTGTCCCAGTGTTGTGAGTTGCTTTTCCTGGATCTCGCTTACTTTTCCTTTTGGATAGAGGATTACCACATCTATTCCCTCAACTCCCAGAAAACCATTGGCCACAGCACCACCGGTATCACCTGAAGTGGCCACAAGTACGGTCACATTACCGATATTCCCTTTTTTTATAAAATATCCCAGGCTACCTGCCATAAATCTGGCACCAACATCTTTAAACGCCAGTGTAGGTCCATGAAAAAGTTCCAGGCTTCCTATACCTTCCTTTACTCTGGCCACAGGAAAGTCAAAATCAAGAGTAGTGTTTATGATCTCTTCGAGCTCAGCATCAGGGATTTCGCCACCTACATAATCTTTTATAGCCTCAAAGGCAATTTCAGTTTTACCAAGCTCAGGTAGTTTCTTTATAAATGACTCAGAAAGCTTCACGATTTCCTCAGGGAAATAAAGACCCTTATCGGGAGCCAGTCCCCTTATAACCGCATTTTCGAAATTGCTTATATGTTCTCTATTGTTTAAACTAAAATATTTCATAGTATTTTAACTCCCTGTTGATTAATTCCTGAAAGGTGCAGGTCAAATTCGATCCCTTTCTTCTCATAAAATTCCCTGATAGCATTCCTTACATTTTCAGCATTTTCATCTCCCTTACATAAAGCATACACTGATGGCCCGGAACCCGAAATTCCAAAACCTAAAGCTCCCTTTGCTATTGTAAGCTCATCCAATTCCTGAAAATAGGGAATAAGAATGGAGCGAATAGGCTCCACAATCTCATCTTCCAGACTTCTGCCAAGCAGATCATAATCTTCGGTATAAAGGGCGCTTACGAGAGCCCCAAGATTCCCCCACTGATTTATAGCCGATTTCAGGCTTACATTCTGTTTAATTATAGAACGTGAATCTTTAGTTTTTATCTCGATCAATGGATGTAAGACCACCATTCTCAATTCTGAAGGTACCGGAAGACTAAGGACTTCCAGAGGACAGTAACTCCTTACCAGACTAAATCCTCCTAGCAGGGCTGGTGCTACATTATCGGCATGTTCATTCCCACTGGCGATAAGCTCTCCCTGCATTGCAAAAGAAATCAGGTCTTTAGCAGTATAAGGTTCCCCTAGGAGCTTATTCACAGCGAACACGGCTCCAGCAGAGCTGGCCGCACTACTCCCTATGCCACTGCCAGGTTTTATTTTCTTACTGATCTCTATATCGAATCCCTGATCTGAATCCAGATCTTTTAGTAAGGCTTTCACGGCAACACCTGCAACATTCTCGTCGGCCTCCAAAGGTAGATCCTGCCCGGTAACCTTAGTAATCCTTACCTCATTTAGATCATTTTTCCTAACCAACATTTCATCACCTACTGAATCCAGGCAACAGCCAAGAACATCAAATCCACAGGAGAGATTGGCCACGGTAGCCGGCGCAAAAACTTTTATCTCTTCCATATTTATTTTTTTCCTACCCTTATAATATCTGCAAATATTCCCGAAGCGGTCACTTCAGCCCCGGCTCCGGCTCCTTTTACAATTAATGGTTGTTCAGGGTACCTTTCAGTGAAAAATAACACAATATTGTCACTTCCGCTAAGACCCGAAAAAGGATGGCCGACTCCTACTTCCTGAAGCCCCACTTTGGCTTTTCCATCTTCAAGCTGAGCCACATATTTTAATTCAGCATTATTATCAGCCGCATGATTATACATTTTCTTGAATTCAGGTTCATCCTTTTGAAGCAATTCGAAGAATTTTTCATTAGTTTCAGAATTCAGGCTTTCCTGTGAAAGGAAGTCATCTCTTTCAATATCTTCCAGCTCTAACTGATGTCCGCTTTCACGGGCAAGGATCAGTATCTTTCGGGCTACATCTACCCCGCTGAGATCGATCTTTGGATCAGGCTCCGTATATCCTTCTTTCATGGCCGTTTCCACAACCTTATAAAATGGTTCTGAAGCATCATAGTTATTGAACACAAAATTAAGACTTCCTGAAAGGACCGCCTGGATCTTGGTGATCCTGTCACCTGAAGCCACAAGGTTCTGCAACGTATCGATAATTGGAAGTCCAGCACCTACATTGGTTTCGTAAAGGAATGATGCCCCATATTCCCTGGCCAGATCCTGAAGATTTTGATAGTTCTCAAAAGCATCGGCACAGGCGATCTTATTACAGGTCACCACTGAAATTGAGTTAGCGAGATAATGTTTATACCAGCCGGAAATTTCAGGACTGGCCGTATTATCCACAAACACACTATTCCTAAGGTTTAATTCCTTAACGCGGTTAAAGAAGCCTTCCCTGTCAGCTTTTTCAGCATTTTCCAGTTCTTCTTTCCAGTTATCCAGGTCTATTCCATCCTCATTGAATAACATCTTCCTGGAATTGGAAAGCCCCAGAACTCTGACTTTTAACCTGAGCTTTTCAAGAAGGTACTGCTCCTGTTTCCTTAGCTGATCTATTAGTTTACTTCCTACATTTCCTACACCGGTTATGAAAAGGTTCATCTCTTTTGAAGGAACTTCAAAGAACTGCTCATGAAGCGTATTCAAAGCCTTCGTGACATCTTTCTTAGCGATAACCGCCGAAATATTCCTTTCGGAAGAGCCCTGAGCAATCGCCCTGATGTTGATATTGTTATTACCCAGCGCACTGAACATTTTTCCACTAAGTCCGTGATGACTTCTCATCCTGTCTCCAACTAGTGCGATAACAGCCACATTATCCTCGATCTCTACAGGCTTAATCTTCTTATAGTTTATCTCTGCTTCAAAGGCTTCATCAATAGCTTCTTTGGCCTGTTCGGCTTCATCAGCTTTCACCGCGATGCAGATACTATGTTCAGAAGAAGCCTGGGTAATAAGCACTACATTAATATTTTCCTGAAAGAGAACTTCAAAGAAACGTTTTGAGAATCCGGGAATTCCTACCATACCACTACCTTCTATATTCAGAAGTTTAATAGAATCTATATGGGTTATCCCTGTCACCCAACGGAAATTCTTCTTACTGGATTTTGAAATCACTGTGCCCGGATGATCGGGTTCGAATGTATTCTTAATATGTATCTCTATATTCTTATCCAGTAACGGCTGAAGTGTTGGCGGGTAAAGCACCTTGGCGCCAAAATGTGAAAGTTCCATCGCTTCTTCGTAAGAGATATCCTTTAAAGAATATGCCTGAGGCACCAGATTTGGATTCGCAGTGAACATTCCGTTCACATCAGTATAGATAAGCACTTTGTCGAGATCAAGGGCCCCGGCGATTATCGCAGCTGTAAAATCTGAACCTCCCCTGCCTAAAGTACTTGGAACACCTTGTTCATTTTTGGACACAAAGCCAGGAACTATATAAAGTTCGGCCTCATTTTTTTTGAAGAAATCACTAATGTTGACGTTGGTTTTCTCATAATTCACCTGAACTTTTTCACTGAGATTCTTACAAACAATAAGATCTCTTGAATCGGCAAATAGACTTTTTATATTGAGGCTCTTGAAAAATTCTGCAATGATCATCGAACTAAGAATTTCCCCAAAACCCGAAATAACATGACGGGTCTTATCGGAAAGTTCATTCAATAAAAAAACTCCTTCATAAAGAGTTTCAAGTCGATTAAATTGATTTTTCACCTTGCTGAGTATGCCACTCTGGGCTGTTACCGGGATCAATTCCCGCACTGCTTCCAGGTGTCGTTTCTCATTCTTTTCGAGGATCTCCTTATATTTAAGGTCTTCTCTGGCGGCCAGTTCGGCCATCAATAAAAGATCGTTGGTTACACCCCCAAAGGCTGATACAACCGTGATTACAGAGTCTTCTTTAAGATGTTCTTGAATGGTTTTAGAAACCAGTTTTATTCTTTCTGGTGAAGCGAGGGATGAGCCTCCAAATTTCAGGATATACATAACTGAAACCGTTTAAAAAATTAATAAGATTAAATAAGAGATTAAAATATACAGGTACGGACGGAAATTATATAGCAAGAACCCCAAAAGGGGTAATAACTGTAATCATAATAGCAATAGTACGCATTCGGAAAGCAACTTTTCCGTTAATAATATTGATATTTTTTTGAAGATTTCTCACAGTTTTTCCTTGAAAACTTGAATAAAGGTATTCAAATAAAATTAGCGGCAAAACTTTTTATTTAAATCCTTTTCAGAATTATCAGATTAATAATTTTTCCAAATAAAAAACCCGATAATAGAATTTACCGGGCTGTTTTTTAATAATTTGCAAATGAAATTCTAGAGTCCGCTAATATAACTTCCATAAAGATCCTTAAACTGAAGACCTTTTGAAAATCTGTGCTTACTCAGTTTTTTAAACTCAACTAAAGCCCACAGTAAAAACTCTTTTATAAAGTATTTATCCTTATCATCTATATCCGGCTGATATTTCTCTATTAGTTTATTAAGCGGCTTGATAGAGTCAAGTTTTTCCCTGTACTCAGTTTCCGGAAGATCATCGGGCAGTTCAAATCCTGAACCTTCAAAGAACCATTCAACCAGGTCGTCATAAGGTGTTGTTTCATCAGGTCTTTTCAGCTTTTCGATCTTGGGGAAATAGTTTGGGAAAAGTGTTTTTACCGCCTCCCCTATTAACTGAAGGGCAACAAAAGCAGCTCCCTCCTGTTCCCCTTCATAAACCAATTCAACCTTTCCCGTAATAGATGGAATTACTCCCAGAAAATCACCAAACCTCAGCATGGTGTGATCCTCTCCATTTTTAATAGCTCTTCTTTCTGCGGTACTCAAAAGATTTTCAAAAGCGGTGATACTCATTCTGGCACTAACACCACTCTTGTGGTCAATGAATTCACTATCACGAGCTTCAAAACTTATTTGCTCAAGGAGATCCTTGGCGACTTCTGGTAGGTGTACCATTTCCTTTTGCCTTTCATCCAGCTGGGCTTCCTGTTCTGTAATAATTTTAGCTACATCTATACTTTCAGGGTAATGCGTGAGTATCTGTGAACCGATACGGTCTTTGAGTGGTGTAACGATGCTCCCACGATTGGTATAGTCTTCAGGATTGGCTGTGAACACAAACTGCATATCTAAAGGAAGTCTTAGTTTAAAGCCTCGAATTTGCACATCTCCTTCCTGAAGTATATTAAAAAGAGCCACCTGAATTCGTGCCTGCAGATCGGGAAGTTCATTGATCACAAAAATACTGCGATTCGCGCGTGGGATCATCCCGAAATGTATAACGCGCTCATCGGCATAGCTCAGACGTAAATTGGCCGCTTTAATAGGGTCTACATCCCCGATAAGGTCGGCCACGGTAACGTCAGGAGTTGCCAGCTTTTCAAAGAACCTTTCTTCCCTATGGATCCAGGAAACGGGAGTTTCGTCTCCTTTAGTATTGATAAGGTCTTTCGCATATCTGCTTATAGGCCTTAGTGGATCATCATTGATCTCTGAACCTTCCACTATCGGCATCCATTCATCAAGAAGATTCACCATAAGTCTTGCAAGTCGGGTTTTTGCCTGGCCACGAAGCCCAAGAAAGTTAATATTATGCTTTGACAGGATCGCTCTTTCAAGTTCGGGAATCACGCTATACTCATACCCATGAATTCCCTCAAAGGCATTTTCATTATTCCTGATCTTTTCCTTGAGATTTTCCCTTAGTTCCTCCTTAATACTTCTAGTTTGGTATCCTGCCTTTTTTAAAGCACCAAGTGTTTTAATATTTTCCTTATTCATATAATCTTTTTCTTAGCCTCTTATTCTTTTTTTTCTGTTTATTTCATAATCCTCGAATATCATCTCACCCAAACCTTTCAAGCCTGTATAGAAAGCCTTTCCCTGATTGGCCAGTGTGAATTCCTGTACAAACCGGGTAAGATAAGGGTCCTGTGCAATCATAAACGTAGTGATGGGGATATGAAGTTTTCTGGCCTGCCGGGCCATATTATAACATTTATCAACTATATAGGGATCCAGTCCCATACTATTCTTATAATAGCTTCCATCCCTTTCTCTCACACAACTGGGTTTTCCATCGGTGATCATAAAGATCTGCTTGTTGGTATTCCTTTTTCGACGAAGAAGGTCCATAGCCAGTTGTAAACCATCCACAGTATTGGTATGATAAGGTCCAACCTTAAGGTAAGGCAATTCTGAAATTGAAATAGGCCACGCGTCATTTCCGAAAACAAGAATATCCAGAGTATCTTTCGGATATCTGGTAGTGATAAGTTCAGAAAGAGCCATCGCTACCTTTTTGGCAGGAGTAATTCGGTCTTCACCATACAATATCATACTATGGCTGATATCTATCATCAGGACCGTGCTCATCTGAGATTTATAATGAGTCTCTTCAACCACCAGATCGTCTTCGGACATCTTGAAATCCCCAATCCCATGATTTATCTGGGCATTTCGAAGACTTTCGGTCATCGAAATGCGGGACAGAGAATCTCCAAACTGATATTCCCGGAAGTCCCCGGTATGCTCATCACCTTGTCCTATATGACTGGTTCTGTGACTCCCAGATGAACCTTTTTTCAATTTACCAAATATCTGCTCAAGGGCTTGCTGCCTTATAGCTCTTTCAGTTTTAGCGGTGATGGCCATTTTTCCACCTCCGTTTTGATCTATTTCCTCTCGTATATATCCTTTCTTCTTAAGATCCTCTACAAAATCATCCAGGCTATAATCGTCATCGGTAAGCTGGTATTCTTCATCAAGCTGCTTCATCCAATCGAGAGCTTCATCAAGGTCACCCGAGGTATGTGTGATAATCTCCTTAAAGATCTCGAACAATTTATCGAAAGGAGATTTCTCGGGTTCATCATACTTTTCAAAAATGAAACCTCTTAACGGCTTTTCCATATTCCTTTTCATATCCTTAAAAATAACTTATTTTATACAGAAACTGAAAACATGGCGTATAAACACGAACTAAACTTTTGTTAATTGAAATCTTCAGAACGAAATTCCCTGATTGTTATTCTTTTCTTAATTACTCTTCATTTTTCTTTGGAAAAAAAGAGATTTGAAAAAAAGATTAGATGAAAAACAATTTCTGCCTCCTACTTGTGTGCCTGATATCACTGAATTTTAAAGCACAAGAGAAAAGTTCACCCTACGAAACATATTTCTGGCAGGATGCTACCTGGATCGCCGGAGGAGTTGGACTTAACGTTCTGGGAGTTTACACAATTCAAAATAAACCAAACCTAAGCGAGGCTGATCTGGCCAGCCTGGACAGAAACGATATCTGGAAGATAGACCGCAGGGCTGCCGGAAATTATTCTGAAGAGGCCGATCAACTGAGCTACCTGCCATTCTTTGGTTCTTTTGCCACGCCGTTGCTTTTCTTGGTAGGTGAGGATGAAAGGAAGAATTTTGGACAAATATCTGTGTTATTTATTGAAACCATGGCTACCACTGGAGCAGCTTTTTCTATAACCGCAGGAGCTGTGGAAAAAAGTCGTCCGCTGGTATATAATGAAGATCTTCCCATAGAAGAGCGTCTGGATAGCGATGCACAGCGTTCCTTTTTTGCGGGACATACGGCGGCTACAGCAGCAGCAACTTTCTTTACCGCCAAGGTTTTTCATGATTTCAATCCTAATTCTCCCGCCGTTCCGTTCGTGTGGATGGGCGCAGCGGCAGTTCCGGCATATGTTGGCTACCTTAGAACGAAAGCAGGAAAACACTTTTTAACAGATAATATTATTGGCTTTGGAATTGGAGCTGCATGCGGTATCTTAGTTCCTGAAATCCATAAAACGGATAATAAGGATGTTGATGTATACCCTACGGTAAGTTATAATTTTATGGGAACCGGTATACATACTAAAGGTATAGGAATGACTTATACTTTTTAAATTTTTAAAATATGGACGTTGGAGAAATAATAATCCTGTTCTTTTCTATCTTAATGTGTATCCCTACCCTGGCATCTATTACAAGATTTGACCACTGGTGGGTACGTGGTTTTGACTTTCCCCGAATACAAATTAGCTGTTTGATAATAGCTGTAATCATAGCTTCGGTACTATATTATGATTTATCGGAATCCTGGCATTTTATCGCAATTATTATACTCTCGTTAAGTTTAACTTATCAGGTTGTAAAGATCTTTCCCTACACCTATATTTCCAAAAAACAAGTTTTAAGGTTTAAGGGAAGTGATCCTGGCGCTACCATCTCTGTACTGGTGAGTAATGTTCTAACTTCCAATAAAAGAAGTGATAAGCTTATTTCTTTAGTAAGAGATCGGCAGCCTGACATTCTGTTAACTCTTGAAACAGATAAAAGGTGGGAAGAAGAACTGGCCGTTCTAGAGGATGAATACAAGTATAATGTAAAGATCCCAAAGGATAATTTATATGGCATGCATCTTTACTCCAAATTAAAGCTGGAGGATATTAAGGTTCGTTATATTGTTCAGCAAGGTATTCCAAGCATTCATGGCTATGTAGTTCTTAGAAGTGGAAAAAAGGTTAAGCTTCATTGCCTTCACCCTATGCCCCCCAGCCCCACAGAGAGTGAAACTTCTACCAATCGCGACGCAGAATTACTGATGCTGGGAAGAGATGTAGATGCCGAAACACAAACCACCCTTGTAATAGGGGATCTTAATGATGTAGCCTGGTCGCGCACTACCAAATTGTTTTTAAAGATGAGTGGCATGATGGACCCGCGGATTGGACGCGGATTTTTCAACACCTTCCATGCTGATTATTTTTTGCTGAGATGGCCTCTGGATCATGTATTTCATACGAAGGATTTCACCCTTATTGAGATTGCGAGGGAAAGAAATATAGGCTCAGACCATTTTCCCATGTATATAAAGTTAAACTATGAGCCTACTGCTGAAGTGATTAACGAAGACACGGAAAAACCAGAACCCGAGGAAGAAGATTGGGCTGAAGAGAAAATTCAAAATGCCGATCCGCTTCAACAAAGGATAGACCTCAATTTTCCTCGAAATATACTGACAAAGTAGAAATTCCTTTAAGCTTGTTACAATGTTTGGCCGAAACAGGTTTTTCTATAAAGTCGACCACATGGGAATCGTTAGCGGCATTTCTTTTATCCTTGCGATCTATGGATGAAGTTACCATCACCACATGACACTGTTCATTATTTGGAATTTCTTTTAATAGATCCAAAAACTCCCATCCACTCATTGCCGGCATATTTATATCTAACATGACCAGATAATGAACGGATGCATCTTCTCTTAAATTCATTTTCAAAAAATCCAAGGCCTCCTGGGGTTCTTTAAAAACAGTAGGTTCTTCATCCAGGCCAGTCTTACTCACAATTTTGCTTTGCAAGAAATTTACAATGGGGTCATCATCAACAATAATTGTTTTTAGCATCTGTAGGGTCGTTTTGGGTTTTTATAATTGTTCTTCTGTCTGCACCGCTATCTTCCTTATAATTTCATCCAATTCATTTGCTGAATTTAAGATATTTTCAAGTAATTCATCCACATTTCCAAGATCATCTTTATAATTAATAAGGAGATCAACCAGTCCCATGACTTTGGCTAAGGGGGCACGAACAACATGTGATTGCGTCCACGCAATCTCTTTAAGTCTTTTATTGTGATTCTCTATTTCTATAAGATACTTTTTACGTTCGGTAATATCCTGCATGGAACCGATTATTCTTTTCGGAATATTATTTTTATCTGTTAGCAGATAACTTCGATCAAGAATATGTTTATAGGAACCATCCTTACATCTAAACCGGTATTCAATCGTGAGGTTTTTTATTCTCTCCTCAATCATTTTTTGGGAGAGTTCTTTTACATATTTATAATCAGCAGGGTGGATCTTCTCATCCCACCATGCCCCATTTTTTCCAATTTCTTCAGCCGTAAAACCAAGCATTTTAGATGCGGCTTCATTTATTGTAACTTTATCTTTTTCAATATCGTAGTCGGTAATAATATCGGTTGTGGCCTTGGCAACAATATCATAGCGTTTTACACTATCGATAAGCTTTCTCTCTTGCTCCACAAATTCAGTAATATCTCTGGAATTCATCACAATACCACCTACAGCTTCTTCATCCTTTAAATTTGTCACAATGGTCTCTATCCATCGCCATTCACCATCCACATTTTTAATTCGGTATGAAGGCAACTGAACCCTTTTGCTGGTCTTCAGGTAAGCCATGAATTCATCTACCCTCCCTATATCATCTTTATGAATATAATCTCTAAAATTTGTTCCTTTAATCTTTAAAGGAACTAAACCAAATACCCATTGCGAGGCGGGACTGTTATAAATATAATTGTACTGGCAGTCTACTATAGAAATAAGATCTGAGCCCTCCTGTACCAGTGCTTTGAACCTCTTTTCACTATTTTGAAGCTTTTCCTCAGCCTTCACCATAGCCGTTACATCATTCACCAGGGAGACCCGGGCTTTTATTCCATCAAAGGTCAAAGGATTACTTTTCACAATTACATATAGAAAATTACCAGCTTTAGTTATATGTTTTACTTTTACTTTGAAAAAATCGTCATGATTCTCCTCCACGATTTTGTTGATCCTTTTTTCCTGATTTGGAGCCCAGAGGTCCTGAACCTTCATCTTCAGAAATTCTTCACGGGAATATCCGTACAAATCTACAGCAGCCTGATTAACACTAAGAAACCTAAGTTGCTCTCTGTCCAAAACCCACATCGGTAAAGAGCTTACATCAAAAAGGCTTCTGTATTTTTCTTCCGATAATTGTAGTTTATCCTGTACTTTTTCTTTCTCGAAGATCTGAGCTGATAATTCATCGTAGGCTTTTTTCAGAGGAGTAATATCTGTTCCAAATACATACACGACATTTTCATCTTCAAAGAAACGTGAAAAACGCCATGAAATCCATAAATAACTTCCATCTTTTTTTCTACACCTAATCTCAAATTTTGATTTGGGCACTTCCAATTCATTCATGGCCTGAAGTACTTTTTCAAGATCATCGGGGTGAATAAATTCTATAAACGGAAGGCTTAATAATTCATCTTTTGAATACCCAAATTTATATTCAAAAGAAGGATTCACCATTTTTATAAATCCGTCAAGTCCTACTACAGCAATAAGGTTTAGAGAATAGTGAAAAAAATCACTGAGCTGATCCTGACTTTTCTTACTTTCAATAACAGAAGCAATCTGAATTGAAACTTCTTTTAAAAATTGTGTTTCAATTTCTTTGTTTTCTTCAATCGCTCCAAAACAAAGAATTGAAACAATCTTATTTTTATATACAACAGGAAAACCAACTGCCGACTTCAATGGTTTTTCACCATCAAATAGCATATTTTTCAGCAAGCCAGTTCGATGATTAATGGCTTTTAGCTCTTTCTCTTCCCATACCTGACCGGGAAGACCATCGCCCATCTCATAAGTACAATAATCATCTTTTCCTGAAAGATCCTGATCCAAAGGCCAGAAAGCTGTTCGAATGAGATTATTCTTATTCATACTTATTTTATAAGCTTCGGCATAATCAAATCCCAATTCAGTACACAGTAATCTGAGAGTTTCTTCCATTGCCTCCCTGAGCGTAGAGGAATCTCCAAATGACTTAATAATCTTAAGAATTAATTCCTTTTTCTTTTCCTGCTTATAGTTTGTTGTAACATCTCTGGCAATTCCCACCAGGCCGGTAATTTCATTCTCTTCATTCTTAAGAGGTACTTTTGTAAGAAGGACTCTTTCCTCTTCTCCCTTTTTATTAATAACAATATCTGGCCGGTTAATTACAGGCTTTCCTGTTCTCATTACCTTTTCATTATCAGCAATGATGGCCTTTCCCTTCTCATCTTCAAAATAGTCCAAAGGTGTAAGTCCATAACCTGCTTCCCTTTTATCTTCTTTTAAAATATTCTCACGAAATTTTCTATTAGAAAGAACGCTCTTATGTTCTCTATTTTTCACGAAAATATAATCAGGGAGATTGTCGATAATCGCGCGGAGCATCGGCTCTTGCTGACTGGAAAAATCATCTGCCGTGACTAAAGAAACAATTGAAACCGAAAGTTTAGAAAAACTATCATTTTCTTCAATCACAGGGGATATTGTAATTCGGAATGGCTCGTACAAAAATTCTTCACTGGAAATATCATACATTTCCATATTTCCTTTAAAAGCTTTTTCAAGCTTTTCTTTAATCGGCAGGCTGTGGACCTTAAAAAGATCAGGAAAATATAAATCTATCTCAAAATCTACATTAAGAGAATTTAAAAAGAAACTCTTTGCAGCATCATTATAGGCAAGAACCTTCAAACTTTTATTCAAGCTAATAAAAGCCTGAACCTTGTTCACTGAGGCATTGGTCTTAGGTTTCAAGAATTATAGGTTAAGTTATAGATTTTTTGGGACGGCTGTAAAATACAAAAAATATACTTTATCCTTTAAAAAATTGTTTTCGTGAAGTTTAGACCTACGCCGAAATTTGAATCCTGATAAGAACTGATATCTGCTCCTACTTGAGCCTTCAACTTGTAATCAGAATCGATTAAATCAAGTTCCAAAAAAGTAGATAATATTTCCCTTTTTTCAGGAAAGAAAGAATCCTTAACTCCATAGTTTTGACGGTAACTGAGTAAAAGACGGTAAGGAAACTCATTGAATACTTTTCCCTTTACACCGAGGTGATGAACAGCAATAATATTAGTACCTATTCTAAAACGATCTTCATTGAGTAAAATAAATGGTACACCAATCACCTGGTTTTTATAAACCCATCCCGTACGGTACAGATTATTATTAAAATAATTATCGGCCCCATCCCTTTTCGAACTTACTCTGTCCCTGCTTTGGTTTTTGGTATAATAGAATTCGTACATAAACGTCTTTAACCAGGGGGTCCCCCAAAATGGATCTCGATTATCTTCGATAAAAATGGCATATCTTCCATCAGGAAAATTTCCCATTTTCATTCCGGAAGCATCCTCAAAAATATGATTGTATAAAAACTGAAGATCAAATCCCTTTACTTTAGTCTTTAATTTTACTTCATAGCTTCCTATCTGGTTTCCAAGAGCGTTTACTTCTTCTCCCCCTACCGGGTCTCCGGAGGTTCCCGTAACAACTTTTATATAATCTTCAAAGGAATTGGGCAGTTTACCATATTCTGGTGAAATACCCGCCCATTGCACAAAATGTTGTACTCCTAATGCGATTCTAAAATCAGAATGACCTTGATAAATTATATGAAAGCTTTTATGATGAAGCCGTGTTTTCTCAACATATCTATCATCATCCAACAAATATTCCTCCAGAGCAGCCATAAAACCTATTCCATGATTTTTACGCAAAAAAAGGGGAGACCTTGTAAATACTTTTATACCGGGAATGGCAGATGAGTTTAAAGACCAGAGGATATTTTCATTACTTGCGCTAAGCCCCTGAAATAAGTCTTCTTTATGTTTTTTCCCCATGACTACACCAAGTTTGGGGGAGGTATACTCAAAATAAGCTTCGTCGAGTTTTACTCCATCTTCATATCCGTCTTTATATAAGACACCTGCTCCTAATCTAAAATAAGTAGAATCAGTAATCTGAATATCGCCCACACCAGACAAAAGACTAAACAGATGGCTTTTTTCATCCAGTCTCCCCTTTTTATTGGCATGCATCCAGAAAGGAGATCGATCTCCCGTATATAATTGACCAGTCCCTTCGAAATCAAAATTATAATCAATTATCTGAGCTGAAAGTTCAGAGCTCAGGAAAAGTAAAAAGATTGCCAGGATTTTTATTCTCATGTAACAGATCTAGGAACCCTGCAAATATTACTAATAAGAATTTAAATTATGTAATTTTGAAGCGTAAAATAGATTTAATGCTTTCAATATTTCAAAAAAGAACCTACTTAATCGATCTATTAGATGGATTAACCGATTTTCATAATCATATATTACCGGGTATAGACGATGGAGCAAAGACAGTATCAGAATCCCTGCAGCTTATAAACGCGTTCGAAGAAATTGGGATCACTAAATTTGTAGCTACTCCACATGTGATAGGAGAATATTACCCGAATACGCCACAAAGTATTCATACAGCACTTAATGAAGTAAAAGATGAGCTACAACCTCATTTTAAAATTAAAGCTGCAGCTGAGTATATGATGGATCAGCATTTTGTTGAGATTATCGAAAAAAAAAATATCCTTACGGTTTCAGATAGAAATGTCCTCGTAGAGATGTCTTATTTTCAGCCACCTCTTAACTTGAATGAAATATTGTTCAAACTACAAAACAATTCCTTCTCACCCATCTTGGCACATCCGGAGAGATATGCCTACCTACAATCCAGATCCCTTGAAAAATTCAGGGACCTGAAATCAAGGGGATGTAGTTTTCAATTGAATATGTTATCCCTGTCTGGTCATTATGGGGAATCCATAAAAAAAACTGCATTTCAATTACTGGAAGAAGATTTACTAGATTTTATTTGCAGTGATGTACATCGAATTGAGCATATTGACAAGATCAGAAAGATCAGAATACCTAAAAAATACCATGATCAGGTCAAGGAATTAGCAGATAACAATAAGAAACTATTCTCTACTGAAAATTTAAACTATTAACTGAAAAGCCTCCTTTTTAATCTTTTCCAGCGACTTTCTTTATCTACACCATAGCCATAGCCATAGCCATAGGAATAACCATACTGAGCTCCATAGGAGAACTTAGAATAATCCACATCATTGAGAATAACTGCAAGCCCCTTTAGTTTGCCCTGTTTCTTTAGATCCTTCGGAAACTCCAGAAGATTTTTCTCAGTAAAGTCAGCCCGTGTTACATAGAGGGTATAATCCGCCAACTGACTTATTAGTAGTGTGTCTGTCACTATCATAGTTGGAGCGGTATCCACTATAATGTAGTCATAGCTACTCCTAGAACTATCAATAAGCTGTTCCATCCTATCGTTCATAAGAAGTTCGGCAGGATTAGGAGGTATTGGTCCTGAAAGTATTACATCTACAGCGATACTATCATCATTAGTTTTTGAGATTATGTTGCTGGTAGTAACATCATAATCATACAAATAATCTGAAAGTCCCTTTTCCTTCGCACCTTCTGTATTTGGCGTATAGCGATGTAATTTAGGGTTTCGAATATCTGCTCCTATCAACAAAACTTTTTTATTCGTACTCGCCAACGTACGGGATAAATTATATGAAATAAAGGTTTTCCCTTCTCCCTTAATAGTGGAAGTAACAAAAATAACATCACCAATATTTTTGTTTTTATTTTGAATAAGATATGCTAAGTTGGTTCTTAATATTCTGAATGATTCTGCCAAAGGCGACCTATCGTTCAAGTGTATAATATCATGTTGTTCTACACCTATTCTTGGAATCTCACCAATAAAAGGCACTATCTCGATCAGAGAATCCAAGTCTCCCTTATGGTGGACCTTGGTGTCAAGGAGATTTTTAACAAAAATTATTAATATTGGAAGAATTAGTCCAATAATAAACCCTCCTAATAATATTAGCCACGGTTTGGGATCAACAGGCTCATTAAGGGTAAACGCTGAATCGATAACCCTTGCTACTGAAGCAGTCGCAGCAAAAGAGATAGCCGCTTCCTCTCTCCTTTGAAGCAAAAATAAATATAGTTGCTCTTTAATTTGTTGTTGGCGTTCTATATTACGCATTCCTTTTTCTAATCCTGGAAAATTACTGAAATGATTTTGAGCAATATTTTCTCTTTGATTTAATTCTCTTAGTTTAACATTAATGGCCCTACGTGTACTCTGAATATTATCAAAAAGATTCTTCCTTAAACTATCTAATTGTTGAGACAAATTTTCAACTATCGGATTCTTGAGAGTGGAACCTTTAAGGTACATATTACGTTCCATTACAATAGAATTATAAGAACTAATAAGTCCAGCAATACCAGAATCTTCTATTCCTACTTCCGGAAGAAAATCATATTCTCCTTGTTGCTTTAGAAGATCTTCAATAGATTTAATAAGTTCCAGTTGTGTTTCAAGATCGAATATTTGTTGCTCAGCCTCTGAAAATTTACTTTGAAATTCCGAAGCCCCAGATTCTACAGTCATTAATCGATTCTTTTTTTTAAATTCAGCTATTCCTACTTCAACCGAATCTAATTCTGTAGTGATCATCTCCAACCTATCCTGAATAAAATTAGTTGTGTTTTCTGCAACTTCCTGTTTATCATCTACCCCCTCTTCATTAAATCTTTCCATTAGTTTATTTAGAAAGTCTTCGGACTTGTTACTGGAATGATTTACAATACTTAATGAAAGAATATCCTTTGCCTGTCCTTTTTGAACTATTATTAAATCTTGGATAAAATTGGTAGCTACTTCACGTGTTGGAAGTAATTTAATATGAACAGTACTAGTGCGTTTAAAACTTCCTTCTTCTCCTCCTGATCTTGGCAAAATGGTAAATTTTAATCCATTCAGTTCAATAACCTCACCAATCTCATGCACTTGAGAATAATTTAAACTTTCCTCTTCTAATCGGAATGCGGTATCCGAAACTGGTGTTACAAAGATATTCGCGTTAAGATTATTTACTATAGAATCGTTGGTAATAAATTCTATAAGGATAGGACTGGTTTTATAGGCCTCTACCGTTATTACATTTCCTTCTATATAATAAGAAACATTTAAGTTTAACTCATCAACTACACTTTCAACTAACTGTTTTGATTTTAATTTTTCAATATGATTCTGGATACCATCACTTTCGAGAGATAAAATGGCAGCACCTCCTGATGGTAAGGCACTCATTGCATTCTTTTCCTGATCGTTCACAATAATCATTGTGGATTCAGTCCTGTATTTAGGAATAGTATACCGGTTAAATAAATACGCTAGTATGATACCAGTTAAACAACTTAACAGAAACCATTTCCAGTATATGAGATATTTATAAATCTCCGCCTTTAGATCAAAATTGGATTCATTTTTTTCCTCAGAAAAATCTGTGATCTCTTCCATAAATTAGAGGCTATTTATAAGCAAATATAGACTTATTATTGTTGTACCAAGGGAAATTATACCCTGATAGCTGGTAAAAAATCCAGCAGATTTAATAGCCCTGTAGCTAGGTTCCACATATACAATATCATTTTGTTTCAAATAAAAATAGGGACTATAAAATAAATCAGTTTCAGTCATATCAATAGTTCCAACACTTTTCACTCCATTTTTCTCTCGTATAATCGTAATATTTTCCCTTTTCCCATCATATGATATGTCCCCAACCATAGCTATCAATTCGGGCATACTTACTCTACCATCAGAGATCTGAACCCTGCCCGGACTATTAACTTCACCAAGTACAGTGACACTGAAATTCATCAGTCTGACATCAACAATCGGATCATTAACATAGGCTTTTATTTCTGACTCCAATTTTTCCTGTATTTGAGTTCTTGTAAGCCCCTTTACTTTTATTTCACCTAAAACAGGAAATTGAATAGTCCCATCTGGACTTACAAGGTATCCTGATAAGGAAGCACTCTGATTACCTCCGCCAGAATTTCCTTGCTGGTTCTCATTTCTCATTTGAAATGGCTTAACTATCTCTTCATTTATAGATGATGAAGATACTCTAACGCTAAGTACATCGTTAGGTTCAATAATTGGTTCATAATTAAGAAGATTCTCCTTTCCTTCTAAACTCTTTACATTTTCAAAATATACTATCTCATCTTTTGTTGCGCAGCTAATAAAAAAAATACTGCACGAAAGCAGAATTAAGATTTCCCTCATAATTTTTAGCTTATTATCTTTCAAGTTCCGGAGTATTATCTAATCGTTCGTAAAGGGAGTTATTACTTTTAAATTCCGGAATTAAATCTTTCAATTTTGCTACCACCTTATCATTCCTGAGTTTATTGGCAGATTTGATGATCTTAACTATCTTTTCATTTATCATTTCGTAATCGCGCACCACATCCTGACCTATCATTATTTTCTTATGGTGAGTTGGCAAAGTTTTACATTCATCATTAAGTAATTCCTCATATAATTTTTCTCCTGGCCTTAGGCCTGTAATTCTCACCTTAATATGTTTATTTGGTTGGTACCCGGCAAGTTTAATCATTTTAATGGCCAAATCCATAATTTTCACAGGTTCTCCCATATCAAATACAAATATCTCTCCCCCTTTTCCCATAGCACCAGCTTCTAAAACAAGTTGACAGGCTTCAGGAATGGTCATAAAATATCTTATAATATCGGGATGGGTTATAGTTACCGGACCTCCTTTCTCTATTTGTTTTTTAAATAATGGTACAACAGAACCGTTAGAACCTAACACATTTCCGAATCGAGTGGTAATAAATTTAGTGCCACCGGTCCCAAGTTTAATTTGTTCGTGGTAAAGTGACTGAACATACATCTCAGCCGCTCTTTTGGAGGCTCCCATCACATTACTTGGGTTGACCGCCTTATCTGTGGAAACCATTACAAAATGCCCCACCTGGTATTTTACGGCAAGATCTGCAAGATTCTTAGTCCCGTGAATATTTACCGATATAGCTTCATGAGGATTGCTTTCCATTAGCGGCACGTGCTTATATGCTGCAGCATGGTAGACAACATCAATATTTTGATTTTGGAACATTAGTTCGAGCCTCTTTTGATTCCCAACATCACATACTATTACCTTAAAATTAAGATCGGGGAATTTAGATTCTATCTCTATTTGCAAATTGTGTAAAGGAGTCTCTGCCTGATCGAGAATGACCAATTTTTTTGGATCGTATTCAGCTACCTGTCTTACAATTTCACTACCTATTGAACCTGCAGCTCCCGTAACCAGAATTGTTTTACCCGTTAACTGCTCTATTTTATTCTGTACCTCCAGTTGAATAGGCTCCCTCTCTAATAAATCTTCAATTTGTAAGGTCTTAATTTTCTGAGCTATTGGTTGGCTTTCATCCCAGGATGAAACTAATGGAGCATTATAAACAGCTATTTTATGTTCTAAACATTCCTCAACTAATTGAAATTTTTCTTCTGAGGTAAAAGTATTTTCAGAAAAAATAATAGCATCAGCTCCCAGGGATCTTACTTCTTCATGTATCTTTTGAGTATGCCGTAAAACGGGCTTATCCAAAATCCTTAAACTCTTATGAGCTCCCTGTGTTAAAAAACCAACAATTTTAAATCGTTTGGGATGCTCAATATCCAAGGCCCCTGCAATGGAAATAGCATTTTCATCTATTCCTAAAATAACAGCTTTTATCAGAGATTCATTCTTTTGTAATACTTTAAAATATTCATACACCTGTTTAACACCAAGCCTGAATAAAAATAAAAGTGAGAAGGATATCCACAGATTAATTAATAATCCCCCAACAAGAAAGATCTTTTCTCCAATTGAAAAATATGTAATATAATTAATGGCCAGTAAACATATAAATGAACTGATAGTAGCCAGCAATAATTTTAAGGCATCAATATTCGAGGAATAACGAATTATCCCTGCATAGGTCTTAAAAATATAGAAAAAAAATATATTAACAGCTACAATTAAAATCGTTTTATCGAAATAACTTAATAATGTATAGGAATTTGGAGCTAAATCTAGTAAGATAAGGATGGTGAGCACCGTAGAAACGCTTACAAGACCAATATCAATTAATAGCACTGCCCAGCGCGGAAGATATTTAATATTTCTAATATCTAATGCATTGTCGGGACCAGAAAGTATATTATTCAGGGCTCTGTTAATTTTACCCATAATTTAAT
The DNA here is from genome assembly GCF_023805255.1 of Gramella jeungdoensis. Classification (GTDB taxonomy): domain Bacteria; phylum Bacteroidota; class Bacteroidia; order Flavobacteriales; family Flavobacteriaceae; genus Christiangramia; species Christiangramia jeungdoensis. The sequence continues at coordinate 93,882 of NZ_JAMSCK010000005.1, forward strand.
TCTATTTTGTCAAACAATTTAAGATTGCCTTTTCGATCCTAAGCCTGTCATTATCAGTTAAATTCGATCCGCTAGGCAAACATAAACCATTCCTGAACATCTTTTCGGCAATTCCCGTGCCGTAATATGGATAATCTTTAAAAACTGGCTGCATATGCATTGGTTTCCAAAGAGGGCGACTTTCAATATTTTCAGTCCCTAAACACTTCCTGAGTTCTTCACGGCCTATTCCATCGGTTTTTAATTCATCAACTTCTATGACCGTTAACCAATGATTGCTAAAATAATCAACCGATGGTTCTTCAAAAACTCTGACTCCCTCAATCTTACGGAATAAATTTACATAAAATTGAAACATATCCCGCCTGGCCTCTACTCTTTTATCCAAAACCTGCATTTGACCGCGTCCTATTCCGGCACAAATATTACTTAATCTATAATTATACCCTACTTCACTATGCTGGTAATGAGGTGCATCATCCCTTGCCTGAGTGGCAAGAAAAATAGCCTTCCTTTTAGCCTGGATATCCTTTGTGATCAAAGCCCCGCCTCCAGAGGTGGTAATTATCTTATTTCCGTTGAAAGATAGAATGGAGTAATCTCCCAAAGTACCACAATGAACATTCTTATATTTACTACCCAATGCCTCGGCACTATCCTCAATTACCGGAATTCCATATTTCCTGGAAATTTTATTGATCTCTTCTACCTGGTAAGGCATTCCATAAAGATGCACCGCTATAATTGCTTTTGGTTTATTGCCTTTAGAAATCCTTTCTTTAATGGCAATTTCCAATTGGTGCGGACAAATATTCAGTGTATCTTCCTCACTGTCCACAAAAATTGGGATTGCCCCTAAATACATTATTGGGTTTGCAGACGCTGCAAATGTCATACTCTGACAAATTACTTCATCTCCCCTTTTAACACCTAACAGAATTAAGGCCAAATGAAGAGCAGCAGTTCCGGAACTTAAAGCTGCCACCTCAATATCTGAAGAGCCATTTTGAGTGAGATACTCCTTAATGTCATTTTCAAAACCAGTTACATTTGGACCCAGTGGCGCAATCCAGTTATCTTCGAATGCACCATTAACGTATTTTAATTCCTCACCTCCCATATGTGGGGAAGAAAGCCATATTTTCTCCTTATTCATTTTCAATTCTGTTGAATTTAATGATTTTCGCGGGGTTCCCTACCACTACAGCAAAATCCGGAATATCTTCAATTACAATTGCACCAGCTCCAACGGTAACCCATTTCCCGATTTGAACACCAGGAATGACAGTTGCACCGGCTCCTATCTGTGAGCCTTCTCCTATTACTACATTACCAGTGACTGTGGCATTTGGGGAAATATGAACGAAATCCTCCAACTTAACATCATGTTCAACTATTGCTCCCGAATTGATAATACAATGTTTACCAATTACCGTCGAAGAGTTTATAACGGCATTAGCCATTACCACACTGCCTTCCCTGATATCTATGTCCTCAGAAATTACGGCCGATTTGTGTATTAAAGCTGAACAATAGCTCTGCTGAAGTTTACTGGCCAGTTTATACCTAGTTTGATTGTTTCCGATAGCGAGCACTAACTTTTGATCCTTCATTTCGTCAGTTAGCTGATGCTTTACTTCAAAGCCTACAAGTTCTTTTACTTCTGGGTCATCATCCAGAACAAAATCCACGGAATAGCTATCCATAGATTTTATAATATCTACTATTACTTTAGCATGACCGCTTGCACCGTATATGATCATTAATTACTTCCGTTAAATGGTTCGGTTGTTGCCATATTCTTAGTATTGATGCCTTCAGAAACCAATACCTTTTTTATCGTTTTGAAAAGTATCTTCATATCCAGCAAGAAGGATATATTTTCCACATACCAGACATCATACTCAAATTTTTGAGTCCAGCTTATTGCATTTCGACCATTAACCTGGGCCCAGCCGGTAATTCCCGGTTTTACATTGTGACGCTTCTTCTGTCTTTCAGTGTAAAGTTCTAAATATTCAGGCAATAAAGGCCGTGGTCCTATAATGCTCATGTCTCCTTTAACCACGTTAATTAGCTGAGGAAGTTCATCTATAGAGGTTTTCCTCACCAGTTTCCCAATACCTGTCAATCTGGAAGCATCGGGCAATAGATTGCCCTCTACATCCCTGGCATCGGTCATGGTCCTAAATTTAATTATTTTAAAATTTTTACCATGTTTACCCGGTCTTTTCTGAAAAAAGAAAGGTTTACCTCTATTAGCAAGGCTCAACAATATAATTACCAAAATCAATAAAGGACTTATAACCACAAGGCTAATAAAAGCGACCAGGAAGTCCATTACTGGTTTTATGGTTTTTCTATACATCCTTAACTGTTATAAAAGAACATGCACTCATATCGTGCGGCGAATTTAATCATGTTTATGAAAGGCTTCTAAATCTTTGTATTCTTTTAACAGAATTTCCCAAAATGCCTTTCTTTCGTATTTCTTTTGAATCAATTTACGGGCGTTTTGAGCTAAAAGCGAACATAATTCAGGTTCAGTTAGCATTCTTTCCATTACTCTTTCAAGTGCGTTTTGATCCTTAACAGGTATAATAATTCCGTTTTCACCTTCTCTTACAATCTCGTTACACCCATTGATATTGGTCACTATTGCCGGAAGATTCATTGCATTGGCCTGCATCACAACATTCGGAAAACCTTCCCTATAACTGGGAAAGGCCAGTACATTAGCAATAGCAAAAAAAGGTCTTACATCTTTCTGATAACCTGTTGTAATTATCTTTTGATGAGAATGAATGAAGTCAAACACTTCATCATCCAGTGGATCCAGATCCTGCTCAAACGGACCTACAAGTAATAGAGAAATATTTGGATGGGCATTCTCCAAATTTATAAAAGCTCTTACCAGCTCATTTATACCTTTTTCCTTAACCAGTCGCCCAATAAAAATAAAAATAAAGTCTTCCTTAGAAATACCAAGTTTTTCTCTTGTTGCTGAACCGTCCTTTTTATAAAGGCCCGGATCAAAATAAGCGGTATCAATCCCATTAGAACTTCCTTCTCCAAGCACCTTCAATTTACTTTCGGTGGCATACCCAAGTTGAAGTATTAGTTCCTTTAATTCGAAGGAATTAGGATATACACGGGTGGCCATACTATATGTGAGTTTTTCAACTACATCCAGAAGTTTACGTTTAAACCCATATGTCTCCAATAATGGTAAGCCAGCCACTGTATGCAATCTTATGGGGACTCCAGCCAGCTTAGCCGCCAGCATTCCAATTATACCAGCTTTAGGAGTATGTGTATGAACGATTAAAGGTTTTTCCTCTCTGAGGAAAACGTACAATCTCCATAAACTCTGCAGATCCTTTAAAGGGGTAATAGCCCTTGTCATTTCTACCCAAAAAGTACGCACCCCATTATTTCGACCATATTTTTCAAGTCTGGTTTTTTCTGCAGATACAGCTATAACTTCATAATGTTTATTCATAAAGCTTAGCTGACCTTCCAGTAATTTTTCCAGGGAAAGGGGAACGGTAGTTATTCGAACAAGTTTTTGCACTAATTAAAGATATTTATGCTACAAATCTATTGTTTTTAAATTTGAGCAACTATGGAGGAGTTTATAATAAAATTAATTAGAACTATACGAAAGCTGGTTTCCAGGCATCCCAATTCTTTCCAGCTTTAACTTTAAAGCCTCTGACTTCTCGTAGGCCAGGAAGTAGTATATCACAAAAAACATAAAATACATGATCATAGTTTTTTGACGAATCATGATCCCTAAATTGGACATTATAAAGGTCATTGCCAAAGAAGTAAGCACAAAAATCATTAAACAGGACTTCACATGTGAAGGTGCATTCTTCCAGAATTTAAAAAAATTGAGTCTAAACAATTTTCCAAAAAGTAGTAAATATATCAGGTTCTCAATTGAAACAATTATCCCTAAAAATCCAGGGGCATCGAGAAATAAAGGTCTGAACCAGAAGGTGAAGATCCGTTCCGGAAGGCTATAACCAGCCATGTTGACTCCCGAGGTAGCCGTACTTAAATCTTCTGACCTTTGTGAGGTAAAGGAAAGAAAATCTTCGATTAAATTAGAAGAACCATTCAAATTGACCACCCCCAAAATTTGTTCATGTAAAATGATTAACCCCACTAATATTGTAATTCCCCCAATTATCTTATTCTTCCTTGTAATAAGGTTTTTTCCAAAATAAAGTCCGTAAAGCCCTCCAATACATAATAGCAAGAACATATGTGGTCTAATGGCAAATACAAGTAAAGAAGAAATAATTAAACCCAGTTTCCGTTCTTTTATTTTTCCAATTGAATAAGCGAATAACATAAGTCCAAAAAAGATTGGAGCTCCTTTACCCAGCGAAGCTGACCAAAAATGCATATTGGGAAAAAATAAGATAAGGCTTAATAAGTCTATTCTTTTGAAAACTTTTACCTTTTGAGGGATATTCTCCTTAAAGAATAAAAACCCAAATACAAATCCCCAGAAACCAATCCAGGTAAACAGTAACATCATCATTTCATAACTGAAGCCAAGTCCATGAATGAAAGGATAGGATACAAAATCAATGAAAGTTGTTTCCGTTCCAAAATATTCAAACCAAGTCTTTTTTGAATTAAGAGGTATTTCATAATACCTCCTTGAATCTGAAGGATTATATAAAGCATAGATATAATATACAATTCCAAAGAAAATGTGATATACAAAAAGCCTGTTCATAAGCTTCCTTGAGAAAAATTTATGTTCATTCTCCAGCTTTCCGAAAATAACCTGGTTCAGACTAAATAAAAGTCTTACTATTAAAAGGGCGTCAACAATATTTAAAATTTCTCCGTTAAACATATTTATTATCTCTAATTCGACACGCCTTAAATCAATATCCCCACCATATTTGAATTATATAATTCAACCAAAGTATCTTTAATAGAAATATTGCTGTACAGCAGCGGAATCAAAGAGTTAGGCCTATTTCAAAGATCAATACCAGAAATAATATATTTGTAGAACATTCAAAATAAGTGTGGACCACTTCTACACTTTGAGCTTAGTAAGCCATTAATTGATTTAACCTTTTACAGAAGTATTATACTATATTTGTCTTTAGGTCTTATGTTATTTAAAGGATTAAAGATGAAAAATAAGAAGTTAATAATTTATGGTATAGGCAAATTTGCTGAATACATCGCTTTTCTTTTTAATTCAGATAGCGATTATCATGTAGAAGCATTTTGTGTTGAAAAAAATTTTATTACTAAAAATAATAATAATCCAAATAAAATTCCCTTAATACCATTAGAAAAAATATCAGAATCATGCCCACCAAATCAATATGAAATGTTTGTTGCGGTTGGAAATGATCGAGTTAGAGAAAGAATTTATGGGAAAATCAAATCTAAAGGATATAAATTTGCGAGTTATATTTCCACTAAAGCAACTGTTTTTGACAACTTAAAAGTTGGAGAAAATACTTTTATATCAGAAGATACCGCTATTCAACCTTTTGTTAGTATAGATGACAATACAATTTTAATAGGAGCAAAAATTGGTCACCATTCAAAAATAGGTCGAAATGTTCTGTTAAGCCTAACATCCATAGGAGCAAATGTTATTATTGGAAATAATTCTTTTCTAGGAATTAACTCCACTGTTAAATCAAATATTTCAATTGGGAATAATAATATAATTGGAATGGGTTGTATTATATCTCACAACACAAACGACTGTGAAGTTTTTACTGCTGCAAAATCCATTAAAAGAAAACTAACATCTGAAGATATCAGCGATAAATATTTATAATCTTTTAAAAAAACAAACTAAATTTCTTCATAATTAATTAATGCATTTTTCAGACTTCTTAAAAAAATTCGAAAAAATTAAAGTTAAAGAATATCCGAATCAGGTATCGAGCTTCCCAAAAGTCTCTATTTTAATCCAAACTTTTGAACATGTGGATTTTATCGATAAATGTGTTCATAGTATTTTAAATCAAAAAACTGACTTTGAATATGAAATAATACTTGGAGAAGATCTTTCTTCGGATGGAACCAGGGAAAAATGCATTTCTTTAGCTGAAAAACACCCCAATCATATAAGGCTTTTTTTACATCATGCCGGTAATAAAATAAAAGTTGATAATTTCGTTACGGGAAATTTCAATATATTCTATAACTTAATTCAGGCAAAAGGTAAATATATAGCTTTGTGCGATGGAGATGATTACTGGGATGATCCCCAAAAACTTTATAATCAGGTCAATTTTTTAGAAAACAATCCTTCTTATATATTGTGCTTTCATGACTACAATATTATATCGTCAAATAAAAAAGATGCAATAAAACTTATGAAACCCATAAATAAGGATATTTCTAGTCAAGAATTACAAAAATGTCAGGTTTATCCTTTAACAAATACAATATGTTTTAGGAATATTCACAGAGATATTCCTGAAGAAATTCTCGAAGTTTTTAATATAGATTCGTTCTGGTTTAGTATTCTTGGGGGTTACGGAGGTGGGAAATATTTAAAAAGTATAAGACCATCCTATTACAGAGTTCATGAAGGAGGTACATGGACTAATAAAAATAAAGCCCAAAATTTCATGCTTAAAATATTATTTTTTGAAAAGCTTTCAGCGTTTTATAAGAAAAAAAAATATTTGGAATTGAGCAATTATCATAATAGTCAAATGCTGATGTACCGAAAAATGTTGACTTACTACTACCTAAAGCGCCTTAAAATCTCCATGGCCATAAAATCTTTATATTTAAAATAATAATATAGCCCTTAAAATTTAAGGGCTATATTATTATTTTAAATTAAGAAATTAATCCGGAATAACTATTATAGTAAATTCAGCTGAATCGGTACAATCACCATCCCCCACAGTGTAAATTGTTGAATATTCTCCGGGTCCATTATAATGATTTACCAAATAATTAATAGTTGGATTAAACGAACCCCTATAAGAGACACCTTCATCAAATAAGGCACGATACCAATCAAGAACAGTTTGGTGATCCGGTGCAGCTTCAACTTCAGACTGTGTTTTATAACCTGTTCTCCCCTCACCTGCACTAATAATACAATCATCTAAAGGTTCACAACCAGTTATTTCATAATTAAAATAGGACCAACTACCATATTTTATATCTATATCTCCAGCCCAGTAAGAATTAGATCCTTCCTCACCTCTAAATGTGGAAAAAGAAGCTATAGATAAGTTTTGATCATAATCGGCAAGATCAATTTCGAAGGTATAATGGTCAACTCCCGAATCAAAGCTTTTTACCCATTCCATTCTTGAAGGTGGTAAATTTCCCTGACCAACGGTAGGAAAGCCATTTTCCTGATTAACTACATGTACTCTTGTTTTATCAAGATCGAAACCTTCATTTGCCATAATCGTTACAAATAATATTCCCACATTATTATTTGTCACTTCAATAATTCCTGCATCGCCAAAATCATAAGTTATCGTTTCACAACCTTCAACCTCAACATGTGCATTCGCTTCCAGGATCTGTTCATTACTTAAACCCAATTCATCCCGCTCTGTAGAGCATGAAAAAGCCCCCAAGATCGCCAATAGTAGACATATCTTTCTCATATTCAAATCAATAAAGTTAATAATAGGAAAGGTACTAAATGAAGGATCTTGGACTAAGAAAAATCCTACCTTTTCGATTTAATAAAGATTAAAACGATTAGAGGTATACATTTGATATAATTTACTGATAATTAATTTTTTATATGAAAGAAATTACGTGTTAAAACGATTCTATTTGTAGGTCTTAACTTTCTAAAATCCACCTCAAAAAGTCAATCTTCCTACTAAAAGGAAGAAATTTAAAGCAGTTTTCATCCCCTTCAGAAATATAACGGTAGAGTTTAAAATAACATCAGGTCTGAGGGAGGTAAGTATTTTTATACCATTTTTGAAAACAGTAAAAAGTCCAGACCCTAAAGGTATTATCTATTTTTCCTGACAGATGGTTTTTGACTAGACTGGTAATTTCCTCAACATTGAATATATTCTGTTGATTCAGAAAGTCTTTTTCGATATATGATTTCAATTCAGCAGAAAAATCATCTCTCAACCAATCACCTACCGGAACTCCAAAACCTTTTTTAGATTTATCAAGAAAACCCTTAGGAAAATATTGTTTAAAGGATTCTTTAAGCAAATACTTCTTATCCCATCCTTTCATTAAATAATCCTCAGGAAGTTGCATAGTGAAATTCCATAATTCTTTATTGAGAAATGGCGCCCTGCTTTCCAACGATGTTAACATACTGGTCCTATCAACCTTAACTAGCATATCCCCTTCAAGGCTCATTATCTTATCAATATTTCTGAAATCGGTAAGAGAGTTGGCCTTATGTCCTACACTATCTTTATAATAATTAAATACTCCAGGACTTTGCATAGATGGTTTTAACAACGCTTTCATCTCTTCCTCTTGATAAGCCAGTGATATGATATTGTAATAAAAGTCACCTTCATAATTAATAGCATTGAGAAGTCTCTTAATTTTAAACCTGATACCTCTTTTATCATCTTTTGTGGAAAATAAAGAATTAGAAAGACTTCTAAATCTATAATGCATACCTCTTGGGACCACTGAAGAATATCGCTGATTCAGTTTACTTATATAGTATTTATTATATCCGCCAAAAACTTCATCTCCGCCGTCCCCGGTAAGGGCTACTTTTACGTTTTGCCTGGTCTTATGTGCTACCAGGTAAGTAGGTAATGAAGAAGAATCAGCAAAAGGTTCATCAAAATTCAGCAGAATATTATCGATATTCTGTTTCAAATCTTTAACCGAAATAACAAATTCATGGTGATTGCTATTTATAAGTTTGGCTACAGTGCGCGACTTGTCAGTCTCGTCAAAAGATTTCTTTTCGAAACCCACTGAAAATGTATCAATTTTGCCACCTTTCTCCCTGGCCAAGGCCAAAGAAACAATAGAAGAATCTACGCCTCCGGAAAGAAAGGTACCCAATGGAACATCTGCCATAGATCTGGAGAGAACACTTTTATTTACCAGCTCATGAGTTTTTTTTACAGCTTCCTTAAAAGATAAGCTGGGATCGACTTCATTTTTGAATTCCTGAACGATCTCATGATCATTCACAGTATGAGTTTTACAGTCTATTTCCAGATAATGATTCGCTTCAAGCTTATTTATATCTTCATAAATGGTGAATGGAGCCGGGATATAAGTTAGCCGAAAATAAAGATTGAGACCATGCACAGATATGCTGGGCTTTTCCGAAATAATTTTAGTAATAGATTTTAATTCTGAGGCCCAAATAAAATTATCTTTCTTATGAAAATAATATAAAGGCTTTTCTCCAAAAAAATCTCTGGCGATGAAAAGCTTTTCTATATTCGAATCATATATACTAAAGGCAAACATTCCATCCAACTTTGGAAAAGCATCCGTTCCATACCTTTCGTATAAGCGAAGTATCACCTCAGTATCTGAAGTTGTGCTGAATTTAACCCCCTGTTCGGTAAGATTATTTTTTAAAACCTTATAGTTATATATTTCACCATTGAAAACTATGCATACAGAACCATCATCAGAATATATAGGTTGTTTCCCCGTATTAAGATCTATGATCGACAGCCTTCTCATTGCCATTCCTATCTGATAGTCCTCTGTTTCATGGATAAAGAATCCATCCTCATCGGGTCCACGATGAAAGATTTCCATATTCATTTTAGAAAGGTGTTTGGAAAGATCTGTTCGCTTCTCCCGTCTAAATTGAATTATTCCATTGATTCCGCACATAAATGGTATTTAATGTAAAATCCGCAAATATAAAGAAACACTTACGGAGGTAACTGTAATTAAATTTTATTTAAGAATCATATCACCTAATTCAGCCATATTAAGAGACTGGAAATTATAATCCTTATGCAAACTCACAAAATGTGAAAGAATTTCGTTCAGATCTCTCATACTTCTTTCTGGATGATCCCCAAAATTATGTGGATGCCACCATAAATGGTAAATTTTATTCTTCTTTGCCGCTGTTTCCATTTCCCGTTTAACTCTATTCAACTTTAATCTTCGAAGAAGATCGGTTTCTTCTGAAGGTCTTAAAAATCTACTTGCCATCTGCTCAATGGGCTTTTTGTCTTTTAGTTCATTTAACCTGTATGTTTTTTCCCCTAAAGGAATATATGCATCACCAGTTCTCCCCAATCTTGTAACTATGCTATCTGATCTTACATCTTCCCAGTACCATGAATAAGGATTAGACCTTACATTAACAATTCCCAGGTCCCTACAAATCTCTAAGTAATCTTCAGAAATCTGATTTCTTGGAAAAACAAGGGATTTGAGTTGTATATTAAATTTACTGGCAAGGCTCACAGCTTTAGATATATCAGCTCTAAAATTTTCCAAGTCCTGACCAGGTTCCATACAGTAATAATGAGAATAGGTGTGTGTACCTATTTCCTGCCCTGGAATTTCAGAAATATGTCTTACCAATTCAGGTGCGAAGCATAATTCCTCGATTCCGTCATTATAATGATTCATACCAAAATCATAAGCTGAAAGTGCCCTATTATGATAAGCCGGTATTGATTCAGGAATATTGCTTTTCCATTCATCCCAGTTTTCATTAAATAGCATTCCTACGGTAGCCCAGGTGGAATGTATTCCTTTATCTTCAAAGGATTTTAGAATTTCAGGAATTACCTGCCTTGTATTTATGAAATATCTTTTTTTACTAGAATAATCTATAACATCAAATACCCCCCAAAGCAGTTCAAAGTCTAACGATATTATCAAATATCCATTATTATTTTTCATTCTAATACTAATTCTTCAGATTTTCTATTTTCTTCCTGGCTTTTTCTAATTTTCCTGATTCTTATAATTTTCCTATATTTCTTTTCAGCCAGATAATAATATATCACAAAGAAGAGGTAATACATCACCATCGTCTTTTGCCTCATAATAATACCTAAATTAGACATCACAAACGTCATAGCCAGCGATCCAGTAAGGAATATTACTAAGCCCATTTTAACAAACGAAGGGGATCTTTTTAAAAATTTTATAAAATCTTTTTTCAGGATCTTGAAAAAAAGAAGTAGATAAATAAAATTTTCGACTGAGGTAATAAGCCCCAAAATATTAGGTGCATCGAAAAACAGGGGTCTGAACCAAAAAGTAAATAATTTTAAAGGTAGGGGATAAGAAGACATATCCACCCCTGAACCCGCAGTACTTAAATCTTCTGAATTCTTTTCGGCTGCCGCTTGAAAATCCTCAATCAAATTATCTGAGTTCTGAAGATTCATTACTGCCAGAATCTTATCTTGCAATAAGATTAATGCTCCAATAAGAGTTATATATACCAATAATTTCTTTCGGAAAGAAACCTTTTCTTTCCCACTCATATAGCCCAAAACTGCTCCTACTGCCACAAACATAAATACATGAGGTCTTATATAGAAAATGATGATAGAAGAAAAAATAAGAAGAAAAATACGGCCCTTAGGATTAATAATAGCATAACTAAACATCATCAACCCTAAAAATATAGGAGCTCCCTTTCCAAGAGAGGCCGTCCAGAAATGCATATTGGGAAAGAACAAGATCAGAGTAAAAAGATCTATATTTTTAAATACCTTAACCTTTATAGGAATTTGCTCACGAAAGAATAAATATCCATACAAAAATCCTAAGTACCCGAACCAGGCAAAAAGGAGCATTAACATATCATATGAAAAGCCCAGTTTGTAGAAAGGATAGGCAATAAAATCAATAAATTTAGTGTCTGTGCCAAAAAGATCTAACCAAGAACCATCATGAACCTGTACATCATCAAAGTACCGATGCGAATCTGAAGGATTATTATAGGCATACCAGGAATAAACTCCAAAGAAAAGAAGATGATACAAATAGACCAGATTCATCTTCTTAGTATCAAAAAAAGGATGTTTCTTCTTATAAGCTCCAAAAATGGTTTGGTTCAATCCAAATAGCAGAATAATAAGAAGAATAACTCCTACCATAATTAAAATAATTCTAGGTCGCCAATACTGTTATTCCAATTCCTTATTTCTAATAGACAGGAAAATTCGGGCTCCATTAGGTTTAATTCGCGTACTGTAAGAATCGGTCCATAGCCACCCTTTATCAACAAACCATCTAAAGGAAGAATTTCCGGTGCAAAACTTATTACATGAGCTCCCAGCCTTTGAGCCAGTCTCTTTAAGACCTTATTTAAATCAGAGTGTACTAACGTTTCGTTCCTATATATACACTCAGAGATCCTAAATTCCCTAATAGCTTTTCTTTTTTTGATATACGAAGCAATATAGAAATCATCAGTTGCTAGAACATCATATTTGCGCAAAGGGTTTTTTTCATACCTCCATTCCAAAAACTCCCTACTTTTAGGGGTAAACAATTTGTCTTCTCCCTCCCATTTCTCATTCCATTTATCACAAAGTTCTTTGATACTTTCTTCAGAATGAATATTAATTTTATAATCATCGGTTTTGTTTACAGAGGAAAAAAAAGATGAAATTGATGGTTTTAAGGCAACATTCACTTTCCCAACAACTTTCCATCCCATTTTAAGGTAACCAGGCCTGCTTTGTTCATTTGGAGTATTAAAGATAAAATTATTTCCATGAACTTTGGCTACCTCTACCGCCTTTAATGTCAATTTCTTAAAAATACCACGCCCCTGATATTCTGGAAGAGTAGCTGTATCAACAGCTCTTAAAGCTTTGTAAACTTTATTGTTCTTTTTCCACTCCCACCTCATAAAGGCTCTAACCCCAACAATTCTTTTGTCCTCTTCAGCTACCAACACAAGAGAAGCTCCAAACGGGTTGACGATATGCTTAAAGCTCCAGATTTTTTCAGAAAGTGGCAGATCATCTACTCCCAGGCTGGCTTTAAGCACCTTAACAATTTCAGGAATATCATTTGAATTGGCTTCTCTTATTATCATTTTTTTAGAACACTTAAGTAGGTCGACTCTAATTCGTTTACCATATTTCTCATACTAAAGTTATCCACAACCCTGGATCTGGCACCTTTTTTAAGATTATTTAGAAGGGCCCGGTTATTAATTAACTTAAGACAATGTTCAGCTAACTTATTATGATTATTTATTTGACAAAGCATTCCAGATTCACCATCAAACACTGCTTCTTTTACTCCCCCGGCAGAGGTAGAGATTATTGCACACTCCATACTCATTGCCTCCAGTAAAGCAACAGGTAAACCCTCAAAAGATGAACTCATCATAAAAATATCCATTGCAGAAAAGAAAGAAACAGTATCAGTTTGCAATCCCGGGAAAACAAGTCTAGATTCCAGTCCATACTGTTGAGACAGGCTTTTTATTTTATCCTCTTCGGGGCCTGCACCTACTAAAATACCATAAACATCAGGGTTTTGCTCTACAATTAATTTAAAAGCCTTCAACCAGGCTGGAAGATTTTTCTGTTCCCGAAAAACAGCAATATTTCCAATTACAATCGCATTGACAGGAATATTATATTTTTCGCGAATATTGATACCTTTTTGTATATCTCTCTTAAATTTTTCAGTATTAACACCATTCAATAAGGTTCTAACCGGGATTTTGGGATTAATATTCTTTTTTATAGAATCTGAAGCATCGTTCGAAACACCCAAAGCCATACTTTGCCAGTTAAAACTTAGTTTGTTCAGGTTCTTTGTTGCAATATGATATCTTTCCTGTATATTATGTTCAGTATATACAACAGGTATAGCCGTCTTTTTAAAAATGAGCCTTGCCAAAAATCCAGACCAGGGTAAATGAGCATGAATTAACCTAATATCATTATCCTTACAATATTTGATAACTTTGGAATGCTTCAGAATAAGTTCAACGTTATTTTTTGCCGAAAAGCAAGTAACTTTCCCTCCTTTTGCTTTAATTTCATTAACCATCTGATCCTTCCACGGAAGGAAATATATATAATGAAATTCAAACTTTTCAGAATGAAGGCAAAGGGTTTCGGGAAGTAACATCTCTGCCCCTCCTCTACCGAGCGATTTTATTATATGAAGGATTTTAATTTTCCTCATGCAGTAGATTGAAGCTAGAATTCAAAAATAATCGGTAAAATTAAGCTATTGAGATTGCTCAACAAGCTTTTGATAGGAATTAACGAATTTTAACGCAATTTGGTCATTCATATAATGGTTTCGTACCAGATTAAATGCTTCTTCAACCTTATTAAAATCATTTTTTATTAAAATATCAAGAACCGACCCTGCAAAAGATGATTCATCATTTTTTAAAATCAAGATTCCAGTATCATCATTTAAAACTTCAGATACACCTCCTACATTATAAGCCACTACCGGAGTTTTACAATACATAGCTTCAAGAATCACACCTGGAAGTCCTTCAATTATACTTGGCAATACCAAAATATCTGCAGAATTAATGTAAGACAAAGGATCATTGACGAAACCATAAAAAGTTATGTGATCTTCCAGTTTAAATTCTTCTACTTTTCTTTCAATATTCACCCTCTCAGGCCCATCCCCCACCAAATGAAGATGAACATTCGGCATCTTTTCCTGAACTTTTTTAAATATCCGAAGCAACCCTTCATGATTTTTTTCGAAAGTAAAACCTCCAACATGAAGGATATGTTTAATTCCAGTTGGTTCTAAAACTTTTACCTTTATCTTAGCGTTTTCTAGTCCAACCTGAATAACTTCTATCTTACCTCTTAAAAAAGGAAAATGCTCCAGCAAATCCTTCTTAGAGGCATGAGAAACAGAAATCACTTTAGAAATGCTTTTGTAGAATAAGACGTTTATACTTTTTTGAATCCTGGAATTAAGATATCTTCCTACCTCGCTAGCATTTCTAACTACGATAGGCTGTGTCCATTTAAAAACATTTTTGGAGAGCACAGCATACTTAAGGCTATCACCAGCATTTACCTGCACTAAACAAGGTTTAAAACTCTTTATTATAATGGCGAGTTTTTTCCATGCCTTAAAATCAATAAATCTACTTTTCGAATTAGCACTCAAAGACTCTATAGGATCAGGCCAGGGCAGATTAGCCTCACCATCATAAACAGATATTATTTTTACTTTGTGACCAATTTTTGTGAGCTGACCAGAAAGCTGACAGGTGAATATCTCGGCGCCCCTGCTTTGAGGTTTATGAATTATTTGGAGAATTTTCAATACTTGTTTATTTAATAATATTTCTGAATATCCTTTTCCCTAACAGAAATAAGAATATTCTCTGAGCAAAAATAACTTTTACGATCATATAACGTAGATATTTTTGGAATTTGGCTTTCTTAATGTATAAAACAATTTAGTAAATAATTCCAATAAATACTTACAATAAGAATTGGTAACCTAATTAAAATCTATTTTAATTCAATAAAAAATTGATAATTTCCATTATTAAATTAACACTAACACGTTTGAGCATGTTAACTAAATTATAATCTCCGATCATCCTCGCAAAAAATAATATATTTGCAATCCGTTATTAAGTTACTTTAAACCAGTATTTACCTAATCCGAAAAATCTAAAAATATGAACGGCCTCTTTATCGTGGGAAATAAGAGAAGTGGATCCACTCATCTCATGCATTTGCTAAATCTTCATGATGAAGTTTTTGTTTCCAACGAATCAGATATTGTATGGATTCTTTATAATTACCATAATAATAAGGAAATAGAACCTTACCCTTACGGATCTCCGGCAGGTATGAACCAATCTTTGGAGATCGCAGGCCATATTTTGGACAAAAATGCTTCGGTGAGAGAGAATTTTGAAAAATATCAGAGACATTTAATGGAGAAAGGATTTCTTTCTGAAAAAGCCTCACATAAGAAAAGTCTGAAGTACATCGGAGATCAAAAACCATATCAAAATATCGATCCTACTATGATGCCGTTTATTATTAAAAACTTTCCTAATGCAAAGTTCATCCATCTTGTAAGGCATCCTTTCGAAGTTGTAAGAAGTTCCATGAAGTTTGCAAATGGAACGGGTGGTTTTATATGGAAAAATATGAGCCCAGAGCAAATCATGGAAAAATGGGAGATGCATGAAAACTGGGTGAAAGATGCAAGAAAAAAATATGACCTGGATATTATAGACCTACGATATGATCGATTAATTTCCAACCCGAAAAAGGAAATGGCTAGGATATTTAAGTTTCTAGGAGTTAATTTCGATTCGAACCTACTTAATAATTGCAAAGAGATTACGAAGCCTAATTTCAAGCCAATTACAACTTATAATCTCACTAAGAGCCAAAAACAACTACTTAAGGAATATAATATGAAAACTTCTTTTTCCTGGCTTGATTTAAAAGTTTTTCCAAAAATTTCCAGGTATTACTATAGAGCTTTCAAGAATAGATAATTTAAAAAAGTAATTCCAAAACTTGATGAAGCATTTATACCTTAAAAAATGAAACATTTTTTAATTACCCGATTCAATCTAAGAGCGGCTCACTGGCAGACCTCAAAGACCGGAAATCCTGTACTCACTGAAGATTGGCTTAAAAAAAGGTTTTTTCTGTTTGAAACTTATTGTTTACCTTCCGTTGTAAATCAGACCCAGCAGAACTTTACTTGGCTAGTTTTCTTTGACACCCATACTCCTACTGAATATAGAAGGAGAGCTATTCAGATTTCAAAGGAATATCCTAATTTCTTTCCTGTATTTATAGATGGGATAGAATCTTTAAAAGATTCTTCAATAGAAGAAATCAAAAAAGAGATTACACCTTCAGATGATTACATTATTACTTCTCGATTAGATAATGATGATATTATTCATAAGAATTATATCAAAACTATACAATGTTTATTCCAACCATTAGACAAAACCGTTATTGACCTGAGAATTGGATATCAGGCTACCCTTGGAGAACCCTATAGCCAAATAAGGAATGTTTACAATATTTTTAACCCTTATATAAGCCTTATCGAAAGTGTTGATAACTTTAAAACGGTTTTTCATAGGCAGCATAAGGATTGGAAAAACTCAAACTCAGTTATTATTTATGAGGACCAGAGGTTGTGGTGTGAAGTAGTTCATCATGAAAATGTATTAAATTCTACCAGAAAATTTGCAGTTAGAACCTATTCCTTAAATGCAGAAGATTTTGGTCAGAAAAAGGGATTTGAACTAACTGATTCTCCTATTAATGTATTCATTTCAAATAATCAGTTATATATTAGGCGATTTTTGTCTAAAATTAAAAATGGCATAGTATTGAAAATTCCCACCGTTTTCAAATATTAAAAAATTTCATATTCTTCTAAATTTCTTAGATTTAGGAATAGTATCCGTAAACTTTAGCACTTAACTTAAATTTCTTTATATCCAGAAATACGGCTTTTATTAATAAATCTCTCATAAATTAGAATTAGTTGTGATGCTGAGGAATATCATTTATTTAGTAGATCTTCGATCATAGTTAGCATTTTTTCATGGACTTTTTCAATATCAAATTTATTTCTGTAAATCTCAAGGCTTCTTTCCCCCATTTTTTCCCTTTGATTTCTATCGGTAATCAGCTGCTTTAACTGCTGTGATAATGTTTTGATATCATCCACCGGAAATACCAATGCATTTTTATTTTCTTCAACAACTTCTAAGTTGTTCGGAATATTAGAACAAATAATAGGTAGGCCAGCCGCTTCAGCCTCAATTAAAGCTCCTGATAAACCTTCATATCTGGATGGAAAAACAAAGACGTCTGAAGCAGCCAATAATTTTGGCACATCATTTCTATGTCCTAATAATTTCACCTTGCCATTCAAATTATAAAGCTCAATCTTTTCCTTAATTTCTTGCGTAGAATACCCTTCTCTTCCTACGATTAAGAGGATAAAATCTTCGTCTAGGTTTTTTAAAGCTTCCAACAATATTGTTTGAGCCTTGGTATATTCATGTCTTCCAACATTAATAAGAACAATTTTATTTTTAACATTTAATTTTTCTTTTATGAGATTAAAATTATGCCTATCACCTAAAAACGAATTGGGATATCTACCTCTGGGGATATTGGTTATCCGGATACAATCAATGAATAATTTTTTTTGATAATGTTTTGCAACTGTAGTACCATTAGAATGAAAATGATCTACTCCAAAGATTTGTGTAGTAAAATCCAGACATCTGTATAATTCCAATTTCAACCTGCTTACATTGGGGTCCTTTAGGCGATATGGAGAATAAGTTTGACTTACTAAACTTTCAATGTGCTTAAACTTCTTTTTGAACATTCGGCTAACTCTAGCAACTAAGTTACTATCAAATAAAACTGAATGAACAATATCTGGCTTAAATTCCTCTACGATCAGATTAAAGCTTTTCAACTGGGATAAAAAAGAGTCTTCGTTTAAATACGTTATACTCTCAAATCCAAACTCCCTAAAATCATACTCAGGGTCCGCCTTTTTTAAACATACAATCTTTACTTCATTGTTTGTAGAACTTTTCACCCAACTATAAAATGTAAGTGTAGAAAATTCAGCGCCTCCCGTATACAGAGAATTTATAAGTAAGATAATTTTCATTCAATTATATTTTAGTTCCCTGTTTATCGATTACCGAAAAGCCTTTTTCAAAATTTACGGTATGTACTGCCTTAATATTATCTGTCCATTCAGGCACAAGTACATCTACAGGTCGCTCCTCAAATTCGGTTTTTGAAAGTCTTATGATCTCATGGAACTGAACTCCATAACCATAATTAGGAGCTCCAATCTGGCCCGGCCTGATCAATTTATCTTTCCAGTTAAAAATTTTACCGGCCGGCCTAGCCCCTCTTACATCTCTTGTTACGGGATTAAGAGGATGTGGCATCCATTTACCACTGAATAAATCTTCTGAATAATAAAGACATAAAAACTGATCGCTAGAACTGCCTATATTGGTTTTTTCAGTACCAAATAAATACCAGGTATTATCGTGATAGTATAGGGATGGATCAAATAACTGCTTATCCTCAAAAAGTAAATGGAATTTTTCCCATTTATTGGGGAATTTAGTTGCCTTATATATCCACACTTCATGAGATTGGGCCATTTCTGGTATCATATAATATTGACCACCTTCCTTGAAGATAAATGGATATGACAAATGAAAATCTTCCTCAATCACTTTCATAGCATTTGGAGTTAACAGCTGACCTTTATTATCAAACTTCAGATAACTTAAATGAGCATTTTTTCTCTTCTTCTCTAATTCCTCAATAAATACATAATAATGCTGATCCTCAAAAACTACAAATGGGTCAGCCCATTCATAACCTTTAGGTGGAAGTAAGTTTTTATATCTAAAAATGGAGGATTCAACTCTATTTTTAAGAGAGTATTTATAGGCCAAAGACCATTGGGGGGGTGCATATTTTTCATTAAAGGCTTCTTTTAACCTTCTTACCCAAAAAGAACAAAATATCCCAAATGACCTAAGATTACCAGGATCTTTATATAAGGGATAAGAATAGAACATGGATTCTCCAAAATTTTCATCTTTTGATAAAGATAATTGCTCATCTCTTAGGTCCTTGAGTGAGGAGCACATCAATTCAACCCCTGCCCAGAAAGCGGCATTTTGGTTCCTGTAGAAGGAAGTAGCATCTGTTTTTACAAAAGATTTTCTTAATACCTTTCCTCCATCCAGATCGGCTGAAATTTTTTGAAGGGTTATCCCTGTAATTGACTCAGATTTGACAACTTCCCAAAATCCGGGTGGCCCTCCCCTGTTCACCATATTATCCCCGTGGTGTAAGGACCACACACCAAATCTGGCAGCATTTAAAATATCTCCTTTTATGATCCCGAAACCAAACCTTATTAAAATATCCAAACCATATGACTCTACCTTAGCGACATCTTCTGAAGAAAATTTCACTCCAAAATTTAAAGGCTTAGGTTGTACCCTAATTACAGAAACATCTTTAAGGGCCTTTTTCATATCTTTTATCTGGAAGGCATCGTGCTGTACTTTAAAGAACTTTCTGTCAATATAAGTCAAAGCTCTGTAACCTAATTTATTAATGGATGGTTTGGAAGCTTTTTGATCATTTAAAATTATAAGAGAGAGTTCTAAACCAGATATAAGAAAAATTTGTTCAATTATTTCCTGCTGCCAAAGTTTAAAATTAAAATTATCACATAAAATTCCTATCTTCAACTCCATCGGTTTTCTCATTTTATCAATCATTTATTGAGGCTGAGCAGAATGAACTTTATAAATGGTTTAGGTTTCCAGGGCGCAACTTTCCAGGATGCAAAATAAAATCTTTTTGCCAATTTATTTTTGTGAGATTTTTCCAATAAATATCCAAAAAAGTAATATATTTTTGACTTTTCATGCTTACTACTATTAAATAAGACTTTATGTTTTTTATACTGATGAATTAAAGAAGGTAATTTGTTGGTAATGGAATTACTCGTTCTATTTAATGTATCAACATAATAGGTTCCTAATACTTTTTTAATAGTTAGGGTTCTGAGATTATTAACCTGACAAACCCGTATTCCAAGTTCGTAATTCTCTCCAAAAGTCATTTTTGGATCATATCCCCCTACGGTCTTGAACAGGCTTTTTTTATAACATACACTTCCTGCTAAAAACTGAATGACCCTATTTTTGTATAAAAACCCCATATTCTTAGGACTAGATATTTTGGTCTCACCATTTACCTCCCTTTTAATACTCCAGAAAATTACATCGTACTCAGAATAGTTATTTTTTTTTAGAAGTTCTATTAAATTTGGCTCAATAGTATCATCGGAGTCTAAAAAAATTAAATAATCCCCCTTGGCCCTTCCAGCTCCATAATTACGGGCAACAGCAACTCCCTGATTTGCTTGGTATAAATAATTAACACGATGATCCCTTAAATAAGGACTAATAATTTCTTTTGTATTATCCGAGGAACCATCATCAACAAGAATTAACTCCCATTCATTGTTGGTCTGTTCAACCACACTATTTATCGCCTTATTTATGGTCTTAGCTCTGTTATATGTTGGAATTATAAAACTAATCATCATTAAATTTTTTAATGAATTGTTTTAAATAAGACTCTGAAAATGGTTTATTAATAGTATAAGTGAAATAGTAAAAAATCCTGCGCCGTAAACTGGAATCAAATTTTTCACTTTCTAACCTTATAATTTTCTTTAATAAATACGAACGTTCAAAATCATAAAGGTTTTTCATTCCTACATTCTCAATAAAATATGCAAACATCTTTAAAGTGGATTTCGTTGTTCGAGAAGTTATTCTATTTTGGTCATGTCTTCTTACCACTGCTACAGGCTTAAACACTTCGGAAGCATAAAAGTTCCCTCTCCTTATAAGCCTATACCACAATTCGGTATCTTGATGTAATCTTAGTCTTTTATCAAATAATTTTTGTACACTTAAGAATTCTTTTCTAAAAGTAACACTATTGGTATTAAACAACACTAATTCCCTTCCAAGGACTTCTTTATAAAATTCGAAAGAAGTTATCTCATAATTCCAGATTCGCCTAATATCCTCCTTTGCTCCATATCGTTTTTCGTTATTTCCCACGTCTTCTTCAAGAATTGAAGAAGAATAAGCTGCATCAACGTTTTTATATTTGATAAAAATTTCAACATCTTTAACAAACCTATTTGGCAAATACCAATCATCGGCATCAAGAAAAGCAATATATTCACATGAGGCTTTTCTTACCCCTAAATTCCTGCTGGCCCCTGCTCCCTTATTCTTTCCATCAGGATGCTGAAATAATTTTACTTTTTCATATTTCTTTGATAATTCCTCACAGACATGAAAAGAATCATCCGGTGATCCATCTTCAATTAAAATAACCTCTCCTACTTCCTTAAGATCAATAGCCGATATAACAGCCTCCTTTAAAAATTTATCAGCTTTATATACAGGAATAATTACAGAAACCTGAAATCTTTTTACTGAGGGTAGTTCTTTTTTTAACAAATCCATCTTCGTTACTTCTTAAATACCTTTTTAGCTAATTCAACTTCTTCACAACCAAAAAAATAAGATATTGAAAAATAAAAAACTGAACCTGAAATTGTAAGTATAAGTAAATTAAATATAGGAGCTAGTTGGGCTGGGCCTACCAAAAAAATCTTTAAAACAAATAAACCTAATGCCATGCCTGCAGAACAAAAAAATGAATTGGATAAATTTTTGAGCATATCGAGGACTGAAACTCCAATTTGTTTTCCTGCAATATAGAAATTTGGAGCTGCTGTAATAAAACCGGCCAGAGCATAAGCAATTACAAGGCCTAAAAGCTCCCCTACCATAATTCCAATAATAAAACTCGTTAAATAAATTACGCTCATTACTAATGTCACTCGGAAAGCTATATATGACTTCCCCAAAGCATTATAAATTACACCATTCAAAGAAAGTATTGATTGAACAGCACCAAGAAGCGCTAATATGGAAATAACAGGGATCATTGCTAACCAGTTTTCCCCAAAAGCAACCAATACAAATGGTTTTGCTAAAATGGCAAGACCCGTCATCATCGGAAAAGTAATAAATGCAATTAATTTGGTCGCCTTAAGATATATTATCCGAATTTGCAAAATATCATCTTGAAGAATGGAGAAGGAAGGAAACATAACCTTAGAAATCACGCCCGATATATTCCGAAGGGGTAACATCATAACAGCGTAAGCCTTGGTATAAATCCCTAAATCACTCTCTCCAAGAAATTTACCTATTAACAAATTATCTGCATTCCTACTCCAATAATTTATAGTGGCATCTCCAGCAACGTTAGAACCAAATTTAAAAAGCCCCATAAATGAGTTCCTACTAAATCTTAATTTTTGATTCAAGGGGTTATGAATTAAAAAAAGTATGGTAATGATTACTCCGTCAATTAACATTTTCACCAGAATACTCCACTCTCCAAAATTGTGATAAGCCATTAAAATTGCTGATACCGAACTCACAACTGTAGCAGCAAGAATAATTATTGTGTTAAGCTTTATATTAAGGTTTTTAAAAGTCAAGGCACGATTAACCCCGCTTAATGCAGAAATTAAAAAAATAGGCGACAGGGCCCGGGTTAAAATCATCAAAGTAGGCTTATCATAAAAGTCTGCTATTAGCGGTGCTAAAAAAAAGAAAATAATAGTTAACATTAAACCAAAGAAAATATTCACACAGAATACTGTATCTATATCCTTCTTCGAAATTTCCTTTTTTTGAATTAAGGCTGTACTAAAACCAAAATCAACAAAAATCTTTGCAAAACTGGTGAAAACCGCGATCATCCCTATGGTTCCAAACTCCTTAGGAGTAATCAATCTTGCAAGCACAAAGGTCACCAAAAGGTTAATTATTTGATTCCCTCCCTGATTTATGAAACTCCAGACTATTCCGGTTTTGGTTTTCCTTAAATGATTTGACATAGAATTATTTATCTAATTCACTATATATATCCAACCAATTCTTCTGTATTTCACTAATAGAAAAATTTTGAATAATCAAACTACGGTTTTGAGCAATTTTGAGTTTATAAATCGATAGATATTGCTCAATATCTTTTAAAATTTCTTTTAAATCTGAAAAATCATTGAACTCTACGTACTCTAAGCCATAATTTTTAAAAGTTTTATAAGGAAGCCAACTTCCCACTATTGCAAGATTGTTGGTGTAGAAGAATTCCGTAAGGAAAGCGCTTAGACCATCGGTTGTGGGTGCATGGATATAAACATCAGAAATGATCTTAAGTTTTGCCATCATTTCCCAATCAAGAAATTTTTCAATATAAGTAAAACCAGTATTTAAATTAGAACACTGTTTTTTTATATAATTTATATGGTCCATAGTACGATTTCCATAGGAAAGAGGAAATACCACATGAAACTTTTCAATTATTTCCTCTGGAATTTCTTTTAAAATTTCAATGAATTTTAGGTGATTATTCTCTTCCACTGCATTATGCCCATATAATATGACTAATTTATCTTCGGCAATATTTAATTTTTCTTTAAAATCAGCTTTCCATTTTTTATCCCCTTCTAACAATTGTTCGGCTACGTTATAAAAAGTTTCATCATGGATAAATCTTGCTGTTCTAAACTTATCCAAAAGATTAAAACCGAAACGGTTTTGAATTGCAAATTGCATTTCTGGTGTGGCAGCTGTAATTAAATTACCTTTTGGAAGAATGGTTTTTTGAATTTCATGATCTTTCCATTTAGAGATTCTGAAAATGTCAGAGCCCCAGTATGTGTATATGATTTTATAATCCTTTTGTAAATAATATATAAAAAGGCCATGTTTATGGTTTAAAAAGTGGAAATGAATAATATCAGTGCTGGTTTCCCCATCAATAAATCTAGCGAAACTATAGGCATGAAGATGTTGTTTGGTAAGCCTATAACTATGAGCCAAATAATTTAACAAACCCTTCTCAGCAAAATGTATGCGATGATCCTTCCAGAAATAAGTCGAAGCACTTAAATGAATTATACCCTTTAAGAGAGAACCTAAATTGAGTGAAGGAAAGCCGAACTGATAATTGTATTTGAAAATTTTATCAGCCCTTTCGTGGACATTTAAATTTCCGAATCCCTTTAAATTAATAGAACTAAAACTAAACCGTGATAATTCGGGAGCAATATTCTCATATAATTGTAAAATATAATTAGCTTGCCCTGTGCCAGCGATTAAAACCTTTTTTTTCATGAATATCTGGTTTAATGCACTTTATAGATTAATTCCAGGGTAACCGAGTTTTTGAGAAGTCTTATTATACTCATCCCATTGACCTATATCCATCCAGCTCCCCTCACTTACAGGAAAGATCCCCACTTTACCATTTCTATCCAATATCCTTTCGATAAGAGTTGTAATATGAAAAAAATCATCTTCAGGAATTTCTTCCAGAAGGTGAGGTTCAAGGATATACATCCCGGCATTAATAAAAAAGTTATACTCAGGCTTTTCTTTTAATTTTTCCAGAACACCATTCTCTCCAAACTCAAGAGTACCATAAGGGATCTTAAAGTGCTTTACTGCACTTACAGCAGTGAGTTCATTTCCATTGGACTTATGATATTTTAGCATTTCAGAATAATCATCCTTGATGAGAATATCACAATTAGTAACAAAAAAAGTTCCTTTTAATTTACCTTTTAATAAGTGAAGGCTCCCGGCAGTACCCAAAGGTTTGTTCTCTTCAAAATAATTGATGCTATAATCTCTTTGAGGTTGATTCGCAAAATAACTACGAATCATATCCTGTTTGTAATTTACTGTCAAATGAAAATTCTTTACTCCTACCTCATTAAAAGAATCTATAATCCACTCCAATACCGGTTTCTCTCCAAGTGGTATAAGGGGTTTAGGGATAATATTTGTAATAGGTTTTAAACGGGTTCCCTTTCCCCCAGCCATGATCACTACAGGAATATCATGAAGAGTATCCACCCTCTCTTTTTTTTCAGAAAAAATCTGATCCCAGAAAATAACATCCACCACATTCTGATCTTCGTCAACTATTGGCATAGTTTCAATACGGTGTTGGAGCATAAGATTACGAACATCCTCTTCCTTATCCTGAGCTGATGCAATAATTATCCTATCCCTTAAAATGGAATTTATTTCATCCTCCAATGAACGATTAGAAAGAATTGCTCTTTGAATATCACCTATACTTAATACTGATTTAAATTTTTGGTTTTTACATACCAAGAGTAATTTTGATGCTCTTTCATCCATAATCTGAAGAGCTTTTCTAATCTTCGTATTTGGTTCAATCATCAACCTTCTCCAATCTCTAGACATAAATTCCTTGGTCACTTTTTATTGAATTAATCTAATTTAATTTTCTTTATTTGATGAATTTCCGGATTAATCTAATTAGCGATTAAACCTTTTCAATATTCCCTATGGATACCCCTTTTGTTTTAGATTTGCATCCTGATGCGCTGCTCTATAAAAATTTTTGTTACGAGCTTACCTGCACAATAAGTTTGTAATTTTATAAAATCTCTACCTCCATTTGTTTTGGAATCAGGTAATTTCCATAGTAGTTTCAATCTCCCAGCTGTGATTGACATCCGCCCCTGTTATAATATTGTTTTCAAATTCGTTAAGTTAATACTTCTCCAACCTTTAGTTTTGTATTCACTTCCATAATTTCTATAAAAGAATTCTGTGTTTTTACCAAATATCCATTTTTGGTTTTAGATAATATCTGTCCCGGTTTACCAATATAACATGGAGCCTCCTGAATAAACCTGGCTTTATTTATTTTAATCTCTTTACCGTTCAGTATTGTACGTGCCTGCGGTCCAGGATCACAAATCGCTCTGATAAAATTAAATATATTTCTTGAGGAATCTTGCCAGGTAATTTTTTCATCACCTTCCGATCTTCGCCCGCAATACATACCAATTGGATCTATTAATTTTTGAGGAATTCGATTTACCTTTTCATCCAAAAAAAGCTTTATTGAATCATACAGGATATTTGCACATTCCCCGTAAGCTATTTGAAGTAGAGTGCCGTAGTTGTCCTTATCTGTGATGCAAAAAGTCCGTTGTAAAATTATATCACCTGTGTCAATTCCTTCATCTACAAAATGCACTGTAATTCCAAATTCTTTTTCATCGTTTATTAAAGCCCAATTCAGGATATTTCTTCCTCTATAGAATGGTAATTTACCTGCATGACAATTGATTATTCCTAATGGGGTTAGATTTAATATATCTTCCCTAAAGATTTGATTGAAACTCATAGAAACCAAAATATCACATTCATAAGAGGAAATCCTCTCTAATGAGTGCACTGAGTTTACATTATTTAATTTAAAGTAATCTATTCCAAATTCCTCTGTATACCTAAGTAAAGTTTCATCTTGAGTATCAAATCGAGGTACAACAAAGGCAATTTCGATACGATTATCATCAGCTATTATTTCAAAAGCCTTATGCGACCATGGACCATCTGCGAAATAACCTATCTTAATTTTTTCCATATTCCTGTATTGACTATCCAGCTTTTTTTAAAAGTTAACTTTGAACTATAAATCAAAATGTAAAACTATACCTTAAAATTTATCGAATGCTACTAGGTATGTTTACGATCCTATCCTCCAAAAATTCCGCGTTCTTCTGATTATCCCTAAAACAGTCTTTGTACATATCCAATTTATACATTAACTTCCAAATGGGTCGAGTCATCACTCCGTTCTGGTTGGTATATTTTAAGAACTCTTCCCTATCCCTCTTATTCTGGAGTTCAACACACATCAACCAATAATTAGATCTTGAATGTTCAGGTTCTTTTCTAAATTTAATTCCTAATCCATCAAAAAATTGATCATACTTATTAGCGAGTTTCCGTTTTTTATCAACAAATTCCGAAAGAGATTCAAGTTGACCACAAACTAAGGCTGCATTTAGGTTAGGCATTCTAAAGTTATATCCAAGCTCATCGTGTATATATTCGTAAGGATGTGAAATTTTTGCAGTAGTGGTTAAATACTTAGCTTTTTTTCCTACCAGTTCATCGTTTGTTACTATTGCACCTCCACCACCACTTGTTACAATCTTATTACCATTAAAAGAGAACACCCCTAATTTCCCAAATGCGCCCGTATGCTTTCCTTTATAAGAACTTCCTAAAGATTCTGCTGCATCTTCCACTACCGGAATATTCCATTCTTCACAGATTGGAATAATCTTATCAATCTTCACTGGAAATCCGAATGTATGCATGGGTAAACAAGCTGAAATCTTTTTACCCGAAATTTTATTAAAACATCCATCATCCCTTATTTCACCATATTCCTCCAAGAAGTGTTTAAGAGCAATATGAGATAAACCCATAGTTTCGTAATCTACATCCAGAAAAACCGGCTCGGCTCCATTATATTTGATAGCATTAGCGGTCGCTACAAATGTAAGCGCCTGGGTAATAACTTCATCTCCTTCTTTTACCCCTGCAAGACGTAAAGCTACCTGAATTCCAGCAGTTCCATTTACAACTGCTACCGCCTTTTTAACAGCCGTTATTGAAGCCATCATATCCTCAAATTTGTCTACATACGCTCCAACCGAAGAAACAAAGGTTGAGTCTATTGTATTGCAGACATATTTTTTTTCATTACCCAAAAATTTGGGTTCATGAAGGGGAATAAAATTACTTCTTTGATAATAATCCCTAATAAATGAAACGGTATCTTCAGCTTCTTTCATTACATTTTTGAATCTAAATATTTACCTGTCTCTTTATGCCCAAAATCAGGAATCATCTCAAAAAACAAATCGACCAAATCATCCTTACTCCAAACCTGTACATTCCTTAAATTTTCGATTGCATTTTCAAAAAAATCTAATTTTTCCTGATTCTGATACTTATTTTTAATAATACCAAGATTCTTGAAGCGTTCCAGATCTAAAACTTCTTTGTCGGTAAAAAACTCTTCAAAATCCTTTTCCCCGGTAGTATCACTTCCAGTAAACAGGCAGGGCCATTTATTTTTTTGTGGAAGGGTATTGACAAGTTCCCTTGCTTCATTTTCATCCTTACACAGATAAGCATCATAGCCTCTTTGCTTTAGAAATTTAACGGCAATATCCGCGAAAGAAATCAAATGTAATTTCTCACTAAGTTTAGGGAAAAATATATCTCTGTTCTCTCCAAAAATGCAGGACATCAGGCAAAGTTCTCCACTTTCCTGAGCTGTAACAAAATAACGCTTTACATCATTAGGTGCGACGATTGGTTGTTTTTTCTGAATCCTTTGATTAAATCCGTGTAACAAAGAACCATCCGAAAAAGCAACATTTGCAAAACGGGCGGTAGAAATCGAAATATCCTTACTCCTTCTCATTAGAAACATTTCCATAATTCTTTTGGATGCTCCCATCATATTAACAGGGTTCGCTGCCTTATCGGTGGAAACGCAAAAATATTTTTTAGTTCCTTTATCTATCGCCTGTGCTATGGTTTTATCAGTATTAAATATGTTTACATCTATCATCCGCATCAAAGTGAAAGGATCCTTCTCACTTCGAACATGTTTAAGCGCCGAAAGATTTAAAATATAATCATATTTACCATCAACTTTAATAAAGGCATCATATTCTATAGAACCTATATCCAACGCAAATGTCCTGAACTCCCCTTCAATGTAACCATAAGAACTTCTGATATCTCTGACAAGCTCTACTAAATTGTTCTCACTAAGGTCCACCACATGCAGTTTCTTTGGCTTTCTCTTAAAGATCTCCTTGGTAACAGCCTGGCCTATGGATCCCGCTCCTCCTAAAACCAAGAATGAAGAACTGGATATCAGATCCTTCAATTTATCCCGATGGGAAAGAATATCTTCTTCAAATAAGGCTGTTTCTCTTCCTATTAAGGACAATATGCTATTTTCCATTTTAAAAAACTTCCCTATAAGTTTAATTAAGCTTCATTTCTTCAAGGATATGACGAAAGGCTTTGTTAGCCGAATCCTTTGGTGAAATTTTAACATCTTTATCCGGAATTTTCCAATCTATGTTTAAGTCGGGATCATTAAAAATGATCCCTGATTCACTTGAAGGCTCATAATAATTATCGCATTTATAAAGGAATTCAGATTCTTCACTTAAAACCACAAATCCATGAGCAAATCCCCTTGGAACAAACAGTTGCCGATTATTTTCAGCTGAAAGTTCAACAGAAAAATGTTTCCCGAAGGTGGGTTCTTCTTTTCTAAGGTCTACAACAACATCCAGTACTTTTCCTTTCACTACCCTAACCAGTTTTGCCTGTGCATATTCTCCAGTTTGAAAGTGGAGTCCTCTTAGGACCCCATATGTAGAGAAAGACTGATTATCCTGGACAAAATTAACTTCAAGCCCTGATTTTACCTTAAATACCTTATCATTAAAAGATTCATAAAAATATCCTCTTTCATCGCCGAAAACTTTTGGTTCACAGATAAACAAATCTTTAAATTCGGTTTTTATCAAATTCATAAATGTCTTTTTAAGCTTTTTAAGTATTCTCCATACTTACCTTTTCCGTACCTATTAATGGTCTTCTCAAATTGATCTGTATTAATGAATCCCATTTTATAAGCAATTTCTTCGAGGCAACCTATCATGGTACTCTGGTTTCTTTGTACCACCCGGACAAATTCGGTGGCATCATCCAGAGATTCTACTGTTCCCGTATCGAACCATGTCATCCCCCGACTCATAACCCCAACTTCTAATTTACCTTTTTCCAGATATACCTGATTAATAGAAGTGATCTCCTTTTCACCCCGGGCCGAAGGTTTTACATTTCGGGCAATCTCCACCACATCGTTATCATAAAAGTAAAGACCAGGCACCGCATAATTAGATTTAGGCACTTTAGGCTTTTCCTCAATTGAAATCACCTTTTGGTTAATATCAAATTCAACTACTCCATACCGGTTAGGATCGGTAACAGGATAGGCAAAAATGGCTCCGCCACTAACATTGGTTTTGGATTGTAAAAGCTTACTCAAACCGTTTCCATAGAAAATGTTATCACCTAAAATTAATGCGACTTTTTCATTCCCTATAAATTCTGCTCCTATGGTAAAAGCTTCAGCTAAACCATTTGGCTCTTCCTGCACGGCATATTCAAATACGCATCCAAACTGAGAGCCATCACCTAATAATTTTTTAAACAGATCCTGATCATTGGGAGTCGTTATAAACAAGATTTCATTTATTCCTGCCAACATCAGCACAGATATAGGATAATAGATCATAGGTTTATCATAAACAGGTAATAATTGTTTGCTCACAGCTATGGTTATTGGAAACAACCTGGTTCCTGTACCTCCTGCTAAAATAATTCCTTTCATTACTTATATTGTTTTAGATAATATTTCTGATAATCGCCGGTTGTAACATTCACCAACCACTTTTCGTTTTTCAAATACCAGTCTATAGTTTCTTCAATTCCTTCTTCAAAAGTGACACTTGGCCTCCATCCTAGTTCTGAATTGATTTTCGAAGCATCAATAGCATAACGCTTATCATGCCCAGGCCTATCTTTCACGAATGTTATTAATTCTTCAGACTCTCCCCGGTTTCTTCCAAGTTTCCGATCCATTACGGAACATAAAAGTTGTATCAGTTCGATATTTTGCCATTCATTAAAACCACCAATATTAAATGTTTCTTTAATGGCTCCTTTATGTAAAAGAAGATCTATCGCTACAGCATGGTCTTTAACGAATAACCAGTCCCGTGTATATTTTCCATCTCCATATACGGGAAGGTTTTCTTTCTTTATGATATTATTTATAAATAATGGAATTAATTTCTCTGGAAATTGATTAGGTCCGTAATTATTGGAACAATTTGAAATTATATATGGCAGCCCATAAGTTTCACCATATGCCCTTACAAAATGATCTGAACTAGCTTTTGAAGCAGAATATGGAGAATTTGGATCATAAGGAGTATCTTCTCTAAATAAACCTTCTTCTCCTAAAGTACCATATACTTCATCTGTACTTATATGATAGAATACTTTTCCAGAAAAATCACTAACCCAACTGTTTTTAGCAGAATTTAATAAATTCATAGTTCCAATTACATTAGTCCTTACAAAAGAAAGGGGATCGGAAATAGACCGATCTACATGAGACTCAGCTGCAAGATGAATTACTGCGTCAAACCCATAATCTGCGAACAGGTTATGTATAAAATCAGCATTAGTTATATCTCCTTTTATAAAGTGATAATTGCTTTTTCCTTCTACATCTTTAAGGTTTTCCAGGTTTCCTGCATAGGTTAACGAATCCAGATTATAAATTTGATATTCGGGATATTTATTAACCAATAATCTCACAACATGAGATCCGATAAAGCCTGCCCCCCCTGTCACCAATATTTTATTAAATTGTCGTGCCATTTTTTATACAATCATCCCCGCCGCAACGGTTTCATTAGTATTTTCATCAATTAGGATAATACTCCCAGTATTCCGATTGTCCCTGTAAGAGTCTAACATTAATCGGTGTGTAGTTCTTATTTTAACCCTGGAAATATCATTCATCCTTAGATCTTTATCCTCAGAATTTCGCATATAAGAGTTTATATCTATCTTATAAACCACCTCTTTTATCATAGCCCTTTGCTCGTTAGTAGTGTGCATTACAGTGTATTTGGCACGTGGCCTGGCAGGCTCATTATGAAGCCAGCAAAGCATAACATCAAACTCCTGTTCTCCTTCGGGCTGATTATTTTTCTTTACGATCATATCCCCCCTGCTCACATCAATATCATCCTCTAAAGTAATGGCTATAGACATAGGCGCATAAGCTTCCTCAACTTGCTGCTCCCCGCTATTAATGGATGTAATCCTTGAAGTAAAACCTGATGGCAATACAGCCACCTCATCTCCTACTCTATAGATCCCACTGGCGACTCTACCCGCATAACCCCTGTAATCTCTGTGTTCATCGCTCTGAGGTCTTAATACAGTTTGAACCGGAAATCTAGCATCTATCTTATTAATATCACTACTAATATGAAGCGTTTCAAGTATGTTCAAAAGCGTTCCTCCCTGGTACCAATCCGTATTCTCAGATCTATTAACAACATTATCCCCCAATAGAGCACTAATTGGAATAAAGCGTACATCCTTTACCAGAAGCTTAGATGAAAATTCTTCAAACTGGCCTATAATTTCATTAAATCTTTCTTCAGAATATTCTACAAGATCCATTTTGTTTACACAAACAATAAGGTGCGGAATGTTCAATAAGGAAGCTATAAAGGAATGTCTTTTAGTCTGCTCGATTACACCATGCCTTGCATCTATAAGGATTACCGCTGCATTTGCAGTTGAAGCTCCAGTCACCATATTACGTGTATACTGAATATGTCCGGGAGTATCTGCAATTATAAATTTACGTTTGGGAGTAGTAAAATACCTGTAAGCAACATCAATAGTGATACCCTGCTCTCTTTCATCCTTGAGTCCATCTGTGAATAAAGCCAGATCAACCCCGTCATGTCCTTTCTTCTCACTGGTAGCGCTTACCGATTCAAGCTGATCTTCAAATATAGATTTAGAATCAAAAAGAAGTCTTCCTATAAGAGTACTTTTACCATCATCTACACTTCCTGCCGTTGTAAACCTTAATAATTGATTATTATTTATTTCCATTTGTCTTTAGCTTTATGCGTTAAGCGTTAAGCTTTTTTTTAATTCCAATATTCACTTTTGTTGAATATCTGGATTCAGATCCTAGTAAAGGGAATTATTAATTCTTATAATATCTGAGTATATTAAAAAATCTACTAGCCTAAAGTGGGGCTTAAGGCCTAAAGATTAATTAAAAATATCCCTGTCTTTTTCGATCCTCCATTGCCGTTTCCGACCTTTTGTCATCAGAACGATCACCTCTTTCAGTCTTCCTCATCATAGAAACCTCATCCACAATTTTTTCAAGAGTGTCAGCATCAGATTCAATTCCTCCTGTAATCGTGATATCTCCCAGGGTTCTGAATCGGATCTTTTTCTTTTCGATTTTTTCTCCCTCTTCCAGTTTTAAATACTCTGATACCGGGATCCACGAATGATTTCTAAAAACAACTTGTCTTTCGTGGGCGAAGTAAAGAGAGGGAATGTTAATATTTTCTTGTTTTATATAATTCCAAACATCCATTTCAGTCCAGTTACTAATAGGGAATGCCCTGAAATGCTCTCCTTCAAAGTGCTTTCCGTTCAACAGGTTCCATAATTCAGGGCGCTGATTTTTGGGATCCCATTCTCCAAAATCATTTCTATGAGAAAAGAACCTTTCCTTTGCTCTTGCTTTTTCCTCATCCCTTCTTCCTCCTCCTATAGCGCAATCGACTTTATGTTCTTCAATAGCATCCAGAAGTGTGGTGATTTGCAAAGCGTTTCTGGTGGCATTCTTTCCTTTTTCTTCAGCAACCCTTCCATTATCTATGGATTCCTGAACAGACCCCACAATTAATTTGACACCAAGATTATTGATCAAATCATCCCGGAATTTTATTGTTTCGGGAAAATTGTGACCAGTATCCACATGCATTAAGGCAAAAGGTATTTTGCTCGGATAAAAGGCTTTTTTAGCCAAATGAGTAACCACAATAGAGTCTTTCCCACCGGAAAACAATATTACCGGATTCTCAAACTGAGCCCATACTTCACGTAAGATGAAAATGGCTTCAGATTCTAATTCATCAAGGTAATTCAGATAATATTTACTCATTACTTAATAATTTCCAAATTGGTTTTTAAAAAGGTGACAATTCTGTCAACTGCATCTTCCGCATCTTCCTTATCTGTCCTAACTTCAATATCAGGAGAATCGGGTTGTTCATACGGTGCATCTATTCCTGTAAAATTTTTGATCTCTCCTGCTCTTGCTTTTTTATACAAACCTTTAACATCCCTAGTCTCACAAATCTCAAGGGGTGTATTTACAAAAATTTCAATAAAATCATCCTCTCCTATAATTTCTTTAATAAAATCTCGATCGGCCTTTAAGGGAGAAATAAATGAAGCAATTACGATGTTACCTGAATTTACAAAGAGTTTTGCCACTTCTGCTATTCGTCTAAGGTTTTCTTTACGGTCTTCCCTTGTAAAACCAAGATTTTTATTCAATCCGCTACGAACATTATCCCCATCTAAAGCAAAAGTATGAACTCCAAGGTCGAACAGTCTTTTTTCCACCATATTGGCAAGAGTAGATTTACCCGATCCTGAAAGACCAGTGAACCAAACTACAAATGAGGTATGACCTTTTTGTTTCTTTCGGTCTTCTCTCTTTATATTAAAGGAATGAGGAATTATATTATTCATCACTATAACTTACTTCTTGTGCTTTTTTAAGCTTGTTATTTTGCAACTGCTTATTCCGTCTTTTATGCAAACCATAATCAAAATTATACCATGTTCTCTCGTGTAAGTAATATAAAACCATTTTGGTAATTACTTCAATGAGACCAATTTTGAGACCTGTGAAAGGATTACCGGATATCCACCAGGCCAGCATCATAGTATCCAGAGTACCCACTATTCTCCAGGTAACTGTCTTTGCTATATGTCTTTTTCGGCTATCACCATTTCTTGTTACACCCGCTTTAATATTAAACCAGATTCTTTCATGAACAAAGTATAAAATCATCTTAGTTATAACTTCGGAAAAGCCAATTTTCAAACCGGTATAAGCATTTCCGGTAATCAACCAGGACAATAATATTGTATCCACAGTACCAACTGTTCTCCAGGTAATAGTCTTGGCGATATGTCGCTTATACGATTTAGCCAATTGCTGAAACTAAGAAATGATTATTTAAGAGATGGGTGCGGTTATATTTCATTTCTTCCCCAGTTTTTTTATCAATTACACTAAGCCCCACTGAATTACAAATTGCATGTCCGGCAGCGGTATCCCACTCCATAGTAGGCGCAAAACGTGGATAGACATCAGCCTCTCCTTCAGCTACAAGGCAGAATTTCAGCGAACTTCCCCGGGAAACCACTTCTATTTCCTGATTATAATTCTCCTTTAGGTTGGCAATATAACTTTCCGTATCCTCATTCATATGAGATCTACTGCCTACTACTCTTATTTTTCCATTCTCTTTTTGAGGAGATATTTTTACTGATTTAGAATGATCAAAGGCACCCGAATCAGTTTGGATCAAGACTTGCTTCCAGGCAATATTTCCATCAGCATAATAAATGATATTTTTAGCTGGAACAAAAATCACTCCTAATAATGGGAAAGAATTTTCTATTAATGCGATATTCACTGTGAACTCCCCATTTCTCTTTATAAACTCTTTCGTTCCGTCCAGGGGATCTACTATCCAACAGAGGTCCCAGGACTTTCGTTCCTCATATTCCAATTGTCTGTTTTCTTCACTAATAATTGGTATTCCTGTAGAATTAAGATATTGGTTAATAACAGAATTTGACCTTATATCCGCTGCTGTTAAGGGAGAATCATCATCTTTCTGTTCAATATTAAAATCAGCTGAATCATACACCTCCATTATTGCATATCCTGCTTCAATAGAAGCTCTAATAGCCGTCACCAATCTCTTATCCATATAATCTTTTTTTATGATCCGATTGCGTAAAAATCAAAACCAATATCTTCTTTGGTTTTTCTATCAAGTAACCTGCGTCCATCAAAAAGAAAAGCCGGTTTTAGCATATCTTCATATAATTTCTTCCAGTCTAAGGTTCTAAATTCATCCCATTCCGTCAAAACCGCAATGGCATGTGCCTCTTTTCCAGCCTCATAAGGATCCTTTACTACGCTCACCCTCTTCCTGTTTTCTTCCTCGGTTCTTGAATTCAAATAATCAAGATCTGCATATATCTGCTCCTCCTTCACCTTTGGATCGTAGATCACAATTTCTGCCTGTTCATTCAAAAGGTAATCTGCAACATAAATTGAAGCAGATTCACGCGTGTCATTAGTATCTTTCTTGAATGCCCAACCTAAGAAAGCTATCTTCTTACCGGAAACGGTATTGAATAAAGTTTTAACAATATTCGCAGCAAACCTTCTCTTTTGATGATCGTTCATAATTATTACCTGTTCCCAGTAATCAGCAACCTCATATAAACCAAAGGATTTGGCTATATAAACAAGGTTTAGGATATCTTTCTGAAAGCAGGATCCTCCAAATCCAACAGAGGATTTCAGAAATTTTGGTCCTATCCTGGAATCCATCCCGACAGCTCGGGCCACTTCATTAACATCAGCCCCGGTCTTTTCGCAGAGTTCAGACATCGCATTAATACTGGATACTCGTTGGGCAAGAAACGCATTTGCCGTAAGTTTTGAAAGCTCAGAGGACCATACATTTGTAGTTAGGATTCTTTCATTAGGTACCCAATGCGTATATACATCCACAAGAGCCTGAACTGCTTCCTTACCCTTTTTAGTATCAATATCACCCCCTATCAAAACCCTGTCTGGAGACAGCAGATCGTCTACTGCTGTGCCTTCAGCCAGAAACTCAGGATTAGAAAGGATCTGGTAATTTACTCCATTGCCTGTATTATCAAGAATATTTTTAAGAGCCTCAGCGGTCCGCACGGGAAGTGTTGATTTTTCTACAACGATTTTATCACTTTTGGACACCCTCGCTATTTGCCTTGCACACAATTCAATATACTTTAAATCAGCGGCCATACCTTTACCAATTCCATAGGTTTTGGTTGGGGTGTTCACAGAAATAAAGATCATATCAGCCTTATCTATGGCTGAATCAATATCTGTAGAAAAGAATAGGTTTCTTCCCCTAGCCTCAGCTACTATCTTGGATAATCCCGGTTCATAGATTGGAATATTCTCTACATCCTTATCATTCCAGGCGGCTATCCTTTTTTCGTTTATATCTACTACTGTAACATTTATTTCAGGGCATTTCTGAGCAATTACGGCCATGGTAGGTCCACCTACATATCCTGCCCCGATACAACAAATATTCTTTATTTTCATTAATAAGCTTTTATTTAAAGCAACAAGCCCTAAGCAATATTTATTTTATAATTTCCCATCACATTTATCACCTAATACGCCTTTGACATCATAGATTACAGTTTGACCATTTTTCAATTGATCAAAATTTAAAGTCAAAAACTCTTTATGAGCAACTGCCAGAACTACTGCATCAAATTTTTTCTGTGGAAGTTCCTTAACTGTCTTAAGGTCATATTCATGTTTAACCTCTTCCGGATTAGCCAGTGGGTCAAAAACAGTAACATTGGTGCCATATTCCTTAAGGTTCTTAATCACATCTACCACCTTGGTATTTCTCACATCAGGACAGTTTTCCTTAAATGTTATACCTAAAACTAAAATTTCAGCTCCTTTTACTTTCTGGTCATTTTGCAGCATTAACTTCACTACTTCACTTGCGACATACTGCCCCATACTATCATTCATTCTTCGTCCGGCAAGTATAATCTCAGGATGATATCCTATCTCTTGAGCCTTTTGCGCAAGGTAATAAGGATCCACCCCTATGCAATGCCCCCCAACCAGGCCTGGCCTGAACGGAAGGAAATTCCACTTTGTTCCTGCAGCTTCAAGAACTGCCTGCGTATCAATATTCATCATATTGAATATTTTTGCCAGTTCATTGACAAAGGCAATATTGATATCCCTCTGTGAGTTTTCAATAACCTTTGCCGCTTCAGCTACTTTGATGGTAGGTGCTAGATGAGTTCCAGCAGTTATTACCGAAGCATATAGATCATTTACTTTTCCGCCTATTTCAGGAGTGGAACCTGCCGTTACCTTAAGAATTTTTTCAACAGTGTGTTCCTTATCTCCTGGGTTAATCCTTTCGGGTGAATAACCTACATAAAAATCCTTATTAAACTTTAATCCGCTAACTCTTTCAAGAACTGGCACACATTCATCTTCAGTGACTCCCGGATATACAGTAGACTCATAAATTACCACATCCCCTTTCTTCAATACTTTCGCGACTGTATCGCTGCTTTTATATAAAGGTGTTAAATCTGGGCGGTTATTTTTATCAACAGGTGTAGGAACTGTGATTATATAGTAATTGCAATTTTTTATATCCTTCAGGTCGGCTGAACAAAAGAGTCCTTTCTTTTCAGTAGGTTCTTTTACTAATGCGGATTTTAAAAGGTCGTTATCCACCTCTAAAGTTGAATCTACTCCATTTCTCAATTCCTCTATTCTCTTCTCATTAATATCAAAACCAACAACGGAAAATTTTGTTGCAAATAAGCGGGCCAGGGGAAGACCCACATAACCAAGCCCTATGACGGCTATTTTAGTATTCTTTTCCATTAATAATTACCAATTTGTTTATTTTAAATTATGCCAATACCACTTGACAGCTTCTTTCAAGCCTACATCTATTTTGAATTCGGGCTTATAGCCCAGAAGTGTCTCGGCTTTCTCAATTGAAGCTAATGAATGAGGTATATCTCCAGGCCTATTAGGACCATGTTCTACTTTTATATCGGCTATAGTTGAATCATATTCTGATAGATGCTTCTTTAAAAGCTGGGTCAGCTCCACCAAATTTGTTCTATCTCCTACGGCAGTATTATAAATCTGATTAACTGCATCCTTATTCTGGGTGGTAATTGACAATAAATTCATTTGAATTACATTATCTATATAAGTAAAGTCCCTGGAATAAGTGCCATCTCCATTTATGATCGGGCTTTTATGCTCCATAAATTGCATTACAAATTTTGGAATAACGGCGGCATAAGCTCCGTTTGGATCTTGTTTTCTTCCAAAAACATTAAAGTATCGTAGACCTATAGTATCTAAACCATATGATTTATGAAATATATCAGCATACAATTCATTTACATATTTTGTGATCGCATATGGAGAAAGAGGTTTTCCTATTTCATCTTCAATTTTAGGAAGTTTTTCAGAGTCACCATAAGTTGAGGAACTGGCAGCATACACAAACCTTTTCACACCTGCGTCCCTACCGGCAACTAACATATTTAAAAAACCGGAAACATTTACTTCATTGCTGGTGATTGGATCATTAATAGACCTTGGAACAGATCCCAATGCTGCTTCATGTAAAATATAATCCACCCCATCACAGGCTTTTTTACATGTCTCTAAATTCCTGATGTCACCTTCGATCAATTCAAATTTTGAATGATCGTTAATGGCTTCTAAATTTTTTTTGTGACCTGTGGAAAAATTATCAAGACAAACGACAGATGCATTTAACTCTAATAAAGTTTCACAAAGATTTGAACCAATAAATCCTCCTCCTCCTGTAACTAATATTTTAGAAGAGGAAATCGTTTCTTTTTGAGATTCAGTAATCAAGATTTATAACTTTAACATTTTGCAGTGGGCAAATATAAAATATCTCAATTAAGAATTGTTCAAGACAATCTTAAAGAATTGCCAAAACTATCGAATTAATTGAGATGGTTATTGAACAGAAAATTTATCTTTTAAATTTATGCGCCGGTCCATTAATCCCTCCCAAATTATATTTAATTCAATAAAACAATTCTTGTCCTGAATTTAACCATCCCAAACAAAGAAAATTTCCTTTCTTTAATTTCTCATCAAATACTGCTATTAATTATTTTGGAAATTTTTACTACCTCCTTTTCCTTCAGATCAAAAGCTAAAGGTAAGCACAATATTCGTTCTGCTATGCTTTCCGAAATTGCCATTGGTCCTGCGGTCACATAAGGCAATTTATTAAGCGAGGGATAAAAATATCTTCTGGGAAAAACCCCGTGCTCATTTAATTTTTTTTGAACCTTAAATAACAACTTGTCGCTTTCAAAGATTACCGGATAATAGGAATAGTTCCATTCAGTAAATTCCCTAATAGCAAGTTTTCTATATCCATGGACATTTAAGTAGGTGTCATACCAATTCGAAATCTGCTCGAGATTAGTTTTAATGGTATCTATATAAGGTAACACCGCTAATCCCATACCTGCTTGCAATTCGCTCATTTTTGCATTAATTCCTAGACCATGATAGGCCAGCTCTCCCTCATGACCAAAGTTATGCCGATAAAACAACTGTTCATGCAATGACCTGTTTTCTGTAATAATGGCCCCTCCCTCACCCGTATGGAAGAGTTTTGTGGCATGAAAACTACAGGTACTTAAATTCCCATAATTAAAAATGGATCGTTTTTTATATTTAACCCCAAAACAGTGTGCGGCATCATAGATCACTTTTAAAGAATGTTTTCTGGCGATTTTCTCTATAGCTTCAACATTACATGGGTTCCCAAAAACATGTGTAGCCAGAATGAGAGTCGTGCGCGGGGTAATAACATCTTCAATTTTCCTTTCATCGATAGATAAATAGTCAGGATCAATATCTACAAAAACAGGCGTACATTTTTCCCAGACTATGCTTGAAGTGGTAGCTACATAACTAAAAGGAGTAGTGATTATCTCTCCTTCATTGCCTAACAGGTTAAGCGCTATTTGTAAAGGCAATGTCCCATTTGCAGTAAGAATTATATTATCAACTTCTAATCTTTCTTTCAATTTCTTTCTCAGTTCCAAATGCAACTTCCCTCCATTTGCAATCTGGTTAGAATGCCATATTTCTTCCAAAATCCGGTCGTATTCCTCTTTGGGAGGAAGAAATGTCTTGGTCACATTAATCATCTATTCTTTATTAAGTTAATGATTTCATTATAAGATTTCATTTTTAAAAGCTTTGCTGACAAGAGATAAAAAAGCACCCCTGACACCCCTCCAATAACAATCCTATATAGATCTATCAAGTTTCCTAAAATAAATCTATCCTCCAATGAAATTACCAATCCACTAATAGCCGCTAATAAGATAATGGGGATCACGTCTCTAAGTTGTTGTAAAGCCGTATAGTCTATATATTTTCCAGTATAGTGAGCATTGATAAAAAATGCCATTAACGAGACAAATACCTGGCTATAAAGTAAAGCCATAATGCCAAAAGGCAAGGTTACAAGCAGAGTAATTAGAATTAATATTTTCTTTACTATCTCAAGTTTTAAGAACAAATCACTTCTACCCTTAACATTTAAAACATCAAGATTATAAGAATGTAATGGGAACATTATCCCGGTAACGCAAAGTACCTGAAAATAAGGAACAGCTGGCAACCACTTTTCGGTAAAAAGAAACCTGAAAATTGGTTCAGCCAGAAAAGCCAAAAAAATTAAGACAGGTGCAATAATAAAAATTACCATTTTCATCAACTTACTATAAACCACTCTCAAACGTTTGTCATCTCTCTGGATTTTCACGAACAACGGAAATGTAACCTTACCAAGGGCTTTGGATATATTTTTCACAGGGAGTTGATTCATTGTTTCAGCACGTGTATAGAACCCGACCTGTGCAGCTGAAAAACTTTTACCAATTGCTATTAAAAATATGTTATTAAAGATCCTGTTAAGCAAGTCTGATAATATTAATTTATATCCAAAATTAAGATGCTTGCCTAATTTTTTAGGATCAAACTTAAAAATTGGAAACCATTTTGAGTAAATCCATATTTGGGCGGTGTTTGCAAGAGATAAGAACAAATTACTCCAAACCAGACTCCAAACTCCATAACCATTCATCGCCATCCAGACTCCAATTATCCCACCAATTATAGCAGAGGGAATAGCTATAATCGTCTGGGTTTTAAAGTTCATCACCTTGGTTAAACGGGCGAATTGGACTGAAGATAACGCATTAATGATAAGAGAAATACTATAAATCCTCAGAATTGAGGTCAACAACGGTTCTTCATAAAACGACGACACCAAGGGCGCCAGTAAATATATTATTCCATAAATAACGACACTGGCACTTACCTGAAAAAAAAAAATTGTAGAATAATCAGTTTGATTACAGTCTGTATCCCTTATTAAAGAATTAGTTGTACCACCTTCCAGAAGAGCACCCCCAACAGACACTACCACTGCAATCATACCTATCAATCCAAACTCTTCAGGGAGCAGGATTCTGGCCAAAACCAGGGAAACCACAAATCCAATGACCTGATTCCCAAATTGCTGGGTAAACGTCCAAACGAGACTTGTAGCAGCTTTCTTCTTTAAAGACATTGAGTAATTATAACCAAATGATGATTTTATTGCTAAACGAAGATATTAAATTTTAAATACCAATCTTTACCACTGCTCCGGTGAATTAAAAATTTCCTTATGAACAACATTTTATATTTTTGAAAACACTTTGCTATTTTGAACCAGCCGTACTAATGAATAAAAAGATATTATTACGAAACTATACCAGACTCAATAACTCTTTCACTAAGACTTTGACCTTTAATATTGGAGCTGATGCGGGTTTCTTTTCAGAATTCAACAATATGGTCTTTGCGATTCTTTATTGTTTGGAAAACAAAATCAGGTTCAGACTATATTCCAAAAAAGCTAATTTTTCAGTTGAACATGGATGGCGTGACTTTTTTGAACCTTTCTGCGAAGAAAAGACTTCTTTTCTTCATTATCGATATAATAGGCGAGCATACCAGATTCAGAATCAAAGA
Organism: Gramella jeungdoensis; assembly: GCF_023805255.1. Classification (GTDB taxonomy): domain Bacteria; phylum Bacteroidota; class Bacteroidia; order Flavobacteriales; family Flavobacteriaceae; genus Christiangramia; species Christiangramia jeungdoensis. The sequence continues at coordinate 137,033 of NZ_JAMSCK010000005.1, forward strand.
AAGCTGCCTCCTAAAATTCTAAAAGTTATAAGCGGGGATACTTATCTAACCCAGGATATCTGGAATTCCATAAGGAACAAGGATTTCGCTCAAAAAAAATTTAATATCCCAGAATTGGAAATAGAAGAAGCTAACCTTTTAGACGCTTCTAAGGTGATTATTAAAATGATTTGGCACTATAATCAAGAAAGCAAGGAATTTGTTGATCAATATAAGAACAGTATTTTCTTGCCAGAAGATTATTTAAGTATGCACATAAGAGCTGGAGACAAATCAAATGAAACGGATATTTTCCATATTCATAATTACATTAAAATTGCTTCTAAAATAACCAATATCCGGGAAGCATTCATTTTAACCGATGATTATAGGATAATCGAAAATTTGGAAAAAGATTATCCTGAATGGTGGTTCTGTTCACTATGTGAGAAAAACGAGAAAGGGTATATTCATTCAGATTTCAAAATGCTGGATTGTTCCAGAAAACGTCTTCTCCAATTAAAATTGTTTGCCAGTATTGATATTTGTGCACAATCCTCACATTTTATAGGTACTTTTAGTTCAAATCCCGGAATGTACATGGGAATGCGAATAGGAGAAGAAAAATGTACAGGGATTGACCATGACAGCTGGGTGCTATGGTAAATTGAATACCGGTCAGTAATATCTATAGTTGAAAATTTTTAAATAACTGTTCATGAAGAAGATCCGTATATGGTTTTCAGATTTCTATCCGGGTTTTAATCCCAAGGAGAATCCATTTATTAAGCTCTTATCCAAGAAGTTTGAAATCATATTCGATGATCAAAATCCTGATTTCTTAATTTATTCATGTTATGGGCTTGATTTTCTTAAATATGATTGCGTTCGTATTTTTTATACAGGGGAAAATCTAAGGCCTGATTTCAATTTATGCGACTATGCCATTGGATTCGACTACCTGGATTTTGGAGACAGGTATCTTAGATTTCCCAATTTTGCTCTTTTTGAGGGACAATTCAATAAATTGATCGATAATGATAGACATGTGCCGGAAAAGAAATACTTCTGTAATTTTATTTATTCTAATAATAAAGCCAACCCTATAAGAGATCGTTTTTATTTTATGCTGAATGAATACAAACCCATTACCTCCCCAGGCAAGCATCTCAATAATTCCAATATCGATATAGGCAAAAGAAACGATCCCGCTTGGATGTTCTCCAAACTGGACTTTCAATCACAATGTAAATTTACCATAGCATTTGAGAACTCTTCTTCTCCAGGATATACGACCGAAAAACTGATGCACGCCTTTTTAGCGAACAGTATACCAATATATTGGGGAGATCCATTAGTCGAAAAAGATTTTAATTCCAGGGCTTTTATAAACTGTCACCGCTATAACTCCCTGGAAGAGGTTGTACAAAGGATAAAAGAGCTGGATAAGAATAATGAAAAATATAGTGCGATGCTGAATGAAAAGCCATTTGCACAGGATCAAATTCCTGAAAACCTTTCCAAACAAAAAGTCATTGAGTTTTTGGAAATGATTTTTAATCAAAATCTCAGGGAAGCAATAAGAAGGCCTAAGTATGGGACAACTCTGAATTATGAAAACCAACTAAAAACCTTACATAAAAACAATAAGAAGAGAATAAAACTTAATCCCCGAAACTGGTTTTAACCCTATTCATATTGTTTCTTGTAATAGTCACGATATGCCCCACTGGTAATATTCGATAACCATTTCTGATTATCCAGGTACCAGTCAATGGTCTTATCAAGCCCTTCTTCAAAAGTAACCGAAGGTTGCCATCCTAGTTCTCTTTCTATCTTAGAAGCATCTATGGCATAACGTTTATCATGACCTGGCCTATCCTTGACAAAGTTTATCAGGTTTCCTGAAGTTCCCGGTTCTCTTTGAAGTTTTTTATCCATCAATTCACATAGCAACTTAACCAGTTCTATATTTTTCCATTCATTAAAACCTCCTACAATATAGGTTTCACCGGAGGTTCCTTTATGAAAAATAAGATCTATGGCTCGTGCGTGATCAATAACATATAACCAGTCCCTGGTATAGTTCCCGTCCCCATATACAGGAAGCAGATCTTTTTCAATTATATTATTAATGAAAAGTGGGATCAACTTTTCTGGAAACTGATTTGGTCCATAGTTATTAGAGCAATTGGAAATAGCATAAGGAAGGCCATAGGTTTCACCATAAGCCCTCACAAAATGATCTGAACTTGCTTTGGATGCAGAATAAGGAGAGTTGGGAGAATAGGCAGTTTCTTCAGTAAATAGCCCCTTTTCCCCCAGAGTACCATAAACTTCGTCTGTGCTGATATGATAAAATCTCTTATTTGCCCTGGCCTCCTTCCATTGGTCCCTTGCTGCGTTCAGCAAATTTAAGGTCCCCATAATATTGGTTTTTACAAACGCCAAAGGATCGGCTATTGAACGGTCCACATGTGATTCAGCCGCCAAATGTATTACACCATCAAATCTATGATCTTCGAAAAGTTTTTTGATAAAACTTTCGTGAGTAATATCACCGCGTAAAAACTCATAATTTGGACTGTCTTCAATATCCCTTAAATTTTCAAGGTTACCCGCATAGGTTAAAGCATCCAGATTAAAAATTTTATAGGTCGGATAATTTTTTACAAAATACCGAACTACATGTGAACCAATAAAGCCCGCACCGCCGGTTATAAGTATATTCATTCTTCTTGCTTTGAGCACAGGGATTAAATAATATTAGTAAAGAATCTAGACTTTAATATTTTTCTTTATCGCGAATATAGAGATATAATTCTTTATTCTTCAATTCAAAAAACGTGAACGGTAATATCAATATTACTTGGAAAAATATATAACTCCCTTTTTTTTAATTTTAGCATATCCACTTTCTTTAAAGAATTGATCTATTTGTAATGTAGAATTTTGAATCCTATCGGGATAATTATCAATGAAAAATATGGCAGCCTTATCAAAGCCCTCAATTTTTTGCTGGAGAAAATCGGAATTTAATAAAGAGTCACTTGTTTGAAAGAATGATGTGGAATCCAAAGCTGACCCTGGATACAGATAGGATAAGATTTGACTTTTATTCCCATAAAAATAAACCTGAATCCCTTCATTCTTTAGGTGATCAACTTCTTTATCTACCTTATCTAAAAACAGCTTTCTTGACTGTGTAGTCCTGATTGGGTGGAGTAACTCATGGCCAGGTGTTTGCCCTAATTGATATAACCTACCATCCTCATAGACCGCATTTATTTTTTCAATAAAGGAGAATGGCACGATAATCAACAATAGCGTAATAATTATCTTTCTTGAATTTACCCCCCCATTTACCAGGATAACGGGAAATAGAACAAATAAAAAAGATGATTTCAACAAGCCTGTATTTGACCCGAACGGATTCACAAAAAGAAAAAGCATAAAGGTAACCAACATTATTCTGTAACGATTGCCAGCCTTCAGATCAAAAAACTGAAAAACACTATACACTAAGCCCAACGATGTTAGAAACAGGGAATAAGATCTGGAATATTTGGTATGAATTATAAAAGCACTTAGAAAAAGAATCAGGAAGATAATTACAAGCATAGGAACATACTTGTTTTTTCCCTTTCTTTTAATTAAAAGATAACAAAGAAAAATTACCGTAGAGTAGAATAACAGAGTAAGACCATCCATAAAATAATTCAATATGAGCAGTCTTATATTATGGTATTTACCATTCGTTATAAAGCTCTCTCCAAAATTCGGCTCAGAAGAAAACATTAGAAGATATCCCCCTGCGATAAAACCTAATGATAGAATGAAGAATATCAATGATCTTTTTACATAAATCTTAAAGCCTCTCCCCGTTAAGAGCTTATCAATTAGAAGAATTATCGGTATTAATATTACTAAAATAATATTCGGAAGTCTTATAAATACAGCTATGGCACAGAGAAGGGCCAGAAGACTAAGCTTAACGGGAGTCATCTCTCTCATAAAGGTGATGAACGAGGTGAAAATAATACTGGTTATAAAAAGTGTGAAAGTATCAAAACCTAAAACATTAGCATTTAGAGGTGTAATTATCACCAGTACAATCGATAATACAAAAAGCAACTCTCTCCGACTTGCCCTGTGTTTCAGGGAAATAACGGGAATTAAAGCTGATAAATAAATAAGAAGAGCATTAAAAAAGCGTATCACCAGCAAATTCTTCCCAAAAAATTCTATCCACTGTTTAATTAATACTGAGCTTAAAAAAAATTTATGCTGGGACCAGTCATTAGAATTATGAATAGCCTGATTAAGATGATAAAAGCCATCTGTAAAATCAAGGCCAAAAAAAATAACGGAAAAGAAATAAGCGGTTGCTAATAGAAAGATCAGAAAAACGAGGAATCTGCTCTTAATTAAATTCAGGTTAGAAAATCTCTCTATATCTCCCAAATTAGTTGGATTATCAATCTTTCATTCAAAACCTCGTCGATTCCAAATGCACCAGGCTGGTGGTAATGATCTCTTCCCGGAATTTTCCCGGCTCATAAACTCCTTCTAGTCGGTTGTTTAGCAGATCTACGGCCCTGGAGCCGACTTCCTGAGGATGTTGCTCTATATAACTTAAAGACGGTGTTAGGAACTCAGCCACTTCCTTGCTTATATAACCGATTATTTTAAGATCTTCAGGAACTTTGATTTTCTCTTCATAGGCTATTCGGGTTGCCATGATCGTGCTTTCAAAATCGGTACAGAGAAGAGCTTCTACTTTATCTTTAGTGAAAAGGGATTTTATTTTTTTTCTTAGGTCTGCAGGCTTTGAGCTTTTTGCCAGGTAATGATGGGTGTCTTCCAGAGCTTTTTCATAACCCCTGATTCTCAGTTTTCCGATTCCAACATGATGAATTGCGGACGCAAGGCCTATCTTCTCAACCCCTCGGGATCTGAAAAAATTGGCAGCATCAAAAAAGCTGTTCTCGTCATCCACTCCAATCTTGTCGGCTGGAAGGTCAATGTTTATCCTGTCATATACAACCACTGGAATATCATAGTCCACCAGGGAGAACAAATGATCATACTCCTGTTTTTTCTGGGTTTCTTCAGATACGGCTATCAAAACTCCATCTACGAAACCAGAGGTGAGCATATCGCAGATCTGCTTTTCCCTTTCCAGTGATTCATTCGATATATAGGTGATCACCTGCTGATCATGTTTCTGCGCTTCGGCCTCCATCCCTGAAAGTACACGGGCAAAAAAACTATTGGAAATATTCGGAATTACCACCCCTATTGTTCCGGTTTTACTTTTTTTAAGGTTAACCGCAACAGGATTAGGTTTATAATTATGTAAACGGGCTAGTTCTTTTACCCGTTCTGCAGTTTTCGGGCTTATCTCAGGAGAATCATTAAGGGCCTTAGAGACAGTAGAAACGGAAACATTAAGCAGTTTTGCAAGTTCCTTTAAGGTTATTTTACTTTTCATAGGCCCATAGCATATTAGTGTATAAAGGTTAAAAAAATACTCAAATACCACAACTAAAAAGTTAATTTTGGATTTAAGAAAACCTCTATTCATAGATAGTGTAGTAAGCAAATATAGCATGTATGTTCAAAAAGTTTGAGAAAACATCCCATCCACCAGCCTTCAATGTAATGGTCTGGGATGGAAAATGCGGTTTCTGCAAATTCTGGAAAAGCCGTTGGGAAAGGAAGACGGAAGGTTTACTGCAATTCAAAACTTACCAGGATTATGCTGAGAATTTTCCTGATATCCCATTGAAAGAATTTAAAAAAGCGAGCAGGCTTATTGAAACTGATGGGAAAATTTACAGCGGACCCGATTCCGCATACAGAAGTTTATGGCATGCCGGCAATAATAAATGGCATCTATGGTATTCCAAATATTCATGGTTTAGATCATTAAGCGATCATGCATATAACCATATAGCAAAGAACAGACACTTTTACTTTCAAGTAACGAAACTTCTATTTGGTAAAGAGCCTCTAAAACTTAAGCCTTACTGGCTTTTGTATCTATTGGTAATAATTTTAATATTAGCAATGTTATGAAAATACCCAAATCATACTGGTTCTATATCATTGCAGCGATTGTAACCATAATAGGGATAATAACAGGGTGGTATTTCTTTTTATTGATCATCTTCCCGCTGAGTATTTTCAGTTCTAATAAAAAGCAAAAATAATCTTAAGAATTAGGTTTCCAAACCGAGTTAAACTTATCCTAAACAGCCCGGAGTATTTGCTAAAATGGGCCTTTCACTGTAATTTAAATTTGAATTAAAATTCAAAAAAATGAAAGATTACGGTACATTATCTCAAGCTATCAACAAATTGAAACTCGAAGAAGGTTATGAGCACGACTTTAACCTGCTCGATGAACAAATTGAGTTAAAATCTAAAAACGAAACCTTTGGTGTGGAAGAATTTGAGGTAGATAAGGTTCTTCGGTTTGAAGGAATGAGTGATCCCGATGATAATGCCATACTATATGCGATAACCACTACCAATAATAGAAAAGGTGTACTGGTTGATGCTTATGGAATGTATAGCGGCCAGGTTTCTCAAAAAATGCTGGACAAGCTAGATCTAAAGGATCATCGCGATATAGAAGAATCCTAGTTAAACTTCTATTAAAATCCCCTGCCAGAATTGGGCAAATAACTAAATCATTGTAATTTTATATTGAAACAAAAAAAACAATAACTAAAAACTATGAATTATTTAGGTTTGGATTCTAATAAAACAAAAAAAACAGTTGAAGAACTGAATGTCCTTTTAGCTGATTATCATTTGTACTATCAAAAATTGAGGAACTTTCACTGGAATATTATAGGCAAGAATTTCTTCGACCTACATGAAAAATTTGAAGAGCTTTATGAGGATGCCAAAATAAAGGTTGATGAAATAGCTGAAAGAATTCTCACCTTAAGGTTTCAACCAACCAGCAATCTTAGTGAGTATTTAAAAGATTCCAATTTGAAGGAATCTCCTTCTGATATTTCTGACAGCAAAATGATTGGAATTTTACTGGAAGATCACAGTTTAATCTTAAAGCAAATGAGAAAGGTGATTAAAACTGCCGATGAGGCGGGTGACGAAGGAACCATAGACCTTATTGGTGCATATATTCGTGAAATGGAAAAAACAAGCTGGATGCTTGATGCATGGAAAATGAAGACCAGTGAGCACCATAAACCTGTCAAGAAATAATATTCAGTACTAACAAATCAATATGGACGAATTTAATATCCGGGATTCAGTAAAAGGTATATGGGATAAATTAGGCGGATGGCTGGATTCATTAATCCTTAATCTGCCTAATTTTCTTTTGGCCGTAATTGTATTTATTCTGTTTGTGGTGATTGCCAAGTATGTAGGCAGAATATTTGGAAGGATCACCAGAAAACGAATAAAACAGGATTCTATCAGATTGATGGTGGTAAAAGTCATCAAAGCGGTTGTAATCCTGATAGGTTTTTTCATATCCCTTGAATTATTGAATCTGGATAAATTGCTCACCTCTGTTCTGGCTGGTGCTGGAGTTGTAGGATTGGCAATAGGTCTTGCCCTTCAGGGTACCCTTAACAACACTTTTTCGGGACTTATTCTTAGTTTCCTGCCAGAATTACAAATTGGTGACTGGGTTGAAACCAATGGCTATGCCGGTACGGTTACCGAAATAAACCTGAGAAATATTGTTATCAAGCAATCAGATAATAACTACGTGGTAATTCCCAATTCAAAGATAATCGAGGAACCGTTTAAGAATTTCTCCAGAACGCCTAGATCCAGGATCTTTGTGAATTGTGGTGTTGGTTATGAATCAGATCTGGAAATGGTAAGAGACCTAACCCTGGAAGTGATACAAGATCATTTTCCCCAACGTGGGAATGAAGAAGTTGAATTTCTTTATCAGGAATTTGGAGATAGTTCAATAAATTATGTAGTAAGATTCTGGGCAGATGTCACAAAAAACAGGGATATCCTGGTTGCACAGAATAAAGCAATAATTGCCATCAAGAAAGCCTATGATGCTAAAGGAGTGAATATCCCATTCCCTATAAGAACTATAGATTTTAAAAATCAGCTTTCTATAAATAAAAATGCAGAATAGAAGCTTAGTTTATAATCTCAAAATAAAAAAGCCGTCTATATTAGACGGCTTTTTTAATTTATATAGTGAGGCCTGGATCAGAACTTAAGTCCAATACCAAATTCAAAGCGTGTTCCTTCACCACCTGCAAATAAGCTAAAGGTTCCCTGAATAGCATCTGCACTATTTATCCATAATCCGCCTCCATAGCTATCATGCCATAAATCACTATTCTTTCCATCTAACCAAACCCGACCAAGATCATACCCTCCAAATACTCCAAGCTGAAATGGCAGAAAGCTTGTTTTCACCGTATTGAATGAATAGCGTAGGTCTGCCCCGGTTCCAAAAGAACTTTTCCCCGTATATCGTTCAAGTCTATAACCTCTCAACCCACTATCTGCTCCTAATTGGGCGGCCTGGTAAAACTCAAACTCCTGCCCTATATTGATATGGGCCTCTGCCCTGGTTTTAAGTACCAGTTTCCTGTTTCTTGTAAGCGCATTATAAAATCCCATATACGGTTTAAAATAACCATATTGGCGATCAATGTCAGCTGTGTTCAGCTTAGCACCAAGATTAAGTTCAAAGAGCATTCCCCGGGTGGGGTTCAACCTATTATCATAACTTTCATACCTGTACATTGCATCAACCCCGGCAAAATACTTTCTTTGGAAGAATTTAGGATCATTAGTCGTAAATTCTTCAGTAACGAAACGGCCTTCTGTATCCTGAACTTCAACCCCTTCAAAGCTGGCTGTAAATCCAAAGAAGCTACCAAACGGTGTTTTATTTACAAGTGCAGCCTTAACCCCTATTTTACTTAAGCCTACCCGATTATAATCCAAACCTACTTCATCCTCATAATTTAGAGTTTCATTACCAAAGCCGAAGAAGTTTTCCGAAAATTTAGGACTTGCGAAATTCACTCCTACCTGTAAATTGTATTTTCCTACAATACTTGCAAACTCGGCTTCATAATCCAAAGCAAATCCATTTGTGGCAGAATGAAATTCAGCCGAGAAAGTATGCTGTGAAGTAAAAGGGTTTCGCTTGAATTTATTGATAGACTTTATAAATTTTAGTCCGAAAGTATATCCATGATCGGGATTATATCCCAGGTCTGGCAAAATAGTTCCTGATGAAAATGTCTTCTTATCCTTATCGTAGGTATTTATTTCATAATTATCAGTAAACCTGAATTTAGCATTCTCGGCCTTTTTTACGGTATTCGGAAGCGATTTATGATCATATATCTTTAAATTCCTACCGTTTTCAATTGTATAGACATCGTTGTTCTGCCCACCAATTATCCGAACAAAGATCTTTTCGGGGCCGGTACCTTTTACCAGAATCTTATCATCATCATCCAGACCATATACCCAGATCTCCTCAGTTTCATCGGCTTTATATATTTTATCACTAAGGTCTTCGGCTCTTTCACCATCCTTATTTCTGGTCACAGTGACCCGGGTATTCCCATCAGGCAATCTTTCAACATCTATAAAATCATCCTTATCTGTTCCAGTGACAATCGCCAGGTTAGCCAAATGATCATAATACCTCATGGCAATATCCACAATATTGTTCCTTCGGCCTTTGACGTTTTCCATCAGCTCCTCTGATGCTTCTCCTCTGGTTTCTTCTGGTAGGTTTGCAAAGGCTTCTTCTATTACTTCGTCAGTAATATTGTTCTTAATGAACTCTGCCTGCTCCTTCCAGGTTTCCTTTCCTGTATTTTGCAAAAGGGATCTATCCAATCCAAGCGCAGCAATATTGAACCATTCAACATCATGAATATCATCGCCATAGACCGCGAACTGATTCGCGAATCCTGTTAAAGCTCTTAATGTTCCGAAAAATGCACCATCAAAATTCGAAAATACCTGGTCACGGTCCCGGGGAATGGGCTTAAAGTGGTGATTACCTTCACTATCTTCTATTTCAGCCCAACGCCACTGATTCTGGTGCCTATCCCAATCCCCTATAAGCATATCAAAAATTCGGGCTCTAACATAGGAATCCTCATCAAGGATATATTTTTCATCGCGCCTTAATCTTTCAAGCATGCCGTCAGTACCGACAATATCATGATCAGGACTTCCGAAATACTCATACCCCTTCCAGGTTTCTTCGGGTCTTTCAACGATCATATATATATCATCTCCATGAACTGAGTTATACTTACCCAGGGCCTCCTGCTTTGGGAGATAGAAAATTTTGGGGTTGGTATGATATACATCGGCTGCCTGACTTAGCCTGGGCACAACAAGAAAACCATAAGGATGGGCAGCAGTATAAAAATCGGTCATTAGATCCTCTGCCACGGTATTCTCCAACTTATCTTCAACCGGCTGATTTTTAAAAGCTACATTCTGAAGAAACCTTAAAGCATCCTTCCTAACTCTCCTGATATTATAAACTCTACCGAGGCTGTCTTCTACACGTAAGGAAACTGTTTGGTGGCCTCCTGCTTCCCTAACGACCTTAAGTCCACCATACAGAGTATCCAGATCGGCTACCGGAAGGGTAACATCGGTACCATATAATTCCCTATATCTTTTTCCCCAAACTGTATTATATACCGGGCTCTTCTCGGTTTCTTCCTCCTTATAAATGGAAGTCGTCATGGTTGGCGGAAAACTATCAGGATAATCCTTAAATTCGAACGGTACAGGAGTCTCATAAACCTGCCTCTGATAAAGCAACTTAGGTTTATTATCCTCATTGCCATAAAAACTTATCCAGGAAGAACCATCCTTAAAAATATCCAGAACTGCAAACCCCTGTCCATTATAGGCAAAAAGACCATCATTACTTAAAGTTGCGTATGTAGCCTTGGACCCAGAACCAGAAACTACCTGCTTCACACTATCGTGTTCTATGTATTGAAGTGAGTGTTCATGACCCGATACAAAGATCATTCTCTCAGCACTTCTTGCAATATTAGACAATCGGGTTGCTAATGATTTATAACGGTTATTCTGGGCATCCTGAATGGATACTCCTCCGGTTGTTCTTATTAGAGTTGCAAGAGATCCCAGTATTGGAATTGGGATTTTCTTTTGAGAAGGATAGATATGCCTGTCAAAACTATACTGACCGCCGTGAACCCCATTTGTATAAACCGGGTGGTGAAGGGCCAGAACAATGGTTTTATTCTGATGGTCTTCAATTTCTGACTCCAGTTCGAGGAACATAGCCTCTCTGGTCTTTATTTGCTCACAATTATCATTTATTCTTGGGTTTTGATCCCAGTCTTCCAGGTACCACTGCGAGTCTATAACGATCAATTGGATATTTTCGGTAATCTCCACAGATTGCATTCCACATCCAATTTTAGGGCTCCAGACCAGGATATCCTTAAACTTTTCAGTTAAATAATCCTTTTGCCTTTCCAGACCATTCAGTTTTTCGTTATACCAGTCGTGGTTCCCAGGAATCACCACAACCCTTCCTTTATAGTTCTCAATCGCATCAAGTTGGGCATCCAGGCGATATTCTGCTGCTTCACGTTCCGGTGAATCTTTAGGAGGCATCCCGTCTGGATAGATATTATCTCCAAGAAAAATGGTGTAGTTTTCAGTCTTATTGACCGAATCTAGAAATGTCTTAAAAGCAATCAGGCCAAGAGAAGTTCCTCCCGGTGGTGAATACCCACCATCCCCAAGCAGATAAAAGGACTTTTCAATTTCTTTGGTTTCAGGGTAATTGAAATTGGATTCTGGTTCACCTTCTTTGTATTTTGGTTTAACCGTAGCACATGCAAAAACGAGGAATAATGCTAGGAAATAGGCTGAAAGTTTAACTTTTCTCATAGAAAATATTGGTCGATTTTTTTTGTAATTTGGTCAATGTATCTAAGAACTTCATGTATGAACAATCTCATAGAGAAAGCCGATAAATTTGTTGAAGAATTATTTAAAGAAAAACTGCCAAACACCTTTATTTATCATAATTACCAGCACACGCAGCGTGTGGTTAAAAGTACTAAAGAATTAATCGATAATTCTGAAATTAATGTTAAAGACAAGGAAGCGCTACTCCTGGCAGCATGGCTTCATGATACAGGCTATATACATACATATAAAGGCCACGAAGAGAAAAGTGCAGAAATAGCAGAGGAGTTTTTGAAAGATAATAATGCTACTGATGAACTTATCGAGAAAGTAAAAAAATACATCAAGGCAACTAAATTTACCAATGTCCCTGAAACATTGGGAGAAAAAATTATCAGGGATGCTGATTCCTCCCATTTCGGAAAGGATTACTTTGAGGAAACCAGCGAGTTTTTAAGGCAGGAACTTGAACTTCATAATATCAAGAATTTCACAAATGCAGAATGGCTGGAGGAGAATATCCTGGTTTTTACTGAAAAGCATCAATATTATACCGATTATGCAATAAAGGAATGGAAACCCAAGAAAGAAGAAAACCTTCTCGAACTCATAGAGAGCAAGAATAAGCAGGAAAAAAAGCTTAAAAAAGAGGAACACAAGGCCCGTATGAAGGCCAAGTATAAAAACGAAAATCCTGAGAGAAGTATTCAAACCCTCTACAGGACTACACTTAGAAATCATATTAAATTGAGTGATATTGCCGATACCAAAGCGAATATCCTGCTTTCGGTTAATGCGATTATCATTTCCCTGGCGATCGCTGATATGATACCCAAGCTGGAGGCTGCCTCTAACAAACATTTATTGATCCCTACGCTGATTCTAATCCTATTTAGCGTGGCTTCAATTATTCTATCAATCATGTCCACCAGACCAAATGTTACCAGTGGGGAGTTTACAAGAGACCAGGTAAAAAACAGGGAAGTTAATCTGTTGTTCTTCGGGAATTATCACAAGATGCCATTTGATCAGTTTAGATGGGCCATGAATGAACTCATTAAAGACAAAGATTATGTTTATGAAATGCTAACCTTAGACCTTCACCTTCTTGGAAAGGTCTTACATCGTAAGTATATGCTTTTAAGACTCACCTATACCGTTTTTATGAGCGGGATCGTAATTTCGGTATTGGCCTATATAGTTTCTTTTTACTTAATGTAGTTCTTCCATCAGGTCTTCGTAGGTAATAGTTTCCTGAGGATGATCATTATCTTTTGAATAAAGTATATTCACTCTAATGGCTTTAAGACCAACCACGCCCTGCACATCCTCGAGTTCAAGAACCTCTACCTCTTCCCCAAAATATTTTTTGGCCTGCAGGTATTTTATGTACTGAAGGTATTCCCTTTCATCACTGCTCTGAGAATATACGATCGTCATTTTCCCCTTTTGAGTTACCCTCTCTTCAGTTCCCTTCACATATGCCTTATCGATCCTTTTTTTGATTATCTCGTACCTTGCATTATATGTTCCGTCAACATCAAATTTTTTCTCATCCATTCTGTAACGGATAGACATTGTACTATTATAAACGAGGATAAGTGAGGCTGCATCTAATTTGATAGGTGTATTTTCCTGAAGCTGATAGAAACGGTTCTCCATTTCACACATGGTACTAAGCTGCCATAATCTCAAATTGAAAAGATACACCTTATTGAATGGCTTTTTATTGGCCATGGAAGCACCAATGTAAATATTATGGTCTACTCCATCAGTTTTATACCTTTCAAAATAATGAGGATAGATTTCCTGAGCCTGAACCTGTTTCTTATCAATATAACGGGACATGGTACGATTAATCTGTTGTACCGTTTCGTCGTATTTTTTTCGGTGATTATATACTATACCGGTCTCAGGATTTAATTTCTTCTTATACTCTTCTACCAGTTTCTTTATCTCATCTGATTGTTTCTTAAGATGACTCATAAGCGGATTCACCTCCTTATGCAACAGATTGAAAACCTTTTGTTCACTACTGGCGTTAAGCTTGTCTTCTATTTCCTTTTTAAAATCTGAAATACGGTATTTCACCTGATCGTAAATTGGAAGCTCTTCTATCTTATAAGCTTTACCAATAATATCAAGTATAATGTCCAGCTGGTCCAGTAAATCCTTCTTTATAGCTTCGTTTCGTGCTTCAGAAGAGGCTACTATATCAATCTGACCATACAAGGGATAAACATCCTTAAATGAAATATCCTTGAAGGAAGCCAGTCCGTCCTTATCAAGATCTTTAATGAATTGTTTAGCCTCTTTTTCAAAAACCCAAAGAACACTTGGATGAATTGATGTACACTCACTCTGAATCACGGCCTTAACCCTGTTCTCAAAATCATTTTGATTTCGTTCCACTGTATTTACTATATAAGGAAGAATATCGTCCAGTTTTATAGCGTTTATACTGTTGAGTTCATTCTTTCTTTCAGAAACGAGTTCCAGTATACCTAAGAGTTTTCCGTTCTTGGCAATCGGTGCAAGCAAACAGCTTTTAACATTATTCTTCTTCAGGTTTTTTGCAAGAAGGTTATCATTGTTGCTCACATAATCATCTACATTCGATATAACAAAGTAGGTGTTTTCATCAATTAGCTTTTGGAATCCCTTTTCACAGATACCAGTATCACAATCGTTCACCAACTCCTTATCCAGGATATAACTACTGGCTTCCTTGTTATCCATACGTTCGAATACCATCTCGCGTTTATTGAATACCGTAAAGCCAACCCGGAGATCTGATATTTTATAAATTGACCGAAAGATCTCTTCAAGTTTCCGAAGCTCTTCAGCCTCGTTGATCTCTTCAAATAAAAGTGCAGTTTTTAATTCAGATATAGCCTCATCTATTGTAACATCGGTAAGATTGGTAATAGTAAAACCCTTAAAAACATAGCTTTTAGGCGGTATCTTCTCTTTCCACAACTCCACTTTATCTACATTCTGAAGTAAAAGGTCTACATCATCCTGTGTTATCTCTGGCGTATCATCTTTAGGAAAGACCTCAACAAAGTCGGCATTCATGGCTATCCTATAATGCTTTTTGATACCATTCTCATCGGGAATATCATAGTACAATGGCCGTGAGATATCAATCTTATACCCATAATAATTCTTCAATATCTGGATACAGGCCATAACATATATAACATCCTCATCCAGGTTTCGAAAGGAAAGTTCAAAATCTTCACCTGCATTTTTCAGTATCTGTTTTAAACGGCGGGAGGAATTAAAAAGAATATTATGAAAAGGAACTGAAGCCGCCTTAATTTCATTATTTGTAAGAATAGTGGGGAAAAGATCGTCCAGTAATACTTTTATTGGCTCTTTATATTTTTTCAATAGTTTCGGGTCCTCAAATCCTTCAGATAGTTGAGGGTAATCGGATATATAATCCAGCATCTTTTTAATATGTTCTCTTGAAATACTACTTTCAATACTTTCTATCTGTTCTTCATACTGTTCTATAACCTTATGAAAACTGATCCTGACTTCAAGAGGAAAATCCTTCATTTGCTGCATCATAATGGGATAATTTAGTGTAAAATTAATTTTTACTGAAGCCCTTCAGGTACAAGCTTAATTAAATTAACAATATTTTATAAATAAAGGATACCTATACGGAAGTAGTTCTTTATTTTTGTGAAAAATCACATATTAAAAATGAAAAAAATAGTAATTCTGATTTCTGCTTTTGTATTAGCCTTAACAGGCTGTGAAGAAGATAAGGGCTATTATCTAACGGGTACAATCGACGGAGTGGAGAATGGTAAAAAAGTATATATATCTGAACTTGACGGGAAGAACAGAACTCCTGTAGCAATAGATACTGCCACGGTTACCGATGGTAAATTCGAGTTGGATATGGAAGCTCCCGAACTACCAAAACTTAGTTTTTTAAGAATTGAGGGAGTAAATGGAAATGTTGTGTTTATATCTGAAGATCAGATTATCAGTTTTGATATCAATAAAGACAGTATTAGAGGTAGTGAGGTAAGTGGTGGAAAAGAAAATAAAGCTCTTTACGAATACCTGGCACATCTTAAAGAATTGAACCGCAAAATGAGCGAGATGCAGAATGAAATGCGCCAGGCCATGGTTGCAAAAGATACTGCCAAGCTGAAGAGTCTTCAGGAAACTCAGGTAGAGCTAAGGGATAATGATAAAAATTTCAAACAGGAGCTATTTCAGAGAAACAAAGACTCCTATATTGCAGTGATGATCCTTACCGATATGCTGAATATGAGAACACATTCTTCGGCTGAAGTAAGAGAAATGTATGCTGAAGTTTCCGACAGGATCAAAAAGACAGATCTGGCTCAATCTTTAAAAGAAAACCTGGATAGATCAAGCGCCAGCGAAATAGGAAGCAAAGCTCCTTCATTTTCAGCCCCGAATCCGGAAGGTGAAGAACTTGCACTTGAAGACAATCTGGGAAAAGTTACAATAGTAGATTTCTGGGCAGCCTGGTGTAAACCTTGCAGAGTTGAAAACCCTAACCTTGTTAAGACTTATAATAAATATAAAGACCAGGGATTAAACATCATTAGTGTTTCTCTTGACCGTCCCGGACAGAAAGATAAATGGCTACAGGCGATAGAAGATGACAATCTTGAAGAATGGGACCACGTTTCAAATCTTCAGTTCTGGAACGATCCTATCGCTAAAAAATACGGGGTTAGAGCTATCCCAGCAAGCTTTGTACTTGACGAGAACGGAGTTATCGTAGCAAAAAACCTGCGCGGTGATGAACTCACGAATAAAATTGGAGAATTACTTGAAGAGTAAAAAAATAAAAAGCGCCTTTTCGGCGCTTTTTATTTCAGTTCAAATCCTACGTTTACCCTTATCTTTATCTCCATCTCTCCAGGAGCGATAGTCTGCTGACCTCCTTTAGCCTGACTCATCTCCATGGCCTCATCCATCCTGTATAGAGGCTGTATGCTGTTATATTCCATTTCACTTATTGACACAGCTTTTCCTATTTCCTGACCAAGTGGTTCAGCTAGTTGCTCTGCAGTAGCTTTAGCATCAAGAACAGCCTTTTTTCGGGCTTCTCTTTCATATTTCTCCATTTCCGAAGATTTGAACTGGATACCGTCAATTCGGTTCAGCCCATTTTCCAGCAAACCCTTCATTATCTTTTCATAGGCCTTTATATCATGTAGCGTAATGGAAATTGCCTGATTAGCCACATAGCTGTAGGTCTTCTCGTTATAATCGTATCTTTTGTTGAGATTTACATAGTCAGTTTTAATGTCCTTTTCGTCAATATTCTGAGATTTGAGATATTTGATCACTTTATCAACAACCTCATCATTCTTTTGCTTTACCAAAACTGCTGAAGCGCCCTCATGTTCAATCCTGGATTTTATAAGAACCTCATCCGGTTCAACCTTAACTATGCCCTCACCGGTAACATTTACTATAGAACGATCAGAACTTTGCTGGGCAAAGACTGAAGTTAATGTTAGTACTGCCAATAAAAAAAGTACTTTTTTCATATCAAACGATTTTAGATTTGTAAGCTGTAAACCAATAAGAATACCAAACTATATATATCCTGTTCTTTGAAGGAAAAAAAGAATCACGATAGGTACAGCAAGCAGGATCACCATAAGAAGATGACTTTCGAATACCCATGGGGCAAAGACCATGGTTAGGAGATAACCTCCGGTAGCACCACCAAAATGCGCGTCATGCCCTATATTATCAGTGCGGCGCTTCATTCCGTATATAGTATAAAGAAGATATCCAATTCCGAAAACATAGGCGGGTACCGGAATTACAAAGAAGAGGCCCAGCGTCATATCTGGTTGTAATAATATTGCTGAATACAATATTCCCATAACAGCTCCACTGGCTCCAACAGCCGTATAGTTATAATCTTCCTTATGAAAAAAGTAAGAAACAAGGTTCCCCAGTAACAGGCTGCCAAGATAAATTATTATAAATGCCACTGAACCCAGAGAATAGATAACAACATTAGCGAAGAAATAAAGGGTAAGCATATTTACAAATAAATGGGCTGTATCCACGTGAAGAAAACCGGATGAAAAAACCTGAAATTTCCTGCCCCTCTGTATGTCGGCAACATTGAATTTATATTTATTGAAAAATGACTGATCACTGAAACCCTTGAAGGAAATCACCACATTCACTGCAATGATGATGAGGGTCACCAGGCTTATTTCTCCCATATCTGATTAAGTTTAATTTCAAATATACCATATATTTGCCGAAAGAATTTTTATGCAAGGACTAGTTTTCTGGGCAGTCTACCCTATCCTTTGGTTTATTTCCATTTTACCTTTCCGAATATTTTATCTGGTTTCAGACCTCATCTTCGTATTGGTCTATTACATAATTGGATACAGAAGAAAGACCGTACAGAACAACCTTCGACTTGTCTTCCCTGAAAAGCCAGAATCAGAGATAAAAAGGATAGAGAAAAAGTTCTATAGCCATATGTGCGATATGTTCCTTGAGATGATCAAAAGCATCTCTATTTCAGAGAGTGAACTGAAAAAACGTTTTGTATGCACCAACCTTGAATACCTCCGTAAATTGGAATCCACGAATAAAAGTATCATAATAATGTGCGGTCATTATGCCAGTTATGAATGGATGAATGCCCTGCAATTACATGACCTTAAATTTCATGCATTTGGGATTTATAAAAGAATAAGGAACAGGCATTTTGACCAACTCGCGAAAAGGATAAGGGGAAGATTCAATGGAACCCTCATAAGTACCTATAATGCTACTGAAAAGATCAGGTATAATGAAGAAAACGGAATTAAAGGAAATTATGCGATGATCGCCGACCAGTCACCCAAAATGAACCGTGCAAAACACTGGATAAATTTTATGGGAATTCGCGTTCCGGTATTTGAAGGCTCAGACAGGTTAGCAAGAAAGCTGGATATGAATGTAGTCTACCTCCAGGTAGAAAAAAAGAAACGTGGTTATTATGAAGCAAGGCTTGTGCCTATCACTGAAAATGCTCCTAAGGATCCTGAAAATTACATTACCAAAAAATTCATAGAGCTTCTTGAGGAACAGATAAGGAAAAAACCTGAATATTATTTATGGACTCATAAACGATGGAAACACCGCAATGAGCCCATACCTAAAAATGCTGAGATTATTAATTAAGAAATAATATCCTGTATCTCCTTGATCATCTTCTGAGCAAGCTCATCAGCTTCCAGTTGTGATTTGGCTTCTGTATAGATACGAATTATGGGCTCTGTATTTGATTTTCTAAGATGAACCCAGTTTTCAGGAAAATCTATTTTAACTCCATCTACAGTGGATATCTCTTCACTGGAATGCCTTTTTTCCACCGCTTTTAAAATCCCATCAACATCAAGGTCTGGAGTTAGCTCTATCTTGTTCTTGCTCATAAAATATGAGGGATACCCGGCTCTTATTTCTGAGACTTTTTCTCCTCTTTCTGAAAGATAAGTAAGAAACAAAGCTGCACCTACAAGGCTATCTCTTCCATAGTGCGCTTCAGGATAAATAATACCCCCATTCCCTTCACCACCTATTATAGCATGATTATCTTTCATTAGTTTCACCACATTCACCTCGCCAACAGCACTGGCTTCATAACTCCCTCCATGTTTCTCTGTAATATCTCGTAGAGCCCGGGAAGAAGATAGGTTACTTACAGTATTTCCTGAAGTTTTAGAAAGAACATAATCTGCACATGCAACAAGGGTGTACTCTTCGCCAAACATCTCCCCGTTTTCATCAATAAAAGCAAGCCTGTCAACATCAGGATCTACAACAATACCAAAATCGGCTTTCTCTTTCTTTACCAGTTCACAAATATCGGTTAGATGTTCCTTGAGAGGTTCAGGATTATGAGGGAAATGTCCATTTGGTTCACAATAAAGTTCTATTACCTCAACCCCCATTTTTTTCAGAAGTGCGGGTATAGCAATTCCTCCTGAAGAGTTTACGGCATCTACAGCAACTTTAAGTTTGGCCTTCGCCACTTTTTCGGGATCTACCAGCTTTAATTTTAAGACCTCATCTACATGCAGGTCAATATAATTTTCAATAACAGAAATCTTTCCGAGATCATCCACCAGGGAAAATTCAAAATCTTCTTTTTCGGCTATCTGAAGGATCCGGGCTCCTGCCTCCCCATCCAGAAATTCTCCTTTATTATTCAAAAGTTTAAGTGCATTCCACTGCTTGGGATTATGACTTGCAGTAAGGATTATACCTCCGTCAGCTTTTTCTAAAGGAACAGCTACCTCTACCGTTGGAGTAGTTGAAAGACCAATATCAATTACATCTATTCCCAGCCCTATTAAGGTGTTCATGGTAAGCTCCTGGATCATTTTACCAGATATTCTGGCATCGCGCCCCACAACAACTTTTATCTTTTCTTTTTTACTCTCTTTTTTTAACCACGAACCATAAGCGGCTGCAAATTTTACGGTATCTACCGGCGTCAGGTTTTCTCCTGTTTTTCCGCCAATTGTTCCTCTAATCCCGGAAATAGATTTTATTAATGTCATTTAATTTTTGTCTTAATTGAAATCAAATAGTTTTAGTTTCAGCAAATATACATGGCTGGCTTACTACAAGCCAAAACTTAACAAAAATTAACCCTCCTCTTCTTTAATTTGTATCTTCCCGAAATGAACTTTCTTGCGCACATTTATTTATCGGGAGATAATGAACAGCTTATGGTAGGTAATTTCATGGCCGACTCGGTCAAGGGGAAAAAATACCTTAAATATCCCACCGATATTAAGAATGGAATTATTCTTCATCGAGCAATCGATTATTACACCGATACGCATGAAATCTTTAAACAGAGCACCCAAAGATTATTTCCTATTTATGGACATTACAGTGGGATTATCGTGGATATATTCTACGATCATTTTCTGGCTGCTAACTGGAAAGATTATTCCAGTACTCCACTAAAAGAATATACCTTAAAATTCTATGAGGTTTTGGAGAAAAATTACGAGATTCTGCCATTCAGGGTAAAAAGCTTTCTGCCATATATGGTTAATGACAACTGGCTGCTGAGTTATTCAAAAATTGAAGGAATAGAAAAGGTACTGAAAGGCATGAATAACCGTACTGGAAGGAAATCTGGCATGCATCACTCAGTAAATGAATTACGTGAATATTATTCCCAGTTTGAGAATGAATTTAAAATGTTCTTCAAAGAGCTAATTCAGTTTAGTCAGCAAAAAATAGCTGAGTTAAAAAATGAATAAAAAAAGCCCGGCTTTTAGCCGGGCCATTTTATCTAATTCAAATAAGTGATGGGATTACTTAACAAATCTCCATCTTCCATCAATCAATTCAACTTCTTTCCAGTTCTTACCTTTCTGAACCCACCATTTATCATCTTTTCTAAGAACAGTTACACCTTCAATGGTATAATATTCACCGTTGATGTATTCAGGTTCCGGCTCTGTGGTACCGGTGCCTCCTGTACCAGTAGTAGTCTCCCCTGTGCCAGAGGTTGTTTCTTCTGTAGTTGTTTCTTCTGTGGTCGTGGTAGGACCGGGATACATTACTCCGATTCCTTCAACATCTCCTGCAGAAAGTTTAGAACGCTGTACAGAGAATGTTGATCCATCTTTCCTTGTGATCGTTGGTGAACCGGTCGCAGAGAAAGAATAAGAACTATACATCATTATAGAACCTAAATCAAGGCCTTCAGAATAATCAGCTCCATCCCAACCTGCTTCTACATAGGTATAGAAGTTATGCTCTCTTCCTGAGTAGATATTATCCCAGTGTACAGTGATAGTTAGATCACGATCAGCACGGCTTTGCTCATGCCATAATCCTACCGCATGACCAATTTCGTGGATGGTATTACCTGTAGAACAAGCATCAGCTAATGTAATAGGCTGTCTTCCACCTACCATACCTACGTATGAAGAACATCCAGATCCCGGGGTAAAGTATACATAATTAGTTTCTGAAGAACGCTTTACAAACTTCACTGCTGTATTCGCTTCCCAGTGGCTAATAGCATCTGTTACCCTGGCCTGATTAGGAAGTAAAGGATCTATATCGTAATAAACAGTGTTATCGGGCCATAGAAATTCAGTTCGTCCTGTACTCTTATCTGTAGTAGATGGGTCTTCACCTGCCTCTAGTATCAGATCTACAGGTGTTTTAGTGGTACTGTTTTCAGGAAGAAATATATCACCCTGATACACATATTTACCATTCAACTCTTCAACAGGAAGTTTTCTTCCTCCAAAGTACACATCTGATACCCGCCCATATTCTGCTGGGAAAGCAACCTCTGTGAAATCATCAACAAAGGCAGATTCGGCGCCATTCTCTTCTGTTAAACTATCAGAAACTGGCTCATCACTACAGGCAACTATGGCCAGTAATGGTAATACTAAAAGAAATTTTAGGTTTTTCATAAGTAGGTTATTTAATGTTTACATGGCAGATCTAAATAGGATTGGGTTCTATACAAACCTGCTTTCTTAATTTGTTTTTTATCGATTATTTATGCTTTTTATCTATTCTCTTCCTTTCTGGAAAATTTTCGGGTTAAAATTTTAACTGTGCATTTAATACACACATCTGTGGTCTTAACTTTTTGTTTACACAATAGTATAGAATAATAACACTTGGAATTAGGCCCAGTACCATGTCCCATCAATTAATTCAACCTTTTTCCATCCATATGTTGTTCTGTACCACCAAAGATCATAATACCTTAAAACAGTAACACCATTAATGGTATAATATTCCCCATTAATATATGATTGTTCAGTAGTTCCTGAAGAAGAAGGATACATTGAATTTGCTCCTTCTATATCTCCACTGGATAAAGCGCTTCTCTGGACACTATAAGTAGAACCGTCTTTCTTAGTGATAGTAGGCTGCCCGTTACTGGAAAAAGCATAAGGACTGTACATCATGATAGAGCCAAAATCCAGGTTGGTAGTGAATTCATCTCCGTCATATCCACCTTCCTGGTAAGTCTGAAAATTATACTCACGGCCGCTCTTAATGTTATTCCAATGAATAGTTATATGGTTATCCCTGTCTACACGACTTTGCTCATGCCAAAGGCCTACAGCATGTCCTATTTCATGGATAGTGTTCCCCGTAGAGCAGGCATCGGCAAGCGTAATATTCTGCTTCCCTCCTACCATTCCAACATAGGAAGAACAACCCGATCCTGGAGTAAAATAAATGTAATTAGACTGTCCTGATCGTTTAACGAATTCAAGATTTGTATTGGCCTCCCAGTGACTTATCGCGTCATAAACACGATCTTTATTCGGCAGGCTGCCATCTATCTCGTAATAAACAGTGTTATCTGTCCAGTAGTGGGAAGTACGCCCAACACTCTTTTCCTGTGGGGTTTCACCTTTTTCATAAACCAGTTTAACAGGACTTTTAGAAGCTTTGTCATTTGGGATAATTATATCTCCCTGGTAAATGAATTTCCCATTTACGTTTTCTACCGGAAGTTTCATCCCTGTATAATACACCTCTGAAACTTTCCCGTATTCTTCAGGGAAGGCAATTTCGGTAATTTCGTCTGTAAAATTAGCAGTTTGGGGCTGCTTTTCGGTTTCCACTTGGTCTGTAATGGGGTCTTCGCTACAAGCCATAAATGCCAAAACCGGCAACAAGAAGATCAACTTCATTTTTCTCATAAGTAGGTCTTTAATTTTTGTTTTTAAATTTTCTTAATATTCTTTTTTGTTTTCCGTCAGTGATTTACAAAGTCTGTTCCAAAAATTTTAACTTAAGATTGAGTTAATTTTTTAACAATCAAATTCTTACAAAGAATCTGATTTGGAGTAAATAAAATAGATTTGGGATCTTAACTCAACTTTCATATCATTTTTTCAGAACGTCTGAAAGCACCTTATTTAATAGTACTTTCCAAAATTTCTGTAAGAGCTTCCGTACATGCATCTCACTGATTTACAGTAGCTAACATATAAATATTTTTATATACAAAACAAGAATTTAAATTTTAACATATAAAAAAAGCTGTCCGGAAAAGCTTCCGGACAGCCTTACAACACTCTCCTAAGAGAATGAGTAAATTAACCCGCAAATTAGTCACCCCCCGGTCAAATAATTCACTCGGGTTAATATCATAAGAACTCCTTAGTTTTCACATAGATTCATATACACTTGTACATTGGATTGATCTCCATAAACTTCTTCTCCAAACGTAATTGTATATTCACTATTTATATCATTGGAAAGATTGGATCCACAATAATCGGTAGTTCCATCATCAAGAACAATATAAATATCATCTACCGTGTATGGGAAATCTAAGGTGTAATTTACATTCACTTCTCCAGATATAGTTTCAATAGTTAATGAACCTATATTGGCCCCATTATAAAGAACTTCATACAACGGTGCATCTGGATCAAACTCACTTTGATCAAAATGGAAAAACTCGCAATTTTCCCCTGCCAGATTAAATTCACAGGTCTCTGGAATAGGATTCTCATCTACAACTTCACATCCGTCCCCATCTACTGTGGTATTAGGAGGAGTATCTAAACAAAGGTCTTGACCGTTAGGGACTTCATCACCGTCACAGTCAAATGTGTCATAATGGACATTATCAGGATCACATTTATTTAGGAGGTCGTCATTATCACAATTGGCTTCAGGATCTAATGGATCACATTCAGTGCCTCCATTTCCGCCATTTCCACCACCGTCACCGCTTCCAATAGCGCCTTCGCATTCTCCTATAAGAACGTGATGATATTCATTCGTGGTTCCGTCTGGATTAAGTAGTCCATTTACCACATCCCAGCTTATTAGAATTGATGTGGTAGGGGTGTTATCAATATCACCATAGTTACCTTCCCAGTCTCTAGGATGAATTACCAAATAAAGATATGGCTCGTTTGCAGGAAGATTTGCTGGAGGTCCTGGGACTACCAAACATAATGGGTCTGAATAATAAGCGCCACTTTCATAAACTCCATAACCTGCATCTTCTACATCATCTAATGACCAATTATCGTATAACTGGATTCCTGTATCATCTGTTCCGAAATACAGATCCACACTATAATTAGCTACGAAGTGTCTTCCAAATTCATCGCAATAGTTCACGAACAGACAGAACGGATAGATCTTTTCTGGAAGTATATCAAAGAATACATATCCGTATTCATTTACCACACGTCTGTCAAAACATAGTACTTCTACATCTATATAAGGTTTGGTACCATCTTCAACATCAAATTCAAGAGGTAAGGGATTATCTACATAACCGGCAAACTCACCTTCTGTATTTTCTATTGGAGCGATCCAAATCTTGGTATCTTCGGAATCATAAACAATAAAGCTATTTAGTGTAACCTGAACACTTTCACCATCTGGTACGGGAACCTTCAAAAGCTCTGAATACGCCGTAAAATACCCCTCCGAATCCGAAAGGACATCTATCGTAATAACTCCCATTGTTTCAGGCGCCTGGCCGTCATATGATATCTCCAGTTCAACATAGGCCGGTTCTGTACCAGAACAATCCGGAACCTGGTTGAAATGAGTCTTATTCTGTGCCATAGCCCTGTTGGAAAGATCATTCAACACAGCTCCAAAGGTGAGGTCTACAGACTGAACTGAAGGATCATCTACCGGTGGAGAAGTTGTTTCATCCTTGCTACAGGATGTGAATAACATTGCCACAATAGCGACAAATGCTAAATATCTATTTATAATTTTCATAATATTTATTTTGGTTTATTAGAATGGTTAATAAAAAGCCGATCCGGTTTTAAACCGGTCGGCTTTTTCATGCTCTATTCATCACAGGCATCTGCGTGAACGATAATCCATAAATCATCATCTAAATCTCCAAGGATATCAAGGCTTTGATCTCCAAGACCATCTAGAATACCATTTTGGTTATATCGTCCGGGTGATTTAGCTACACTATATGCTTCCTCCTCTGTATCAGCAACATGTATATGAAGGGTACTGAATTCATAATCTCCAAGTAGTTCGAAGTCAAAATTCAGATTATCGCCATCTCTTGAAATAGTCACACTACCTATATGAGTTCCTTTATCTAAGTCATTTTGACCTGCACCCACATAAATATCTCGTATTATGCTATCATCTACATCATACAATTCGATCCAACCCCATCTATTGGAATTTGTAACTGCATTGATTAAAATATTATCTGGTGAGAACATAAATGCAGTTCCACAAGCTCCTTCCTCTACATCATCGCAATTGTCTTTCGAATCATTTGGACATGGGTCATCATCATTAGGCTTACAATCACCATCATTATCATTTTCAGGAGCTACGAATGGACATGTATCACATACATCTCCCATATCATCTCCGTCAGTATCCAATTGATCTTGATTAGAATCCCATGGACAGTTGTCACATCCATCAGGAATTGTATCACCATCAGAATGCATATTGTCGTCATGTCCAGGACATATATCGTCATCATTCGGCACACAATCGCCATCTGAGTCTTCTTCTGCAGGAAGTGGACAGTCGTCTGGTGGAGGTGGCGTGTCGTCACATCCTATAAAGATGTGAAGATATTCATTAGTTTCGCCATCATCATTTAGTAATGCTTCAACTTCATTCCAGTTAAGACCCACTTCTGCCATAGGAGTATTATCAATATCTCCATAATTATTTGGCCAGTCCAGTGGAGTTATCACATAGAATAGATAATCTATAGTAGGATCCTCAAATGGTGATTCTGGAACCACTAAACATACAGGATCGGCAGAGTTATTGGAATCATCAGTAACAGCCTGAGCATCATCTTCCGGATTAGGATAAAGCTGAATTCTGGAATCACCATCATCATAATATAAATCAATACTATAATTAGCAACATAGTGACGACCATCCGGACTTGGACAGAAGTTAGCAAAGAAACATAATGGATATAATTTGCCAGGAATAAGATCGAAGAACGGATAACCATACTCATTCACCATACGCCTATCGAAACAAAGTACTTCAACGTCTATATAAGGCTTGGTACCGTCCTCAACATCAAAACTGATAGGTAAAGCAGAATCAACATAACCATCAAAATTACCATCTGATTCCTTTGGCGCTACCCAGATAACATTATCTCCTGAATCGAATACTCTAAAACTATTTAAAGTAACCGTTACAAAACTTCCATCTGCTACTGGAACTTTTAACAATTCGGAAAATGCGGTAAAGTAATCATCTCCATCTGAAAGAATATCAACTGTTATGGGACCTTCAGTCTCCGGAGCCTGACCGTCATAAGATATCTCTAATACAACATAGGCAGGTTCAGTATCTGAACAGTCTGGTATCGTACCAAAATGCGTCTTATTGGTTGCCATCGCACGGTTCGAAAGATCATTCAACATCGCTCCAAAAGTTAAATCTACAGAAGATTGGACATTTGGATCATCTAAGGGAGAAGCGGTCTCCTCCTTGCTACATGAGGTTAGAAGCAATGCAAAGATTGCAAGCAAGCTCATGCTGATTTTAAGTTTTTTCATAATTAAAAGGTTTTATATTTAGAATGGTTAACATTATATACAGCCCTCTTCTCTGGAAACGAAGAGGTTTGGTAACAGATCAACAAACGATTTGGATTGAAGCTATAAGCAGGTGGGAGTGACTTTTATTTTTTCATAGGTTACTAAGTATTGGTTAATAATATTTCGAATGGTTAATAAATTATATATACAGATTTCCCTTATGGGATATTGTCAAAAACTGTCAGAAAAAAATTGTGATTTGGGGGGTACCTGGGGGCAAGTCCAATAAGAAGAAAAATGGGGAGTTCTTTTTTACATTTCAATGTAAATTTAAGAAACTACTATAGTGAGCAGCATGGGGGAAAACCCCTACTTTTAAATATAAAAACCTGTTTAACAATAATTTAGGACATAGGGAAATCAACAAGATTATGGTTGATAGCATAAATAACACTCTCCAGTATGGTTTCGGAGTTGGTCCGTTTTATAATATTTGAGCGGTGTTTCTCAATCGTTTTGGGTGAGATGAATAATGCTTCTGAAATCTCCTTTGTTTTATAACCCTTGCAAAGCAGGGAAATGATCTCTTTTTCCCGCTTGGTGAAACTAAATTCTGCCAACTCACTGTTTTCCTTAAAACACTTCTCTACCTGGTCAGCATGACTTCCTATATTCTGATCCATCGTAAACTGATCTCCAGAAAAGTCTATGATCATAATAAACTGATCATTGATATTTCTGCTCAGTTTAGAGAAACTTATTTTGGCATTTCTCAGTTTATTCTCATGTACCAGTAAAGAGGTAGAGGTTACCGCTTTCATATGTTTTCCTCTTGCAAAATTCCTCAGACTGGTTTTAACCTTAGCCTTATTTTCAACATTCACGAGATCTGTGAGTCTCAACCCATTAGTATCTTCAATTCGAAAGGTCTTTTTAAAAGCGTCATTCATTGCAATAATGCTATTCTGCTGAAGTAGTACTATAGGCTTTGCCATAAGGTTAAAAAGCCCCATAAAGCACTCATGCCAGTAATTGATCTTTCCTGAATGGTTGCTTTTCTGAATTCTTTCGGCCAACAGGTCAAAGCCTATATTATCGGAAAGGAATTCATCAATGATGGATTTATATCTCTTATTTAAGGCTTTAGCATCTTCCTGCCTACCGTATACTATAAGATAGCTACGGGTGAGGAAATGGGTGGATTTAAATGTTTTAAGGTTTTTAAAATCTGATGCCTTCTCAAAGGAGGTCTTGTCAAACAAAATGACATCGGGGAGCAAAGTAAGGGCAATATTATAAGCGACATGAATAGATTTCTCCACACTTATCTCATAATAAACACTTACACGATCTACAACTTTCTCAATAAATTCCTGATTCTTACTTACAATTAGGAGTTGTCTTTTTTCCATCTTCAATCGACATTTAACATGAACAATGATTTTTCTTTTTTAAAATGGGGCAGGAACTTAATGCATCCTTAGATGCTTTCGAATCATTTAAAAAAGAGATTTGGGAGAAGTGTTCTGGATTATCAAATATAGGTGATTTCATGTAGTTTACGTAAAAAAACAAGTAGTATTATACTGACTTTCAGAGCCTTAAACAAATGACGAAAGTTTAATTTTAAGACCTGAAATGTTGTTCTTAAACCTTACTCCTAAAGAAGGCCTAATTCCTACTTTAAAATGAGGTCCGAGAAATCGCAAAATTTACACCTATCTTAACATCAGTAGATTGACATTGGCTTTCTAAATAATAATACAATAAGTAACTTTGCCCTCTTGAAAAATTCTATGGTAAAATCTGAAGACAGAATTGAAGTATTAGGAGCCCGAGTCCATAACCTTAAAAATATTGATGTTAATATTCCCAGGGAAAAACTAGTAGTTATTACTGGGCTTTCCGGTTCTGGTAAATCCTCACTGGCTTTTGATACGATTTATGCGGAAGGTCAGCGCAGGTATATAGAAACCTTTTCAGCCTATGCAAGGCAGTTTCTGGGAAGCCTTGAAAGACCAGATGTAGATAAAATTGAAGGCCTCTCCCCTGTAATTGCTATAGAGCAGAAAACTACCAGCAAGAATCCAAGAAGTACCGTAGGTACTATTACTGAAATTTATGATTTCCTTCGACTGCTTTTTGCAAGAGCAGCCGATGCCTACAGTTATAATACTGGAGAAAAAATGGTGAGTTATACCGACTCACAGATCAAAGACCTTATCCTTGAAAGCTTTCAGGGAAAAAAAGTGAATATTCTGGCCCCGGTAATCAGAAGTCGTAAAGGGCATTATCGTGAGTTATTTGAACAGATCGCCAAACAGGGTTTTATAAAGGTAAGAGCAGATGGCCAGGTGGTAGATATCGAAAAAGGAATGAAGCTCGACCGCTACAAGACCCACGATATTGAAATTGTAGTAGACCGGCTTAAAATCGAGGATAAACCAGATTCTGATAAAAGACTGGAAGAAAGTATCAAAACAGCCATGTACCATGGTGATGACACGCTTATGATCCTGGAACAGGAAACCGGAAATGTGAGATATTTTAGCAGGAACCTGATGTGCCCCACCACCGGGATAAGCTATCCAAACCCTGAGCCTAACAGTTTCTCTTTTAATTCTCCTAAGGGAGCCTGTCCAACCTGTAATGGTATTGGCACCCTTTACCAGGTGAACATCGATAAGATTATTCCAAACAGATCCAAATCTATAAAAAGCGGGGGGCTCGCACCTCATGGCCCGCAAAAGAAGAACTGGGTCTTTTCCCAGCTCGAACTTATTGCAGAACGATTTGAATTCAGTCTGAGTGATCCTATAGAAAATATCCCACAGGAAGCACTGGAAATGATCCTGCATGGAGGCAAAGAAAGATTCTCCAGGGAATCCAAATCTTTAGGTATCACCAGGGAGTATAAGATAGATTTTGAAGGAGTCGCTAATTTTATTGAAACAACCTACCGAAATAACGATTCTACTTCCCTCAGGCGCTGGGCAAAAGAATATATGGACAAAGTAATGTGTCCAGATTGTGAGGGTTCAAGATTAAAGAAGGAGGCTTTATTCTTTAAGATATATGACAAGAATATCGCAGAACTTTCAGAACTGGATATTACAGACCTTAGCAACTGGTTCTCTGATATTGAAAGGCACCTTACCGAAAAGCAACTGCAAATAGCTGAAGAAGTAATCAAGGAAATAAGAACCCGTCTCCAGTTCCTGTTAGATGTAGGATTAACTTATCTTAATCTTAACCGGAGTTCAAAATCCCTTTCGGGTGGTGAAGCTCAGAGGATAAGACTGGCCACACAGATAGGTTCTCAACTGGTAGGAGTGTTATATATTCTTGATGAACCAAGTATCGGTTTACACCAGCGTGATAACGAAAAGCTGATCAATTCCCTGGAATCCTTAAGGGATATCGGCAACACAGTTATTGTGGTGGAACATGACAAGGACATGATAGAAAGAGCGGACCATGTAATCGATATAGGTCCTCGGGCAGGAAAACATGGTGGCGAAATTATTAGCGAAGGTACTCCGGCTGAACTAAAAGTTCATGATACCCTTACCGCGTATTATCTCAATGGAAAGAAAGAGATCCCTGTTCCGAAGGATAGAAGAAAGGGAAATGGTAAAAAGATCGAACTAAAAGGTGCCACAGGTAACAATCTGAAGAATGTAAATATCACTATTCCCCTGGGAAAAATGATAGCGGTAACCGGAGTTTCAGGAAGTGGAAAATCCACTCTCATAAATGAGACCCTGTATCCCATAATGAATGCCCATTATTTTAATGGAGTAAAGAAACCAAAACCTTATAAGAGTATAAAAGGGCTTGATCACATTGATAAAGTGATCGATATCAATCAGTCTCCCATTGGCCGGACTCCGCGTTCCAACCCGGCTACATACACCGGTGTTTTCTCTGAGATCAGAAGCCTGTTCGCAAAGACTCCTGAGGCTCTTATACGCGGATATAAGCCAGGACGTTTCAGCTTTAATGTGAAAGGGGGAAGATGTGAAACCTGTAAGGGAGGAGGATTAAGAGTGATTGAAATGAACTTCCTGCCAGACGTATATGTTGAATGTGAAACCTGCCAGGGAAAAAGGTTCAACCGGGAAACCCTTGAAATAAGGTATAAAGGAAAATCTATCGCCGATATTCTTGAAATGACCATTGATGAGGCCACCACATTTTTTGAGAATATCCCTAAGATATACAGGAAACTTAAGACCATTCAGGATGTTGGGCTAGGCTACATTAGCCTTGGGCAACAATCAACAACCCTCTCTGGTGGTGAAGCTCAGAGAATAAAACTGGCTACAGAGCTTTCAAAACGCGATACCGGAAATACTTTCTATATATTAGACGAACCAACCACCGGACTTCATTTTGAAGATATCCGGGTTTTGATGGAGGTTTTGACTACTTTAACCAATAAAGGAAACACTGTACTTATTATAGAACATAATATGGATGTTATAAAAATGGCAGACCATATAATCGATATAGGTTACGAAGGAGGAAAAGGCGGCGGGAAAGTGGTCGCTAAAGGAACCCCTGAAGAAATTATTAAAAACAAGAAAAGTTATACAGCTCAATTCCTGAAAAAGGAATTAAACTAACCTGAAAAATGATAAGAAGTAACAGAAACAAGGCCTGGAACGAGATCAAAACCAATGATTCCTGGGCGATATTTAAAATAATGGGGGAATTCGTAAATGGTTACGAAAAACTTAGTCAGATAGGCCCCTGTGTATCGATCTTTGGTTCGGCGAGAACAAAGCCCGATATGAAATACTATAAACTCGCAGAAAAAGTTGCAAAAAAGATCGTAGACCATGGCTATGGCGTGATTACCGGGGGTGGTCCCGGGATTATGGAAGCCGGTAATAAAGGTGCTCACCTGGCCGGTGGAACTTCTGTTGGACTGAACATTGATCTTCCATTTGAACAACATGACAATCCCTACATAGACAACGATAAAAGCCTGGATTTCGACTACTTTTTTGTAAGGAAAGTAATGTTCGTGAAATACTCTCAGGGTTTTGTGGTCATGCCCGGAGGTTTCGGGACTCTGGATGAGCTTTTTGAAGCGATCACCCTTATCCAGACCCATAAGATCGATAAATTCCCTATAATTCTTGTGGGAACCGAGTTTTGGGGTGGACTGGTGGACTGGATAAAAACCACTCTACTTGACAACTTCAAAAACATTAGCGAAGGGGATATAGACCTAGTACAAGTGGTGGATACTGAAGATGAAGTGATCGAAATTCTCGACAAATTCTACGAAGAATACAACCTAAGTCCTAATTTCTAGTTAATGGCCTTATTGAAGGTATTAAACTTTGATTATATTTAGCCCTGATAGCTTATCAGTACTAAATTCATATACTCGTTGAGATACCTTCAGTTTTTCCTGATATTTTTTATTTGTTCGGGATGGCTTTCCGCACAGAATGTCATTAATGTAAATGCACGTTTGATCGACAGTCTGCATACCCTGGAGATAGATCAGGATATCAACTTCATAAATACCGGAAACCGGGAGCTTGTAAGTATTTACCTTAACGACTGGAACAATGCGTTCAGCAACAAATCCTCTGCCCTGGCAAAACGCTTCGCCGAAGATTATGCAAGGCGTTTTCATTTTGCAAAAGAGGAAGAACGGGGTAATACTTCCATAGATTATATTAAAAACAGTCGGGATAGCGACCTGGAATGGGACAGGCCGGGTAATGTTCCCGACCTGGTTAGAGTTAATCTTAAAGAGCCTCTTGCTCCTGGCGACTCCCTGAAGATCAAGTTAAAGTATAGACTAAAGATTCCTGATGATAAGTTTACCCGGTATGGAATAGATCAGGATGGGAACTATAAGTTAAGATACTGGTACATGGTACCCGCACCCCTTGATAATGGGTGGAAATTATATAATCACAAAGATCTGGGATTGCAATATGTAAAACCTTACGACATCTTTGTTTCCCTTGATATCCCTACTGAATTTTACGCTGCATCTGGACTTGATCTAGTAAGAACTGAGACAAGACAGGGCTACAAGAACATCACTTTTCGTGGAGAAGATCGGGTAGATAGCAAAATGTATATTACCAGGTCATATATTTTTGAATCCATAAGTGCCAATTCCAACCAGGTAATTACAAATATTGAGGATGAAGGCATTCAATTTGACATTAAAAATACCATCCTCGAGCGGGCTGTAGGTTTTTTACATGAAAGACTAGGCGAATACCCTCATTACAACATCTTTGTAACCCAGGAAGATTATCAAAAAAATCCCATTTATGGCCTTAATCAGTTACCTGGTTTCATAAGACCCTTTCCTGATGGATTCCAGTACGATATAAAGCTTTTTAAAACGATTACAAGTAATTATCTTCAGAATACCATTCTGATCAATCCACGAACGGAGAAATGGGTTACCGATGCCATTATGATCTCACTTATGATGGATTATGTTGATACTTACTATCCAAAAATGAAGCTAATAGGCAGCTTAAGTAAGGTCATCGGGATTAGATGGTTCCATGCCGCCGATCTGGAATTTAATGATCAGTACCAGTTTCTATATATGAATATGGCCAGGCTTAATCTTGACCAGCCACTTATTACCAGCCAGGATTCTCTTGTAAAGTTTAACAAGAATATTGCGAATGCATACAAGGCAGGGGTTGGCTTAAAATATGTCGAAGATTTCCTGGGAGACCAGTCGGTAAAAGAATCAATTTCTGAATTCTATTCTACCTACAAACTGGAACCAGTGACAGATGAAGATTTTGCCGAAATTCTTAAAAAGAATGCACATAAAGATATAGAGTGGTTCTTTAATGAATATGTTGGCACAAATAAAAAGATAGATTTCAAGATAGATGAGGTTGAAAAAAGGTCGGATTCTTTAAAGGTGACAATAAAGAACCTTAGAAATAACGATATGCCGGTTAGCCTGTATGGGCTTAGGGATGGTGAAGTGGTATATAAAACATGGGTGGAAAAGGTTCGTGACACTAAACGAGTTGTGATTCCAAGGGATAGTATTCAACGACTGGCGCTCAATTATGAACAGGAGATTCCTGAATTCAATCAGCGGAACAACTATGCAGGCGTTACAAAATTGCTGGATAAACCAATACAGTTCAGGTTACTTCAGGATGTGGAAGATCCCAGATACCACCAGGTTTTCTTTATGCCTGAGTTTGAATACAACCTTTATGATGGGATAGCGGTAGGCCCTAAACTTTATAATAAAACAGTACTTAGTAAGACTTTTAATTTTGCCATATCACCCAAATACGGGTTCAATAGTAAAACAGTGGTGGGATCAGCTGCCTTCTTTAATACACACCAGTTTGAGAATAAAGAGCTATACGCGATTTCGTATGGAATAAGCGGTACACGTTTTTCTTATGGCTATGATCTATTCTACGAAAAATTCACTCCTTACCTGGCATTTGGCTTCAGGAACTCTTACTTAAGAAGTAATGAAAGGCAAAGATTACTTATAAGGAACGTTCATGTTCAGAGAGATGAGAACCCTGAAGTTCCTTTACCTCAGCCAGATTATAATGTTTTCAATGTAAAGTATGCTTACAGCAACCCTAATTTTCTTAAACATTTAACTGCTTCGGTCGATTACCAGCTTTCTGATAAATTCAGTAAAATGTCTGTGAGTGCCGAATATCGCAAACTCTTTAAAAACAACAGGCAGATAAATTTCAGGTTTTTTGCCGGTACATTTTTATATAATGACGTAAGGAGTAACGACTACTTCAGCTTTGCCCTTGACAGGCCTACAGATTATCTTTTTGATTATAAATATTACGGAAGAAGCGAAGGCAGTGGATTGTTCAGCCAACAAATTATCATGGCCGAGGGTGGTTTTAAATCTCAGCTCGAACCGGAATTTGCCAATCAATGGCTTACTTCTTTAAACGCAAGTACAAATATCTGGAACTGGATCTATGCATACGGGGATATTGGAATCGTAAAGAATAAAGGAGAAAATGGTAAATTGTTATATGATTCAGGAATAAGAGTTAGCCTTGTACAGGATTATTTTGAAGTATTCTTTCCTGTTTATTCCAGTTTAGGCTGGGAATTAGATGATCCAGATTACGACCAGAAAATAAGGTTTATAGTAGCACTTGACCTCAACACACTTATTAGATTATTTACCCGACGTTGGTATTGATCCATTAAATCCTTATTTTAACCATCAATCACAATTTAATTATTGTCAAGAAAATTATAATAAAGAACTGTTTATTTTAATAATAAATAATAAATAAAGGTTAAAATTATATTATTATCAATTTTAAAGCGAAAATTTGAATTGTATTTAATCATACTTTTCGTTACATTTGTTACCATCCAAAAACATGTTCATGCAAAGCGAAACACAAACTGAAAATTCAATTTCATTTGATGAGTTCAAATCTCAGATCCTTGAAGATTACAGGACTGCCGTTACAAGCAGGGAATGCAGTCTTTTAGGCCGCAGAGAAGTACTTACCGGGAAGGCGAAGTTTGGAATATTTGGTGATGGAAAGGAAGTGCCGCAGCTAGCCATGGCAAAAGCCTATAAGAATGGTGATTTCAGGTCTGGTTATTATCGTGACCAGACTTTTATGATGGCCATTAATGAGCTTACTCCCGAACAGTTTTTTGCCGGACTTTATGCCGATACTGATATGGAAAATGAACCCATGTCTGCCGGAAGGCAAATGGGTGGCCATTTCATGACACATAGCATTGATGAGAACGGAGAATGGAAAAATTTGATGGAACAGAAGAATTCCAGCGCCGACATCTCTCCTACTGCAGGACAAATGCCTCGTTTACTGGGTCTCGCCCAGGCTTCTAAGATATACAGAAATGTAGAAGGTATTGATGCCGAGAAATTCAGTGATAATGGTAACGAAGTGGCCTGGGGAACTATTGGTAACGCCAGTACAAGTGAAGGTCATTTTTGGGAAACTGTTAATGCT
Source organism: Gramella jeungdoensis (assembly GCF_023805255.1). GTDB lineage: Bacteria > Bacteroidota > Bacteroidia > Flavobacteriales > Flavobacteriaceae > Christiangramia > Christiangramia jeungdoensis. Next base: position 173,565 of record NZ_JAMSCK010000005.1, read on the forward strand.
GCCGGGGTTTTACAGGTACCAATGGTATTAAGCGTTTGGGATGATGAATATGGAATTTCAGTACCTGCTAAACATCAGACTACCAAAGAAAATATTTCTGAGATCCTCAAAGGTTTTCAAAGAGATGAAGATAATGAGGGCTATGAGATCATGGTCGTTGAAGGTTGGGATTATCCCCGATTGATAGATACTTATGAGAAAGCAAGTGAAATTGCCAGAAAAGAGCATTGCCCAGTTCTGATCCATGTAATAGAATTAACTCAGCCGCAGGGGCATTCAACCTCTGGTTCTCACGAACGATATAAGTCTGAAGAAAGACTGAAATGGGAAAGAGAACATGATTGTAATCTGAAACTCAGAAACTGGATCATTGAGAACGATTTTGCCACTTCAGAACAGCTTGATGATCTTGAGAAGCAGATAAAAAAAGAAGTACGTGGTGCCAAACAAAAAGCCTGGAGTGCTTATTTGCAACCCACTATCAGTAAACAGAAAGAATTGGTTCAGCTTCTGGAAAGTGCTGCTTCTTCAAGTGCTAATTCAAACTTCATAAACTCAATTAAAAAAGAGGTTTCAGGTAACAGGGAGCCATTGAAAAAAGACCTTGTATCTGCTGCCAGAAGAAGTCTGAGATATCTGATTGGTGAAGAAACCTCTGAAAAGAACAGCCTTATTACCTGGCTTGAATCTTATGTAGAACAGACTAATGAAGAATATAGCTCACTTCTTTATATAGAAGAAGATACGAGTACAGAAATTCTTCCTACTTACGATGATGAATCTCAGGAAGTTGATGCCCGAATAATATTAAGAGATAATTTTGACACTATCTTCACTAATCGTCCGGAAACACTGATCTTTGGAGAAGATTCCGGTGAAATAGGTGATGTTAACCAGGGGCTCGAAGGCCTTCAGAAAAAGCACGGTAAGTTCAGAATTTCTGATACAGGGATAAGAGAAGCTACTATAGCCGGACAGGGAATTGGAATGGCGATGAGAGGTCTAAGGCCTATTGCAGAGATCCAGTATCTTGATTATATAATGTACTGCCTTCAAACCCTGAGTGACGACCTGGCTACCCTGCACTATCGTACAAAAGGAAAACAAAAAGCTCCGTTGATAGTGAGAACCCGGGGGCACAGGCTTGAAGGAATATGGCATAGTGGTTCGCAAATGGGCGGCCTGCTAAATCTGCTTAGAGGGATGTATATTCTTGTTCCAAGAAATATGACCAAAGCTGCAGGTTTCTATAATTCACTTCTTGATCTTAATACTCCCGCTCTTATTGTAGAGTGCCTTAACGGGTATCGTTTAAAAGAGAAACTTCCTAACAACCTTGGTGAATTCAAAACCCCTATAGGTTATACTGAAACTGTCCGGGAAGGAAAAGACATTACTTTGGTTTCATATGGTTCCACATTAAGAATAGTAGAAGATGTAGCCAGGGAATTACTTGAGGTTGACATAGATGCTGAAGTAATAGATGTTCAGTCGTTGTTGCCTTTCGATTTGAATCACGATATAGTGAAGAGTGTTGAAAAGACAAACCGACTCCTTGTGATTGACGAAGATGTTCCCGGTGGAGCTTCTTCATTTATCATGCAGAAGATACTTGAGGAGCAAAATGCTTACAGATTTCTAGACAGCAAACCTCAAACGCTAACTGCAAAAGAACATAGACCGGCCTACGGAACCGATGGAGATTATTTTTCAAAACCTTCTCCGGAAGATATTTTTGAAAAAGTGTATTCCATAATGCATGAGACTAATCCTAATAAATATCCGAAACTAAGATAAGCTGGAGTTTCTTAAACTTAAATGAAGAAAAAAGCCATGAAAACGTTTCATGGCTTTTTTTCATTTCCAGATTTTTCCAAATTTAGACATTACAAATTACTGCCTACTGCTAACTGAACACTGCCTATTGAACCTATGGTATCCACTTCTTCTCAAAATTAGGCTTTCTTTTTTCAAGAAACGCGTTTCGGCCTTCTTTAGCTTCATCGGTCATATAGGCTAATCGCGTTGCTTCTCCAGCGAACACCTGCTGTCCTACCATTCCGTCATCGGTAAGATTCATGGCAAATTTCAGCATTTTAATAGATGTTGGCGATTTAGCCAGAATCTCCTGAGCCCACTCGTATGCAGCATCTTCCAGTTCGTCATGAGGTATTACGGCGTTCACCATCCCCATTTCAAAGGCTTCCTGAGCGGAATAGTTTCTTCCCAGAAAGAAGATCTCCCTCGCCTTCTTCTGTCCTACCATTTTTGCCAGATAGGCTGAACCATACCCTGCATCAAAACTGGTGACATCGGCATCGGTTTGCTTAAAGATCGCATGCTCCTTGCTAGCCAGGGTCAGGTCACATACTACATGAAGGCTATGCCCTCCTCCTACTGCCCATCCGGGGACTACAGCAATTACCGCCTTAGGCATAAACCTTATCAGTCTTTGAACTTCAAGGATATTTAATCGGTGATACCCATCTTCACCAACATAGCCCTGGTGTCCCCTGGCTTTTTGATCTCCTCCACTACAAAATGCCCATTTTCCGTCCTTAGACGAAGGTCCTTCTGCTGATAATAATACCACTCCTATAGAAGTGTCTTCATGCGCATCATGAAAGGCATCGAGCAGCTCGGAAGTGGTCTTAGGCCGGAAAGCATTTCTAACATCCGGCCTATTAAATGCTATCCTGGCTACACCATTTGATTTTTTATAAGTAATATCTTCGTATTCCTTAGCTATTTTCCAGTCTATATTTGCCATTGAATTTATTTTTAGTAAAATTAAGATATTCAGGGAAGTTGAGAAAGCAAAAAGCCCGCTTAAGAAAGCGGGCTTTAAAATCAACCAAATTGTTCTATTTTGAATATTTTGCCATGAGTGGCTGAAGTTCCATTCCCCAGGTCTGGCCTAATTCCATTCCTTTCTTGGTAAGCGTAGGAGTTTCGGCAACCAGTTTCTTCCCTACAGGAGTGGCATAAAAATCAAGAATCTTGTCCAGCTCTGCTTCGGTAAAGCTTTCCATGTAAATCTTCGCCATCTTAGAATAAAGATCATTAGTGCTTTCAGCAAGTTCTTTTTTAAAGGCTTCCTGATTTTCCTGCGGCACCATTTTAACCAAAGGATCCATCATGATCTCGAACTGCTGACCCGCAGTCATTTTAATAAGTTTAATGGTCTTTTCTTCAAAAGAATCGTTTTCCTGGGCCGAAAGACTAAGACCAACAAAGGCCATCACGAAAAGGCATACTAGTTTTCTCATTTAAGTATTTTTAATTTTGGAGCAAATTAACTTTTTCAATTAAAACATTCTATCCAAAAGCATATAATTTGAAAAAGGATTTACTCTTATTACTATTTATTTATTAAGCAGAAGACCGCTCAATAAATCAACTTCAAACTATAGAAACCATTATTTCCAAATAAAAACCGGGCAACTTTTAGGTTGCCCGGTATATTTAAACCTTAAGGTTTCTGTATATCATTAATTATTCAGCATCCCACCACACCGGTGTAACGGGTGTCTCCTGATATTGCTGAACCACATCTCCATTTCGGTTAATTTCGGTTGCCGGATAAGTAGCTCTTCTAAACCACTCTCCTTGATATTCCGGATTTTCCCCATCATCTAAGCGGATTGTCAATCCAGTGAATACCTCACTTGAAAAATCATACCTTCTGAAGTCTACCCATGTTTCCGGATTAACGAAGTTATGAATGTACTTCTCTTTCATAATATGATGAAGCATTAAATTATCAGCACCCACGTCAACTACCGGATCATTTATGTATTCTGAGGCATCTACCCCATATTTTGCAAAACTGGCACGAATCCCCTCTAGGTAGGCTTCATATCCTTCCGCAGTCGTACCCATGCTGGTAGGAGTTCCTCCATTTGCCAGGAACTCGGCTTCTGCTTTAATAAACTGAGCTTCACCGTAGGTGATTACCACAATAGGAGCATCTACCCTGGTATAGTAACCTCCATCAGCAAACTGAACATTTGCCGGAGAACCATCCGGAGCAATACCCAGACCACCGCTTACATAACCTTTCCATTCCGTATCATCGGGATTATTAATCTCTCCAAACACCGGTAAACGAGGATCGATTTCCAGGTCTTCGCTTTCAAATGGGTAATAATTTCCATTCATCATGCTTACCAGTTGGCTGGCCAGTTTATTATGAGGGTTCCCTGTATTCCTGGCAAGAATCTCTAATGAATATCTTGGGTTAATATTCCGGTCGTTATAGAACATCTGGAAATCATCGGCATTCGAGGTAAACCCATTTTCAATACTGGTTAGCACTTCCTGAGGAGTAATAACACCTTTATTTACTAAATGGAGCTGATACCTGGCCTTAAGCGTATAAGCCGCCCTCAACCATTTATCGTAATCTCCACCGTAAATAAGATCCTCACTACCCATATTAATATTAGAGTCATCTGGACTTTCAAGTGTAGCTATAGCTCCATCCAGCAATGAGAAAAGCTGGTCATAAGCCTCCTGCTGGGTGTCAAATGCCGGGAAAAGATTATTATCTCCCATGGAGGCTTCAGATAAAGGGATATTATCCCATGTGTCCGCCGCTATCCCAACATTAATCGCTTTTAAAATATCTGCTACAGCAGCATAATGCGGAGCATTCACTTCCGCAGCTTTTTCTTTGATCACCTCTATGTTAGGCAAAGCATATAGATAAATGTCATTCCATAAGCCAGCGGCCGTGGTTTCCCCTGAAGCCTGCCCATTTCGCCCTGTAATATACTGGGTATAATTCCCAAAAGGTAAGCTGGCGGAATATTGCCCTTCCACAGTATGGAAAATAACAGGGGCCAGAAGGTCATTAATTCTAAGCTGATTCTGTTCTACCGCACCGGAAGGCGTATTTACATCAAAATAGTCATCACTACAGGAAAAACTTCCAAATAGTAATACTACACAAATTAGTTTATAAAAAGTTTTCATATCCAATTTTTTTAAAATCCTAATTTAAATCCAATAGAGTAGATCTCTGAAAGCGGAGTGCTCAAACCTGCAAAACCATAGACGTTACTTCCCGCACTATACTGGTTTCCTTCAGGATCATAACCGTCATAAGGAGTCCATATCAAAATATTCTGGACACTTGCCGAAACCGAAAAACTATCAGCTTTTATCGCATTAAGTATGCTTCCACCAAAATTATAACCCAGAGACAGGTTACGAAGTTTTACCCAGGATGCATCCTGAATAAGAATTTCGGCTGCACGATTGTAGGCTGTTGAACTTCTGTAGTAGCTCTCGTCAATAAGTACTTCTTGAGTATTTGGAGTAAAACCACCACTTCCATCATCCATCACTCCATCAAGCACTGTAGTTTGATACCTGAATACGGTCGATTCCAGAATACCATTTCTTATTGAATTCCTTCTTCCGGAATCATACAGATCTCCTCCTTCCTTCCATTCGAAAAGGAAGTCTAAATTGAAACCTTTAAAATTCACCCTATTCCCTAATGAAGCGATGAAGTCTGGAAACGCATTCCCAACTTTCACTCTTTCATCCAGATTAATCACAGGAAGGCCATTTTCATCGATATATCGTTGACCGTTCTCGTATCTCCAGGTGTATCCATAGAGACTACCCAGTTCATCCCCATCACGTATTTCTGAAGTAACCCCTGCAAAACCTGAATCTGCAAAGATCAGAGCCTCGATATCATCCGGTAAAGCCACTACTTCTCCTGTATTGGTAGCGAAGTTCAGATAAGTTTCCCAGGAAAGGTTATCATTATCCAGAATATCATAGGATACAAGTAATTCGTGTCCCCAGGATCTGAATTTACCTGCGTTTCGAACAATACCAGCCAATCCTGTAGAATAGGCAGTTCCAACGGTGAATATCTGATTGTTTACAGTAGTCCTGTAATAAGCGTAATCAAATCTGAGTCGGTTGTCAAAAAACCTGAGATCGGCCCCAACTTCAAAAGACCTGTTTTTTTCAGGCAGAAGCAATGGATCTCCAACGGTAATATCAGACCTGTATCCACCTGTTCCTGCAAAAGGGAAGTTAGAGTCGGCAACAAAATAGCTGCCTACCTGTCCAAACAAAGGCCCTTTACCCACTTCGGCCCAGGAAGCTCTAATTTTACTGAAAGTCAATAGGTCTTCATCGTCATCTATCAAATTATGGAAATCATAGGCCAAACTAACTGATGGATAGAAGAAAGAACGGTTTTCCTTAGGCAATGTAGACACCCAGTCGTTCCTTCCGGTAAGGGTAAGAAATAACTCGTTGTTATAATCGAACTTAAGTTCGCCAAAAACACCAACGTTACGAATCTGATCTTCGGTCTTGTTTCCGAAAATATTAATGGTGTTGCTAATATCATTAATTCCGGGAACATTAAGGTTTTCTCCTCTTATAAAGGAATAATCCCTTTTACTGTCTGAGATCTGATTACCTAAGGTTAGGGAAGTTTTTAGATTATCAGTGAGTTCTGTATTGAAGTTTACGAGAAGGTTTGATTCCAATCCAAGGAAATCATTGTATTGTTCTAATACAAAACCTCCTACCTGACTTCCCACATCAAGATCTGGCGGAACAAACCTGTTCCTGCGGTCGGAATAATTATCCACCTGAGCAGAATAGGTGATATTCATCCAGTCTTTGGGATTCCAGTTTAGCGACACATTCCCTATCCAGCGGTCAACATTATCAATTAACGGACTTTTTTCGAGTAAATATCTCGGGTTATCTATAATTCCAAAAGAATAATTTCGCTGAGTCCCATCGGGGTTTATATAGTCATTGATAGGAAAAGTTGCTGAATAATAAGAAAGTGAACTAAACACAGATTTATCACCACCATTTCCTCGGGCTCCTCCACTATTCGCATAAGTTATAGAGCTATTGATATTAAAATTATCTGTTATTTTATACCCCGCCTTCATCCTTATATTCGTCTTATCGTAATAAGTATTTGGCAATACCCCTTCCTCGCTATCATTACCTACTGAAAAATAATAATTCAGTTTTTCTGTTGCCCCACTTACACTGGCATCAACCTGGGTAAGAATCCCAGTTCTAAAAAGATCATAAGGATCATAAAAACGATCATTGGTGAGATCAATCACCGTTCCATCTTCCTGGGTAAAGGAATCGTCGCTATATCGTGGTCCCCAGGAATAGAAAGATGTTCCACCAAGTCTTGTAAAACCGGTTTCGGTTTCAGGCGTGTAAAGCGTTCGAGGCTCTCCACCAAAGCCTTCCCTGAAAGTTGTCTGAAGCTCGGGGGTTTGAGTTATATCTTTAAAACTGGTGGAAGCAGAAATATTAACTCTTGCTTTTCCCTGTGTTCCTTTTTTGGTTGTAATCACTATCGCTCCGTTGGCTGCTCTTACACCATATAGTGCAGTAGCAGCAGCACCTTTAAGTACGTTGAACGATTCGATATCCTCAGGGTTAAGGTCGGCAGCCCGGTTGGTGAATGAAAATTGCTCAGAACTGCTTGGTGAGTTTGACCCGGCACTTGGACGTACATCTCCGGCAAAGGTCGAATTATCCATGGCCAGACCATCAATAACTATTAAAGGCTGGTTCCCTCTTTGAGGGTTGATAGAGGTGATCCCACGAATAAGGATGTCAATTCCTCCACCCGCAGTACCGGAACTCTGGCTTATCTGAACCCCCGCTACACGGCCCTGTAGCCCCTGAACCGGGTTCGTATTACCTGTAAGGTTTACCTCATCGGCTTCAACTTTGGTAACAGAGTAACCCAGAGATCTGGTTTCTCTTTCAATTCCAAAAGCGGTAACTACAACTTCCCCAAGAGCATTTTGATCCTGAGCAAGAGTCACATCAATTGTTGAATCTGTAACCGGAACTTCTTGAGTAATATATCCAACAAAGGAAAAAACCAAAGTACTGCCCTGAGGGGCGTCAATTGAATACATTCCGTCATAATCGGTGGTAGTACCCTTATTGGTACCTTTAATTTGAATTGTCGCACCAATCATGGGAATGCCATTTTCGTCTATAACTTTACCCTCTACCAGGTTTTCCTGGGCACTCAATATAAAACTGAACAGAGTAAAAAAGACGACAAAAAATGGAGTAAACTTTTTTGTCATAATGAGATTTTTTGGATTAGATGAAAGGTAAATATAAATAAATATAAGTTATTAGTTAAAAAAATGATTAATACTCAGAAATGGGTAGATGAAATTAATCTTTTATAAAATCCTCAATCTCATTTTCCTACATTCATAAAATTTTTAAAATGTAACCCGGTATAATTAAAATTTATTCTGCTTCTAAATTATATTACCTTTATACGTCTGAAAAAGTAAAAGAACTCGTTCCCATCTAATTTTGCATAATCTTTGATGTGTTTTAAGAAAAACAAAATGAAACTTTTTTATCTCTTAGTTTTTTTCTGTTGTGCAGTGAATGTCAACGCCCAGGAGTACTGGGACCGGGAAGATTTTGAAATAGGGAATCGCGGTATAGAGAATACCTGGAGAGAATATGGTTTTGTATGGCAAACTGAATCGACTTTTAACCTTCCGGATGGCAGCTTCTTACATTTAAAGAATGAAGTTCAGAAAAAACAGGTCGATATGCTTGCTATCATAGACAGAAGCAATCGCAATAAAATTCAACGGGAAATTGACCTTGGCTCACCACTCCCAAAGTCTAATAAAGAAAAAAAGTTGTTTGAAGTAACAGGTGAAGTAAGGGCTTATGACAGGAACGATGTTTTCAACAATCCCTATTTCGCCAATCCTTTTCTGAACAATTACAACAATACTCGTGGTTTTGGAATAAGAAGGTATACCCCTTACCGGTACGTCTACTGATCTTTTAAGTGAAGACCATCTTCCCTAATATCGATCATACGCTGTTTATATAAACTCCCTGCCGCCTTTTTAAAACTCTTTTTACTCATCTGCAGCCGTTCCTTTATTTCTTTAGGATCTGATTTATCAGAGACATTCATATATCCCCCGGCAGATTTAAGCTTATCAAGAATTTTCTGTGCATTTGGCTCTATACTTCTGTAGCCAGGTCTCTGCAAAATAACATCTATCTTATTATCCTCCCTGATCTTTTTTATAAAGCCCCTTAAAGAATCGCCAATCTTCAGTGGTTTAAAAACATCATCATGATAGATGAGTCCTAAGTGAAGCTGATTAATGATAACATTATAGCCCAGTTCGGTCATATTACTAACAAGCAGATCTACTTCCTCAAATGGTTCTACGGTAAGTTCAGAATTGTCAACAAAGGCATGTACTTTAGATGAAGCCGCAAGCCGCTCTGTTTCCAGATCGAGATAACAAAATACAAGGTACTCTTCTCCCGTTTGCATGGGTATCACCTGCTCCTTAAATGGAACGAACAGGTGTTTCTCCAGTCCCCAGTCCAGAAAAGCTCCAAATTTACTCACCTCTACACACCGGAGTTTTGCAAACTGATCCAGTTTTATTTTCGGCTCCAGGGTCGTGGCAACCGGGCGCTCTTCATGGTCAAGGTAAATAAAGACTTTTATAGTTTCTCCCTCCTTCCAGTTTTGGGGTACATATTTATTGGGAAGCAATACTTCTTCTCCTTCATTATTTTCAAGATATACACCATGATCGGTTTCCCTTACCATTATCAGATCATGAAATTCGCCTAACTGGATCATACTTTAAATTTAGCTTACAAAGATACTTTTATTCAGCCACAAAAAAATCCGTTTCAGATTTTATACCTGAAACGGATTTCTTCCTTGTCTTTACGTTTATTTAAAAACCGATTCTTTCTTAAAATGTTTGGTCAGTAAATAATAGACCACAACTCTGTATTTGTTCCGGTTTGATTTTCCGTATTTTTCGAGAATCTGGTTCAAAGCTTCATTAGCTTTGGATTCATCAGAAATACCAAGTTTATTATCAATGAAATTTCTTTTTACTGTATCCAGTTCAGATTCGCTGGTAGAGGCAACTGTTTCAGCATCGGCATTATAGATACTCGGTCCCATCGATTCGGCTATCTTTCTAAGTAGATCTACATCGGGATTAGTTTCTCCAATTTTCGATTTCAGATCATCCAGATACTTTCCAACTTTTTCTTCAAGTTTACTCATAATCAATTTTTTTAATTCGACATTATCGAATATAAAGATTATGATTCTTAAGAAATGTTAGGCTATGCTTAAGATTTCATAAAATTAAAATACTCAAGCAGAACTTCATCATTGATCTTCCGGGGAGTAAAAATCTCAAGAAGTTTAGGTTTCTCAGACGCACCGAAGAAACTCTCCAATTGTTTACGAACATCTTCCTGTGAGTCGGCTCTGAAATATTCAAAATTGTAAAGATCGCACACAGGTTTGGCATTCATATCGTGGACAGTCTCAAAATATTTGTCAAAATTCTCAGTATTCTTATTTCCTGGAAGGATTCTGAAAATACCACCTCCCTGATTATTAAGCACAATGATCCTGAAATTTGAAGGAATATAATTATTCCATAGGGCATTGCTGTCATAGAAAAAACTAAGATCGCCAGTGATCATTAAAACTGGTACTTCTGAAGTGACCGCAGCTCCCACCGAAGTAGAGATGCTACCATCAATTCCACTGGTTCCACGATTGCAAAATATCTTCAAACTTGGATGCCACTGGAATAACTGCGCATACCTGATCGCTGAACTATTCCCAAAATGAACAATGCTGTCTTCAGGCACAACAGGAACTATTTCCTGCATAGCTTTAAGATCAGAATAAGGGATCTGACCCATATACTCTTCGTGCCTGTTTTGTCGTTTTTTCCTTATAGATTTCCAGTACTCTCCGTATTCACTGTCTGTTTTCTCTGTAAGCGGAAGAAACTCTGAAAAGAATGAATTTACATCTGTTTCAAAATGTTTATTCAGGCAAAAGAATGTGTTATAGGCCTTTTTAGAATCTATATGCCAGTGATGCTTAGGATTATAATTCCTCAAGAATGCTTTTATCTTTTTAGACACTATCATCCCGCCAAATGTTAACAAAATATCGGGTTGCAACTTGCCGAAAAGCTCTTCCCTGTTCCCGGCTTTTTCAATAGGACCGATAATGGTATCTATTCTCGTAAAGAATTCTTCCTGGTGAATATTTGAAGTAGTTTCGGTAAATACAATCACGCTGGGATCTTCAGCCAGGGTTTTGAGAAACTTCTGCTCTACAGCATTTGGCTGGGCAACTCCCACGATGACCATTTTCCGTTTTGCACGGTTCCATTCATCGGCATAATGCTGAAGTTGTTTTTCTGAATAATGTCTCTCCTTAAGTTCGGGATATATTTGAATTGGCTGCACTTCAATATTCTCTACCGTATCATATAAAGGCTCATAAAAAGGAACATTGATATGCACCGGTCCCTTTTCCTCTATGGCCTTATTAAGTGCAAGGTTCACTTCTCTTTCATTATGTTTTTGAGCCTCGAATTGTTTTTGCTGAAGCTTGGGATCATTAGATTCCTTTTCCAACACCAGTTCAGAGTAAAGATTGGCCGAATAAAGTATATGATTTTGAAAAACGTTCTTCTGTCTTATTGTCTGCCCATCCCCGATATCAATACGCTCCACCGGCCTGTCTGCCGAGATAACGACCAATGGAATATCACTATAAAATGCTTCGGCAATAGCCGGGTAGTAATTAAGCAACGCTGAACCCGAAGTGCACACCAGAGCCACAGGCTTTCCAAGTTGTTGTGCCATACCAAGCGCAAAAAAGGCCGCACAACGCTCATCAACAATACTGTAAGGGGTGATGTCGGTATGATGGGTAAACCCAATGGTCAACGGAGCATTACGGGATCCGGGAGAAATAACAACATGTTTTATATCTTTTGCCACGCATAAGGCAACTACCGAGCGAGCAACGGGTATCTTAGAATACTTCATAGAAGCCCAAAATTACAATTTACAGGAAATTTCACACTTAGTTTTTGTGCTTATTTAACAAGAACTGCTTTCATGGTTTGAGATTTATTTACGGTTTCCATCCATTCATCAGCCGCATTTGAATCCCTTGTAATACCACCGCCTATATAAATTCTGGCATTTCCTTCTTTTAGTTTCATACAGCGTAAGTTAACATACAGTTCGGTTTTGCTGGAAATAGATGTGAATTGTTGATTTTCCTGATTTCTGGTATTAGAACTCCTTTTAGTTTCAGATCTCATATTCAGTTCGCCAAGGTAACCGGAATAAAATTCCCTCGATTGGTTTTCATTTTCCAGAATAAACTGAAGAGCCTTCTGCTTAGGCAATCCGCATACGGCAGGAGTTGGATGAAGAGTCTTTATTAATTCTCCCATCTTTTCCGGGCCGGAAAAACTTCCTGTTATATCTGTTTTAATATGCAGTAAATTACCAGCTTTCGCAGAATAAGGTTTGGAAACATTCACAGCCTCAATATCCTTAATTTCATCAAGTGATTGCAGGATATAATCAGTAACGAACAGTTGCTCTTCAACTTCTTTTTTATCCCATTCCACCTCTTCAGTTCCCTTAAAAAGCTGGGTTCCGGCAAGGGCCATAGTCTTAAACCGGTTTCTTTCCACCTTCAAAAGGGTTTCAGGGGTAGCTCCCAGCCAGCATCCGGTTTCCGGATGAAACCACAGATAAACAAAAGCCTGGGAATATTTATTCAAAAGTTTTTTGAATATTCTGATGGGATCGGGATCATATACCTGTACTCTCTCTGACCTTGCCAGAACCACCTTCTTAAAATCACCGGCCCTTATACGATCTATACCTTTCTGAACCAGGTTTTCATGGAGTTTCTGGTCTTCTTCCATGTATTCAAAATCGGTTCCCGAGGATAAATATTCATAAAGATCACTGTCTATACCTTCTGCTGAATTATTATCCAGTTCAAAAATTTCAGAATTCTCAAACGGTATAATATAAGAAAGATCTTCAGGATTGAATGGTGAAAAAACAAAGCCACTCTCCTTCAAATCCTTCACCGTAAAACATTCGGAGTTATTTTGAAGTATGGCTTTCACCTTATTTTCATTTTCTCCTGGTTTACGATAAGCCACAAAAGGTTTGTCCTCCTTCAATTGGGTTTTCAATTTCTGGTAAAAATCGGATGCCTCAATCATTTCTTTTCTTTTGGAAGAGCAATGGTGGTTAATTTTACTATAGAGATAAGGTTCTCATTTTCGTCTGTAATCCTTATTTCAAAAAGTTGTGTGGTTCGCCCTTTATGAATAAATGATGCCCGGGCATATACATAACCATCCCTCACGCTTTTTAGATGATTCGCTGAGATTTCAATTCCGCGAACAAAAAAGTCCTTTGTATTAAGAAAAACATAACTGGCCATGCTTCCCACACTCTCTGCCAGTGCCACGGTTGCTCCTCCGTGAAGTACCCCATCTGGTTGATGCACTTTTGGAGATACGGGCATTTTCGCGATCATATAATCATCTCCAGCTTCCACAAATTCAATGTCCAGGGTTTCCATAAGTGTATTTTTGCAGGCCCGGCGTGAAAGCTCAATAATTTCTTCTTTCGTCATCCTTTAAAGATTGGTTACTTTGTAAAAATACAAAACAGCAAAGAGATGAGCACCGAGAAAAGTGTTTCCTATCAGATAAAAAACAGTTATTCGGTTCTAAATGAGCCTACTTCCCAGACAAAAAATGTCTGGCTCGTATTTCACGGGATAGGATACTTAAGCCGCTATTTTCTGAAATATTTTAAACACCTTGATCCTGAAGAAAATTATATCATAGCGCCACAGGCCCAATCAAAATATTACCTGAATGGAGAATACAGGCATGTGGGAGCTTCCTGGCTTACCAGAGAATACCTGGAGGAAGAAATTGAAAATGTTCTGAACTATCTGGATGCTGTTTACAAAGCTGAAAATTTATCAGAAGTCGATAACCTTAATATTCTGGGATATTCCCAGGGAGTTTCGATAGCTACCAGATTTGTAGCCAGAAGAAAAATTAATTGTAAAAACTTAATTATGCATTCGGGAAAGGTACCTCAGGAGCTAAGTCACGAGGATTTTGAATTTTCAGAGAATACTAAATTCAGTTTTATTTATGGGATTCATGACGAGTATTTAAATTCAGAAATTGTAAAAGTGGAGGAAGAAAGACTGAAGAAAATATTTTCTAAAAACCTTGAAATTCTAAGTTTTGATGGCGGGCATGAGGTAAATACCAAAATGATCTCAAAATTTGTTTAATTTCATGTCTTGGCTAATATCAATGCGATCCGTCAGAGACGGAGAAGCAGTCTCCAGTTTGAGATTACTTCACTTCGCTCGTAATGACAGTTAAAAAATTCAAATGAAACCAAACTACCCTTCCAAAACCTCATTCTTAAAAACGCTCGGTCCCGGGTTTTTACTCGCCGGAGCAGCCATCGGAGTCTCTCATCTTGTTCAGGCAACACGCGCCGGGGCCGATTATGGTTTCCTTCTTTTGTGGGTTCTTGTGCTCGCCTGTATAACTAAATATCCTTTCCTTGAATTTGGACCCAGGTTCGCTGCAGCAACAGGAGATCATTTAATTAGTGGTTATCGGAAAATGGGGAAATTTCCTTACTGGACTTTTATAATTATAACTGTAGGAAGCATGTTCATCATTCAGGCTGCAGTCACGATTGTAACAGCTGGACTGGCCGAAAGGCTTTTTGGATTGGGATGGTCTTCTTTTACATGGAGTTTTGCGATCATTGGAGTTTGCATAGCCCTTCTTTTGATAGGGAAATATCCAGCTTTGGATAAGACCATGAAACTCATAGTATCTATACTGGGACTTGCCACCTTAACAGCCGTGATTCTTGCTTTTGGGGAAGGGAGAATGGAAAAAGCAATTTCCATAGCTCCACCTGAGGTCTGGAATAAGGCTGGGATCGCTTTTATAATTTCATTTATGGGATGGATGCCTATACCTCTGGATGCCTCTGTGTGGCATTCCATCTGGACCAAAGAGAAGGCCCTCGGAAACAAAAGAAAGACAACACTCAAGGAGGCTTTTACCGATTTCAATATCGGATATCTTGCCGCCGCATTCATCGGATTGTTATTCTTCCTTATGGGCGCCCTTATTATGTTTGGTAGTGGTATAAGTTTCTCCGGAAACGGAGTAGAATTCTCAGGACAGCTTATCGATCTCTACGGCAAAACTTTGGGTGATTGGAGCAAACCTATCATAGCTGTGGCTGCATTTATCGCCATGTTCTCCACTACCCTTGCCGTTACCGATGCTTTTCCGCGGGTGATCTCTGAAATCTATGCAGAAGGCTCGAAGGCAAAGACTCCCAAATCTAAATGGAAAAATTACCGGATAAATGTTTTTCTAATTCCAGGTCTCTCTTTACTGATTCTCTTCTTTTTTACAGCATCTTTTACGGTACTCATAGATTTTGCCACTGCACTTTCATTTTTATCTGCACCCTTTCTTGCATGGTTTAATTACAGACTCATTACAGGAAAACAAACACCTAAAGAAGACAGACCGGGCAAATTATATCGCCTATTCTCTATTGGCTGTTTTATAATCCTAATAATATTCAATTTTATATATATCTCCACTCTTGTAGGATAGTAAAGCATTTAAGTATGAATATTGAATCCTCATTTAATCCCCTCCCTTAAATGGATACAATTAGTTAACATTTAAATAAATTTAATCTCACTTAATTATCAATTGAATTTCAAATCTTTGAATCCCTTCCTTCACCGGAAGTGATTTCATAAAATCCTTAGTTTTTTGTCAACTTAGATTTATGAACGAACCGCTCCCCGTGGAGCGGTTATTTTTTAAGTGATTCTTTGATTTAATCATAACCTGTAGTTAACGTTGAGGTAACATTAGAATCGGTTATTTGCAGCGACAAAAAACTTACAGGTAATGAAATTATTAAAATGGCAACTTTTAGTTGTTCTATTTGCATCAGGTGTATTTACTGCTAACTCTCAGGAAATTACAGAAAACAAATTCGGAAAAGGACTTGTAAATGTGGTAGCCAAAGATAGCTCTTATAGCTTAAAATTTGCTGCCAGATTCCAGTCTTTATTTACCAGCAACTGGGATTTCCCAGGTAATGAAAATTTACAAAACGGAGAATCGAATTTCCTTATAAGGAGAGCCCGTCTAAAATTTGGAGGTTTTGCTTATTCTCCAAAATTAAGGTATAAGATGGAGTTAGGTCTTTCAAACAGGGATATTTCGGGTGCTTCGTACTATACTCACAATGCTCCAAGATATATTCTGGATGCCGTGATCAAATGGAACTTCTACGAGAATTTCGACCTATGGATTGGGCAAACAAAATTACCGGGGAACCGTGAACGAATTGTTTCCTCCGGAAATATGCAAACGGTAGACAGATCCCTGGTAAACAGCATGTTTAATGTTGACCGTGAAATGGGTGTTCAGTTACATCACGGTTTCGATCTGGGAAATAATTTCCTTGTAAAAGAATCAGTAGCATTCACTCAGGGTGAAGGTAGAAATGTAACCCGAGGTAATATTGGAGGTCATCATTTTACCGGAAGAGCAGAGATCTATCCCTTTGGAGATTTTAACGCCTACTCTGGAGCTGACCTGGACAGGGAACAAACTCCTAAACTAGCTATTGGAGCTGCATACAGTTATAATGCTGATGCCGTAAAGACCGAATCGGTTTCTGGTTCTTATATGGAAACTGACAATGGTTTCTATGAAACCGATATCACCACCTTCTTTCTGGATGCAATGTTTAAGTATAAAGGATTCAACATATTGACTGAATATGCCGACAGGAATGCAGATGCCCCTATTGCGGTAAATGCAGATGGTACACCAACCGGTGACGTTGTAGAAGTTGGAAACGGATTCAATTTCCAGGCAGGTTACCTGTTTAAAAACAACTTCGAAGTAGTGGGAAGATATACCACTATAGATCTTGATGAGAACATTACAGGTGCAGGAGTTCACAATCAGTATACTCTTGGGCTTTCAAAATATATAGTAGGTCATAAACTAAAGGTTCAAACCGATGTGAGTCTGAACGATTTCACCGACAACATGAATAATGACCTGATGTACAGATTACAAGTAGATATTCATTTCTAAATAAAAAACCATGAAAAAAGTATTATTTATCGCAGTGGTCACATTCACAATGTTTGCCTGCGGAAACAAAAAAGGACAGAACGGGGATGAATCCGGAACAATTACAGTTGACGGATCCAGTACAGTATATCCTATCACCGAGGCGGTAGCCGAGGAATTCAGAGCCGTAAAGCCTAGAGTAAATGTTACTATAGGCGTTTCAGGAACGGGTGGTGGATTTCAGAAATTCACTCGTGGAGAAACTGATATCTCTGATGCCTCAAGAGAGATCAAAGAGAAGGAAGCTGCTTTAGCTAAAGAGAACAACATAGATTATGTTGAACTTGAAGTAGCATACGATGGACTTGCAGTGGTAATAAATCCAGAAAACGACTGGGCTAAATCTTTCACAGTAGAAGAATTGAAAAAAATATGGGAGCCTGCAGCTCAGGGAGAAATCATGAAATGGAATCAGATCAATCCTGAATGGCCTAACGAGGAGATACATTTATTCGGTCCTGGGGTAGCATCAGGAACCTTCGATTACTTTACCGAAGCAATTGTTGGTGAAGGTGGTGCAAGTAGAGGTGATTTTACTGCCAGTGAAGACGACAATGTTTTGGTTCAGGGTGTTGCCGGAGATAAGTACGGCTTAGGTTTCTTTGGTCTGGCTTACTACGAAGCAAATTCAGATAAACTGGAATTAGCAGCTGTAGATGGTGGAAATGGACCTGTAGTTCCTTCTGCTGAATCTGTAAACGATGGAACTTATTCACCTCTATCAAGACCGTTATTCATTTATGTGAGCAGTACTGCGATCCAGGATCCAACAGTAGTTGAATTTGTGAACTTCTACCTTGATGAAGCCGGAAGCCTTGCAAAAGATGTTGGTTACTTTCCTCTGACCGACGAAGAATATGCCCAGCAAAAGGCAAAATTCGAAAGCTTCGTAGAGAAGAACAAGAAGGAAAAGGAAGAAACTAAATAAGTTTAAAATAAAAGATAACATCATGCTCTCCTCTCTGGAGGGTTTGATGTTATCTTAATTTATATACTAAATGCGGAAACTAAAAGAATTAGTAATTGAAAGAACCTTGCTTGCAAGTTCCCTGATTACTATTGCCGTTACCATAGGTATTATTTTAGTTCTGTCTATTGAAGCCATCAACTTCTTTAGTGAGGTGTCTATAGTGGAATTCTTCACAGATACCCAATGGACACCTTTATTTACAGACAAACATTTTGGTATCCTTTCGCTATTATCGGGTACTTTGCTTACCTCCTTTATAGCCATCGCTTTTGCTGTTCCGGTAGGTTTATCAATAAGTATTTACCTGAGTGAATATGCACCAAAAAGCTTTAGAAGGACTATTAAGCCCCTTTTGGAATTATTGGCTGCAGTGCCTACGGTGGTTTATGGTTTTTTTGCATTAATGGTGGTAACTCCATTCCTGCAATCCATTTTTCCGGGGATCTCAAGTTTCAACTCCCTATCGGCAGGTATTGTGATGGGGATCATGATAATTCCATATATCTCATCCCTGAGTGAAGATGCCCTTCATGCCGTCCCGGATTCTTTAAGGGAAGCAGCCTATGGAATGGGATCTACCAAATTACAGAACTCATTTAAGGTAATGGTTCCGGCGGCTTCATCGGGAATCGTGGTATCCATAATACTGGCAATTTCCAGGGCTATCGGTGAAACCATGATCGTTGCCATCGCGGCAGGTCAGCAACCCAGGTTTACTTTTGACCCAACGGTGCCTGTAGAAACCATAACCGCTTACATCGTTCAGGTTAGTCTTGGAGATGTTCAGCACGGATCATTGGAATACAAGACCATTTTCGCTGCGGGAATCACACTATTCATCTTTACATTCCTACTTAACACCTTGAGTTACAGGATACGTAAAAAATTCCAGGAGAAGTATGAATAATATAAAAGCAAACAGAATCAAAGATCAGGCATTCAAATACTGGGGGATAGCCTGTACTTTATTGGGACTCGTTTTACTTGCCATCTTCATTGGGAACATTCTTATTGATGGAATAATGAGGATAGACTGGGACTTTATAGTAAACCTACCCTCAAGAAAAGCGGAAAGATCCGGCATCTATACTGCCCTAATGGGAAGTATCTGGGTATTGATATTAACCACTCTTATTGCTCTACCAGTTGGTATTGCAGCAGCTATATATCTTGAAGAATACAACAAGAAGAATAAGCTTTCAACCATTCTTGAAGTAAATATTTCAAACCTGGCAGGAGTTCCATCGGTAATTTATGGATTGTTAGGCTTGGAAGTTTTTGTAAGGATCATGGAAATGGGATCCAGCGTACTGGCAGGAAGCTGTACACTGGCACTATTGATACTTCCAATCGTGATAGTTTCAACCCGTGAAGCTTTAAAGGCGGTACCAAAATCTGTTAGGGACGCATCCTTCGCTATGGGAGCTTCAAAATGGCAAACCGTTTATCATCAACTATTGCCAGCTTCTTTCGGTGGGATCTTAACAGGAGTGATCCTGGCATTATCAAGGGCAGTGGGAGAAACCGCGCCGCTGATCGTTATCGGTGCGTTAGCTTATGTACCTTTTGCGCCTTCATCGGCTATGGACGAGTTCTCAGTATTACCTATACAGATCTTTAACTGGATTACCAGGCCACAACACGGTTTTGTTGAAAATGCAGCGGCAGCCATTATAATTTTATTGTTAATTACCTTTGTAATGAATGGTATAGCTGTCTATTTTAGAAACAAGTGGCAGAAAAAATTCAAATAACACAAGTGTTATAAAATGATAAAAAAGAAGAAAAAAGAGGATAGCATTATTGACAGCAGCCTCAAACGTAAATATAAACTACAGGCCAAGGACGTAAAGGTGTGGTATGGTGATTTTCTTGCTATCAAAGGCGTTAGCATGGATATTAAACCGAATAAGATCACTGCCTTTATCGGTCCCTCTGGATGTGGTAAATCAACCTTCTTAAGACTGTTCAACAGGATGAATGATTATGTGGACAGCTTTAAAATGGAAGGTGAGATTAATATAGACGGAGAGAATATTTATGATAAGAATATAAATGTAGAACTTCTTCGAAAGCAGGTGGGAATGGTTTTTCAGAAACCAAACCCCTTTCCTAAGTCCATATATGAAAATGTAGCTTACGGTTTAAAGATCCAGGGAATAAAGGATAAGAAATTCCTTCAGGAACGTGTTGAAGAATCGCTTAAGCAGGTAGGATTATGGAATGAAGTTGAAGATGACCTTAACAAGTCGGCACTTGCACTATCCGGAGGTCAGCAACAAAGACTGTGCATAGCCCGCGCGCTGGCAGTGGAACCTTCTATCATCCTCATGGATGAACCAACCTCGGCCCTGGATCCTATTTCCACGGCGAAGATCGAAGATCTTATTTATCGGCTAAAAGAAAAGTATACTATTGTAATTGTTACTCATAACATGCAACAGGCAAGTAGGATAAGTGACAGTACTGCCTTTTTCTATATGGGAGACCTTATAGAATATGATAAGACCAATAAACTCTTTACAAATCCGGAAAAAGAGCAAACCGAGAATTATATAACCGGTCGTTTCGGATAAAACACAACTTATGATAAATTTAGACGAACATAGAGAGTTGCTTAAACAGCATGGGATTGAAATGTTCAATCTCTGTAGAAAGCAATTAAAGAAATCCAGAGAGGCATTCTTAAATCATGACAATGATCTTGCTGAAGATGTATTGCATTCTGAGAACCGGGTGAACAGTATGGATCTTAGGATAGATCGTGATTGTGAGCGGTTCATTGCCCTTCATAATCCGGTGGCGGTAGACCTGCGCTTTGTACTTGCCTTAAGAAAGATCAATTTTGATCTTGAACGGGTTGGTGATCATGCCTATGGAATCTCTAAGTATATAATAGAAGTTGATACTCCTGTAGAGCATAAATTACTTGAGAAATTAAGGTTTGAAGAGATGTATGATGCAGCTCTGTCTATGCTTGATGATATTCAGATTGCCTTTAGGGATGAAGATGCCAATAAGGCAAGAAAGGTTTTCAAGAAAGATAAACTACTGAATAAAATAAACCTGAGCGCTTTTGATGTGATCTCTGAGGAAGTAAAAAAAGATTCTTCATTAATAAGCCAGTACCTTCTTCTCTTTTCTGTGATTAAGAAAATTGAGCGTGTAGGGGATCTAATTACAAATATTGCTGAAGAAATTATCTTTTATATGGAAGCAGAGGTTCTTAAACATAGTAAGAAAAAAGGACCTAAAAAATAATCGTTCATTTATATCAATTAAAAAACCCCGCAGTTTAGCGGGGTTTTTACATTATATATATCTGAAGATTACTTCACTTCTTCGAAGTCTACATCTTCTACATCGTCTCCACTCTTAGAGTCTCCTCCTTCAGCGTCACCCTGAGCTCCGGTTGCACCTTGTTGTGGTCCTCCGGCTTGTCCGCCCTGAGCTTCTGCCTGTGCTTTATACATCTCTTCTGAAGCTGTTTTCCATGCCTCATTGATCTTGTCTAAAGCTGGCTGAATTGTTTCAACTTCTTTAGTTTCATAAGCTTTCTTAAGCTCTTCAAGCGCATCTTCGATTGGCTTTTTCTTCTCATCAGAAAGTTTATCACCAAATTCTTTCAACTGCTTTTCAGTCTGGAAGATCATTGCATCAGCTTCGTTAAGCTTATCAACTTTCTCTTTCGCCTTCTTATCAGATTCAGCATTCGCTTCAGCCTCTTTCTTCATTTTCTCGATTTCTTCTTCGGTCAATCCTGAAGAAGCTTCGATACGAATATCCTGAGACTTACCAGTCGCTTTATCTGTTGCGCTAACTTTAATGATACCATTAGCATCGATATCGAAAGTCACTTCAATTTGAGGTGTTCCTCTTGGCGCTGGTGGAATTCCGTCTAAGTGGAATCTACCAATGGTCTTGTTATCTGCTGCCATTGGACGTTCTCCCTGAAGCACGTGGATCTCCACAGATGGCTGATTATCGGCCGCAGTAGAGAATGTTTGTGACTTCTTGGTTGGGATAGTGGTATTGGCTTCGATAAGTTTAGTGTTCACTCCTCCCATAGTTTCAATACCTAGAGAAAGCGGAGTCACATCAAGAAGCAATACATCTTTAACATCTCCTGTAAGTACACCACCCTGGATAGCAGCACCAATAGCCACAACCTCATCAGGGTTCACTCCTTTTGAAGGCTTCTTACCAAAGAAAGCTTCAACTTCTTCCTGAATCTTAGGAATACGTGTTGAACCACCTACAAGAATAACTTCGTCTATATCACTTTTAGAAAGACCAGCATCTTTAAGAGCTTTTTGAACCGGATCCATAGATCTTTTTACAAGATCGTGAGCCAGTTGCTCAAATTTAGAACGAGTAATGGTCTCTACAAGGTGTTTTGGTCCACTAGCAGTAGCGGTAACATATGGCAGGTTCACTTCTGTTTGAGAAGAAGAAGATAATTCGATCTTCGCTTTTTCCGCAGCTTCTTTCAAACGCTGAAGTGCCATAGGATCATCTCTAAGGTCGATATCTTCAGCTTTTTTGAAGTTATCTGCAAGATAATCTATAAGTACCTCATCAAAGTCATCACCACCAAGGTGAGTATCACCATTAGTAGAAAGCACTTCAAATACTCCATCACCTAATTCTAGAATAGAGATATCGAATGTACCACCACCAAGGTCATATACAGCGATCTTCTGATCCTGAGATTTTTTATCAAGACCATAAGCCAGTGCCGCAGCAGTAGGCTCGTTAATGATCCTTCTTACCTTAAGACCTGCGATCTCTCCGGCCTCTTTTGTTGCGTGACGCTGAGAGTCATTAAAATACGCAGGAACAGTAATTACCGCTTCGGTCACATCCTGACCAAGATAATCTTCAGCGGTTTTCTTCATCTTCTGAAGTACCATTGCTGAAAGCTCCTGAGGTGTATAAAGACGTCCGTCCACTTCTACACGGGCGGTATCATTATCACCTTTCTTTACAGTATAAGGTACTCTCTTCGCTTCTCTTTCAGATTCAGAATACTTATTCCCCATAAAACGTTTAATGGAAGAAATAGTCTTCTGCGGGTTAGTCACAGCCTGACGTTTTGCAGGGTCACCAACTTTTATTTCGCCACCTTCCACAAATGCGATCACAGAAGGCGTGGTTCTTTTCCCTTCGGCGTTAGGTATCACCGTAGGCTCATTACCCTCCATTACGGCAACGCAGGAGTTGGTGGTACCCAAGTCAATTCCAATTACTTTACTCATAACTATATAACTTGTTTTTTACGTTAGTTTTTCAATTTTACAGTCACAAGAAGTCAATCATTATGCCAGCACAAATCTTATGACAGGTTGTCACATTTATCATAAGGCTGTGTCATTGCAGGTTAAATCAGCTACTTTTATACCTGTAAATATTATTTTATCAATAATTCATGGGCAGCATTAACAATTCCTTATTTTTGTGAGCAAATTTGTACTCTGAATGCGAAAAATAGAATGCATTAGCGTTTTTGACATGCTTAAAGTTGGCGTGGGGCCTTCAAGTTCTCACACGCTGGGACCATGGCGTGCTGCCCAAAGATGGATCACTGAACTTAAACAAAAGGAAAGATTCAACGAAGTTGAAAAGATCCATGTAGACCTGTATGGCTCCCTGAGTCTTACCGGAAAAGGCCATGCTACCGATATTGCCACTCTTTTAGGCTTGCTGGGACATGATCCCGTGACCATGGATATTTCCATTATTGAATCTGAAATTGAAAGGATAAAGCAATCTGGCAAACTTTTGCTTAATGGTGAAAGGGATATTGATTTCAGTTTCGCAGAAGACATCAAGTTCAACCGGAAATTTCTTGAATTTCATCCAAACGGGATGACTTTCAGAGCTATTCTGAAAAATGGTAAGAAAACCTCCTCTTCTTTTTATTCCATTGGTGGTGGATTTGTAGTAAAAAAGGAAAGAAAGAATGCCAGCAAAAAAATGAAGAATTTCCAGGAATTCCCATTTCCTGTTGAAAAAGCTACTGAGCTTGTTCATTATTGTAAAAGGGAAAACAAGAATATCTCTGATATCGTTCTGGAAAATGAACGCTCACTTCGTACAGATGAAGAAATAGATAAAGGACTAAAACAGGTTTGGGATACCATGCTCGAATCAATGTACATAGGCTGTCATACTGAAGGCACACTCCCAGGAGGTCTAAACGTGAAGCGTCGTGCCTTCGAAATGCATCAGCGTCTAATTGGCGACACCGAATACAATGGTATCGAAGATTGGATTCCCGCTATAAGAAAGACCGAGGTCAAATTCCGACAAATCCTTAAATGGGTAAGCTGTTTTGCTCTTAGTGTAAATGAAGTAAACGCTTCGCTAGGAAGAGTAGTGACCGCACCTACCAATGGAAGCGCCGGCACTGTACCAGCGGTACTTATGTATTATATGGTAATTGAAAACCACGAAGCCAGTTTTGAGGAGATAAAAAGATTCATGCTGGTAGCTGGTGAGATAGGAAGTCTCTTTAAAAAAGGTGCGACCATTTCGGCAGCCATGGGTGGTTGTCAGGCCGAGATTGGAGTTTCTTCAGCCATGGCAGCTGGTGGTCTTACCGAACTTCTTGGAGGTACTCCGGAACAGGTTCTTATGGCCAGTGAGATCGCGATGGAACATCACCTTGGACTAACCTGCGATCCTATTGGCGGTTTAGTACAGGTACCCTGTATAGAAAGAAACGCCATGGGTGCCATAAAGGCCATTAATGCAGCCGAAATTGCAATGGAAAGTGATGCCAGCCGCGCAAAGGTTCCCTTAGATAAGGTTATTGAGACCATGTGGGAAACCGCAAAAGACATGAACAAGAAATATAAGGAAACCTCTGAAGGCGGACTGGCTGTGAAAGTGAATCTGAGTGACTGCTAGTTCTTATCTTTAAGACTTGAAAAATTTGACTCCATACGGGAATTGGGATAAAGTGAAAAACCTGTTGAGGAATTTCACTTTGATGATTGCATGTTATTTCCTTTTCTTTATGTTGCTAAGGGTAATAGATATCTTCGTTTTCGGACTTGATTTCAATAAATATGAACAGATCGAGATTTTTGAAACATTGAAGGAACAGCCATGGAAATTTGTGTTTCTAGCCGTGATCGCCGCCCCCGTGATCGAAGAAAGCATCTTCAGAAGCCTTATAAAACCTTCCGTTAACAGTCTAAAACTATTTCTCTGTGCGGTTTTCTATATGATAGGCATAGCACTCATGCCGGAAGAGGGACACTGGGCCTTACGCTATTCACTCCTTTTTGGAATCATCATTCTGGCTTATTATGCCATTAGTGAACTGATTCCACCCAGGATCTTCCTTAAAGTTTCTTCCTGGCTGAACAAGTATTACCTTTTAATTTGGATACTTGGAGCAATTGTTTTCGGTTTTGTACATATTTTCAATTATGTGGAAACCTTTCAGATGGACCTGGTCCTGTTCATGATGATCTTTCCTCGCATAATTGCGGGATTCTTTTTTGGAAAGATAAAAATTGAAAATCAAGGAATGATCTGGCCAATATTGATGCACAGTATGAACAACTCTATCGTTCTTATTTTTCTGCTTCCTTATGCGCTATCCCAGTATTAACAAAGCCTTAAAACCTTATTGGACAATCATTTTGTAACTTCTGCCTTCAAAAAAAATTGCAGAAATTATGAAAGCAGCATTAATTGAAGAAAAAGGAGGAGATTTTGTCGTAAAGGAAATCGATAAACCTTCCCCAGATGAAAATGAAGTACTTATTAAGGTAGAAGCCTGTGGAATTTGTCACAGCGACAATTTTGTAAAAGAAGGAGCATTTCCTGGAATAGAATATCCAAGGGTTCCAGGCCATGAAGTAGTTGGAATTATTGAAGAAATTGGAAGTAATGTTTCTAACTGGAAAAAAGGTCAGCGTGTAGGTGTTGGCTGGCACGGTGGCCATTGTTTTGAATGTGAACCCTGCAGGAGAGGTGATTTTATCCATTGTGAAAATGGAAAGATAAGCGGAATCTCCTACGATGGTGGATATGCTGAATATATGACTGCACCAAATGAAGCTGTGGCAGGTGTACCTGAGGACTTATCATCGGCCGATGCCGCTCCCCTGCTCTGTGCCGGAATTACCGTATATAATGCCCTGAGAAATTCAGGAATTCAGGCCGGTGACGTGGTCGCCGTCCAGGGAATAGGTGGTCTGGGACACCTTGCTATTCAATATGCTTCAAAAATGGGTATGCGTACCGTAGCAATTTCAACCAGCGATGATAAAAAAGAACTTGCCAAAGAACTTGGCGCCCATCATTTCATCAATACCGGCAATAAGGACGCTTCCGAAGAACTTCAGAAACTGGGAGGTGCCAGGCTTATCCTTGCAACCGCACCTCATAGTGATGCTATTTCATCTGTTGTAGATGGACTTGGTATCGACGGAAAATTACTTATGGTAGCGGCAACCGGTGAGCCTATAGAGGTTTCGCCTATGCAGTTATTAATGGGTAGAAAGTCTGCAGCGGGTTGGCCAAGTGGTACTGCGATGGATTCTGAAGACACCCTGAACTTTAGCGCGATGACCGGTACAAAACCAATGATAGAGGAATACCCTCTGGATAATGTTAATGAGGCCTTTGAAAGAATGATGAATAACAAAGCAAGATTCAGAGTTGTACTGAAACCATAAATTGCCGATACTAACCTTTAAGCCGGAATATCATAACTGATTTCCGGCATTTATTTTTTCTATAGTGCTCTAAAAGGATCTTAATCACAGCCTTCCTTTACACGGGTATCTATAAGATAAACTATCTTCCACTCGCCATTGAATTTTACCAGCTGGAAACTATTCACCCCGCAGTGATATAATTTGCCATTAAAATACAGGGTGTAGGGAGTTGTTACTGTAGCCAGGCTTCCGTTTTCCTCAACTCTGTATTCATGAATTCTTTCCTCGAAAGTGGCTTCCGCAGGAATGGAAGCTATATTTTTCAGAAACTTTGAGTAATTATCTGTAGTGAGTTTTGTATTGCCTTCTGCGTCAATAGAAACCGATTCCAGTCTTGCTCCATCATGAGCAAACTTCTTTAAAGTGACCGTATCCTGAGCATGAAAAGCCTTAAAAAATTCCTTAACCAATTGTGTAGGTGTATTTTCAGAAGAATCCATTTGAGCAAATGCTGACATATTGATAAAAATTAGGGCCAGAAATAATATTTTTTTCATTGAAAGCTTGTTTTGAATGTGGTTCACGAATTTACTACTTTTACTCAAATTTAAACAAAAGCCGATGTCTATTGCTAAAAAGGAATATAAGCGTATCACTACCAAATCTTTAGTCGATATGAAAGCGAATGGCGAAAAGATTGCCATGCTAACTGCCTATGATTTTTCAATGGCGAAGATTGTTGATGGAGCCGGGATAGATGTGATTCTCGTAGGTGATTCTGCCAGCAACGTTATGGCCGGCCATGAAACAACCCTACCTATCACTCTGGATCAGATGATCTATCATGCCACCAGTGTGGTAAGGGCCATCAAACGATCACTTGTGGTGGTAGACCTTCCTTTTGGAAGTTATCAAAGCGATCCAAAGGAGGCACTTAGATCGGCGATACGGATCATGAAAGAAAGCGGTGCGCATGCTGTTAAGCTTGAAGGTGGTAAAGAGGTGAAAGACTCTATTAAAAGAATTCTTCATGCGGGGATCCCGGTAATGGGACACCTGGGACTAACTCCTCAATCCATTTATAAATTTGGCACTTATACGGTAAGAGCCCGGGAAGAAAATGAAGCTGAAAAGCTGAAAAGTGATGCCAAGATGCTTGAAAAGATGGGATGTTTTGCTGTAGTTCTTGAAAAAGTTCCGGCAGAACTGGCCAAAGAAGTAGCCGAAAGTATCAGCATCCCGGTAATTGGGATCGGTGCCGGGAAAGATGTAGATGGACAGGTACTGGTTATTCACGATATGCTGGGAATGACACACGAATTCAACCCTAGATTCTTAAGACGTTACGCCGATCTGCACGCTGAAATGACCAATGCTTTCCAGAATTATCGAGATGATGTAAAGAACAGGGACTTCCCTTCAGATAAGGAACAGTATTAATTGAATTTAGAAAACTTAAAATCTCCTGATTCTCTATAAAGACTATTACTAAATTAACTCCGTAAAATTGGCTTCAGAAAAAACACATTCCAACAAAGACAACCTGGAGGTTCTTTACGAAGACAATCACATTATCATAGTTAATAAAAGGCCCGGTGATATTGTTCAGGGAGACAAGACCGGCGATAAACCTCTAAGTGAGGTGGTAAAGTCTTTTCTGAAAGAGAAGTATAATAAGCCGGGTAATGTCTATTTAGGAGTTGTTCACCGGCTGGACCGACCTACCAGTGGGATTGTTCTCTTTTCAAAAACCTCGAAAGCACTTCCACGGCTGAACAAACTTTTTCAGTATAAAGACGCACAAAAGACTTATTGGGCGGTGGTGAAGAATCCTCCGCCTAAAGAGCATGACCGCCTAACACATTTCATGAAACGAAATCCAAAACAAAATAAGTCTTACGCGAATATCAAGGAGGTTGCCGACAGCAAAAAAGCAATCCTTGAATACCGGTTGCTTAAGAAACTGGATAATTATTACCTGTTGGAAGTAGATCTTGAAACAGGGAGGCACCATCAGATAAGAAGTCAGCTTTCTGCTATTGGTTGTCCTATAAAAGGTGATTTGAAATATGGCTTTGACCGCAGTAATAAAGACGCAAGCATACATTTGCATGCGCGGGAGCTCAAATTCGAACATCCGGTTAAGAAAATCCCCATTCATGTAACCGCCCCTCCTCCAAAGGATCCCCTATGGGATGCATGTCTGTAAAAAAGAGTATCTTTTTACTGTTTTAAAATTCTATCGGTTGTTTATTTGCTTCTATGAAAACGGAAAAAGAAAAGATGCTTTCCGGCGAATTATATAATGCCCTGGACGAGGAACTTTCTGATGAAAGACTTCATGCCCGATTGCTTACCAAAGAGCTGAATGACTCCCGGGAAGATGAAGTTCAAAAAAGGGCTAATATCCTAAAAGATCTGATTCCAAATGCTGGAAAAGGATTGTGGATACAGCCCCCCTTTTATTGCGATTATGGAACTAACATTTATGTTGGAGAAAAAGTATTTTTCAATTTCAACTGTGTTATACTGGATGTAATGCCTGTTAAAATTGGAAGTCGCACCCTATTCGGGCCCAATGTCCAGATCTATACTGCCACTCACCCACTGCACTTTAAAGAAAGAGCATCCGGTTTGGAATCGGCTAAATCAATAAATATTGGCGAAGACGTTTGGATAGGTGGCAGTGCAGTTATCTGTCCCGGGGTGAGTATTGGAGACAGAAGCGTAATTGGCGCCGGAAGCGTTGTCACCAGGGATATTCCTTCAGATGTTTTTGCTGCGGGAAATCCTTGCAAAGTTATTCGTGAACTGGATAATTCAGCCTGATTTTTTCCTGAAAGAAAGGGAACTTTCAATCACTACTGCGCTTATAATGAGCACACCTCCTATCAGGGTCTTAAGGGATGGGATTTCATCAAGAAACAGAATTCCCAGTACGATGCCATAAACCGGTTGCATACTGCTCATTATACTGGCCGTTGAAATCGTAAAGTTTCTGAAACTCAACAGGAATAAGGTGTGACCAATACAAGTGGTTAATACTGCAAGTGTTAGCAATGGTTTCCACTGCTGAATTACGCCCCCAAAATCACTGAAAAACACAGCAGGAAAAAGACATATAGCAACCACAACTATCTGGTAAAACATCAGAGTTGTTCCGTTATACTTCTCAACTTCCCTTTTCATAAGTATATTCCGCAAAGCGTATAAAAAAGCCGAAACTACTCCCAGGATAACGGCTAGGAAATAATTGTTCTCAAAATCCATTTGAGGACTTAAGAAATAGACTCCTCCCAGAACGAGCACTCCCAATAAAATACTGATCCTATTGAATTTAGTTTTCAGAATAAAAGGCTCCAGTATGGAAGTGATCACAGGATAAGTGAACAATGATAGCAATGCGATCGCTACATTTGAAAACTGAAGGGAAAAGAAATAAGTTACCCAGTGGCCACCAAGTAAAACACCGGCAATAATGATCTTCAGAAGGTCACGTTTATTCTCTATTTTGAGATCAATTTTTTTCCACCTGCAGAAAAGGTAGAAAACCAGGCTTGCGATAAGTGTTCGGTAAAAAATGGTTACTGCAGGATGTAACACAATATACCTGCCCAGAACCCCTGAGGTGCTTATTAAGAGCACCGCGAAATTCAGCTGTAAAATCTTAACTAAATGCTGTTTTTGTTGGGACAAGGTTCCTTTTTATCTCGAGTATTCCTGATTCTTTTCTTTGATCACCTCCTTAACAGGACGGTTCTCAATCTTACTTTCCAGCCAGGAAATAATGTCCAAATATAAGAATGCTCTTTTTTCAAAAGGATGATCCTCGAATTTTTTAAGCTTTGAATGAAGTTTTCTGAATTCATCCTTAATATTTAATGGAGATACATCTGGCAGATTTCTCAGGAATCTTATCATTTCCTTCTGAACCTCATGAAGGTCGTTCATTTTGATAAGGAATTTATAGGTGGACTTAACAAGACTGTCAAGGTGATAATCTAGTCCTGCCTCATAATGTGCCACAAGATTAAGGATTCGTGCAAAACACATGAGATCTTCCCGCATCTCCAAAGATTTGTTATTGATGATCTTTTTAAGGAATTCTATACTTTTTTTATTGTTTCCATCCCCAAAGTAAAGACAGGCGATCTTGTAATAGAACACCATGATATGGTGTTCATCAAGCCTGCCACGAAATCTCGCTATCTTCTCGTTGATCTTTTCCACAAGTTCATCAGAATCGCCAAACTCTCCTTTCATGAACTTTAAATTCAGTTTGTTTGAATAAACATACAGAAATGACAGGGCCGCAATATTATCATCATGTGGAATCTTGGCATCGCGTAATGAATCTTCGAGATTCTTTAATGTTACCTCAAAGAGATCGGTATGATTGAGGTAAAACAAGGACTCCAGCAGATAATGGCTTCCTTTCAGATAGGAAACCGGGTGTATTGGGATCAAATGATCGTATTCTTTAAAAAGATCGTTCCATTTTGTAGAATACCGGTAACAACCCAGAAAATCCTGAATGAGGAAACTATACCATAAATGAGCCTTGTACAGCCAGAGCTTTTCCCTGAAACCAAGTTCACTAAAATTATATTCGGGTAACTGTTTCCTAAAATAATCCTTGATCTCCTGAGCTTCCTCTTCAGTCCGGCAATAGCCCAGTTTCAGAAAAATAGAATAAAGTTCCAGTGAAACATTAGATAACTTTCCCGAAATCAGATTGAGTTTATTCAACTCCTCTGTCTGCTGAATTAAGGTTTCTGCCCGGTTCTTTATACTACGGGTGATATATTGTGACTCTATAATCTTTTCAAGCTCAAGGATCTCATACGCTACATTCTTTTCCTCATAGGTAAGTGCAAGAGACTTAACCTTATCAAGTATTTTAAGACTCTGCTTATAAAGTCCTTTATGATAAAGTATATAGGCAAAATCAAGTTGTTCCCTTATCTGTACAGGAATATCCTGGTGAGCCGGATTAAGACGAAGGGAGATAAGCAATTGTTTATAAAGATGAGCTTTAACATTAGAAAGCTGTTGCTTACTAATTTTTGTATTCTTCAAAATTTCATCTTCATCATACTTCTTCTGCTTTGAGATGACCTTATAAAGATTCAAAAATTTACTATCAGTATTTACCCCTATTCTTCCTACATACAGGGAGAATTGTCTTTTTTCTGAAGCAGATAAAGATTTTATTAAAGAAAAAAGATTTTCGGTTAAGTCATTGGTCATTGTAATACTTTTGTTTGTAAACACCTGATATTCAGGAGTTTTTGCTTATTTTTTTATGCTTCAAGTATCGTAACACCCTGCCTGAAATACCTATCGATGCATATGTTTTCCAATACTTTAGTTAAAGATAAAGCAAAAAAAATCTCATATGAGCACAGAAAAAGTAGAAATTTTTGACACTACGTTGCGAGATGGAGAACAGGTCCCTGGCTGCAAATTGAATACTCAACAAAAATTAAAGATAGCCGCAAGACTTGATGAACTGGGAGTAGATGTGATTGAAGCCGGTTTTCCGGTATCCAGTCCTGGAGATTTTTCTTCTGTAACTGAAATCTCTAAAATTGTTAAAAATGCTGCTGTTTGTGGGCTGACACGAGCGGTTAAAAATGATATTGAAGTTGCCGCCAGAGCGTTAAAATATGCCAGAAAGCCCAGAATCCATACCGGCATTGGGACTTCAGATTCCCATATAAAATATAAGTTCAACTCAAGTCGGGAAGAGATCATCGAAAGAGCAGCCATAGCTGTTGCGCATGCAAGACGCTATGTAGATGATGTGGAGTTCTATGCAGAGGATGCAGGGCGTACCGATAATGAATTTCTTGCGAGGGTTTGTACCGAGGCTGTAAAGGCAGGTGCTACCGTTCTTAATATCCCTGATACTACCGGATATTGCCTACCGGAAGATTATGGCAGAAAGATAAAATATCTTAAAGACCATGTAGAAGGAATAGAAAATGTAACTATTTCATGTCATTGTCATAATGATCTTGGGCTTGCTACTGCCAATGCAATCGCTGGGGTAATGAATGGCGCTCGCCAGATAGAATGTACTATTAATGGTATAGGAGAACGTGCAGGAAATACCGCTTTGGAAGAAGTGGTCATGATATTGCGCCAGCACCCTACCCTAAACCTGAATACAGATATCAATCCTAAACTTTTATTTGATACCAGTAAAATGGTATCTCGGGAAATGGGTATGTTGGTTCAGCCTAACAAAGCTATTGTGGGAGCCAATGCTTTCGCTCACAGTTCAGGAATTCACCAGGATGGAGTTATCAAGAATCGTGAGACCTATGAGATCATAGATCCAGCTGATGTAGGTGTAACTGAATCTGCAATCGTGCTTACCGCAAGAAGCGGTAGGGCCGCCCTTGCCTTTAAAGCTAAAAAGATGGGTTATGAATTAACAAAACTTGAATTGGATGTCGTATATGCTGAATTCCTGAATTTCGCCGATGAAAAGAAAGAAGTAGCAGATACAGATATTCATACAATAATGGAGATCTATAGAAAGAGTTCCAGAGCAATTGCTTAAAACTTATATGAAGAAGAAAACTTTATTTGATAAAATTTGGGATTCCCATGTAGTTGAAAGTATCCCGAACGGACCTGACATTTTATATATCGATAAACACCTGATACATGAAGTGACAAGTCCGCAGGCTTTTAATGAATTAAAGGAACGGGAGATCCCCGTTTTCCGACCAGACCAGATCGTTGCCACGGCCGATCATAATACACCCACAGAAAATCAGCATTTACCGGTACAGGACCTTCTTTCAAGAAAACAGTTGAAAGAACTATCCCAGAACTGCGAAGAGAACAATATTACGCTTTATGGTCTTGGCCATCCTTATAATGGTATCGTGCACGTAATGGCTCCCGAACTGGGAATTACCCAGCCGGGAATGACCATTGTTTGTGGTGATAGCCATACTTCAACGCATGGTGCTTTTGGTACGATTGCATTTGGAATTGGTACCAGCCAGGTTTCGCAGGTTTTTGCGAGTCAGTGTTTGCTGGTAGAAAAACCGAAAAGATTAAGAGTAAATGTTAATGGAAAACTCAAAAAAGGAGTTCTTCCTAAAGATGTGATACTTTATATCATCAGTAAACTGGGAACCAATTCGGGTACGGGATATTTCTGTGAATATGCCGGAAATGTCTTCGAAGAGATGTCTATGGAAGGACGAATGACGGTATGTAATATGAGTATTGAAATGGGTGCCCGTGGCGGATTGATCGCTCCTGATGAAACTACCTTTGAATACGTGAAAGGCCGTGAATTTGCACCAAAAGGACTTGAATTTGAGAATCAGCTGGAGTACTGGAAAACTCTAAAAAGTGATGAAGGTGCTGAATTTGATAAGGAATATTCATTCGAAGCTGAGGACATTGAACCAATGATCACCTACGGAACCAATCCGGGAATGGGGATCAAACTTACCGGTTCTATTCCTACGGAAGGCAATAAAAGTGACGCGAAGGCACTTGCCTATATGAATTTCAAACCGGGCGAGACACTGCTTGAAAAGCCTATCAACTATATCTTTATAGGAAGTTGTACGAACTCCAGAATTGAAGATTTCAGGGTAGCTGCGTCCTACATCAAAGGCAAGCAAAAAGCCAAAAATGTGAATGCCTTAATAGTTCCGGGATCACGTCAGGTAGCGGCCCAGATCAAAGAAGAAGGCCTGGATAAGATATTCGAAGAGGCCGGTTTTAAACTTCGTCAGCCTGGCTGTTCGGCATGCCTGGCGATGAATGACGATAAGATCCCTGAAGGAGAATATTGTGTTTCAACCAGTAATCGAAACTTTGAAGGTAGACAGGGACAGGGTTCAAGAACCATACTTGCCAGTCCACTCACCGCGGCAGCCACTGCAGTAGCCGGAAAAATAACCGACTTTACAAAAAGCCTGAACTAGAATGGAAAAATTTATAACTCTTATAGATACCGCTGTACCATTGGATTCTGAAAATGTGGATACCGATCAGATCATACCTGCGCGTTTTCTAAAAGCGACAGATAAGGCTGGTTTTGGTGAGAATCTTTTCAGGGACTGGAGGTTTAAAAAAGATGGTAGCAAGAACGAAGATTTTATTTTGAACAATCCAAAATATAAAGGATCCATCCTTGTAGCAGGTAATAATTTTGGATGTGGGTCCAGCCGTGAACACGCTGCCTGGGCGATAAAAGCCTACGGTTTTAAAGCCGTTGTTTCCAGTTATTTCGCTGATATCTTTAAAGGAAATGCCCTTAACAATGGGGTGCTGCCTGTACAGGTAAGCCCCGAGTTCCTACAGGAATTGTTTACCGCTGTGAATAATGATCCGTCACAGGAGATAAAGATCGATCTTGAAAAACAGCAGATCGAAATTGCCGGAACAAACCTGAAGGAAGATTTTGATATAGACCCCTACAAAAAAACATGTCTGATAAACGGCTATGATGATATAGATTTTCTGGTTAGTAAACTGGATTCTATTAAGAAATTCGAAGAGAAGAATGTTTCGAAAAAGCACCCGGAAGCTCAGATGTAATAAAATTTAGACAATCATGAAATTAAATATAGCAGTACTACCCGGAGACGGGATTGGTCCCGAAATCACACAGCAGTCAGTAAAAGTGTTGAAGGCTGTTGCAGACCGATTTGAGCATGAGTTCCATTTTGAAGAAGCCGCCGTAGGTGCAACAGCAATTGATTTTTGGGGGAATCCATTGCCGGACGCTACATTGGAACTTTGTAGAAAATCTGACGCTGTGCTGTTCGGGGCAATTGGCGACCCAAAATATGACAATGATCCGTCTGCCAAGGTAAGACCGGAACAGGGTCTGCTAAAATTAAGAAAGGAACTTGGCCTCTTTGCCAATATAAGGCCGGTAAAAGCTTATGAGAAACTGGTAGACCGTTCGCCACTAAAAGCTGAAAATATTTCAGGAGCCGATATGGTCATTTACCGTGAACTTACCGGTGGAATATATTTTGGAGAAAAGAGCACCAGCGAGGATGGTAAAACAGCTTCCGACCTTTGTACCTACTCGGTAGAAGAAATTGAGAGGGTTGCTCATTTAGCCTTTAAAGCGGCTCAATCACGAAATAAGAAACTAACA
Source organism: Gramella jeungdoensis (assembly GCF_023805255.1). GTDB lineage: Bacteria > Bacteroidota > Bacteroidia > Flavobacteriales > Flavobacteriaceae > Christiangramia > Christiangramia jeungdoensis. Next base: position 209,514 of record NZ_JAMSCK010000005.1, read on the forward strand.
CTAGTAGATAAGGCCAATGTGCTTGAAACATCCAGGTTATGGCGTAAGACAGTGAAAGAAATAGGGAAAGCATACGAAGATGTTCAACTTGATTTTCTATTTGTGGATAACGCCGCAATGCAGATGATATTGAATCCGAAACAATTTGATGTAATCCTTACCGAAAATATGTTTGGTGATATTATATCTGATGAAGCCAGTGTTATTGGTGGAAGTATCGGATTGCTTGAATCGGCTTCGGTTGGTGAAAAAAGCGCTCTTTTTGAGCCTATTCACGGATCTTATCCGCAGGCTACCGGAAAAGGAATTGCAAATCCCGTAGCTTCTATTCTTTCAGCAGCCATGCTTCTGGACCATTTCGGACTTGAAAAGGAAGCGGCAGTAGTTAGAAAATCGGTAGAAGTGAGCATTCAATTTAATGTATGTACTCCAGATATCAATAAAGACAATCATTATACCACAGAAAAGGTTGGAGACTTTCTTGAAAGCGTAATCAGTGATACAGATAACCATATTATAAATAATGACAACTTAAATTTTGGTCAAATGACCATTATTTAATTTTTTCTTCATTTAAGTTTGGGACCTCCTGGAATTTATTTTTCAGGGGGTTTTTTTGTCCCTAACAAGAAAGAAAAACAATAGTTATCTGAAGTTCAATCTTATTTTTGCAATTTCCTTCTTATCTCATTTAAAGCAAGATTATCCTTACTGCCAAGATGTGTATGGTTTTTGGATTCAGAAGGTTTATAAGTATTGTTCTGCACCTGCTCCCCTATTTCCTTATAAGCATCCCTGAATGAATTTCCCTGCATTACCAGATCATTAATACTGTCTACCGTGAACAGATATTTATATTTTTCGTCATTGAGGTCTACATCCTTGACCTTAATAACCGAAATTGAGTGAATAAATATGTCCAGTATCTCCTTCATATTCTCCACAGCGTAGATACTGTTCTCCTTAATTAGCTGAAAATCCCTGTGATATCCACTAGGGAGGTTATTGGTGATAAGGATCATCTCATTGGCAATAGCCTGAAGTTTATTACACTTACCCCTGATAAGTTCAAAAACATCAGGATTCTTCTTGTGTGGCATAATGCTGGAACCTGTTGTAAGTTCATCAGGAAAAGTGATAAAATCGAAATTCTGACTCATATACAGGCACACGTCCATAGCAAATCTTGAAAGCGTATTTGCCAGTGAAGAAATGCTTGAAGTGACTGTTCTTTCACATTTTCCTCTACTCATCTGGGCGGCAACAACATTATATTTCAAATCTGCAAAGCCTAGTTCCTTCGTAGTGAATTCACGGTCTATAGGAAATGAAGATCCATACCCGGCAGCTGATCCCAGGGGATTCTGATCCACTACTTTCTTCCCTGCTTCCAGTAAATAAAGATCATCTATCAGTAATTCTGCGTAAGCTGAGAACCATAATCCGAAAGATGACGGCATGGCCACCTGAAGATGGGTATAACCCGGAAGTAGTTTTTCCTTATGCTCATCGGCCAGTTTCAAAAGTACTTCGATAAGTTCTTCGGTTTTGGAATGGATCTCTTTCAGGTTTTCTTTAAAATAAAGCTGCATTGCCACCAGCACCTGGTCATTTCTGGAACGTGCTGTATGTATCTTTTTACCGGTTTCACCAAGCTTCTTGGTAAGTTCAAACTCTATTTTTGAATGGACATCCTCAAAGTCTTCCTCAATCTCAAAACTGCCATTTTCCAGCTTTTCATTCAATTTATCCAGCTCTTTTAATATATTCTGAACTTCCCCGGCATCCAATATTCCGACCTTTCCCAACATCTTTGCGTGAGCTTTAGAGGCTATAATATCATATTCGGCAAGATGCATATCCAGTTCCCTGTCATTACCCACAGTGAATTTCTCTATCTTTTTGTCTATTGAAATACCTTTGTCCCAGAGTTTCATAATCTTTAATTTAAAATCGTCAAGCTGAACTTGTTTGTAGTAATGAGCCTGTCGAAGTGCGGTTATTTAATTGCCTTTTCAAGCAGCTTTATATATTTTTCTATCCCTTCTTCTATTTCCTTTACATAAATGAATTCATCAGCCGAATGCGACCTGGTAGAATCACCCGGACCCAGCTTTAACGATGAGCATTTAAGCATCGCCTGATCAGATAAAGTAGGTGAACCATAGGTATTCATTCCAAGGGAAATTCCGGCCTTAACCAGATCATGATCCTTTGGAATGGAAGATGAATTCAGTCTTAAAGAGCGGGCTTTTATCTCATCAACCGGTGCCTTCTCCTGCAGGATCTTATCGATTTCCTCATTGCTGAAACAATCATTTACCCTAACATCTATCACCAGGTCTACCTTTGCGGGCACTACATTATGCTGGGTTCCCGCATTTATTTGGGTCACTGTAAGCTTCACCTCCCCCAAAGCTTCAGATTTCTTTTCAAAACTGAAATTCTCGAACCATTGCAGAGCCTTAGCCGTTTTATAGATCGCGTTATTATCGTTGGGATGTGCCGCATGAGAAGGAGTTCCCTTTACTACAGCATCAAAGACCACCAAACCTTTTTCTGCGATTGCCAGGTCCATCAATGTAGGTTCGCCTACAATGGCTACATCTATCTTGGGCATCACTGGCAGAAGACTGGCGATCCCGTTTTTACCATTAATCTCCTCCTCTGCCGATCCCGCATAGACTATGTTATAATCCAGATCCTGGTCTGCATAGAAATAAGTAAAAGTAGCAAGAAGAGACACCAAACACCCACCGGCATCATTACTGCCTAAGCCAAATAATTTTCCATCTTCAACTTCCGCTTTTAAGGGATCCCGCGTATAAGCCGAATTTGGCTGAACCGTATCATGGTGTGAGTTTAAGAGCAGCGTAGGCTTTGCCTTATCAAAATGCTTGTTTACAGCCCAGACGTTATTGAGATGCCTGAAAAAAGGAATATTCTTCTCCTTGAACCAGTTCTCCAATAATTCTGCCGTTTTATCTTCCTCTCCAGAAAAAGACTGGGTCTTAATCAGGTTTTTAAGTAATTCAATAGCTTCCTTCTGTAAGTCTGAGATCTGCATTATTCTACGATTTTTGTATGAACTGAATTCTTTTGAAGTAATCCTGAATCTCCCAGGTATATAGTGGAAACCCCATTTTCAAGAGCCTGAAAACAGTTATGCAGTTTAGGCAACATACCATCGCTAATAATCTTTTTGTCGACCAGTTCCTGATACTTTTCTTTATCCAAAACTTCTACAACCGAATCATCATCCTGGGAATCAGCAAGTACACCTTTTTTTTCAAAACAATAATAAAGCTCGGTTTCATATTCCCGGCTCATCGCTATTGAAATTTCAGCAGCGACAGAATCGGCATTGGTATTTAAGATCTCTCCTTCATTACTATAAGAAATTGCCGAAAATACAGGAACGAGGTCCTGTTCCAAAAGTGATAAAATGAAAGTAGTATTTACCTCTTCAATATCTCCTACAAAACCGTAATCTACTTCTTTTACGGGGCGTTTTTTAGAAAGCACACTTTTGCCATCTGCCCCGCAAAGCCCTACGGCATTATTTCCCAGTTTTTGAAGGCTCGCTACAATGTTCTTACTTATAAGCCCTGCATAGACCATAGTGATAACCTGCATGGAGTTTTCATCAGTTATCCTTCTACCATCAAGCATTTTGGTTTCATATCCCAGTTTCGTAGCAATTTCGGTAGCGAAATTGCCACCGCCATGCACCAGAATCTTAGGTCCCTCCAGGGCAGAAAAATCTTTTAGAAATTCCTGAAACCTGGCCTTGTTTTCAATTAATTTACCTCCGGTTTTTACTATTTTAAGTACTGATTTCATCTTCTTTGAATCTTTTGCCACGAATGCCTTAATAAAATACTTGAGTCATATCGAGCGAAGTCGAGATATCTTTTTCTTAAATCCTTCTTATTTTTCTTCTAATAATCTCTTCAAAACAGCCTGTGCAGCATAGGTCCTGTTCCCAGCCTGTTGAATGACCAATGAATCCTGACTGTCCAGAACCTCATCGGCTATAACCATATTCCTTCTCACAGGCAAACAATGCATCACTTTGGGACTGTTTGAATTCTCCAATTTATCCTTTGTCAGCGTCCAATCCCTGTCGGTTTTCAACACTTTACCATACTGTTCATAACTGCTCCAGTTCTTTACATATACAAAATCAGCATCTTTCAGAGCTTCTTCCTGGTTATGGGTCACAGCAGTCTTCTTTGTTACTTCGGGATTAAGATCATAACCTACGGGATTAGCGATCACAAGGTCAACATTCATCTTTTGCATTACTTCAACGAACGAATTAGGCACCGATTGCGGCAAGGCTTTAGGGTGCGGAGCCCAGGTAAGCACCACCTTGGGGCGATCTTTTTGTTTTGTTTCAGTTATCGTTATTGCATCGGTAAGGGCCTGCAAGGGATGACCTGTTGCACTTTCGAGATTAACCACCGGAACTGAAGCGTATTTCTTAAAGCTATTAAGCACCGTTTCAGCTTCATCCTTTTCCTTATCCTCCAAACCTGGAAAAGCTCTAACCGCTATGATATCACAATACTGAGAAAGAACTCCAGCCGCTTCCTTGATATGTTCGGCTTTGGTAGAATCCATAACTGCACCATCTTCAAATTCCAGAGCCCAGCCATCCTTATCAACGTTCATCGCCATCACTTCCATCCCAAGAAGTTTTGCGGCTTTCTCGGTACTTAACCTGGTACGCAGACTCGGATTAAAAAACAACATCCCGAGTGTCTTCCCTTTACCAAGGTTTGGAACGCTATTTTCCTTTTTCAGCTGAAGGCCTTCATTAATCAATTCGTCTAAACTTTCTATATCTGATAATGTGATGTAGTTCTTCATTTCTACTCTTTAATTGTTGTCATTCCGAAGAAGTGAAACGACTGAGGAATCTCAGACCTCTTGACTTCCCTCAAGGTAACTTTGGTCAAGTTTCACTTCTCATTAATAATTCTGCAATGCAATTTTCAACGCCTTGAAAAAAGTATCAAATTGTTCTTTTTTAATGTTCAATGGAGGGAGTATTCTCAATAACTTCTTGTTACTGGCTGCTCCGGTAAAGATCTGGTGTCGAAAAAGAAGTTCCTTTCTAAGTTCAGCCACTTCAAAATCGAATTCAAGCCCTATCATCAAACCTCTTCCTTTCAAATTCTTTATTTGCGGAATCTTGTCCGCTTTTTCTTTAACATACTCGAAAAGGCTTTTTGAGTTCTCAATAAGTTTTTCCTTTTCAATGATTTCAAGAACCGCGATTCCGGCGGCGCAGGCAAGATGATTCCCTCCAAAGGTTGTTCCCAGCATTCCATATTTTGGCTCAATAGTCTTATCTATTAGAATACCTCCAACAGGGAAACCATTCCCCATTCCCTTTGCAATAGAAATAATATCAGGCCTAATTCCGTGTTTCTGAAAGGCAAAGAAATCTCCGGTTCTTCCATAACCCGCCTGAACCTCATCGGCAATGAGAACAGCATTATGGCTTTTGCACAATTCGGCTACTTTCAAATAAAATTCAGTGGTGGCTTCGTCAAGTCCGCCCACTCCCTGAACAACTTCGAAGATCACGCCCGCAACATCACCATGCTCCAATTCTGCTTCCAGGGCTTCAGCATCACCAAATCCAACTTTAGTAGCATTATGACCAATATTGAATGGAGATTTAATCGCTTCATTATCTGTCACAGCTACTACACCGGAAGTCCTTCCATGAAAGGCTTTTTCAAAATAGACAACCCTGTCTTTTCCGGTGTGGAAAGAGGCCAGTTTCAAGGCATTTTCATTTGCTTCTGCTCCCGAGTTACACAAGAAAAGGCTATAATCATTTATTCCGGAAACCTTTTCAAGTTTGGCAGCAAGTTCATTCTGCAACGGATTCTTTACCGAATTTGAATAAAACCCAATCTCTCTTAACTGATGAGTCAAAGCATTCACATATGCCGGATGCGAATGGCCAATTGAGATCACGGCATGTCCTCCATAGAGGTCAAGGTATTTATTGCCATCCTTATCAAAAACATAAGCTCCTTCTCCTTTTACCGGTGTTATATCATATAGCGGATATACATCAAATAAATCCATAGTTATCTCTCTGAAATATTATTGATTTTTTTAAATGAAGCCTGGATCCCTTTGATAAGGGATGAACTAAGGCCATTATGTTCCATTTCATTAAGGCCTTCAATGGTACAGCCGCGAGGAGTGGTCACCTTGTCAATCTCCTCTTCCGGATGTCTTCCCGATTCGATAAGTAAACTGGCTGCACCCAGACAGGTTTGCATAGAAAGCTCCTGAGCGTCTTTCGCGTCAAATCCGAGCTGTACTGCTCCCTGAGTAGTTGCGCGTATCAGACGCATCCAGAATGCCACTCCACTGGCACATATTACCGTGGCGGCCTGCATTTTATTTTCATCAATAATGATGCTTGTACCTAACCTGTTGAAAATAGCTTCAGCAATACTAATACGTTTCTTTCCTGGTTCGTTACTACAAAGGCAGGTCATTGACTTTCCTACCGCGATGGCTGTATTAGGCATTGAACGGATAATAAAATGCTCTTCACCCACGATATTTTCTATTCTTGGAATTTTGAATCCCGTTACCGTTGAGATCAGCACATGCTTATCGGTAAGCTCGTCCTTGATCTCCCCAAGGATTCGCTCTAGCTGTGTAGGCTGAACCGAAAAGATCAGGATATCTGAATTTCTAACGGCCTCCAGGTTATCTGAAGTTACCTTGACTTTTGAATATTCCTCATAATCGGTAATATTCTCCGTCTTTCTCTTTGTGAGGTACAGACTTGTGTAGGCATTACTGAAAATAAGACCTTTCGCGATAGAAAGGCCGAGATTACCGGCACCCAGAATTGCTATTTTCATAATCGTTTTATTTATAATCACCTGTCATCCTGAACTTGTTTCAGGATCTTAGAGAAGCTGAAACAAGTTCAGCTTGACGCTATTTTTCAAACCTCACAGGTTTTGAAAACCTGTGAGGTTTTTAATTTTAAAAATAACTGGCTTTTAAATCCAGTCCTAACTTTTCATCCAGACCAAACATCAGGTTCATATTCTGAACCGCCTGCCCTGAAGCTCCTTTTAAAAGGTTATCTATAATACTCGTCACCAGCAATTTGTCACCAAACTTCTCCAGTTTCAACAGGCACTTATTGGTATTCACCACCTGCTTTAAATGCAGGTCTTCCTCCACCACAAAAGTAAAAGCGGCATCTTCATAGGCTTCATTATAGATCTTCTGTACATCTTCCAAACTACCCGAAAAACTGGTATAAGCCGTAGCATGAATACCTCTTGAAAAATTCCCCCTGTTTGGAATAAAGTTCACAGCAGAACTGTAATCCTCCTGCAGCATCTTTAAACTCTGACCTATCTCATTCAAGTGTTGGTGTCCAAAAGACTTATATGCTGAAAAGTTGTTATCCCTCCAGGTGAAATGAGTGGTGCCCGACAATGAAGTACCAGCTCCCGTGGCTCCGGTCACCGCATTGACATGCCATTCATCTTTCAGCAACTTTTTCTTTGCCAGTGGAAGAATTGCAAGGCTGATGGCCGTCGCAAAACAACCTGGATTGGCTATATAATCTGCGGTACTTATCTTTTCCTTATTGAATTCTGGCAGACCATAAACAAAGGAATGGTCATCTGCAGCCATCCTGAAATCGGTACTCAGATCAACAATTTTTGTGTCTTTTGAAAACTGATTTTCTGCAAGGAACTTTTTGGAGTTTCCATGCCCGAGGCAAAGAAAAACCACAGCTGCTTCCTTATTGATCTCACCACTGAATTTCAGATCGGTTTCTCCCAGCAGATCCTGATGAACCTGGGCTACAGGTTTCCCTGGCTGGGAAGTGCTGTAAACAAAATTAAGGTTCACCTCAGGATGCCTTAGCAGGATCCTGATAAGTTCCCCCGCAGTATAACCTGCTCCTCCTATTATCCCGGCTTCTATCATGCTTCCTCTTTTAAGTGTTGATATATTTTTCCTGAATTGGAAAGGATCTTGATGAATCCTTTGGCATCATCGGCCGTCCAGGCTTTATTTTCCTCACCATATTTTCCAAATCCTGAATTCATGAGGTCGTACTCAGATTTTATTCCGTCTAGCGTGAACCTGTATGGATGGAGCGTTACATAAACTTCACCGCTCACCTGCTCCTGTGAACTTTCCAGAAAAGCTTCAAGATCTCTCATCACCGGATCCAGGTAAAGTCCTTCGTGTAAATGAGTTCCATACCAGTTGGCGAGATAATCCTTATGTTGAAGCTGCCATTTGCTCAGCGTGTGTTTTTCAAGTAAATGATGGGATTTTATGGTAATAAGAGCTGCGGCTGCTTCAAATCCTACCCTGCCCTTTATCCCAATAATGGTATCTCCCACATGAATATCCCTTCCAATCGCATACTTTTTGGCAATATCTTCAAGGATCTGAATATTCTTCTCAGGGGAATTTTTTTCTCCATTCACAGCTGTAAGCTCTCCTTTGATAAAGGTAAGGCTGACCTGTTTTGGTTCTTTTTCTATCAGTTGAGAAGGATACGCTTCTTCAGGCAAAGGCTTTTCTGAAGTCAGTGTCTCGGCTCCGCCAACACTGGTACCCCAAAGGCCTTTATTCACCGAATATTTGGCTTTCTCCCAGTTCATATCCACACCATTTGCCTGCAGGTAATCTATCTCTTCCTGTCTGCTCAACTGCTTATCCCTGATTGGAGTGATGATCTTTATCTTAGGGGCTATGGTCTGGAAGATCATATCGAATCTCACCTGGTCATTTCCTGCCCCGGTACTACCATGAGCAATATATTCGGCCCCGATCTCTTTTGCATAATTTACGATCTCGATGGCCTGCACTATTCTTTCAGCACTCACCGAAAGCGGATAAGTATCATTTTTAAGTACATTCCCAAAAATGAGATATTTAACAACTTTATTATAGAATGAAGAAACGGCGTCAATATTATTATAAGTGGCAGCTCCTATCTTTTTGGCATTAGAACCTATTTTTTCAACTTCTTCTTTTGAAAAGCCACCGGTGTTCACACTTACCGCATGAACCTCAAAATTTTCCTCTTTCGATAAATATTTTGCACAGTAAGAAGTGTCCAATCCACCGCTATATGCTATTACTACTTTTTTCATTTTTTTATTTTTTCCTCCGTCATCCTGAACTTGGTTCAGGATCAAGGAGAAGCTGAACCAAGTTCAGCTTGACGATTTTTATTCTTTTTCAGCCTTTTCCTTTTTATAGAAAAGGGTTTGTTTTATATGCTTCAGCCTTTGAAAGGTTTTATCATTGAATTTGCTCACCTTATTATTTTTCTTCTTTTCTTCCTTCTTTTTCTCAGGATCGTACATCATTCCGGTACAAAGACACATCTTATGATCTGTCCTGGTAAGCACATCATAGTTCTTACAGGTCTGACACCCTTTCCAGAAACTCTCGTCATCTGTAAGTTCAGAAAATGTTACGGGCTGATATCCCAGTTCGTAATTGATCTTCATTACAGCCAGTCCTGTAGTGATCCCAAAGATCTTGGCATTTGGATATTTCTTTCTGGAATGATCAAAGATCACCTGCTTGATATCTTTTGCAAGCCCTTGTTTTCTGTAATCGGGATGCACAATAAGACCTGAGTTAGCTACATATTTCTCGTGGCTCCAGGTTTCGATATAACAAAAGCCGGCAAACTTTTCCCCGTCCAGGGCGATCACGGCATTCCCTTTCTCCATCTTATTGATAATATATTCAGGAGTTCTTCGGGCAATACCAGTACCTCGTACTTTGGCCGATTCTTCTATGTTTTTACAAATGATCTCAGCGTAAGAAGCATGAGATTTGTTAGCAATGATAATTCTCATCTGCTAAGAAATTAAGGTTGAAATTTATTTTGATTTTGTCTTTTGAAGGGGGAACCGGACTCACCTAAGTTCCATAAATATACGCACGCACTTACGTGCGGCGGGGGAAAAAGCGGCGCATAGGAAATATGTCAGAAAAAATCCTGATATATAATTTAAATTCTATGCTTTTTAGGTGTTTCAAAATGGAAAAAATCAAATAATATTAATAAATAGGAAGAGTCAGGGCCAGCGCTTAGCTGCGGCGGGGCCTGAAATGAAAAGAGGGTAATATTATTTGTCTGAATGTTTTCACGTGGTAAATGTACATAATATTTTGGTTCACACTAAGTTATTAGACTAAAAATTGAAATAAATTTGGTTTATCATTCAGATATTCCCCGTAAAAGTTCTTCTTTTTCATGCGTTCTACCAGAGGTTCAAAGTCGGCAGGATCGCTTAGCTCAATGCCTACAACAGCCGGACCATTCTCCCTGTGGTGCTTTTTGGAATACTCAAAGTGAGTGATATCATCATTAGGCCCGAGCACTTTTGCAACAAATTCTTTCAGCGCTCCAGCTCTCTGAGGGAAACTTACTATGAAATAATGCTTAATTCCTGCATATAGAAGTGCTCTTTCCTTGATCTCGGCGGTCCTGGTAATGTCATTATTACTGCCACTTACTATACATACTACATTCTTACCCTTTATCTCATCAGCATAAAAGTCTAAAGCCGAGATCGCCATGGCTCCGGCAGGTTCCACCACAATTGCATCCTGGTTATAGAGATCAAGAATCGTCTGGCAGATCTTACCTTCATGGATACAGATCATATCGTCCAGATTCTCTTTACAGATTTCGAAATTGCGGTTTCCTACTTTTTGAACCGCGGCGCCATCCACAAATCTTTCGATTTCGGAGAGTTCTACCACTTTGCCCTCTTTCAGCGAAGAAGTCATGGATGGTGCGCCTGTAGGTTCAACCCCAATTATTTTTGTATTCGGTGAGAGCTTTTTGAATATAGTGGAGATCCCCGCCAGTAAACCGCCACCACCCAGTGGCGCGAAAACGTAATCTATTGGAGCATCGGCCTGTTCCAGGATCTCCAGACCTATGGTGGCCTGGCCTTCGATCACTTTTTCATCATCGAATGGATGTATGAATACCAGTCCGAATTTCTCCATGTGCTTCATGGCACTTTTAAAGGAATCATCAAACGTGTCTCCTTTTAGGATCACTTCCACCCATTCGCCTCCAAACATCTGGGTTTGCTCTACCTTTTGTCGAGGAGTGGTGATAGGCATATAAATCACACCCTTAGTTTGCAGCTTGTTACAGGCAAATGCAACTCCTTGCGCGTGGTTACCTGCACTCGCGCAGATAACTCCTTTTTTAAGCTGATCTTCAGGAAGACTGGAGATCTTATTATAAGCCCCGCGGATCTTATAAGAACGTACCTGCTGAAGATCTTCTCTTTTAAGAAGAATATTCGCTTCGTATCGCTTGCTATAAGTGAAAGAGTCTGCAAGGGGAGTTTTCAGGACTACCCTGGAGATCCTTTCGGCGGCCTCTTTTACAGCTTCAAGGGTTGGTTTATATTTTCTATCTTTTTCCAGCAACATATTCGTTTATTCGTATATTTTCTTCATTGCGGTCATCGCCTTTCTTAATCTGGCTCCTACCTTTTCTACGGGATGACTTCTAAGAGCATCATTCACTTCGATAAGCTCCTGATTGTCTACACCATCATATCCGTTTCCGAATGATTTCCCTGCCACTTCAGGCTCAAGACCATTCACATAATCCTTGATAAGTGGTTTGGCAGCGTGATCGAACAGGTAACATCCATATTCTGCGGTATCTGAGATCACACGGTTCATTTCATATAATTTCTTTCTGGCAATTGTATTTGCGATTAGAGGAGTTTCATGAAGTGACTCATAATAAGCGGAATCTTCAATGATACCGGCTTCTACCATGGTTTCAAATGCAAGCTCTACCCCTGCTTTTACAAAAGCCACAAGAAGAACGCCTTTGTCAAAATATTCCTGCTCCTTTATTTCTTCGGAAGTAGCTTCGGTTTTCTCAAAAGCAGTATTCTCGGTATCGGCTCTCCAGGTCAATAATTCCTTATCATCATTTGCCCAATCCTTCATCATCCTGCTGCTGAAAGCTCCCGAAATTATATCGTCCATATGCTTCTGGAAAAGCGGGCGCATCTGTTCTTTCAGATCTTCAGCAATTTCGTTGGCTCTTAATTTAGCCGGATTCGAAAGCCTGTCCATCATATTGGTGATCCCGCCATGCTTTAAGGCTTCAGTAATGGTTTCCCAACCATACTGTATAAGCTTTGCAGCATAATTAGGATCTACACCATCGGCCACCATCTTATCGAAAGTAAGGATAGATCCTGTTTGAAGCACCCCACATAAAATGGTCTGTTCTCCCATAAGATCTGATTTCACTTCAGCTACAAATGAAGACTCGAGCACTCCTGCCCTGTGGCCACCGGTAGCATATGCATAGGCCTTGGCCCATTCAAAACCGATCCCTTTAGGATCATTCTCAGGGTGTACCGCAATAAGCGTTGGAACTCCAAATCCGCGTTTATATTCTTCACGAACCTCAGAACCCGGACATTTTGGAGCTACCATAATCACTGTAATATCTTCACGGATCTTCATCCCTTCTTCCACAATATTAAAACCATGGGAATAAGAAAGTACTGCTCCTTCCTTGATATGAGGCATGATCGCACTAATTACCGGTGTATGTTGTTTATCGGGCGTGAGGTTGATCACAAGATCGGCCTGAGGCAGTAGTTCCTCGTAGGTACCGACATTAAAATTATTTTCAGTTGCATTTTTCCAGGATTGTCTTTTTTCCTTAATGGCACCCTCACGAAGCGCATAGGAAATATCGAGCCCACTGTCTCTCATATTTAGTCCCTGGTTAAGTCCCTGGGCACCACAGCCCACGATGACAATTTTTTTACCTTTTAAAGCATTCACTCCTTCACTGAACTCATCAAGGTCCATAAACCTGCAAGTTCCCAATTGGGCCAGTTGTTCTCGTAACGGAAGGCTGTTAAAATAGTTGGTCATGATTATAATGAATTTGTAGTATTAAATTTTTCTAAGATTCCTGATATTGGCATTTCATTTTTGGTCACCGCTATGGTTCCCGATCTTACGAACTGCATTAGTCCGTAAGGCTTTAAAGTCTCATATAGCTGGTCCACCTCGCTGCGCTTTCCTGTCTTTTCAATAACGAAAAAGCTCTTGGTCACCGTCACTATACGGGCATTAGTTTCCTTGATAAAATCCTGGATATTATGATCGTCCAGGAATTCGTCTGATTTGATCTTATAAAGCGCCGTTTCCTGGTAGATGGTCTCCTCATCGGTATGATAAAAAGCCCTGATCACCTCGATCTGTTTTTCCAGCTGACCGATGATCTTCTTTACCTGCTCTTCGGTCACTTCAACAATTATCGTAAAACGCATCACCTCGGTAACCTCGCTTGGTGAGGCCGTGATACTTTCGATATTGATATGTCTTTTAAGAAAGATCGCTGCGATCCTACTTAGCAGACCAAGATTATTCTCGGTATATATTGAAACTGTATAACTTTTCTTTTCCATTACTCTAATAATATGTCAGAAACTGCCGCTCCCGTTGGGATCATAGGGAACACATTTTCCTCCTGTTCAACTTTCACTTCAAGGAAAAAGGCTTCATCGCTTTCCATCATTTCCTGTACAGCATCTTTTAACTCACTTCTTTCAGTAACTCTTTTTGTTTTGATATGATATCCCTGGGCAATGGTCACAAAGTCAGGATTCACCATTTCGGTGGATGCATATCGCTTGTCAAAGAAAAGCTGCTGCCACTGTCTTACCATTCCAAGGAAGCCATTATTAAGGACTACAATTTTCACAGGTACCTTTGTCTGGAAAATAGTTCCAAGTTCCTGTATGGTCATCTGATATCCTCCGTCGCCGATTACCGCCACCACATCTCTATCTGGTGCTCCCATTTTGGCTCCAATCGCTGCCGGCAGTGCGAATCCCATAGTTCCCAATCCTCCTGAAGTCACATTGCTTCGGGTCTTATTAAATTTACCATAGCGACAGGCTTTCATCTGGTGCTGACCAACGTCTGAAACGATCACCGCATCTCCATGAGAGAAATTATTGATTTCCTGGATCACTTCTGCCATGTGTATATCAGGTTTATTAAGATCGAGGTTACGACTTATAACTTTTTTGTATTCTTCTTTATATAGTTCTTTGAACCTGTTATGCCATTCGGTATGCTTATTTGGCTTAAGCACTTCTAAAAGTGCTTTTAGCGTTTCTTTCACGTCGCCTAAGACTGGATAATCGGCTTTTACATTCTTGTTCACCTCAGCAGGATCTATTTCAAAATGTATCACTTTTGCCTGCTTGGCATAATGATCAAGATTACCGGTTACACGGTCATCAAAACGCATCCCGATTGCTATGAGAACATCGCATTCATTTGTAAGAATATTAGGCCCATAATTCCCATGCATTCCTACCATACCCACATTCAAAGGATGATCTGTAGGAAGGGCAGAAAGCCCCAGAATGGTCCAGGCTGCCGGAATTCCGGCCTTTTCCACAACTTCTTTCAGCAGGCCTTCGGCTCCTCCAAGAATAACACCCTGACCAAAAACTATCATTGGTTTTTTGGCATTATTTATAACCTCAGCGGCTCTGTCTACCTCGAGGGAGTTTAGTTCCGGTACGGGTTTATAACTTCTAATACCTGAACATTTTTTGTAAGAGAATTCCAAAGAAGCAAACTGGGCGTCTTTTGTAATGTCTATCAAAACCGGCCCTGGCCTTCCTGAACGGGCTATATAAAATGCCTTGGCCATCACCTCTGGTATTTCCTCTGCTTTTGTGATCTGGTAATTCCATTTTGTGATAGGTGTGGAAATACCTACAATATCGGTTTCCTGGAATGCATCACTTCCCAGTAAATGAGATCCTACCTGGCCCGTAATACATACCATTGGAGTTGAATCTATCTGGGCATCGGCGATCCCGGTGACGAGATTGGTTGCTCCCGGGCCTGATGTGGCCACGGCAACTCCTACTTTCCCACTAACGCGGGCATATCCCTGTGCAGCATGTGTCGCTCCCTGTTCGTGCCTTGTGAGTACGTGGTGAATTTTTCCCTGATATTTAAACAATTCATCATAAACCGGCATGATCGCTCCGCCTGGGTAACCGTAGATGGTGTCCACACCTTCCTCAAGTAAACATTTTATCACCGCTTCAGCGCCTGAAACAGTGGTAGTTTCCTTAGTGGTTACCTTCCCAAAACTTGCAGTTTTAACTTCTTCCATAATTCACCGTATTAAAATTCATCGGTCACGCAGCCATTAGAGGCTGAAGAAACCGTTCTTGCGTATTTATATAGCACACCGCCTTCGGCTTTTAGCGCAGGTGCTTTCCAGTTCTTTCTTCTTTTTTCTATTTCTTCGGCTGAAATCTTTACATCTAGAGTATTGTCCTCAGCATTGATAACAATCTCATCGCCATCTTCCAGCAGACCGATGAGTCCACCTTCCTGGGCTTCCGGAGTAATATGACCTACCACGAAACCGTGGGTGCCTCCTGAAAATCTTCCATCGGTTATTAGTGCCACATCCTTGCCTAGTCCCGCTCCCATGATTGCAGAAGTAGGCTTCAACATTTCAGGCATTCCCGGCCCTCCTTTCGGACCTTCGTATCGAATCACCACAACATCACCCTTCTTCACTTTTCCTGCAGAGATCCCATCATTAGCCTCAAATTCACTGTTAAATACTTTTGCCTTACCTGTGAACTGAAGACCTTCCTTCCCGGTGATCTTAGCAACAGAACCTTCTTCCGCGAGATTTCCGTAGAGTATCCTGATATGTCCCGTTTTCTTTATAGGATGATCCAGATCATGGATCACATCCTGGCCATCTTCAAGATCGGGGACTTCGGCCAGATTCTCAGCTAAAGTCTTTCCAGTTACAGTAAGACAATCACCATGAAGCATATCATTTTTCAGCATATACTTTAAAACCGCGGGGATACCTCCCACTCTATGCACATCTTCCATTGCATACTTACCGCTAGGCTTCAGATCGGCCAGAAATGGTGTGCTGTCACATATCCTTTCAAAATCGGCCAGGCCAAAATCCACTTTTGCAGCTTTGGCAATAGCAAGAAAATGGAGCACTGCATTAGTTGAACCTCCTAACACCGTCAACAAACGAATGGCGTTCTCCAGTGATTTCCGGGTAACTATATCCCTTGGCTTAATATCTTTTTCCAGTAGAAGCTTTATCGCTTCCCCGGCTTTTTTACTTTCCTCTTTTTTTTCAGGGCCTACTGCCGGATTGGATGAATTATAAGGCAGGCTCATTCCCAGCGCTTCAATCGCCGAAGCCATGGTATTTGCCGTGTACATCCCACCACAGGCACCTGCACCCGGACAGGCTTTTTGTATCACCTGTTCATATTCTTCCTCTGGCATATCACCTGAAACCTTGGCTCCCCATGCTTCAAAAGCAGAGACCACATCCAGTTTCTTTCCGTTATGACATCCTGAAGCTATGGTTCCGCCATATACCAGGATGGAAGGCCTGTTAAGTCGAAGCTGGGCCATCAGGGCTCCGGGCATATTCTTATCACATCCCACCACGGTTATCAATCCGTCATAAGCCATGGCGTTCACCACGGTTTCCATAGAATCGGCAATGATATCACGGGAAGGGAGAGAAAACCTCATCCCGGGCGTTCCCATTGATATCCCATCACTCACCCCGATAGTATTGAAGATAAGCCCGACGAGATCTGCAGAAAGGGTTCCTTCCTTGACTTCCTTAGCCAGATCATTCAAATGCATATTACAGGGATTTCCTTCATATCCTGTACTGGCAATTCCAACAAAAGGCTTATTAAAATCTTCTCTCGTAAGTCCTATCGCATGTAACATGGCCTGCGAAGCAGGTTGCGAATCGCTTTGAGTTAGGGTGCTGCTATACTTATTATTCATTAATCGGTATTCCTTAGTGTTTCTTTTAATAGATTAAAATTACCGTCTTAAGATGGCTATGCTTTTCATCAGACATGACTCAAATTACTTTCAAAAAAGAATTTGAAATCATAAATATCTAATTTACAGATATTTAAGACAATTCTTGTTACGACAGCTGAAGGTTTTTTAAGAAAGGGATATAGCGCTAAAGACTTTTCAAAATTGATGTTCTCTTACAGCCTCTTTTTCATAATGACGTAATTCAAATCTTTTAAAATCTATTTTTCTTAAGAATTAACAGAAATACTACAGATATGATAAAAATGAAGGAAAGGTGGGACAGATAGAGAAAATAGATGAGATTCCTGCGCTTTCCTCGGAATGGCTGTTACAATGAAAAATTTTGAATGTTGAATTAAGAATTCTATTTCAGCATCACTTCTTCCTCTTCAGGGAATAAAGATCCTTACGGCGGTCTTTCATATTTCTTACACTGCCATAATTATGAAGTTCCTTTAAAAGATCGAGATCCACATCCACAAGTAAGGTGCTTTCAGTATTGGGAGTAGCTTCGGCCTTAATCCCGTTCACAGGAAAAGCAAAATCAGAGGGAGTTAATACAGCACTCTGGGCATACTGTATATCCATATTATCAACCTTAGGCAGGTTTCCTACAGAACCGGCTATGGCCACGTAACATTCATTCTCCACTGCCCTGGCCTGTGCGCAGATCTTCACGCGGGAATAACCGTTCTGGGTATCGGTCATAAATGGAACAAAGAGAATATTCATTCCTTCTTCTGCCAGGATACGTGATACTTCGGGAAACTCAATATCATAACAGATCAAAACCCCGATCTTACCACAGTCGGTGTCAAAGGTTTCCAGTTTATTACCGCCTTTCATACCCCAAGCGGTCTCTTCAGCCGGGGTGATATGCAGCTTTTCATAGCGTTCATAACTACCATCCCTTCGGCATAGAAAGCCTACATTATACATATGCTCACCCTCCGGAAATGGCATGCTGCCTGTAATTATATTGATGTTATAATTGATAGCGAATTCCCTGAAGGTTTCGAGTAAACGTTCAGTATAGCTGGAAAGTCCCCTTATAGCCTCAGGTTCACTAAGTTCGTTGAACTGGGCCATGAGCGGCGCATTAAAAAGTTCAGGGAACATGATGAAATCGCTCTGGTAATTGCTCACGGCATCTACAAAGAATTCTATCTGCGATACCAGTGCTTCATAATCCTTGAAAAGACGCATCTGCCATTGTACGAGTCCGAGTCGAACAACAGTCTTGGTGGTATTCACCAGTTTTTGAGGCTTGGTATAATAGATATTGTTCCATTCCATCAAAGTGGCATATTCCTTACTTTCATGATCTCCGGAAAGATATCCCTTAATGACCTTTTTTACGTGAAAATCATTGGAGAGCTGAAACGAAAGAACCGGGTCGTGGATCTCCTGAAGCTTAACCTTTTCAATATATTTTTTAGGTGTCAGCTCATCTGCATATTCAGCATAATTAGGGATCCTGCCTCCAAAAACTATCGCCTTGAGGTTAAGATGTTCGCAAAGCTCCTTCCGGGCCTCATACAAACGCCTTCCCAAACGCATTCCGCGGTATTCAGGATGTATAAATACATCAATACCATACAGCACATTTCCATTCTTGGTATGGGTAGAAAAATTCTCTCCTCCAAGGATCTCGTCGTAGGTATGATTATCATCGAATTTATCGTAATCTACTATGATTGATAAAGCACAGCCTGCGATCTTATTATCTATGACTATGCATAACTGGCCTTCCGGAAATTTATTGATAAGAGTTTTTATCTCACCCTTGGTCCAGTATTCATGGGGCATAGCATGATAACTTTTAATCATGGACACCTTCAGTTCCTCATAGTCCTTAACGCGCAGGTTCCTGAGTTCTATTTTAGCAGAATCAATCAAATCGTCAAAATTTAATATGCTAAGATAAGATGCTAAGTGATTTGAAGTAAACGGTAGTTGTTAAAATGATCAGAAAAAAGCCTAGATCTTATAGATACCTTCCTTAATTGCAAACATCACGAGTCCCACCCTGCTTTTTACTCCAAGCTTTCCAAAAAGGCTTTCCCTGTAATTATCGACGGTCTTGGGACTAAGAAACATTTCTTCAGCAACCTGTTTGTAGGTGAGCTCACTACAGGCATGATTCAGGAATTCAAGTTCCCTTTCGGTAAGTTCTTCGTATTTCTTTTTCCTTTCTTCATGGCTTAAAGCGTCTGAAATGGTCTGGTTAGAATAATATCCATTTCTCTCTATTGCGTTAAGCGCATATTCAAATTCTTCCGGCTCAATATCCTTTAGAAGATAACCCCGGCATCCCAAGCGAAGCATCTTTATGATGGTCTCATCTTCCTGGTCTACGGTAAGGGTCAAAACTTTCTGATCTGGTTTATTCTCCTTGAGCCATGCCATGGTGTCCATCCCGTCCATCACAGGCATCCTCATATCAAGCAGAATGATATCCGGAAGCGGATTACCATCTTCTATGTATTTCACGAGCTCCTCGCCATTCTTGAAACAGTCAATAACCTTGAAACCTTCAAAGGAATTCACAAGGATCTGCAGTGATTGTGCAAAAAGCTTATGATCGTCAACGATTATTATCGTTTTGCTCATTGGTTCTAATCTTGGTTGGATAACGTAAAGATAACGAAGTTCCTTTACCGATGGAAGAATTGAGGTTAAAATCGGTATTGATCATTTCAGCACGGCTCTGCATGTTCAAAAGTCCCGAACCTGCATCCTGCTGTTCCGCATCAAAACCCCTCCCGTCGTCACTGGCCTTGATCTGAAGATAATCGGGTGTATATTCAAAGATGACCTCAAGTTGAGAAGCATCGGCGTATTTGATAACATTGGAGAAAAATTCCTGCAATATCCTGAACAGAATAATGGCATCTTCCTGTTTTATCTTATAAGGATCCCCTTTAACCTTAAGCCTTGCATCAAGTACACCCAGCCTGTTAAATCGCTCCATTTCGTTTTCTACAGAACCCTCGAGACCCTTATAATCTATCACTTCGTTGTTAAGGGAGCGGGATAGAGCCCTTACTTCGGCCAGTGAATCGGCGACCAGTTTTCGCACTTCCTTAAAGGCGTCCTGGTTCTCTTCTACCACGGTCTTTGTAAGCAGGTTTATCTGCATCTTGGCAATGGCAAGCAACTGACCTATATTATCGTGCAGTTCCCAGCTCACATTCTTAAGAGTGGCTTCCTGTATCTCCAGCCTGGCATTGGAAAGCTCGGCCCTGAACTTTTGCTCGGCTTCATATTTTTCCTTTAAAATCTTGTTCTTTCGCCTTTGGTAGGTGATAAAGAATAAAACGGTAAAGCCTGCCAGAAAAAGAATGACAAGTATAAAATAAACTATGAGTAAGATCTCTTCCTTACGAAGCATGGTATTGGTTGATTAGTCTAACAAGTATACATAAAATCGTGCAATTATTTTAAAAGGCTGATTATCTTCAGTTTTCCTGTAATTAGAAACTTTACGTCTGATCGATCTTTCCTTTTACTTTCAAAGACCTGTAATCTATATAGAAAGCCAGGGCATATAACAGATATAAAACAAGGTTTGCCAGTCTCAGGCTTCCATAATAAACAGATACAAAAGCCGGGTTTTCTGAATTAACATAAGTAGAGTAAATAAACAAGGGCATAACGGTAAGAGTCCAGATCATCAAGCCTGCCGCCATATAAAAGGTAAGCTTCCCGAAAGAATCAAGTATGCGGGAACTATTCAACAACTCCATAAGATAGAGGCCTATACAAATCAATAATCCAAAGGCACCAACAATATAGATATAGGCTGAAATTGACTTAAAAAAACCCTCCAGGACAAATCCGCTTATAATTGCTGAAACTACATAAAAGGCAGTTATATGTTTGATGATCTTTTTTCGTCTTTTCGATTGAATTTGCATCCGGAAGAAGCTGTAATAAAAATAATACTGAACGATCTTAAAAATATTATACAACCACCAGTTCCGTTCAAAGCTTGAGCCTTCAGTAAAACCAAAAACCTCATAATCGGTTACGTAGGCGATAAGGGGATATAATCCCAGGATCTCCACCCAGACCACCAGCCACAGAAAATAAGTAAAGAGACGATAGGATACTATTGGATTCGGATTTTTAAACAGGTAAACGGAGCCAGAGATAGCCGCAATAAATTCAGCCGAATAACTTATATACAATCTGTTTTCAAAAAAATAATCCCAGAAATTCATAGGTCATCCAGAGAGGTTAAAGAATTCATGGCTTTAAGATAAAGCAAACAATTTATTTTCACCCAAAACCGATTTTATTCTCTTGAAAAATACAGTCATTTTAAAATATCAATAGGACTTCAAATGCGGATTAAGATAAATTAATTGATTAAAGCATTTGCAAAAAGGGGAATTATCCCCTTGATGAGTATTGGTCTCATCTCTACATTTGATATAGTCATTTTAGTAAAGCTAAAGTGTTTTGGGGCAAAAAAGTGCCGACTGCGGTTTAGTTATAGTTCTGAGTAGGGTCTTTTCTATAACTTGAATACCAAAGTGGCACTTTTTTATTTTGCCATGTTTTCTTCAGGAAGAATTTCTCAAAGTTATTTAATTCAAAGCCTTTCGTCGGGATCTTTTGATTTCGAAGATCACTTTAAGAAATCCAAAAGCAAAGACCGAATACATAAAGAAATTCGCGAGATCTAAAACATTACCATATACTTCACTAAAATCTTCACTTACTCCAACATATCTTTGAAAGATGAACAAGGGTGTTATTCCCAGTTGATAAATTATCAAGCCTATGGAAATATAAAGTGGTAACTCCCTTCGAAAGTTCAAAATACGTTCGGTTCTTACAAGCTCCAGGTAATAGGCTGCAATTGATATGCAAATTAAGAAAGCTCCATAGATGTAGACGTAAGCCGAAGTTGTAAGAAAAAAAACATCACTAGTGAAGAAATGGATGATAGAACTAATGATATAGATTACCACTAAGGTTCCTATTGCCTTTTTTAATTTTCCGGACTGCGTCTGCATTAAAAAATATACGGTAAAAAGCGAACCAGTTACCAAGGTTAAAATATTATAGATCCAGAGATTTGTTCTAAATGGAGTTTCTTTTATGAATTCTATATATGCATAATCATAAACATGATAATAAACACTATAGATAATGGCAAAAAGATCTATTACGAAAATTAAATTTATCGTAAATACTATAAGCTTATCTGCCTTAGCAGGTTTTTTCTTTGAATACAGATAAAAGATTCCGGAAATCGCCGCTATCAGCTCAAAGATATAAGTTGGATAGAGGCGATATTCAATAAATGTTTCCCACAAATCTTTAGGCTTAATAAATTATATGGTTCGATCTTTAACTTTTTCAGATTTAGCCTGTAAGCTTATATTCTCTTTTTTCCCTGTAGGCATTCCTTAAAAAACCAAAAACAAAAACAGAATACATAAAAATATTGGCAGCTTTTAAAATCCAGTTAAAAATCTCATCGAAATCCGAATTAGTTCCTATATATCTTTGAAAAATAAATAAAGGCGTCATACTAAGCTTGTAAAGCAATAAACCTATAGAAATGTAAAGAGCAAGTTCGTCATAGAACTTAAGTATTCTTTCAGACCGTATCAACTCCAGATAATAAACTCCTATTGAAAAACTTATTAAAAAGGCCCCAAAAATATAGGCATAGGGAGAGGTACCTATAAAAAACGCATCTCCATACAAATAGCTAAAAATAGAAGTAATTATAAATACCCAAACCAAGATAAGAAGCACTTTCTTCATTCTGGTAGATTCCAACTGCATTAGAAAATAGACTGTATAAGCAGTCGTTGTTATAAGAGCTAATACATTATATATCCAAATGTGGCTTTCAAATGGAGTTCCCTTAATGAATTCCAGATACTTGAAATCGTACACAAAACCATATAAACCATATGTTATGGCCAAAAGATCAAAGATAAAGATGAAGACCAGGTAATATACCAGAAGCCTGTCATCCTTACCTCGTTTAGGATTTTTTTTAAGATAGTAAACCCCAGCTATTGCAGCGAAAAGCTCACAGATATATGTAGGGTACAGCTTATTATCTATAAATACTTCCCACAAAATTCAATTGATTTAATAATCTTTTGGAGGCCATCCGGTTCCTCCATCGTTATAAGCATTTAAAGTTTGAACATTCTGTGTGTCCTGCAAATTATTTGCATCACCTCCCTTGGTGGGTGCAAGAAAAACAGTAGTTAACCCCTTCACAGGATTAGGACCACCATCCGGTTTATATTTACCATAATAAACACGGATACCCGGTTTCTCTGATGCAGGAATATTGGCTTTCACGTAAGCGATATACTCCTCAAGCTCCTCTATGCTAAACCAGGTTTCAAAGGCATCTTTAAAACCTTTGCCATTGATTGCATTGCCTGGCCCATTCTTCCAGTTCTTTAAAAGTTCTTTAGCCTGCGCAGGTGAAATTTGCTGCCCCATAATTTAATTTTTTGGAAGACCATTAAAGGCCTTTCGGTTAGTAATACACTAAAAATAGGAATATTTAAACTATTTAGGTGTGCTTTTTTATTTGCACTCCTTTGTAATTTTCAAGATTACTCGATAGAGTTAATAACAAAACATCTTTTGTGAGTAAAATTTAACCTCACTTTATTAAGACTTTTTGGCCCGATCGCTTTACTTCCAAAATCATTCTGATAAATCCATATATAAAAACGGAATACACAAATAAGTTAGCTACATCTAAAACATTGCTATATACCTCTTCAAAATCATCGCTTACCCTTATATATCTCTGGAACATAAACAGTGGAGTTATTGCTAATTTATAAATCAAAAGACCTATTGATATATAAATCGCCAACTCAGAACGATAATTCAATATCCTGTCAGTTTTTATCAACTCCAAATAATAGATCGCTATTGAAAAACAGATCAAGAAAGCTCCAAAAACATAAGGATAGGTAGCCGTAGTCTTAAAGAAGTTATCTGTAAGAAAATAACTAATTATTGATGTAATTAAAAAGATCCCTGTTAAGTAGATAATTATTCTCTGCCACAACTTGGAATTTAATTGTAAAATAAAATAGAAAGTATATGCCGTAGTTGTAATTAACGAAAGGACATTTGTTATCCAGAGATGGCTTGTAAATCTGGTCCCATTGATAAATTCGAAATACTTAAAATCATAGACGTGACCGTACAAACCATAGGTAATTGCCAGAAAGTCAAAGAAAAAGATGAAAATCAGGTAATAAACCAGGAATTTATCAGCTTTGCGCACATTCTTATTCATAGAAAGGTAGACAATACCAGCTACCGCTGCTAAAAACTCAAAAATATAAGTTGGATATAGCCGGTATTCAACAAAGACTTCCCACAAAACAATTAAAATTTAATATTCACTTGGCGGCCATTTGCTACTTCCGTCATTATAAGCATCTATATTATAATTAGTTTCATAGCTGTTAGAGGTTAGTGCAAGAACAACATCAGAAGAGCCAGAATTATTTTCGACAACAGCATTTTGGGGGGCAGAAGACTCTTTAGTAGCAGAAAGAAAAACTGTAGAAATTCCGTCTTTTTTTCCTTTCTTATCTTCAGCAGCTAACCAAATACTTATCCCAGGATGCTCCACACCCTGCTCGGCCGATAAATCTCGTACATAATTGATATACTCCTGAAGTTCCTCAAGACTATACCACACCTCGCAGGAGTCTTTGTATTCCTCATTATCTTCAAAAAGTTTACCCCTGGTATCCCTCCACTTTTTCTGTAGCTTTTTGGCTTTTTCGATTGTAATACATTTCGCTGGTCGGTTCATATTAAATTTTCTTTAAAAGACCTATCTAAGGTCTAAAGGTTAGTGATATGTTAAAAATAGAAATATTTTAGGTTAATTCTATGGGACACCTTCAAAAAGGGGATTTTTCCCCTTGCCGGCCTATACATGCCCAACTACATTTGTTGAAGTCATTTTAGTAAAGCTAAAGTGTTTTGGGGCAAAAAAGTGTCGACTAAGGTTACGTTATAGTTCTGAGTAGGGTCTTTTCTATAACTCACTACCAAAGTGACACTTTTTTATTTTTGCCCCATTTAAGAAGTATATTACTCTAAGTTAGCACAGAATCTGCTAATAATCTATTTTTCAGAGGCTTATTTTTCTCCTCAGCCTTTTGATAACCGCATTTAAAGACTTTCTTCCTTAAACTATCTTCGGGAATAATCAGAAAATCCTTTAACAAAAAAATAACTATTAGGCCTAAAAAATCGGGGGTTTTCCCTCTTGTTAAATTAGGCTGAAGCGCCTAATTTGCGAAGGCATTTGATAAATCAAAAAAAATTAGGGGGCAGAAAAATATTCGAAGGTTGGTTTATAGTTCTGAGTAGAGTCTTTTCTATACATTCACAACCTAAGCGAATCTTTTTTTGCCCCATCATCTACACTCTAATTTAGCACAGATCCTGCTAATAATCCAGTTTTCTGAAGTTTATTTTTTCCCCCGGCATTTTTTGCGAAAGTACCTGCTGAGCTTTTTCGCTCAGCTGAAGTATCCTTGGATAACCACCGGTGGTCTGGCAGTCTTTCATAAGAATGATCAATTTTCCTGAAGGAGTAAGTTGTACCGTTCCCGGGACCACAGGCCCGGTTGTTATAGGATCCAGATCATTCTCCAGATCTTCTTCAATTTGAACGGCCATCCGGTTACTGTTCTTATCTGTTTTAAAGGATGTAGAAAACAATTTATCCTGCTGTTCCTTTGAAAGCCTTTCAAATTCAGGTCCGGGATATGCTTCTATAATATCTGATCCCAGATACTCTTCATCTATCTTCAAATGGGAATGTGTATCCTTTTCCTGCAAATCTTTTGATCCAAAAGACAGTTTCATCCCTTTTTTCAGCCTGAAATCGGTGGTAAGCCCCTCGTACCAGCTCTGGCTTCCCATAAGTTCCTCTGACCGAAACCCGCCAAGAATACCAATATAAGCCCTGAACCCGGCCTTTCGGGCTCCAAATCTCAAAGTATCACCGGCTGAAATATTGATAACCTTATTTTGTTCAACTGGACTATCATTAAGACTTGCCGATAGATCGGCGCCACTGATACAAATGGCTGTAGAAGCCGAGAATTTTAATTGAGGCCCCTGGAAGGTGATCTCCATAACCGAAGTATCCTGTGCATTCCCGAGGATAAGATTACAGATTCTCATCGCGTACCTGTCCATCACTCCACTTTGAGGAACACCATATTTTTGAAATCCAAAACGACCAAGGTCCTGGATGCTTGAAAATAATCCCGGCTGTAAAACTTCAATCTCCCCCTTCATAATTTTCAGATTTCAATTTATAATTTCCTCTTTTCACTTCTTCTTCGATCTCAAAAAATTCTTCCCTGGAAACCGAAAAGAATTTGATTTTATCCCCGGCCGAAAATGGTGTTGGCGGATCTTCATTTTTGTCAAAAAGTTCTACCGGACATTTGCCTAAAATCTGCCATCCTCCGGGGCTGGATTTTGGATAAATTCCGGTCTGTTTTTCCCCGATCCCAACCGAGCCTTTTTCAACCGATTTTCGGGGTGTTTTTTTTCGTGAAATTTGCAGCTTCTCATCCAGCCCTCCCAGGTATAAAAATCCGGGTAAGAATCCTATAAAATAGACCTGGTAAACCGGAGCAGTATGAAGCTTAATTATTTCCTCAATTTCCAGATCTTTTTCGTCTAAAATGAGTTTAAGGTCTGGCCCAAATTCTTCGTCATAACATACCGGAACATAAAAAATTTGTGAGTTAAAGTTTTTTGGTATATTGGCCTCGTCAAACAGGCTCTTTAAGCTCGAAATCTCACTATAAACATCTTCTATAGTGAACATGTAACTAATTAATATCGAGTTATATGTGTTTATTACTTCAACTTTTTCTTTAACTAATTTATTTTCCAGCAAATCTTTGTAAAAAAGAAGCTTCCGGAGCTTTTCTGGGCTATAATTTTCACCAAAATTGATCAAAATCGCCCGCTCTCCCATGGGTGATATTTCGGGAAATTCTTTCATTATGTATTCTTTACTCCTACTCCGTGTTCGGCAAATTTTCTGTGAAGAAATTCAATAATTTCAAGTGAAGATGGCGTGTCACTATGCACGCAAAAAGTGTCGGCTTTTACATCGATTTTCGCTCCGTTTTCACATGAGATTTTATGGTCTTTAAACATAGAAAAAACATGCTCAAAAACAGCCTCTTTTTCGGTGATCAAAGCATGCTTTTCTGCCCGGGAAACAAGGCTGTAATTTTCGTTATAATTACGGTCTGCAAAGGCCTCAAAAAAGAGGTCGAATTTTCCCATGGCGAGTTCCGAAATTTTTGAATTCGGAGGCACATAAAGCCTGAAATTTCCTTCCAGAATTTCAAGACTTTCAACAATGATCCTGGCAATGTTTTCATCTTTTGCAGCATCATTATAAAGAGCTCCATGAGGTTTGATATGTGTAAGTTTTCCGCCTTCAGATTCGGTGATCTGCTTAAGACTTAGAACCTGCCCTTCAATGGAAAGCCTGAGATCTTCTTCAGACATTTCAACAGAGCTCCTTCCAAAATTCTCCCTGTCTGGGTAAGACGGGTGCGCTCCAATTTCAACATTATGCTCCATTGCAAGTCTTACGGTATGATGCATGGTTTCCAGGTTGCCCGCATGGCCGCCACAGGCTATATTACAGGCCGAGATTAGAGGCATAAGCTCTTCATCGAACTTCCCTCCCTCTCCAAGGTCACAGTTAAGGTGTATCGTCTTTTTCATGCTGATCTACAGATTCTGAATTACGCTAAAAATTGATTTCGCCCCGAGGAAGACAGCGAGAGCGATCACCAGCAGGCCAATGGCATTCTGAAAGATGCTATTCCTGTACTCCCCAAGAACCGAACTCTGATTCACTATCCAAAATAAGAAAATTGCGATGATTGGCAGTACAAGACCATTGGCAATTTGAGCAAATTGTATTATTTCCACAGGTTTTACCCCTAGCGAAGAAAAGACCACCCCCAGGATAAGGATAATGATCCATACCATTTTGAATTTCCCTGACTGCATACCTCCTTTCCACCCGAGACAACCCTGCACTACATAAGCCGCAGCCAGAGGTGCGGTAATTGAAGAAGTAATACCCGCAGCCAGTAAACCTATAGCAAGAAATATGGTTGCTGAATTACCAAATAAAGGCTCAAGCCCCGCAGCCAGATCGCCGGCATCCTCTATCTGTGTAATATTTGATGCTGCAGCGCAGATCACAATGGCCATGGAAACGAGTCCGCCCAGCATTATTGAAAAGACCAGTTCTTTCCTCACGGTCCCAAGATATTTTTGGCCCTGCCATTTTTCACTAACCAATGAAGCATGAAGGAAAAGGTTATATGGTACCACTGTTGTTCCTACAAGAGCTATGATGGTTAAAAGTCCGGCATCAAAAGATCCTGGAATAAAACCTTCTAACACCCCTGAAATATCCGGCCTTGTTAGAAATGCGGTTAAAATGAATGCGATGCTCATAAGCAGCACAAGACCAATAAACACCTTTTCAAGTTTCTTATAACTGCCCAGAAAAAGCAGAATGAATGCGAGGCCGCCAATCACAAGACTCCAAATATTAAGATTAAAAGCCCCCATTTCAAAACTGACGGAAGGAAAGACAGCCTCAAGCCCCAATACCGCACCGGTAATATTACCGGCCTCGTAGGCAGCATTACCTAAGACAATCGCTGAAAATATGAGGATTAGTGTAATGACTCTTATAAAGGGTATCCTGATCTCTTCGCGGATACAATCACTTAAACCCTTCCCGGAGACCAGACCAAGCCTCGCCGACATTTCCTGAAGAATGATACAGGCAAATACCGAGATTAGAAGCGCCCATAAGAGGGAGTATCCAAAATTAACTCCGGCCAGGCTACATACGGTAACCGTTCCGGGGCCTATAAAAGCGGCAGAAACAAGTATCCCTGGTCCTAAATTCCTGAAGAAGTTCCTCACTCTTTTTTCTTATTCCCTGCTTCCTGCAAAGCGTAAATAGCGAAAGTTCCCAGCCAGTGTCCGCCTTCGTAGCTATCGCCCACAACATTTGGAAAAGAATAGGCCACGTGTTTTTCAGCGAGAGTTTCAAGATGCCCAAATTGTTCCGGATATTGATTGGCAAGGCCGTAGAAGACCCAGGCACGACTAAAGTTAAGCCCGTCCAGGTGAACCAGTTTTCCATCAGTACGGTCTGAAACCTCTCCCACTTCCATAGTAAAGTCTTTATTTTTCAGCTGCGGCATAAAATCGTCTATCCACATACTAAAAGCGTTTTTTGGCAGCACACGTCTCATAATATCAACCTCAGCCAGACAGGGAGATAGAAAATCATATCCGCTGGGTTCCCATTCTACCGGGCAGTTATCATCTTTTAAATAAAAATTCTGAGCTCTCTTTTTAATGGCCTCCATTAATTCCTCATTCTCACTAGTTTTCGCATAATCATAAGCGAATGCAAGGCCGAAAGCCGTATTTGTATGCTCTCCAACCCTTACAGGATAATTAAGCTTAGGAAGGAATTCTATGTATCTCTGCACTATAAGATCTGTTAAAGGCTGCATGTTGTTGGCCAGCTCCTGCCCAAGCGGATCTTCCCAGGTCCTTAATTCTTCAGCCAGTTTCAACAGCCAGCCCCAACCATAGGTACGCTCATAAGATCCGCTTTCTGCCCGGTTGAAGTACTCAACCTCGCCCCGGATATTCTCCTCTGAAAGTGAATTTTGCAAAGCTTCACGTACAGCCTCCTTTTTTTCGATTTTAGGAAACTGCTTAACAAGACTTACCAAAGACCAGTGTGCATGAACCGAAGAATGCCAGTCAAAACACCCATAGAATGCGGGATGTAGTTCGTGCGGCTCGCCAATAGCTTCCTTGCTTTCAAGGGTTTGTCCCAGTTTATTGGGATATTCGGTATCTATACAGCTTAAAGGCAATTCTACCAGCTCGTTTGCTTCATCTATGGTAAGGGTCACGGGCTCTGGAGCCATAATCTTATTTATATCTTTACTAATACTATCGGTTGAGATGGTATTTTTTTTATCGCCCTGAGATTTATCCCCTTTACAAGAGGCAATTATCAGAACGATAATTACTGCAATTAGTCGTTTCATCAGTTTAGGTTATTGGTTTCCGGTGTTAAATAGCCGGTTTCTGACCGGTTGTTCACGGTTTTACCAAAAATATAAAAAACCTTTAAAGGTTTAGTTAATTAAAACTGAAGATATCAACCCAGCCAGCCTTCACGATCCAGACTCCGGTATTGTATGGCTTCGCTTAGATGGTTTCCTTTTATACATTCGCTTTGTTCAAGGTCGGCTATGCTGCGTGATACTTTAAGAATCCTGTCGTAAGCCCTGGCAGATAGGTTAAGGCGCTCCATCGCGGTCTTCAGCAGTTGTTTTGAAGCATCGTCAAGAACACAGAACTCCCTTATCTGCCTTGGTCCCATCTGCGCATTGTAATGCAAATGTTCTATATCCCTGAATCTTTCAGCCTGGACTTCCCTGGCTTTTGTAACCCGTTCCCTGATCCTGATACTACTTTCGCCCTTTCTTTCGTCACTCAGCTTTTCAAAAGGAACCGGAGTCACTTCAATATGTATATCGATACGGTCCAGCAAAGGACCGCTGATCCTGCTTAAATATCGCTGCATTTCGGAAGCCGTGGTGGTGACCGGGGCTCCCGGATCGTTAAAGTAGCCTCCCGGACTGGGATTCATACTTGCTACCAGCATAAAGCTCGATGGATAGGTAACCGTGAATTTTGCCCTTGAGATAGTCACCTCCCTGTCTTCCAGGGGTTGTCGCATCACTTCCAGCACCCCTCTTTTAAATTCGGGAAGTTCATCAAGAAACAAGACTCCATTATGAGAAAGGGAGATTTCACCGGGTTGAGGATAGGCTCCCCCGCCGACCAAAGCGACATCCGAAATCGTGTGATGTGGACTTCTGAAAGGCCTTTGGGACATTAAACCTATATTATCCTTTATCCTACCGGCAACACTGTGGATCTTAGTGGTCTCCAAAGCCTCCTGCAAGGTCATGGGTGGCAGAATACTTGGCAATCGCTTTGCCAGCATGGTTTTGCCGGCACCGGGAGGACCAATAAGGATAATATTATGACCACCGGCCGCGGCGATCTCCATGCATCTCTTTATGGATTCCTGACCTCTCACATCGGAAAAATCATGTTCAAAATTGTCCAGGTTATTGTAAAAGGTTTCTCTTGTATTTATCCGGGTTCTTTCTAGCTCACGGCCTTCATTAAAAAATTGGATAACCTGTGTGATATTATTCACGCCATAAACTTCAAGCCCAGCCACAATAGCCGCTTCCTGAGCGTTTTGTTCAGGCAGGATAAAACCTTTAAATCCTTCTTTCTTTGCCTGGATCGCAATGGGTAAAGCTCCCTTAATTGGCTGCAGACTCCCATCAAGCGAAAGCTCGCCCATGATAAGATAATCTGAAATATCTTCAGCTTTGATCTGCTGTGAAGCCGCAAGGATACCCAGTGCAAAGGTAAGGTCGTAAGCTGAACCCTCCTTTCGAAGATCGGCCGGGGCCATATTGATAATAATCTTCTTGCCGGGAAGTCTATAATTGTTATTCTGAAGCGCCGCAGTGATACGATAGCTGGATTCCTTTACCGCATTATCCGGAAGACCCACCAAATGATAACCAATACCGGAGGTTACATTAACCTCAACAGTGATAGTGGTAGCCTCTACCCCAAAAACGTAGCTACCATATACCTTTACAAGCATTCTGATTTTGTTTGGACTAAAAGTAATTTATTTTCGAATACAAAGCCGAAAATTTTTTATACCTAAACGATTGATAATAATTGAATTATAAATGAAAAATCAGTTCTCGGAATAGTTTAATTCGGTGCGGATTTTTCCAGGTGAATTGGCATTTTTCATTAGACTGATAGAAAAAGTAGTGCCGTGCTCTTCATCACTCTGAAGACCGACTTTTCCGCCATGAGCCTCAGCTACACTTTTAACAAGGGTAAGCCCCATGCCCCAGCTTTCTAAATTGCCGCTATTAACATCACGGCCGCGCTTAAGAAATTTGAAAATATCTGACTGATTCTTCCTGGCAATAGGTTTGCCATAGTTATGAACGCTGATAATCACCTGGTCTTCTTCATCTTCTACAGTAATAGTAACAGGCGTGCTATGAGAACCATATTTAACGGCATTGGTCACTAAATTCTCTACAACCCTTCTTACCGCGGTCCCGTCAAAAATACCTGTTATTTTTTTCGGTTTACACCTGAAGCCGATCTCATTAGTATATATCTGGGATGCCTCATTATAAACCCACTTTAGTTCTTTAACCAGATCTATCTTTTCAAAGTTTAGGGTTATTCCTTCCCCCGCCTGTACGCTTATTGCATCCAGAAGTCCCTCCAGAAGTTCAAGGGATTTTTCAAGACTTTTGAGCCCCATCTTTTTCAGCTTATGAAATCTTTCTTCAGAATCGCTACAGCGCAGAATATCCAATGCGAAATATGCGGTAGATATAGGGGTTCTTATATCATGAGCCAGGGTACCCACCAGTTTCTCCCTCATTTCCTGCAAAGAGTCACTAAAGGAACTCGCTGAATTAAGCATCGCAGTCTCAAGAGTATATTTTAGTATGATGCCTACTTCTTTAGTATATACATCATTTTCAATAAGAATTTCGGTTAGCACCCTATGAAATACCACATATTCCTTAAGGATCTGTTTTACAGTATAGTGAGAAGAAGTCGCCCGGTGCCGACCATGGTCCAGACTGTTCTTTATGATCTCTCTGTATTCTTCATGCTTCTGAATTCCTTCAAAACCGTCATACCTGGTCATTATTTCAGAAATATCATCCAGAAGATTTGGCAATTGATTGCGAACAGCCAGACTGGAGATATTAGACGCCTCAATCTCCCGTTTTACTGAGCATTCCCAATCATCCATGATCCTGCTGCTATTCTGTTTTATTATCTCGGCTGCGCGCTTCATTATCAGTTATTTACAAATTGAAATTAACATAAAATTTTATTTTGAGCAACCAAAGCACCAGAAATCTTAAAGCTATCTAAAAGTTCTCTTAAATAAAAAAAGACCCACTATGAAGCGGGCCTTTTATATCATTAAAAATGAGTCTTTTTCTAAGAAACCTTTATCACTTTTTCCCTGTAATATTCAATTAAAGCATCTATAGGTCTGCGAACGATATTCCCCAGTTTTATTCCATAAGGTTGTAATACCGCTCTAATGATATCTTCGCTGAAATAAGCGATACTTCCTATAAAGTGAACCGGAACCGAGTTTACCTGTGGATAAAGCAACACACGGGAATGAATAAAATCTGTAATCCCTTCATGAAGCAGTTTATAGAAATAACCATTTCGCTCGTTGGTGAAAATAAATTCAGCAAAATGAGCTAAATAGGTATTAGGATTATCCTTTCTATACAAATGCATTTTGATGGTATCGGAATTAAGATCGAACTTCTCCTCGAACTTTTCAGCTACTTCAGGGGGCATTCTTTTATAGTAGTAATCTCTTATAAGTCTTTTACCAAAATAATTCCCACTGGCTTCATCCATCAGGATATACCCAAGAGAATCTACTGCCTGATGAATGTTCTCTCCATCATAATAGCAGCTGTTTGAACCAGTTCCCAGGATACAAACTATTCCGGGCTCGGTAGTAGCGGCATGTACGGCAGCGACCGTATCTTCCATAACCAGCACCTCATCTGCATTCGTAAAATAATTGGCTATAATACTACGAAGTAATTCCCGCGGGGTGGGTGTTCCACAACCGGCACCATAGAAATGAACTCGTTCAATTTTATCCTTTACCTCAGAAAGTTCGGGATTTTCAGCAAGTCTCTCTTCTAGTATAGCTTCTTTAAAAACAGCAGGATTCAGCCCCTTACTTCTGGTTTTAAAAACCTGTTCCCCTTCATTGTTGAGAAGTATCCAGTCGCACTTTGTGGAGCCTCCATCAGCGATTAATATCATGCGTTCATATATAATTAATAAATAAACCGAAGATAATTCAGTTTAAAGCGATAAAATTAATAAATAATATGCTCTTAAACTGAATTTCTTCAGGTTTAATAAAAAGGTTTTTATAGAGATGCTACGTGAGCGGCAAGATCTATAAGTTTGGCAGAATAACCATATTCGTTATCATACCATGCTATCAACTTAAAGAAATTATCATTCAACGCTATTCCAGCACCGGCATCAAAATTACAGGTGTGAGGATCTGAAACATAATCCTGGCTAACCACCTCTTCATCTGTATAAGAGATAACTCCCTTAAAGGCTCCGTCAGCTGCCTTTTTGAAAGCGGCTTTAATATCCTCATAAGTAGCATTCTTCTCTGTACGTACAGTTAAATCAACAACAGAAACATCTGTGGTTGGTACTCTAAATGCCATTCCGGTTAATTTACCTTTTAAAGAAGGGATCACCTTTGTTACAGCAACAGCCGCACCGGTAGAACTTGGGATGATATTAGCCATCGCGCTACGTCCTAATCTGAAATTCTTTTTTGATGGAGAATCAACAGTAAATTGCGTTGAAGTTGAAGCATGTACAGTTGTCATAAGCCCTTCTACAAGACCAAATTCATCATCGATCACTTTTGCAAGTGGAGCAAGACAGTTGGTAGTACATGAAGCGTTAGAAACGATATGATCATCAGCGGTAACCTCCTGATGGTTCACTCCCATTACAAACATAGGAGCTGTTTTGGATGGTGCAGAGATCACAACTTTCTTAGCTCCTGCATCCAGATGGGCCTTAGCATTATCTTTGTCGGTGAAAATTCCAGTACAGTCAAGTACCACTTCTACACCAACATCACTCCATTTTAGATCTGCAGGATTCTTTTCTGAAGTTACTCTTATCTTATTTCCATCAACGAACAGATTTCCGTCCTTAACTTCAACAGATCCCTTATATTTTCCATGGACTGAATCATACTTAAGCAAATATGCAAGATGATCTACATCTAACAGGTCATTTATAGCTACTACTTCTACATTTTCATTTTGAGCGGCTATTCTAAAAGCAATTCTTCCTATACGCCCAAATCCGTTAATTCCAATTTTTGTACTCATTTTCTTTGGTTTTTAATTATACCGAAGTGATGTCTGCCACCCTTCGTAATTCTTGATCAAATTCATGTCTTGGTTCTATCGCATCCTTCAGCGATATTTGAACTACTTTTTTACGTTCAACCCCAATCATGACATTATATGTTCCATTCAAAATAGCTTCCACTGCACCTACGCCTAATTTACTGGCAAGTACTCTATCAAAACAAGAGGGTTTCCCCCCTCTTTGAATATGTCCTAATACGGAAACTCTTATATCGTAATCGTAATCATCAAGATCGTCATTAATATGATCAGCAAGTTCGAAAACATTTTTTCCACTTTTATCACCTTCTGCGACCACAATAATACTGGAGGTTTTACCTTTTTCACGACTGATCTTTAGAGATTTCATTAGCTTGTTCAAACTATCACTCTCCTCAGGAATCATGATTTCCTCTGCACCAGCTCCAACGCCACTATTCAGGGCAATGTCGCCAGCATCTCTTCCCATCACTTCAATAAGGAAAAGTCTGTTATGCGAACTGGCAGTATCCCTGATCTTATCTATGGCCTCAACGACCGTATTCAAAGCGGTATCATACCCCAGGGTATAATCGGTACCATTAATATCATTATCAATGGTGGCAGGAATTCCAACAACCGGAAAGTTATATTCATCAATTAGTAATTGAGCCCCTGTAAAGGTTCCATTCCCTCCAATCACAATAAGGGCATCAACACCAGCCGATTTTAAATTATCATAAGCCAATTTGCGTCCTTCAGGTTTTCTAAAGTCTTCACACCGGCTAGATTTAAGAAATGTTCCTCCTTTATTGATTACATTTCTTACCGAGCGTGCGTCAAGATTTTCAAAATCTCCATCAAGTAAACCCTGATAGCCTCTGTAAACTCCTGTACAATCTATTTTATAGAAAGAACAGGCACGAACTACTGCCCTAATAGCAGCGTTCATTCCAGGAGCATCTCCCCCGGAAGTTAAAACCGCGATATTTCTAATATTTTTACTCATCACGCTCAAAGCTATTCCATTTCAAAACGATAACCTAATTTCGGAAAAAACTAAAACGTTTTCGGTTAATAACTAATAAAAAAAGGTGGTTTAGCATAGGTTTTTGCAAATATTTATGACTTTAATTAACTTTTTGTCAAAAAAAGACTACTAATACCCCCTGAAAAGTTACCTGGGTTGTTTTAAAAAGTGGAAATAAAAAACCCTCACCATTGGCGAGGGTCATTATTTATATAAAATGAATGCTCCTTTAAGAAAGCACTTCCTGTACTTTATCGGCCGCTTCCTTAAATTCTACAGCACTGTAAACTTTAAGTCCGCTATTATCGATAAGTTCTTTCGCCTTTTCAGCATTTGTTCCCTGTAGTCTTACAATGATCGGAACATTTATCGCATCTCCCATATTCTTGTAGGCATCAACAATTCCCTGCGCCACACGGTCACAACGAACAATTCCACCAAAAATATTTACCAGGATAGCTTCAACTTTATCATCCTTAAGTATAAGCCTGAAAGCCTCTTCTACTCTTTTCGCATCGGCAGTACCACCTACATCAAGGAAGTTAGCCGGTTCACCACCTGCCATTTTAATAAGGTCCATAGTTGCCATCGCAAGTCCGGCACCATTTACCATACATCCAACATTTCCGTCAAGGTCTACATAATTCAGCCCTACCTCTTTCGCTTCTACCTCAACCGGATTCTCTTCACGAATATCACGCATCTCTGCATAATCCTTATGACGGAATAATGCGTTGTCATCTAAAGTTACTTTCGCATCTACGGCAAGTATCTTATCATCACTTGTTTTCAATACAGGGTTGATCTCAAATAGAGAAGAGTCTGATTTTTCGAAGGCTTTATATAAAGCCAACACGAATTTCACCATTTCCTTGAAGGCCTGTCCGTTTAATCCAAGATTAAAAGCGATACGACGTGCCTGGAATCCAAGGAGTCCTGTTGCAGGATCGATATCTTCAGTGAATATAAGGTGAGGTGTTTCTTCTGCAACGGTCTCAATATCCATTCCCCCTTCAGTAGAATACATGATCATGTTTCTACCTGTAGAACGATTAAGAAGTACTGACATATAGAATTCGTCTGGTTCGCTGTCTCCTGGATAATAAACATCCTCAGCTACAAGTACCTGATGAACTTTTTTACCTTCAGCAGAAGTTTGCGGAGTCACAAGGTTCATCCCGATGATTTCTCCCGCGATCTCTTCTACTTCCTTAAGATTCTTGGCAAGCTTCACTCCACCACCTTTACCACGACCTCCGGCGTGCACCTGAGCTTTGATCACATGCCATCCGGTTCCGGTTTGTTCGGTGAGTTCCTTTGCAGCATCAACTGCTTCTTTGGCGTTTCTTGCCACGGTACCACGTTGAATGCGTACTCCGAAGCTGCTTAATATTTCTTTTCCTTGATATTCGTGTATATTCATAATCAGCTATTTCTTCTGGATTAGTTACGGAGAGCAAAAGTAACAAATACATACTATTGTACCAATCTTTTTTGAGCATCTTAACTCTCAGTAAACCTGCCGGTTTCAGAACAGGTCTTTCTTTTCAAAAAAGACTCTTTTCTACGAAAAGGTTATCGTAGAAAATTGGATTAATCCTACCATTGAAAGCTATTCTCTTGTAAATTAGGCACTTAATTTTCAAGCTATGAAAAAGGCCTTATTAGCACTTGCGATCGGTGGATTTGGAATTGGAATGACAGAATTCGTGATAATGGGGATTCTCCCTGAAGTGGCTCAGGCCCTGGAGGTATCAATTCCCAGGGCAGGACATTTCATCTCGGCATACGCCCTGGGTGTTGTGGTGGGAGCTCCTTTGCTTACGGCTTTTGGAAGCAAATGGCCTGCGCATAAGGTCCTTCTGGCGCTTATGCTATGGTTCACAGTATTCAATACGCTCTCAGCCTTTTCAAATTCATATCTGTTATTATTAATTTCCAGATTTCTTTCCGGGCTACCTCATGGAGCATTCTTCGGAATAGGTGCCGTAGTTGCAGGAAGGCTGGCAAAACCAGGAAAGGATGCGCAGGCAATCGCCATGATGTTTACCGGACTTACAGTGGCAAACGTTCTTGGGGTTCCCCTCGGAACCTGGCTGGGCCAGAATTTTAACTGGGGAGTCTCTTTCCTGGCAGTTGGCATCGTAGGTGTTCTTGCTGTTCTAAGCATCAGATTCTGGATGCCGGAACTGCCTAAAGCTACTTCCAATGGCTTCAAAAAAGACCTGAAGGTCCTGAAAAAGACAGAGCTTTGGATGGTGATACTACTTACAACCATTGGAACCGGAGGTTTCTTTGCCTGGTACAGTTATATAGCTCCGCTTATTACAGATGTTGCGGGGCACGATGAAAGTATTGTAAGCTATGCAATGATACTTGCCGGACTAGGAATGGTGGTTGGAAATCTATTAGGTGCAAAACTGGCTGAAATGTTCAGTCCTATAAATGCAGTGATCATCTCTCTCATGCTGATGGTGATCGCACTGATTTCTAACACTTTTATTGCTTATAACCAGATCGGGGTTCTCGTGATGACCTTTATATTACCAGTGATCGCTTTTTGTATTGCTACCCCTATCCAAATGGCGGTGATTAATTCGGCAAAGGGATCTGAAATGCTTGGCTCTTCACTTAACCAGAGTGCCTTTAATATGGGGAATGCAAGTGGTGCCTACCTGGCTGGTTTGCCTATAGCATATGGATACGGAATTGTATCTGCTCAGTATGTGGGTGCAGCAATGGCAGGTATAGGAATTCTGATCGGTATAGGTGTTATTCTCATCAGGAAGCAGAATACGGCAAGGTTGGAAATGAGTAGTTCTTAAGTCTTAGAGGTCGTTTCAGAAATAACAAATAATATAAATCGGTTATATTTGATATATCACTTGTCTAACAACAGATAAGTAAGTTATTTTTGCGCAAAATATTTAAGAACGATGACCCAAAAGGACCTCCTTTCAATAGCAGAAGAATTCGGCAGCCCGGTATATGTTTATGATGCGGAAAAGATCATTTCGCAATACAAAAGACTCACCTCTGCTTTTAACGTAAATGAACTTAGGATACATTATGCCGTGAAGGCACTTTCAAATATCTCCATTCTGAAACTTTTGAATTCAATTGGATGCGGGCTTGACACCGTATCGGTTCAGGAAGTAAAACTGGGGATTGAAGCGGGAGTGGATCCTTCCAAGATTATCTATACACCAAATGGTGTTTCCCTGGAGGAGATTGAAGAAGTTGTGAAATTGGGTGCCCAGATAAATATCGATAATCTATCGATCCTGGAGCAGTTTGGAACCAGGCATCCTGAAATTCCGGTATGTATAAGGATCAACCCTCATGTGATGGCCGGAGGGAATTCCAAGATCTCTGTAGGTCATATAGATTCAAAGTTCGGTATAAGTATTCACCAGATGCCTCATCTGCTTCGAATAGTTGAAAATACCGGGATGCATATCAACGGGATACATATGCATACGGGAAGTGACATTCTTGATATCGGAGTTTTCCTTTATGCTTCTGAAATACTTTTTGAAGCTGCCAAGAATTTCAAGGAACTTGAATTCATAGATTTTGGAAGCGGATTTAAAGTACCTTACCGTGAAGGGGATATTGAGACCGATATTGAGGACCTTGGTGCGCAGCTTACCAAAAAGTTCGATAAATTCTGCAAGGAATACGGCTGTGAACTGGCCCTTGCTTTTGAACCAGGTAAATACCTGGTAAGTGAATCGGGAAAATTCCTTGCAAAGGTCAATGTGATCAAACAAACTACCTCTACCGTATTTGCCGGAATTGACACAGGTTTCAATCATTTGATAAGGCCTATGTTCTATGGTTCTCATCATGATATCACCAATATTTCCAATCCCGAGGCCAAGGCCCGTTTTTATAGCGTAGTGGGTTATATCTGTGAAACGGACACATTTGCCAGTAACCGGAAAATATCTGAAATACGGGAAGGAGATATTCTCAGTTTTAGTAATGCGGGAGCCTATTGTTTCTCCATGGCCAGTAACTTTAACTCAAGATATCGCCCACCGGAAGTGCTATGGTATAAAGGAAAAGCCCACCTCATCAGAGAGCGGGAAACCTTTGAGGATCTTACACGCCATCAGGTAGTGATGGACTTTAAGGATTCCAAGAAACTTGTGGAGAAAAATTAAAGTAAAAAAGCAGCCGATCGGCTGCTTTTTTTATTATCAATTTTAATAAAACTCTAACCCCTTGTATAAGGTCAAATAGGTATCTTAAT
Source organism: Gramella jeungdoensis (assembly GCF_023805255.1). Taxonomy (GTDB): domain Bacteria; phylum Bacteroidota; class Bacteroidia; order Flavobacteriales; family Flavobacteriaceae; genus Christiangramia; species Christiangramia jeungdoensis. The sequence continues at coordinate 249,982 of NZ_JAMSCK010000005.1, forward strand.
ATGAAAATCTAAAGATGACCTATAAATTCGAAAAAGACAGACCTTTAACCAAGAATATTACCAGCGTGGCGGCCGAAGAAGTAGATGGCTGTATTACCTCCCTTGCCACAATGAATGTACATGAAGCCATACACGATATTCGTAAGCGCCTTAAAAAACTCCGGGCCCTGGCGAGACTAGTAAGGGATGAAATGGGTGAAGAGAACTATAAAGCTATTAATGTCTATTACCGGGACCTGGGCAGGGAACTTTCAGATTTCAGAGATCTTACCGCCCATATAGAAACTATGGAAGTTCTGCGGGAACGCTACGGTGACTATCTCTACGTAAACTTTTTCAATTCAGTGATCAAGAACATCGAGAAAGAAAGAGATGAAATGGAAAAAGAGCTGCGTGAAAAAAGTTTCTTTTCTGAACATTTACCAAACAAGTTGAATTATGCTCAAAAGGAAATGGTCAAATGGCCAATAGGTAAGGATGATATTAGTATTATTCTCCCAAGTATACAACGAGTCTATAAACGAGGAAAGAAGGCACTTCAACAAGCCTATGAAAACCCCGGGAAGGAGATCTTTCATGAATGGCGTAAGAGGGTAAAATATCTCTGGTATCAGATACTTTTACTCCAGGAAACCTGGCCTGAATTATTCGGCACTTTTGAAGCAGAAATTCACGAACTTGCAGATTACCTTGGTAACGATCATGATCTTATGGTTTTGAATGACAGGCTCAAAAAAGACGGATTTAACCTTAAAGATCCTCAACAGGAAGAACTTATACATGCTTTAGTAAATGAGTACAGTGAACACCTGCGTGGCAATGCAAAAATAAAAGGCGAACTCATCTATGCCGAGGAACCTGAAGATTTCACAAAACGGATCGAAGGTTATACAAAGGTGAACTGGAACTAGGATTTTTAACCAACATATTAAAATATGAGAACTTTAATTTTCATCCTTTTTATCCTGGGCTTTCAGGTTGTTTTAGCACAGGAAAAAACCGGGGAATTTGTAGATCTTACCTATTCATTCTCTAATGAAAGTGTATACTGGGTCACTGCCAGGGAATTTGAGCTGGAAGAAGTCGCAAAGGGTGAAACAGATCTGGGCTTTTATTATTCTGCCAATAACTTTTCTACGGCAGAACACGGCGGGACCCACATAGATGCTCCCATACATTTTGCTGAAGGAGCCCAGACAGTAGACCAAATTCCTCTCGAAAACCTGATAGGCGATGCCGTAAAGGTTAATGTATCAGACAGTACCCTGAAAAATCCTGATTATCTGATAAGCCTGAAAGATCTGCAGAACTGGGAAAAAGAGCATGGTCCTATACCTAATGGCGGGATTGTACTTTTTCAAACCGGTTTTGGAAACTATTATCCAAATGCCAAAAAATATCTGGGCACCGATAAAAGAGGCCCTGAAGCGGTTAAGGAATTACATTTTCCGGGCCTTTCAGCTGAAGCGGCTGAATGGCTGATCGCAAACAGAAAAATCAAGGCGGTGGGAATAGATACCGCCAGTATAGATTTTGGGCAGTCACAGGATTTTGCTACTCATGTCGCCTTAATGGCTAAAAATGTGCCTGCGTTTGAAAATGTTGCTAACCTGGACCAGCTTCCGGAAAGAGGCTTCACTATAATCGCCTTACCTATGAAGATCAAGGGAGGTAGCGGCGGCCCGTTAAGGATTATTGCTATTAAATAAATTTGAATTTGTAACAAAAAAATGAATTGATCGTCGTTAGAGTAATTATTCAATATTTATAATTAGCAAATCAATCAACATGCGATCAGTCATCAGTATATTTCTTTTACTTTTTACAACTTTACTTTATTCTCAAACTTCATCTCACTCTAATAAAAAACTAAAAATTGACAGCCTTCTTAATGAATCCCATCAAAGAGGTTTCTTCAATGGAAATGTGCTTGTTGCCATTGATGGACAAATTATTTATCAAAATGAAATTGGTTATGCCAGGGCTGATAAATCCCAACCCCTGAATCGTGAACACATCTTCAAAATTGGTTCAATTGCAAAGGAATTTGACGGGGTTGCCATTATGCTTCTAAATGAGAAGAAGAAACTATCTCTCGATAATACCGTTTCAGATTACTTCCCTGCCCTTCCCGGCTGGTCAAAAAAGGTAACAATTAAAGATTTGTTGCAGTATACAAGTGGACTACCAAGTTTTAATAATCAGAAAATCAGAACGGACGAACAGGTTTGGAATCATCTTAAAAACCTGGATTCATTAGAGTTTGAACCGGGCACCGGGTATAAATATAATAACCTGAACACCTTCCTGCGAAAAAGAATAGTTGAAAAAGTTTCAGGACAAAGTTTTTCAGAATTTACACAAGAAAATTTACTCGATGCGGCAGGTATAAAAAATTCGATCATCGATCCTGAAAATTCTGCACCAGGTATGGCCCAGGCTTTTGATGTGGAATTCGTTCCAGATAATTATCCACCGTATATGAGCGGTTGGGTTGCACTTGATATTCAGGACATGTCTAAATGGATTGAGAGCCTTCATTCTGGTGAGATCTTAAGGCAGGAATCCCTGATAAAATTACTCGACAGTTATAAAAACAATCAATCTACTTTAGGATCATCAGATTTCCAGAATGGGAACCTTCATTACCATTATCACCATGGGCAAAGCGGAAATTTTGAAGCCTCTTCTTACTACAATGCAAAGGAAAAATTCACGGTGATTTTTCTTACCAATCAAAAAGGCAATAATGTAGGGGGCCTTACCAATGCGGTAGATGCCATTCTTAGAGGTGAGAAATTTAGCATCCCGAAAAAATCCATCGAATTAAGTTTAAGAAGTAAAATTCATCACCACGGGTATGAAGCCGGAATGGAGTTTTACAATCACATAAGGAAGAATGAATTTGATATCTATGATTTTAAGAATGAGGAAAAGGAATTACTGGAAACGGCCGAATATCTTGCTCAAAATGAATATACAAGTGAAGCAATAAAACTACTGAATTTTATTTCAGACAAATTCCCGGACTCTGATAAGGCCACTGCCCAGCTGAAAGAACTCCTATAATCTCCTGTCAACCTGATTATTTTATTACATTGTGTGGTATAGAGCTTTATTCTATATCACACTTTTATGAACCAGGAAAAACGACCATTATACTTTATTGCACTCATGCCACCAGCTAAGATAAGGGATGAAATTGATGCATTAAAAAAAGAAATAAAAGAAAAACATCATGTAAAACATGCTTTAAAGCTTCCCGCTCATATTACCCTGCAGATTCCATTTAGAATGCCTGAAATAAAGGAACGCATTCTCATAAAAAAAATTGAAAAATTCAGTGCACAACAGCAGAGTTTTAATGTAGAACTTGAGGGCTTCGGAAAATTCGCTAAGAACGTGATCTTCGTAAAAATTAAGGATCATGAGCCCTTTATTGAGTTGCATAGAAATCTTCAGGACCTTATGTTGAATTTTCTTGACCTGAAAAGCCACGAGATCTCTTCAAATATTCATCCACACATCACCCTGGCCACCCGGGACCTGAAAAGAAGTACCTTTCCTGCCGTATGGAATGATTTCAAAGACCGTGAATATTCGGTTTCCTTCAAAACAGACCATCTGTTTATCTTAAAACATAATGGAAAGACCTGGGATATTTTCAGAAAGTTCAAATTAGACACTTAAACTTTAACCTCCCTTTATCAAATTTCCGAAATATAAGTTGGTGATTTTCAGTAACTTTTTATGGGTTTTCAAAATTGAAAGATACAGGATGAAAAAAAGATATTCCATAGCGATCCATGGCGGTGCCGGTACCCTGATAAAAGGAAAAATGACACGCGAAAAGGAAAAAGCTTATCGTGATACTTTGCAGCTGGCGATGGATGAAGGATTTAAAATTCTTGTAAATAATGGATCTGCTGTAGCTGCTGTGGAACAAGCCGTGGTAATTTTAGAAGACTCGCCTCTTTTCAACGCAGGGAAAGGCAGCGTCTTTACCGCCGATGGCACTCATGAAATGGATGCCGCCATTATGAATGGTAACGATCTGAAGGCAGGGGCTGTGAGCCTGGTTAGAGGAATTAAAAACCCTGTTTCCCTGGCACGAACCATCATGGAAAAAAGTCCTCACATATTTCTGGCTGCACAGGGAGCCATGAATTTCGCAAAACTTCATGGATTTCAGCTCGAAAATGAAGATTATTTCTATGATGAATTCCGCTATCAGCAATGGCAGAAAATAAAAGACAGTGATCATTTTCAGCTTGATCATAGTGATAACAAGGATTCAAAATTTGGAACCGTGGGAGCGGTTGCCTGTGACATAAACGGACATGTGGCGGCTGCAACCTCTACCGGTGGAATGACCAATAAGAACTGGGGACGTATTGGAGATACTCCGCTTATAGGTATTGGAAATTATGCGAACAACAAGACCTGCGCTATAAGTTGTACCGGTAGTGGTGAGTTCTTTATTCGCGGAGTGGTTGCCTATGATGTTTCATGCCTTATGGAATTTAAAAAGCTTTCCCTTAAGGAAGCGGCTGAAGAAGTGATCCTGCACAGATTATTAGAAATAAATGGAGACGGCGGGCTTATTGCTGTGGACCGTCATGGAAATATAGCCATGCCTTTTAATACGGAAGGCATGTACCGAGGCATGCGTTCTTCCAACGGTGAAAATATGGTGGCTATTTACGAGGACTGATGTCCTTCCAGCGGAGTCTCTACGTGAAGGATCTTTACCTGATGTTTCTGTATGTTAAACATATCACCCTGTGCCAGGATATGTGTCTTTAAGTTGGTAATTGACATTAACTCACCATCTCTCACATATTTTTCGGTATTATATTCAAGTTCTCCGGGATCGAATATAATTACCATTCCTGTACCCACGATCTCTACCGTATTACACTCCTTGATCACCAGCCCGGTGTCCTCGGCCAATCCTATTCCGACAAGATGAGGAAATTTAGCGACAGCTTCGGCGAGACGTCCAAAACGGCCACGACGAATAAAATGTGAGTCGATCACAACATTAGGAAGAAATCCCATTCCCTTGCTCATTCCCACCGCTCCTTTCACAAATGCTTCCTTATGCCGGCCTCCGGTTATCATTTCTTCAGACATACACATAGCACCAGCACTTGTACCGGCAATAACAAGCGAACTATTTTGATATCTATCCACCAATATCTTATGTATACTGGTATCCCGTATTTTATTGATGATTTCGGACTGGTTTCCACCAGAGAACATCACGCAATCTGCTTTGGAAACAAGTTCTATGTTAGCCATTTTTTCTGAGTCCTCCCTTTTCCTAATGTTGGCAACCTCAACATTTTTACAGCCCAGTTTACCAAAAGCATCTATATAACTCTGACTAACCTCTGCAGGTATGCTGGAGGCTGTAGGGATAACAACGATTAAGGAGTCCACACCTCCACTTTCAGCAACAACCCGGGAAAGAATTCCTCTTTCGATACGTTCTGTATGAAACTTTTCGTTGGTTCGAACTCCTTTATTTTCATTCCCTCCTATTGGAATTAATGTTCCTTTAGATTTCATTTAACGTAACTTTTAGAATACTAAAATACAGTTGTTGGCTGAAAAAGTCTAATTTTATTTAAGTCATTATAAATCAATCACCTAACCCACATGAAAATAAAGGAAATCACCGCCACACGCGGGCCCAACTACTGGTCTGTAAGGCGCCCAAAACTCATCGTAATGGTGCTTGACCTGGAAGAAATTGAGAATTCCCCGTCAAATGAAATTGAAGGCTTCAATAAGCGTTTAAAGAATTTACTTCCCGGTCTTGAAGAACATCGATGTTCAGAAGGAAAGCAAGGCGGTTTTTTACTGAGACTTGATGAAGGCACCTGGATGGGACATGTAATAGAACATGTTGCCCTTGAAATCCAGTGCCTGGCTGGAATGGAGACTTCCTTTGGAAGAACTAGAGGTTATGGTGAAAAAGGTGTTTATCATGTAGTTTTTGAATATACTGTAGAAAATGCCGGAAGATACGCCGCCCGGGCAGCTGTAAATATCTGCGAAGCTCTTATCGCTAATAGGCCATATGAAATTGATAAAGATATTCAGGAATTAAGAGAACTTAAAGAAGATGGCAGATTAGGTCCAAGTACCGAAGCGATTATTAAAGAAGCTGAAAGGCGTGGCATTCCCTGGCTTAGACTGAATGAAGGCTCCCTTTGTCAGTTAGGATATGGTGCCAATCAGCGAAGAATTCAGGCGACCATCACTAGCAGAACGAGCAATATAGGAGTGGATATAGCCTGTGATAAGGAAGACACTAAAAACCTGCTAAGACAGGCTTCGATAAAGGTTCCCTACGGCAAAACAATCTGGGAACTTTCAGAATTAGAAGAAGCCTGTGAAGATGTGGGTTACCCTTTAACAATCAAGCCCATAAACGGCAATCATGGTCGCGGGATCACTTCCAATATTCATGATTTAGAACAGGCTACAGCAGGCTTTCATCAGGCAAAAAAGATATCAGACACCGTAATCGTTGAAAATCATATTTATGGATCAGATTTCAGAATACTAGTAATAAATTACAAATTTGTCGCCGCCGCGAGACGCTCCCCAGCCCAGGTTACGGGAGATGGTCATTCAACTATCGCCGAATTGGTAGAGTTGACAAATCGGGATCCGCGGCGCGGATTTCGCCATGAAAACCTGCTTACAAAGATCGAGATTGACAAAACAAGTCTTAAGCTTATTAATAAGAAAGGCTATGATCTCAATTCGATATTACCGGCGGGAGAACATCTTATTTTAAAAGACACCGCCAACCTGAGTACCGGTGGCACGGCCGAAGATGTAACAGATATAGTTCATCCATCCAATATTTTTCTGGCAGAAAGGATCGCAAAACTCATAGATCTTGATATTTGCGGTATAGATCTTATCACCAGTGACATTAGCAAACCTATTGAAGAAACGGGAGGCTCGGTGATAGAGGTGAATGCCGGCCCAGGCTTCAGGATGCACCTCGCACCAACTGTTGGCCTGCCCAGAAATGTTGCCGCCCCGGTACTTGATTCTTTATTCCCTGATAATAAGGATGGAAAAATCCCGATTATCGCGGTAACTGGAACAAATGGGAAAACCACCACTACACGACTTATTGCCCACATGGCCAAGTTAAGCGGAAAACTTGTAGGTTATACCACCACCGATGGCGTTTACATCCAGAATCGAATGGTTATGAAAGGTGATTGCACGGGACCAGTTAGTACCGAACTGGTATTAAGAGATCCAAACGTAAATTTTGCAGTCCTGGAGTGTGCGCGTGGAGGACTTCTTCGGGCTGGTCTGGCGTTTAAGACCTGTGACATCGGGATAGTCACTAATGTAGAAGGAGATCACCTGGGCCTGGATGGTATTCATACCCAGGAGCAGCTTGCAAAGGTGAAATCTGTTATTCCGGAAACAGTAAAGCATGATGGCTATTCCATTCTTAATGCAGATGACGATCTGGTTTTCGGTATGAGGAAGTATTTAAAATCTAAGATCGCTCTATTCTCTATGGATGAAAATAATCCAAGGATACAAAGGTTCCAGGAAGAAGGAGGCATCACAGCAGTGTTTGAGAATGGCTATATAACCTTAACAAGTGGTGTCTGGAAAATGAGAGTGATGAAAGTGGAGAATATCCCGCTCACTTTTAATGGTAAAGCAAAGTTCATGATCCAGAACATCCTGCCCGCTGTTCTTGCTGCACAAATAAGCGGATTTAGCATTGAAGATATGAGAACGGCCTTGCAAAGTTTTGTTCCTTCCGATTCGCAAACCCCGGGACGACTTAACATATTTCGCTTCAAGAATTTTAGTTTTATGATAGACTATGCGCATAATCCTACAGGAATGAGAGCTCTGAAAGATTTTATCGATTCTCTGGATTTTAAGTATAAAGTCGGGATAATTGCCGGAATAGGAGACCGCCTGGATAGCGATACTGAAAAAATTGGGTTAATCGCCGCTGAAATGTTCGATGAAATAATAATTCGTAATGACCGTGACCTCAGGGGTAAATCGGCCGAATATTTAACTTCCTTACTCCGGAACGGTATCAATAAAACCGATCCTAAAAAACTGGTCACTCTTGCAGGCTCCGAGCCGGAATCTATCAAGTATGCGATAGGGAATGCTAAGAAAGACTCTCTGATTGTTCTGTGTAGTGATGCCGTAGGTGACTCGCTGAAACTGTTGAATGAACTTAAACAAAAAGATGACAGGGGAGAGCTTAAATTTGAGAATTCATTCTGGCTCAATACTTTTTAGAGCTTTTAATAATAATTGACGAAGAATTCAATAATTAAAGGTTATTGACTGAAATTCAGCATTTTGATTGAACTTATTTGATTCATAATAGTGAATCATTTTTTAAATATTCTTATATTGTATGGCTTTTCTCAAATAAGAAAGCATACTTGTTCCCTCTACTTTTTCAATACACTTCGCTCCATTATTCATACCTGTAGTCGCTTATAAAAGCTATGGATAAAGTTCAATCCATTTATCTATAAATCAATAATTATGAGCACAGTAAAATTAGAACCTTCAATGGTAGAAGAATTAAGAAGCAGCCTGAGAGGCGAACTTATTCTTGAAGGAGATGTGAATTATGAAGATTCACGTAAGGTCTTTAATGCCATGATCAGCAAAAGACCGTCTATGATTGCCAAATGCGTAGACGTTGCCGATGTGATCACAGCAGTCAATTTTGGGAGGAAAAATAATATGTTAACGGCTGTTCGTGGCGGTGGTCACAATGGGGGTGGCCTTGGTATTTGCGACGAAGGGCTTGTTATAGATCTATCCGGAATAAAATATGTTAGGGTAGATACCTCGAACAATACTGTAAGAGTTGGTGGTGGAAACCTGTGGGGCGAAGTGGATCATGCAACCCATGCTTACGGACTCGCCGTCCCAGCCGGTATAATTTCTACTACAGGCGTTGGAGGTTTGACCCTTGGAGGTGGTGTAGGTCATTTATCCCGTAAATTCGGACTAACCATTGATAACCTTCTTGAAGTAGATATGGTGCTTGCCGATGGTAGTGTGGTTACTGCCAATAAAGATCAGAATTCCGATCTTTTCTGGGCCGTTCGCGGTGGTGGTGGCAACTTTGGAATTGTTACTTCTTTCCTTTTCCAGGGACATGAACTAACAAGCGTAATTGGCGGACCTACCCTATGGCCTATTGAAAAAACAGAAGAGGTCATGAAATGGTATCATGATTTTATCCATAACGCACCAGAAGATCTAAACGGATTTATTGCCACTATGGTGATTCCGGGACCGCCGTTCCCAGAAGAACTTCATGGAAAAAAATTCTGTGGAATAGTGTGGTGCTATACCGGAAATCCTGATGAATTTGATAAATTATTCGAACCCGTGAGGGATCTCAAACCTGTATTCGAACATGTTGGTGAGATGCCATATCCCGTTATACAAACATTATTTGACGGACTCTTACCTCCAGGATTCCAGTGGTACTGGCGGGGTGATTTCTTTAGTGAAATTCCACCTGAAGCTTCTAAAGAGCACTTAAAATTTGGATCCTCCATCCCAACACCATTATCTCAAATGCACCTATATCCAATTTCGGGTGCAGCAGCAAAAGTTGGTCCTGAGGATACAGCATGGGCTTACCGTGATGCCAAATATGCAGGAGTATTCGTAGGTATAGATCCTGATCCCGGCAAGGCTATGGAGATCACTAACTGGTGTAAGGATTACTGGAGTGCTCTGCATCCTTTCTCAATGGGTGGTTCCTATTCCAATTTTATGATGGAAGAAGGCCAGGAAAGAGTAAAAGCCTCCTTCAGGCATAATTATGAAAAACTTCAGAAAATAAAAGCTAAATACGATCCTGATAACTTCTTCAGGGTAAATCAGAACATTCAGCCTAAAGCCTGATCCGTATTTCAACTTTTATCATCCTTTCAGAACAGATTATTTCTGCTCTGAAGGGATGATATTGTTTTACTATGTAATTCCAGATTCTATCAATCAGAAAATCATCTGTCCAAAAAATATTGCGTTAACAAATAATTTATAAGTTTCCAGCATCATGGCCCTGAAGTTTGGATTGTCGCTGAACATGATCACGTTTCCTCTGCCTTTTTGCTCCACCAGGATCGCTGCAGAATTTTTGATCATTTCCAGATTTTCAGGATGAATATAACCACTTAGATACGGGTCATCTGTAAATACCGCTACCTTATTAAAAGGATTCTTTCCGGGTTTCATAAAAACCGAACTGTTCTTATAAATGGAGAGCTCCCTGTCATTATAGCCAAAACCTAAAGGATGGGTAATGTCCAGATCGGCCTTGTAAAAGGAACCTCCAATGGCCCGGGAACCATAATATTTATCAGCTTTTACATAATTCATTCTTAAAAGACTGTCCTTTTCTTTTTCCTGTTCTTTAAGCTCAGCCTGTACAATTTCATTTTTTATCGCCCATTCACTTGCAGTTCTCTGGGTGATCAAAGTTCCTCCATTTTTCACCCAACTATCTATCCTATCTTTATCAAGGTCGTCGTAGCTCCCGGAAACCATTATAAGCACATCATAATCATTAAGAGGCATCCTTTTAAAATCGCTCCTGTCTACCTTCGTGATCGGCATACCTACATAGGTATCCATCATGAACCATATCTCCCCTGCTTCATATCCACTTGTGCCATTCCCTGTGAGCATCACTACTTTGGGTAACTCAACACTCTTAAATTCAGGACTTCCCAGGTCAATTCCCAGAGCACTCCTACCCGATGGGACAGATGCTATCTTTACACCAGCCTTTTCTGAAGCCTTTTTAATTAGCTGATATAATTTTTCTGGACTAAGCGACTGGTCGGCAACCGAAATCATCAGAGTACCATATCCAAATTCTTTTTCGCCCTTATTTGTTTCAATGGAAAAAGGGGTAAATGCGGTTTTGACATTCACCTCATTATTTAAGAGATAATATAATGCCGATGCAGCCTTAAACTGAGACCAGTCTACCAGGTATGCATAATCTGATTTAGCCGGAGTATCAACATTGGTTTTGATATCCTCTTCACTTAGCCCGGCCCCGAGATCAATCCTGCCCGAATTAACTTCAGCATTTGAAATTCCATAAGCCAGGGCCATAGACCAGGCTGATGTATCATAAAAGACACTATCTGCAAAACTGGTCACATTATCAAATACGGTTTTTACCATAAGGTTCTGGGGCTGTGCTTCGGGAACGGCGTAGGCAGAACCGGTTTTGTATTCCCGGCCACCGGCTGTAATATTGTCCTGAAGTTGGTAGACCTTTATCTGGTGATCCAGTAAAAGCTGAGTGAACATTTTGGTTAATCCCGGATCTTTCTCATTGCCATACACGTGAATTTTCTTCTCCTTAAGACCTTTATCTCGAATATCCTTAAAGAACTTACGTTGCCAGTTAAGCAACAATTCCCGGTTATCTATGGTTGCCTGAATAGTCGCCAGGCTAGTTCTTAGATGATTTCTTATTGAGAATGGAAAGGTGATATCCTCAGTCCCCGTATTCTGAACGTGGCCACGAGAACTGGCCTGTTCGTATACGATCCCAAGTGCCCCATGAAGGTCCGGATAGGTGGAGCCATAGCCGGGATAGGAATTATCGTATCGCTCTCCGGTGAAATACAATGAGCCAATCTCATCCAGTGCTTCCTGGTGATATTTGGCAAAAATACTGTTCAGCGTATCGTAGTTGTAACGAGGTACAATTGGATTTTCTGAACCGTACTTTTTGGTAGGTTCAAAGAAATAGGTACTCGAAGAGCCCATTTCATGATAATCGGTCACCATATTTGGTAGCCATTTATGATAGAAAGCTACCCTGTTCTTGCTTTCCACCTGTGTTAGTGGCAACCAGTCCCTGTTAAGATCGAACCAGTAATGGTTGGTCCTACCAGATGGCCAGGATTCATTATGTTCCCTGTCCCAGTTATCTGCCACGGGAGGATTTCCCTTGTTACTATTTACCCAGGTGGTATGACGGTCACGTCCATCAGGGTTAAGAGCCGGTTCTATATGAAAAACCCCATTTTCAAGATAATCATCCACTTTTGCGTCTTCTGCGGCCAACAAATAATAGGCCACCAGCATTGAAACTTCACTGCTTGAAGGTTCGTTCCCATGAACATTATATCCAAGTTGGACTATCACAGGCATCTGCTCTACATCACCCGGTGAATTTTCCGGATTGGCATGTGATAGATGATCCTGCCGGATGTTCTCCAGATTTTGAAGATTTTCTTCAGAAGAAATAGTGAGTATTATTTGTGGTCTTTTTTCGTGTGTATAACCTATCGTCTGGATTTGGGCATTGGGAGATAACTCTGCCAGTTTTTCCATATAGCTCACAAGCCGGGCATGTCTTGTATGCCACTCACCTATTTCATAGCCCAGAAATTCTGCCGGGCTGGGAATATTTTCATTAAAATTTACATCTTCGGGAAAGTAATAGTCATTTTGAGATTGTATCCGGTTGAAAAATAAAAATGTTATCAGTCCGCATAAAAGATATTTACTCTTCATAAAAAGTGATTTCGGTAAGCTTTAAAGATAAAAATTATTCATCATAAAGACTCTAATTCACACATTATCGGGCAGAACGTAAAAGTAAATTGAAATAAAATGACTGAAAGTTCCCAGAAGAACAAAAATGTGAAAAATGGCGTGGTTAAAGGGGATCTTATTCTGCATGAACAAGATAGCACCAATAGTATAGGCTATCCCGCCTCCAAACAACCACCAAAGCCCGTCACCCGGAAAATTCATGAGAAGTGGTTTTATGGCGAATACGATGATCCATCCCATTATAACATACATTATGGTTGAAAATAATTGATAACGACCTGCATAGAATAATTTGAAGACTGCACCGGTTAAAGCCATGGTCCATATTACGCCCAGAATGGTCCAGCCCGTAATTCCATTTAGGGTTACCAGAGCAAAAGGTGTATACGTACCAGCGATCAGAAAATAAATAGAAGCGTGATCAAGAATATTTAGCCTTATTCTTAAGCGTTTAGATCTGGCACTATGATAAAAGGTGGAGGCGGCATAAACCAGTACCATACTAGCTCCAAAAATGCTGAAGCTTACCAGATGTTCAATCTCACCAAGCCGTTCTGCCTTCAATATAAGTAAAATCAAAGCCAGAATACTTAGCACAAAACCAATACCGTGAGAAATAATATTAAATCTTTCTTCGGCAGGTGGATAATAATGACAGGGTAATTCTCTTTCCATACGGGAGGCTTTTAGAAGTAGGAAAGTCAGGAAAGTGAGAGGATTACTTAAATTTACGAAGAACCTGAATAAAATTCAAGCCAAAAAAATCTTAAATACTTGTTTTGATTACATGTATAATCAATTGTAACATATTTCGAATGAAATATGTAAACGCCAGGCTTAATTCAGCGAGCAGAAATAATTTTTATTCGGGGATCTTTATAATAGTCTCTACTCCCGAATTATCTTCTTTGTTTCGTATTTCAAAGAAATAATTCTCATTGTAGAGATTCTTTAAGCGGTCATTGATATTGGTTAGCCCTACTCCTTTTTTCATAAGTTCTGCATGGGTCTGGGAAATAGGCGCACCATCATTTTCAACCTTAATTACGAGTTTATCGTTCTCTTCAAATACCGAAACTTTAATATTGAGATTGGTGTGATCATAAGAATAGCCGTGTTTTATGGAATTCTCTATGAGAGGCTGTAATAGAAGGGCTGGTACTCTTTTTAACAGAAGAGACTCATCAATTTCCTTAGTAATGGTGAGATGGTCTGAGAAACGAACATTTACGATATTCAGATAATATTCAAGTATGCGCAGTTCTTCATCCAGACTAATACGATTGCTATCGCTGTTGTAAAGTATCTCCCTTAAGAAATCACTAAGGTCAGCTATAGTGTCTTTCGCCTTGCTCGCATCTATATCGGTTAGCACTGCTATAGAGTTAAGAGTATTAAATAAGAAATGCGGCTGCAACTGGGAAGAAAGCATCTTCATCCTGGTATTCACCAGTTGTGATTCAAGCTTTGAATGGCGTTTTTCAGCTTCCTTAACCTGTCTTAAATAGTAGTAGGTGTAGATGATAAATACCATCGCGAAATAGATAAGGAAGTTAAGATCTATTACATAAATGAAGGCATTTATACTTTTTCTAAGATCAAAATCGGCAAGGCTTATTCTGCCGGCAACGATAGAATAAAAATCGAATATCAAACGGATGATAAGGCCAATCAGGATTGAAAAGAGCGTGTGAATGGAGATGATCTTGACCCAGGAGTAATTCTTGTTGAGGAATCGCTTGGTACTAATCGCAATAAGGGTCATGTAACTAACCACAATTATATAATCGAATAGCAGATTATGGATGATAAAATCTGACCAGCTAAAATAATTCGGGGCATCCCCTGGCATGTAATGGCGCATGTATGCGACCTTGACAAGAAGAACGATGTCAAACATCAGATAAAAACCAGCAAGCAGAAGCACCAGTTTCATATCTATATACTTTCGTTTTAATGAAGTAAGGCTCATTTAAATTCCTATTTTCTCCATAAATTCCTTTTTATGAGATTTGCTAACATGAAGCAGTTTTCCATCGGTCATTTTCGCATCTATCTCAGAATAATCGGAGTGTACAATCTCTTCTACAAAATTCAGATTTACAATGGTAGACCTGTGAATTCTTACAAATACATTTTCATCTAGTATTTCTTCCAGATTATTAAGTGATTCTCTTAACACATGTTTTTTAGACTTCACGTATAATTCGGCATAATATCCAGAAGCCAGTATGTATAAGATATCTTTTGGATCTACTAAGGCCGTCTTGTTTCCCTGTTTTACCGGAATCTTTGAAACGGCATTAAGCCTTGTAGATCCCCCGGAATATTCATGAAAAAACTCAATGAGGCGTTTTTCAAAATTTGAATCAGCTTCAGTATGGGTGGTTTTAAGCACTTTTTTGATGGTTTTAAAAAATCTTTCATCCTTAAAAGGCTTGAGCAAAAAGTCGAATGCTTCCACATCAAAAGCCTTCAAGGCATAATTATCATATGCAGTGACAAAGATCACTATGGGTTTGGGAGATATTTCCACATGCTTAAGGACCTCAAAACCATTCATATCTTTCATATTGATGTCAAGAAAAATGAGATCAGGTTTTTCGGTATTAATCCTTTTTATTGCTGTTTTACCATTGGAACATTCTCCAATTATCTCTATTTCATCTATTTCTTCAAGTAAGTTTAAAACCCTCTTCCTGGCCAGTTCTTCATCATCAATAACAAGTGCTTTCATAGTTTATAATGAGTATTAGACAATTGCAATTTAAAACTATTTGAACACAAAGTTTATATTTTTTAAAGGCCAGGCATTTAGTGGTTTTATATTTTATAAAATTTTAACCTGAAAAAAGGCCATCAAAATTCTAGATTCTGATAGCCCTGCTAAACTCAAACTATGGTTTTAAAACATCTCCAATTACTCTTTACTGGCAACACTTGTTCTACTCATTGATCTTGGATCCAGTTTTATATTCTGAGAACGACTACCATCTTCGATTTTAATCTTGTAAAGTTCTTTTTCTAGCATTTCTCCCCTTCCTGAGGCTATGTATTTGTTTTCAGTCATAGTCCAGCCTTTGTGAGCCATATAAAGTTCTCTTCTTACGTCTAATGGCAGAACTATATCTTTAAATTTTTGATAGGTCTTTACGATTTTCCCGTTTTTGTCAAAATCAGCTTTTAAGAAACCCTGTCCGCTTTTGAAAGTTAAATGATAGGAATCATAATTACGATCCCCGTAGGTAGCGATGAAATTCTGAATGTCGAAATTGGCCTTCATAAAGGCAATTGGATCTTTCACAAACTGGCCCGCGTAAGATTCATGAACGTTATAGGTAAAACTATCCCCGTTTTCGGTTACTTCAACATCTAAGGGAGCAAAACCAACTTTTGCTTCTTCCAGTTCTGTAATTTTTTGAGCATGACCAATGGAGGTCGCAACGATGAGTAATAAAGAAAAAATTAATGTTTTCATGATGAATGATTTTTAAGATTGAATAATTTTTTTTCTGTTAATTAATTGATTAATGATGATTTATGAAGCTAATTTACCGCATACTATTCCTTATTATACCTATAAGATACCGGTAGCTCATTAAGAGTAATCAAAAGTGTTATTGAAGATATGAATTCAAAATCCCGGGTTAGATTCAGGCAAAAAAGAGTTTAAAAGGAACTCACTTCACTTAAATAGCCATTCATATCAAATAAATGGGATTTCATAGAGGATAGTGTAGTAAAAGAGAATAGTGTAAGCAGTTTATTTTGTTGCAGACTCCATACTTTTCGATTATTTCTTGATATTTGAAGTTATGAACATTTCCAGCAATATTGAACAGGTCTTCAAAAGACTAATCCCTGCACCATTCACCCTGGCGGCTATCTTAAGTCTACTCACTATTTGTATTGCCTTCTTTTTTACCGGTGAGAGAAATGCCGAGTCCTTCATTAGTATTCTGGGGTACTGGCAGAATGGGATGTGGAATCCTGCATTACTGGTTTTTGCAGTTCAAATGATGCTCATCCTGGTTTTGGGACATGTACTTGTTCTTAGCAAGCCGGTGGCCTGGCTTACCCGTAAACTAACCAATATTGTTACCGGTAATGCCAGTGCGGTGATTACTGTATCAGTTTCCACGATGCTTGTGGCATTCTTTAACTGGGGACTAGGACTCATATTTGGAGCCATCATGGCCAGGAAAGTTGGAGAAGCTGCCAAAGAACGGGGATTTGAGATCAATTACCCTTTAGTTGGGGCTGCAGGATATGTTGGCCTGATGGTATGGCACGGAGGGATTAGTGGAAGTGCCCCTTTAAAGGCCTCGGAAAGCGGACATATAGCCAGCCTTTTTTCAGGCTCAGCTAACTATCCTATAATTAATAGTCTGCCGGACACCATCCCCACCGCCATTACGATATTTGCTGAATGGAACCTGATTCTTTTCGGGATGCTTATGATTCTTGTACCCCTGGTTCTTTGGTTGATTTCAAGAAGCACCTCCACTACCAGGATTGAGCTTCCAGAGGAAAAAGTAAAAAAGAAGAATCTGGTGATAGAAGGGGCTGAAAGGTTGGACCATTCTAAATGGTTAAGGATCGTATTTGGAGTTTTACTTCTCGCTGCTTTTATTGCAAGCTATTACGGGGATTTGTCAAATGGCAATCTTACTCCCAATATGCTTAACTTTTTCATGCTTGGGCTTTGCATAATACTACATCGTTCCTTTGCGTCCTTTTTAAGTGCGCTAGATGAGGCTATAGGTGGTGCCGCTGCGATACTTATTCAATTTCCTCTTTATTTCGGGATTATGGGTATTATGAAAGAAACAGGAATCGTTGGAGATATTGCCGGATTTTTCTCCTCGATGGCTACCGAAGTCAGCTTACCTGTTTATACGTTCTTTAGTGCCGGCCTGGTAAACATCTTTGTTCCCAGCGGCGGCGGACAATGGGCCATACAGGGGCCAATAGTTCTGGAAAGTGCAGTTAAACTTGGGGTTCCACTAAACAAAGCTATTATGGCTTTTGCCTATGGTGATCAGATCACCAATATGTTACAACCCTTCTGGGCCCTTCCATTACTGGCAATTACACGATTAAAGGCAAGAGAAATACTTCCTTATACTTTAATACTAATGCTTATTGGAACGATAGTATTTATAGGCGGACTACTAATAATTTAGACTGGACATTAAGCTTTAAATGGAATTTGATAAAGCATTTTCAATAAGGCTTATTTCTTACGACTGTTTCTTATCACAGCAATATCCCTGGTATGCTTTTCAATAATCCTTTCCTGTTTAGCATTATCCTTAATAAGATATATTAGGAGAGCCCCACCAATAACTATACAAACACCAACCATGATGTAGATTGAAATAGAATCCATTTTAAAAATTATGAAGTGAAAAGTGTAGGGGAAGCGCTAATATACGAGGATTCCTACAAGCCCGGCTCTCTCGTTTTAGTTAATTAATAAATTATTAACATTTGTCAAGAAAATAAATTGAGATCCATTAAATCTAAATACAAAGGCAGGAATACCCAAGTTCCTGACGTTTTAAAACGATAGGATTTTTAAATTTTTCGATTCATAGCATAAAAAAAGGGTAACCGAAATATTTAAACCATTTCTCAGTTACCCTTCGCAATTATCGTCTATTTCACCGATAATTACAGTATAAATATATATCAAAAATCCTTTCGACATAGTTAACTGATAGCCAATTTTAAGCCAATAAAAAGCTAAAAATATCAGATATAAATGACTTTCTCATTGTAGACCTGATGGCTGCTTAGAGCTTAAAATCTGACAGCTGTCAGCTTATAGAATGTAATCAGTACTCACAAAGTTGGAGCTTTTACTATCAAGTAGTTTCCTGAGAATCTCATTATTATATGCCTTATCCTTGCTAGCAACAAATGTTCTAATCGAGAATGATCTTAAAGCATCATGCACACTTAGTGTTCCTACGGCAGAATCTTTTCTTCCGGTGAATGGGAAGACATCTGGCCCTCGCTGGCAGGAACTGTTCAGGTTCACCCTGCATACCAGGTTAACCAGGGTGTCTATAAGCGGTGCGATCCTGTCTATCCCAGTTCCGAATAAACTCACCTGCTGACCATAATTTGAATCGGCTATCTCATCGAGAAGTTGTTCGATAGAGTTAAAAGGTTTGATTGGAATAACCGGGCCAAACTGTTCTTCCTTATAAACACGCATATCCTCGGTCACCGGATAAAGCACTGCCGGGAAAATATAATTTTCTGAAGTGGCTCCTCCTCTTTCATTAATAATCTTTGCTCCTTTTTCGGTCGCATCATCTATCAATTCCTGAATATATTGTGGTTTATTTGGTTCAGGTAAAGGGGTAAGCATCACATTTTCTGCCCATGGATTTCCATATTTAAGTTCGTCCACTCTCTTGGCGAATCGCTTATTGAATTCTTCCTGAACTTCCTCATGTACATACAATATCTTTAATGCCGTACAACGCTGCCCGTTGAACGAAAGCGTTCCTGAAATACACTCCTCTACGGCCAGATCAAGATCGGCATCGGGCAGGATAATTCCAGGGTTCTTGGCTTCGAGCCCTAATACAAGTCTAAGCCTGTTCTTGTATGGATGCTGGTCCTGTAATGCAATGGCCGATTTGCTATTCCCAATTAGAGCCAGTACATCTATTCTTCCTGTTTGCATGATAGGGGCAGCTACTTCCCTTCCCCTTCCGTAGATCACATTCACAACTCCTTTAGGGAATGACTGCTGAAATGCTTCCAGTAATGGTGAGAGCAATAAAACTCCATGTTTGGCTGGTTTGAAAACCACGGTATTTCCCATGATAATCGCAGGGATAAGCAGGGCAAAGGTCTCGTTAAGCGGATAGTTATAAGGACCAAGACAAAGAACCACTCCAAGCGGTCCACGCCTAATATGGGCATAAACCCCATCCTTTTCCTGGAATTTTGCACTATCGCGATCCAGCTGCTTATAATCTTCTATTGTATCCTGAATATATTCAACGGTACGATCAAATTCCTTTCTTGAATCTGGCAGGGATTTGCCTATTTCCCACATAAGGTATTTTACCACCTGCTCCCTTTTGGTCTTCATCTGCTCCACAAAATTCTCCATACAGGAAATTCTGTCGGCTACTTTCATAGTTGGCCATTTACCCTGGCCTTTTGCATATGCATCACAGGCAGATTGAAGCACCTCCAGCGCCGAACCCTTATCCATATGCGGGACGGTTCCCAAAAGTGTGGGTTGGTACTCATCAGTTGAAGAGATGGTTGAATAGACCTCATCTGTCTTTCCGTTCCACTTAATAAGCTCCCCATTGGAAAGATAGGTTTCCTGGTGCAATTGTTCGGTTATCCTGAATTCATCAGGTATATGTATATCCATAATTTAAGTCTTGTTTAAATGTTGAATGTTTAAAATCCAAGGTGCATTATATCTTACAATGTCTGAAAACTAACGACTATAGTCTAATACAACACCCTAAACCTGATGGTTCCCTGTATACCTTTAAGTTCCTTGATCACTTCGTTGTCATATTCCTTATCTATATCGGTGATCACATAACCTATGGTCTCATTGGTCTTAAGATACTGCCCTACGATATTAATATCATGAGCGGCAAGTATCCTGTTAATATGAGCGATGATCCCAGGTTTGTTATGGTGAATATGAATAAGCCTGTGAGCATTCTCAAGGATTGGTAACTGAAGATTAGGGAAATTCACCGAATTTGTTGTACTACCTGTATTGATATACTCGATGATCTTACCCGGAACAAAATTCCCGATGTTCTCCTGGGCCTCTTCTGTACTACCTCCAATATGTGGAGTAAGAATCAGATTAGGGAGACCTCTTAAAGTAGACTCAAATTCTTCCTGATTGGTCTTCGGCTCTTTCGGAAAAACGTCCACTCCGGCACCTTTTATTCTGCCCGATTCCATATGTTTTCTCAGCGCATCCACATCAACCACCTGTCCTCGAGCCAGGTTTAGAAAGATAGAACCTTCTTTCATCCAGCTGAATTCCTTATCTCCTATCATGTTCTTGTTCTCCTTGCGCCCATCAACATGAAGGGTAACTATATCAACTTTCTCGAAAAGTTCCTTAAGGCTGTGGCATTTGGTAGCATTACCCATTGCAAGCTTTTCAACCAGATCGTAATAGTACACATCAAAGCCTATGGCTTCGGCAACTACCGAAAGCTGGGCCCCGATATTCCCGTAGCCTACGATACCCAATTTTTTACCTCTAACCTCATAACTTCCTTTTGCCGATTTATTCCATTCGCCACGATGCATCTCGGCAATGCGGTCGGGAAGGTTTCTCATCAGCAGAATTATCTCCCCAATAGCGAGCTCTACCACAGATCTTGTGTTACTGTAAGGAGCATTAAATACCGCTACTCCCTTTTTAAGACATGCTTCAAGATCTATCTGGTTGGTCCCGATACAAAAAGCTCCCACTCCTATAAGACGGTTGGCATTTTCCAGAACTTTCTCGGTAAGATTTGTTTTAGACCTTATCCCGAGTATGGAAACATCCTTGATCTTTTCGGCCAGTTCTTCTTCATCCAGTGCTCCGGATATTGTGGTCACATTGTAACCCTCATTCTTCATGATGTTCACAGCATCGGAATGCACATTTTCAAGTAATAAAACCTTTATACGGTTCTTTGGATAAGATATGGCTTTGTTCATTTTATGAAGGTATAGGAATTCGTCAAGACTTGGAGTTATATGATCTGCTTTTTCAAGAATATTGTCTCGTTCCACATTTTCAGTAAATGCATAGAACTTATTGGCCAGGCCAGCAGCCTTGATCTCATAATCGTTGTAACCATCACCAATCACATAAACATCACCTTTCAGTTCCAGACGCTTAAGTAATTCCACCTTTCCGTTATTGGAAGAAAGCACATTGTCTTTATCAAAACCCGTTATATTTCCATCGCTGTCGTATTCAAAGGTATTCGCATAAACATTGTCTTTCTTTACCCCCATCTCACTCACAATAGGGTCAATCACCTCTTTGAACCCACTTGAGATAATATAAATACGGTCCTGATATTCCTTAAAGAATTCCTCATTCCTCACGAAGGATACCGAAACCTTTTCACGTAGCATCTCAACCAGTTTGGGAATAGAGTTTTTATGAGCTTCCAGGATTTCCAGGCGCTTTTCAAGCGAATCCCTGAAGGCCAGCTCTCCTTCCATGGCAAGATCTGTAAGATCTTTAAGTTCTTTGAGTTTTTGTTCCTTTTTAGGGTGATTTGCAAGAGATAATTCTCCAAGCACATCCAGGGCTTCAACCTGGGTAAATGTGCTATCAAAATCTATCACAAAATAACGTTTGTTTTCCATGCCTATAATAAAACCAATTGTAATTAATTGGTAAAACTAAGTCTTTTTAAAGCATTTAAAAACAGTCTAAAACACGAAACTTCGAGGCAATTATGATTTCGGCAATTTTAGAACACTTAGATTTTAAATTTGAAAATTTAAGGTCTTATTCCGGGATTTTATTGAATGAACTGCAGGAAATTGAAAAAAGAAATTTTATAAAAAATAAAGATAACCTGGAATTCCTATCTGGAACATCTTCAACGAAAGTTAAAATAATAGTAATACTTTCATTTTTAAAACTTTTACTATTATTTTTGCGTGCGTTAATTTCATGAAATGGAATATATATTACAGGATATCAGAATCGGGATAAATGAAAAGATATTTTTAAAGGACCCGCAATCTACTGAACTAGGCAAAAGAATAGTTCATAATGGCATCAGACTTATCAATGAATCGGGATTTGAAAGTTTCACCTTCAGAAAACTGGGTAAGCGTATAAAATCTAATGAAAGTTCCATCTACCGCTATTTTGAGAACAAGCATAAATTTTTGGTTTATCTCACATCCTGGTACTGGGGCTGGAAAGAATACCAGCTGGTATTTGCTACCAATAGTATTGAGAATGCTAATCAAAAATTATTCACAGCCATAGAGATACTTACCAAACCTGTAGAGCAGGACGAAGCCTTCAAACATATTGATGAGGTGGCCCTCAATCAGATTATCATCAACGAATCTTCCAAGTCCTTTCTCACTAAAGAAGTGGATGCAGAAAACAAGGATGGTTATTTTTTAATCTACAAAAGACTGGTTAACCGGTTAGCAAAAATGATCAAATCAGTAAACCCTAAATATCCATTCCCAAGCAGCCTTGCCAGTATGATAATTGAAGGGTCGCTCCATCAGTATTTTTTAATAGATCACTTTACCTCGATTACTGACTGTAGTAAAAAGGTATCACCCCCAGATTACTTTAAACACCTGGTGGAAAACGTTCTTAAAATTGAAAATAATGGCAGATAATAAAATATCAACCTGGCAACGTTTTCTGGGACTTCTCAAACTCGAGAAGAAGGACTTTATGCAGATTGTTTACTATGCTATTTTCGCAGGTTTGGTGAATCTATCGGTTCCTTTAGGGATCCAGGCCATCGTTAACCTTATCCAGGGTGCACGAATCAGTACCTCATGGATAGTTTTGGTTAGCCTGGTGACACTGGGAGTAGCTTTTGTAGGAATACTTCAGTTAATGCAGATACGCATCCTCGAAAATATTCAACAAAAAATATTCACCCGCGCTTCCTTTGAGTTTGCTTACAGGTTTCCCAAAATAAAGATGAGCGAGTTGCATAACTTCTATCCGCCGGAGCTGGCAAACAGATTCTTCGATGTATTAAGTATTCAGAAAGGAATCTCAAAACTAGTTCTGGATTTCCCGGCAGCCATTTTCCAGATCATATTCGGGTTAATCCTGCTCTCGCTCTACCATCCGTTTTTCATCTTTTATGGGGTTCTTCTTATAACACTTATCTACCTGGTATTCAGGTATACCGGAAAGGCTGGGTTAAATACCAGTATGAAAGAGTCAAAACTAAAGTATAAGATAGCTCACTGGCTTCAGGAGGTGGCCCGAACCCTGATAAGTTTCAAGATCTCCGGAAAAACCAATTTAGCAGTAAACAAAAATGATAAACTAGTAAGCAGTTATCTGGATGCAAGGGAAAGCCATTTCAGGATTCTTAGGATTCAATTCATCCAGATGATAGGTTTTAAAGTACTAATCACCGCCGGTCTGCTCATAATTGGAGGGATACTTGTTCTGAATCAGCAAATGAATATTGGCCAGTTCGTGGCAGCCGAGATCATTATTCTGCTTATTATAAGCAGTGTAGAAAAAATGATCATAGGCCTGGAGAACCTGTATGATATGCTTACTTCCCTTGAAAAACTTGGAGAAGTGGTAGATAAAAAACTGGAATCCATGGAAGGGGATAAAAGTTTTGCTGAAAATTCACACCTGGAAATAGAATTGAAAAATGTAGGTTTTATTGCCAGCGATGGTACCGAGATTTTGAAAAATATCAACCTGAGTATAAGTCCCGGCGATAAAATAATACTGGAAGGCCCTAACGGGTCGGGAAAATCCACTTTACTGAAGATAATTGCCGGCTTACTGGAACCAACTTCTGGTAAGATATATGTCAACGGTATTTCGCTTCAAAATATCAACCTGGGTTATTACCGATCTCTTATAGGCCAATCGCTTACTGAGGAATCACCCTTTGAAGGCAGTCTTCTGGAGAATATAACCTTCGGAGATAAAAACATTCCGCAAAAAGACATTTTTGAAGTGATGAAAAATACGGGACTGACAAATTTTGTAAGACAACAGCCTAAAGGACTGGACGCATTAATTTTTCCGGAAGGCCGGCAACTTGCCTATACCGTCGCGAAAAAGATTGTCCTCGCCAGAAGTATTGTGAAGAAACCTCATTTGCTGGTCCTCAATGAGCCCCTGGATCAGATAGATAAAGACGAAGCCGATAGGATGATGAACTTTTTGTTTTCCGAAGAGAATCCCTGGTCAATTATAGTCACCAGTCAGGACAGGGAATGGAGAAAATATTGTAACCGAAGGATTAGAATTAGTGATGGTGAAATTCAAAACACCCCTTAAGCGATGTTGAACATAACTAAAAACAGCCTGCATGAAAATGTTGACCTTAGCCAGTTTGAGGCGGGTAAAAAAGTTTTTCATAAACGGCATTACAAATATCTCAACCTGTTTCTAAAGATCTTTGCGGTGATAGGCTTGATCATACTTTTTCTACCCTGGACTCAAACTATTTCAGGAACAGGGTCTGTGACCACCTTAACGCCCGATCAGAGGCCTCAAACCATCCAGTCCCCTATTCCTGGACAGATTGCAAAATGGTATGTGAGGGAAGGAGAATTTGTGAAAAAGGGGGACACAATATTACACATTGCCGAGATCAAAAGTGAATATATGGACCCCGATCTAGTGAGAAGAACTGGTGACCAGGTTAAAGCCAAATCTAATTCCCTGGTTTCGTATGACGAGAAAATAAATGCCCTTAATCAGCAGATCACGGCGCTTCAGAATGAAAAGCAGTTGAAACTGGAACAGGCCCGTAATAAACTTCAGCAGGCCAGGTTAAAAACACAAAGTGACAGCATAGACCTGGAAGCCGCCAAGACAAATCTCAGTATCGCCAGAACGCAGTATGAACGTACTAAAAAGCTTCAACAGGAAGGTTTGAAAGCCATGACCGATGTTGAGGAGAAGCGATTAAAATTACAGGAAAATCAGGCTAAATTACTATCGCAGGAGAACAAGTTTATAGCCAGTAGAAATGATATTATAAATGCCAGACTTGAACTCAACCGTATAGAGGCTGAATACAGTGATAAGATCGCTAAAGCACGCAGCGATCGCTCTACAGCGATGTCCATGCGTTACGATACAGAGGCTGAGGTAAGTAAACTGGAAAACGCGTATGTGAACTACGATATCAGGGATGAGCTTTATTTTATCAGAGCACCTCAGGATGGATATATCAATAAAGCTTTAATTGGGGGTATAGGTGAAACTTTTAAGGAAGGAGAAAAACTTGTTAGCATTATGCCTGCAAATTATGACCTGGCGGTGGAAACTTACGTAAAACCGCTTGACCTTCCGCTTTTACATGTTGGAGAGAAAGTAAGGGTAAGATTTGATGGATGGCCAGCGATCGTCTTTAGCGGCTGGCCCAATGTGTCCTACGGAACCTATGGTGCCGAGATTGTAGCCATCGAAAATTATATTAGTGAAAATGGTAAATACCGTGTTCTGCTAGCCCCTGATCCAGACGGTCATCAGTGGCCGGAAGCACTTCGGGTAGGTTCCGGTGCCAATACCCTGGCCCTGCTTGAGGATGTTCCTATCTGGTATGAGATATGGCGTCACCTTAATGGCTTCCCTCCTAATTATTATTCGCCGGAGTCTGAAAATACAGGAAAGCAATGAGAATACTAGGAATATCCATTTTATTCATTTTGTTGCCGCTGACAAATTTTGCACAGGAGTCTGATACCTTATACCTGGAATTTAAAGAATATCTGGATATGGTTAAGGCGAACCATCCGGTAGTGAAGCAGGCCGGTTTACTGTTGGAAAGCGCAGATGCGAATCTTCAAAAAGCCAGGGGAGGCTTCGACCCTAAACTGGAAAGCAATTATGATCGCAAAGAATTTAAAGAGACGGAGTATTTTGATATCCTGAATGCAGGTTTCAAAATACCAACATGGTATGGAATTGAATTAAAAGCCAAGTATGAGAATAACTCAGGGGAATTCCTGAATCCCCAAAACAAGGTGCCAAAAGATGGTCTCTTTGCAGCCGGAATTTCAATACCGGTTGGCCAGGGCCTTTTCATCAATGAGCGTATGGCTGCATTAAAACAGGCCAAAGTATTCAGGAAACAATCACAGGCCGAGCAGCAATTAATGCTCAATGAGATCCTATATGAAGCGGCGACAGCATACTTTGAATGGCAAATGAGTTATCGGGAATTAAAATTATTCCAGGATTTCAGGAAAAATGCTGCATTCAGGTTCAAGGGAGTGAAAACCAGTTTTGAGGCAGGCGACAAACCAGCCATAGATACCGTGGAGGCCCAGATCAGTTTTCAGAACCGGAGGCTTGAATTAGAACAGGCGGAGCTGCAATATATCAAAGCCTCTTTAAAGCTTGGCACTTTTCTCTGGCAGGAAGACAACATTCCTTTAGAATTAGGTGAAAATCTATTCCCTACTCAGAAAACCCTTGAAAACAACCTGGATATTGTTCTGCAGAATGAAGAGCTCGAAACACATCCAAAGATAAGATCACTTAATTATAAACTTGAGGCTCTTGAATATGAAAAGAGACTGAAAGCTAATAAACTTTTGCCTACTCTGGACCTCGAATATAATTTCCTGACCGAAGATTACGAACAGCTGAACAGCCTGAATTATGACGAATATAAATTCGGATTAAAGTTCAGTCTTCCCTTATTTTTAAGGAAGGAGCGTGGCGATCTTCAGCTTAGCAGAATAAAACTGGAAAATGCCGGTTTTGACCTCTATTCTGGTAGACTAGAGTTACGCAATAAGATCCAGTCTATACAGGAACAGCTGAAATCACTTGAAAACCAGAATAAAATGATGAATGATCTGGTGTCTTCATATCGCCGTATGTTAGAGGGGGAAGAACGAAAGCTAGAGCTTGGTGAAAGCAGCATCTTTTTGGTGAATTCAAGGGAGAACAGTCTTATCACTGCAAGACAAAAACAAATAAAACTTCAGAACAAACTTATCCAGACCAGGATCGAGCTATTGAAGGTATTGGCCAGGCTCCAGGAAATTTAGATTGCTATAGAATAGAAAGGAACAAAGGGAACAAAAATGAATATTTCACATTAACTGTTCCCTTTGAGTGTCATACTCTTTATCTGGCATTATCCAGACAATCCACAGGTCTCATCTCAGCCCAACTTAATGTAGCACCCTGAATGACTGTTTTAAAGATACTAAAATTTGGCTCAACAATTCAAATTTAGAATTACTTTAACTCATCAAAATGAAATTAAAAAAACTGTTAGGCGGAAACCTAAAACCATTTTTGATGCTATGCTTACAAAGCTTATTTTAGAAGAATTGAAATAATAAAATCGAATATCATGAAAAGCCCGCTTTTGTGCCTTATTACAGGCTTACTTTTAGTATCTACAGCCACGATGGCTCAAAAAGACTATCCTACCACCCCACCCGAAAAATCTCCCATGCCAATGAAACCGGAAATGACCGAGATATGGGAGCCACAGGTAGAGGTGATAAAGCCAGGTGATAAGCCTGGTGAGGCTCCTTCAGATGCTATCGTCCTTTTTGACGGAAAAGATCTTGACCACTGGGTAAGTCAGAAAGACACTACCCAACCATCACCGTGGAAGATAAAAGACGGATATTTTGAAGTAATACCGGGAACCGGAGGGATACAAACAAAGATGGAATTTGGGGATGTACAAATGCACATAGAATGGAGCGCCCCAGATGAGATTGAGAATTCTGGCCAGGGCCGGGGAAATAGCGGACTTTTCTTCCAGAATCGTTATGAACTTCAGATTTTGGATTCATATAATAATCGCACGTACTCTAACGGGCAGGCGGCCAGTATCTATAAAGATCAACCGCCGCTAGTGAATGCCATGCGCTCTCCAGACAGATGGAATACCTATGACGTAATCTATACGGCTCCCCGATTTAAAAAGAATGGAGACCTGGACACTCCAGCCAGGATTACAGTGCTGCATAACGGCGTGGTTGTACAAAACAATGCTACAATTCATGGGCTTACCTTATATATTGGATTGCATAACTACCCAGAAGCTCATGGCAAGGATGTAATTGCTCTTCAGGATCATGGTACTCCGGTTCAATTCAGGAATATCTGGGTTAGAAAGCTTTAGTTTGCCCTTTTTATAAAAACCCGGTTCTTGTAAATTCAAGGGAACAATATATTTAGGAAATTGAAGAATCAAAAAGCCACTAAAATGTGGGGCTTTTTGTGACTAATTCCTTAATTAATATTTTCTTCTATAAGTCCCTGAAAACATTTGATTAGAACACTTTCCTCATTCATACCAGCCTTTTATTTATAATTTCTAAAATCCTTTATACCAGATTTACTCATTTAATAAATCGGTAAAGAGTGGTACCAATGGTTTTTTTCACAAAAAAAGAAGAAGGCAGAATGTTGCAGAATTCTTTTTTAACTATCGACAAAAAGCAATCACCGGTTAATGTGGAAATGCATTATTTTTCTTAACTTTAGTACTCACTCTTCCCTACCAGGTGTAATTCCCCTAAATCTTACTACATTTCATTGTTTTACACTTAAAACCAATCAGTATGAAAACGCTAATATTTATACTCGGTATTATTTTTACATCGCAGCTTTTTGCCCAACAAACTGAATCAACGCTAAGGTATAAAGATACTTTTGTAAGGGTGTTTGATGCTAACGGGAAGAAAATTGCAAAAGGTAAGATCGTAAATATCAGCGATAATACATTGAGCTTAAAACGTGGGAAAGGATATTCAGAAATCCCAATGGATAAAATTAATCATATCAAGACAAACCATTCTGCAGCCACAAGTGTGCTAGTCCCAGCCCTGGCAGGTGTTATCATTGGAGGAATTATAGGAGCACAGGATGCCGACCCTGATGCCTTGTTTTACCCAACAACCGAAGCAGAAGCCGCTGCAATGGGAGCATTATTGGGTGGTGCCGCCGGAGCGGGCATAGGAGGCTTGAGTTTATTATTCAGAAAAGGAAATGTTTATCATATCCAGGGAAGCCAGGAGGCCTGGAAATATTTCCGGGAGTCGATGGCATTATAGGCCTTAAGGAAAGATTTGACATCATTCTTAATAATTAATACTATTTTATCTAGATTTTACTTAACGGCTTTGCCTGAATCTTCATCTTCAAAATTCAAGCTCATCTTTAAGGGAAATATATTTTAAAAGTCCGCCTAAGGCCATTAGATAAAAGATTCGGTCTATCACGAAAATTTCTATGAACTGCAAATGATAGGCGGCAAAGGCAGCGAGATCTGTTAAAATAAAACCACAGGCCATCAAAAAAAAGGCTGTAGATTTAAAGGAACCATTATCACTTAAATAAATAGCTCCTAACAATAACATGATAATAGCATTGATTCCCTGAAAATAGAAAAGAGCAGAAACCAAAGAGTCATTTAATTCTTTATGAAAAGTTTCTGCAACCATATACAGAAGAAAGAGATTTATTATAAAAACAAAGGATAGAATGATAATCTGAAAAGTGGAAAAGTCATATTTCTTGATCGACTTTTTAGCTTCAATCCCTATTAACAAATATGCTAATCCACGAAATAAAAATTGGAAGATCTTAAACTCTGTAATTTCGTAATTTAATAGGGCTAAATCACTAAAAATCAATAAAGAAAAGATTAATATAAAGAAGATATTTCTATATACTCTAAGGAAAAGGGCAGCTACCGCGAATAGGATAGTCCCAAATAGCCTGACCCAACGGGTATCTATGATGCTCAGTTCAGCAAAAACAAAAAAATTGGCTACGGCAAGGATAGTAATTGCTAAAAAAATAAAAATATCCAGAAGCCGCATAAACAATGATACTAATATTGTTAATTAATTCAAAAACTATCTGATTTTTTTATAATTAATTGAAGTAGGGATTAATATTAAATCATTTGAGTACCAACCTGTTGAAAGAAAAATAAGTAACTCAAAAATAAATGGCATAAATCTTTTTGGTATGCGAGGTACATAGATAATCCAAAAACAAAGCCCCGTCATCATTGCGATAACGGGGCTTTTTGCGGAGGAAGAGGGATTCGAACCCCCGGAGGTGTGACCCTCAACAGTTTTCAAGACTGCCGCATTCGACCACTCTGCCATTCCTCCAGTAAGTCGCAGAACACTTATGCCGTTCCTGCTTAGCGGATGCAAATATAATAAGCTTTTCTAATTTACAACAACTAAACCCTAAACTTTTTTACCTCTTTTTCTTAGCACCTTCTATATCAGCTTTTTTGATATTTTTATCATTCCAAATTTATTCTGACAATAAACCCAGATCTACATCTCATGATAAAATTCCTGCTTTCCTGCACCTGCTTTCTTTTAATTTTCCTTTCTTTAAACGCTCAGCAACCAGATTTTCAAAAATTAATGGAACAAGACTGGGCCCAACTAAAATACTATCAGAAAGAAAACCAGGAGATTCTGAAAAGTTTCAATTGTCCCGATGTAGTCTTTATTGGCAATTCAATTACCGAAGGATGGGCCAAGATGCATCCGGATTTTTTCCATAATAATAACTATCTGGGAAGAGGTATTGGCGGACAAACCACTCCGCAAATGCTTATTCGCTTCACTCCCGACGTGCTGGACCTGAATCCCAAAGCGGTGGTGATCCTGGCGGGCACAAACGACATTGCCGGGAATACCGGTTTTTCTTCAGTCAAAATGGTCACCGATAATATCAAAGCCATGGCTCTGCTTGCTGAGCAGAAAAAAATAAAAGTGATCCTGTGTTCTGTACTTCCGGTGTGTGAATACCCCTGGAGACCAGAGATTGAACCGGTTATAAAAGTGGATACACTCAATTCCTGGATAGAGAATTTTGCCGAAAAACATGGCTTTATCTATGTAGACTTCTTCAGCCCAATGGCGAATTATAAGTTTGGCCTGGATAAAGACTATTCAGAAGATGGGGTTCATCCTAATGAAAAAGGCTATGAGGTAATGGAGCCTCTGGTACAGGCAGCCATAGAAAAAGCTCTGGCCGATTAAATACATTTTTATAGGATTTTTAAGCGTTGAGTTCCTGCTTTTTTAGCTTAAATCTGCTATATTGCCCGGCATTATCTTTAAAATTTAAACTTAAAATGAAAAAAATACTGGTATTGGCCATCCCGGCCATCCTTACTGCATGTAGTGCACAGAATAAAAAGGTAGAGAATGCCGATCCTATGGATTATGCAAATACCATCACTGCAGCTGAACTAAAAGAACATTTGTACACTTTTGCGAGTGATGAATTTGAAGGTCGCGAAACAGGAGAACCGGGACAGAAAAAAGCCGCTGAATATCTTAAAAAGGAATATAAGGAACTTGAGCTTGTCTCCCCAATTGGAGGTGACGACTATTTCCAGGAAGTTCCAACGAGCTACTTTAAACGAGGAAATGTAAAGCCTACCGAAAATGTGGTGGCTTACCTAAAAGGTTCTGAAAAACCTGAAGAGGTGCTTGTAATCTCTTCTCATTATGACCATGTAGGGATAGACGATAACGGAAATATCTATAACGGTGCCGATGATGATGGTTCGGGAACAGTGGGGATCCTTGAGATAGCAGAAGCTTTTGTGGAAGCAAGTAAGGATGGCTATACTCCAAAGAGATCCATCCTTTTCCTTAACGTTACCGGAGAGGAAAAAGGCCTTGTAGGTTCAAAGTTCTATACAGACGAGCCTATCTTCCCTCTAGAAAATACTGTTGCCAACCTGAACATCGATATGATAGGCCGTATTGACCCTCAGCATGCAGGAAATGATAATTATGTTTACCTTATTGGAAGCGATAAACTAAGTACAGACCTTCACCAGTTAAGTGAAGCTGTGAATGCGAGATATATTAATCTTGATCTGGATTACACTTACAACGACGAAAACGATCCAAATCGTTTTTATTACCGAAGTGACCACTATAATTTTGCCAAAAACAATATCCCGATCATCTTCTATTTCAATGGTACTCATGCCGATTACCATAAACCTACCGACACACCAGATAAGATTGAATATGATGTTTTAGCCAAAAGAGCTAAACTGGTTTTTCTAACCGCATGGGAGATCGCGAACCGAGATGCCCGACTGGTGGTAGATAAGGCAGCCGATACTACTGGAAAATAAATAGAATTTTTATACTAAATAAAATTGGCCTCGTTTTGCGGGGCTTTTTTTATTAATTGATAATGAACAATTATCCAACAATCCAAGGATCCAGCAATCCAATTAATTCTTGTCTTCAAGCAAAGGTACAAACCTGAATGCACCAAATTCCTTTTTATCAAATTCCTTGGGAGATTTTCTGATGAATAAATTCATGGTTTGAACATCGGTCCCCACCGGGATCACCATCCTGCCCCCTACTTTTAGTTGCCCAAGCAGGTCTTTCGGAACCTCCGGAGCACCGGCGGTAACTATTATCTTATCAAAAGGAGCATAATCAGGAAGGCCTTTATACCCATCTCCAAAACTAAGATACTTGGGCCTGTAGCCTATTTTTGATAGAAAACTCTTGGTCTTTTTATATAACTCTCGTTGGCGCTCTATACTGTATACCTTTGCGCCGAGTTCACATAGTACTGCGGTTTGATATCCACTACCCGTCCCTATTTCCAGTACTTTATCACCTTTCTTCACCTCAAGAAGTTCGGTCTGGAATGCAACAGTATATGGCTGAGAAATGGTTTGATCAGCAGCGATGGGAAATGCTTTATCCTGGTAGGCATGATCTTCAAAACTACTATCCATAAACAGATGACGCGGGATCTTTCCAATGGCCGCGAGCACCTTTTCATCGGCAATCCCCTTCTTTTTTACGGTCTTTACCAATTGCTGTCTCTTGCCCTGATGTCTGTAGGTATCTTTCAACTCGGTTATGCTTTAATCAGGCTATAAAATTAGGCAAAGAAGCTGATTTATCCCAAGCAATTAGCCGCCGGGATTTGGCCTTATTTTATAAAGTATTTAATATCAAAATGCTATTTTTGTGAAAAATGCAAAAATATGCTGAAAGCAGGAGTCCTGGGCGCCGGCCATCTTGGAAAGATCCATCTGAAACTTTTAAAACAATCCGAAGAATATGAATTGATCGGATTTTATGATGCCAACAAGGAAAATGCCGAAAAAGTAAATTCAGAATTCGGTTATAAAATGTTCGAAAACCTGGACGAACTTATTGCAGAATGCGATATGATAGATGTGGTCACTCCTACGCTTTCCCATTTTGAGGTCGCAAAAAAAGTGATCTCTGCAGGAAAGCACCTGTTTATAGAAAAACCAATCACCAATACATTCGAAGAAGCAGAAGAGCTGATTGAACTGGCCAGTAAACATAAGGTAAAAGGCCAGGTTGGTCATGTGGAACGATTCAACCCTGCTTTTCAGGCGGTATCTGATAGAATAGAGAATCCAATGTTCATTGAGGCTCACCGCTTAGCGGAATTTAATCCGCGTGGGACTGATGTTCCCGTAGTTCTCGATCTTATGATCCATGATATTGATGCCGTTCTAAGTGTGGTAAAATCTGATGTGAAAAAGATCAATGCCAGTGGAGTGGCTGTAATTAGTGATACTCCTGATATAGCCAATGCCCGGATTGAATTTGAGAATGGCTGTGTGGCCAATCTAACCGCTAGCCGTATCTCTATGAAAAACATGAGAAAATCAAGATTTTTTCAGAAGGATGCTTATATCTCTGTAGACTTTCTGGAGAAGAAATGTGAAGTGGTGAAGATGAAGGATGCTCCTAAAAAACCTGATGATTTTGCCATGATACTTCAGAATGCCGAAGGTGTGAAAAAGCAAATCTATTTTGACAATCCTGAAGTATCTCTTAATAATGCAATTCTTGACGAACTTGAAAGTTTTGCAGATGCCATTAATAATGATAAAGAACCGGTAGTCACCATGCAGCAGGGAGCCAAAGCTTTGAAAGTGGCAAACCAGGTAATTGCAGGTTTTAATTTATAAAATTTCAGTTGTTAATGGTTAAAAGCAACTAATACACGAATGATTGAATACAACTATATAACTAAATACTCACAAATCACGGATGATGACTATGAAAAGATTAGTGCATTCGTGGCAAAAATTAAAATATGAAAAACGTTGCAGTAATAGGAGCCGGAACCATGGGTAACGGGATCGCTCATACCTTCGCCCAGTACGGCTATAAAGTTCAGTTGATCGATATTTCTGATGAAAGCCTGAAAAAGGGAATGGATACCATATCCAAAAACCTTGACAGAATGGTGGCCAAGGAAAAGATCACGGAAGAAGAAAAAAACAACACTCTCGAAAATATAACAACCTATACCGATATTTCAGAAGGAGTTGAATATGCAAGCGTGGTGGTTGAAGCGGCTACCGAAAATACCGAGCTTAAATTAAAGATCTTCAGGCATCTTGACCAGCATACTTCAGAAGATACAATTCTGGCTACAAATACCTCCTCTATTTCCATCACCCAGATCGCTTCGGTTGTTTCAAATCCTGAGCGTGTCATCGGTATGCACTTTATGAATCCAGTACCGGTGATGAAACTCGTTGAGATCATCCGTGGTTATAATACCAGTGACGAAGTGACCAAAACCATTATGGAACTTTCTGAAAAACTGAATAAAGTACCGGTAGAGGTAAATGATTATCCGGGCTTTGTGGCCAACAGAATCCTGATGCCAATGATCAACGAGGCCATTGAAACACTTTACAATGGGGTGGCGGGAGTTTATGAAATAGATACGGTGATGAAACTGGGAATGGCCCATCCGATGGGACCGCTACAATTGGCTGACTTTATAGGACTTGATGTTTGTCATTCAATACTTGAAGTGATGTATGACGGATTCAAGGATCCAAAATATGCTCCCTGTCCTTTACTTACCAATATGGTTACAGCGGGGAAAATTGGTGTGAAATCCGGCGAAGGATTCTATGACTATTCTGAAAGCAAAAAAGCCGAAAAGGTTTCTTCTCAGTTTAGCAAGTAGAAGTGAGTATAGAGATATTAGTATTGAAAATTGAGATTTCTCCCTTCGGTCGAAATGACATTTACCGGGTCATTTCGAGGGAGTCACATTGGACGACCGATAAATCTCCTGTTAATACTCCAACCAAATTCAGAATAAGTTGACAAAGATCCTTCCATTCAAAGCAGTGAGACCGGCTCCTCCATATGCGGGGCTGGTGGCTTCGCGCTCTTATGAAGATTACAGTGAAGAGGAGCTTAGAGCTCAACTGGAATATAACCCTTATTCATTTTTACATATTATTAATCCCGGTTATAAATTTCAGCATGAGATAGGAGGTGGAAAACGCTTCGGAATGGTAAGAAACCGCTATCTGGAATTCAAGGAAGAACATACATTTATCCAGGATGAGGCCCCGTGTTATTACATCTATCAGATCAAAAGCAGGGAGGGTTCCTGTTGTGGTATCATTGCCGCTGCCAGCGTGGAAGACTACGAGAATAATGTAATTAAGCGGCATGAAGATACTATAGCCCATAGGGAAGAACTCTTTAAGGACTACCTGAAAGTGGTTGGTTTTAATACCGAGCCGGTGCTTCTTACCTATCCAGATAATCCCGTGATAGATGAGCTGCTGAAAGAAAGAATGAAGACCAGGCCCGAGTATGAGTTCGCCACCTATAATAAAGAATTGCATTCCTTATGGCTTATAGATAAGCCGGAAAATATCGAAAAGATAAAGGCCGAATTCTGCAAACTGGAAAAGATCTATATCGCAGATGGGCATCATCGTAGTGCCTCTTCATACCTGCTGGCAAAGGAAAGTCGTGAGAACAATCCAAACCACACCGGGGAAGAATCATATAATTTCTTTATGAGCTATCTCATTTCAGAAAGCAATCTGCGGATCTATGAATTCAGCCGACTCATAAAGGATCTCAACGGCCACACAAAAGAAGAGTTCCTTATCCAGCTGGATGAATGGTTCAGAATAGAAGATCGTGGGAAAGAGACCTACAAACCATCCAAAAAACATCATTTCAATATGTACCTGGACGGGGAATTCTATTCCCTTTACCTGCGAAAGACGTACTATGAGTTCACCGACTCATTGAGTCAGCTGGATTCATATATCCTCTATGAAAAGATCCTGAAACCTGTACTGGGGATCGAGGACCTTAGAAATGATAAGCGTATCGCATATATACATGGCCGCAATGATCTCATAGAGCTTAAGACCCGTGTAGATAGTGGTGAATTTGCTGTTGGATTTGGCATGCTTCCTGCTGGAATTGAAGAAATTAAACAAATTGCAGATGAAAATTTGACTATGCCGCCAAAAAGTACTTATATTGAACCTAAATTACGCAGCGGTCTTACGATATATGAGTTCTGAACAGCACTCACTGCGAATTCTACCACAGACCCTACAATTTTTATAAAATCCTGATCTTAAAGAATAAAGGATGGACATTTCTGAAAATATTAAACAATATATAAGCGAGCTTCCCGACAACGTGAAGCTCGTAGCTATTTCCAAAACCAAACCCAACGAAGATATTCTTGAAGCTTATCGCGCCGGTCAGCGAATCTTTGGAGAGAACAAGATCCAGGAAATGACCGATAAGTGGGAAGAACTTCCTGAAGATATTCAGTGGCACATGGTTGGACACGTGCAAAGGAACAAGGTGAAATATATGGCGCCATTCGTTTCCCTTATCCATGCTGTAGACAGCCTTAAACTTCTGAAAGAGATCAATAAAAGAGCGAAACAGAACGACCGCGTCATAAGCTGTTTACTTCAGATAAAGATTGCTGAAGAAGATTCAAAATTTGGGATTTCTGATGAAGAAGCCAGGGAAATTCTTGCTTCAGAAGCCTATGGAAAGATGGAAAATGTTAAGATCATCGGCCTTATGGGAATGGCCACATTTACCGATGATGAAGACCAGGTACGTTCAGAATTTCAGTATCTCAAGTCGGTTTTCGAAGAATTGAAAATGGATTACCCGGAACTTGAAGAGCTTTCAATGGGGATGAGCGGTGATTATAAAATCGCAGTAGATTGCGGGTCTACCATGGTTAGAATAGGAAGTAGTATATTTGGCGCGCGAAATTATAATTAATTAAGGGAGAAGTATTTGTACGCGATTTTAGACATAGAGACGACGGGTGGTAAATACAATGAAGAAGGAATCACCGAAATTGCAATTTATAAGTTTGATGGACATCAGGTAACCGATCAGTTTATAAGCCTGGTGAATCCTGAGCAGCCTATACAGCCTTTTGTTGTTAACCTAACGGGGATCAATAACGAAATGCTCCGCAATGCACCCAAGTTCTACGAGGTGGCGAAACGTATCGTTGAGATCACCCAGGATTGCATCATCGTGGCCCATAACGCCAAATTCGATTACAGGATCCTGAGAACTGAATTCCGCAGGCTTGGTTTTGAGTTTGAAAGGAAAAGCCTGTGTACCGTAGAACTTTCAAAAAAACTTATCCCGGGTCTTCCCTCCTACAGCTTAGGAAAGCTGGTTAGATCATTGGGTATTCCGCTAAGCGACCGTCACCGTGCCGCTGGAGATGCCCAGGCTACCATCAAACTCTTTAAGATGCTTCTTGCCAAAGATGTGGAAAAAGGCATCCTGAAAGAACATATCCGCAAGGAACCAAAACGAATGATGGATACCAAGCTGGTATACATACTGGAGGAATTACCGGCACTTACCGGAGTTTATTACTTCCATGATGAGAATGGTGAGATCATTTATGTGGGGAAATCTCGGAATATCAAGAAAAGAGTGAACCAGCATTTTACCAACGACAATCCTAAGTCCAAGGAAATGCAGCGAAAAGTGGTTTCGGTTTCCTATGAACTTACAGGTAACGAACTTATCGCTTTACTTAAGGAGAACCAGGAGATAAAGGAAATAAAACCCCAGTACAACAGGGCCCTCAAAAGAGATATTTTCAGCCATGCCCTCTATCAGTTTACCGATGAAAATGGCTACGTGAACCTTAAAATAGGAAGAGCCAGTAAGAATAAAAAGAATATCACCACCTTCAGCAGCCTTAGATCTGCCAAAAACTCAGTTACCAGGTGGGTGGAAGAATACGAACTCTGTGAACGCCTTGCCGGACTTCATAATGGCAACGGAAATTGCTTTGGTTATACCATAAAGAGCTGTTTTGGAGCCTGTGTTGAAGAAGAAAGCCCTGAAGATTATAATGAAAGAGTGATGCAGCTTATTGATCAGCATTCTTATGAGAACCAGAACATGTTGTTAATAGGAAAAGGTCGTGAGGTTGACGAAAAGAGTGCTTTGCTTATTGAAGACGGAGAATTTAAGGGTGTTGGATATTTTAATTTAAATCACCAGATAAACAACCTGGATATCATAAGGTCCATTATTACTCCCATGAATAATAACCGGGACGCCAAACATATTATTCAAAGCTTTTTGCGCAAAAAGCATAATTTTAAGATCATCCAACTTTCAGTTCATGAATAAATTTTTCTTTTTTGTAGCATTCATTCTCGCTACAAACCTGATAGCCCAGGATCAGAAATTCAACACCCTAAATACCATTCCTTCAGAAACCGATCTAAAAGCTACTACATATCAAAGAGACACTACTGCGAATGCCTTTTATATTTTTGAGGAAGGTTTTAGCCAGATATCAGTAAAAAGGGATTACGATCTTTCAACAGAATACAAGGCCAAGATCAAAATACTGAACAAGGAGGGACTAAAGTACGCTAACATTGAGATACCCTTAGTTAAAACTGACCATTCCTCGGAAAAAATCTATGATCTCAAAGCATATACCTACACATGGGAAAATGGTAAAAAAGTTAAGCATACCTTGAACCAGGCTAATGTTTACAAAGAAGAATTCGAAACTCACGATCTTATTAAGTTTACATTTCCCGATGCCAAACCCGGAGCTGTACTTGTGTACTCCTATGAGCTTGTTTCCCCCTATCTTTTCGATTTTAACACATGGCGATTTCAGGAATATATCCCGAAAGAATTCTCAAGATTTACTGCTAAGATCCCTGCCAATTACGAATATTATGTTACTAAAAGAGGTGAACTTGAACTTAAAAAAGCCGATTCACGGGTAGCAAAACAATGTATCGATTTTGGCGGCAATTCAAGTATAGCAGATTGTATAGAGACCGTTTATGAAATGGAAAAGATTCCGGCATTTAAAGCTGAGGACTATCTCACGGCAGAACGGAATTTTATGAGCCGTATTGAATTTGAACTCATACAGATAACCCATCTTGATGGTTATGTAAAAAAGTTCACCAAGACCTGGGATGATGTGGACCACGAATTAAGAACGAGTAAAGGTATAGGTCGCCAGCTAAGAAGGGATGGACTGGTTGATGAACTTTTGCCAGAAGAAATAAGAGCACTTCCAAATAATCTAGATAAGGCTAAGGCAATATATTCTTATGTCCAGAAAAATTACACCTGGAATGGGGAATACAATATTCATAAGGACATGAACCTTAAGGAATTGATTAAAGATCATACAGGAAATGTTTTGGCTATCAATACTCTTCTGCACAACTTGTATGATGCTGAAGGTTTTAAGGTATTTCCGGTTATGGCATCTACAAGAAGAAGAGGTTTTCCGGCTAAAATACACCCCGTTCTGAGTGACTTTAACTATATCTTTATTCAGCTGGAACTGGAAAATGAAGAATATCTACTGGATGCTACAGAGAAAAACCTTGATTTTGGGAGGTTACCATTCAGAGCTCTTAATCAATATGCAAGAAAAATAGATTTTGAAAATGGAAGTTCCTGGATAGACATCATTCCTAAAGATTTTTCCCAAATAACATTCAGGGATTCTCTCAAGATAAGAAAGGATGGAACCTCTAATGGCTTTTCTGAGCAGATATTGACAGGTTACCATGCCCTGACATTAAGGAACAATATGGAAGAAACTTCAGAGGATGAAATCTTCAATAAGTTTTCTAAACCTAATGCTCATACAAGGGCAATTGAAACAGTTTTGAAAAACAGGGATAATCTGAACGAAAAATTATTGATTAGATACTCTCTAGAAAATAAGACTCAAAAAATAAACGATCGTATTTATTTCAATCCTTTTAACTTTCAGTTCTTTACAGAGAATCCTTTTAAACTCGAGGAAAGAAATTATCCAATAGATTTTGGATATAAAGATGCGTATTTATATTCAGCTATTGTTGAAATCCCCGAGAATTATGAGATAGAGGAGCTTCCTAAAGACAAGGCTTTAAGGATGTCTGACGGTCTGGGCTCACTTATTTTTGCTGCCAGAAAAATATCTGAGAGCACACTTAATATTCAGTGCCGGCTTAGTTTTGGGGAAGCGGTATATCCTTCAGCCTATTATGAAGGTTTAAAGAAGTTTTTTGATGAGATAATTCAAGTACAAACCCAGTCTTTGATAGTACTCAGAGAAAATAGTTAAATTTGGCTTAGCACAAATACAAAAATTTGAAAAAAGAAAAGAAACCCATCCCCCACTGGAAATTTAAACTTCATGAGGTAATCTATGAAGCAGATACTCCTGCGGGTAAGTTTTTTGATATCGCTATACTTATCGTCATTATTATTAGTGTTGCTCTTGTAATGATGGAAAGTGTAAGTTCTCTGCTATATGAGTATGCGTGGCAATTCTACATTGCCGAGTGGATTATCACCGCCATTTTTACCATCGAATATATTTTGAGGATAATCGCCATTAACAAACCTAAACGGTACATCTTTAGCTTTTACGGGATCGTAGATCTTCTATCTACACTCCCCAGCTATATAGGTTTTATATTTGGAGGAACCAACCTGCTTTTCGCAATAAGAGCCCTAAGACTTCTTAGAATATTCCGGGTTCTGAAGATCACCCGTTATATTGGGGAATCCCGCAGACTAATGCTGGCTCTGAGAAACAGTAAGGCAAAGATCCTAGTTTTTCTTTTTGCAGTTCTTATAATATGTATCATTGCCGGTACCCTTATGCATCTGGTTGAAGGAAGAGGCTCCGGCTTCGACAATATTCCACTGAGCATTTACTGGTGTATAGTGACTCTTACCACGGTAGGTTTTGGAGATATCGCACCGATAACTCCTTTAGGGCGACTTATTGCCTCTATTATAATGATCACCGGTTACGGGATCATTGCAGTACCCACCGGGATCGTAAGTGCAGAATTCAGTAAAGCCACCAAGCCAATCACTAATACACAGGTTTGCCCTAATTGCAACGAAGGAAGGCATTTAGACAATGCTGAATACTGCCATAACTGCGGATTCAAACTGAATGAATAATTTCCTTATCAACATAATTGGCCCTACCGCAATCGGGAAAACCTCTCTGGCAATTGCAGTGGCAAATCATTTTGATACCGAGATAATTTCAGCCGATTCCAGGCAGTTCTTTAAGGAGATGAAGATCGGTACCGCTGTGCCCGAGGCTGACGAACTGGAGGCTGCTCCCCATCATTTTATTCAGCATATTTCCATAGAAGATAAATATTCGGTGGGCGATTTTGAAAGAGAGGCCATCGATAAGCTGAAAGAACTATTCACTAAGCACAAGGCTGCTGTGATGGTAGGCGGGAGCGGACTTTATATTAAAGCCGTCACCGAAGGTCTGGATGACTTTCCCGAAGTAGATCCCGAAATAAGAGAGAACCTCAACAAACATCTCGAGGAAGACGGGATAGACTGGTTGCAACAGAAACTTTTCATCCTGGATCCTGAACACTATAAGAATATTGATGTACAAAATCCTCACCGCCTGATAAGAGCACTGGAAATATGTATTGGGACCGGAAAAAACTATTCTTCATTTCTCCATAAGGAAAAGCCTGACCGCGATTTCAAAACGATAAGCATAGGCCTTACTACAGAGAGAGAGTTGATCTACGACAGGATCAATAAAAGGGTGGATATGATGATAGAGAACGGGCTCGTAGAAGAAGCTAAGAGACTTTATCCTAAAAGTGAGCTAAATGCTCTGAACACTGTAGGCTATAAAGAGCTTTTTCGATATTTTGAGGGAGAAATTGATCTGGAAACGGCTATCTCAGAAATTAAAAAGAATACACGGCGCTTTGCCAAAAGACAGCTTACCTGGTTTAGAAA
Source organism: Gramella jeungdoensis (assembly GCF_023805255.1). Classification (GTDB taxonomy): domain Bacteria; phylum Bacteroidota; class Bacteroidia; order Flavobacteriales; family Flavobacteriaceae; genus Christiangramia; species Christiangramia jeungdoensis. Next base: position 292,513 of record NZ_JAMSCK010000005.1, read on the forward strand.
GGATCCGGATATAAAATGGTTCGAGTATGATGAAGACCGGGAAAAGATCTTTACTTACCTGGAAAACGAGATGAGTTCCTAAGTAGGACTAATCCCTCTTAAAGATCATCCTCTTAACATAGACACCTTCATTGGTCTCCAGCTTTAAAACATATACTGCTTCCTGTAATGGTCCCAGATCCATTGCATATTCAGAATCGGTGCTCTCAAAATTCTTCGCCATTATAAACCTACCCCTTTTATCAAAAATCTCGACACGTTGTATGCTGACATCTCCCGGAGTTGCAATCTTAAAACTACCGGAATTTGGATTGGGATAGATGAATATGTATTCAGAACCCGGTAATGGATCGGAGCAGATCTCCTGTTCGGCGAAGACCCGTACTATAGTTGAAGCGGTTGCGGTATTTCCGCTTTCATCCTCGGCGGTTACCTGGATGATATTCTCTCCCAGATCCTTACAGCTAAAGATCATCTTGCTCAGTGTATAGATCACATCACCATCACATTCATCATAAGACCCATTATTGATATCCTCAAAACTGATTGTCGCAACCCCCTGCAGGTTAAGATCTATACTTATATCCCTGAGCTGCAGAACCGGCGGAGTATCGTCTACTACCATAACCGGGATCTCACAGCTTCCTTCCAACCTTCCGGTATAAGTAAGCGTCACTGTATTTTCGCCAATATCATTACAGTCAAATAAAAGCTGATCGGCACTTAATTCAATACCTTCCGCATTTCCATGATAAAGCAGCCCTATATCCAGACTAGCTTCTCCTTCTGGTCCAAGTCCCAGAACAACCTGAGAGGTACAGCCGAACTCCCCGCTGCTATCCACCACATTGATAGAAACAAAAATAGTATTCGAATCGTACTCACCGTCATTAGCCACATAAGTGAAGTAGTCCTGCCCAACAAAACCTGTATCTGGTGTATAAGTGAATGAACCATCAGCATTTAGCTGAAGCGTTCCATTTTCAACATCGGTATCCAGGATCGCGGTAAGCTCGTCATTTTCAGGATCGGTATCGTTTACCAGGACCCCATTGGAAGCCGAAACGCTAAGCATTGTATTCATCTCGGTGGTATATTCCTCATCATAGGCCACCGGTGGCTGGTTAACATCAATGTTAGAGACGGTCACCTGGACGGTGGTCTCACAGCTTGAAACATTTCCAGACAGATCGGTAACCGTAAGCATCACGGTATTGGCTCCTTCATCGGCTGAAGTAAATTCTGTTTTATCCAGACTCAGGCTTATATCCCCACAATTATCTGATGATCCGTTATCTATTCGTAAGGGATCAAGATTCACTGTATCTCCCTCATTCAGAATGATCTCATAATCACTTACGCATAATGCCTCTGGCGCGATCGTATCTTCCAGGGTCACAAGAAAACTGCATTCATCAGATTCGCCATTCTGTTCTACCCTCAGGAATACCTCAAATTCTGAACCCGTCACAACAGTACCCGGAGCAGGCTCCTGACTAACTTCTGCCCCGCCTCCATTTGTCACCTGGGCCTCCCCTGTATAATCCGGGACCTCAAAAGAACAGCCGTCGTCCAGAGATTCAGTCTTATCTGAAGGGCAGGCAATAGACAATGATCCCTCGGTTATCAGATTAAGCTGAAAACCACAAGTATTCATATTCCCCGCCTGATCTGTCACCGTAAATGATACCTCGGTATCTTCGGTGATTTCCGTCCGTGGCGCAGGATCCTGAACCACCTGATAATTCTCGCAATTATCACTTACCTGCAGCTGAGACCTGTAATCGGGTAAGGTATAGGTTTCACCTTCGTTAACCGTGACAGTCTGATCAGAAATACAAGTTATCGCAGGCTCAATTTCATCTTTTAAAAGCAGGTAGATATCGCAACTTTCGGTTTGGCCTTCATAGCTTGCCGTGATAGTGATAAAGGGATCGGCATTTGTGATGGTCGTACTGCCGGGTGGCATGGACTGCTCGATGGTTGCTCCTTCTGGTGAGACCTCAACGATCTCTGAAAAATCGGGAACAAAATACTGGCAATTCTCATCGGCAAATACTTCGTAGTCCCCGGGGCAATTAAGAGATAAGGTAGCACTTACATTAATTGTAACTGTTGCAACATTTGAACTTAATTCTCCATCGGTTGCCAGATAAGTAAAGGAATCTTCACCACTAAAACCGGTATCTGGAGTATACGTAAACGAGCCATCCCCATCTAAGTTTAGGCTACCGTTTGAGACATCGGTTTGTAACTGAGCGGTAAGAGCATCTCCGTCTGGATCAGTGTCATTTGATAACACCCCGTTAGCAGCACTGACCGTCAACGTGGTTTCAAAACCTGTTGCATAAGAATCTGCCACGGCGGTTGGAGCCTGGTTTGGTTCTGGGTTTACAGTAATGGTGACAGTTACTTCGTTGGAATTTAACTCTCCGTCATTCACTATATAAGTGAAAGCGTCATCACCACTAAAACCGGCATTAGGAGTATACGTAAATGAGCCATCCCCATCTAAGTTTAGGCTACCGTTTGAGACATCGGTTTGTAACTGGGCGGTAAGCGCATCTCCGTCTGGATCAGTGTCATTTGATAACACCCCGTTAGCAGCACTGACCGTCAGCGTGGTTTCAAAACCTGTTGCATAAGAATCTGCCACGGCGGTTGGAGCCTGGTTTGGTTCTGGGTTTACAGTAATGGTGACAGTTACTTCGTTGGAATCTAACTCTCCGTCATTCGCAATATAAGTGAAGGTGTCCTCACCGCTAAAACCTGTATCCGGTGTATACGTAAACGATCCATCCTCATTTAAATTTAGGGTTCCGTTGGAGACATCCGTTTGTAACTGGGCGATAAGAGCATCTCCGTCTGGATCAGTGTCATTTGATAACACCCCGTTTGCAGCACTGACCGTCAAGGTGGTCTCAAAATCTGTCGAATAGGAATCTGCTGTAGCGGTTGGAGCCTGGTTTGGTTCTGGGTTTACAGTAATGGTGACAGTGACTTCGTTGGAATCTAACTCTCCGTCATTCGCAATATAAATGAAGGTATCCTCCCCACTAAAACCGGTATTAGGAGTATACGTAAATGAGCCATCCCCATCTAAGTTTAGGCTACCGTTTGAGACATCAGTTTGTAACTGGGCAGTAAGCGCATCTCCGTCTGGATCAGTGTCATTTGATAACACCCCATTTGCAGCACTGACCGTCAAGGTGGTCTCAAAATCTGTCGAATAGGAATCTGCTGTAGCGATTGGAGCCTGATTCGAAACTTCTTCTCCCGTAACAGTTACCTGTACAGTACAGGTATCCTGATTTCCCGCATTATCTGTCACTGTCATAGTCACAGTATTTTCACCTACATCAGCATCTGTAAAACTGGATTGAGAAAGGGTGATATCTGCTATCCCACAGTTATCGGTCGAACCATTATTTATATCATCTACGCTGATTGATGCTGAACCATCCACTAATTGTAATTCAAAATCTCCAACACATTGGGCAATAGGAGATACAATGTCATTACTGGGAGACCTTTCATAAATCTCAAGGTTGAAATTAATCGCAAGACCATCTAATTCTCCATCATTCAGATACATTTTATCACAATCATCCAAAGCAATATCTACTGGAAACTGAATATCATCAGGCTTTGAATTAACCGGAGCATCATTAATAGTTTTAACCCAATTCAAACTTGAATTATAAACCTGTATTTTAAAATCCCCAGCCGCAATACCAGCACTAATTTCATTATACAATCCCAAAATTTCAAAAAAGCCTAGATTTCCATTTACCAACTCAAAAACCTGATTCAGCTCTATTCGATCAGCATAATCAACCACATAAACAAAATCGAAATTATCTATAAAAATACTTCCTGTAGAGCCTATGTTATCCAGCGTTTTGACATATTCCAATTGCTTATTAAAAACCAAGGTTTCACCATTATTTTCAGCATGGCCAATAAAAATATAATCATCGTTTGCCGCTACGCGATAAGGATTGTTTAAAGGATGACTACCTGTCCCCTGCCAACTTCTAAAATTACCATCGGCATAATATATTTTAAGGAAATATCTTTCAGTTACTGCAGCGTTATCTCCTCTATATGCATCTACAATGTATAGATTATCATTGCGATCAAATTCAAGTCCTGTAGGTTGCCAGAACTCATCTCTTCCATCTCCCCCAGTTCCTACTCCAATAGCTCCTAGAGAAGCTCCTGAAGTGTCAAATTTCTTTATTAGTTTGGAGCCACTGTCCGCTATATAAATGACATCATTACTGTCTAATGCAAGATCTAAAGGGGCATTCAACTGACCGGGATCACCTAATTGATCATTTATTATTTTTTCATAACTCCCAGTTTCATAATTGTATTTAAATACTCCTTTTCCAAATGTTAGAATATAGACATTGCCCTCCGAATCAGTATCCACTGCCAGCACCATTCCGGAAGTGTCATCAGCATCCGCTCCATCTATAAATCTAGAATCAAGATGAGTGAATGAAGGAATTTCAGTCGATGGATCCTGCCCAAAACCCTCTATAAAAAAAACAAAAAAAAGTAAAAAGAAAGTGCAAGCCTTCCCTAGCGGAAAGCCCTTAGAATAACATATATCGGCTGCACTTATCAAGTCTGGGCTTATTTGGTGAACGCCATAAAGATAAGTATTGTAGGAAAACCGTTCTTAAAATTATGCTAAGATTAGAATATTTGGTCTTTAACAGACCGGAAAGAAAAATTACCGGGATTTTCACCTGTTGAAAAACATATAGCGAAAGTCATACTGCATCATGTTCTGTCCCATGATGCAGTATTTCTCCCGGAAACTGAAAAAAACCTTAAGCTTCGGTCTCTTCCTTGTTCTTTACAACAAGTCTGAAACCTTCTCCGTGGATATTCAGTATCTCCACATTCTCATCTTTTTTCAGATATTTTCTAAGCTTGGCAATGTATACATCCATACTTCTGGAGGTGAAATAGTTATCATCTCTCCAGATCTTGGTAAGTGCAAGCTCCCTTGGCATAAGATCGTTCTCGTGCAATGCCAGTAATCTTAATAGTTCGTTCTCTTTTGGAGAAAGTTTTTGTGGTTCCTCATCCTTGAAGGTAAGGAATCTCAGTTTTGAGTTCAGGTGGAAATCACCAATCTCGAATTCAAATTGCTTGCTATCGGCAACACTATCGGTCGCTTTGCGCTGCATGATAGCCTTTATCTTCATAAGAAGCACCTCGCTGTCAAAAGGCTTGTTAAGGTAATCGTCTGCCCCAACCTTATAGCCTTTCAATACATCTTCTTTCATCGCCTTGGCGGTAAGGAAGATAATAGGTATTTCTTCATTCTTGTCTCTAATTTCCTTTGCAAGGGTAAAGCCGTCCTTGTACGGCATCATCACGTCCAGGATGCAAAGATCAAAATCGTCCTTTTTGAATTTTTCAAATCCTTCCATTCCATTTTTGGCGTGGGTAACCTCGTAATCGTTCATCGCGAGGTAATCTTTAAGAACCGTTCCGAAGTTTGGATCGTCCTCTACTAACAGAATTTTTTTGTTTTCAGTTTCCATGTATTTAAGATATTAGTGGTAGTTTAATAATAAAGGTACTTCCTTTTCCTTTCTCGCTGTTCACGGTGATGGTTCCATGATGATCTTCCACGATCTGCCTTGCATAGGCAAGACCAAGGCCGTGGCCTTTAACATTATGGATATCGCCAGTGTGTTCGCGATAGAATTTTTCAAATATTTTTTTCTGAACCAGTTTGGTCATTCCAACACCCTGGTCCCTGATCTCACAGTAAATATAATTCTTAACGTTCGCCGTATAAATATCTATCCTGGGAGCATCTTCAGAATATTTAATGGCATTATCAAGGATATTCACGATCACATTGGTGAAATGATCCTGATTAGCGAGGATCGAAGAGCGCAAAGCTCCAAAATGCGTCTGAATATATCCACCACGATCGTCAACTATAAGTTCAACATGATTTACAGCATCAAGAATTATATCGTGTAACTGGTATCTTTCCTTTTTAAGGTCAAGTTCGTTTTTTTCCAGTTTAGAGATACGCAGCACGTTCTCTACCTGTGCGTGCATTCTCCTGTTCTCATCCTTGATCATTTGCAAATACCTTGACACCTTAGACTGATCGTCCGCGATCTTCGGATTCTTGATCGCGTCTAAAGCAAGATTGATAGTTGCAATAGGAGTCTTGAACTCGTGGGTCATATTATTAATAAAGTCTGTCTTAATCTGTGATATCTGTCTTTGTTTGATCAATTGTGAAAGGGCACTTGAATACGCGATCACGATGATCAAAGTAAATATGATAGAGAGGCAGGCCATCAGGATCACTGAAGACAATACCGCTTCTTTCTTATTAGTAAAGTTAACCAATAATTGGTAACCACTGCTCCCTACACTATCCATAAATAAGGGTACGGCATAGGTTGCAGGGTGATTAAGGCTAAAATTATCTGAATGCAGATTGGTCGCTATGGAATTATTGTAAACCCCGTATTCGAAATCGGTCTTCAGATCTCTTTCTACCAGTTGCTCTTCCAGTAACTCTTCAATGGTCTCTTCAGATACACGCTTATGCACGGGTAATCTGTTCACAAGTTCAGAAATGGCAGAACGCAGAATATCCTTTTCCACCTCTTCCATCCTGGAAATACGTTCTATATGCTCAATTCGCTGCCTTGCACTTAAATTTTCCCCGTCCAGCTGATTATTGTTAACAATATCGGTCACCCTTTTATTTATCATTTTAGTGAACTGAATACTGTCCTGAGCAAATTGTAAAAACCCCGAGGTTACCTTATAATCTTCCTCGAGTATGGTCTCAGAATTAAAATAGGTCTCATTTCTATTCTCGTCCCGCCGGGAATAAAAATATTCGGTTAAGGTTCTGTCACTAAGTTTGCTGTTAGAACTGTCAGGATTCTTGAACTGAAAATAATATTTCTCAAACTCCCTGTTCTGGATCTCTTCCGACACATTTAATAAAACCTGTTTCGCATCATAAGAGAACTGCTGCTCCCGGTCATCTATAGTGCTTTTAATCCAATATCCCTGAACGAAAATAATACCGATTAGGGACAAACTCATCAGGGCAACGAGAAGGACAAAAAGCTTCTTATTCATGCGGTCAAAAGTAATATTTTAACATTTAGACATTAAAGTGTTTAACCAAATGTTAACAGAACTTCTAGCAATTTTTGCCTGCTTTTAAGATTTCTTCGTGAATATGTTCAACCTGAAGTCGGGTCTCCTTTAAATCCTCGTTTTTTATTGTGAAATCGGCGAGTTTAGTCTTTTTTTCATCGCTCCACTGATTGTTCATTCTTTGCTGAATTTCCTCTTTGGAGCTGTTATCCCTTTCCTGTAGTCGGGCAATTCTTAACTTTTGTGGAGCGGTAACAAGGATATTGAGATCGCATTTTTTAAAGCTTCCTGTTTCGAATAAAATAGCCGCCTCATAGATCACATAATCTGCCGATTGTTCCTGGAGCCAGTTCTTAAAATCCTGCTCTACCGCAGGATGTATGATCCTGTTGAGTTTTTCCAGAAGGTCCTTATTATTAAAAACCTTCGAAGCGATAAATTTACGGTTAGGGCTATTCCCTTCATATGCTTCAGGCCCAAATAAGGAAATAACATTTTCACGGATTTTAGAGGAAGTATTAAGCAATCTTTTTCCGGCATCATCGGCAATGTAAACCGGGATTTCAAGATCCCTGAAAAAACCGGCCACGGTAGTTTTTCCACTTCCTATTCCACCTGTAAGCCCAACTATTTTCATCTCTTGATTACGAATTGAATCCTCCGTTCATTCAGCCTTACATTATTAATAAAAGCGGGTTTTTCAGCGATCTGGGCTACCATATAATCATCACCCTGAGATATACTGTTATAATCACAAACCACCCTGAAATCTGATGCCCCTACCTTTTCAAACTCCTTAAGGTTCACCTGGTAGTAGACTATCACGGTTTTCGGGAAGTAAGCCAGGTTCAAGCCATCGGGGATATTAACCACATCCACCGGGATCTCGGCACTACCCTCGGTAAACTTGCTTACCTCCTGGAAATACTTCACACTGTTATCATAAAAGCTGAGCATCCCGAGATTTGAAGTGTCGATATCTACAGTACCTTCCAGGTCCTGATTTACCTTATTAAGCTTTATGGATTTTGTAGGAACTGTAATGATGCTATCTATGATCTTTTCTGGGCCGCTTACCTTTACCGAATCGGGCTTAAGTTTAATAGGATCATCTGCCGAATATCCAACGGCGTAGTTCACTTCTATATTCGGAAGCACCTTCACCATCTTCTCTTTTTTGAACTGAAAAGGGATCACGATCTCTTCCTGGATAATTCGAGATTTTTCAAAATCTATCTTTAATTGTTCCTCTATTTCGGTAAGATGATTCTCTAACCTGTAAACCAGCTCCTTTTCGGTTTGCCTGGCTTTGGAAAGGTCTACTGTGAGGCCGGGATTAAAGATCTTATAATAATAAATACTAAAACCGTTATCCTGTAATTGCAGGTCTACATGATCTGGTTTTTCATCTGAAATGCTTTTATCAAGCGGTGCATTTATATAATGAAGAGGCACTTCTATAAGCTGAGTGTAAGTCTTTGAGAACTGAACCAAAACCCAAACAACGGCAGCAAACCCCAGAAAGAAACTGAAGGTTTTTAAACTTGATCTTTTAAAGGTTCGTCTTTTAAGCACCAATATTCTTTTTAAAAAATAACTGAGGAAACTCTTTTTGAGGCTGTCTATTCATAATCTGCAGTTTTATTGTTGAGTTCAAAAAACCAAATCCATACCCAGAAAACTGAACGATCACAGCCCTTATTGCGAGTATTCCAATATAAATACTTTTATATTTTAACGCAGCATCTATGCCAATTATTAAAAAATAAATTAGATAAATTCCAATATAAAAAAGCTCTCCTGCCGCTGCCATAGCTACTGCAAAGAGCAAACCAAGGATGAATAAACTTGGGAACCAATAGGTGATCTTTGCCGATCCGGGATGCCATTTATTCAAAATTGGCCTTACCAGGCCGAATTTCTTCACCTGAACATAGAATTTATTCCAGTCTATCCTTCGTTTATGAAAAACTTTCGCATCGGGAATAAGACAAATCCTGAAACCATCCTTTTTAAGTCTTAAACTCAGGTCGGGATCTTCCCCCGGGTGTATTTGCCCGAAACCATCGCTGCTTTCAAAAGCTTTTCGACTTATCCCCATATTGAAACTTCGAGGTTGAAATTCATTCACCCCCTTTCTGCCTCCTCTTATTCCTCCTGTAGTAAAGAACGAGGTCATACTATAATCTATGGCTTTCTGCACATCACTAAAGGAAGAATGAGCCGCATCGGGACCTCCAAAACAGTCACAAGGATTACTGGATAAAAACTCATGGACCTGCTGAAGATAATCTTCAGGAAGTATCACATCAGAATCAAGGATAAGGAAATAATCCGCTTTTGCCTTTTTCATCCCATAGTTTCGGGAATCCCCGGGGCCTGAATTATGCTTATAATAATAGGCAATATCCAGTTTTCCGGAATATTGCTTCACCACCTCTTCTGAGCTAAGGTCTGATCCATCCTCTACGATCACCACCTCAAAAGGAACTGGAGAAATAAGTTTCTGCATGCTTTCCAGCAATTCCCTTATCTCTTCGGGACGATTATAGACCGGGACTATGAAAGAATACTCAGGCTGCATGCAAAGCGATTTAAGAAAAAACCAGCTGTAAATATAATCCTGTCCATACTTCTCGACTGCGCTCGAAGTGACAAAAATTACTCACAGCTGGTTTAAAAAGTTTATTCTTCGTCTTTAGTAAAAGCCTCCATCACTTCCTGGCTCACTCCTGTATTGGAGAAACCACCATCATGATAAAGATTTTGGAGGGTAACCTTTCTTGTAAGATCAGAGAAAAGGGTTAAGGTATATTCAGCACACTCTTCGGCAGTGGCATTTCCTAGCGGCGACATCTTTTCAGCAAAAGATATAAAACCGTCAAATCCTTTTACTCCCTGTCCGGCAGTGGTTGGAGTTGGTGACTGGGAAATGGTATTTACCCTCACCTTTTTATCCTTTCCGAAGAAATATCCGAAACTACGGGCAATGGATTCAAGATATGCCTTATTATCTGCCATATCATTATAATCAGGGAATACTCGCTGAGCAGCCATATAACTGAGGGCGACGATGCTACCCCATTCGTTCATGGCATCTTTCTTATAAAGTACCTGCATGGTCTTATGAAAAGAAACTGCAGAAACATCCCACCCCTTAGTAGTGAAATCATAGTTCATATTGGTATAATGATTCCCTTTTCTAACGTTTACAGACATTCCTATAGAGTGAAGAACAAAATCTATCTTCCCGCCAAGGATCTCCACGGCCTTATCTACAAGGTTCTCCAGATCTTCAACTTTAGTAGCATCTGCGGGAATAACTTCAGACCCGGTCTTTTCAGCAAGTTCGTTGATGCTTCCCATTCTCATGGCGATAGGTGCATTGGTAAGCACAAAGGTACCACCCTCTTCATGGACCTTCTCGGCTGTTTTCCAGGCAATGGAATTTTCATCCAGAGCACCAAAAATGATTCCTCGTTTACCTTTTAGCAGGTTATATGACATGTGATTTATATTTTATGGTTGTTCGCGTGTAAAGATAGCAAAGTTGTTTGAATTCGGTTATCAGTTTTCCACACTGATCTCCAACAGGTTTCAATTCAACAATGCCTTGGCATGAGCCATGGCAGAATCACTTTTGGTATTTCCGCCAAGCATGAGAGCAAGCTCTTCTACCCTGTCCTTCTCTTCAAGCCTTATGATCTTGGTTTGGGTAGCCTCTTCATTATCTTCCTTGAAGATCTTGAAATGAGTGGCTCCTTTTCCCGCTATCTGAGGTAAATGGGTAATGGCAATCACCTGCATATTATTGCCCATTCTTTGAAGAATCTCCCCCATCTTCTGGGCGATCTCACCTGACACTCCGGTGTCTATCTCATCAAAAATAATGGTCGGCAAGTTGCTCTGTGCGGCAAGAATACTTTTAACGGCAAGCATGATCCTTGAAAGCTCTCCTCCCGAAGCTGCTTTCTTCATCTCTTTAAAACCACCTCCCTTATTGGCAGCCAGGTACCACTCCAGCCTGTCTCTTCCATTTATGAGAAACTCCTCTCCCATTTCGAGCTCGATATTGAGCCTGGCATTTGGCATCCCCAGATCTTTTAATATTCTTTCGGTTTGCTCAATAAAAGCAGGAATCACCTTCTTTCTCTTATCGTGCAGTTCATTTGCCGTTCCGGAAAGCTTAACTTTTTGTTCTTTTATCGCAGCCTCAATCTCGTTAAGGGCTGTTTCGGCATTTTCGGTAACTGAAACTTTCTCCCTTAGTTCATTCATTATATTCAGCAGTTCCTCTACATCTTCCGCATTATGCTTTTTCTGAAGATTATAGATTAGCTGAAGCTTTTGATTTACAATCTCAAGTTCTTCGGGGTTGGCCTCTATCCTGTCCAGTGCACTGGTCATTTCGGCTTCAAGATCGTCCAGCTCTATGATCACACTCTGAATGCGCTCATAGAAGGATTCATAATTTGAAGAGAACTGAGCGATCTTTGAAAGATTTGCTCTTACTGCTTTCAGACTCTCCAAACTGCCGATCTCCTCCTGCTGTAAATAATTAATGGCAGAACTAAGATTCTCGGTAAGCTCTTCAACATTGTTAAGTTCTTCGTAGCGCTCCTCGAGCTCCTCCTGCATTCCCGATTTTAGATTTGCTTCTTCAATTTCATTAAGAAGAAACAAATTATAATCATATTCCTTTGCGGCCTGCGACTGTTCCTCTTTAAGTTCTTCAAATCGATTGAGCAGACCCTTATATTCCTTCAGCTCTTTTTTATACTGAATGATAAGTGATTCATTTTTAGCAATGGTATCTATTACCTCGAACTGGTAGTCAGAATTCCCCAGGCTCAGGGTTTCATGCTGACTGTGTATATCAATCAGATAATTGCCAAGCTTCTGAAGTGCCGTTATCTTAACCGGCGTATCATTAATGAATGCCCGGGACTTGCCAGAAGGTAAAATCTCCCTTCTTATTATACTGTTCGCCTCATAATCCAGGTCTTCTTTTTTGAAGAAATTCTCCAGCTTATAATTTGAGATACCAAAACTGCCTTCTATCACACATTTCTTCTCAGAATTCCTGATAGAACTAAAATCGGCCCTGTCTCCAAGCAAAAGACCCAGAGCCCCTAGCATGATGGATTTTCCCGCCCCGGTTTCCCCGGTAATAATGGTGAACCCCGGTTGAAGCTCGATATTGATATCTTCAATTAAGGCGTAGTTCTTTATAGAAAGGGATGTAAGCAAATCGGTTAAAATTTGTGCTAAATATACGTGAGAAAAAAATTGAAATCAACCAAAAAGGCTACTGAATATTCCTCCAGTTCTTGGAGTACCTTGGAGCAATATTGTTAAGAGTTTGAACAAGTTCATTACTGTTTATGGCAGGTCCGCCTGAATAAACCTGGGAAATCTCATCGGCCTTGGCATCGAAAAAGGTTCTGAGCAATAATGAATTATTCCTCCTGCGGTTCATCACCTCAAGCTTTTTCATGGCCCCGGCTATCGCCTGTTTTCCTGCCAACACATCTTCATGCATTACATCTAGCCCCAACCTGTGATATTCATAAAGGGCTTCCCGGTATTCGGCATAGGTATTTGCTAAAAGATCGGCGTTCAACCTGAACCTGGACCTTTGGCCATCTGCTCCACGCCAGCCTTGAGAATTACCCTGCTGTGCGGTTGTTACAATCCTGTTTGCTTCTTCAAAGTATGGGGTTCCTCCGTCAGGAGCAAAAGTATCGGCATCCAGCCCCAAAATGGTATATACGTAAAATGAAATTACAGAAACAAGGTTTGAAGTATAGGTGTTCTGACTGTAATTAAGTGGCTGATATTCCCGGTAATTAAAACTTAATTGCTCATCATTGAAGTTAAAAACCGGAGTGATCATCGATGTTCCGTAAACCGGCCTTGAAGATTGAACCTGAATGCTTCCGTTAAAACTCTCACCTTCAAAACTGGTGATCGTAATAAACATACTGCAATTGATACGCTCATGATTTTGAAAATCACGTTCTGTCCAGGTAGTTTGATTCACGAACTCGTTCAAAGCCCTCTCCAGGGTCTTGAATACCGAAAGATTTGTTTGCCCGGTCTGTTCGGCATTGATTATTACCTCACAATTGAGTTGCTGTGCAGTACAAATCTGCAATCCGATAAAAACAAGTATGAAACTAAATATCTTACGCATTCAGCAATTCTATGATCTCATTTAAAATATCTTGGGCGACCTCTTTCTTAGTTTTCAGTTCAAAATCCTTTTTAAGGTTAGGATAAATGATACTCACTTTATTTGTGTCTGTTTTAAAACCCGCACCCTTATCATTGAGTGAATTTAAAACAATAAAATCAAGATTCTTCTTTTTTAGCTTATTTCTTGCATTTTCAACCTCATTATTGGTCTCAAGCGCAAAACCTATAAGCTTTTGGTGCTCTTTCTTCTTGCCCATGCTGGCCAGAACATCCTCTGTCTTGGTAAGCTCCAGGCTCAGGGAATCATCCGCTTTTTTTATTTTTTCACTTGCCACAATTTTTGGCCTGTAATCGGCAACTGCAGCTGAAGCAATAAAGACATCGGTTTCCTTAAATTTTGAATCAACGGCTTCGTACATATCACGAGTACTGGTTACCCTTATCAGATCAATCTTTTTTTCATCGATGGATAAATGTGTAGGCCCAGAAACCAGTGTAACCTCGGCCCCAAGTTTCATGGCTGCCTCAGCGATCTCATACCCCATCTTACCGGTGGAATGATTTCCTATAAAACGTACGGGGTCTATGGCTTCGTATGTGGGACCGGCAGTGATAAGGAACTTTTTACCTTTTAAAGGCAGATTCTCAGAAAAATGATCTTCAAGGAATTTCAGGATATCTTCAGGTTCGGCCATTCTGCCTTCACCATGAAGACCACTGGCCAGTTCTCCCTCCCCTGCCGGGATCATAATATTGTCATAATCTTGCAGAGTCTTAAAGCTATTTTTAGTAGATGGATGTTTATACATATCCAGGTCCATCGCAGGAGCAAAGAAAACAGGACATTTTGCAGAAAGGTAAGTTGCCAGCAAAAAATTATCGCAATTACCCGTTGCCATTTTAGAAAGGGTATTGGCTGTAGCAGGGGCTATAAGCATGAAATCGGCCCAAAGGCCGAGTTCAACATGATTATTCCATTTCGCATTTTCGTCTTCTTCATCTGTAAATGAAGAGTACACCTCATTTTTAGAGAGTGTAGACAGGGTAAGCGGAGTGATAAATTCTTTAGCAGCCGGGGTCATAACCACTCTGACCTCAGCTCCAGATTTAATAAACAGACGTACTAAAGCGGCAGTCTTAAAAGCGGCAATACCTCCGGTAATGCCTAACAAAACTTTTTTGCCCTTAAGTACAGACATGTTCGAGTCCGATTCTATTCTTCGGTTTCTTTAGTATTACGCCAGTAGATCTTGTCTTCAAGCCATTCCTGGATCGCAAGAGCTTGCGGCTTTGGAAGTCTTTCGTAGAATTTAGAAACCTCAATCTGCTCCTTATTCTCAAAGATCTCGTCTAAAGAATCGTTATAGGTAGCAAATTCGTCAAGTTTCTCCAACAATTCCTTTTTGATCTCCCCATTGATCTGGGTAGCTCTTTTCGCAACTATCGAGATCGCTTCATAAATATTGCCGGTTGGCTCATCTACTTTATTCCTATTAATAGTAGTAGTGTTTACCGGTGCGTCAATTTTCTTAAAATCCATCATTCCTAAAATTAAAAATTCTGTAACCTTTTGTCAATTTCTGATAAGGATTGTTCCATTTGTGGAATATATTCCCCTTCAGGATAATATTTTTTATATGCGTTGCTAAATTCTTTTGCTTCTTTTAGTCTGTCTTCCATCAACACCTGAAAACTGTTGATCGCCAGTTTATACGCCGAATCAAAACGGTAATAATATGCAGCCTCTCTAAAAGGAGAACCCGGATAATCAGCAATAAAATTATTGAAAGAAGCGATTGCCGCCTTGTAATATTCGGTATGGTGATATTGCTTGGCGATCTCGTATGCCTTTTTCTCAAGCTTGATTCTTAGTTCTGTAGCCATCTCATTGGCAGGCTCAACAAACTGCCCTTCAGGATAGTTATTCAGGTACACCTGTAATTCTTCTATCGCTTTGTGGGTATCTGTCTGGTCAAGATTATATCTTGGGGAACGGTAGTAAAAACTTGCCGCTCTCTTATAAGTCGCTTCTTCAGCTTTTTCACTATCGGGATATAACTGAAGGAACCTTTCAAACTGAAAAGGAGAAAGATAATAATCCCCAAGAAGGTAATACGTATCTGCCAGCAGGAAAACAATTCGCTGGCCCTGAGGTTTCCCGCGAAATTGAGGCTCTATCTGCTCAAGCAATCTTAAAGACTTTCTTAGCTTCTTATTGCTGTCTTCTGCCTTGCCTTCGTTATATAATTCCTCTGCCGTGCTGTATTTCGCGGCGGTCTCATCACTCTTAAGTAACTTCTGATATTCACTGCAGGACAGTGTTAACATAAGCATACCTATAACGAGAATTCCTTTTTTCATGATACGTAAAAACATCTGGCAAAAATACATTTTTTGTTACTATAAAAAAAACTTTCCTAAACTAGCCAAATAACCCTGTTTTAAAGGGTTTATTGTAGTACAGGTAAGCTTTTCTGAAAAAATTCTAAAATCGGTTTGATCAGAATTTATCAACAAATGCATTTATACGGGATTGTAAAGTATCAGTAGCTTCTACCAGGGGAAGTCTCAAAACATTCTTT
Source organism: Gramella jeungdoensis (assembly GCF_023805255.1). Classification (GTDB taxonomy): domain Bacteria; phylum Bacteroidota; class Bacteroidia; order Flavobacteriales; family Flavobacteriaceae; genus Christiangramia; species Christiangramia jeungdoensis. The sequence continues at coordinate 308,463 of NZ_JAMSCK010000005.1, forward strand.
ATCATTCCCTTTTTAGCAAGCAGGGCCTTGATCCCCGCAGGATTACCTTCGGCAAAAATAAGCTCTATGGAAGGTGCTATCCTGTAATGTAACTCATATGCTTCCCTGGCCTTCCCTTCAAGTCCCGCTCTCACCATATCTGAAAACTCCCTTGGAAGACCCTGACCTATTACCGATATCACGCCTTTTCCACCAGCAAGGGTCATAGGAAGGGTGATCATATCATCTCCAGAGATCACTTTAAAATCTTCAGGCACCAAACTAATGAGCTTCATTGCCTGAACTATGTCTCCTGCAGCTTCTTTTACACCAATCACATTATCAAGTTCCCTGGCGATACGGTTCACCGTTTCGGGTAAAACATTTGAAGAGGTTCTCCCCGGAACATTATAGAGTATGATCGGCAGAGGCGAAGCTTCCGAAACCGCTTTAAAATGACGAAAGATGCCTTCCTGTGTTGGTTTATTGTAATATGGAGAAACTGAAAGTATCGCATCAAAACCTTCAAGATCTGAAGATTTCAACTCATTAACTACGGCAGCCGTATTATTCCCTCCTATTCCAAGCACCAGGGGTAATTTACCCGCATTCGCCTTTTTTACTTCAGATTTTACCTGTTCCTTCTCTTCTGGCGTAAGGGTGGCACTTTCAGCAGTAGTCCCCAACACCACAAGATAATCTATACCATTCTCGATCTGATCTTTAACCAGACCGGACAAAGCTTCGGTATCTACACTTAAATCCTCTTTAAATGGAGTGATTAGAGCCACTCCAGTTCCAACAAAGGCTTCCATCAATTATTCTTTTTTAAGATTTTTAAATATTTCAATGCTTCCTGCTGAAAAACTTCAATATCTCCCGAATCAATTTCCACATCATATATGCCATACTCATCCGGTTTGTTTCCGATTTTAACGCCAGCCTTAGTTACAGCTGAAAGTAAAACCGAGGCGGTGGATTTATCTGATAAATGACAAATAAGAAAATCGAAACCTTCTTCAGCAAAACTTCTAATCGCTTCAGATTTAAACTCTCCCTTCACCGAGATCTCTTTTGGATCAAGAACTGGAACGTCCAGATCTTCGGGTAAACTTTCCCTTGAGCCACAAACAGCGATACTATAATCCTCTTTCTTTAACGGGACAAGCCTGTAAAAATCTGCCAGATTCCATTTCTCATCCAGGTTTTCAGCATCAATTATCAAACCGGCTTTTCCTGAAAAATCATTAAAGGGTCTACTTTTTTCACTTAAAGCATGCCGTATCTTTTTTGAAAAGAAATAACTTTTCAGTTTACCGGAGATCATCTATTAAATTTAGTGGCGCAAATGTAAATAATTTATGATAACAAGAAAGCAGATAACAGGCTGGGAACATAGGATACCATTGGAATTTAACAGCTTTGTTGTTTTTGTGAAATGAGTATATTACACAAGGTTGATCAGCCTGAGTTTCTTTTCCCTTGTCGCATAAAATTGAAATGCCAGGATTACCGCACTAAACCTCAGAATACATTCTATAAAAAGAACGCTTGTATCCCGAAGATAAAAAGCCGCCATATCCCTAAGAACATCCGAAACAACCAAAGCCATTACCAGACTTATAAAAAACACCGACTTCCTTGAATAAGAATTCAGGTAATAGATAAGCGCTACAACAGCAAGCACAAGAAGGTTTATGTAATAAGCTGAATAAAAGCCAAATTCCATAACCCCCGCTAAATGCATCTCCATTTGTTGCAAGTGCTGGAAAAGGAAATAGATATTTACAGCCACCAGAATGAAAAAGAAAAACAGCATGAACTTATTTGCCGCTTCCCTTTGGGTGTATTTCAGAGCTTCTCTTACAAGGAAAAAATAGGATGCCATGCTGAAGAACATCGCTATAAAATAGATTGACCTTTCCTCGCGGAAAAAACTGAAGATAGATGCAACAAGGCTTAGGCCCAGAAAAGCAAATATATTCAAATTGGAAAAATCCAGTCGTTTATAAAAACCAATAAATAATGGGATGTAAACCAGAAATTCTGTAGTGTTTATCAACCATCCAATCTCAAAGGCCACAGCATACAGATTCAGGATCAGAATCGGCAGGCAGACCAGTATAAAGATCCGGCTATATTTCATAGATGTTAAAGTAGGGTGTTTGGGGCACGCAAGATCATCAAATATTAGCAAAAAATCAAATAAATACCGATTTTTCACTAATAAAACCACCAAACAGTCCTAAATACTGAGGTTTCCTTAAAAAAGGAAGGCTTGTCACTTTAAAAATCACTCTACGGGAAAGTCAAAATAAGTATCAGGATAAGGCTCCATTCTATAAGTATAATGCCACCATTCCTCGGGATATGCCCTGAAGCCATATTTACTCATTATATTTTTCAGCAATTCCCGATTCCTTTTTTGCTCCTCTGTAATCTTAATTGAATTGTGATGAGAGATCTCTCCAAAGAAATCATAAGTACTACCCATATCCACTTCCTCACAAGTTTCAGCATGGATAATTGTGAGGTCTACGGTACTACCCCGGGAATGTCCAGACCTGGAAGCTATATAACCAAGTTCAAAAAGATTTTTTTTCGAAACATCGGGATAGAATTGTTGCTTGTTAAGGGTATCACCAGGTTCCCGGGCCCATTCAATAAAATGGTTTACAGCCGTCTGCGGTCTATACGCGTCAAAGATCTTGAGCATATAATCCTTACTAATCAATTCCTTCTGAACCTTAGCCAGTGCCTTTGCCGCAGGTTCGCTTAAAATAGCCTGTTCACGTTTATAGCCTTTTACTGGTTTTCCAATAAAATTATTAGAACCGGCATAACGGATCTCATATACCACTCCGGGAATTTCAGCATCTATATAAACAAAACCATCCGGAAGAGTATCAGTCTGTGATAGAAATGCATTAAAAGCTATAAGTGTAAAAAAAAGGAACAGTTTAAATTTCAAAGCAGGTATTTATTTTCAATTAAGCATTGCGAGAAAGTCATCCTCACTTATGATATTGGTCCCAAGCTTCTCTGCCTTGGCCAGCTTACTTGGCCCCATATTCTCGCCAGCTACCAGATAATTTGTCTTTGAAGAAATTGAACTGGACACCTTTCCTCCATTATCTTCAATAAGTTTTTTAAGCTCATTCCTAGATACCTTTTCAAATACCCCCGAAATCACAAAAGTATTTCCTTCGAGTATATCGGTCTGATTCGCGAGCTTCTCTGCCGAGATCTCAAGTTGAACACCATATTGCCTGAGCCTTTCAACATTTTCCCTGTTTTCTTCATTGCTGAAGAAATCGACCACACTCCAGGCGATACGCTCTCCAATTTCATCAAGATTAATAAGCTCTTCCTCTGAAGCCGCCATAAGGGCATCTATATTCTTGAAATGCTTTGCCAGTTTCTTTGCCACGGTTTCACCCACATATCTAATTCCAAGAGCAAACAAAACCCTTTCAAAAGGAACCTCTTTGGATTTTTCAATTCCATTGATAAGGTTCTCGGCCGATTTATCTGCCATCCTTTCCAGTGGCAATACATCTTCTTTTTTAAGAGTATAGAGATCGGCGTAATTACCGATAAGGTCAGCATTCACCAACAAGGCTACAGTTTCACCTCCAAGACCTTCAATATCCATTGCCTTTCTCGAAATATAATGCTGGATACGACCTGTTATCTGAGGTGGACATCCATTAGTATTGGGGCAGTAATGCTGAGCCTCCCCTTCGTTTCGTACCAGTTCGGTATCACATTCGGGACAGTGTGTCGCATATTTTGTAGGTTCAGATTCCGGATCACGTTTGGTAAAATCAACTCCCACGATCTTAGGAATGATCTCCCCGCCTTTTTCAACAAATACGGTATCTCCTTCCCTTACGTCCAGCTTTTCGATCTGATCGGCATTATGTAAAGAAGCTCTTTTTACCACCGTACCTGCCAGTTGCACAGGTTCCAGATTCGCCACGGGGGTGATAGCTCCCGTACGACCTACCTGATAGGTGATCTTTTTAAGCTTTGTACTCTCCTGCTCCGCCTTGAATTTATATGCCATTGCCCACCTTGGTGACTTGGCCGTATGCCCCAGCTCTTCCTGCTGATGGATGTCATTTACCTTGACCACCACCCCATCGGTCTCATATGGTAAATCATGGCGATGCTCATCCCAGTAATTGATATACTGAAGCACTTCTTCTATCGAATCCTTAAGTTCTGATTCTTCCGGAACCTTGAAACCCCACTCCCTGGCTTTTTTGAGACCTTCGAACTGAGTGGATATCCCGGTGTTATTCCCTACAATACTATAAAGCAGACAATCAAGCGGTCTTTTTGAAACTTCAGCACTGTCCTGGAGTTTTAAACTGCCAGATGCCGTATTCCGCGGATTTGCATATGGTTCCTCTCCTATATCCACGCGTTCAGCATTCATTTTGGCAAAACCTTCATATGGCAGGATGATCTCTCCCCTTATGTGGAATTTTTCAGGATAATCATCTTTCAATTTTAATGGCACAGAACGGATAGTCCTTACATTATTGGTCACATCATCACCCTGGAAACCATCCCCGCGGGTCACGGCCCTTTTCAGTCTTCCGTTCTCATATGTAAGACTGATGGAAGCTCCGTCATACTTCAGTTCGCATACATACTGCACTTTACCTTCAACGATCTTCCTGATCCTCTTCTCCCAGTCTTCAAGCTCTTCTTTTGAATAGGAATTTGAAAGCGAATACATCCTGTGTTCATGAACAATCGTCTCAAAGTTCTTCGTTATCGCACCGCCAACTCTCCGTGTGGGTGAATTTTCATCCTCAAATTCCGGATGTTTTTCTTCCAGTTCCTGAAGCTCCTTCAGCTTCATATCAAATTCATAATCGCTTATCTGAGGCTTATCCAGCACATAATAGTTGTAATTATGCTGCTGTAATTCTTCACGAAGACTCTGAATTTTCTTTTCGCTATCCATTTAAAAATCGGTTGGTATTAGTTTTTTGAAATTTCTAACTGGTTATTAGTAAAAGACAGATGAAAATTTTGCTCCTTATGTTCAAACTCCAGTTTAAAAGGAGACATATAAGCTTCATCATTGGTAGGAAACCAGTCCTTTAAATGATTATTAATTGTAATAATGAGGCCAGAAGGCTCCCCTATCGCGCAAAACCTTTCATAGTCCCCGTCAAACTTATGCAGGTCGCATTCAAGGTTAAGCTGTTCAAATTTCTCCTTCACATTATCTGTAACCAGGCCTATCTCGGCAATCCCAACAATATTGGAAGGATTGAAGATCGCCGATTCCGGTTTACTGAATTCACGGCGGGAAATAAACTCCATAATGTTCTTATCACAGTCATAGAAATAGACCGACATGGCCTGCCAGTTGCTGAAATCTATGATTTTCTCTCTATTAAATGGCAGAGCGGCCATTTTGCCCTCTACCCAGGCCAGGGCTTCTTTCTCCTGACAGTCGGGAATATGAAAAGCTATATGATAAGGAGTAGCGTTTTCTTTATATTCAAATCTTAGAATGGAATAACCCAACACCAGTTCAAAACTTTTCTCGGAGTAATTCCTAACCTCAAAATTCAGTTCATCCCGATAGAACTTAAGCTGCTCCTTTATATCATCACTGTAAATAGTAAGCTTCTTTATTTTCATGATCAGGTCTGGTTTTTATTCATCCATTTCGGAACCGGTTTTGGCTCAAATTTTCTCATCTTATCAAGCAGCTTTTCAAAATCGTCAGAAACCAGAAGAATATCCAGATTATCCTGCTTAAGCAGGCCTTTAGAGGTCATTTTCTGAAGCATATTGATAAGATCTTCATAAAAACCACCAATATTCAACAGGCCAATTGGTTTTCTATGCAATCCCAACTGGGCCCAGGTTACAATTTCAAAGAGTTCTTCAAAGGTTCCAAAGCCTCCGGGCAAAGCCACAAAGCCATCACTAAGTTCGTTCATGGCAAGTTTGCGTTCATGCATATCGTTAGTAGTAACCAGTTTATCCAGACCGGTATGAACCACTTCCTTTGTCTTTAAAAAATCGGGAATCACCCCGGTTACCTTACCTCCATGATCCATTACTCCTTTAGCCACCTGACCCATCAGACCAAGCTTACTTCCTCCGTAAACAAGCCTGATTTCATTTTGAGCAATTATCTTTCCTGCTTCATACGCGGTTTGATAAATCTCAGGATCATTACCATCACTACTGGCACAGAAAATGGCCAGGTTATGGATATTATTCAATCTACTACTCATATTAGCTATTTCTTAATCCCTTTCAGCATTCGGAAGTTCCCAAAAATATCCTTTTTCAACTCGGTTTCAAAACCAGAACTCTCAACCAGCGCTTTTGTCTCTTCAGCAAGATACTGGTTAATTTCAAAATATAGACACCCCCCGGGATTCAGAGCATGCTGTGCAAGACTGGTAATCTTGCTGTAAAATATCAAAGGATCAGTGTCTTTAACATACAAAGCAGTTTCGGGTTCGTGGTCCAGTACATTCCTTTGCATATCCTTTTTCTCAATTTCTCTCACATATGGAGGGTTCGAGACAATAATATCGAACTTCTGTTTCAGATCTTCCGTTTGCAGAATATCCTTTTTCTCAAAATTAGCCTTCACATGATTTTCCCTTGCATTCTCTTCTGCCAGTTTCAGGGCTTTTTCAGATATATCAAAGGCAACAACTTCAGCATTTCCAATAGCTTTCTTAAGACTAACCGCTATACATCCGCTACCTGTTCCGATATCCAGAATTCTAATTGGCTTACTAACATTCCTAAATTCCGACACTATCCACTCTACCAGTTCTTCTGTCTCAGGCCTCGGAATAAGGACATGCTCATTCACTTTGAATTTCATTCCAAAGAACTCCTCTTTCCCCGTAATATGCTGTATTGGCTCATGATCCTTTAATCGAAGTAGAGCGTGTTCAAACCATGCTTTCTGTTCTTCCGAAACCTCAAAATCTCTATTTAACGCGGTTTCCAATCTGGTCATTCCTAAATACTCTTCGGTAAGAATATGGAAGAATGATTCAATTTCAGTTGTAGGATAATCATCCTTTAACTGATCTATAAACTGTATTTTTAACTGGGAAAGAAGCATTTTAAAGCTGAAAGTTTAAAGTTTAAAGACTTGCCTAAAGCTGATTGCTGGAAGCTTATAGCTAACTTAAAGCTCACAACTCTTTAGTCATAAAGACAGTGCAATTATAGTGACCTGTATTCCCAAGAGGTTTTTCAATCACTTCAAATCCATTCTTATCATATAATTTACGGGCATTTTCCATATACGGCAGTGTTTCGATATAGCACTTTTTGAAGCCTTTATTTTTTCCAAATTCAAGACAGCGGGTGATCATCGCGGTTCCAATTCCTCTCCCTCTGGACTCGGGCAGAAAATACATCTTTTGGAGTTCGCATATCTCATCTTCCATTCCGGTTAAAGGTGCAATTCCTGCTCCACCTATTATTTTTGAACCTTCTTCCACTACAAAGTATACACTTTTGTCATTTTCATAGGTTCGGGTCATATCATCCAGTGCCTTATCTTCATATGCCGTCCCCACTTTAGGAACACCCATTTCAACAAGCACGCTCCTTATTAGCTCTTTAACCTGCTGATTGTCTTCGGGTTTTATCTCCCGAATTTTCCATGTATTCATTCTGCCTAATTAATTCTATTTTTGTGAGGTGAATATAAGCGAAAAATACATAAAACGCTGCATAGAACTCGCCCGAAACGGACTTGGAACTACCTACCCGAATCCTATGGTTGGAAGCGTGATCGTACATGATGGAAAGATCATAGGAGAAGGCTGGCACAGAAAGGCCGGAGAACCCCATGCCGAGGTGAATGCGATCAGCTCAGTGAAAGATGAAGGTCTTCTGAAAGATGCAACTATTTATGTAAGTCTTGAACCCTGCAGCCATTTTGGAAAAACACCCCCCTGCAGTGACCTTATTATAGACAAAGGAATTAAAAAAGTGGTCATCGGGACTATGGATCCTTTTGCTAAGGTTGCAGGTCGTGGAATCAAAAAACTGATGGATGCCGGTTGCAAAGTAAAAGTTGGAGTACTTGAAGAAGAATGCCTGGAACTAAACAAACGCTTCTTCACTTTTCATAATAAAAAGCGCCCTTATATAATCCTGAAATGGGCACAGACCCAGGATGGTTTTATCGCCCCTCAAACAAAAGCAGAAAAGAAACCGGTTTGGATCACCAATAAATATTCGGGGACCCTGGTTCATAAATGGCGAAGCGAAGAGGCAGCGATACTGGTAGGCACCAAGACGGTGCTGGAAGATAATCCAAATTTGAACGTAAGAAAATGGATAGGACAAGATCCAGTGCGGGTGATTATCGACAGGGAACTAAAGATCCCCCAGGACACTTCAGTATATAACCGAAACCAGAAAACGATCGTTATTTGCCACAAAAAATCTGAAGTCTTTGAGGATGAAAACCTCATTTTTGAGGAGATAAATTTTTCAGAGAATATTGCTAGGGATATCTGCGATATACTTTATAAACATGAGCTGCAATCACTTATTATTGAAGGAGGAACAAGAACCTTACAGCAATTCATTGACAGCGGTCTCTGGGATGAAGCCAGAATTTTTACAGGAAAGACACGTTTTACAGCAGGAACCAAGGCTCCTCTTTTGAATGGAAAACTGGAGGAAGAGGTGCTGATTGGAAGTGATAATTTAAAAATTTACAGAAATGATCAAAGCGATAATTTTTGATTTTGGGGATGTTTTTATCAGTTTAGATAAAGCAGCCACAACCAATAAACTCAAGGAGATTGATATAAATGAACTGCCGGAATCTCTTATGGCAAAAAACAGGGAATACGAACAGGGGTTTGTAACCTCCGATGAAATTTCAGACCATTATACAACTGAATTCCCCCAGCTAAATTCGGAGGACTTTTTGAATGCATGGAATTCCATTTTGCTGGAATTTCCTGAATATAAATTCAGATTTATCCAGAAACTCTCCCAGGAAAAGGATTATAAGCTCATTTTGCTCAGCAACACCAATGAAAATCATATTGAATACATAAAGAACAATGTCCCATTTTTTGAAGATTTCAGGGATTGTTTTGACGCCTTCTACCTTTCTCACGAGATAGGGCTGCGAAAACCAGATCCCGAAATATTTGAATTCGTACTGGAACAGCATGATCTTAAGCCTGAAAACTGCCTATTTATTGACGACACGCCAGAGCATATCGAATCGGCTGCCAGCCTAGGTTTTCATACCTGGAATCTTGAGCCCACCCGGGAAGACGTTATAGATCTTTTTACTACTAAAAGCGATTTATTTTGATCTACCTGCTTCTAAGTGTATTATCATCTACCATAATTTTTGTGGTATTCAGGCTCTATACCAGATTCAATGTTAATACGCTTCAGGCGATTATTGTTAATTATTTTATAGCCTGTATGGTTGGTTTCTTCGGCTATATTGAAGGTTCCGATTTCACCAATGTTCCATCTGAAAACTGGTTCCCCGGGGCCCTCATGCTAGGAGCTCTTTTTATAACCGTTTTCAATCTTGCAGCCATTACCACACAAAAAAGTGGACTTTCTGTAGTTGCCGTGGCCACAAAAATGTCGGTCGCAATTCCGGTACTATGTGGAATTTTCCTTTACAAGGAAAGTACAGGAGCCCTGAAGCTTACAGGAATTGTACTCGCCCTGGTAGCTGTTTACCTCACTTCAATTAAAACAAGAGAGGGACTTAATATAAAGAGCAAAAACCTGATTTTCCCACTGTTAGTCTTTCTTGGAAGCGGTATTATAGACACCAGCCTTAAATATCTTGAGACCAGTTATGTTGCCGAAGAAGACGTTGGACTCTTTTCTTCTACCATTTTTGCAACAGCGGGAACACTTGGGGTTTTAATTTTAACAGGCCAGGCGATTTTAGGGAAGCTTAAGATCACCTGGCGGAATATACTTGGTGGAATTGCACTTGGAATTCCCAATTATTATTCCATCTATTTCCTGGTTATGGCTCTGCGCAGTCACGGGTTTGAAAGCTCCACCATTTTTACCATAAATCACGTAGCTATTGTTACGCTTTCTACGATTACCGGAATCATTCTTTTCCGTGAAAGACTTTTAAGAAAAAACTGGATAGGGCTTGCAATTGCAGTTATTAGTATTATCCTGGTAGCAAACTCTGCGATATGAAAGATACATATCAAAGTATCACCAAAGCTTCGCCCGAAGTCCTTTTTAAGGACAGGAATTCAAAATTTTTTGGATATGCCTTCCCCATAAAAACGGAAGAAGAAGCGAACGAATATATTGAAGAATTAAAATCAAAACACCATAAGGCTCGGCACTGGTGCTATGCATGGCAACTGGGAAAGGAAGAAGAGAATTATCGCTACAGAGCAAATGATGACGGAGAACCTTCAAATTCGGCCGGAATGCCAATTTACGGACAGATACAATCTTTTGATGTTACCAATATACTCGTAGTTGTGGTGCGGTATTTTGGCGGTGTCAAACTTGGTGTCGGCGGACTTATAAATGCATATAAGACTGCAGCACAAATGGCACTGGAAGAATCAGACATTATTAAAAGGACTATCGATGAAGTTTTTGTGGTGAAATTTGACTATCCAGAAATGAACAAGGTGATGCAGGTGATCAAACAGAATAACCTGAATGTAATAGATCAAAAACTGGAAATTGACTGCAAAATCTATATCTCGGTGAGAAAAAATGATGCAGAACAGATCTATTCTAAATTTGACAATACCTATAAAGTAGAAATCACAAAACTGAAGGATTAATCCTGCAGCTTTTCCAAAATATATTTAGGACAACGAATAGGCTTCCTGGTTTTTGCATCCATAAAGACCAAAACCGAGGTCGCCGTAGTAACCAAATCACCATTTGAGTTAAACACCGAATAGTCGAAGGTAATTTTAACATTTGGCAACTCCTGCAAACGCGTTTCTACCTTAAGGTTCTCATGAAAAGTGACCGGTTTGTGATATTTCAATTTTAATTCGAATACCGGCAACATTACTCCCTCTTCTTCCATACTTTTGTACGAGATCCCGAGTGACTCTAACCAGTCAATACGGGCCATTTCAAGGTATTGAGGATAATTTCCATGATGCACCACACCCATTTGATCGGTTTCGGCATATCGGACTTTAACAAAAGTTTCGTGTGATTTCATGCAAAAAAAATAGCCTTTTTGAGAAAGGTTTTTTATCTTCAGGCTCGGAAGTAAGTATGCATAAAATTTTCTTAAAATTCAACCCCAAAATGGTTTTTTTTTTACATTTTTTGTTCACATATTTGTTCCGCTCGAGTTGGGAAAATCAATTGCCCGGCTTCCAATAGAACTTACTACTAACCTAAACTAAGTTTAACTAATAATGTCGAAAACTGCGCAATCGGTTTGGAATAACTGTCTGTCATTTATTCAGGATAACATTACCCCTCAAGCTTACAAAACATGGTTTGAACCTATCCAAGCAGTGAAACTAACAGATTGTGCCCTGAGCATCCAGGTACCGTCGAAATTTTTCTACGAATGGCTGGAGGAGCATTATGTCAAGCTGTTAAAAGTTTCTCTCACACGTGAACTTGGCGATAAAGCCAAACTGGTTTATGTGATCAAGATGGAGAACACATATGGTAACAAACTTCCGTTTACCGAAAAGATCCCAAGTACCCAAAGATCTCAAATGGCCTCTCAGGAAGTTGACGTACCTATTAAGAATAAAAGTCCCGAGCTGAAGAACCCTTTCATCATTCCCGGAATCAGGAATGTGAAGATAGAATCTCAGCTAAACCCCAACTATAATTTTGAAAATTTCCTTGAAGGTGAATCCAACAGGCTGGCCAGATCTGCAGGTTTAGCAGTAGCTAACAAGCCTGGAGGCACCTCTTTCAACCCACTTTTAATATTCGGAGGCGTTGGACTTGGAAAGACGCATCTCGCTCACGCTATTGGAGTTGAGATAAAAGACAAGTACCCAGAAAAAACAGTCCTTTACATCTCTGCTGAAAAATTCACTCAGCAGTATATTGAATCTGTAAAAAAGAATAACAGGAACGATTTTATCCATTTTTACCAGATCATAGATGTTCTGGTTGTGGATGATATACAGTTGCTTTCAGGCAAGGCAGGAACACAGGATGTATTTTTCCACATCTTTAACCACCTTCATCAGAATGGAAAGCAAGTTATCTTAACCAGTGACAAGGCTCCGGTGGACATGCAGGATATTGAACAGCGCTTACTATCCCGATTCAAATGGGGACTTTCAGCTGAACTTCAACATCCCGATTTTGAAACCCGTGTGTCTATCATAAAGAACAAACTTTATAGGGACGGTGTTGAAATGCCTGAAGATATAGTGGAATTCCTTGCCAATAATATCAAAACCAATATCAGGGAACTGGAAGGCGCTATCATTTCATTGATCGCCCACTCTTCTTTCAACAAGAAAGATATCACCCTGGAACTGGCTAAAAAGATCGTTGACAATTACGTTAAGAATACAAAACGTGAGGTTTCCATAGATTATATCCAGAAAGTTGTAAGCGATTACTTCCAGATGGATGTAGATACACTACAATCTAAAACAAGGAAAAGACATATAGTGCAGGCAAGGCAGCTGGCGATGTTCTTTGCGAAAAAATTTACGAAAGCATCACTGGCGAGTATCGGTTCACAGATTGGAAGCCGCGATCATGCCACTGTATTACATGCGTGTAAAACGGTAGACAACCTGGCCTCGACCGACAAACAATTCAAAAAATTTGTTGAAGACCTCAACAAGAAGCTCACATTATAAAATACATTTTATGAAAACCAGGGTATTGATGGTGTGCCTCGGCAATATTTGCAGATCACCCCTGGCCGAAGGTATTCTAAAATCTAAAGTTGACACAAATAAAGTATTTGTAGATTCGGCGGGTACCGGCAGCTGGCATATAGGTTCTCAACCCGATAAAAGGTCCATCGCTATAGCAAGAAAAAACGATCTTGACATAACCGATCAGCGAGGGAGACAATTTTCAGAAAAAGATTTTGATGATTTCGACCATATTTTCGTGATGGATAATTCCAATTTCAGGGATGTGATGTCTATGGCGAGAAATGATGAAGATCGCAAGAAAGTGCATCTGATCCTTGAAGAGATCTTCCCTTCAGAGAATGTTGATGTTCCCGATCCGTATCATGGCGGAGAACAGGGATTCGAAAATGTTTACATGATGCTGGACGAAGCCTGCGAACAGATCGCCGAACAACTGAACAATGGCACACTATGAGTGATGCCGAAAAAAAATACGGCAAACTTTATCTAATTCCGGTAGGTCTTGGTGATTCAGTTCCTGATAAAGTTTTTCCTCCCCTTAACAAGAACATCATTGAAAATATAGATGATTTTATTGTTGAAAATGAAAAATCAGCGCGCCGTTTTATTAAGCAAATACTTCCGGAAAAATCACAGCAAAGCCTTAGATTAAAAGGACTTAATAAATTTACCGATCCGGCTGAGATTCCTACATTTCTTGATGCTGCCAAAGAAGGAAAGAATATGGGGCTTCTTAGCGAGGCAGGCTGCCCGGGTGTAGCCGATCCCGGTGCAGAGATCGTGAAATTGGCACATCGCTATAATATCCAGGTAGTTCCGCTTATTGGCCCATCCTCTATTCTACTTGCCATGATGGCCAGTGGAATGAATGGACAGAGCTTTAGCTTTCACGGATATTTACCTATAGATAAAAAAGAAAGAAAACACGAGATAAAGCAACTTGAAAGAATTTCTGCTGAAAAGAATCAGGCGCAAATATTCATTGAGACTCCCTACCGAAACACAAAATTCCTGGAAGATCTTGTTCAGAACCTACACCCTACAACCAGAATCTGCGTTGCATGTGATCTGACTCTGGACTCAGAATTCATAAAGACAGCAACCGCTTCAGAATGGAAAGATATAAATACTGATCTTCATAAAAGACCGGCAATATTTATCATTCAGAAAGATATTTAAACGGAAAGCTTGTCGAAATCTACCCGGGCGTTCTTTTCAGTTCTCACAAAAGAAACGTCATATCCACCAAATCGCTTCATATAGGTTTTAATGGTAGTTCCAAATGCATCACTAAAAGCCTGAGCACCCCAGCTTCTAAGGTATTTCTTCACACTCCCTGGACCAGCAAGATGAGCGGCTGCCAGAATACCAGATTCAGTAATAAGAACACCGTTTATGGTTTTACCTACGAATCTTTTGATATCCCTTTGTAATATCCACTTATTCCTGGAAGCATTGGCATAAAATGCCGCTTCCTGTAAGGCAGGTGAATTCAGAAATTCAACAGTGTCGTAGATTCCCACCAGCTTTAATGTTCCTTTTCCAAACTGATATTTTCCAAGATATCCATATTCATTGATGGTCTTGTAGTCACCCCTAGACTCTTTAAAAGCCAGCGCTTCTTTAAAACCTACATAGGATTTCCCCAGAATGGGAGCAGTGTGGGAGATTTCAAAATCCGGTTCAATTTCCTCTTTGAGGTTTTCTACCGTATACTCGAGATCGAGATTGTAAGTAGAGTAATTTTCCAGATTTAGTTTAGCAGCATCTTTAGTTGAAAAACTAAAAAATATAGAGCCCGCTGCAAGAGGCAAGATTGAAAATTTTGCAATTTTCTTTCTCATTGCTTTTGTTTTTGAAAGGTTGCTGGCATGCCTATTAACATAGATCATACCCCTTTCATATTCGCCCGGCAAATGTATAACAAATTTTAATAATCTGAACTACAGCCTGTTAATCCTTTTTTAAAGTTATTGTGTTTTTAACTAAAGAATAACTTATTGAGGTTCAAAACCTTAAACAATCCTAAATAAAAATAGCTCTAACGATTTATGCCCTGGCGGTTGATCCAACGCACATATTCCTGCTTATTTCGGTTATGTTGAGCGAGAGTTTTGGCGAATTTATGGTAGCCGAAATTTTCCACATCTGCCACAAAATAGTAGAAATCATGATCTTCATAATTCAATACTGCATCTATGGAAGAAATATCGGGCATATGGATAGGCCCAGGAGGAAGTTGACGATATTTATAGGTATTATATGGTGAATCAAGTTCCAGATCTTTATAAAGCACTCTTTTGATAATAGTGTCAAAATTCCCCGTCTTTTCCTTAATGGCATAGATCACTGTTGGATCGGCGTCCAGCTTCCAGCCATTCTTATAACGGTTCATATAGACACCGGCTACCCTGGGTCTTTCTTCCACTTTTGCGGTTTCCTTCTGCACTATCGATGCCAGGGTGATCACTTCATATGGAGTTAAGCCTGTTTCTTCTGCTTTCTTAAGCCTGTTCTCGTTCCAGAAACGATCAAATTCCTTTTTCATTCGCTTTCGGAATTCTTCCGCAGAAGTATTCCAGTAAAATTCATACTGATTAGGAATATACATCCCTAATGCATTTTTTTCAGTGAAATCATTTT
Organism: Gramella jeungdoensis; assembly: GCF_023805255.1. Taxonomy (GTDB): domain Bacteria; phylum Bacteroidota; class Bacteroidia; order Flavobacteriales; family Flavobacteriaceae; genus Christiangramia; species Christiangramia jeungdoensis. The sequence goes on from NZ_JAMSCK010000005.1 coordinate 323,975, forward strand.
CATTCAAAAAGGTAGTATCCTTAAAGGAATTGAGCAATGCAGCACTATCTGCCTCTATCTGAACTGATATTCGTCCAGCCAGATCCTCAAGCCTTTCCTGGTTATTAAAGATGACCTTTACAGGCTTATTCCCGATTCGCAGCTCATTTACCAGGTCATTATTGTTCATTCCTTTTTCCAGAACATACCTTCCCGGTCTAACATTACCGGTATAACCTTTCTTCTGTGCTACCAGGCTGAAAGACTCGATATCCTTCAACAAAGGCTTTAGTGAATCCCTTACAGTTTGAAAAGTAGCCCCGGTTGGAATATAGACCGTTTCCTGCCTGGAGTCAAAAGCTGTATTTGAGGAAAATATACTGTTATAGACGTAATAACTGAATATTCCAAGAGCTATCACACCAAGAATGGCAATTGCGATAAGTATCTTTCTAATGTACATTATTCAATAATTGATAAAGCCATTCATCTTTGAATTCTCCATTGAAAAATGACCAGTCTTTTTTAAGACCTACTTTTCTAAATCCGTTACTTTCAAAAACCCGCATACTATCCCGGTTATTAGCCGTAACGTTTGCATATACCTGATGAAGGCCCAGATGTGTAAAACAGTAGTCGCAAAGCAGGGATAAACTTTCAGAACCAAAACCTTTTTTACGGTCCTTTCTATTAGCGATCAATATTCCTATAGCGGCACGCCGATCTTTCGGCTCCAGATCGTATACATCAATAAGACCTACCCGTCTGTTTCTTTTAGTACAGATAACCAGTCTTAACTGTTTAATATCATAGATATCCCTATGAGCATTTTCCAGGTACTGTCTTATAAGAAATTTTGAATAGGGTGCTTGAGTGGAACTTATCTCCCAGAAATCTTCGTCATTCTCGATCTTATGGACAAAATCCAGATCTTCGGGTTCCAGGGCTCTCAGGTATACTTTCTGGCCTTTTAATGTTAGCATATAATTTCGCCTTTAAAGACCTGTTCAGCAGGTCCCGACAACCAAATATCGGAAAAACCATTTTCAGTTTTTTTGAAGTCAACAAAAAGTTCACCTCCCTGGGTTACTAATTTCACCCTTTCCGCATTTGTCTTACCTGAAGAATAAGCCGCCAAGGCAACCGCAGTCACACCAGTACCACAGGAAAGGGTTTCATCTTCTACTCCCCTTTCATAGGTCCTTACCGAAAAAGCATTATCTGAAATCCCTTCAACAAAATTAACATTCGTGCCACCACTATTCTTGTATCTGTCAGAATACCTGATATCAGCTCCTTCCCGTTTAATGTCTTTTGTGGCAATATTCTCAGCAAAAATGACATGGTGAGGAGAGCCCGTATCCAGAAACAGGAAGTCTTCATTTTGAGAAATATCCTTTACATCCTGCATTTTCAGGCTTACTATCCCATCATTCAATGCAGCCTCATGAGGACCATCAATTGCAGTAAATCGTGCTTTATCCTTGATTATGCCTAAAAACCTGGCAAAAGCAACCAAACAGCGACCACCATTCCCACACATACTACTTTCATTTCCATCGGCATTGAAATAGACCATTTTAAAATCGTCTTCAGGATCCTCAGAATCCTCCAGAAGTATCAGCCCGTCAGCCCCTATGCCAAATTTGCGGTCACAAAGCCTTCCTACCAATTTGGTATTATTTTTGGATATTTTCTGATCCCGATTATCGATCATTACAAAGTCGTTGCCCGTACCCTGATATTTATAGAATGTCAGTTTCATAGATCTTTTTCAAAAGTGGCACAAATATACAATTTTGAAGAGGAAAATAGGGCTGTTAAATGGTCGTTAAATTATACGCTTTGTATAATAATATGTTAACTGAAATGGTTTATTAATTAAATAACATCCGAAAATGAAAAAAATAGCGAATCTACTATTTGTTTCCGTCCTTGGAGGTGTTCTTACCTTGGGAAGTTACAAACTATTTTTTGACGAAGAATCTCAGGAATTTCAGGCTAAGGATCAAACCACACAAAATTCTTTCTTACCCGTAACCAACACTAACCACGTTTATGGGACCAATGCCGATTTTACTGAAGCGGCTGAAAAGACGGTTCATGCCGTGGTTCACGTGAAAAACGTGGCAGTTTTTAAAGGACCGAGAAACATCTGGGAATACTATCAATATGGAAATAATGGTGGCCGTGCCTTACAGGGAGCCGGTTCTGGTGTGATCATTACTCCAGATGGTTATATAGTTACCAATAACCACGTTATAGAAGGCGCCAGTGAAATCGAGGTGACATTAAACAATAACCAGACCTACAAAGCCGAAGTGATCGGCAGCGATCCTATCTCTGATATCGCTCTTATAAAAGTAGATGCCGAAGACCTAGAATATATTCCCTTTGGAAACTCAGATAACGTAAAACTCGGAGAATGGGTACTCGCGGTAGGAAACCCTTTTAATTTGAAATCGACTGTCACTGCCGGAATAATAAGTGCAAAGGCAAGAGACCTTAATGCTAATGACAGCTCTCCACAGTCATTCATACAAACTGATGCTGCAATCAACCCTGGCAACAGTGGTGGCGCGCTGGTGAATATCAATGGTGAACTCATTGGGATCAATACCGCTATCACTTCTCCAAGTGGAAGTTATATTGGATATGCATTCGCGGTACCTTCTAATAATGCAAGAAAGATCGTTGAAGATATTATGGAGTTTGGCGATGTTCAGCAAGGAATTCTGGGCATAAGAGGAGGCAGCATTACTCCTGCGGCAATCCAGGAACTTGAACTTAGTGAATCTCAGGGAGTATATGTAAGTGATGTCACTCCTGGAAGTGGCGCAGCGAATGCAGGTATCAGGGAAAGAGATATTATCAAGAAGATAGACAACATCAATATCAATAAATTCTCTGACCTTACAGGCTATATCAATTCTAAAAGGCCTGGTGATGAAGTTAAGGTAAAGATAGTTCGCGATGGTGATGAAAAAGAACTAAATGTGAAGCTTACCAAGCTTGAAACATATAGTATTATACCTATAGGTCTGGAAGTTGCCAATGCAACCAAAGAAGAGTTGAAAGCTTTACAGGCCCCTAACGGAGTTAGGATCAATCGGACGCTGGCAGAAAACCTTCCTGCAGGAGAGCTTGTTGGAGGAATCATTTCTGAGATCAACAATCAAAAGGTAAATTCTATAAGAGACGTAAGAGAAGTGATTCAGGAAAGGAGAACTTCAGAACCTATAGTGATCACCTTCTATGACCTAAATGGTGAAAAGCAAAGAATGGCCTGGAGATAGGTCAACGATAATAGTCAAATAAAACCCTTCAGTTGTGAAGGGTTTTTTTATGAATAAAAGTTTTTACGAAAACGTTTGAAATATATACTTTTGCGGCAAATTTATAACAACACATCTTAAACATGGACTTTAACAAAGTTTACGAAAAAGAACTGTCTTTCCAGGCAGATCGCCGAAAGTCAACTGTAGAATTCATCAATATTGTAAGTGACCTGTGGTATGACAAATCTATTGAACTGGTACTTTTCAGAAACCAGTTGATCAACAGAAATGTTAGCGATATACTGGACCTTCATGAATATGCCGGTGAATTTGTTGGAAAACCAATTTCTATTTTTGATTCTGTAGAGATCGCAAAAGCGATCCAGGATCTTAATCTGCCTCCTGCCAAGCTTGATATTGGAAAGTTAACTTATGAATATCATCTGGAAGATCAAATCTACAGCAATGCTATGGCCTTTGTGTCAAACAAGTTGAGCAATGCCAAAAAAACTGAAACGGTCACTCCTAAAGATGTGGTGCTCTATGGTTTTGGGAGAATTGGTAGGCTTGTAGCGCGTGAGTTAATGACCAGAACAGGAAAAGGAAATCAGCTTCGACTACGCGCGGTTGTAACCAGAGGAAAGGTAGATCGCAGTGTTCTTGAAAAACGAGCTTCACTTTTAAAAAGTGACTCGGTTCATGGACCTTTCAGCGGTACGGTTAATATAGATGAGGAGAATTCAGCACTTATCATCAACGGCACCACCGTTCATATGATCTCTGCAAATCAGCCGGAAGATATAGATTATACAAAATATGGAATAGACCATGCACTTGTGATAGACAATACCGGAGCCTTTAGAGACAAAGAGGCCCTTAGCAGGCATCTCGCTTCCAAGGGAGCTGCAAAAGTGTTGCTTACCGCCCCGGGGAAAGGAGTTCCAAACATTGTTCACGGAGTGAATCAGAAGGAATACAGCCCTGAAGAGATTGATATTTTCTCTGCGGCTTCATGTACTACAAACGCTATCACCCCTGTTCTAAAGGCTATTCAGGATTCACTGGGGGTTATTCATGGCCACCTAGAAACTATCCACGCCTATACCAACGACCAGAATCTGGTTGATAACATGCATAATAAATACAGAAGAGGTCGTGCTGCAGGACTAAATATGGTGATTACCGAAACCGGCGCAGGAAAGGCCGTTTCAAAAGCGCTTCCGGTTTTTGAAGGGAAACTTACATCCAATGCCATAAGGGTTCCGGTACCCAACGGTTCGCTGGCCATATTAAACCTGGAAGTTGAAAAAGAGACAAGCCTGGAAGATGTGAATTCCATCCTGAAAAGGTATGCACTTGAGGGAGATCTGGTAGAACAGATACAATATTCTGTAGATAACGAACTGGTTTCCTCAGATATTATTGGCTCCTCGGCCCCGGCTATCTATGATAGCAATGCAACCATAGTATCGGCAGATGGAAAAAACGTTATCCTTTATATATGGTATGACAATGAATATGGCTACAGCCACCAGGTAATTAGACTTGCGAAGTATATCGCTAAGGTTAGAAGATATACTTATTACTAGAAATTACCAGAATTTATTAAAAAATGACCCCGCCTTTCGCGGGGTTTTTTTATTTTTGCGCCACTTTTAAGACATTAAAAAACTGATTTAAAACAAATTAAAAAACCTACAAAAGGCGAATTTCCACCCGAAAATCTGAAATACTAACTTATACATTCGCTCGTTGTTGTTTATGGAACCAAACAAATTCAAAGCCCAGAAAATGAGTAAGAAAAATTACATTTTTGCTATTTTTATCCTTGTTAGTGTATTTCAGATGAATGCCCAAACAGACAGCCTTAAGACCGAAACCCCGATACAGGACGAATTCACCAAACTTATTGAAGAGTCTAATAATTACCAGGGGTACAAGGTAGTAGATTACGACAAACTTATCGATTTAAGAAATACCACCAGGAATTACATAACTGAACTTAAGGAAGAGATCATAGTTCAGAAAAATACGGTTGATCAGCAAAATGATGAGATCGAAAAACTCAAATCTCAGCTTAACTCTACCCAGGAAGACCTGACAAGAGTAACCGAAGAAAAAGACGCCCTAATGTTCCTTGGAATGCCTTTCAGCAAAGGAGGGTATAAAGCAATGATGTGGGGAATAGTAGCTGTTTTGGTGGTTATATTACTCATATTATTTTTCCGCTACAAAAGCTCACATGCTGCGACTCGTGATGCCAAGCAGAAACTTAATGAGACCGAAAAAGAATTCGACGCTTACCGCACCAAAGCCCTGGAGAAAGAACAACGTCTTGGCAGAATGCTTCAGGATGAACGCAACAAGACGAGCGGAAACTCCTAGTTAAGTTTGCCTGAAGGCAATTCCGAAATCATAATTTACTCAGATGCGTATCGATATAATTACTGTTGTACCAGACATCCTTAAAAGTCCGTTTGAAGCCTCAATTCTTCAGAGAGCTATAAAAAAAGGGCTTGTAGAGGTGTATTTACATAACCTACGGGATTACACTACAGATAATTATAAACAGGTAGACGATTATCAATTTGGAGGTGGTGCCGGAATGGTAATGATGATCGAACCTATAGATAAATGCATTTCAAAATTAAAGTCTGAGAGAGACTACCAGGAGGTCATTTATATGACCCCCGATGGTGAAAGGCTTAATCAGAAGATGGCGAACAGGCTGTCCCTTCAGGAAAACATTATTATTCTCTGTGGTCATTATAAAGGAGTAGATCAAAGAGTACGGGATCAGTTCATCACAAAGGAGATCTCCATAGGAGACTATGTGCTTTCTGGAGGAGAGTTGGGCGCTGCCGTTCTTAGCGATGCAATAATAAGATTACTACCAGGAGTTTTGGGAAATGAAACTTCGGCATTGACCGATTCGTTCCAAGACAACCTCCTGGCTCCACCGGTATATACCAGGCCTGCAGAATATAAGGGCTGGGAAGTCCCTAAAGTACTTACTTCAGGAAATTTTCCGAAAATTGAAGCATGGAGGGAAGAGCAGGCATATGAAAGAACAAAAAAATTACGGCCCGATCTTTTAGAAGAAGAATAAATTTTTCATTGACAGGCTTGTACAATAATATAAATTACTTAATTTTGCACTCATTCTAAAATAACCTCTGGCGATAACCGTGAATGTTGTTTTGGATTTTACTTTAAACTATCAAAAATGGAATCCTTAGTAAAATACGTTCAGGACGAATTCGTAAACAAAAAAGACCTACCTCAGTTTTCAGCAGGTGACACTATCACTGTTTATTATGAAATTAAGGAGGGTCAGAAAACCAGAACTCAGTTCTTCAGAGGTACTGTGATCCAGAAAAGAGGAACTGGTGCTTCTCAAACTTTCACCATTAGAAAAATGAGTGGTACTGTGGGAGTAGAAAGAATTTTCCCGGTTAACCTACCTGCTATTCAGAAAATAGAAGTGAACAAGCGTGGTAAAGTTAGAAGAAAGAGAATTTTCTACTTTAGAGGACTTACTGGTAAAAAAGCACGTATTCAGGAAGCGAAAAGATAATTTTCAAAATTCTTATAATACAAAAGCTCCACATTGTGTGGGGCTTTTTTTATGCATGAATTTGGACTCTTCAAATTGGGAATTCTCTAAAAACTTAAACGTTAAATTTCTGATCTTACCGCACAGTTTTTATTATATTTATAGTTCGGAATTCAGCAAGTAGAGAATGACAAAAGGATTTCTGGATCGAGCTATTTTCGCGTAAAGCAAGTTCTTTACATACGGTTTTTATCTTCTATATAACACCACATATTTTGCAATGCCAAAATCAGTTTGAAAGATAAAAGCCCACTTTGGTTCTTTTTTAATTCCTTTAAAATTGAATCATATGAAGCAGTACACACCAGAGAGTTTTCATTACTTTCTATCATCAGAGTGATAACGTACTGTTTCAGTAGAAGCCATTTCATTTTAGCCTTTAAAATGAAATGGCTTTTTTATTGGTTAATTTATAATTTCTTAACAGGTTAGAGTCCTTTTAACCTAGGATAAAAGCCCTAAAAACTGTATATTGCGGCGGTGATAACGCGCCCTGGTAATTCCGGGGCTTTCTTTAAATATATTGCAACCAAAATCATAAAAAATGTCACAAAAAGAAAAAATTATCTATACTAAGACCGATGAGGCTCCAATGCTGGCCACATTTTCATTCCTTCCAATCATTGAAGCTTTTACCAAAGCTGCTGGCGTTAGCCTTGAAACACGTGATATTTCCTTAGCTGGTAGAATCCTTTCCCAGTTTCCAGATTATCTTAACGATGATCAAAAGTTTTCAGACGATCTTGCTGAACTGGGAGAACTGGCAAAAAAACCAGAGGCCAACATTATAAAACTTCCTAATATTAGTGCTTCTATTCCTCAGCTAAAAAATGCCATTGCCGAACTCCAGGCTAAAGGATATACTCTACCCAATTATCCTGATGAGCCTGCAAATGATAAAGAAAAAGAAATTAAAGCCCGCTACGATAAAGTAAAAGGAAGTGCGGTAAACCCTGTTCTTAGAGAAGGAAACTCTGACAGGAGGGCTCCTAAAGCCGTTAAGAATTTTGCGAAAAAGAACCCACACCCAATGGGAGAATGGAGTTCTGATTCCAAAACTCATGTGGCAACAATGAGCAGTGGAGATTTCAGATCTAATGAAAAATCTGTTACCCTGGAGAATGAAGATAGTTTCAAAATTGAATTCACTTCAGATAGCGGAGAAAAAAAGACACTAAAGGATAACCTGAAAGTATTAAAAGGCGAAGTGGTTGATGCGAGCGTGATGAGCAAAAAGGCCTTACTTTCATTCCTTCGTGAGCAGGTTAAGGACGCCAAAGAAAAAGACGTTCTTTTCTCTCTTCATATGAAAGCGACCATGATGAAAGTTTCAGATCCTATCATCTTTGGTCATGCCGTAAGAGTATTCTTCGAAGATGTTTTCGAAAAATATGGGGAAGAGCTTGAAAAAGCCGGAGCTGATGCAAACAGCGGACTGGGAGATGTACTTAAGGCCATAGAAAGCCTTCCAGCAGATAAAAAGGACGAGATCAAGTCAGCCATCTCAAAAGACCTTAAAGATGGGCCAGATATCGCGATGGTTAATTCAGACGAAGGCATCACCAACCTTCATGTACCAAGTGACATTATTATAGATGCCTCAATGCCTGCGATGATCAGGACTTCTGGTCAGATGTGGAATGCTGAAGGGAAAACCCAGGATACTAAAGCTGTAATTCCAGATAGTAGTTATGCCGGACTATACCAGGCTACTATCGACTTCTGTAAGGAACATGGTGCTTTTGATCCTACCACGATGGGAACTGTTCCAAACGTTGGTCTTATGGCACAAAAAGCTGAAGAGTATGGTTCTCATGATAAAACCTTTGAAATTCCTGGAAATGGGGTAGTAAAGGTTATCAACTCTAATGGAGACACCGTAATAGAGCATAAAGTAGAACAAGGAGATATCTGGAGAATGTGTCAGGTTAAAGACGCGCCCATCCAGGACTGGATCAAACTTGCGATCTCAAGAGCAAAAGCTACAGGGATGCCGGCAGTATTCTGGCTTGACCAGAACAGGGCTCACGATGCTGAGTTGATCAAAAAGGTGAACAAATACCTCCCTGACCATGATACTGAAGGTTTGGAGATCAAGATCATGGCTCCTACCGAGGCTACCAAATACACCCTTGAACGTGTTAAAGCTGGTAAAGACACCATCTCTGTAACAGGAAATGTACTTAGAGATTATCTTACCGACCTTTTCCCGATTCTTGAATTAGGTACCAGTGCGAAAATGCTTTCTATTGTTCCGTTGATGAATGGTGGAGGACTATTTGAAACCGGCGCTGGTGGATCTGCTCCAAAGCACGTACAGCAATTCCTTAAAGAGGGTCACTTAAGATGGGATTCACTTGGAGAATTCCTTGCTTTAGCGGTTTCTCTGGAACATCTTGGAAATAAATACGGCAACGAAAAGGCCCTTACCCTTTCGGAGTCTCTTGATGAAGCAACAGAGAGATTTCTGAACGAAGGAAGATCACCATCAAGGGTTGTTAACGAGCTTGATAACCGAGGCAGCCATTTCTATCTTGCGTTGTACTGGGCTGAGGCTCTTGCCAAGCAAAAACGTAATACAGACCTGAACATCTACTTTGGAAGGATTGCCAAAATGATGGAAGACAACCAGGAAAAGATACTTCAGGATCTACTGGATGCCCAGGGCTCACCTGTAGACATTGGAGGCTATTACTTCCCAGATGAAGAGCTTACAAAAAAAGCGATGAGACCAAGTGAAAACTTCAATGGTATATTAAATACATCCGCTTAATATTATTAATATATAATAGTAGAAAGGCCCCGCTTAGTGCGGGGCCTTTTTTTACTATAAACTCAATCGAAATAGTTTAATCTTTCGTTAAACATTCTGCTAAATTAGAACATAATATTCTGTTTGATGAAATTTGCACAATGAACCGAATTACCGGAGAGAGAAATAAAAAACAGGAATACATCATACTACTGGTCCTGGGAACTCTTATCGCTCTGGGACCTTTTTCCATTGATGCCTACCTACCCGGGTTTTCAAACATTGCCGAAGAATTTAATACCTCAATAAGTGAGATAGGCCTGACACTTACCAGTTACTTCATTGGTATCTCAATAGGTCAGCTCGCTTACGGGCCTATAATGGACAAATTTGGAAGAAAAAAACCACTACTTATAGGCCTGGGAATTTACTTTCTATCTGCTATCAGCTGCATGTATTCGCCTAATCTGGGATGGCTGATCGTTTCCCGGTTCTTTCTTGCAATTGGCGCGGCAGCAGGCATGGTTGCCGCTAAAGCTGTAGTTAGAGACATATTTCCGGTTCACGAGGTTGCAGGAGCCATTTCAGTATTAATGCTTATTATGGGTGGAGCCCCGATAATTGCTCCTACCGTTGGAAGTTTTATTATAGATGCTTTTGGCTGGGAAATGATATTTCTTTTTCTGGCTTCTTTTTGTCTAATAATGATCATTAGTGTGAGCAGGTTTTTACCAGAAAGCATCGTACCCGATAAAATGGTTGACCTAAAACCAAAGCAGGTGGCCATTAAATATTTCGGGATTCTCACTCATCCAAAATTCTGGAGTTTCGCTTTCGCCGGAAGTTTCGCTATAGGTGCCATGTTTGCCTATATCTCTGATGCACCAAAACTTTTCATGGGAAATTTTGGACTCAGTCAGAAGGAATTCGGTCTCCTATTTGGCCTTAATGCCGGCGGATTGATCCTGGGAAGCCAGATAAACAGGCTTTTTCTGCGAAAATTCAGTGCGCTGCAGATCACCCTTTTCAATAGCGTGGTCTTATTAATATTATCGAGTCTTTTCCTTATAAATTCTATTTTTGAATTTGGATTCATCCCCACAGCGGTGCTGATATTTCTAATGCTCTTTCTATTGGGATTTCAGAATCCTAATACCACTGCCTTATCACTGGAGCCTTTTGAGAAAAAAGCCGGAAGGGCCTCTGCCCTCATTGGTAGTTTAAAGATGATCCTGGGCGCTTTTACTTCATTTCTTATAAGCCTTTTTCATACCAATAGCTCTGTTCCCCTGGCCATCATTTTACTTTCGTGTCTTTTTGTAAGCTTTGCCCTACTCTTCCGTTTTTCTCAAAAAGAAAGACGAAGCCCAGAGCTTACTGAAGCCTAAACTTTTTTATTACGTTACTTAATTCTATTTTTGAGTAAAAAATTGAAAATCCGCTTTTTAGTTTTCCTTCTACTTTTAAGCCTGCCTGGCACTATTACGGCCCAGGAGTTATTCACCCTTAATGGGATGATTACCGATGCTTCCAGCAATGAGACTCTCATCGGGGTTAATCTGATTATTCCTGAAGCAGGAACAGGAGTAGTTACCAACGATTATGGTTACTACTCTATCAAACTTCCCAAAGGCGACTATGTGATCGAAATATCATATATAGGATATCAAAGCATACGAAGATCCATCACCCTGGATGCAGATAAAAAAATGGATTTTCAACTGAATCAGTCATCTGAAGATCTTGAAGAAGTGGTTATAACCAGTGAAAATCCAGGCTTGAATATCAGAAAACCTGAAATGAGCGTAAACCGCCTTTCAATCAACACCATCCAGAGAATGCCGGTAGTATTCGGTGAGGTAGATGTGGTAAAATCACTTCTTTTACTTCCTGGGGTCTCCAATGCAGGGGAAGGCTCCTCCGGTTTCAATGTTCGTGGGGGTACTGTAGATCAGAATCTTATCCTACTGGACGAAGCCACCATTTTCAATTCTTCACATTTATTCGGACTTTTTTCAGTGTTCAATCCTGATGCTATCAAAGACCTGAAACTCTATAAAGGTGGAATCCCCGCTGAATATGGCGGAAGGGTTTCCTCTGTTCTTGATATTTACCAGCGCGACGGAAACAGCAAGGAATTTAAAATGCAGGGAGGTATTGGAGCAATTTCCAGCAGGTTGCTAGCGGAAGGCCCCATAGTTAAAGATAAAGGCTCATTCCTTATAGGCGGAAGAAGCTCCTACGCCCATCTGTTCCTAAAACTTACCGATAATAGCAATTCGGCTTATTTCTATGATCTAAATACAAAGCTCAGTTACAAGTTGAATAGTAGCAATAAACTTTTGCTTTCGGGATATTTTGGTCGGGATGTGTTCAGGATAAGTCAGAACTTTGACAACACTTATGGCAATGCGGTGCTTAACCTGAGATGGAATCATATCTTTTCAGATAATATTTTCACCAATCTTTCAGCGATCTACAGTGATTATTATTACGGTCTGACTCTGAATTTTGTTGGCTTTAACTGGGACAGCGGCATAAAGAACATGAACCTCAAATACGATTTCAATCATTATATCAATGATCATCTCCAGTTGAAATACGGGATTCAGAATACTTATTATGAGTTTAATCCCGGTGAGATAGAACCCATTGATGAAGATTCTGGGATTAATTATTTCAAATTGACCAATAAATATGCTTTTGAGAATGCTTTTTATATTTCGGCGGAACATGATCTAAGCAAAAAATTTTCCGCAGAATACGGGTTGAGACTAAGTAATTTTTTCAGGCTGGGTCAAAAAGAACTCAATGTTTATACAAATGATAATCCTGTTGAATATGATGAAGAAAGAGGCATTTACAGGGAATCTGAAATTCTCGACACCCAAAGTTATTCAAGAAGTGATATTCTAAAATCATTTACTAAACTTGAACCCAGGATCGCCCTGGCTTATACGTTCGACGAAAAGCAGTCGTTTAAAGCAAGTTATAACAGGATGACCCAGTATTTGCATCTTATCTCCAACACCAGTTCTCCTACCCCGCTTGATGTCTGGACTCCCAGTGGGCCGTTCATTGAGCCGCAAATCCTGGATCAATATGCTATTGGTTATTTTAGAAATTTTCAGGAGAGCACCTATTCACTGGAACTGGAGACTTTTTATAAACAAATAGATAACAGGATAGATTATATAAACGGTGCTAATCTTATTGCTAATAATGCCATTGAAAGAGTGGTTCTTAATGGGGAATCCAGGGCTTATGGGTTGGAAATTCTATTTCGCAAGAATACCGGTAAACTTACGGGATGGCTGGGGTATACTCTTTCCAGGTCTGAACAACGCACACCGGGAAGAACCGAATTAGAACCGGGGATCAATAATGGGAACTGGTATTTTTCAAATTATGATAAAACCCATGACGTAAGTCTTACAGGAAGTTACGAGCTAAGCGAAAAGTGGCAGTTCAACGCTAATTTCATATATCAAACTGGACTGGCCACTACCTTTCCTAATGGTCAATATGAATATGAAGGTGTAACTATTCCTGTGTATGGTGAAAGGAATGGCGACCGACTACCGGCTTACCATCGTCTCGATATATCGGCCACTTTTGAACCTAAAAAGAATAGAGACAAAAAGTTTAAGTCATACTGGAACTTTGGAATCTATAATGTTTATAACAGGAAAAACGCATATTCAATCAGTTTTAGAGAAAATGAAGACACCGATAAAAACGAAGCAGTGAGATTATCGCTATTCGGAATAATTCCTTCAATTACTTATAACTTTAAATTTTAGATGAAAATATTCATAAAATACATCAGTTTATTCGCTGTCTTTTTCTTGATTTCCTGTGAGGACGTTGTGAATATCGATCTTGAAGAAAACGATCCGAGACTGGTAATTGAGGCTTCTATTATTTGGGAAAAAGGTACTGTGGGAACAAATCAAAGGATTCTGATCTCAGAAACATCTGGATTTTATGAAGAAGAAAGAAAGGGAGTTGAGGATGCCCAGGTGAAGATCATTTCAGAAAATGGAGATATTTTCAATTTTGCGCATTCCGAGGAAGGCATTTATTCAAACACTGTATTCCGGCCAGAATTAAACATGAGATATGATCTTGAAGTTACTTACGAAAATGAAATATATACGGCCTCAGAAACCCTGATTCCTGTAACAGATATCGACTATGTTGAACAAACAGAGTCCGGAGGATTTTCGGGCGAAGATATCGAGATCAAGGCTTATTATACCGATCCTGCAGATGAAGAGAACTATTATTTGTTTGAATTTAGCAATGAAAGTATCAATCTGGAATTCTATGAAGATGAATTTACAAATGGCAACCAGATCTTTGGGTATTATTCCACCGAAGATATAGAGCCTGGTGATCTTATTGAGATCGAGTTGCAGGGTATTTCTAAAGACTATTATGAATATCTTTTTATCTTGCGGTCACAAATTGGTTCAAATGAGGGCGGCCCTTTTGAAACCATGCCGGCAACAGTAAAAGGAAATATCATCAATCAAACTAACCGGGATAATTATCCTTTTGGGTATTTCAGATTATCCGAGATGGATTATACTAATTATACAGTTGAATAAAATGAAACATACCAACAAAAAAGTACTTTCCAGGGGTATTAAATACCTGGCCGGAGCATTACCACTGGCAATGATAGGACCTTCCATACTCTTTAGTGCATTCAACAATCAGGATAAACATCTGTATCTTGCTGTTCTCATTTTAGGGATTGCAGCTTCAGCCGCAGCAGTTTTCCTCATGTTTAAAGGTATACTTACTGTTGTGAAATCTATGTTCGATTAGTGCTTAGTTTGTACTTAATCTGAACCTTCCATCGGTGATATGCCGAATACTATTATCCTCAAAATTCTGTCCGGCAAAACTGAACAGGCCTTCTATGATCTTCCCGTCATCTCCAGTAATTTCCACATAGTTCTTTTCCACTTCATTGGGCCCGGGATGATTACAGAACCAGTTCCCATATGGCGAAGCACTTTCATATTCTATAATATTAGGAAGCATAGGGTTATCTCCTATCATATATAGATTCTTACCTGCGTATTGAGGAATTATAAACCTCAGGCTTTGGCCATCGGCAGAGATTGCTTCTACTTTTAATTTTGAAATTCCTGCAGCTCCTATAATTCGTGTTGCTGTTAAAGTAGATGTTTTAGAATTCATATTGTAATCTACCCCATCTATTTTTACGCTCATATAGATCTCATTAGATAGATCCTGGTTATCATCGTCAGAACAACCTATAAAAAGAAATAAGATTAAGAGACAACTTAAGGTGGTTTTGGTAAAGTAACTCATGACACATGTTTTTTGATTGATAAGTGATGAAGTTACTTCAAAAAAGAAAGTATCGCTATGGGGAAAATTCCCCTAATTATTTGATTATCAGATATGTAATAAATATTGGATAGTTTAGATCTTCCCAAAAAAAAAACCCCTTCAGGATAACTGAAGGGGTTTTCAAGAAGAAGGCGGCGACCTACTCTCCCACAATGATAGCAGTACCATCGGCGCTAACGGGCTTAACTTCTCTGTTCGGAATGGGAAGAGGTGAGCCCCGTTGCTATAGCCACCTTAAATTTTTAGTATGCAGTATCCAGTCTCAGTGCGCAGTGCTATTACTGCCTACTGGTACTGCCAACTGCCTACTCTAATATTGTTGACATATTTGAAGAAACAAAAATTAGAGAAAAGCAATACACTAAATAAGCATTTGGCGACCCTGGAGTTTTGCAGCCCCAGGGCCATCGCGCATCAAGCTTTACGGAGTATTAGTACTACTCGGCTGTGACATTG
>NZ_JAMSCK010000006.1 GCF_023805255.1 Gramella jeungdoensis
GCAATCCCTCGTTGCACCTGTCATTACGAACGAAGTGAAGCAATCTCTTCTTGTTTCGAGGAATCAACCTGAGACTGCGTCAGTCGCTTTTCTCCCTCGCAGTGACCTTTCACAAGTCATCGCGAACCCAGTGAAGCGATCTCATGGTCATTACGAGTGAAACGAAGCAATCCCTCGTTGCACCTGTCATTACGAACGAAGTGAAGCAATCTCTTCTTGTTTCGAGGAATCAACCTGAGACTGCGTCAGTCGCTTTTCTCCCTCGCAGTGACCTTTCACAAGTCATCGCGAACGCAGTGAAGCGATCCCATGGTCATTGTGAGTGAAACGAAGCAATCCCTCGTTGCATCTGTCATTGCGAACGAAGTGAAGCAATCTCTTCCTTATGAACCAAGCGAAGCAACCTCACATTCCTTACCGGGAATTCTTAAATCTTCAATTCCTTTTAATAAATTTGAATAAACACTTGTTAATTTATGTCTTCCAGGGAAAAACTAATTTACGGATTCAGGCATGTACCTTACCAGCAGGAGGATTTTTCTTCCGGTGAAATGTTAGACAGGTCAAAGGAATTCTACGACTGGCTTGACAAAAGAAGATCTGTAAGACATTTTTCTGATAAACCGGTACCACAGGAAGTCATAGAGAATATTATAAAGACTGCCGGGACTGCTCCTTCCGGAGCTCATAAACAACCCTGGAAATTTTGTGCCGTATCTAATTCAGATTTGAAGAAAAAGATCAGAAAAGCGGCAGAGCAGGAGGAAAAGGAGAATTATAGAGGCAGAATGAGTGAGCGCTGGCTTAAAGATCTTGCTCCTTTGGGGACCGATGAAAACAAGGAGTTCTTAGAAATCGCTCCATGGCTTATTGTTGTTTTTAAAGAGGTGTATGAGCTTGACCAAAATGATGAGAAACATAATAATTATTATGTGAATGAATCTGTTGGTATCGCCTGCGGAATGCTGATATCTGCAATTCATAATTCAGGCCTTGTGACTTTGACCCATACCCCGAGTCCCATGAATTTTCTGGCAGAACTACTGGAGCGTCCCTCGAATGAAAGAGCCTATTTGCTATTGCCCGTGGGATATGCAGCTGGAGATGCTTTTGTTCCCGATATTCATAGAAAGAAACTGGAAGAAATAAGTGAATTTTATAAATAAAGACGCCAATTCTGGTAGGGCAGAATTGGCGTCTGGATCTATTATGAAAAAACACCTGTATTTGGGGCAAAAAGGTCATTTCCTTTTTGATGGGCGCAATGTAATTTTCTTGATTAAATTTATCTGTAACAAATGTTACACAGACTATTATAACCTGGAAAATGCCTAAACTTCTTATAAAGAGAAATTCTGAATGGGCTAATAAGATGAAGACGTACCATCTTTATCTGAATGGCCAGAAATTTACTGAGATCAGGCATGATGAGGTATTGTCTTTTGAAATACCTGAAGGTAAATACCTTATTGAAGCCAGGGTCGACTGGTGTGGCAGTCAGCCGCTGGAACTTGAATTTAAAGAAGGAGAGATCAGGAAGGTGGAAGTGACAGGCTTCATATTTTCTAAATATTTATTTCCCTCTGCCGTCTTCACCCTGGTAATTTATATGGCGATCTATTTTCATTTTCAAATAAACAGCCTCTTTCTTGCCAGCATTCTAATGTTCTTTTTCGGTTATCTCGTTTACTTTATGACCTTTGGCCGTAATCATTATCTTAGGCTTATTGAAAGGGCATAAATGAGAATTTTCTTCTACTTTTTCCGGAATAAAACCCGTATCCAATTGTGCCATGGAAACTGTAACAAAAGTTACTGCCCTAACTCACCTATATTTATATTTTTGTGTCTGGAAATTTAAACAGGGGTGGAGAAATACATTAACATAATTCAGGATTCGTTTACCGGGTATTTTAATTACCTGGTGAATGAGATCACGCATCCAACCTGGACAAGCTATTTTTACTGGCTAATTGGTCTTTCCCTGCTGGTCTGGATTCTTGAGATCCTCATCCCGTGGAGAAAAAACCAAAAGCTTTTTAGAAAAGGCTTCTGGCTGGATACCTTCTACATCCTTTTTAATTTTTTCCTCTTCTCCCTTATTGGCTATAACGCGTTGAGCAATGTTGGAGTTGAGTTGTTCAATGACTTTCTGAGTCTTTTTGGAGTTGAAAATATTGTAGCGGTTGAAATTGACAGCCTGCCTGCCTGGACTCAATTGCTGATTATGTTCGCTATTGCCGATTTTATTCAGTGGAACGTGCACAGGCAGTTACATCGTCAGCCATGGTTGTGGGAGTTTCATAAGATTCACCACAGTGTGAAGGAAATGGGCTTTGCCGCCCAGTTCAGGTTTCATTTCATGGAAACGATAATTTACAAGTCGGTACAATATATTCCTTTAGCCATGATAGGTTTTGGGATCCAGGAGTTCTTTTTGGTCCATATGGGCAGTGTCTTTATAGGCCACCTTAATCACGCCAATGTTGGTTGGGATTACGGGCCTCTAAAATATGTGCTGAATAATCCAAAAATGCATATCTGGCACCATTCTAAGGAATTACCGGAAGAAAGACCTTACGGAATGAATTTCGGACTGAGCCTAAGTATATGGGATTATATTTTTGGCACAGCTTACATACCAAAGAATGGAAAAACCATAGAAATTGGGTTTAAAGGAGATGAAGATTTTCCGCAGGATTTTGCGAATCAGACCCTTTTCCCGTTTCAGGCAAAAAATAAAGTAGAACCAAACCAAATTAAATTCGAATAAAAATGACCATAAAACAGTTTAAAGATAGCCCGCTGGCGCATTATTCTTATGCCATTGTAAGTGATGGTGAAATGGCACTGGTAGACCCTTCGCGAAATCCTATGGAATATTACAGGTACGCTGAAGAACAGGGCGCTAAAATAGTTGCGGTTTTTGAAACCCATCCTCATGCCGACTTTGTGAGCAGCCATATGCAGATACATGAAGAGGCAGGAGCTACAATATATGTAAGTAAGTTAGTGGGGGCCGATTACCCTCATAAAAGCTTTGATGATGGAGACAAACTGAATATTGGAAATATAGAGTTCAGTGCAATAAATACGCCGGGACACTCACCAGACAGTATCACTATTGTCGCTAAAGAAGGAGATGAAACCGCTTTATTCACTGGGGATACCCTTTTTATTGGAAATGTAGGAAGGCCAGATCTTAGAGAAAATGCCGGGAATATGAAGGCCAAGAGGGTAGATCTTGCAAAACAGATGTATAATACCATTAAGACGAAGTTCAACGATCTTCCGGACGATGCCCTGGTATATCCGGCTCATGGAGCAGGATCACTTTGCGGAAAGAACATGAGCGATGCTTCTTCCAGTACATTAGGAAACGAGCGCCAGGGGAACTGGGCTTTTAAAGAGCAGACCGAAGATGAGTTCGTGGAAGAGATCCTTAAGGACCAGCCTTTCATTCCATCTTACTTCGGATTCAATGTGGATATCAATAAAACAGGACCTGAAAATGTTCAGAGAACCAAATGGGCCAATAAGCTTCGTTTAAATGTTGATGAGGTTGAAGAAGGAGCCCTGGTGGTTGATACTCGTGATGGAGATAACTTTAAAGCCGGTCACCTTCCAAACAGTATCAATATCATGGCAAGGTCTGAAGATGACAAGTATGAAACCTGGCTTGGAGCTATTATTAAACCTGAAGAGGAGTTCTACCTTGTGATAGATTCTGTAGATAGTATTGAAGAGATGCTGGAAAGAACTGCAAAGATAGGTTATGAGAAGCAGGTAAAAGCAGTGATCACTTTAAGCCAAAAGCTTTCTGAAAAATCAGACCAGCTGGATCTTGAAGACTTCAAGAAAAATAAGGATAATTATACCATTGTTGATATTAGAAACAAAAGCGAGGTTGCCGAAGGTAAGATCTTTGAAGACGCGATTACCGTTCCATTAAATGAGTTGAGAGATAATACTACCGAGATTCCGTCTCATAAACCTGTTGTTGTTCACTGCGCCGGAGGTTACAGATCTTCTGCGGGAAGCAGCATCCTGGATAATCGCTTTGAAAGCACCAGGGTGTATGATCTTAGTGAGGCGATAAAGGAATTTAAGTAATCAAATTTCCTGGTATAATTAAACCCGGAATGTTAGTTCCGGGTTTTTTTATGTGTCATTGGGAGCGTTTCCCACTGTCATTGCGAGCAAAGCGAATGACTTCCTTAGGTCATTGCGAACGCAGTGAAGCAATCTCCTGTTGGGGAGTGAATTATCATGAGACTGCTTCAGTCGTTTCACTCCCTCGCAGTGACGTTCCACAAGTCATTGCGAGCGCAGCGAAGCAATCTCTTCTTGGTTCGAGGAATTAACTTGAGCCTGCTTCAGTCGTTTCACTCCTTCGCAGTGACGTTTCCCAGTTCATTGCAAGCAAAGCGAAGCAATCTCTTCTTGGTTCGAGGAATTAACTTGAGACTGCTTCAGTCGTTTCACTCCCTCGCAGTGACGTTGTCCAGGTCATTGCGAGCAGAGCGAATGACTTTCCCCATGTCATTGCGAGCAGAGCGAAGCAATCTCTTCTTGGTTCGAGGAATCACCTTGAGACTGCTTCAGTCGTTTCACTCCTTCGCAGTGACGTTCCACAAGTCATTGCAAGCAAAACGAAGCAATCTCTTCTTGGTTCGAGGAATCAACCTGAGACTGCTTCAGTCGTTTCACTCCCTCGCAGTGACGTTCCACAAGTCATTGCGAGCGAAGCGAAGCAATCTCTTCTTGGTTCGAGGAATCACCTTGAGACTGCTTCGGTCGTTTCACTCCCTCGCAGTGACGTTCCACAAGTCATTGCGAACGCAGTGAAGCAATCTCTTTGGAGTTGAGATCATCTTGAGACTGCTTCAGTCGTTTCACTCCATCGCAGTGACGTTTCCCATGTCATTGCGAGTGAAACGAAGCAATCTCTTCTTGGTTCGAGGAATCACCTGGAGACTACTTCAGTCGCTTTGCTCCTTCGCAGTGACGTTCCACAAGTCATTGCGAACGCAGTGAAGCAATCTCTTTGGAGTTGGGATCATCATGAGACTGCTTCAGTCGTTTCACTCCTTCGCAGTGACGTTTCCCATGTCATTGCGAGCACAGCGAAGCAATCTCTTCTTGGTTCGAGGAATCACCTTGAGACTGCTTCGGTCGTTTCACTCCCTCGCAGTGACGTTCCACAAGTCATTGCGAACGCAGTGAAGCAATCTCTTTGGAGTTGAGATCATCTTGAGACTGCTTCAGTCGTTTCACTCCATCGCAGTGACGTTTCCCATGTCATTGCGAGTGAAACGAAGCAATCTCCTGTTGGGGAGTGAATTATCATGAGACTGCTTCAGTCGTTTCACTCCCTCGCAGTGACGTTCCACAAGTCATTGCGAACGCAGTGAAGCAATCTCTTTGGAGTTGAGATCACCTTGAGACTTCTTCAGTCGTTTCACTCCATCGCAGTGATGTTGTCCATGTCATTGCGAGCAGAGCGAAGCAATCTCTTCTTGGTTCGAGGAATCAACCTGAGACTGCTTTGGTCATTTCAATCCCTCGCAGTGACGTTCCACAAGTCATTGCGAACGCAGTGAAGCAATCTCTTTGGAGTTGGGATCATCTTGAGACTGCTTCAGTCGCTCTGCTCCTTCGCAGTGACGTTTCCCATGTCATTGCGAGCGCAGCGAAGCAATCTCTACTTGGTTCGAGGAATCACCTTGAGACTGCTTCAGTCGTTTCACTCCCTCGCAGTGACGTTGTCCATGTCATTGCGAGCGAAGCGAAGCAATCTCTTTTTGGTTCGAGGAATCATCTTGAGACTGCTTCGGTCATTTCAATCCCTCGCAGTGACGTTCCATGAGTCATTGCGAGCGAATCGAAGCAATCTTACAGCAATAGCCCATAATTTGAGATTTTTACAACATTTGAAACAGCTTAAATTTTCTATATTTACCCTTCCACGCGAAAAATCAGAACATATAAGCATTTATGGATAAAAAATACAGGGTAAAGGTTAACGACACCTACAATTTTGAATTCACACAGGAAGAGATAGATGCTCTTGACACACAGCAAACTTCAAATTCTCAATATCATCTTCTGAAAGATAATCGCTCATTCAGCGCCGAGATCTTCAAACCCGATTTCCTTAACCGGAAATACGAGATCAAAATAAACTCCAACATTTATTCGGTTAGGATCAATAATGACCTTGATATGCTTATCGATGATATGGGGCTTTCACTGGGAAGCCTGCATCAGATAAATGATATAAAGGCACCGATGCCAGGCCTTATACTTGAAGTGAACGTTAAAGAAGGTGACGAGGTGAAAGAGGGAGATTACCTGTTGGTACTCGAAGCAATGAAAATGGAGAATACCCTAACAGCTCCGAGAGATGGCGTGGTAAAATCAGTAAGCGTTAACAAGACAGATACTGTAGAGAAAAATCAGTTATTGATAGAAATGGAATAACTGAAAGGGAAAATCTTTATAGGAATTAGAATCAAACTAAAATGAAGAAAATATTAGTAGCCAACAGGGGAGAGATCGCGCTAAGGGTGATGAAGACCATCAAAAAAATGGGAATCGATACCGTGGCCGTCTTTTCTAAGGCCGACAGGAATGCCCCTCATGTAAAGTTTGCTGACGAGGCGGTTTGCATAGGAGAAGCACCTTCCAGCGAATCTTACCTTAAAGCAGATAAAATAATAGAAGTAGCAAAGGAACTTAATGTTGACGGGATACATCCCGGTTACGGATTTTTAAGCGAGAACGCTTCTTTTGCTGAAAAGGTGGAAAAGAATGGGATTACCTGGATAGGCCCTGGTTCAAAAGCCATTGAGATCATGGGAAGTAAACTGGCGGCTAAAGATGCTGTCAAAAAATATGATATTCCCATGGTCCCGGGAATCGATGAAGCCATCACCGATACCGAAAAAGCGAAGAAAATTGCGAACGATATTGGTTTTCCCATCCTTATAAAAGCTTCTGCCGGTGGTGGAGGTAAAGGGATGCGAATTGTTGAAAAAGAGGAGGATCTTGAAGACCAGATGAAACGTGCCATTAGTGAGGCCGAATCGGCATTTGGAGATGGTTCGGTTTTCATTGAGAAATATGTGGCGTCGCCAAGACATATCGAAATTCAGGTCCTGGCAGATACTCATGGTAATTTTGTTCATCTTTTTGAAAGAGAATGCAGCATTCAGCGTAGGCACCAGAAAGTGGTAGAGGAAGCACCTTCGGTGGTTCTTGATGAAAAACTAAGAAAAGAAATGGGAGAAGCCGCGGTTAAAGTGGCTAAAGCCTGTGATTATGTAGGAGCAGGAACGGTTGAATTCCTTTTTGATGAGAACCGCAATTTTTATTTTCTGGAGATGAACACCAGGTTACAGGTAGAACATCCGGTAACTGAATATATCACGGGAGTTGATCTGGTAGAACAGCAGATTCTGGTAGCTAGAGGAGAGAAACTTGCATTCTCACAGGAAGACCTTAAAATAAAGGGTCATGCAATGGAATTAAGGGTTTATGCCGAAGATCCTCTTGAAGATTTTATGCCAAGCACCGGGAAACTTGAAAAATATAGTCTTCCTACCGGCGAGGGAATAAGGCTGGACAATGGCTTCGAGGAAGGGATGGATGTGCCAATCTATTATGATCCCATGCTTGCCAAGCTGATTACCTATGGAAGAACCCGCGAGGAAGCCATTCAGTTGATTATAAAGGCCATTGATGATTATATTGTAGAGGGAGTGAGTACAACCCTTCCTTTTGGAAAATTCGTCTTTCAGCACGAAGCTTTCCGAAGCGGAAAATTTGATACACATTTTGTTAAGAAATATTATTCCCCTGAAGCTCTTAAGGAAGAAACAGAGAAGGAAGCCCGATTGGCAGCTATCATGGCTTTGAAGCAATACTTTAAGGATCGGGAGCAATTGAGATTGCCTCATAATTAGAAAACGGGAAATAGATTTTTAAAATTCAGAATCGAAGTAATGAGTAACAACCTTGATAAATTAAAAGAAAAGATCGCTGAGGCTCATAAAGGGGGAGGCGAAAAGAGGATTGCAAAACAACACGATAAGAAAAAGCTTACCGCCCGTGAGCGAATAGAATACCTGCTGGATGAGAATTCGTTTGAAGAAATTGGCATTTTAGTTACCCACCGTACCACCGATTTTGGTATGGATAAACAAAAATATTACGGAGATGGTGTTGTTACGGGCTATGGAACCATCAACGGACGGCTAGTCTATGTATTCGCCCAGGATTTTACCGTTTTTGGTGGATCCCTCTCTGAAACCCACGCCGAAAAGATCTGTAAGGTTATGGACCTGGCCGTTAAGACCGGGGCTCCGATGATAGGCTTGAATGATTCGGGTGGTGCAAGAATACAGGAGGGGGTGAAGTCCCTTGGAGGTTATGCCGATATTTTCCACCGAAACGTCAAGTCTTCCGGGGTTATACCTCAAATATCCGCAATTATGGGGCCTTGCGCCGGTGGAGCGGTTTATTCACCTGCCATGACCGATTTTACCCTTATGGTTGAGGATACTTCTTATATGTTCGTTACCGGACCCAATGTGGTGAAGACCGTGACCAATGAGTCGGTTACCTCTGAAGAGTTAGGAGGAGCTACTACGCATTCCACCAAATCTGGTGTTACCCATCTTACCTGTGCCAATGACATTGTTTGCCTGGAAAACATCAAACAATTAATAAGTTATATGCCGCAGAACAACCAGGCGGCACCAGAGAAACTTCCTTTTGAGCCGGGTGATGAGCATCGGGAAATCCTGGAAGGCATAGTTCCCGATAGTTCCAATAAACCTTATGATATGCATGAGGTGATAAAAGGAATTATAGATGAGGATTCTTTTTTCGAGATACATAAGAATTATGCCGATAATATTATTGTTGGTTTCGCAAGGATAGGAGGGAGGAGCATTGGAATAATTGCCAATCAGCCTATGAGCCTTGCCGGGGTACTCGATGTTGATTCTTCAAAGAAAGCGGCAAGATTCACACGTTTCTGTGACTGTTTTAATATTCCCCTGTTGGTTCTTGTGGATGTGCCTGGTTTCCTGCCGGGAACCGATCAGGAGTGGAACGGGATCATTCTTCACGGAGCGAAATTGCTATATGCCCTGAGCGAAGCAACTGTACCGAAGGTAACCGTGATTACAAGAAAAGCCTATGGCGGGGCTTATGATGTGATGAATTCCAAACATATTGGAGCAGATTTTAACTTTGCATGGCCCACAGCCGAGATTGCGGTAATGGGAGCCAAGGGAGCTTCTGAAATAATCTTTAGAAAAGAGATTGCTGAAGCAGATGATCCTGAGAAAAAGCTGGCAGAGAAGGAAGCGGAATATGCAGAGAAATTTGCAACTCCTTTTGAAGCAGCTCAACGCGGATTCATCGATGAGGTGATCATGCCTAAAGATACACGTCGTAAACTGATCAAAGCATTTAGCGCTCTTGAGAATAAGCATGTTTTAAGACCGAACAGAAAACACGGGAATATTCCGTTGTAAGGTCATTGCGAGCAGAGCGAAGCACTCTCTTCCCGGTTCGAGGAATCATTTTGAGACTGCTTCAGTCGTTTCACTCCATCGCAGTGACGCTTCACAGGTCATTGCGAGCAGAGCGAAGCAATCTTTTACTGGTTTGAGGAAACAACCTGAGACTGCGTCAGTCGCTATTCTCACTTGCAGTGACGTTGTCCAGGTCATTGCGAGTGAAACGAAGCAATCTCTTCCTGGTTCGGGGAATCATTTTGAGACTGCTTCAGTCGTTTCACTCCATCGCAGTGACGCTTCACAGGTCATTGCGAGTGAAACGAAGCAATCTCTTCCAGGTTCGGGGAATAACCTTGAGACTGCTTCGGTCGCCTGGCTCTCTCGCAGTGACGATGTCCAGGTCATTGCGAGTGAAACGAAGCAATCTCCCATTGGTTGGAGAAATCAACCTGAGCCTGCTTCAGTTGTTTTAATCCTCGCAGAGGCGCTCCTTAGGTAATCTCGAGCGTAGTAGTGAGATCTTTAATTATATTGTATGAGATTCAATAAAATAGTCTGTGTAGATAATACCAAGCTTAATCAGGAAGCCTTATCAGAACTGGAAAATTTTGCTGAGAAGGTGGAAGTATATACAGATTATCCCAGTCAAAAGGAAGAGATTATAAAGCGCATCGGGAATGCTGAAGCTGTATTGGTATCCTGGCACACTGAAATAGATAAAGATGTAATCGCAGCCTGTTCTGGGTTAAAATATATCGGGATGGCCTGCAGCCTGTATGATGATGAGTCGGCTAATGTAGCCGTGAAATTCGCAAGAGAGAAGGGGATATCGGTAAAAGGGATCAGGGATTATGGTGACCCCGGAGTGGCAGAGTTTATAATTTCAGAACTAATTCAACTACTCAATGGCTATAAAGGAGAACAATGGAAAGAACTTCCTCAGGAGTTAACCGGACTTAAAATTGGTATTATTGGGATGGGGGTAACCGGCCAGCTCCTTGCAAAGTGTTTACTTCCGTTTGGTGCAGACCTGGCTTATTATAGTCGGTCCAGGAAAGCCGAATGGGAGAAAAAGGGAGTTGAATACCTTACTTTAAAAGAGCTGTTAAATACATGCGAGGTGATATCATTTCATCTTCCTAAAAATACTCCTCTGATGGGAGAAAATGAATTTATGGAATATGGAAACGGAAAGATCCTTATCAATACTTCCCTTGGGCTACCTTTTGAGGAACATGCTTTTAAAAAATGGATAAAGAATCGCGGCAATTTTGCGATCTTTGATGCTGACGGTAAGAAGGAACTCACATCAGAAACCAGAAGGATGCCGGGTGTTATAGTTTCTGAATCCAGTGCAGGCTGGTCTGAGCAAACCCTGGAAAGACTTTCAGAAAAGGTAATTAAGAATATCAGGGAATATAATAAAGCGAATACCTGATCAATACTTTTCGTTTATGTAACTTCTGTTACTGATATTCCGGTAGGGAAAAACTATTTTTGCCACCCCAAAAAAGTGCATTATGGAAATGATATTACAAACCTGGCCATGGTATATTTCAGGGCCTCTTATAGCTTTGATTATGTTCCTTCTCATATTCATGGGAAAGAAATTTGGAATGTCTTCCAATCTTAAAACACTCTGCACAATGTGCGGTGCCGACAGGAAGGCCTCTTATTTTAATTTTAACTGGAGGGAACATAAATGGAATCTTATCGTAATCTTAGGAGCTGCCATTGGCGGATTTATAGCGATCAATTTTTTAACTGCAGATCCGGCTGTAAATATTAACCCTGAGACGGTTTCCACACTTAATGAATTAGGTTTTGAGAGTTCCGGTAAGGCTTATTTACCTGATGAAATTTATAGTCTCGAAGCTTTAACCGACTGGAAGGCACTTAGTGTTTTGATAATAGGTGGTTTTCTAATTGGTTTTGGTGCCCGCTGGGCAGGAGGCTGTACTTCCGGTCATGCAATTTTTGGCCTGAGTAATCTCCAGCTGCCTTCGCTAATTGCAGTTATCGGGTTCTTCATAGGAGGCCTAATAATGATTCATTTATTATTTCCATTAATATTTTAAGACATGAGAATAGTAGGATATTTAATGACAGGTATATTTTTTGGAATCGTAATGTTCAAATCTGAAGCGGCTTCATGGTTCAGGATCTACGAGATGTTCCAGTTCGATTCTTTTCATATGTATGGGATCATGGGTTCTGCACTTGTTTTAGGTGTACTTGGAGTTCAGCTTATAAAGAAGAAAAACCTTAAAGACTTTGATGGAAAAGATATCCATATAACTCCAAAGCCAAAAGAGTACAAGGCGAATATATTTGGAGGTATAGTATTCGGACTGGGCTGGGCACTGGCAGGAGCCTGCCCCGGACCCATATACACTCTTATTGGTGCCGGATATATTTCGGTGATAGTAGTATTTCTCGCTGCGATTCTTGGAACTTTTGTCTATGGATTATTAAAGGATAAATTACCTCATTAATATATATTATATAAAAAACGCTTAAAAAGGTAGATCCTTTTTAAGCGTTTAATCTTAAAGAAGAGGTGTTTTATTCAACCTTCGTAGCTTTTAAATAAAGCTCTTTTGCCCTTATTTTTTCTATCATCTCCCTTCCTTTCTCTGCCGTCTTTTTCCATTTTTCAGAGTTATGAGCCTTATTGTAAGTGGCAGCGTCTGGCCATACTCCCTCAAGAAAATACTGATAATTCTCAGTGTTCTGGCCAGGAAGCTTATATAAATGATAACCAGTATTATGATAACCTTCTTCACTAAGAGCCTGATTCATTTCCTTCAGGTGGTCGCTTATTTGCTTTTCGGTCACACCTTCCGGAAGTTCAAATAAATGAAGACTCTTATACCCGGGAACATTTCGATTATCCTTTAATTCAATTTGAATAAGCTCAAAAGGCTTATCACCAATATTACTGGGTTGATGTTTAGATTTTTCCAACCACATAACATCACCTTTATTACCATCCATTTCGAACGACTCACCGTCACCGGTTTTCATTTTGGCCTTGTGGTCTGTGAGAAACACTGCTACTCCTTCCGGGTGACTGTGCATCACAGATTCTTCGCCCGGGCCGTAACTAATACGCAGAATTCTAACCTTATCATTATCTACTTCCACTTTATAGTGTTCAGGATCTGCTTTAGAGGCATCCTGAGCTTTTAAGGTTGTAAGCGGCATCAATAAAAGAATGAAAAGGCTAAAACCGGTTAATACTTTAAGAGCTCTCATGGCCTGATTATTTGATGGTGTCTGTTTTGGTGGTGTCTGCTTCCTGCATGGCCGCCATCATTACAGAATTATCCCAGTAACCATACTCTCTTACAATCTTACCATCCTCAAAACGGGCTGTTAAATGAACGGGAATAATCACCTCCTGGTTACTGGCTGAGATAGTTCCTTTCCATTCCCCCCAGTAATTTACCCAGGTATGATCATCATCGGTCAGTACCATTTCAAACTCATCATCGTCATCATTAAAGCCATAATTTGAAAGGCCTGAAAGGGATTCTTTGTGCAATTTTATAGTTGCATCAATATTTTGACCTTTTGTGCTATTATGAAAAATCTGAGCCGTATCGGCGTAATGAGATTTCATGGATTGCCAGTCTCCTTTTTCATAATCGCTTATCGCCGCCTTCAGGGTATTGATCTCTTCAGAATCCTGAGTATATCTTACTTCTTCTTTTTTGTTGGCGTCATTACATGACGAGGTCATAAGGCCTATAAAAAGGCCTATTAGGATTAACTTTTTCATGATTCTAATTTTTTGTGATCTTAGTGCCGCTTGGTGCGCCTTTATATGCAAGATCTGGTCTCATACCACCTCGTTTCACGGAATAATTGTCCACATATTTGAACATTTCCTGAAATAATTTCTGCCCTTCCTCTCCGAGTAATTTGTCATTCTCTTCAGACATTCTATCATAATCCTGGGCATCTTTAGCTGATATTACGGCAACATAATAATTTCCCACATTACCAAATCCGGTATGATAGATACGGTAATGCATTTTTGATCCTTTATTTGCAAACAGGGTCTTTAATTCTTTCATTTTTCCCCTGAGATTCTGAATATTCGAAGGAGTTACATCAAGACGATGCCATACCCTGTAATCCCGTCCGGGAGTTTCGGTGGTAAGCCCGTCTGGCATATAGGATAGTTCACTATTTAATATGGCTATATAATCTCCATGAGAATCATAACATTTATCGAAATTCTGGAAAATTTTAGAGAATTCGTCATCTCCCATAGCTTCTCTCAATGGTGCAAAGGAGTTTTTGTCAAGATCGGCCATATTCTGTATAGGTGAAATATAGAGGTAGGTACCATCGTCCATAGAAGCTGTAGCCCATTGTACATCTTTTAAGGCATGTTTCTTACAAGCATCCACAAAGCCTTTTGATACTTTTTCATATTCAGCCATCATAGAAGGCTTAACTCTATCTTCATGAATCCAGAAGGCTTGATTTTTAGCATCCTGGGCCCATATACCAGCTGTCATTAACAGGCAGAATAATGCTGCCAT
The DNA here is from genome assembly GCF_023805255.1 of Gramella jeungdoensis. GTDB lineage: Bacteria > Bacteroidota > Bacteroidia > Flavobacteriales > Flavobacteriaceae > Christiangramia > Christiangramia jeungdoensis. The sequence goes on from NZ_JAMSCK010000006.1 coordinate 14,090, forward strand.
CATTTTTTGAATAATTTTCATAATAATAGTTTTAAGGTGTGATTAATAATTATTGATCCCGTTTGTAGTTAAATTCCCCGGGGCACATTCGTTTTCTGAAAATTTCAAAAAACAATTTCTTTTTATTCAGGCATTGGCCATCGGTAACTTTTAATGACCCTCCATTTTCCGTCTGCTTTTTTTGCGATGTTTACAACTTCGATATTTCTTGTAACATCTTCTCCTTCAATATCAAGAAAGACCTTATCGTGATAGAAAACCAGGTCTTTGGCGAGTTTGTCTTCAGAAATATTTTCAAAGGCTATTGTGGCCTTCGAGTTTTTAAAGAATTCATTGTAAAAATCACCTATTTCCTTACTTCCATTGAGCATGGTGCCGTCAATATGATGTATAGCGGCATCCTTAGAGTATACCTGCAGAATCTTTTCGGTATCGGAGTTCTTCAAGGCTTGAATATAGTTCTGCCTTAACTGTTGAAGGTCTTTTGAAAATGATTGGGCATTGGCACCAGCCATTATCAAAACCAACCCAAAAGTGAACAGGATTAGCTTTTTCATGATTTGTAATTAATTATTGGCTACATAGGATAGTTCAGGTTTGAGATATCCGGTGACCTTTTCCTGTTTAGAGGTAGCATTTTCGATCTGATCAAATATCTTCTTTCCTTCCTCACCCAGTAACTCCATATTTTCATTACGTAATTTTTCAAGGGCTTCAGGACTTTCAGCCGCAACAGCCACCATATAATAATTACCCATATTTCCGAAGCCGCTCTTATAGACCCTGTAATGAACTTTTGATTTTTTCTTGGTATAAAGCTGTTTTACGGCCTGTGCAAGTTGTTCAGCCTTTTCACCAGCTCCAGGTGGGATATGGTAATATGTAAGTTCCCTGTAATTCTGGCCTTCGGGAGTTTGAGTAATGCCATCTGGCATATACGAAAGCTCTTTGTCCAATCTTAAAATATAATCTCCATGCTCGGTATAGGTATCTGCAAAGGGTTCAAAAAGTTTTTGAAATTGATCCTTACCCATTTTCTTTTCTAAATCTTCGAATGGATTTTTATCCAGTTCAGCCATACTTTCAATAGGCGAGAGGTACATCACTCTGTTGTCATCTGCCTGAAAGGTTATCCAACTCATACCTTTCATCTTATGCTCTTTGGCCGCATTTAGGATGGCCTTATCAGCCTGCTGATGTTTGTCTTTCATTCCATCTTTGACATGATCTTCATGAACCACGTAAAGCTGATACCTGTCATTTTGTGCGTTTATCGAAATAAACATGAACAGCATCATGATAATTGCCGTTAAATTTTGTTTGGTTGATTTCATTATTTCCGTTTATTGATTAATAAATAAGATGAAAATTTAGGAAGTTATTTTAGTCAGGCCAATGCAAAAAGGACAGGAATAGAGAAATACTTCCCCAAGTAACCATATTTTTTACCGGAATAATGAAAGGGGGTTTATCAGATCACCTGGAGATGCCTGAACAATTCATTTCGCATAGTCTTGCTAAGAGGAAGAGAACGGCCAGAGATCACCACATGATTTCCTCCTATTTCGTCTATATGCCAGAGATTTACAATGTAGGACCGATGAATTCTTAAGAATCCCTTGTCCGGAAGTTTGTTTGTGACCTCTTTTAAAGTCGTGACCAGTAGATATTGGCGATCTTTAGTGAAAACCCTGCAATAGTTCCTGTCAGCTTCGATAAATTTAATATCGGCGAGTGAAATCTTCACCATTTTATCCTTATACCGTACAAAGATTCGGTCACTTAAAAAGCATGCAGCACTTTTTGGGTGTTTTTTCAACCTGTATTTTTTCCTGAGTCTCTTAAAAGACTCTTTTATTTCCTTTTTCAGAATACCTTTTCTGATATTCTTCTCAACAGGCAGTAGCTCAGGAATGCTCATAGAACTTTGCTCCTTATTGAAATAGATTACTGAGGTCTCATTTTTGTTTTTATCACTTCCCGGGGTCTCCATACCGTTGAGCTGTCCCTTCAGCTGATCGTCCAGAAGGATAAGATCGGGAGTTTCCTGTTCAATAAAGTTAAGCGCGTCCTTAGCCCTGGAAAATATTCCAGTGATCCTGTAGCCAAGTTCACTAAGCGTTAATGATAATTTCGCAGCCATGGGAATATCATTTTCCACGATCACTATTTCGGCATGCCTTTTCATTTGATAGTAGCTTTCTATAAAGATACTGAAACTATTGATATTCAGTGTTCTACATTGCTGAATTAAATGCTTTAGTTTGATTTTCTGCCAGAAGAAAGATAGAAAGATGGTAGTGAGATATGGTATTTCACTACGATAAGTCGTATACCTATTACGATAAGAGAAGTAGTAAGATAGATTATATCTGGATCTACTCCAAGATCAAAGAGTATTATATAGACAAAAGCACCCATTAAGCATGCCGTTGCGTATATTTCCTTTCTAAAGATCACAGGGATCTCATTACATAGAATATCTCTTATCACCCCACCAAAGGTTCCCGTCATTGCTCCCAGAGCAATGGAAATGATAGGGTTAAGATCATTCTGAATTCCTGTCTCAACACCTGTGATCGTAAAAACACCCAGCCCGATGGTATCGAAGAGGAAAAGTGATTTTTTTAGATAGAACAGTTTGTTTCTGAAAACAATGGCCAGAATGGTGACCAGTCCTATAAGATAGACATAAATTATATTTTCCATCCAGGTTACCGGAGTGCTTCCTATAAGTACGTCACGAATAGTGCCACCGCCAATGGCAGTTACAAAAGCGATAATAAAAATCCCGAAAGGATCCAGACGTCTATTCATCGCTGAAAGAGCTCCCGATATAGCAAAGGCAATGGTTCCCAGAATATCCAGTATGTTAAACAAACTCAATTCCATGCTTGGCAAAGGTAAATTTATCTTTTAAATTTGAAGCTAGCAGGGCAGTTTTCTGCCTTATTTTTAGGGTTTATCAACAAATAAGCTATCTTAATAACATTAGGTGTAAGTTTTCACCTAAACTCCCTACTTTTACAGAAGCCAAAAATTACAAAAATGAGTGATACTACAGAAAGAATAAAGTGTTTGATCATTGGTTCGGGGCCGGCAGGCTATACAGCAGCTATCTACGCTTCGCGGGCAGATCTTAAACCTGTTTTATATACCGGGATGGAGCCCGGAGGACAACTTACCACAACAACCGAAGTTGATAATTTTCCAGGATATCCTGAAGGGATCGATGGTCCTAAAATGATGATGGACCTGCAGCAACAGGCTGAGCGATTTGGAACTCAGGTTAGAATAGGGATGGTCACTGAAGTGGAACTCTCCAAGGAAGTAGGAGGTATTCACAGAGCCTGTGTAGATAATGCAACATGGGTGGAAGCCGAGACTATAATTATCTCTACCGGGGCTACCGCAAAATATCTTGGTTTGCCAAGTGAGCAGAGGCTAAGAGGAGGCGGAGTTTCAGCCTGTGCGGTTTGTGATGGTTTCTTCTATAAAGGTCAGGATGTGGCCATCGTAGGAGGAGGGGATACCGCGGCAGAAGAAGCTACCTATCTTGCCAATATTTGTAATAAGGTTACCATGCTGGTTAGAAAGGATTATATGAGAGCTTCAAAAGCCATGCAGCACAGGGTAAACAATACCAAGAACCTTGAAGTGAGATATAATACCGAAGCTGAAGAGATACTTGGTGACCAGGTTGTGGAAGGTCTTAGAATGGTTAACAACCAGACGGGGGAGAAGGAAGAGATCAAGATCACAGGATTCTTTGTTGCTATAGGTCATAAACCTAATACTGATATTTTTAAAGGTCAGCTTGATATGGATGATACCGGCTATCTTATCACCAAAGGAAAATCTACGAAGACAAATATCCCAGGGGTGTTTGCCTCAGGAGATGTTCAGGATAAGGAGTACCGCCAGGCGGTGACTGCAGCAGGAACCGGCTGTATGGCTGCTCTTGATGCGGAGCGTTATCTTGCAGAAAAGGATAGCCATATGGAAGAAGCAAATGCTGAAGAAAAGCTCAACGCTTAATCTTATTTGAAATAAGAATTAAAGAGGCTGGCTAAAAAGTTATAATTATCGTCATTGCGAGGAACGAAGCAATCTCTTCCCGATTTACCAAAGATGAGATTACTTCGCTTTGTTAGTAATGACCTTTAAACCTAACTTTTTAGCCAGCCTTTTGTTTTAAGATATTTGCGGAAGATCAGTTGTCTGTTTTCTTTTTAACTTCTCCATCCTCAATTTTAAGTTTAGATTCGCTACCATCGGCTCTATCTACTTTCTTTTTGTATTCACCATCATCTTTCTTGATCTTGATCTCATCACCCTCGGCGGTTTCAATCTTGATCTTGTCCCCGCCGTCCTTTACTTCCACTTTATTATCGGGATCTTCCATAAGTTTTTGGACTTCGGTTTTTTCCTCTTCTTTTTCGGTATCTCTACACGAAACAAATACAAGGTTTAGAGCCAGAATACATAGGCCCGTTTTAAATAAATATTTCATAATATTTGATTTAAAGTTCCCTGTAAAACTACTCAATCTGGGATTTAAGTGTTCCGAATTTTGAAAACTTTAGGATTTTCAAACTTATTTGAAAAGGCCTTTAGCAAAATCCTTTTTCGCGATCACGGCTTCGCCTGTAAACTCGATCAGGTCTATCTGTGGATTATTGAAAATTTCGGTCTCACTGTTTCCGGATGCCCTTATTTGAAGTTTTTCGGTAATGTTCACCTTATTTTCTGAATCCCCCTGTGCGAGTACCACAGCATTGACACAGGTGAGATTTTCCCCATCGAATTCTGCCGACTGGTCTGCTCTTAGTTCAAACTCCTTAATATCCCCATCTATTCTGGCATCAGCCTTTTCATAAATATCCACTTTAAAAAGGGGAGCATTAACAAGGGCTTCGACTTTAGAAGACTGGTTTAACTGGTAATAAACTTCCTTTCCAGTGACATTAAGCTCGGCTTTAGCATCATCTCCATTTATGAGGGTGAAATTGCTTGTAGTAAGTGTAAGGTATGCCCTTGAGCTGTTTTTGGTCTCCAGCTGAAAGTCCCCAAAATATAGGTCTTGCAGGGACTCTAATTCTACCTTATCAGAAATTTTGATATTTCGGAGGGTATCAAGAAAAGTGATCCTGATCTCCTGAGACTTGGTTCTGCTGAACTCTTTTATGGGTTTGATGTAAAGAACGCCATCAACCACCTCGCTCTGAATAAGGTCGTGTAGGTTATCATCGGCCTTGATTTCCATCATGGGTCGGCTGCCTTTCAGGATACCAACCTCAAACTCTCCGGCTACCTGAATGGAATGAAATGGAGTCAGGTTATATTGTTCGGTTTTTACATTTCTGCTGCCTTTTACTTTTTCCTGAGCCTGGCAAGAGGCAAGGATAATAAGCAGAAAAAAAGGTAGTTTTTTTATCATAAATATGTTTTGAAATATATCAAATATAGAAAAAGCCTCCCAAAGGAGGCTTTTTTTCAGTCGGTTAGCATTCCAGCAGCTGTTGCTGAGTCTTGAGTTTTTGAAAGATCTCTATTTTATCTTTCTGTAATTCATTGTGAGCGGTTTTGGATTCTTCCATTTGATGGCCAAATAAAAGACCCATGATGAAACTTATTAAGAGATTGATGAGAGTGCCCATGATTAATTGTTTATTTCGATTCCATTGCTGTCTATTCTTACCCGATCAACCTTCTGATCGTTAACCTTCACACCTTTGTCATTTACCCTGATATTCAATTCTTCATCATTTACTTTTATTCTTGCATTGAAATCATCTGAACTGTCCCAGTCCTCATTACTTTCATCCCAGGTGTCATCGTCTGAATCTTCCCAGGTATCAACAGGGCAGTCTTCACAGGAAGTTTCATTTTCTATTACTTTTAGAAAATGGCCTTCCTCTCCACTAATCAAGATGTCACCAAAATAATCGGCGTTCCTGTGAAAGGAGGAAGTGTTTTCATCTGCATAAAGGGTTGTCCCTTCGGGCAGGAAAAGAGTCACCTGTACTTCCTGGTCACGATATCCGTAATTTGAATCGGTGGTGAAATAACTATCCAGTAAAAGCTCATTTCCTATGAGGCTGGTGGAATAGTTGATATTCTCAGCCCTTTCTCTTGCATCCTGAAAATCCTTCCCTTCAGCCGATTTCACCACTTCGATCTTGGCAAGCGAATCTTTAGTTGATTTCACAATTAATCGGATATCATTCCCAACAAGTACTTTGTTTCCATTATCATAAGCTATCCTGAAGTCGGAACTACGCCATGTTCTTCCGGTATACTCAGGATTATTGCGCATACGAAGAAAGACAGTATCAGTAGGCATGATCGTCAGTTTTTCAGTATTCGCAACATCTCCGTCAAATGCCCTGTTTGTGGCTTGTGAAACACCTATTACACTTAAGCCTATGATCGAGATCAGCCATACACCTAATAAAGTGAGTAAAGCTATTCTACCTATAGACCTCAGGTTCTTCACTAAGATCTTCAATCCCAGTACGAACAGGAAGAAGAATGGTATTCCAACCGCAAAGAAGCACAACAGGGAGAGAACCCATAACGGAGCACCTGTATTGACCATTTCTACATAGTCTGTCCATGGAGCCTCAATGATTCCAAAGGTTCCAACTGCGAACAGCCCAACAAACAGTGCTATAAGGGTTGATCCCGCAATTAGTAATAACAATATACCTACAAATTTTACGAATAGTTTCAGACAGAACTTGATAATATTACCAAGGGTTGTAGCTGCAGAGCTGGCACCGGCGCTGGCCTGTTTGCCATATCTCTCGTAGTCTACATTTTTTATACTATCTGAAACCTCGTGAAAACCCTCGCGTATCTTTTTCTCGATATTGCTGATGGTAACCTCCTCTCCGCGCATTGCCAGCTTATCTGCTGTGGTTTTAGCTTCAGGTACAAAGATCCAGAAGGCGATATATATCAGTACAAAAGCTCCGCTGGAGAAAATAGTTAGTAAGATCCATAGTAGTCTTACCCAAATGGCTTCAATTCCAAGATAATGCCCAAGTCCTGAAGAAACTCCTCCAATGTACCCGGTTTCAGGGTCCCTGAAGAGTTTTTTGCCAACGGTCTTGGTAGATTCACTTCTTTTAGGCTCGTCTTCAAAGATCTCTTCATCAACCATATAATCTTCGGGTTGCCCCATAATGGCGATGACCTCTTCTACTTCTTTTATGCTTATTACCTGACGTTCATTTTTGATCTTTTCATTAAATAATTCAGCAATACGAGCCTCGATGTCTGAGATGATCTCATCACGTCCCTGCGTATTGGAGAAGGAATGCCTTATAGCTTCCAGGTAACGCTGTAGCTTGGCATAAGCATCCTCATCTATATGAAAGAAAATGCCGGCAAGATTTATATTTACTGTCTTATTCATGATTCTTCTTTTTTTGAGTGGTTACGATGTTAACTGCCGATTGCAGTTCTTCCCAGGTCCCTGTGAGTTCCCTGAGGAAAATTTTACCGGTTTCGGTTAGGCCGTAATATTTTCTTGGCGGCCCGCTGGTGGATTCTTCCCACCGGTAGTTGAGAAGTCCGGCATTTTTCAGCCTCGTAAGAAGGGGATAAATGGTCCCTTCAACAACCAGCAGTTTGGCGTCTTTTAGTGTGTCCAGGATTTCTGCAACATAGGCATCTTCGTCCTTTAGAACGGAGAGTATGCAGTACTCCAGTACACCCTTACGCATCTGCGCTTTTGTATTTTCGATCTTCATGTTGTTTGTTTTTGGGTGTCATTAAACTGTTCATTTTTTGATTGATCTGATTGATGGTTATTATCATCGGGCACATCGGTACCGATAAAATTGATGGTTAGCGGGTAATTATATAGTTTACCTTCACTTGCCTTGATGCTGGCATGTATAACGGTAAAGAGTTCAAGTATAAAGAGGCCCAGTAAAAGAATCCCGAATACCCCTATGATGATGAAAAAGGGCAGGGCATCTGAAAAACTTTCTATCATGAATGAATCTTCATACAGGAACAAAGGTTCTTTAATGCTGAACTTTATACCGAAGTAAATAAAGGTTACAGCTCCTGCCGCAAGCAGAAAGACCGAGTAGAGAAAGATGCTTATCTGAAAATTCAGCGCGGTTCTTCCATGATGATCTACAAAAGGATCCTGTTTGCGGCTTAGCCATAACAGTGTTGGAAAGATGAAATTTCCCAATGGGATAAAGAACTGTGTGAATACCGATAGATGAAGTACGGTAGCCAGCGTGGTGTTTTGATTGATGGTTTCTGTTGTCATTTTAAATTCTTTAAATGTTCCTGGTCTTATAAGAATATCGTGGTTAAAAAGTAGATGTAAATAGAAGCTACTACCAGATAGATCTTAATCTTCTTTGCATTTAATGCAATTTCCTGAGTGTTAGATGATTTGTACATGATGATGAATTTTGATTGATAATACATAACCTATTAGATTCTTATACAAATATATGTCTAAAAGAAGGTATTATGCAAAACAAAGTACCTAAATTTAACAAAAATTTAAGAATAATGGAGTCGTGTTTATTTCCTATTTTTATAGAAAAAACATCTAAAACCCTTATAAATGAAGCTCTCGCCCTCAAAACTCAATTCTTTTTTAATAATGAAACTTCCAAGTGCCTGGCTATGTGGTGTTAGGGTGAAGCATATTGATAATTCTCAATGTGAGGTGAGCGTAAGGCATCGTTGGATAAATCAGAATCCATTTCGATCTATGTACTGGGCCGTACAGGGGATGGCAGCCGAATTAAGTACTGGTGCACTGGTAATGGACAAGATCCAGGCGGCTGATGAAAAAATATCTATGCTGGTAGCCCGGAATAAATCAGAGTTTTTAAAAAAAGCCAGGGGAAAAATCATTTTTAACTGTTACGATGGAGAGAAAGCTGCTACTTATATAAAGAAGACTATAGAGACCGGAGAAGGCCAAACCTTCTGGATGAAAGCTGTTGGTGTAAACGAGCAAGGTGAAGAAGTCTCTGTTTTTGAATTTGAGTGGACCGTGAAAGCTAAAAGTTCTATGCAATCAGCTTAAAGCTTTTAGGAGACAGTTAATATAAAGTATAACCTGCTTAAAGCTTATCGCTTTAAGCTTAAAGCTAAAAAAATGAACGCACACGAAATAGACTATCAGATCTTCGGGGAGGAGATGCAGTATGTAGAGCTGGAACTTGATCCGCAGGAAGCCGTGATCGCTGAAGCGGGTAACTTCATGATGATGGATGATGGGATTAAAATGGACACCATTTTTGGAGATGGCTCCAAACAGAATGAGGGTTTTCTCGGAAAGGTTCTTGGGGCCGGAAAACGTTTGCTCACGGGTGAGAGTCTTTTCATGACCATCTTTTCAAATGAAATCCAGGGTAAGAAAAAAATAAGCTTTGCCTCACCATATCCCGGAAAAATCATTCCTATAGATCTTACCAGATTCAATGGAAAATTCATCTGCCAGAAAGATGCCTTTCTATGTGCGGCGAAGGGAGTATCCATCGGGATAGAGTTTAGTAGGAAATTAGGTCGGGGCTTCTTTGGAGGTGAAGGCTTTATTATGCAGAAAGTAGAAGGAGATGGAATGGCTTTCGTACATGCCGGCGGTACTATGGCTAAAAAGGAACTACAACCCGGAGAGAAGTTAAAGGTAGATACAGGGTGTATTATTGGTTTTACTCAAACTGTAGATTATAATATTGAATTCGTAGGAGGAATACGAAATACGCTTTTTGGCGGAGAAGGATTGTTCTTTGCTACTCTAACTGGCCCTGGAACTGTATATATTCAGTCCTTACCATTCAGTAGGCTGGCCAGCAGAGTTCATCAGGCGGCTCCACAACAGGGAGGAAAGGATAAAGGAGAAGGTAGTATATTAGGTGGAATTGGAGATGTTTTGAGTGGTGACAACCGATTTTAAAATTGTTAAAATTTTAAGAAAAGTGTTAATACAAAATTCATTTCACTATATTTATATAACCAAAAATTTAGCTGCCTATAGTATACTTCTACGTATTTTTCAACCTAACTTTAACTTAAAACCAATTTCAAATTATGGCGAGAGCGATGTTTGAATACACCAAAACTGTACTGGATAAAGTAAGTTTTGATGCAAACTTGTTCTGCAAGGAGGTTAAAAAGGCAATTCAGCGGTTACTTCCTCATGAAATAGAGGAATTAAGACTTTGGATCATCTCTTTAACCAGGCAGAATCCGGAATTAAATCAATGTTTAATTTATTTAAATACCTAACAAGAAAGCGGCCCAAAAGGCCGCTTTTCTAATTTATCTGGTATTCCTTCTTCTTGTTGAGAGGGCTTATGATTTTCACGTTCTGGAAAGTAATGGCGCCCTTTACCACACCGGCGATCGTACTGCGAAGCGCATCTATGATCTGCATTTTTAACTCACTTCGATTATAGATAAGGCTAACCTCCCGTGCGGGGACAGGATCTTTGAACATTTTCAGGTTCTTTTTTTCTGATTCTTTCAGATCCAGGGTGTGCAAGTAGGGTAGAAGGGTCATTCCAAGGCCTTCATTTGCCAGTTTTATGAGAGTTTCAAAACTTCCGCTTTCCAACTGCAACTGATCATCCTCATAATTCCTTGAAGCCTTACAAAGATTTATCACCCCGTCTTTAAAGCAATGACCATCTTCCAGTAAAAGCATATTGTTGATGTCAAGATCATCAACATCCAGTTTATCCTGTTCTAAAAGATCGGGTTTGCTTGGAATATATGCCACAAATGGCTCGTAGTAGAGTACATTTTCTTTGATTCCTTCCGTCTCAAGTGGAGTGGCGGCGATGGCAGCATCCAGATGACCTTCCTTCAGTTTTTCAAGTATGGCTTCTGTGTGAAGCTCTTCGATCTTCAGTTTTACTTTCGGATACTTTTTCATGAAATTACCTATGAACATAGGTAATAAAGTAGGCATTACCGTGGGAATCACTCCAAGCCTGAAGATCCCGCCTATAAATCCTTTCTGCTGATCTACAATATCCTGTATCCTGTCACTTTCATTTACAATGTTCCTGGCCTGTTGAACTATTTTCTGACCTACTTCGGTAAGCTGAATGGGCTTTTTGGTCCGATCAAAAATGGTCACTTCAAGTTCTTCTTCCAGTTTCTGGATCTGCATGCTCAAAGTAGGCTGGGTTACAAAAACCTTCTGGGCAGCCTTTGTAAAGTTCTGATGCTCGGCAACGGCAAGCACATAATGCAATTGGGTAATGGTCATATAAACGAATTTATCTTACTACAAAGGTATAGGTTTTTCTTATTTAAATTACCTGTTAGCTTTGTTTTGTCTATATGAAAAAAGAGATCGCCTAAAAAGTATCAACCTTCACCATGAACTGGTGTCAGGGTCTCCAAAAGATATGAGAATCTTAATGATGGGATTCTGAATTAATTCCGTTAGCTATCGGAACAGAATGACGTTGATATAAATTTTTAGACGATCTTTTTGATGAAGATTGATGAACGTTGCTAATGAAATTTAAAATCTTATTTCGATCTCCTTCTTATTACCATCAAAGTCGAATTTGGATTCCATCCAGTTAGGCGGGCCAAAACTCATGCTATTTCCGCTGGTACCGTAGTCTTCCTGTGGCATTCCACTAGTATCAAAATCCATTCTTTTATTACTGTTCTTATCATGCATCGCTACAAGTGCATAGGTGCCTTCGGGTACATTGTCAAATACTCCAACGGCCTTACCGTCAACTATTTTACTCATTGCTGAGAAATTGGCCTCTCTTTTCATAAAGTTATCCTCTGTGTAAAGGGCAAAAAGCACTTCTCCGTCACTTCCATTTACATTAGGAACTGTGGCGGTTATTTTTCCAGTAGCATCTGTCTGACCATACATTAGTGAGCCCAGGAGCATGGCAAGTAAAAGCGCGATAGTTTTCATAATTTTTAGTTTTTTGATTATGAAACAAACATACTTTCAAAGTCAGGGTTCAGGAAAATGTTTTAACCGAACTGTAAATATTTAAAACCGAACTGTAATCTTAAAGTAGTCCTCGTGCCTTTATCTCCAGATATTTATTGATGGTATTAACACTAAGATCTTTAGGCGGAGTGAGCAGGGTCTGGATCCCGTGCCTTTGAAGTTCCTTTGCCATAAGCTTTTTGTTGTGTGCAAACTGCTCGGCAACCGTTTGATGTGCACTTTCGCTAAGGTTTTGGGGAGCGACCTCTGTAAGTTTAGTGATCTCGGTATTTTCAAAGAAGATCACTACCAGAAGGTGATTTTTGGCCAGAGCTTTCAGAAATGGCAGCTGTCTTTTGAGTCCGGACATATGCTCAAAATTGGTATAGAGCATCAGGAGGCTGCGGTGGCTTAGATTCTTTTTGATTCTTGAGTAAAGCAGGCTGAAATCACTATCTAAATACCCGGTATTGATATTGTAAAGCGCCTCCATGATATGATTGAGCTGGCTAAGTCTCGCGCTTGCTTTCTTAAGGCTGTCTATTTTTTTCGAGAATACGAGCATTCCAACCCGATCTTTCTTTTTGAGGGCCACATTTGAAAAGGCCAGCGTGCTGTTAATAGCATAATCTAATAGGCTAAGTCCCTCAAAGGGCATTTTCATCACTCTTCCGCAGTCTATGACTGAATATACGGGCTGAGCCCTCTCATCCTGGAACTGGTTCACCATAAGGTTACTATGCTTGGCTGTAGCTTTCCAGTTGATGGTGCGAACATCATCTCCGCGAACATATTCCTTGATCTGTTCAAACTCCATTGTATGGCCTATTCGTCTAATTTTCTTGATCCCCTGCAGACTTATCTTCTGATCCATCGCCAGAAAATCCAGCTTTTTCATTTGAACGAAAGAAGGATATACCTTTACCATCTGGTCTTTATTGAAAACATATCTTCTTTTGGCAAGTTTCAAAAAGGTGGTGATATAGATGTTCAGATTTCCGAAGACATATTCACCTCGATTAAGGGGTTTCAGGAAATATTCGAAACTTAAGGTATTATGAGGAAGGAGGTCTGCAGATCTCAGAAAATCCCTTTTCTGGAACTGAACAGGTATTTCATCGATTACCTCTGCATTCAATTTAAAACCATAAGAATTCTTTATGCTTATTTCAACCCTGTTTTCGTCTGAATTCGAGAATTTTTCAGGAAGAATCCTGTCTGCATCAATATGTGAACCGCTGTAAAGTGTGATGATATCTGTAAAAAGGAGAACCAGTAATATGGAGGTCAGGATCCAGGTAAAGCTGTAAAGAATCTCAAACCAGAAGGAGAGAAGGAAAAGTGTGGAAATGCCAAAAAGGGCATAGAATAGCCTTCTTCCAAAATATAATGATTTGAAAAACTGGATCACTACCTGGGGATTTCAACAGATTGTTTTATCATATCTATAACACCACCCGTGGTCATGCCTTCCATTTCCCTGTCTGGTGATAAAATAAGGCGGTGACCAAGTACGGGCTTCAGGGAGTTCTGAATATCTTCAGGAATCACAAAATCACGACCGTTTATTGCCGCGAAAGCTTTAGCTGCATTCATAACAGCGATCGAAGCCCTGGGGCTGGCGCCAAGATATAAATGAGGGTGATTTCTGGTCTTGTTTATCAGTTCTGCAATATATCCCAGTAGCTTTTCTTCAATGATGATCTCATGTATCTGGGATTTTAACTCGGCTATCTTATCTGGGCTTAATACAGGTTCTACCTCAGTTTCCGGAAATTTACCCTTTCTATCATGGTGGGTTTGAAGTATTTTGATCTCATCTTCAAAATCTGGATAACCAACTTCTATCTTGAAAAAGAATCGGTCCAGCTGGGCTTCGGGCAGGGCATAGGTGCCCTCCTGTTCAATTGGGTTCTGAGTGGCAAGGACCATGAAGGGAGCTTCTATTTTATGCATTTTCCCGTCTATGGTGATCTGCCTTTCTTCCATTACCTCGAAAAGCGCTGCCTGCGTCTTGGCCGGGGCCCGGTTTATTTCATCTATCAGAATGATATTTGAAAAGATAGGCCCTTTTTTAAACTCGAATTCTGAAGTTTTCATATTGAAGACAGAGGTTCCCAGCACATCACTTGGCATGAGATCGGGCGTGAACTGGATACGACTGAAACCGGTTTTAAGACATCGCGCGAATAGCTTCGCGGTGATGGTCTTGGCTACGCCGGGAACACCTTCTATAAGCACATGACCATTTGAAAGCAGGCCTACTATGAGTAATTCCACAAAATTTTCCTGTCCCACGATCACTTTTGAAAGTTGCTCCTTAAGACTTTCTACAGATTCTTTGAGCCCTTCCAGAGGGATCCTGTTTTCGAATTTCAATTCTTCGTCGTTATTGTTCACTTCGGGATTTTCCATTCTTGTTCTTAAATGTGTTTATGCTTTTACTTAGTTCAAAGAACTCTTGTTTACTGTTCGCACGATTATTCTGAAAATTAAGGATTCTTTCGAAGAGCCCTCTGGTTTTTTCTAAACTATTTTCAGTTTTGGCTGAAAGGCTTCTGTAGAACTCTTCGTTGATATTTGAAGTATCAAGCCTTAACTCTGTTCTGATATACTCCATAAACAGAGCGATCTTTTTCAATCCGAGTTCATGGAATTTCTTTCTTTCAAGGTATAACTGGGAAAGGGTTTCGGTGTATTCGAAAGATTTGTTTTGTAACGGACTTACCACCGGAATTGCCCGTTGTTTTCTTTTTCCTTCAAAAAGTATGAATAAAATGGCTGCAATAAGAACAAAGTAATAAGCCCATTTCAAGGAGCGGTTATTCATAAAGATATAGAGAGGAGAAGTGAAATAACTCTTGCCCGATTTGTAATATGCGTCCCATAGCAGGTTATTCCCGGCAAAATAGGCCAGTAAATTTTCAGCGTAGCGGTAATTTTCTTCTTTAAGTAAAAAGTAATTGCTAAATGCCTGGGGCGTGGAATGCAAATAGATCTCCCCATCCCCGAAATCTGATCTAATGAAATTGATCTTTTCCTGGGGATCTTCCTTTCCAAAGCTTGAAGTGCCAAGCACCACATGGCTGGTCGTGTCTATTTCATCAAAATACAGTGCCAGGAGGTCCTGATCAAATTGTACAGCTTCCTCAAATTTCAATTTCGGATTTACCAAATTAAGAGCAGGCCTGGATTGGAAACCATTCGCGCTGATAAAGGAGGACAGACTTATATTCAGGGTGTCTTCAAGATTTTCTCCAAAGCCGTATGAAGAGATAAAAAGGCGATTGCCCTGAGCCACCCAGGCTAAAAGGTCATCCAGCTCATCGTCATCAAACTGTACCTGGTTATTGAGGAAGAAATAAGTTCCTTTTTCGGCATCATTATTCAGATATTCATAGGGTGGGATTTTGATCTCTTTAAGCCTGTCAGGAAACTGATCCTTAAGATTTTCAAAGAAAACGAAGCTTCCCAAAGGGATCTTGTCACTGGCTGTATAGCTGGGGGTCCAGTTTATAGGTTCTGGCTCTGAACTTTCAAGCCATGCCAGCGAGATCACCAGTAAAAGGAACAAACCGAATGCTATTTTATAGGTCTTATTCATGGCCCAGGGAATTGAGGGTTCGCTCCATTCTTAAAAAGCCTTTTTCGGCCAGCCTGTAATCGCTTTCTGAGACCTGGAAACTCCCGTACCAGATGAATTCGTATAACTTGGTGATCTCAGAAAAATTCTTTCTGATATTCTCATCCTTTAATTCGGTAGTATAATCTCTATTCGTCTTCTGGTACTCATATTCTATGAGCTTAAGCCTGTCCAGTTTCCTAAGCTCATTAAGGTAGTAATAGCGAACTGCAAGCCTGAATTGGCTATTCCTTACTGCCTCTTCCATAAGGGCGGGCAGGTCTTCATTTCTTACCAGTTCTTCCTCTTCTGTTAAAAAGACCTCGCTGGTGCCGGGTTGCTGAAGAATGCGCCCTCCCGGATTTAACCTTGAAAACAGCCAGGCGATGAGGCCAAGCAGCAGAACCAGTAAAATAAAAGGAATGATCTCGATAATAAATGCCATGACCGAATTGGTCCTGTACTCTCCAAATAACCAGTTGATGAACTGATTATATTTGGCATTTACCCATTTCTTAAAGCGCGTCCACCAGTTATCTTTTTCGGTAGTATCGAGATACTCGAATTCTTCAGAATTCTTGTAGTCTTCTATTCGGGACCGGTTAAATTCAACGGAAACAAGATCTGAAGACTTATCATATCTTACTTCTTTGATTTCGGCTATAGAATCGGTTTTCTGCGGATAAATACTTCCGAAGAAAAGAAAAAGAAAGATAATGAGTACTCCTCTTTTCAAGACTAATTATTATTTCCCAGGTTCTGAATCGTTTCGTATGCCCCGGTAAAATTCTGTTTTTCGTTCAGATTAAAATAGACGAAAGCTACTCCAATAGGGGTAATGCTGTAAATTAGGTACTGGAATATTGAGGTGATCACATTCAAAATAATATACCCTGGCCCGAATACCTCTGAAATATTTGCTCCGGAATTCTCGGTTGCTACCACGAAAGCTTTTATCATGTAATAAAAAATGACCGGTAATTGAAAGATAAGACTTACCAGATACACGATAAGGCCTATGCAAAGCAAAGTGGCGAAGGTCATCCACCAGTTGTTCTTTACCAGCTGAAAACAATCTGAGATACTGCCGGCTATTCCCTCTCTTCTGAAAACCAGTACTGCCGAAGCCAGGCTTATAGGAACGGCGAGGTAGATGCCGGGCAGAATGAAGAATAACATTCCTGCGAAGATTATAACCCAGGAAAGAAAGGTTAGGAGCAGTAATTTGCCAAAATCACTTTTCATCCCGCTAACCACTTCAGAAGGAACGATCTCTCCCCGGTTATTCATATAAGATAGGATTATATGGTAGATCGTTCCCGTCATGGTGGCGACATAGAGCAGATAGGCAAGTAACATCAATGCGAACGATATCACGAAACCGGAGCTGTCAAATCCTGCTGCTGAAATAAAAGTTTCTCCCAATGTTGTCCATGCATAATAAGTAACGGCGGCGATAAGAAGAATAAATACCGGGCCTACCAGTTTTAAAAAGATCTTACCGGCCGGTTTATAATTTTCACGAAGAAATTTAAAGGTGACGCTCAAAATCTCTCCAAGCTCACGCTGTTTTTTAAAGTGGATGAACTCCTCACTCATTTTCGGATTTTTTTAATAGGTATAAAGGATAGTAAACATAGTAAAACAATATCAAAGCCAAAGAGCCTGTAATAATCAAAATAGCCAGCCAGTCCGGCATCGAGGTTATACGGGTCACAAAGCCTTCCAGAAAACCGGCAATGATGAAAAAGGGTATGGTACTAACCACAATTTTTAAACCGTCTTTGACTCCCATTGTAAAAGATTTTAATCGGGAATAGGTGCCAGGAAAGAGCATGCTTTTTCCAACAACTAAACCCGCGCAACCGGCCACGATGATCACCGAAATTTCAATGGTACCATGTATCCATATGGTTCTCGCCGATTCCCATAAAAGCCCTTTATCATAAAAGAAATACTGAAAGCTTCCCAGCATTACGGCATTTTGCATGAGCATGAATATAGTCCCTATTCCGGCCAGGATGCCAAAGGCAAAAGCCATAAGGGAAACCCTTATATTGTTTATGGTGATCCCCAGGAACATATCGGTCTCTGAAGCTTTTTTATACACCGCCATAGGATCATTGTTTGCTATATTTTCAAGTGTCATGTTCACATAGGCATCACCCATAATAGAGCGTACAAAGGCAGCATCGGCCGAGGAACTGTAAGCTCCTATCAAAGAGAAGACGGCAAATATCAGGAAGCTTAGCAATAACTGTTTCTGGTACTTATGAAATTCAGAAGGAAATTCCTTGATGAAAAAAATTATAAGACGGTTTCCCGATTCCTTTTTGGACCTGTAGATCTTCTGATGCGCTACCGATGTCAGACCATTAAGATAACGGGTAGTATTGCTTTTTGGATAAAAGGTTCGGGAATAACTAAGATCATCACTTAATTCCACATAGATATCCGAAAGCTGTTCTGGAGAAAGACTTCTATTATTTTGAAGGAGGCTTTCATACTTAACCCATTTATCTTTATTTTGCTTTACAAAAGCAGCCTCGCGCATTGTTCTTGAATAAAACCCAAAGTAACATATTTAATGGATAACTTTCAAATTGAAACCGCTCAAAATATTAGTATAGAACAGAATGCGGCGGGAATCGGGGAGCGCATACTGGCATTCTTTGTAGACCTGGTGATCATTGTGGTTTACATGATTTTTGCCGGTCTCATAATGGCAGGATTGAATACCAATTCCATGGGCGAAATGATGTACTACCTGGTGCTTGGATTACCAACTTTTCTTTATTATTTGCTTTGGGAAACTTTTTGGGACGGAAGAACACCGGGAAAGGCTCTCCTACAGATCAGGGTTGTGAGAAAAGACGGATCAAGACCGGCTTTTTCCAATTATTTGATCAGGTGGCTCTTAAGGATTATAGATATAAGTCTTAGTAGTGGAGGAGTGGCAGTGGTTACTATACTTCTTAACGGGAAAGGGCAAAGGCTTGGAGATATAGCGGCGGGCACAACGGTGATATCTGAAAGAAGGAGAATAGGGATCCACAATACACTCCAGGTAGACCTGCCAGATAATTATAAGCCAAAATATCCGCAGGTAACGGTTTTAAGCGACCAGGATATGCAGGAGATCAAAAACCTTTATCAGAATGCCAGAAGGGAAGGTCAGCACCATATCATTCTTTCACTGAGTGAAAAACTGGCTGAACTGATGGATATAAAAATAGAAGAAAGACCGCTTGACTTTGTACAGCACGTGATCAACGATTATAATTATTACACCCAGAATAATTAATCCAGTATCTCTATATCCATCTCTACATTATCGATGGGCCATTCTGAGTTTCCTGTTTTTACCTGAGAGATCTTTTCAGCCACGTCCATTCCAGAAATCACCCTTCCAAATACAGTATGGTCATTGTTGAGGTGAGGAGTACCTCCTTTATCCATCACTATAAAAAACTCAAAGGGAGAAGAGGCTTTGCTCACGTTCTGCTCGGCATATTTGGCTGCCGAAAATGCCCCGTAGGTATGCTTATGGCCGGCATCAAATTCACTGGGTATAAGGTAATCGCCCACATCACCACGATTGCTTGCGGTAGTCTGATTATCGGCATTCCCGCCCTGTATCACGAAACCTGGTGCCACCCTGTGAAAGAAGGTGTCATTAAAATACTCATTCTTTACCAGCATAATGAAATTGGCCCGGTGAAGCGGAGTGTCCCGGTATAACTGCACATCTATATTGCCGAATTTTGTTTTGATCCTCACTCTTGTTTCGGGATTCTTCTTACCATATTCGGTAAGAGTAGGAATGAGTTCTTCCTGGGCAATGGGGAACATTGGGTTCTGTTCTATTTTGCTTTCTCTTTTTTCCTCGGCGAGTTCTCGTTTTCTTAACTCAAATATACTATCTCTTGCCCGCTGGATAGAGTCCTGTTTCTGTTGTGCTTTCAGTTCTTCAGGTGACGGGGTCTTGCCATCTTTCGAGGAAGATTCCTTATCTTCACAACTTGCAAAAATCAGAAAAATAGCGATTGCTATAAAAGAAAGCTTTCTAAACATGGAATTCGAAATTTTTAAAAACAGGATTTCAAAGTTAAAAAAAATGCCGCTTCCGGGAGAAGTGGCACATAGAAAACTGGCGCCGCTTATCAGGATAAAGGAGCTTTCAGAGATCAATATTAAAGACAGGAACCCACAGGAAGCTGGGGTAATGGCAGTATTCTATCCCGATGAGGATTCACTAACCCGGCTTGTGCTTATTTTAAGGAAAGCCTATAAGGGAGTGCATTCAAATCAGATAGGTTTCCCAGGGGGCAGGGTAGAAGAGGAAGACAGGGATCTGCAGGATACCGCGTTAAGGGAGACCGAAGAAGAGGTAGGGATTCCCCAGAAGGAAATACAGGTAGTGAAAAAGCTTTCCAGGCTTTATATACCGCCCTCAAATTTCTGGGTTCAGCCTTTTTTGGGAATCGTTGAAAGTACGCCGCATATGATACCTCAGGAATCGGAGGTGGAAGAAATTCTGAAGGTAAAACTCACCGATTTTTTGGATGACAGGAATATTATTTCAGAAAACCTTAGCACCTCGTATGCCCGGAATATCGAGGTACCGGCATATAAGCTTAATGGCTATACGGTTTGGGGCGCAACCGGAATGATGCTAAGCGAAATAAGAGAATTGATTTTGAAAATTTAGTCGCAAACTAAATTAGTATATTTGCCCGCGGTTCTGTATCTGGGCTATACTTACTGGCAAAAAACAAGAATAAATGGGATTATTCAAGAAGAATCCATTCGGACATTATTTGATTCTTAAGAAATGGCTTATTCGTATCTTTGGTGTATTATCACACCGGCGTTACCGTGGTTTTAATGAACTTCAGATAGAAGGCTCTGAGATCATCAAGAATCTTCCCGATAATAATGTGCTCTTTGTATCTAATCATCAAACCTATTTTGCCGATGTTACTGCGATGTTCCATGTTTTTAATGCCAGCCTTAGCGGAAGGGTGGACAGTATCAGGAATGTAGGTTACCTGTGGCAACCCAAACTGAACATTTACTATGTAGCTGCTAAAGAAACCATGAGGGCTGGATTGCTTACAAGGATCATGGCATATGCAGGAGCCATTACTGTAGAACGAACCTGGCGAGCCAAAGGCAAGGAAGTAAAACGTGAGGTAAACCCGAATGATACTGAGAATATTGGGAAAGCTCTAAGAGATGGCTGGGTGATTACTTTTCCTCAGGGTACTACCAGACCATTTAAACCAATCCGTAAAGGGACTGCCCATATCATCAAGCAACACAAGCCAATAGTGATCCCAATCGTAATTGATGGTTTTAGGAGGTCTTTTGATAGAAAAGGTCTTAGAATAAAGAAGAGGGGAATACTACAGTCATTCCAAATAAAGGAGCCATTGGAAATAGATTATGAGAATGAAACGGTAGATGAGATCGTTGAAAAGCTTGAGTATGCCATAGAACAACATCCATCATTCCTCAAGGTTATTCCGGCAGAGGAGATAGAAGTGATGGAAGAACTCAATGAGAAAAGACGCTGGAGCTATAAAGAACCAGAATCTTAACCTGGTTTTAATTCAGCTTATTTTATTGGTAAATTAGCGCTTACATTTCAAGCCTTTTCAATTCCTTGTAATTCTTATTTAATCTTCTCAACAGGATTCCGTAGATAACTCGGTAAATAAGCCATATCGCTCCAAGAAATATTCCCAATACAAGAATAATCGCGCCAATAAATAATACCCATTGCATGGTATCAAATTGCATGTTCGTTGCACCTGGTTCCATGGTACGCATGTGATTTCTAATGATAAGGAACAACCCTGCCAGGAATGTTATTCCACTTGAGATAAGAACAAAGGCGATATAATATTTAACTGTTTTACGGGTCTTAAGTATGCTCTTCATTAAACGGGAAGCACTGTCTGTGGTAGAGATACGTCTATAGTTATTATAGAATTTAAAGATAAAATAGAAAGTGATGGCGTAGCTTACTATATAGGCGATGATGGTGAATTCAGTAAGATCAAACTCTTCCATTCTGGCCCAGTAGTCATCATCGGCCAGTACGATATTGAGAACCGTACCCAGTAAGAATTCAAGAATACTAATGATGAAGATCCATTTCACAATAGAATGGGATCTCTTCCATATCATCTTATATATTTCATCATAGGTTAGATGAGGCAGGTTCTGCTCCTGCTTTTTCCAATCCTTTTTTAACAGATCTAAATCATCCATAGCTTATCAAGGATTAATAATACTCTTTAATTTTGTTTTTACCCTGTTCATTTTCACTCTTGCATTTACTTCAGTGATCCCCAGGGTATCTGAGATCTCTGCATAATTTTTGTCTTCGAGATAAAGGAATACTAGCGCCTTATCAATATCGTTCAGCTGTCTAATGGCGTCATACATCAGTTTCAGGTGCTGTTCAGCTTCATCATTATATTCTTCGGCCTTTATCTTGAAATGTACATTATCATAATCCTGGGTCTTTACACTCCTTTTTTTCTTCCGGTAAAGGGTGATAGCCGTATTAAGGGCTACCCGGTACATCCATGTACTAAATTTTGAATCTCCCCTGAATTTAGGATAGGCCTTCCAAAGCTGTATCGTAATTTCCTGGAAAAGATCATTATGCGATTCCTGGTCATTAGTATAGATACGGCAGATCTTGTGAGCAATATTCTGGTGTTTCTCCAGGTTCTTTACAAACTGATGTTCTAATTCCTTATCCACAAAACTCTGGTTAGCATTTAATAGGTAGCCAAACTGATTGCTATGTTACAAAAAACTTTAATTTAAAGTTAATCCACCCTCTATTCTTTACATAAACCTTAAATTTGGCTAAAACCATCCGAGACTATGAATATCCCAAGAACCGACTTACCGCGAGTAGTAATTATTGGAGGTGGTTTCGCCGGCATGGCACTCGCCCGAAAGATCCTGAAAGAGAATATGCAGATGGTGATGCTGGACAGGCATAATTATCACACATTTCAACCATTGCTATACCAGGTATCCACTTCGGGACTGGAGCCCGACTCTATTGCATACCCTTTAAGAAAGATTACTCGCGATGATCCAAAATGCTTTTTCAGGCTAGCTGAGGTCACTTCAATCTCAGCCGATTCAAATACCATTCATACCAGTATTGGAGATCTTGTTTATGATTATCTGGTAATTGCAACCGGTTCCAAAACAAATTTCTTCGGCAATGAAAGCATTGAGAAGCACGGAATGTGGATGAAAACAGTTCCGCAGGCGCTAAATATAAGAAGTCTTATACTTGAAAACCTT
Source organism: Gramella jeungdoensis (assembly GCF_023805255.1). Lineage (GTDB taxonomy): Bacteria > Bacteroidota > Bacteroidia > Flavobacteriales > Flavobacteriaceae > Christiangramia > Christiangramia jeungdoensis. Next base: position 37,018 of record NZ_JAMSCK010000006.1, read on the forward strand.
GAACAGGCTACCATTACTGAGGATCCTGAAAAGAGAAAAGCCCTTCTGAATTTTGTGCTCGTTGGAGCAGGGCCTACTGGAGTGGAGCTAAGTGGAGCAATAGCAGAGCTAAGAAATCATATTGTCCCGAAAGATTATCCAGATGTAGATCCTAATGAGATGCATATACATTTACTGGAAGGACTGGACCGGGTCTTACCGCCTATGAGCGAGCATGCCTCAAAAAAAGCCCATAAATTTCTGGATGAACTGGGTGTTAAGATCCATCTTAATACCATGGTGGAGAGTTATGATGGTCATCTGGTAAAGACCAATACCGATCTTGCCATAAAAACCGAAACCTTTATCTGGTCAGCCGGAGTGAAAGGAGCGCCTGTTAAGGGCCTGAATGCTTCAGCTATGGTAGAAAAGGCAGGAAGGTATGAGGTGAATGCATTCAATCAGGTACAGGGCTATGAGAACATTTTCGCGATAGGAGACATTGCCCTGATGAAGACTGAAAAATTCCCTAAAGGTCATCCAATGGTGGCACAACCTGCAATTCAACAGGGGAAACATCTTGCGAAAAACATTAAACATCTTATAAGAGGTGAAAAACTGGAGACTTTTGAATATTATGATAAGGGAACCATGGCTACGGTTGGTAGAAACCGTGCTGTGGTAGATCTTGGAAAATGGAAATTCTCCGGTTTTTTTGCATGGTTCGTATGGATGTTTGTACACCTATGGTTCCTTGTAGGCTTCAGAAACCGTACAGTGACTTTTTTTAACTGGATCTACAATTATATTAATTACGACAAGGCTGCAAGGCTTATAATAAGGCCTTTTAAAGGCAAGGAGGAAACCATGACGATGGATAGCGATAAGGTTTAAAAAATAAGGCTGCCAACTGGCAGCCTTATTATTTTACCTGGTTTTCCTTATTTCTTTGTTATAACTGGAAGCAAGATCGGTCTTTTGCTTTTCGGTTAAAGCCTTTCCTGCCATTTGAAATACTTCATGTTCTTCTTCATCAAGATGATGTATTAACTGATGTTCCAGTTCTTTAGCGATCTTCAGCCAGTTTGAGGCGTCCATTTCGATATCCTCGAGTTGTTCCACGAGTTCATCCATTTCGTGATGTTCAGCAACGCTATGCCGGGCCTTTTCCTGGGTGAGATCTTTCTCCATCAGCGGAACATAGAAATGACGTTCCTCTGCATCTTCATGAATTTTCAATTCGTGTTTAAGCCTTTCAAATATCTTTTTTCTTTCTTCTGTCTTTCCTTCGGTCTTTATGAGTTTGTCAATCAGGTCCCTCTGGATTTCATGTTCCTGTCTTAAGGCTTCGAATATGGTCATTATTTAATTTTTTGGATTTAAATCCAAGTTATTCATTTTAATGTTAAAGATTATTTAATTTTCAGGCTGAAAAGCCAAAATTGAGTCAATACTACAATTCGGAAGTGAAAATCTACAATTCAGAAAATTTGATTTCCAGAGAATATAAAATGACTCCATCTTAGCAGAAGATTAATTAAAGCAATGAAATATTTTTTTAAAATATTAAGGATAAGCATCGCGATCTCGTTGATCCTCATTTTACTGGATACCACTTTCAGCGGAATGCGTTTTGAAAGGATGCTGGATCCAAAATACTGGGGCATCTATTTCTTTTATGCCTTTGTACTTACCACGATAAACGGAATATACTTCTGGTTTTTTAGCAAAAAAATAGGTTGGGAGGGAGCCGACTTGAAAAGGGTTCTTATAGCTTCAGGAGGCTCTATAATTTTTACCCTGGTGGGATTCTTCTTTTGCAGGCTGGTGGATAAAACACTCTTTGAAGGTATAGCCCTGCAAACGTTCCTTGAGGACGAAAGTATCAGGTTTTACCTTTTCCCATTGCTGTTTACCACTATCATTTCTCTTTTCTTTCATTTAGTGTATTTCTATAAAGCGCTTCAGGAAAAAAAGGTAAAAGAGCAGAAGATCATTGCAGGAACAGCATCTGCGAAATTCGATGCCTTAAAGAATCAGCTCGATCCGCATTTTCTTTTCAATAGTCTTAATGTGCTGGCTTCGCTTATAGATGAGAATCCAGACCAGGCTCAAAGATTTACCACTTCATTATCCAAGGTATATCGCTATGTGCTGGAGCAAAAAGACAAGGAACTGGTAAGCCTTGAAGAGGAACTGGCCTTTGCGAATACCTATATGAAACTGCTGAAAATGCGCTTTGAGAATAGTATCTTCTTTGAGATCCCTGAAAATATCTCCACAGAAGAGGCTAAGGTAGTTCCGCTATCATTACAGTTACTGCTTGAGAACACCATCAAACATAATATTGTGAGTGAGGAAAAGCCCTTGCGGATTAAGATCTATGAAGATGATGGATACCTCGTCGTAGAAAACAACTTTCAGAGAAAGGAGGTGCTAAGTACCAGAAAAGGAGTGGGGCTTCAAAATATTGTGAACCGTTACAACGAGGTGACCCAACGGGAAGTGATTATAGAACATACAACAGAGATCTTCAGAGTGAAATTACCAGTATTAACCAAACAAATTTCAATTATGGATACTAACGAAATTGATCAAGAAAATGCCTATTTCAGGGCAAAACAACGAGTAAAGGAAATAAAGGAATTTTATGGGAATCTGATTTCTTATTGTGTGGTGATCCCATTTTTAATTTTTGTGAATTATTATACCTCCTGGGAATTCCAGTGGTTCTGGTTTCCACTCTTTGGATGGGGAATCGGGCTCACCATCCACGGTTTCTCCGTGTTTGGTTACGGATCTACCTGGGAAGAACGCAAGATAAAAGAGCTTATGGAAAAAGATAATCCACAAACCAAATCCTGGAAATAATGCAAACGAATTATAAAGAAAATCTCAGTTATAAAGCCGCTCAAAAGAGGGTAAAAGATATCAAGGGCTTTTATGTTCATTTAACCGTATATATCTTCATCAACACAGCCATCTTCATATTTGTTACCATGGATGACGGTCTTGGTGAAGGCCTATGGGATATCACAAATTATTCCACTCTTTTCTTTTGGGGGATCGGCCTTGCAGGCCATTGGGCAGGAGTTTTTGGTCCTAATGTTCTTTTTACAAAAAAATGGGAAGAGAAAAAGATAAGAGAGATCATGGAGCAGGAGACAAAGAAGACCTGGAAATAAGATTATTCATCAATTAAATTAAACGTGATCAAAGTAATAATTATTGAAGATGAGAAGCCTGCGGCTAGACGCCTGCAACGTATGCTTTCAAAATTAGGAATAGAAACCCAGACCATGCTTCATTCGGTTGCTGAAGCCATAAAATGGTTCGGTTCCCACGATCATCCCGATCTTATTTTTCTTGATATTCAGCTAAGTGATGGTCTTTCTTTTGAGATATTTGATCAAGTAGAGACAGATAGCGCCATCATTTTTACTACTGCCTATGATGAGTACGCTTTAAGGGCGTTCAAACTTAACAGTATCGATTACTTATTAAAACCAATTGATGAGGAAGAACTTGAGGCTGCGGTTAGGAAATTCAGAAATACACAGAATCCTGCTGAAAAGATTAACGTAAAGGAACTAAGGTCATTACTTAATATGCCAGGTATAAAGACCTATAAGACCCGATTTACTGCCCAGGTGGGTCAACATCTCAAACTTGTGGATATCTCCGATATTGGTTGTTTTTATTCTGAAAACAAGTCTACCTATATGCATTGCCATTCGGGCAGAAACTATCCTGTTGAGGTCCCTCTGGAACAACTGGAAGATGAACTTGACCCGGAGAAATTCTTCAGGATCAACCGAAAGTGCATATTAAATATTGATGCTATCAGGGATATCGTTTCCTATACAAATTCAAGGCTGGAAATTAAGCTCAATAATTTTGAAGAATTTCAGCTTATAGTGAGCCGTGAGCGGGTGAAAGATTTTAAGAACTGGCTAAATAATTGAAATTTAAACTGTTAAAATTTAAACTTTTAAAAACCACCCTCTAATTCTTTCCGTATATCTAGATACAGAACTTCAAATTTTTATTTGAACAAATTCTTTTTGGTCAAATTATGTCGATTTTGAGTTTTTGATTTTTTTGGTTGGTTAGATACTTGGAGAGCGTAAATTCCCCCGGAATTCTCTCCGGGTATTTACAAAAGTAAGCCCCACGTTCACGTGGGGCTTATCTTTTTTGATAAGGTATCTTTATTTAAGGTGCTGCAACAGCTCCCAGTACATAAAGCTGATCCATCGTTGGTGATTCACTACCTCCTTCAGGCTCCAGCGTTATCCCGAATGCCTCGCTCTCATTGGCATTCTCCAGTGTAAATATCTTGTTATCATCACTGGTGAATTCATCCAGCAATCCAATACTAGTTGGAGTGAGCGGTTCCAGTTTTAATGACCATACCTGGTAAACCTTTCCTCGTGGTGGCTCCGGCAGATCTTTGGCGTCTATATATGCTTTGTTCTCTTCCTTATTCCAGTATACGGTCGCGTAAGCCTCTGGTGCGGCATTCTGTCCCTGAAGTGGGATTCTTGAAACATCCTTATCCCTAAGAACTGCCAGTAATTCCCTGGTCTTCTCGGCATCATCCCTTGCATCCGCAATTTGCTGCTCCATTCTCGCTACACGTGCTTTTTCAGAATTAAGCTGTTCTCTCAGTTCATTATTATCGTCTATCAGAAAGAATAGTCCAACAAACAAAACAAGACATGCGGCCCATCCAATATAGGCTACCCAATTGGTCTTTCTTCTGGTTTCAATGCCTATAACTTTCTTATCTGAAAGCTTTTCTTTGATACTTGAGAGAATAGCTTCAGGATTGTATGGAGCCGCTGTTGAAGCAAGCTGTTGCAAGGCGTGCTCAATTTCTTCTACTTCTTCTCTAATCTCCGGGTGTTCCTTTAATACCTTACTCACTTCACGGCTCTCTTCTTCAGTAAGAGCCCCGTAAACATAGAGTTCCAGTATTCCAGATGATATGTATTCTTCTATATCCATTTCTTATTCAACTAGCATTTCCCGAAGCTTGTTTATACAGGCTCTGTTTTTCGTTTTTACGGTGCCTAGAGGCATTTCAAGTTCTTCAGCTGTTTCTTTTTGGGTAAATCCTTTAAAGAAAAGCAGATCTATCAGCTTCTTACAAACGGGTTTTAAAATATCTATATACTTCTTGATTCCAATAGCATCAGCTTTTGCTGAAAAGTGAGACTTATTCTCTAAAATATCTACGAAATTATCTGCTTTAAGGTTTTTCTGCTTGTTCTTATGACTTTTGGACCTTAGCTGATCTATAGAAGCATTTCTGGCGATATTAAGGATCCATGTAAAGAACCTTCCCTTATCAGAATTATAAGTAGACGAATTTTCCCAAATCTTAAGAAATACATCCTGTAATATCTCTTCGGCTACTTTCTCGTCATGAACTATACTGTAAATAATACCGTAAATACTTTCGGAATAAAGTTCGTAGATCCTTTCAAAAGCTCTCTGGTTACCGTTCTGTAACTCCAGAATTAATCCGTCCTGCTGCATAAATGTTTGTTGTGGAAATAAATATAGCTTTAAATAACATATAAAAAAAGCGGCTGCGAGGCCGCTTTTCTTTTATAAGTAAATTGTTCTTTTATTTCTGGATCACACCACAACCAACACGAGTACCTGCAGCACCAGAGGGTTGAGAGGTATAATCATCTACACCGTCATGAACAATAACGGCTTTTCCCAGGATATCTTTTTTCTCATCGCCACATCCTATACACCATTCATCGGTACTCATATTCACAGTACCATTTCCATTGGCATCTACTTCAAAGTTTCCTATATCACCTTTGTGGTATCCATCTGCGCTTCCCCATTCACCATGTTGTGAATCGGTAGGGTTCCAGTGGCCTCCGGCTGATTTTCCGTCGGCTGCAGAACAGTCACCTTTTTCATGAATATGGATGGCATGCTTGCCTTCAGAAAGTCCGCTAATAATAGCTGTCATGGAAACTTCCCCGTCTTCTTCGGTGAAAACCACGTTTCCGCTAAGATCTGAATCACTAACAGCCTGAAGATCTACCTTTACTTTCTTGACTTCTTTTTCTTCTTTTTTGGTTTCCATATCAGAGCTCATTTCAGTCTCTGACATGTCATCCATTTCTTCATTTTCTTTTTTCTCATTCTTGCAGGAAAAAAGTATAAGACTTGTGCAAAAAATGAGTAATAAACTAATACGTTTCATAATGTGTCGATTGGTTTAATTTTTTAATTAATATTCTAAATTAAGCCTAATCGCAGGTATCACCAAAGATTTAAGGATTGCTTAACAAAGCAGGCCAGAAGCAGTTTTAGCGTTTAAATATTCTTTAACTGAGTGCTAATCTCAGCTTTTGAAGATAAGGTTCTGTGAACCGGACATTTGTCCGCAATCTCCAATAAGCGTTCTTTCTGAGGCCCATCCAGGTTACCTTTTAGAATGATCTCTCTTTCGAAATGATCAATTCTCGCAGAATCATCTTCACAATTCTCACAATCTTTCGAATGCTTTTTAGAATAGCTTACATGGGTTTCTACATTCTCTATTTTCCATTCTTTTCTTCGGGCATACATCTGCAGGGTCATAGAGGTACAGGCTGCTAGCCCGCTTGAAACTAGCTCGTAGGGGTTAGGCCCCTGGTCGTTTCCGCCAATGCTTTTAGGCTCATCGGCCAGGAAGTGGTGTTTGCCTGCGATCATTTGCGTGGTAAAACCTTCTGCTCCCAGATTGGCCATCACCTCATGATCTGTAGATAGCTCCGGAACTTCTGGTTCTTCAATATACCTGGATGCCCATGCCGAGATAACGTTCGCAACATAATAGGAATCGCTTTCCCTGCTTAACAAATGATCTGCATCATCGAGGGATATAAAACTCTTCGGGTGCCACGCCGCCCTGTATAATTCTTCTGCATGATCTATAGAAACTATATTGTCCTGAGGCGAATGAAGTATGAGAATCGCTTTTTTAATATCCTTAAGAGCCGTGGAGTCTTCATTTGCCTTAAGGTCTTCCACAAAGTGCTTCTTTATTTTAAAATTCCGGCCACCAATATTCACCTGGGCGAATCCTTCTTTCTGAATCTTTTCCATGCTTGATTCAAAGTGTTTCTGAACGTGAGAAAGACTTGAAGGGGCATTTATGGTGACTATACAATTAATTGAAGGGATCTTCCTTGATGCGAAGAGTGCCGCGGCGCCACCCAGGGAATGTCCAATAATAAGACTCGGAGCCCTATATTCAGATTCCAGAAATTCGGCAGCGGCGATAAGATCTTCCACGTTTCCGGAAAAGTTTGTTTCGGCGAACTCTCCTTCGCTTTGCCCAAGTCCCGTAAAGTCAAATCTTAATACTCCATATCCTTTGGCAGCAAGACTTCTGCTAATGTTCGTAGGCGCATGAAAGTTCTTGTTGCAGGTAAAACAGTGCGCGAAAATGGCAAAATTATCAGGCTTGCTGTTGGAAGGCATTTCCAGAACACCTGTTAAGGTCTGGGATTCAGAATTCTTAAAGCTTACATTGATCTTCTGCATGACTGTATTTTTAGTTTAAGGTAAGATTTTATTGAAAAATCATCGAAGAAAAAAAAAGCTGCCATTGCTGGCAGCTCCTTAAATTCAGTGTTATTCACTATAGTTTTTTGATCTTAATGTTCCTGAACCATACTTTATTACCATGGTCCTGAAGGGCGATATGTCCCTTTTTGCTGGCCCCAAAGTCTTCCCAGTCCTTAAACTTTGAATTGCTGACCATTTCTTCCCATTTTTCACCATGAACGGGAAATTCAACCACTTTGGTTCCGTTAAGCTTTACCCAGCCTATATTTTTTTCATGGTCTATATGAATCACTTCTTTATTCCATTCACCTGCAGGCTTGGTCACATCCTCACTAGGTGGAACCATATCATACAGAGCTCCTGCAGTCCGGTTAAGGCCATTCTTGGCGTCAGGATGTCTTTCATTATCCAGCACCTGTATCTCGGGACCGGTTAAATAAGGTTCGCTGTACTTCTCATTTTCCTGAACAGCCCACATGATGCCAGAATTTCCCCCTTCGGAAATTTTCCATTCAATAGATAATTCAAAATTTTCATATTCCTTTTCAGTGATAAGATTCTCCGGATCTTTCACTTCATCAGAAGGAGTAAATACGATAGCTCCATTTTCTGCCTTCCATTGACCGGAAATCTCATCTTTATTATAGGCCTTCCACCCATCAAGATTTTCGCCGTTAAAGAGCTCCTGCCACTCACTTTGCTCTTTTTCTTCTTTTGCAGCCATTTCTTCAGTTTCTTTTATATCGGTTTCAGCCGAGTCTTTGTTTTCATTTTTACATGCGGTCATTGCAAGTACAGAGCAGCTTAATATAATAAGTGTCTTCTTCATATTTTAATCGTTTTTAAGTCCTAAAATGCGTTTTAGTTTGTTTTCATCGATTTCAGATCCTGCGAAATCATCGAATCTTTTCTGAGTTGCTTCAATTATATGCTTTTGAATGAAAGGGGCTCCTTCTTTAGCTCCCTGCTCAGGAGATTTGATGCAGCATTCCCATTCCAGTACCGCCCAAACATCGCAGCCGTATTCGGTGAGTTTGGAAAAGATGGTTTTAAAGTCCACATGGCCGTCACCCGGGTGGCGATATCTTCCGGCTCTGTCACGCCAGTCGCCATAGCCCCCAAACATACCTTTCTTCCCGGTAGGATTGAATTCGGCGTCCTTTACATGGAACATTTTTATATAATCGTGGTAATAATCTATATACTCAATATAATCCAGTTGCTGAAGTACAAAATGGCTTGGATCGTAAAGGATTTTCACCCTATTATGATGGTGGGTGTGATCCAGAAAACGCTCGAAAGTCACTCCATCATGCAGATCCTCTCCTGGATGTATCTCATAACAAACGTCTACGCCCTGCTCGTCAAACTCGTTCAGGATAGGCAGCCAGCGTTTTGCCAGTTCTGTGAATCCCATTTCGAGTAAGCCATCAGGTCTTTGTGGCCATGGATGTGCGGTATGCCATAACAGTGCTCCGCTAAAAGTCCCGTGAACATCAAGGTCTAAATTCCTACTGGCTTTGGCGGCATACATCAGCTGATCTACCGCCCATTTGGTACGCTCCTTCGGATTGTTCTTATATTCATCGGGAGCGAAATTGTCGAACATAATGTCGTAAGCAGGATGTACAGCCACAAGTTGCCCCTGAAGGTGCGTACTAAGCTCGGTAATCTGTAACCCATATGATTCAACCTTTCCTTTTAATTCGTCGCAATAGGTTTTGCTTTCAGCAGCCTTTTTAAGATCTATAAGCCTCGTTTCCCAGGTTGGTATCTGTATTCCTTTGTATCCTTGTGATGAAGCCCATTTGCACATACCTTCCAGTGAATTGAAAGGTTCTTTATCATCCATGAACTGGGCTAAAAAAACCGCCGGTCCTTTTATAGTCTTCATAATTTAATTTTTTGGATTAGTCTTGCATTTTTACCCAAACATTGCCCTCTTTATGAGAGGCAACTGTTTTTTCAATAAAGTTCATTCCTCTTAATCCGTCTTTTAACTGAGGGTAGGCCCCATCAAACCTGGAGTTGTTTTGAATCGCTTTTGCAATTCCAAAATAGATATTCCCCATGGAGTCAAATATTCCTTCCGGGTGCCCCGGGGGTAGTTTTGTTCCCTCTAGTGAAAACTCGCTGTTATAGGAATGGCCTGGCTTTAAGACCTGCAGGGCTTTATCTTCCTTTAAAAGATAAAGATAATTAGGGTTTTCCTGTTCCCATTTGAGTCCGCCCTTATCGCCATAGACCTTTACGGTAAAATTGTTTTCCTCGCCGGTGGCGATCTGGCTAGCTCTAAGCACTCCTTTTATTTTATCTGAAAACCTTAATAGCACGGTGCCATCAATATCCATAGGATTGTCCTCATAAAGATAATTAAGGTCTGCCAGGATTTCGCTTATTTCCATTCCGGTAACATATTCAGCCATATTGAAGGCATGAGTTCCAATATCTCCAATACAACAGCTAATGCCAGATTTCTCAGGATCCAGTCTCCAGGTAGCCGCTCTCTTTTCCTTGTCATGTATAAGAGGATTTATCCATCCCTGGTAATACTGAATGTCCACTTTTTGAACTTTCCCTATTTCACCATTCTGTATCATGGTCTTCATCTGTCTTACCATGGGATAACCTGTATAGGTATAGGTGACAGCAAATATGGAATTGTTCTTTTTCTGAAGTTCATCCAGTACCTTTGCTTCTTCGTAAGTAGTGGTAAGCGGTTTCTCGCAAATCACATTATAGCCATTTTCCAGTAACTTTTTGGCCATGGGAAAATGAAGAAAATTAGGCGTAAGTACCGAAACTACCTGTATTTTCTCATTTTCAGGTAATGTGGATTCTTTTTCTATAAGATCATCAAGATCCTTGTATATTCTGGACTGGTCAAGCTGAAGTTTTTCACCAAACTTCAGGCTTTTTTCATGTTTTACATCAAAAACACCTCCTACGATCTCATATTGGTCAAACATATTTGCCGCCACTCTGTGAAGTATCCCGATCAAAGAATCTTCGCCACCTCCAAGAATGCCCAGTTTTATCTTACTCATAAATAAACTTGATTTTATATTTCAATATCTTTTTTATCGATCTTTTCGTTTCTAAAGAATATAGAGAAAAGCAACATTACTGCAAAGGCAAATGCTGAAGGATATAGCCAAATGGTTTGCCAGTCGTGCATTTTATCTCCTGTTAGATATGCGTTGGTGATGAGTCCGGCAACATAGAAGCCTATTAGCATTCCCACACCATAAGTAGCCAGGGTTATAAGCCCCTGCGCAGAACTTTTGTATTTGTCCCCGGCCTTAAAATCAGTATAGATCTGGCCTGAAACGAAAAAGAAATCGTAACAAATCCCATGCAGCGCGATCCCGGTGATCAGCATGAAAATAAGTTCTCCAGTATCTCCATAAGCAAAAAGGAGGTATCTAAGTGTCCATGCCAGCATTCCCGCAATAATGGTCATTTTAAATCCAAATCTTTTGAAAAAGAAGGGGAGTAGAAGCATGAATAATACTTCGGATGCCTGACCAATGGTCATTAAACCGGTAGGGTTTTCAACCCCAATCTCAGAAAGAAAAGGATTGGTGTTCTGATAGTAAAATGCCAGCGGGATACATATTAATACCGAGGCTACGAAGAACATAAGGAAGTTCTTATCCTTTAATAAGCCTAAAGCATCCAGCCCCAGAGTTTCCACTATGCTTACCTTTTTGGATTTGTCTGCAGTTGGAGGGGTTTTGGGCAGGGTAAAGCTGAATAACCCTAAAAAGGCCGATGCAATACTCACCATTAAGAAGGTATACTTAAGCATTCCTTCCTGTCTTGCCGCGGGCGCATCCCAGAAGAATATATAACTTATCACCAATCCCGCAACGATCCAGCCAATAGTTCCAAAAACCCTGATATAGGAGAATTCTTTTGCGGGATCTGTCATCTGATTGAAACTTACTGAATTTACCAAAGCCAGAGTAGGCATATAGGCGATCATATATCCCAGAACCAGGGGATAGAATTCAGCAAAATCTGTACTTATATACATCATATATAAAAGTATGGCTCCTATAATATGTAAAAAGCCGAGGATCCTTTCAGCGTTAAAGAATCGGTCGGCAATGAGTCCTATAATAAAAGGAGCAATAATCGCTCCCCAGGATTGGGTTGAAAAAGCAGTAGATATTTGTACATCTGTGGCATTTAAGTTGTAGCCAAGAAATGTTCCAAGGGTTACAAACCAGCCTCCCCAAATGAAGAATTCCAGAAACATCATTAGGGAAAGTTGAAATCTAACAAGTTTTGTCATGGTAAAATGGTTGGTTTATGTTTATAATTGTTTTCCGGCTTTAATAAGCAATTCTTTGGTGGCCATTATACCTTCTTCTGGCGGCATATCTTCACCTTCATATTCAACACCTATAAAACCGGTATATCCCGCATCTTTTACAATCTGAAGCATCTTTTTATAATCGATCACTTCTTCCTGGCCCTTATCATCAAAAGAATAGGATTTCGCACTTACCGCTTTAGCGTAAGGCATCATTTTTTCAACACCTTCATATTTAGGATATTCCTCAATACACTCGGCATCCCACCTTTTGCCTCCTTTTCTTTTAAGGCAGAAATTCCCAAAATCGGGTAGTGTTCCACAGTTCTCCCTGTTCACTTTTTTCATCACTTCGACGAGCAAATCAGCATCTGAAGAAAAATACCCATGGTTTTCTACCAGCACATTAACATTTTTATTTGCCGCATAATCTGATAGTTTAGCAAGAGCATCGGCTGAAGCATTCTTCCATTCTTCACGATCTTCAGCACCAAAAAGATTTACTCTTATGGAGTGGCATCCAAGAAAACTTGCAGCATCTACCCATTTTTTATGGTTTTCAACAGCTTGGTTACGAGCATCCGGGTCTGTTGAGGCAAGATCTCCCTCTACATCGATCATTAATAGAAGATTCTTTACTCCAAATTTTTCACTTTTCGATTTCAGACTATCCAATACCAACTGCATTTCAGCTTTTGGGTCTTCGGCTTCCTTTATTCTTTGAGAATAGAAGGACGTGACATACTCTATACCTTCAAATCCCATCTCATGTGCCTTTTTGGCAAAATCCATCGGATCCAGATTACCGTTGAAAATAGGTTCATTTAAGGACCACTGGGCAAGCGATATTTTGAAAAAAAGTGAGTCTCCTGATTCGTTTAAAGCTTCTTTCTCTAAAACTTCTTCTTCAGAACTATCTGATTTGTTCTTGCAGGAGAAAAGAATTCCGGTTAATAATAAGCTGATAATCAGAAATTTTGAAAGTCTGAGTGTGTTTGAAGCCATTTTTTTATTAAAGCTAAGGGGTTAATGAAAAAACGAATTTTAAATGTAGGCTTTTTTTCAAAGATGTAAAATTATAAGCTTAAATTTATATATTTGACAGACTTCAAATCATATTTTCACCAAAAAAACAAAAAATTGTGAGTAATATTTATGAAAATGATACCTATGACGCTATAGTGGTTGGAACGGGTATAAGTGGTGGCTGGGCAGCCAAGGAATTATGCGAAAAGGGGTTTAAGACCCTTGTACTCGAAAGAGGTAGAATGGTAGAGCATGTGAAGGATTATCCTACAATGAATGACGATCCCTGGGATTATAAATATAAAGGACATATTACTAGGGAAGAGAAAAAAAGACAGTTCAAACAGGCCAGGACTGGTTATACCACCAGCGAACCCAGTAAACATTGGTTTGTAGATGATATCAAACACCCCTATAATGAAACTAAGCGATTTGACTGGATGCGAGGTTATCATGTAGGAGGGAGGTCAATCATGTGGGGAAGGCATAGTTACAGGTTGAGTGATCTCGATTTTGAAGCAAATAAAAAGGATGGTCATGGAGTAGATTGGCCTGTTCGTTACAAAGATATTGCCCCATGGTATGACTATGTTGAATCTTATATTGGGGTTTGTGGTGAAAAGCTTGGATTAAGTCAGTTGCCAGACGGGCAGTTTTTACCACCTATGGATCTTAACTGTGTTGAAGATTATTTCAGAGAAAGTATAGCCGAAAATTTTAATGGAAGAGTAATGACTTCCGGACGGGTTGCTCATATAACCGGTGATAAGAAATTTGAAGGCCGTTCTAAATGCATGTTCAGGAATAGATGTATAAGAGGTTGTCCTTATGGAGGCTACTTTAGCAGTAACTCATCCACTTTACCTGCAGCCAGCCGAACAGGAAATATGGACCTTAGGCCTTATTCGATTGTATCACAGGTATTATATGATCCCGATACAAAAAGAGCTACCGGGGTAAAAGTTATAGACACCGAGACTAAAGAAGAATTCGAATATAAAGCCAATGTTATTTTCTTATGTGCTTCATCTATGGCTTCTACCAGCATCCTCATGCAATCCAAATCGGATAGATTTCCGGATGGTATGGGTAATGACAGTGGAGAGCTGGGGCATAATATAATGGACCATCACTTTAAGGTAGGAGCTTCAGGAAAGTATGACGGCTTTGAAGACTCGTATTATAAAGGTCGAAAGCCTAATGGGATTTACCTGCCTCGTTTCCGTAACTTGAACGGTCAGGATAAAGATGTTGATTTTGTTAGAGGTTATGGTTACCAGGGAGGTGCCAGCCGTAATAACTGGGCAGATGCTGTTGCAGAGCTTGGTTATGGTAAAGAGCTTAAGGAAGCTGTTAGCAAACCAGGAGGATGGACTATGGGGCTTCTTGCTTTTGGCGAATGTCTGCCATACCATGAGAATAAAATGACCTTGGATTATGATAAATTGGATGATTGGGGATTGCCTACAATAACTTTTGATGCTGAATTTAAGGAAAATGAACTTAAAATGAGAAAAGATATGAAAGAGCAGGCTGTGGCAATGTTGGAGAAAGCCGGCTTTAAGGATGTAAGTTCATATGACGATATAGGTGCACCCGGATTAGGAATTCACGAAATGGGAACAGCAAGAATGGGTCGTGACCCTAAGACCTCGGTGCTAAATGGGAATAATCAGTTACATGCCGTTCCCAATGTGTATGTTACTGATGGTGCTTTTATGACTTCATCTGGTTGTCAGAACCCATCCCTAACCTATATGGCATTCACAGCAAGGGCGGCTGATCATGCGTCCAAAAATTTTAAAAAATCCAACGCTTAAATAAGAATTATGAACAGGAGACAAGCACTAAGAAATATAGGAATTGGAGCAGGAGTCCTTATAGTTGGACCATCTACTCTCAGTTTGTTACAAAGCTGCAAGAATGAACCAGATTATGAGTGGCAACCGGTATTTTTAACTGCCTCTCATGGGTTTGCTCTAAAGAAGATTGTAGATATAATCATTCCCGCTACCGATACGCCCGGAGCATCTGACCTTAATATTGCACAGTTTATTGATTCTTATATGGATGAAGTTGAAGGAAAGAGGAGAAGAGAAGGATTTCTTAAGTCAGCCGATGCTTTTTCACGAGCATTTGAAAATGAATATGATAAGATACATGAAGAAGGAAGTGATGAGGAGTTTGAGAATATTGTAAAAAAATACCTGAAGGCTTCACCAGCAGAAAGGGAAGAATACGTTAAACGCACTACAGAAACCCAGGATGCTCAGGATCAGGAGTCTGAAATGGAAATCGATGCTGATGCCGGAGCTTATGCTTATCTTACCAGCGTGAGGGATATGACTATATGGGCCTGGAAGACCAGCGAGGAAATAGGAGAAAATCATTTATGGTATGATCCTGTTCCCGGCGAATACATTCCATGTGGTCCGTTAGAGGAACTGGGCGGCGGAAAGGTAATGTCGCTTTAGCAATAAAAAAGGCCGTCTTAAAGGTCTTTTACCTGTCATTGCGAGGTACGAAGCAATCTTTAATTAATTGTTTATCAATGAAAGATTGCTTCACTTCGTTTGTAATGATGCCTGAATTTACTTTTTAGACAGCCTTTTTAATCTATCTTATGAGTTTCCACTTTTCAAAACTTATCAACATTAACATCTTCTTTTTAAAAAATTAACTATTTTGGAAAAACACTATTATTCAATCGGTGTTGAGAATGTGTTAATTTGATTTAAATTCATCAAAATATAGTGATGTATAGTTGCAAATTATAGGTGGAAATCACCGATTATTAAAAAACCAAAACGAAAACGTTTTCGTAGTTTTATTGAGTTTTATTGACTTTATTAACAATAATTTACATAAATTTATCGCTGTTTTGATCTTATTTTAAAACAATTCCAACTAAAACTATTTCTTATGAACAAAATTATTTTGAAGAGCTTTTTTTGCGCTCTAGCCTTTCTGTTTTCCAGCATGGCTATAGCTCAAAATCAAAGTGTATCCGGTACGGTGACAGATGAAAGTGGTCCGCTGCCGGGTGCTACCGTTGCCATTAAGGGAACGTCTACCGGGACCACGACAGATTTTGATGGGAACTATACACTTAATGATGTTCCAGCAGATGCGGTACTGGTCTTTAGCTTTGTGGGGTATGAAACTCAGGAAGTGGCGGTTAACGGAAGATCAACAATTGACGTTAATCTTGCTACCGATGCTTCAGAACTGGAAGAGGTTGTTCTTATTGGTTATGGAACAACAACCGTTCAGGATGCAACAGGTTCTGTGGCTTCAGTAACCTCAGAAGAATTTAATAAAGGTGTAATCTCATCTCCTGAAGAACTTATTCAGGGGAAAACAGCCGGAGTTCAAATTTCACAAACCTCAGGTGAGCCTGGGGCTGGAGTTAATATAAGAATTCGTGGATCTAACTCCATCCGCTCGGGAAATAATCCATTATTCGTAGTAGATGGAGTACCACTAACCAGTGGAGCTGCTCCTGAAACAAATGTTGCGGGTATTGGAGGTTCAGGACAAAAGAACCCTTTAAACTTCCTTAACCCTAATGATATTGAGAGCATCTCTATTTTGAAGGATGCATCTGCCACAGCTATCTATGGTTCCAGAGGGGCCAATGGAGTTGTGATAATCCAAACCAAAGGAGGTAGAGGAAGAAAAGGTGTTTTTGAATTAAATAATACCTTAAGTATTGCCTCTCCTGCAAATGAATATGATTTACTTGGACGTGAGGCATATCTTGATGCTATTGCAAGTGTAGGAAACAATCCATCAGAACTGGATTTTGGAGCCGATTCTGATTTCCAGGACTTCTATACTAGAACAGCTGTTTCCAATACTACAGACCTTAGTTATTCTAAGAGTTACAATACTGGTAACGTTCGGGCTTCTTTTGGATATACCGATCAAAAAGGGGTGGTTGAAAATACCTCTTTAGAGCGTTTATCGGGCCGTATCAATGCTACTCAACGTCTTTTTGATGATAAGCTTACTTTGAGTGCGCAATTGTCTCTTTCTACAGTAGATGAAGAAAGAGCGCCTATTTCAGGTGTTGCCGGTTCTACAGGAGATCTGATAGGTGCTTCTATCACTCAAAACCCAACAGCACCTTTAGATCCAACGTTTAATCCTGGAGGTAACGTGTTAAACCCTGTAAGTTTATTAAACAATTTTGAGGGGCTTTCTGAATCAGATAGATTTTTAGCGAACCTATCAGCAGAATATGCCATTACAAGTGAACTTAAAGGTAAGGTTACAGTAGGTTTTGATAATCAGGATACCGAGACAACTTCCGTATTTAGTTCAGATGTTATTGGTCTTAATAGTGTTACAGGTATTGGTAGAGGAAACTATAATACCTTTAACCAGGAAAATACCTTATTAGAAGCTACACTTAACTACCTGAAAGAGTTTGACAATTCGGTACTTGATGTTGTAGCTGGTTATTCTTATCAAAAATTCCAGAGAGATGGATTTGGTTCTGAAGGAGCCGGGTTTAATACCACAGATTTAGGTGCAATGGCCGATCAGCTTAGACAGGCATACGGAAATGTAACGGCCGTTATTGATGATTTCGCGGTCTTTGGTTATGGTACAGATGGTACTTATCTGAACACTATTTTCCCGGAATTTTCATCAACTGAATTGCCTTCTAATTTTGACCGTCCCGTTCCTGCTTACGTTCTGAACGATTGGTTCGATAATTATGATGAATTACAATCGTATTTCGTTCGTGCTAACTATACCCTTGCCGAAAAGTACTTGTTCACAGGAACTTTTAGAGCAGATGGTTCTTCAACATTTGGTGAAAATAATCGGTACGGTTATTTCCCTTCAGGAGCTATAGCCTGGCAGATTCACAAAGAAGACTTTATTGGTGCTAATGTATCCTTACTTAAATTACGTTTAGGTGCAGGTATTGTTGGTAGCCAGGAAGGATTGGGATATGGTCGTTTTGTTCAGCGTGAAAGAGCAGCAGGAGGCGGAATTAGTAACGATCTCACCGTATTGCCAGCGCCTGGTTCTTTTATAGTAGGTGATCCAAACCCAGATCTTAAATGGGAGGAAACAACAGACTTAAACCTTGGATTGGACTTCGGATTTAACAGTAATCGTTTAACCGGTAGTTTTAACCTGTATCGCAAAACAACAAACGATCTGTTATTGCCAAGACAAACTGCGGCTCCAAGTAATGGAGAGGTAGTTTTCAGTAACTTACTTGATGGCAAGGTGGTAAACCAGGGTGTGGAATTTTCACTGGATTATGAATTTGTAAGATCTCAGGATTTTGATTTTTCGGCAAGCTTCAATATAGCCTATAATAAGAACGAGGTACAGGATACTCCTTTTACCATTCCAACCGGAGCTATTAGAGGTAATGGTCTTACCAATGCGTTCGCACAGCAATTATCTGCAGGTCATCCATTATTCTCTTTTTACATGGCCGAATTCACAGGATTCGATGAAGATGGGAACCCAACATATCTTGATGTTGATGGAAATGGAGTTGGAGACCCAGACGCAGATAAATTTTTTGTAGGTAAGGATGCTGTTCCAGACTGGAACGGTGGTCTTTCTTTAAATTCACGTTATAAGAATTTTGATTTTGCTGCCTATTTTAACGGTCAGTTTGATTTCCATGTATATAATGCTACAAACAATGCCTTCTTTACTAAGAGTGCTTTGCTTATTGGTAAGAATGTGACAGAAGATGTAGTTGCAACAAATGAGAACCCTGCATCATCAGTGGCTGTTTCTACAAGGTTCCTTGAAAAAGGTGATTTTATAAGACTTACATCGGCTTCCCTGGGATATAACCTTCCTTTGGATGGAGATGGGTTCTTAAAATCTTTACGCTTAAGTGTAATTGGTCAGAACCTGTTTCTGATTACCGATTACAGCGGGCTGGATCCTGAGATATCCACGAATACCGGAACACTTAACGCTTCTGCTATCCCGACCGCAGGTATAGATTATGCGTCTTATCCGAGACCACGAACAGTATCTTTCGGACTTAACGCTAGTTTTTAATTAAATAAAATTGACAATGAAAAATATTAGGAAAACTCAAAATATATTGAAATTGCTCGCTGGAATTATTCTGGTTGGCGGTACAATTATGTCCTGTAGCGATTTGGAAATTGAGGGAACAGATTCCATTATAAAAGACGCCAACGAAGCCGGATTCCAGGGAGTTAGTGATCCTGAATCCTTTTTGGATAACGCATATAACAGTTTAAGAGGATACATAGGTGATCAGGCGAATTTGTATGCATTAAGTGAGGTGACTACAGACGAGGCTTTGGTTCCTACCAGAGGATCAGACTGGGGTGATAATGGTATCTGGAGACAGTTACATCAACACGACTGGAGAGCAGATCATGCCTTTATATTAAATGTCTGGAACCAGTGGAACACCTTGCATTTTCAGGGAGCACAGATACTGTCGGACTTAACAAACAGTTCTGCAGAACAAGATGCTAACGCTTATTTTCTAAGAGCCCTTGGAATGTGGGTTATACTGGACAATTTTGGTCAGGTACCTGTTCGCGATCCTGAAGCTCCTATTTTTGACGATCCAATAGTTCTTACCGGCCAGGATGCAGTAGATCAAATTGTTTCTGATCTCAATGCTGCCATTTCTGGATTACCTGAAATTGGCCCTGGTACTGGAGTTGGGGACGCTACAGCTCCGAATGCTAGACCAGGAAAGGCGGCTGCCAGATATTTATTAGCCAAGGTTCTTTTGAATAAACATATATACCTTGGGACAGAGCCTAACAGTGCCGATATGAACCAGGTAGTAAGCCTTGTGGATCAAATTTCTGCAGCTGGTTATGGCCTTGAAGAAGGCTTCTTTAATATTTTCAGAAGACAGTTAGATAAGGAAACCATCTGGTTTATTCCTACTGCAGTTGGAAACAGAATATGGAACGGACTTCACTACAATCAGGCACCCGATCAGGCGGGAGGTGGATGGAATGGTTTTTCCACCCTTGCTGAATTTTACGATATGTTTGAAGGAGATCCAAATATGAATAGAGGGACTGCAGATGGAGAGCCTTTAGACGGACAGGAAGAGAGACGTGGATATGTACCTCCTTCTGGTTTGGCTGCTGGCTCATTTGAAGGCTCTATGGATAATAACGATGATGGATTTGCAGATGGATCTAGTGTGGGATTCGGCTTTTTAATTGATCAGCAATATGATTATGACGGTACCGCCCTTAACGATCGTGGTGGTAATCCATTGACCTTTAAAAGACAGTTTACTGATGGCTCCGGCCAGGTAAGTCTTATTAATAACAGTGAGACCACCGGAATTCGTACCATTAAATACAATCCGCGTTATGGCGCTTTCACCGAGCATGAAATTTTCTTCAGGTATTCAGATGCTTATCTGATGAAAGCTGAAGCAATGATGAGAGCTGGAGGTGATCCAACTACTATGATCAATGAACTGAGAACTCTTAGAAAGGCTACACCACTTGAAAGTGTGAGCGAAAGTGATATTCTGGAAGAAAGAGGGAGAGAACTGTATATGGAATTCTGGAGAAGAAATGATATGATTCGTTTTGGGGAATATACCAGGGACTGGACTTTAAAGGCTCCTTCTGCAGTAGGAGATGAGTCTAAAAACCTGTTTCCTATCCCTTCCAGCCAGTTAATTTTGAATCCTAACTTAACACAAAATCCAGGATATTAAAATTGTAGACATTATAAAATAAGAGGGCGGACTCGCCCTCTTATTTTATAATATATTGTTAACTTTATCTTAAATCTAGTAAGTGTAGCAATAGTGATTAATGATGAATAGATGTCCCTACCTAGGAGTTATTGTTATTCTTAGTTTTTTATTTCTGGCTTGTGAAAATGAGGAAAGTCTTTTTGAAAAGATAGACGCGGGCTACTCGAATATCTATTTTTCTAATGATTTCGATCCAGATTCCAGGCTGAGCATTCTCAACTATCTTTATTATTATAATGGAGGAGGAGTTGCCGCCGGGGATTATAATTCTGATGGGCTTATTGACCTTTATTTCACCTCAAATGAGGGAGCCGATAAGTTGTATATTAACAAAGGAAATTTCAGGTTTGAAGATATCACATCCAAAGCCGGCATTAACAATTCTGATGGCTGGACAACAGGGATAAGCAATGTGGATATTAATGGAGACGGTTTACTGGACCTTTATATTTCAAAGGTTAGTCAGTTCCAGGGTCTTACCGGTCACAATCTCCTTTATGTAAACCGGGGTAATAATGACAATAATATTCCAGTATTCGAAGAGCAATCCGCTAAATATGGACTCAATTTTTCAGGCTTTTCCACGCAATCGGTATTTTTTGACTATGACCTGGACGGAGATCTGGATATGTTTCTCCTGAATCATTCGGTACATCCCAATACAAATTATGGGAAAGGCCAGCTACGCAATAGCTTCGATCCTAAATCTGGGGACCGCCTGTTTAGAAATGATGATGGCCATTTTAATGATGTATCTAAAGAAGCTGGCATATTTCAGGGTAAAATTGGTTATGGGCTTGGGATATCAGTTGGTGATCTCAATGGGGATTTCTATCCCGATGTATATATAGGCAATGATTTTTTTGAAAATGACTACTTATACATCAATAATGGGAATGGTGGATTTGATGAAATAATATCAAATGAGCCGGAGAAGTTGGGCCATACCACTCATTTCTCAATGGGGAATGATATTTCTGATATGAATAACGACGGAAGACCAGATATACTTTCATTAGATATGCTTCCCGAAGATCTTGAAACTTATAAGACTTCAGGCCTGGAATATCCATTTCAAACCTATTCCTATTACCTTAAAAATGGTTATTCTCCTCAGTATATGCAAAATACATTGCACCTTAATACAGGGGATCTCAATTTCTCTGAAACGGCATTTATTAGTGGTGTAGCCGCTTCTGAATGGTCATGGGGGGCTATGTTCGCCGACTTTGATAATGATACCCATAAAGACCTTTTCATTAGCAATGGTATTAAAGGGGCGACTAATGATATGGATTTCATCAAGTACATTTCAAACGAGAAGATTCAGGAAAAACTCAGTCGTGGCGAGTATAACGATTATGAAAACCTTATAAAGGATCTTCCGGAAAAGAGACTTGAGAATTACATCTATAAAAACCTTGGAGATAACACCTTTAGAAATTTAAAAAATGAATGGTTAGATTCCGGAAAAACCTTCAGCCACGGTTTTGTTTATGCCGATCTGGACAATGATGGCGATCTTGATCTGGCCATAAATAATACCGAAAGTACTGCAGGTATTTACCGAAATAATGCTGAAAAAGTCAAAGACCCTAACTCCTTCCTGAAAATTGATTTTAAAGGTAGTCAGGCTAATCAATTTGGAATTGGAGCTAAGGTAAAAGTATATAATGATGGTAAAATGCAGTTTCAGGAGCAATACTTAACCCGGGGATACTTATCTTCTATTGCTCCCGGTCTTAATTTTGGAATGGGTAAATCTAAGGTAACTGATTCTGTAGTGGTAATCTGGCCGAATGGCTTTAAGGAAACAAAACATGATATAAAAACCAATACTACTGTCTTATTCAATATCAAAGATGCTAAAACATCAATAAAGAATTCATCAGGAAGATCAGAGGGATTAGTCAGAGTGGACTCACTTATAAATTACAGGCATGTTGAGCAATCTACGCTTGATTTCAATAAAGAGCCTTTAATTCCTTTTGGTTATAGTAATCTTAGTCCGGCGGTAACGGTTTCTGATTTTAATAATGACGGCCTGGATGATATAGTTATAGGGGGAGGAAAGACACAGGCCCTAGGCATCTGGACCCAAAATGATGATGGTACTTTTACGTCTTTTGAAGCAAGTGTATTTGATGATAATGCAATTTCTGAAGATACCTTCCAGCTATTTGTGGATATTGAAAACGATGGGGATAAAGATCTGATTGTAGTTAGTGGCGGGAACGAATTCAAGGGCGGCAAAGCTCTGCAGCCAAGGTTATATATTAATCAGAATGGTACATTTCAACTGGTTAGCGATGAATTTAAAGGTCTGGAAATGAACGCTTCCAAGATTAGTGCTGTAGATTTTAATAATGATGGTTTTACAGATCTGTGTTTTACTGCTAATATAGAGCCTTCTCAATATGGTAAAACTCCGATCCAATATTTGCTTTTGAATAATGGGAAGGGTCATTTTACCGAGGTTACCACTAATATTTCAAAATCATTCCAAAATGCCGGCATGGTTCAGGACATTGTATGGAAGGATATCAATGGCGATAATTATCCCGATGCTATAATGGCAGGGCACTGGATGCCGCTAAAGGTGTTTTTAAATAATAACGGAGAGAGTTTAAAACTTGTTGATGCAGGTCTGGAGGATTCGAACGGCTGGTGGAATGCGGTTGTCGCTGAAGATTTTGATGCCGATGGTGATATTGATATTGTAGCCGGAAACTGGGGGCTTAACTCCAGATTAAGCGCGAATAAGGATCAACCAATTAAATTATATCTAACAGATTTTGACGATAATGGATCTATAGATCCTGTAATGACCTATTTTTATAATGGCACCGAAACTCCTTTTTCCTCGAAAGATGAGTTAGATAAACAAATGCCATTTTTAAAAAAGAAATATCCCAATTACAGTGATTATGCGAAAGCCAGCTTTTCTGATATATTTCCAGAAGAAAAACTAAAGAAAGCTCAGCTTAATAAGGTTTATGAATTAGGAAGTTACTATTTTGAAAATTTAGGGAACAATACTTTTAAAAAACATCTTTTACCTTTTGAAGCCCAGGTTTCAAAGATATTCGATATAGAAGAATTTGATTTTAATAATGATGGTTATCCAGATCTTTTTATCGTTGGTAACGATTATGAAATAAGCACCCAATTAGGTAGATTAGATGCCTCCCATGGTGCAGTTCTTATAAATGACACCAAAGGGAACTTTAAAACTTCTGGTGAGTTCAGGCCTAATCTTTCAGGACCAGCCAGGGATATAGAAAAGTTCTGTATAAATGGCCGAACACATTTTATCGTAACCTTTAATAATGCTGAACCTGTTATTTTGAAATATAATAATATACAAAACCCATGAGATTCCAGTTTTTAATATCAATATTTTCGTTAAGTACTCTGGCGCTTATTACCTCATGTAATGATGAAGGTACCTCAGAGCAACAAGAAGAGCAGCAGAATGAAAATAAGCTCTATACCCTTATGGATCCTGAAGAAACAGGAGTAGACTTTTTAAATGAGGTAAAGAACCAACCCGATTTTAACATTTTTAAATACCGTAACTTCTATAACGGAGGTGGAGTAGCTATTGGGGATATCAATAATGACGGACTGCCTGATATTTACTTAACTGCCAATATGAAACCCAATAAGCTATATCTTAATAAAGGTAACTTCAAATTTGAAGATATCTCCAAATCGGCTGGAGTTGAAGGCAACAAACCCTGGTCTACCGGGGTGAATATGGTAGATATCAATAATGATGGATTACTGGATATTTATGTTAGCAATGCCGGAAATATGGAAGGCGATAATCATAATAATGATCTCTACATAAACAATGGAGATCTCACCTTCACAGAAAGAGCAAAGGAATTTAATCTAGCAGAGACAGGTTTTAGTACACACGCTACTTTTTTTGATTATGATAAGGATGGTGATCTGGATGCATATATTCTCAATAATAGTAATATCCCCGTGAGCAGTCTGGGTTATGCCGGGCAAAGAGAGGTAAGAGCCCAGGACTGGGAAGGAATTCCAAAGATCTTCAGAGGGGTAGGAGATATGCTTTTGAGAAACGATGACGGTAAATTCGTGGATGTAAGCGAAGAGGCTAATATTTATGGAAGTTTAATAGGTTTCGGGCTTGGAGTTATGGTGAGTGATTTTAATAATGATCTGTATCCCGATATATACGTTTCAAACGATTTTTATGAAAGGGATTATCTCTATATAAATAACCAGGATGGGACCTTTACCGAGGATATAGAGAACTGGACTTCTCATTTATGTCTTTCTGCCATGGGTGTAGATATGGCCGATATCAATAATGATGGTTACGCCGATATCTTTATTACCGATATGCTTCCAGATTCAGAAGAACGCACCAAATCGGTAATGGAATTTGAAGGCTATAATGTCTTTAAGCTTAAGCAAAGTAAAGACTTTTACCAGCAATATATTCATAATACGCTTCAGTTAAATAATGGTAATAACAGTTTCTCTGAGATTGCTCACTTTAGCGGTGTGGAAAGTACCGATTGGAGTTGGGCAGGTCTTATTTTCGATATGGACAATGACGGAAATAGGGACATTTTCGTAACTAATGGCATCAACCATGATCTTACAAACCTTGATTTTGTTGAATTCTTCGCGAACGACATCATACAGAATATGGTTTTAACCGGGCAGAAAAAAGCGATTGACTCCATCATTGATAAAATGCCGGTGACCCCGTTACCAAATTATGCGTTCCAGAATACGGGAGACCTTAAATTCAAGAATTCAGCTGAAGAGTGGGGATTGGGAATTCCAAGCCTTTCTAACGGATGTGCCTATGGCGATCTTGATAATGATGGAGATCTGGATCTTGTTGTGAATAATGTAAACATGAAATCCTTCGTTTATGAGAATAATTCAGATAAGCTTAAAGACCGAAACTATCTTCGTATCAAGTTAAAAGGAAAGGAAAAGAACCAGTTTGGGATAGGAAGTATTGTAAGATTATATCTTGGAAATTCTGTGATTCTCCAGGAACAGAATCCATCCCGAGGATTTCAATCCTCTATGGATTATACCATGAATATAGGTCTGGGAAAAGTGAATAAGATAGACTCCTTAAGGATTATCTGGCCAGATGATGCCACACAACTACTTAAAGAGGTAGATGTTAACCAGACCCTTGTTTTGGAACAGAGCAAGGCTAATGAGAAATTCGTGCCTCAAACTCCTCCAAGGCCGAAGCCTTTATTAACCGAACTTCCCAATAATAAACTGGAAGCTCATAAGGAAAACGCTTATACAGATTTCGATTATGAGGGGATGATCTATAGAAAATTATCTCAGGAAGGTCCTGCGCTGGCTGTAGCCGATGTAAATGGTGATGGTAGTGAAGATGTATTTATAGGTGGAGCTAAGGAACAACCAGGAATTATTTACCTTAACAATGGGAATGGAGATTTGAATAAGACTCCGCAACCCGCTCTGGATAACGATTTTATGTTTGAGGATACTGCCGCAGCATTTCTGGATGTGGACGGTGATGGAGACCAGGACCTCATGGTAGGATCGGGTGGTAATGAAGTTGGAGAAGAAAGTAATTACAGGCCTCGACTTTATATAAACGATGGTAAAGGTAAATTCACGCCTTCTACTCATATTGTTCCTGCAGTGAACCAGAATGTTGCTGTAATCGCTCCTCATGATTTCGATTCCGATGGAGATATGGATGTTTTTGTTGGTTCAAGGAGTGTTGCAGTAAATTATGGTCTTGATCCCCAGCATCTATTCCTTGAGAATAAGGGCAACGGCGAGTTTGTGAATTCAACCGAACGTATTGCCTATGATGTGAAATATGCGGGAATGATCACCGATGCCATTTGGCAGGATATTGATGGCGATGGCAAAATGGATCTTATTACTGTTTCAGACTGGGGGGCTCCGAAGATCTTTAAAAATTCGGGAAGAAGACTTTCGCATTATAAAACCAACCTTGATAAATATGAGGGATGGTGGAACGTTGTTGAGGCCGCCGATCTTGACAATGATGGAGACCAGGACCTTATTATAGGCAACAAAGGCTCTAACATACCTTACGAAACCTCTTTTAAGAACCCCATGAAAATGTGGGTAAATGATTTTGATAATAATGGAACTATTGAGCAAATAGTCACTAAGCAAAAGAACGGTAAAGATTATCCGTTGCATATGAAGAAGGAGATGACCACTCAGCTGGTTTCTCTTAAGAAGGAAAACCTTAAAGCTTCAGAGTATGCTGTAAAATCGATAGATGAGTTACTGCCAAAAGATAAACTTAAAAATGCCATATTAAAACAGGCGGTAATCTCTGAAACTATTATTGCCGTGAATGAAGGTGATGGTAACTTCAAAATAAAGGAACTGCCGGGCAGGGTTCAGTTTTCTTGCGTCTGTGGTATTTCGTGCACAGATGTTAACAATGATGGTAATCTGGATCTTGTGATGGGAGGAAATAATTTTGAATTCAAACCGCAATTCTCAAGGCTTGATGCAAGTTTCGGAAATGTTCTGCTTGGGGATGGTAACATGAATTTTGAATGGCAGGACTATACCAAAAGTGGTTTCACTATTAAAAGTGAGGTCAAGTACCTGCAGAAATTCAAGGATAAGAATGGGAATACCTTTATTATAGCCGCAATCAATGATGAAAAACCGAAGATTTTTGAAATCAGCAGTTTATAGATTATTCATATTTCAAATTCTGGTTCTAAGTTTAAGCGGATGTTCCAATAAGGAGAAGAAATTCTTTTCCAATCCGCAGCCCAAAGTTTCAGGAATTGATTTTACTAATACGCTCACCGAGAACCGTGATCAGAATATACTGGACTATCTCTATTATTATAATGGCGGTGGGGTTAGTATTGGAGATATTAATAACGACGGATTGGCCGATATATATTTCACCGGGAATCAGGTTAAAAACAAGCTTTACCTGAATAAAGGGAATTTGAAATTTGAGGATATCACTGAAAAAGCTGGGGTAGAAGGTGAAAGCACCTGGAATACGGGAACCACCATGGCCGATGTTAACGGCGATGGATTACTGGATATCTATGTCTCCGCTGTTGTTGGAGTTAACGGTTTCACCGGTCATAATGAACTCTTTATTAATAATGGTGATCTTACCTTCACCGAAAGTGCTGCGGAATATGGCCTTGATCTGGACACATATTCTTCACAGGCTGCATTTTTCGATCTCGAAAATGACGGCGATCTTGATGTTTATATCCTGAATCATGCGGTTCATACCACCGAATCCTTCGGTCCGGCAGAAATTCGGAATAACAGGGTTTATGAAAGCGGGGATAAATTGTTTCTTAATGAGAACGGTAAGTTTATAGATATAAGCGAAAAGGCAGGAATTTATGGTGGAGCAAATAGTTATGGCCTGGGCTTAAGCACAGCCGACTTCAATAATGATGGTTATACCGATATTTATGTGGGTAACGATTTTCATGAAGATGATTATTACTACCTGAACAATGGTGATGGAACCTTCACCGAAAGTTTAAAATCAAATTTTGGCCATGTGTCCCGTTTTTCAATGGGAAATGATGCCGCAGATATTAATAATGATGGATTTATAGATCTTATTACCCTTGATATGCTTCCCGAAGATGAGAAAGTGCTTAAGTCTTCGGCGGGGGATGACAATGTAAACCTACATAAACTCCGCATAGATCGTCTTGGATACCATCCTCAGTATACCCGTAATATGCTCCAGATTAACCGTGGTGGCAAATTCTTTTCAGAAACCGCCTTGATGAGTGGTGTTGCTGCTACCGACTGGAGCTGGGGCGCACTATTCGCCGATCTTGATCAGGATGGCCAGCAGGATCTTTTTATTAGTAATGGTATCCCAAAACGGCCTAATGACCTGGATTATGTGAAGTATACCTCGAATGAACAGATACAGCAGAAACTCGATAAAACAACGCTTGTAGACAATGAAGCTCTTCAGTTAATGCCATCGGGCGCCGTTACTAACTATGTTTTTAAAGGACAGCAAAATGGAATGTTCGAAGATATGTCTGAAGTGTGGATAGAGAATGATTCGATTATCTCTACCGGTGTCGCATATGGAGATCTTGATAATGACGGAGATCTGGATATAGTGACCAATAATATTAATGTACCGGCGAGTATTTATATTAATGATCAGCCTGAAGGCGATTACCTCAAGATAAAATTATCGGCAGGCAGTAAGAATCCATTTGGAATAGGTTCAAAGGCCATCTTATACACTACCGAAGGCCGCCAGGTAAGACAGTTATATACTACCAGGGGATATCAGTCTTCCTCACAACCTATCATTCATTTTGGTATTCCTAAAAATACCAGGATAGATTCTTTAAGTATTATCTGGCCCGATCAAAAAATAAAAACTCTAACCTCGGTAAAACCTAATTCCTTTCTTGAACTACAACCGGAAAAGACCGATAAACGTGTTGATGTTAGAGAATTATTCCATAAGAATGATAAAACTTGGTTTACCAGGTCTCAAACCGACTTTGGATTAAACTATAAGCATGAAGAGAATTCCTTTATAGACTTTGACATGCAAAAGCTTATTCCGCACCAGATGTCAGATTTTGGTCCGGCGGTGAAGGTGACAGACCTTGATGGAAATGGACTCGAGGATGCCATATTTGGAGCTTCCAGGTATAAGCCGGCAATGGTATTTTACCAGAAGGAAAAAGGTTTTGTTTACGAGAAACTTGATGGAATTAAAAATGATTCTCTAGCCGAGGATACAGACATTCTGGTTAATGATTTTAATAAAGATGGTATAAACGATATCTTATTTGTTTCAGGTGGCGGAGAATCGGTTGGAAAAGATCAATGGTTGCTGGACAGGTTATATTATGGGGAAGCGAATACCACATTTAAAAAAGATTCCCTCTTCCCGGAAATGTATGGTAACTCTTCTGTTATTCGGTCGGCCGATTACGACAATGACGGAGATCTGGACGTTTTTATCGGAGCAAATTCGGTTAATTATAATTACGGAGCCATTCCAAAATCTTATCTACTGGTAAATGAGGATGGTAGATTCTCAAAGGCCGGTCAGGCTGAATTATTTGATAATATCGGGATGATAAATGATGCTTTATGGGATGATTTTGATAATGATGGAGACCTGGACCTAATTACAGTAGGAGAATGGATGTCTCCAAAATTTCTGGAGAATGAGAATGGTGAGTTCAGAGATATTTCGTCCAACATGATTTCTGAAAAGCTGAATGGTCTATGGCAGAAGATTCTTCCTTTTGATGTGGATGGAGACGGAGATAAGGATTATATACTTGGTAACTGGGGGTTGAATTCAAAGCTTAAGGCATCGGATGAGTATCCTTTGCTAATGTATTATAAGGATTTCGATTCAAACGGTCTAACGGAAACCTTACTGGCCTGCGAGAAGAATGGAGATTATTATTTTCTTTATGGAATGGATGAACTTTCTGCCCAGTTGAGTCAGATGATACGAAAAAGATTTACCACATATCGTGAATTTGCAGGTAAGAAAGTGGATGAGATATTCACTCCTGAAGAACTGGAGGCTGCAAAAAAGCTTAAGGTTCATACCCTGGCTTCCGGATATCTTGAAAACAATGACGGGAAGTATAACTTTAGGAAATTTGATAATTCCTTGCAGGTGGCACCCATACGTGCTATGTTGAACTATGATTTCAATAAGGATGGGAAAGAAGAAGTACTCATTGGAGGAAATTATTTTGGCGTTACACCCTATCATGGAAAATTTGATGCAATGGGTGGTTCTATTCTAATAAATGACGATAAAATTCTGAATTCCAATGAAATTGGATTAAATTTATCACAAAAATCTGTTAAAGAATTTTCGGTAATAAATATCTCAGATGAACCTTATCTGTTAGTAACGATAAATGACGAGAAAGCCGAATTATATAAAATCAATTTTTAATATGAAAAGGATTCTATTATTAATTAGTATTATAAGTATTACTGCATGCGAAAAGAAGGTTGAGGAAATAACCGTTACCGGTGATGATTTTCATGATGCAAATGACAATCTAAGCAAAACGATGGTACATGATATTTTCTCACCTCCAGTGGCAAGTAGAGTTTATGCCTACTCCAATATTGCAGCCTATGAGGTTATTGCGCAGTTTAATCCTGAATATAAAAGCCTGGCCGGACAGTTAACCGACCTTGGACCTGTACCAAAATCAGAATCCGAAATAACAAATCCCGGTATCGCGGCCATGGTAGCCTTCTATGATATTGGTAGAACGCTTGTTTTTTCTGAAGACAGGCTTATCGAGAAAAGAGACAGCTTGTTTAATACCTGGAAGGAAAAAGATGAAAGAGGTTTTAAGGTGTCTGAAGCTTATGGATTGAAAGTCGCTGCTCATATAAAAGACTGGATGAAAAAGGATAATTATGCAGAGACCCGTACGATGCCTAAATTCACTATACATACCGATGATGAAAGCAGGTGGCAACCAACTCCTCCGGCATATATGGATGGGATTGAACCACACTGGATGAAGATAAGGCCTTTTGTAATAGATTCTTCAAACCAGTTTAAACCGGCTCCGCCACCGGAATTTTCTATGGAACCGGGAAGTCGTTTTCACAATGAGTTGATGGAAGTTTATAATATTAGACAGGAGATCGCGAAAGACGAGGAGAATAGTGAGGAAATGGAAATCGCCAAATTCTGGGATTGTAATCCATATGTCTCAATTACCAGGGGACATCTTATGTTCGCCACTAAAAAGATCACTCCGGGTGGTCACTGGATAGGGATCACCAAGATTGCCTGCCAAAAGGCAGAGGCCGATTTTGACAAATCAGTATATGCCTATGCCAAGACTTCAGTAGCCATAGCTGATGCTTTTATAAGCTGCTGGGATGAGAAGTATCGCAGTAATCTGGTTCGACCGGAAACCCTGATCAATAAATATATCGATGAGAACTGGACTTCGGTATTACAAACACCACCATTCCCGGAATATACCAGCGGACACTCTGTGGTGTCTGGTGCTGCAGCAATCGCGCTCACGGATATTTTTGGCGATAACTTCAGTTTTGATGATGATACTGAGGTTGAATATGGTTTGCCTGTGAGAAGTTTCAAATCCTTTAAGCACGCTTCTGATGAAGCTGCAAGAAGCAGACTTTATGGAGGTATTCATTACAGGGCAGCAATTGAGGTTGGTCTGGAACAGGGCCAGTCCCTTGGGGATTTTGTAGTTGATAATCTTAGTATGACTAATGCTAAATCAGATCTTGCTTCCAAATAACTTATGAAAAAAGCCATTGTGATTATTTTGGTCCTGTTTCTTGCGGGGCTAAGCTGGTATTTGTTTATAAAGAAATATGACTATCAGTTCCATATGGAAGCCAGGTATGGTCCTGGTACGGTGTTTAACGAAGTAAGTGATTGGAAAAATTTCACTCACAAATCGGTTAAAGAAGACATCACCATTATTGACAAGGATTCATTTAGTAGCCTAACACAAGCGGTTGATCATGGCGGTCATTCACCTCTTGAATTTTATTGGGAATTTGAGAAAGAAAATGATAGCATTACCCAGGTTGTACTAAACATACGATCTTCAGAAAATAAACTGATTAACCGTCTCGCTATTGTCAATCCCTTCCAAAAGAGTATTTATCTGGATACTTTAAAGGAACGCATTCTGGATTTCAAGAAACGACTAAATGAAAAACAGAATACCTATTCCATAAAAATAGAAGACAAAGTCGTAAAATCTCCTGGAATGG
The DNA here is from genome assembly GCF_023805255.1 of Gramella jeungdoensis. Taxonomy (GTDB): domain Bacteria; phylum Bacteroidota; class Bacteroidia; order Flavobacteriales; family Flavobacteriaceae; genus Christiangramia; species Christiangramia jeungdoensis. The sequence continues at coordinate 69,525 of NZ_JAMSCK010000006.1, forward strand.
ATTGTATTTGTCATAGCTCACAGAATATTCCTGTAAAAGACAAGGCGAAAGAGATGGTAAACACCATAACTATCCTTGAAGATTATGTATTACAAAGGGAGCTTAGATTAACAGCAAATCCTTTTGTGAAAGTAACAAAATGGAACAGGAAGACAGATGTAATAGATTTCGATTTTTGCTTTCCGGTGAATCTGGCACAAGACATACAACCTACCTCTAATGTTGATTTTAAACAGGTAAAACCCTTTCCTGCATTACGAGCTATTTTCCATGGGAATTACAGAAACTCTCATCTTGCCTGGTATGACCTGGTGGAAGAATCAAAGGAATTGAACAAGGTTAGTAATGAACTACCTCTTGAGATATTCTTTAATAATCCAAAAGTAGAAGCTAATTCTGCTAGAGACTGGAAAGCTGAAATTTATTTACCTGTTTTAGAATAGATCAAGGTATAGCTATACTTAATTTTTCGGGAAGAATTTTTATTTCAATTTCTGTTTCTTTGCCTATATATTCTCCGTCTACCTGGAAAGATACCGGTTTAAGGCAGGTTACCCTTGCCTTTGTGGCAGGGATGATTTCTACAAAATCCGGATCCAGATCGGTTTCGTTTCTTAAGGTTTTCAGAATATCTCCCAAACTCAACTTTTTAAAGACAAGGATCTCAAAGATACCGTCATCTGGAGAACCTTTCGGGTTTACGTTTGCACCCGTACCATACTTGTTCGCATTAGCAAAGCCGAGTAAAACAGCTGATGCATCTTTGGTACATTTCTCCGTTTCTATCTTGAACTGAAAGGGAAATTCACTTTGAATAAGAGTCGGTATACTTTGTATAAGGTAACCAAACTTTCCTCTAAAAGATGATGTCTCATAATTCTTGATCAGTTCAGCATTAATTCCGAGATCGCTCATATGAAGGCAAATTATGCCATTCAGGCAAAGTATATCAAGGTTTATATGGCTGTTTCCGAGTGCTGTGTCGATCTGTTCTTCCAGTACATCAGGTAAATCAAGATTAACTGCGAGGCCATTGGCCGAACCCGCGGGAATAACCCCAAGGATAAGTTCATAATCTTTAACAGTTTCGGCGACAAGGTTTATGGTGCCATCTCCACCTGCCACTATAACCCTGTCGATATTTTTTTCATCAATAAGAGATTTTATTTTCTCCCTGTCATTTTCATCGGTTGTGGTATAAAGGTGAAAACCTATCTCTTCTTTTTTAAGTTTTTCCTGAACCTCAGAAATTATCTTTTTTTTGTCGGTATCACCCGAAATAGGGTTTACAACCAATAAAACTTCCTTAAAATTCATCTACTGGTATTTATGGAACGCCTAAAATTAAGTAATTTGGAATGAAGGAATTTTAAAAAAAGGCCAATATTTTGAAACTCGATCTTAAGTTGTACAGAGGTTATGTAAATGGGGGAGAACTGGTTGTATTTGGACATTTATTTAAATCCTGGGCTCCTGATAAATATAGTATAGAGAAAAAGGGTATCAAACATGCATATGCCATTCTTCATAAATTCCGGATCAAACCTCTTAAGAATTTTGAAGTACGCTTGCAGTTCAAAGACCTCGACGTTACAACAAAGACCATGGATGATGGTTATTTCAGGTTTACGGTACCTTTTGAAGCTGAACTTGAACCGGGCTGGCATCAATATGAGGTGAGCTGTAAGATGTTCGATTTCGGGATGATCGAAAAAGGTGAGCTTTTAAAACCATACCCGAGTAAATTCGGAATTATTTCAGATATAGATGATACTTTTCTAATTTCCCATAGTAATAGCTTTTTTAAGAAGCTCTACGTAATGTTATCCAAGAATATCAATAAGCGAAAGGTGTTTGATGATGTGGTTAAACATTACCAGAAATTGAGTTCTGCAGGACAGGATAGTAAAAAGGCTTCCAATTCCTTTTTCTATGTTTCCAGCAGTGAATGGAACCTGTATGATTTTATCTCTGAATTCTCAGACCTTCATGAACTTCCCAAGGCCGTTATAAAGCTGAAAAAAATTAAAACAGGGCTTACCGATTTTATAAAGTCGGGAAGAGGCAATCATGACCATAAGTTCATAAAAATTAAGGATATCATTTCATTCTATCCCCATCTTAAATATGTTTTACTTGGGGATGATTCACAGCATGATCCCTTTTTATATGAAAGAATATGTAAGACTTTTCCTTTGAATATCAAGGCTGTTTACATCAGGCAAACCAAATCTGAACAAAAGAAGAAAGTGCAGGAAGTCCTTAAAAACCTGGAAAGCATGGATGTGAGTACCTGTTATTTTCGTAATAGTGAAAAGGCCATAAAGCATTCCCAAAAAGAGGACATCATATAAAAAAAAGCCCCGCCTGAATGCGGGGCTTATAGCAAAATCAAATGAATTATTAATTACCGAGTTCAAAGTTTTTTACTTCTTTGAAAACCGGCAGTTCAATACTCTGCATTTCCGATCGGTATTCTGCCCATTCTTCGTTAAAGAAGTCATTGGTTTTTTGAAGAGCATCTTTAAGCTCCTGCCTGGCATGTTTAATAAGCGTATGCTCGGTTTGGGTTAATCCACTCTGCCTGCTGCCAACATACCAGTTCGCATTGCTTATTCGCTCCATAACTGTCATTTCATTATTTCTCACAATTCCCTGTCTCTTATCTTCTTTACCAAGATATAAAGCTATGATCTCCTCTATAGATTTAATGATCTCTTCACTGTCTTTCAGTTCCTCTTCATATACTTCTTCTCCATTTTTCTGGGCTTTAAAATCTTTCTGGAAAGATTCGGCGATGTTCTTACTTTCTAAAAGTTGGTTCACGGCATCTCCCGCAGTACGGGTCATTTTTTCCAATTCTTTCAAATTCGCATAAACTTCCTCTATATTTTCTTTAGAAACATCAAGTCTCGGATCGGATTCCACTTTTATCATTCCTTCAGAAGAATTATCTCCGAAATGTAAAACAAGCCTGTAGGTCCCAGGTTTTACATCAACCCCGGAAGGTTCGGTTTTAGATTCTTTAATTTCTCTTGAAGGCCTTTCGACTCCTTTTTCATTCAAATTCCAGATCATGGTGTGGATTCCTGTAGTATCAGGTGCTTTTTGTTTAAGTGTTCTTATGAGACGGTCTCCATCATAGATATTCAGTTTTATGGAATCCCACTTTACTTCAGCTTCTTCAGTTCTGGTAGTATCTGAATCTTTTACTGTTGGTTCAATATCTCCAGATTCACCTTCACGATCTTTCCTGTCACGTTTTTTAGATTTTTTCTTTTTATCGACACTGGCCTCTTTATCACCGTCTGCATCTTTTTCAGGTTTCTTTGGGACCTCCACAAAATAACTGATCCTTCCGCCTGACGGACGGTTCTCTCCCTGATAGGTAGCATCGGCACCAAACCTGCTTCCGGTAGGTTGCTGGTAGGCTGTATGATAAGCTACTGGTGGCTCGAACAATTCCACTTTATTTTGAAGAATGGATTTGTTCCTCGCTATAGCCCTGAAAGGCCTGATGTCATCCAGAACCCAGGCGGCCCTTCCAAAAGTGCCAATTACCAGGTCCTGTTCGCGCGGATGGATTACCAAGTCTTTTACTGAAACTGTTGGGAAACCGTTAGTATATTTTTGCCAGTCATTTCCGGCATTGAAAGAAACATATAAGCCATCATCTGTTCCCAGGAACATCAGGTTTTTCTCTTCAGGATCTTCTATTATACTCAAAGCGTAACTTTCGGTGTCCTCTTCATCTACAATACGAGACCAGCTTTTTCCATAATTAGTAGTGCGATATGCATAAGGGGTATAATTGAACCTCCTGTAATCATTCGCCACAAGAAGGGCTTCTCCCTTGTTTTTGTTAGAGGCTTTTATCTGAACTATCCAGCTTCCTTCAGGAAGGGCGGGCAGATTGTTTGATACATCCACCCAATTCTCTCCACCATTGGTGGTGTAATGAACTTTTCCATCATCGGTACCTACCCAAATCATATCCTTTTCCAATGGGGAAGGCTCTATAACTAAAATGGTGGTGTAGTTCTCTGCTCCGGTAGCATCTATGGTAAGTCCGCCACTTTCTTCCTGTCTTTGTTTTTCCGGGTCATTGGTGGTAAGATCTGGAGAGATGACCTCCCAGGTAAGTCCTTTATCAGTACTCTTATGGACAAACTGGCTTCCAAAATATAGGGTGTTGTTATCAAAAGGATCTATATTAATTGCCGAATTCCAGTTGAATCTCAACTCCACCTCAGGGTCAGGATGAGTAGGCTTAACGGTATAATTATTTCCGGTTAGATAGTCATAACGACTCACATATCCCTGCTGACTCATACTCCAGCCATACCTGCTATCATCTTTATCAGGAACCACGTCGAATCCATCTCCAAAGGAGATCTCCTGCCAGTAAGAGTTTCTTATTCCCTGTGATTTCCATACATAGGCCGGGCCTCTCCAGCTTCCATTATCCTGCATTCCTCCGTATACGTTATAAGGGTATTCATTATCTACGGCAATATGATAGAACTGAGCTAACGGAAGATTAGCAACAAATCTCCAGGTTTCTCCACCGTCTCTGGTAATATTCAAACCACCGTCATTACCATCCATCATAAAACTGCCATCCTCAGGATGTATCCACCACGCATGATGATCAGGATGAACTCCGTTATTGACTCCGTAGGCAGGCATTAATGATTCAAAACTTTTTCCGCCATCTTCAGAAACATTCACATAGGTGAAGACGGAATATAAGCGATTGGAATTCTGAGGATCTACAAAAATATCGCTGTAGTAGAAGGGTCGGTTTCCTATCTCTTCCTTATCATTGATCATTTTCCAGGAAAAGCCACCATCTTCTGATTTGTATAACGCATTTTTTTCAGATTCCACAAGGGCATAAACGATGTTTGAATTACTAGGCGCTATGGCAAGACCAATACGGCCAAGATTTCCTTCTGGCAGTCCATCATCTGAAGTCTTTTCTTTCCAGGTCTCTCCACCATCATAGGTGATAAATAGGCCAGAACCTTCGCCTCCCGATTTAAAGAACCAGGGATCTCTTTTATGCTCCCACATTGCAGCTATCAGCTTATTTGGATTGTTGGGATCCATAACAAGATCTGCGGCACCGGTTAGTTTATTTGAGTATAATATCTTTTTCCAGGTCTTTCCGCCATCGGTGGTCTTATAAACCCCTCTCTCCTCATGTGCTCCCCAGGGTGAACCTATCGCAGCCGCATAAACAATATCGGGATTGTCCGGGTTAATGATCACTCGATGTATATGCCGGGTCTTTTCGAGTCCCATCTTGGTCCAGGAGCGACCTCCATCGAGGGATTTATAGATCCCGTAACCACCGTTAAGACTATTCCTAGGGTTTCCTTCGCCTGTTCCCACCCAGATCACTGAAGGGTTTGACTGCTGAATAGCTACAGATCCAATAGAAGCGGTCACCTGGTCTTCAAATATAGGTTCCCATTTTATACCACCACTCGTAGATTTCCATAGTCCACCAGAAGCAGTACCCACATACATAATATCCGGATTAGAGGTAACAACATCAATTGAGGTGACCCGGCCACTCATTCCGGCTGGCCCTATGTTACGCGGAGTTTTGGATTTTAATAAAGAAAGATCAACACTCTGTCCCAATGTTATACAAGTAAATAACAACAATGACAGACTTAAGTACAGTTTATTCATAAATAAATTGATTGATTAAAATGAAAATTGCGCTTCAAGATACTGATTTTACGGAAAACTTTTCAGCACAGTCGCGAAATGAAAAAAGGGACCAGTTCTGGCCCCTTTCTTATACTTTCATATTAGAATTATTTAAATTCTTTCCTCTCATAAAATTCGTCTGTGATCCTTCTTCTTTTAAGGTTTCTATATCGGTTATCATCAGGAATACGTCTGTGATCTCTTTTCCAATCCATATCATCATCAAGGGTTGGCTCAGGATCAAGATCTTTTAATTCGTCCTTATAGGTTAATTCTTCGTCATAATCTCCTCGAAGGTCTCTATCCCTGTCTGATGAGTATTTCATCCTGGCTTTTTCCCGTCTAATTTTCTCTTCCATATCCCCTAAGGAACGTTGTTGTGTGTCTTCTTCTTCTAGCCGAGCTTCTTTGCGACGTCTCAATTCACGCTCTCTAAGTTCAGCATCGGTATATTCTCTTTCATGATTAGGCCTTCTGCGTTTATATGAGCCAAGAACATGACGCTCATAATCCCTGCTAATCGCAGTTCCTGATCTATAGCGTTTTGTCTCTGCAAATGTCTGGTAGTTAATGCTTTCTGTGAAACAGTATTTTTCATCACGGTTTAGGCTAACCAGACCAATAGGGATTATAATATGATTTTCACCTTCCTCGTTAATGAACTCATGGACTTCAGAATCGTTATGTGCCGCATATGGATCATGATTCGCATCTATAATGCTTTGATCTACTTCAACGTCTACATATACCACCTTTCCCAGCTCTTTATTTACAAGCAGGTTATCTACCTTACCAATATCTCTGTTATCAAGGTCTTTCACCACCCATCCCCTTATATCGGGGTCTTTAGGATTAATTTTATATCCTTTTAATTCACTCATTTGGTATAAGTGTTTCTCTTTTTTAGTCATAACATTGTCTTTACGTGGTTAAACTGTAATTTCTTTTAGCTGAAGAGCTGCTGAATATGGCTTAATTTGGGTCACTTCATCTATCTCTTCAGTTTCTATATCATCAGTATCCTCTGTATCGGTGCTTCCATAGAAGTATAGGAAGATCACTACTGCCAGGATTATTATAAGAAATAACCATGGCCATACAGGTTTCTTTTTTTCAACTCTTATGTCTGCCATAATTCGAGTTTTTTGGTTTGGTCGTATCTAAATTACTTAGAGGCAGTGCTAATTTTATTTAAGTTTAGTGTAAAGTATTGTTAATTAGTATTTTGTTAAATTTAATGCATAAAAAAGCCCCGCTTCTGGCGGGGCTTTTTTATAATCATGAAACTTTCATTAATTCAGTAGTTTCAGTAATCTTTTCCAGGCCTCGTCATGAGCCTTTTTATTCCCGGGTTGGGCGTTTTCTTCATGACCACTTCGCATAAAGGCATGACCAGCATTTTCATAGATCTCGTACTCATATTTTTTACCTGCACTTTTCATCAATTTTTCTGTTTCTTCAATTGTTGAATTCACACGGTTATCATTACCTCCGTAATATCCATATACCGGGGCCGAGATCTTTTGAAGTTCTGAGGATTCCTTAGGCGCCGTTCCGTAAAAGACATGTGCCGAAGTTATATCGGGGTTATTCGTGGCATATCTGAAGGTTTGTGAACCGCCCCAGCAAAATCCAACTACAGCTACCTCACCAGAGGAAGCCGGATCTTTTATTATATAATCATATGCTGCATTAAGATCGGCCGTTACCTGATCTTTATCCAGATCATAAATAGCGGTCCTGGCAGCATCGGAGTTTTCAAAATCGGTAGTACGCTTTTTTCCTTCCACCGTATTGGATATAAGGTCAGGAGCTATCACCAGGTAGCCCTGAGCCGCCAGTTTATCTGCAAATAATCTTGCCCAGTCATTAAGTCCTCTGTTCTCGTGGATAACGATCACAGATTTTGATTTTTCATCACTTTCCGGGTACACCACGAAGGCTTCAAATTCCCTTTCTCCATGTGAGAGAGTTACCCATTCATGATGCCGGGGAGACTTAGAAAGTTCACCGTTTTGGGCCGATTTGCTGGAAGCCGTATCTTTTTTTTCAGGTTCTTTTTCTTTAGTATTCTTACAGGAATACATTAAGCTTAAGCCTAGAAATAACAAAAAGAATAAATTTGAATTTTTCATAATTTCAGGAATTGATTATCTGAAAGTGCCGGAAGGAAAAACGACCAGGCTTTCATGGCCATTATTGCCTACTGCCGCCACTCCGAATAAATAGTTATCTATAACAATACCTTCTAAAGTGAACTCGGTCACATCACCCACAAACCTGGAATACTGCCATTGTGGAGCCGTTGTGTCACGCCAGTAGATCTTATAACCTGCAATATCTCCATCAACCGGTTCCCATCTTAACCTGGTACTTGGTTCTACAATCCCACCGATCTCAACTTTCTCAGGAGCAGGTGGAGCCCAGGCAAGACTTGCCAGGTTAATGGCGTTTACAGCCGTTAATTTCTTGGCATAATTGAAATTTACACCTTCAACCACATCTCCGTATTTAATGCCATTTTCGGTCCTAATGTTTTGATGCTGACGGTTATAATTTTCATGGGCTTCCATGATCCTCACACCAGCATAACCCAGATCGTTAAAAGGTCTGTGATGTCCGCCACGCCCAAACCTATCCAGGCGATAGATCATCATCGGATTCATTTCAGGCATATATGTTTTTACATTTTTATGAATATAACGTGCCAGTTGCCTTGAGATCCCATCAACCTCGCCTCCATAGAATCGTCTCATTCTTCTTTCCTGTTCAGTTTCGGTAGGAGGGGTGGGTTCTGAAAATATCCTGAAACTTCGATTGTCTATTACACCATCTACACCTTCAATATTACCAATCATGTCGTTGTTAAGAATGCCAATGATATCCCAGCCCTGTTTCTTGGCATATTCAGCAAGGCCTTTACCGCCGAATAATCCCTGTTCTTCACCTGAAAGCCCAACGTAGATTATACTGTTTTCAAATTCATATTGGGAAAGCACCCTTGCGGCTTCCATAGTGCCGGCCATTCCACTGGCATTATCATTTGCTCCGGGAGCATCTGTAGTAAAATCCATAGTATTACTGGCCCTGGAGTCTATATCGCCACTCATGATCACATAACGGTTAGGGTATTTGGTTCCTTTTTGAATAGCAACCACATTGACAACCCATGCCTCTTTTGGAATTCTTTCACCATCTTCAGGGGTTACATAATCCTTCTGATAGAAAACATCCAGGCAATTATCACATTTAGTAGAAATATTCTCGAATTCAGACTTTATCCATCTTCGGGCGGCGCCAATTCCTCTGGTGTCAGAAACCGTATCACTAAAGGTATTTCTGGTTCCAAAACCAGCCAGTTTCCTGATATCATGTTCGATACTGTCGGCAGAAACTTTATTTATAATCTCGTAAAGCCGCTGATCTGTATCCTGCGCGTTAACGGAAAGATTCAGACTTAGAATTGCTATTAGAATAAAATAGAATCGGGGGTAAAATATATTCATGGTTTTTTATTTATGAGCTTTCTAAAATACACAAGTTTCGGAGATATATAAAAAAATAAGACCCCGGGATTTCCCGGGGTCTTACTTAACAATCAATTTTTCTATAAACTAACTGGCTTTCATTTCGTGCATTTCTGCCTTAGCCTCATTTATTTTTTCTTTGGACTTCGAGCTGGCCAGATTCGCTTTGGTTTTGGCCTTAAGAGCTTCTACCTTATGATTGATAGAATCGGTAAAATCATGGATACTTTTATTAGCTCCTTTGATATAATCATCACCTTTATCAGAGATAGCCTTTCTTGTATCCTTACCTTTTTTAGGCGCAAACAATATTCCTGCCACTGCTCCTGCAACCGCTCCTGAAAGAAGCCCTACTAACAATTTTCCTGATTTCATAGAATTTGGTTTTAAATTGGTTCGATTTAAATTCATAGGATAAAATTAAGTAGAAAAATACCTGATCCCACACTGAGCGAGTTAATGTATTTTTAAACTTTTAGCCGAATTGCCAATAATTTTAACAATGTAATTTGGCTATAAATTATCACGGAACTTTTCCAACAAGGTCCTTACCTTGGGAGTGCCTTCCACATAGAATCTGGCGCTGGTCTTTTTGATGCCAACCTTAACTGTATGAGCACTTTCCGGCAGTTCCTGGAACATATATTCATCTGTCCAGTCATCACCAATCGCAAAGATGAAATCATAGTTCTCACCTACCAGCTTTTTAGAGCAGGCCTTTCCTTTATTTACATCGCTGCTTTTTATCTCTAATACCTTGTTTCCTTCCAGGACGCTTAAACCACGGTTGGAGATAAGCTCCTTAAGAACATTGCTTAATTCATTGGCTCGTATTTCTCCCAGTTGAGGATCGGCTTTGCGATAATGCCAAGCCAGGGAATAGTTCTTTTCTTCAATAAAAGTACCTGGCGTACGGTCAACAAAATTTTCGATTACTGGCCTTACGGCATCCATCCATTCGCTTTTTACATTTTCTGAAAGCTCCCATTCCCCGTCAATCTGTCTCATCCAGACGCCATGCTCTGAGATCAATTCTACAGGAACATCTTTCCACCAGCTTCCGAGGGTGTTTTTATCTCTACCGCTTATAAGGATAACATCGGTATCTTCGGAAGCGTTCAGCGACCTGATCAATTCCTTTAATTCTGCATCGGGTTTTGCGTCTTCCGGCTTGTCCACAAAATTTACCAGGGTTCCGTCATAATCGATAAACAGAATCTTCTTTTCAGCTTTTCTGAACTGCTCCATGATTTCGTCTGAAATTTTCGGAGTGATCCTGGTAGCCTTGAAACTATCCCTGTTCTCTCTTGTGGCCCTGAGCGCTTTCATGAAGTCCTGGGCCCATTTTTCAACACTATATCTTCTTAATCTCTTCTGAAGCATTTTATTTCTGTCTACCTGCTCTTCCTTAGGCATATTGAAGGCAGTTTTAAGGGCATCAGCTACCTGCTCAAAATTGTTTGGATTGATAATGATAGCTTCATTCATTTCATGAGCGGCTCCCGCCATTTCACTTAAAATAAGCACTCCGGTTTTATTGGTTCTGGTAGCGACATATTCCTTGGCAACCAGGTTCATCCCGTCACGTATTGGAGTTAATAGTGCAATTTCACAGGTGGTATAAAGGTCGATAAGATTTTCAAATGGCATCGAACGATAGAAATACCAGATAGGTGTCCAGCTTACTGTTGAGAATTTACCATTGATCCTACCCACCAGTTCATCTACCTCACGTTTCAGCCTTCTGTATTGAGGCACATTTGAACGTGAAGGCACGGCCAGCATCACCAGTCTAACCTTCTCAATATATTCCGGATACTTATCAAGGAAATATTCATATGCTCTTATACGGTGGGCAATCCCTTTGGTATAATCCAGCCTGTCTATACTAAGTATCATTTTGGCCTCGGGAGTTGCCTCTAAATGATGGTCCAGTCTTCTTTGTAATTCTGACTGGTTTTCGGAGGTACTCTCGAAATGGTCAAGAGCTGCCTGTTCAAATTTCTTATAGTCGATCCCCATAGGGAATGAATCTACTTTCACTATCCTGTCTGGGAGGGTTACTTCATTGAAATCTACCTGGTGTCTCAGGATACGACTTACAGAACTCAGGAAGTGACGCTCGTAATCATAAGTATGAAATCCTATAAGGTCTGCACCCAGCACACCTTTAAGAACCTCGTCCCTCCATGGGAGTGTCCTGAAAACTTCATACGATGGGAATGGAATGTGGTTGAAAAATCCTATAACGGCTTCGGGTGCCTTTTCCCTGATCATATTTGGAACCAGTAATAACTGATAATCATGTACCCAGATCACATCACCTTCTTCATAATGCTTAAGGATTTCATCGGCATATTTCTGGTTAACCTGCTGGTATACACGCCAAAACTGGTCGTCAGACTCTGTATACTCCATAAAGTAGTGGAACAAGGGCCAGATGGTGCGGTTACTGAATCCATAATAAAAACCATCAATTTCGTCAGAGGTAAGATGAACTGCCACACAATTTTCTTCTTTGGCTTTCTTTTGCACTTCCTCCTTGAGATTTTCTGGAATTTCTTCTTCTGTAAGCCCGGGCCAGCCTATCCAGACGCTATCGCCATCCTTATGGAATGATTTTAAGCCTGTTGCGAGTCCTCCTACACTTGGGGTTACGTCGAGTTGGTCATTTTCAATTGATATTTGAAGTGGTAATCGGTTGGATATAATGATAGTTTTGCTCATAATTAATTCTAAATGCTGTTGAGACGAATTCGATTTTTCTTAAATTTCCGAAAATCATTTCAGACAACCATTGATTTATAAGATTTTTAAGATATATGGATAATCTCGATTACGGTATCATAAGCAATTGTAAAAGTGCTGCTTTAATTTCGAAAACCGGATCCTTGGATTGGTGTTGTATGCCTAATTTTGATTCGTCAGCGATCTTTGCAAAGATCCTGGATGATGATATTGGAGGTAGCTTTGAGATAGAAGTAGGGGAGGACTATGAGATCACTCAGGAATATCTTTGGGAAACCAATATTTTAAGTACCGTTTTTGATAATGGGATGGATTCTTTTCAGCTTATAGACTTTATGCCCAGATATGCCAGAGAGGATGGCTCTTATTATGCTCCGCCTGACATTATAAGATTCTTCAGGTTAACTGGAGGTGAACCAAAGTTTAAGATAAAATACGATCCTAAACTCGATTTTGCTAAGGAAAAAACCTACAACGAGAATAAAGGAGATTATATAAAGAGTTTTACCAAGGAAGGTAAATATGATTCCCTGTTTTTTTATTCCAGTTTTAGCCTGAACGATATTATAGAGAGAAAGGAGATAACACTCAAAGGTAACGAATATTGCCTGGTAGGTTATCATGAAAAGCTGGTGGAGCAGACTTTAGACAGGTCTTATCTCAAATTTCAGCGTACCAAGGTTTATTGGATGAACTGGAGTGATAAGACCACTCGCTATACCCATTATGGGAATGAAATCATGCGAAGTGCCCTGGTTTTAAAGGCACTTAGTTATAAGAAATCGGGTGCTGTTCTAGCAGCCGCGACTACTTCGCTACCTGAAACCATAGGTGAAGAACGAAACTGGGACTATCGTTTCTGCTGGATAAGGGATGCCTCTATGGTAATTAAGGTTATGGCTGGATTAGGACATATAAAATCGGCCAAGGATTTCCTTCAGTTCATTATAGATATCATCCCTCATAAAGATGAGAAGATACAGATTATGTATGGTATCAACGGTGAAAAGGAACTTACCGAACATATTTTGAATCATCTTAAGGGTTACAAGAATTCTCATCCCGTTCGTACCGGTAATGCTGCCTATATACAAAAGCAGAACGATATCTACGGAATTTTGATGGAAGTGATCTACCAGCAGTTCCTCATGTTTGAGACTTCGCTTGAAAACTCTGAAGCTCTCTGGACCGTTGTGCGTGGAATAGTAATGATAGTACAGGAAAACTGGAAAAAACCCGATAAAGGTATCTGGGAGCTTAGAACAGAAGACAGGCATTTCATATTCTCTAAGCTTTTGTGCTGGGTGGCAGTAGACAGGGCTATCAAAATAGGAGAAGTGCTGCGTATGGGGATCAACGATACTAAATGGAAGGCGCTTAGAGAGGAGATTTACCAGGATATTTATAATAACGGCTGGAACGAGGAAAAACAGGCATATACTCAGTATTATGGTTCTCAGGATCTTGACGCCTCTACATTATTGATGCAGTCTTATGGATTTATTGAAGCAGACGATCCCCGGTTTATTAGTACAGTGAAGGCTACTGAAAAGGAATTATGCGAGGACGGTTTGATGTACAGATACAGGAACAGTGATGACTTTGGGAAACCATCCTCTTCTTTTACTATCTGCACATTCTGGCTTATAGATAGTCTTTATAAAATAGGAGAGAAGAAAAAGGCAAAACAGATGTTTGATCAGTTGTTGTCTTACAGCAATCATCTGGGGCTGTTTAGTGAAGATATAGATTTTAAGACCAAGCGTTTACTGGGTAATTTCCCTCAGGCTTATTCGCATTTGGCGCTCATAGAAACGGCGGCTAATTTTAGTAAGGGAATCGCGACAGACGGAATGATATTCAGGGAATAACTATTCTTCAGCTTTCTTATCTACTGTCACCCTCGTTTTGGGTAAGAATTCAGGGTACTCTCTCTGGATGAAATCCATGAGCTTTTCTCTAAGGAATACCCTTAGATCCCAGGCTGTGGGTGAGTTCCGGGCACTTACCAGTACTCTTAACTCCACCGACTTTTCCGTGGTGTTAGTGACTTGTAAAACATTCACATTCCCATCCCAGAGATCGGTAGATTCTAACAGGCGTGTTTGTTCTTTTCTTATCGCGTCGACTGGAAGGCCGTAATCGGCATAGATATAAACGGTTCCAAGTATATCAGCAGATGTTCTTGTCCAGTTTTGAAATGTATTTTCTATAAAATAAGTTGTAGGCACCACAAGCCTCCTTTTATCCCATACCCGCACAACCACATAAGTAAGATTGATCTCCTCGATCCATCCCCATTCTCCTTCTACGATCACAACATCATCAAGCCTAATTGGCTGAGTAATTGCTATCTGAATCCCGGCAAGTAAGGTTCCTATGGCTTTTTGTGCCGCCAGACCTATGATGATTCCGGCTATCCCTGCCGAGGTGAGCAGACTAATTCCAACAGATCTTATGCTATCAAAACTCATAAGGGCTATCCCAAGTGCAAGGATGACAATAATGAAAATTATGATATTTTCCAGGATCATGTATTGAGTATAGACTTTCCTGGCTTTCAGATTATCTGTGCTGTCCACATCATATTTTTTAAGCATCCTTTTTTTGAAGACCTTAAAAAGGAGGATAAGGAACCATGCTACACTAAAGATTATTCCGATAATGCTGATATGGCCAACGATTTTTTTTGTGGTTTCGAACATAAATACATCACCTATCACAGCGATCTGTGCTATCAGAGATGCAAGAAAAATGAGTAATGGGATTCGGATCTTCTGCGCAAAATTAACGGGAAGTATATTCCGGGGATCTTTACCAACACGTTTAAGAATGAAAAAAGCCAGGGAGAAGGTGAAGATTAGAATAAGGATGCCACCAATTAGATAAGTGGTTGTATTTCTTTCCATTTCAAGCATTTCTGATTGGTTTGATACTTAAAACTACTAAAAATGAATGCTATGGAAGATAAAACCGATGCATATTTAAATAAGTTTTATCGAGAGTATGAAGGTATATTATTTTCTTCTCTTCTTCCTTTTTCTATTTTTCTTTTTCTTATTTGAATAAACTGACTTAAAACTTCCTTTGGTGATAAATCGAATTGCGAGGTTTCTAATATCATCAAGGTCAGGTTTATTTTTGGTTTCGTCAATGAACTTTTTAAGAATTTTACGTCCTTCTTTTTCGTCGATATAGAAAAAATAATAAAAACCAATAGCAAAATCGTATATGCAATTTGTGGCTTTAATTTTTTTTTTTTCTCTATCTATAAAAGCAACAATATCTACATAGGACTGTGTGTTTTTAAATCTATATAAATGTCCTAATTCGAAGAAATTTTTATGGATTTTTTTATAATCCTTCTGGATTATCCCGAAAAAGGCACGATTAATAAAAATTTCTTGAGCTGTTGGTTTCAGGGCTGCAGCTTTCTCATTATATGATATTGCTTCATCAATGTGCCCTAATTCATATGAATTCCTTGCCAGTGAAATAAATTGAGAAAATGATTCTGGATGATCTCCAAAAAGTAATTCACATTCTTTTAATATTTCTCTAGATTTTTCCTTGTTTCCTTCTAAAATATATGCTCTTGAGGCCCGTAGCATGAGAAGATTTATAAGATTATAATTAATTCTTCCTTGTATAGCCAATTCTCTTTTCGAAATTGTATTCGGGCCTAATTCCCTAAATTTTATATTTTCAGAATGTTTTAACTTTTTTAATATAGATAGAGCTGCATCTAAATTATTTAAATATATAAGATAAATACCGGCATAGTGAAGAATTAAGTCTTTAAAGTTTCTTTTAAATTTTACTTTATCAATTCCATTATTCTTTTCAACAATTGCCCATTCTTTACCTGCATTTCGTAACTCAACTTCTCTCGAAATAGATATATTATCTTTAAATATTCTGAGGTTTTCATTAATATTAAAGTTGCCAGTAAAATTAATTTTATCTATTACTAACTTAAAATCAGAATTTCCATCCTCCTTTAAATAATTTCCACCTGATACTTCAGCATAAATAGCAGTATCCAAACTATAGTTCATGGACTGAACATATTTGACTAGTTTTTTTTCAGATTTGAAATAATTTATAGGATAAAGTCTTGTTTCGATTTCTGGATGTTCTTCATTAATATTTCTAAGAATATTTCTTACAAGATCCTTAAAACGGTTTTCATATTTATCCTTTTCTTCATCAAATTTTAAGAATATTCCTATGGTTATGTCCTTTTTCTTGACTCCAGGTAGCCTGTACGTTGATATTAACCAATAAATGGATAAGATGATTAGTAAAAAGGATGGTATCCAGATCCTGAAGATTTCTGAATTATCATTAGCTATTTCTAAATTAGTTACATTTAAAATCCAGAAATATGCACCTAGTATGAATATCAAAGTTAGAACAATTCCAATTGGTTTTTCCCAGGAATTTTTTGCCCGTTCTAAAATATGCGTATCAAGCATTAAATTTTATTAGATTATTGTTACAATAATAACTAATATTTTACGCTAAAACGTTATAATTTTTCAATAGTAATCAACATAAAAAAAGCCTCGCTAAATGCGAGGCTCTTTTCAGTTTACAGAATACTTAATTAAAAGCAATATTTATTCTCTGAAGTCAGCTTTTCAGCAATTATGTTTCGAAGTTTAACAATATTTGGCTGATTCTGATACTTTGTAAAACGCTTAAGTCCCATAAGCATCATGCGCTGTTCATCTCCTTCAGCAAAAGAAATAATACCTTCTTTAGCTTTTGTATTGATCAGGTCAACTGCATGATAGAGGTATAATTTAGCCATGGCGATCTGTTCTTTCTGACTGTCAGCACCAAATCTTTTGGCATTCTTTTCAGTTCTGAGGATCCCAGATTCTGCCATATAGATCTCAATTAGAATATCGGCTGCGGCTAATAATAATTGCTGATGTTCTTCAAGGTCTGGCCCAAATTTCTGAACCGCGCTTCCAGCTACCATCAGGAAGACTTTTTTCATCTTGGCGATCATATCTTTTTCTTCGCTGAAAAGCTCTGAATAATCAGGCTTTTCCATAGACGGAATTCCGGTAAGTTCATCAGCTACTTTCATAGCAGGACCAAGAAGGTCTACATGACCTTTCATCGCTTTTTTAACCAGCATTCCTACTGCCAGCATACGATTAATCTCATTGGTTCCCTCATAGATCCTTGCGATCCTGGCATCTCTCCAGGCAGATTCCATAGGAGTATCGGCAGAGAAGCCCATTCCTCCGAAGATCTGAATACCTTCATCGGTACAATTCTGAACGTCTTCTGAACAGGCAACTTTTAGAATGGAACACTCAATGGCGTATTCCTCAAAACTCTTGAGTTCTGCCTCTGCATGAGAGTTTCCTTCTTCCTGTCGAATGTTTATACGATCTTCAATATTCTTAGCCGCACGATAATTAGCGGCTTCCCCTACGTAGGCAGAAGTTGCCATCTCGGCAAGTTTAGATTTAATTGCCCCAAATTTTGCGATTGGAGTTTTAAACTGGATACGCTCATTGGCGTATTTCACAGCCACATCGGTAATTCTTCTCTGGGCATCCAGGGTAGCTGCAGCAAGTTTTATACGACCAACATTAAGAGCGTTCATTGCAATTTTGAAACCATTGCCTCTTTCTGAAAGCATGTTCTCTACCGGAACTTCCGTTTCATCAAAGAACACCTGACGGGTAGAGGAGGAGTGGATACCAAGTTTCTTTTCTTCTTCACCAAATGAAATTCCATTAGGATTCTCTTTGTCATACTCTACTATGAAGCCGGTGATATTTTTATCATCTTCAATACGAGCGAACACGATAAAAACCGATGCGAAGCCGGCATTGGAGATCCACATTTTCTGTCCGCTTATCTTGTAGCTTTTTCCGTCATCCGAAAGTACAGCCTTAGTTTTTCCTGAATTGGCATCACTACCTGCACCTGGTTCGGTAAGACAATAGGCTCCAAACCATTCGCCGGTGGCCAGTTTAGGAACGTATTTTTTCTTCTGTTCCTCGGTACCGTAAAGAAGAATAGGAAGAGTTCCAATTCCCGTATGAGCTCCAAAAGCCGTGGCGATAGAACCAGTTGCTCCTGAAATATAATCACATACCAGCATTGTAGAGACAAATCCCATTCCCAGTCCGTCGTATTCCTCTGGTACTGCAACCCCCAGGAAACCAAGCTCTGCAGCTTTGTTCATGATCTCTTCGGTAAGAGCGTAATTCTTCTTTTCAAATTCTTCTTTCTTCGGCCAGATCTCACGATCTACAAATTCCTTAACCGAATCTTTCATCATCTTCTGCTCCTCGTTAAGATCTTCAGGAGTGAAAACCTCTTCACTTTTGGTCTCCTTCACAAGGAACTGACCTCCACGAAGCATATCTTTTTTAATTGTTTTTTCGTCACTCATGTTTTTAGTAATTATGAAAATAGAGTTAAGAGAAGAGAATAAAGACTTAGAGATTGTTTTGAAAACTCATTGTCATCTTTTGAAACTCTTCAATTTTCATTTCTATTTTTTCCAGTTCGTTTTGATTTATATAGTTTCTGTGTTTTGCAATTAATAGCTGAGTTCCTAATTCAAATGATGAACCCAATGATATATCTAGAAAGTGTTTGAAAGATTTGTCTGTTCTTGATGATCCTTCAGCCATATTACTGACCATTGAAATGGAGCATCTGCTCATTTGAGAACTTAGACCATATACTTCGTGCTTTGGAAAGTTTACAATAATATCAGATAAGTCATTTGCTATTTCTAAGGCAAGTTTCCAAATCTTCAAATTCTTATAATTATGCCTTTTAGCACTCATAAGTCTATTTTCTCGTGTCTCTTTTCTACTTTCTAAAATATCTCATAAACTCCCGCAGCTCCCTGTCCTGTTCCAACGCACATGGTAACCATGGCATATTTATCTTTAAGGTTACGTTTTTTCATTTCATCGAAAATCTGAACAGAAAGCTTCGCTCCGGTACATCCAAGTGGATGCCCCATTGAGATGGCCCCTCCATTTACATTCACTTTCTCCTTGTCAAGATCAAGTTCTCTGATAACCGCAAGGGATTGAGAGGCGAAGGCCTCGTTTAGTTCTATAAGTTCTAGATCTTCTTTTTTAAGTCCAGCCTGTTTCAACGCATTTGGGATAGCATACACCGGCCCGATTCCCATAATTCTTGGTTCAACACCCACCGTAGAATAACTTACAAGCCTGGCCACCGGCTCAAGGTTTAGTTCTTTTACCATTTCCTCACTCATCACCATGGCAAATGCCGCACCGTCACTCATTTGCGAAGAATTTCCGGCGGTAACACTTCCTCCATCTGCAAATACGGGTCTAAGTTTGTTTAGAACTTCAATTGAAGTGTCTTTTCGTGGGCCTTCATCCTTATTTACCGTATATGATTTTGTTTGTTTCTTTCCATCTCCATCAACATAAGTTTCATCTATGTTTATGGGGACTATCTGGTCCTGGAATCGATCTTCCGCCTGGGCCTTTATAGCTCTTTGGTGAGAATTATAGGCAAACTCATCCTGATCTTCACGAGAGACATTGTATTTTTTCGCCACAGCTTCGGCGGTAAGTCCCATACCCCAGTAATAATCTTCATGTCCCTGCTTGGCAAGTTCATAGTCTGGTACTGGTTTATAACCTCCCATTGGGATATAACTCATACTTTCTGCTCCCCCGGCGATGATACAGTCGGCCATACCATTCTGGATCTTGGCGGTTGCGATTGCGATAGTTTCCAAACCTGAAGCACAATAGCGATTAACCGTCATTCCCGGAACATCTTCAATTTTTAATCCCATAAGGGAGATCAGTCGTCCTACGTTAAGTCCCTGTTCCGCTTCCGGCATCGCGTTTCCTACGATAACATCATCGATTCGTTTTTTATCAAATTCAGGCAATTTTTCCATCATGTATTGGATGGTTTCAGCAGCCAGCTCATCGGGTCTTTTAAACCTGAATACTCCACGTGGAGCCTTTCCTACTGCAGTCCTGTATGCTTTTACTATATATGCTGTTTTCATTTTTCTAGTATTTAGATATTAGATTTGAGAAGTGAGATTTAATTGACGAACTTCTTTAATAAACTGAAATTCATTTTCTGTATCTCCATCAAATCATTAATTATTGGTTTAATTTTATCTTCTGAAATTAATTTTAAACGATTAGAAATTATAAGTTGAGTTATCAACTCATTTGTTGAGCCATTTGCGATACCCAGAAAATTCCTGAATTCTCCGTTTGTATTGCGACCAGCACCTTCGGCGATATTAGATGGTATAGAAACAGCACTTTTTCTAATCTGGCTGGTAAGTCCATACTTTTCTTCAATAGGAAAACGGGAAGAAAGGATATAGACCTGTTCCGCAACACTTATGGCTTTTTGCCAAATCTTAAGTTCCTGAAAATTGTGCATCTTAATAAATTTCTAAAGTCTAAAATCTCAGATCTATTATCTAGTTTCTAAGCGGTTTTCCTTTTTTCAGCATATGCTGAAGTCTTTCGAGAGTTTTGCGTTCTCCCGTAAGAGAGAGGAATGCTTCCCTTTCAAGATCCAGGAGATATTGTTCGCTTACTTTTTGATTTTCTGAAAGGTCACCTCCGGCCATTACATATGCCAGTTTGTTGGCGATCTTTTGATCATGTTCGCTAATGTAGTTTCCGGCTTTCATCTGATCGGTTCCTACAAGGAAAGCTCCTAATGCCTGTTTACCAAGCACTTTTATATCGGTTCTATGAATCGGTTTTGTATAACCATTTTCAGCCATTAGCAGAGCATGCTTTTTAGCAATTGCCAGCTGCCTGTCGGGGTTCACCACCACAATATCTTTTCCTTTCTGAAGTATGTTCAGGTCATATGCTTCATATGCTGAAGTTGAAACTTTAGCCATACCTATAGCAAGGAAATGCTCTCTAAGTCGGTTTAATTCCACATCATCTTTTTGAAAGGTATCGGCAGCTCTCACGGTCATTTCTTTGGTTCCACCACCACCGGGGATCACACCAACTCCAAATTCAACCAATCCGATATAAGTTTCTGCCGCAGCAACCACTTTATCGGCATGTAGTGAAAGTTCACAGCCTCCACCCAGTGTCATTGCATGAGGTGCAGCCACAGTCGGAATAGAAGAGTAACGCATACGCATCATGGTATCCTGGAAGTATTTGATAGCCATATTAAGCTCATCATACTCTTGTTCTACCGCCATCATGAATATCATTCCAATATTTGCACCTACAGAGAAGTTCTTACCATTATTGGCTACTACCAGTCCCTGATAGTCCTTTTCGGCCATATCTATGGCTTTGTTAATACCATCAAGAACGTCACCGCCAATGGTGTTCATCTTGCTTCGGAATTCAACATTCAAAATTCCATCACCAAGATCTTCTACCACAACACCACTATTCTTAAAGACTTCTTTAGATTCCCTGATATTGTCCAGAATTATGAAAGCATCCTGACCCGGAACTTTCTTCTGTTCCTTGGCTTCTATATCATAATAGTAGGTTGCACCTTCTTTAACGGTGTAGAAGCTGTCACTACCATTTTCCAGCATTTCATTTACCCAGGCCGCAGGTTCATGGCCTTCTTCCTTCATCATTTCGATAGCTTTCTTTACGCCGATAGCATCCCATATCTGGAATGGTCCGTGCTCCCAGCCAAAACCGGCTTTCATGGCGTCGTCTATCTTATATAACTCGTCTGAGATCTCAGGGATCCTGTTAGATACATAAGCAAATAGGGCAGAGAAGGTCTTTCTATAGAATTCTCCGGCTTTATCCTTTCCATTTACAAGGACTTCAAAACGGTCTTCTACATTATCTATAGACTTGGTTAATTCCAGAGTGGCAAAAGAAGCGCTTTTTCTGTCCCGGTATTCCATCGTGTCTAGATCGAGAGATTTGATCTCGCTGGAACCGTCTTCCTTTTTAATTTTCTTATAAAAGCCCTGACCTGTCTTGCTACCATACCATTCATTTTCCATCATGGTATCTATGAAATCAGGTAAGGCGAAAAGGTCGTGTTGTTCGTCTTGTGGAACGTTTTCATATAGTCCATTGGCAACGTGCACCAGGGTATCTAAGCCCACCACATCCACTGTTCTGAATGTGGCCGATTTCTGTCGGCCAATGACCGGACCGGTAAGTTTGTCCACTTCTTCAATGGTCATTCCCATATCCTTAACCATATGAAAAAGGCTCATAATACTGAAGATCCCTATACGGTTCCCAATGAACGCAGGGGTGTCTTTCGCAAGAACCGGTTTTTTACCCAGAAACTTCTCACCGTACATATGGAGGAAGTCGAGGACTTCTTCTGAAGTTTCCTTTCCAGGAATAATTTCAAATAGTCTTAAATATCTTGGTGGATTAAAGAAGTGAGTTCCACAGAAATGTTTTTTAAAGTCTTCGCTTCTTCCTTCGGTCATAAAATTTATAGGAATCCCTGAAGTATTTGTCGTAATTAGAGTTCCTTCTTTCCTGTGTTTTTCAAGGTTTTCAAAGACCTGTTTTTTTATGTCAAGTCTCTCTACAACCACTTCAATTATCCAGTCTACTTCCGAAACTTTAGATATATCATCTTCAAGGTTTCCGGTTTTTATACGGCTGGCAAAATCCTGATGATAAATTGGAGAAGGCTTGGATTTTAAGGCACTTTGTAATGAATCATTTACGATTCTATTACGAACTGCTTTATCTTCAAGACTGAGACCCTTTTTTTGTTCTTTTTCATTAAGTTCCCTTGGCACTATATCCAACAAAAGCACCTCTACGCCAATGTTGGCAAAATGGCAGGCGATACCGCTCCCCATTATACCAGAGCCTATTACTGCAACTTTATTAATCCTTCTTTTCATCTTTTGGTTTTTATCATTTTTAAAACTCCCGGTAATGCCGGACGATTTATTTTATTTTGATCTCTTCGGTATATATTTTTTTCTCGTTGATTAGTTCCATTATGGTATTGGCAACTTCTATAAAGGTATGCAGGTCTTTTTCTGAAACGTTTTCCTTAACTGCTTCATCAAACCGAAGTACAACGCGTTTCGAGTAATCTCTCATCTCTTTTCCAAAATCGGTAAGATGGATAAGGACACTACGACCATCGTTAGGATTCTTCTTTCTAATAATAAGACCTTTTTCTTCCATAGATTTCAGGATTCTTGAAAGGCTTGTAGCCTCCATTCCCATTTTTGGACCAAGAGAAGTGGAAGGGGTACCTTCTTCGGGATCTATGCTTAAGAGGGCGAAACCTGTGGCCATTGTGCTCCCGGCTTTTCCTGCTTCCTCATTATACATTTTAGAAACAGCCATCCAGGTGGCACGCAGAACATAATCTATTGTCTTTTCTTTCATTTTCTATTTGAATGAATCCAAAGTTAGGAAAAAATATTATGCATGCATAATAAAATTATTTAAAAATTCAGATTTTATGAAAATCCAACTATTAAATTGTTAAAACAAAAAAACTCCTCTGGTCGGGAGGAGTTTTTTTTATTAAAATTTCAAAGCTTCAATTAAAAGCGATCATATAACTTTTCATATAAGTCGTGATACCTGTCACGAATAATACGCCGTTTTAATTTCATGGTAGGGGTAAGGTGTTCATCTTCTACCGTCCATGCTTCCGGCGTAAGGGCAAAGGTCTTTACCTGTTCCCATTTTCCGAATTTTTGGTTGTAGAAATCCACTTCTTCCTGGATACGTTCTCTTACAAGATCATTATTGGCGATATTTTCAGTACTGCCGTCACCAAGATCAATGTTCTTACGACGGGCCCATTCTTCAATAAATTCAAAATTAGGCTGAATCAATGCCGCCGGCATTTTTTCTCCGTCACCAACCACCATAATCTGTTCAATGAAACGGGATTGCTTCATTGTGTTCTCAATTAACTGAGGAGCCACATATTTCCCTCCAGATGTTTTGAACATCTCCTTTTTACGATCGGTTATCTTTAGAAAACCTTCCTTATCTATTTCACCAATATCTCCCGTATGGAAGAAACCGTCGGCTTCAAGAACTTCATCTGTCTTCTCCTTATCTTTATAATAACCTTTCATAATATTAGGTCCTTTGGCAAGGATCTCTCCATCTTCAGCAATTTTCACCTCTACATTGTCTAAAGGTTTGCCTACCGTTCCGATTTTGAATCCGTGGTTGCGTTCATCATTCACTGCAATTACGGGAGAAGTCTCTGTCAATCCATAGCCTTCCATTACGGGAATTCCTGCAGCAGCAAAAACTCTAGCAAGTCTTGGCTGTAAGGCTGCACTTCCCGAGACTATAAGTTCTATATTTCCTCCCAGACCTTCTTTCCATTTGGAGAAGATTATTTTCCTGGCAAGGCCTAGCCTGAATTCGTACCACCATCCATTGGCTCCATATGGTTCGTATTCGAGACCTAATTCTATAGCCCAGTAGAATAACTTCTGTTTTATTCCGCTTAAGGTAGATCCTTTAGCAACGATCTTGTCATAGACTTTTTCCAGCAATCTTGGAACTGCGGTTATTACATGTGGTTTTACTTCTTTAAGGTTGTCACTTATTTTGTCTATAGACTCTGCAAAATAGACCGAAACCGAATAATACTGATATAAATAAAGGATCATCCTCTCAAAAATATGACAAACGGGAAGAAAACTAAGCGAAACATAAGTGCCTGTTTCAAAAGGAACACGCGGTGCACTTCCCAATACATTACTCACGATATTCTCATGGGAAAGCATTACACCTTTTGGCCGTCCTGTGGTACCGGAAGTATAAATAAGGGTAGCGAGATCATCTGCTTTTACAGATTTCTTTAATTTTTCTACTTCATCCTGATTGGCTTTGTCTTTCCCGGCCTCAAGTATCTCAGTCCAGCTCTTGCAGTCGGTCAAATCATCAAAGCTGTAAACCTCCTTTAACTTAGTATTCGCCTTGATATGATTTACTTTTTGAAGTACCTCCTCGTCTGAAACAAAACAATAACTGGCTTCACTGTGATTTAGAACATATTCATAATCTTCTTCAGAAATGGTAGGATAGATTGGAACGTTCTGAGCTCCGATCTGCAGGATACCAATATCCATCACATTCCATTCAGTTCTATTGTTCGTAGATATGATGGCTATTTTGTCATTAGGTTTTACACCTAATCGCAAGAGGCCACGGCTTATCGTATTTGCCTGATCTATATATTGCTGAGTGGAAATTGCCTGCCACTTTCCATTATATTTTGTTGCAAACGCCTCTTCTAAAGGGTGATTTTCAAGTTGAAAATAAGGAAAGTCAAAGAGTCTATTTATTTCGTTCATGAAGTTAATCAATTAGATATGCCTTGCAAAATAGCAAAAAAGGGAGCTACTTCAAATCGATATTCTAAAAAAGAAGGGATGTTTTTTAACATCCCTTCAATATTGCTCATAAAAAATTAGTTTATTATTTTTTCTCCAGCCATTTCCTGGCATTCACAAAGCCTTCCAGCCATGGAGAGACTTCATCCTTTCTGTCTTTAGGATAATAAGCCCAGTTCCACTGAAAAGTTGAACGTTCAAGATGAGGCATCATCACAAGATGTCTTCCGCTGTCATCGGTAAGGATTGCCGTATTATAATGAGAACCATTAGGATTGGCAGGGTAGCCTTCATATCCATATTTCCCGACGATCTTATATTTTTCCTCTTCATAAGGGAAGCTGAATTTACCTTCACCGTGTGCTGCCCAGATTCCCAGTTTGCTTCCGGCAAGTGTTGAAAGCATTACCGAATCATTTTCCTGAATTTCAACAGAGGTGAAATTACACTCGAACTTATGCGATTCGTTATGAAGCATTTTTGGTTTTTGATCATGATCTGGATTGATAAGGCCCAGTTCAATGAACAACTGACAACCGTTGCAGACTCCCAGCGATAAAGTATCTTTTCTTGCAAAGAAATCATCCAGAGCTTTTTTAGCCTTTTCGTTATAAAGGAATGCTCCGGCCCATCCTTTTGCACTCCCAAGAACATCAGAGTTAGAGAAGCCTCCAACAGCAGCGATAAACTGAATATCTACCAATGTCTCTCTACCGGTAATCAGGTCGGTCATATGAACATCCTTTACATCAAAGCCGGCTAGATGCATGGCGCGTGCCATTTCCCTTTCAGAATTTGAGCCTTTTTCACGAATGATGGCCGCTTTAATTCTTGGTTTGGTAGTATCTATTTCCGGAAGTTTTCCTGTGAAATGCTCCGGGAATTTAAATTCTAGAGGTTGCTCCTTATAGTTATGATAGCGTTCTGTAGCCTTATCTATTCCGCTTTGTCTTTCGTCCAGAAGGAAAGAAGTCTTAAACCAGGTATCTCTTAGTTCAGGTATATTAAAGCTCAGGTTAGCGCCTGTATTTCTTATTTTAAGTTCTTTTCCTTCAGTAACCTTTCCTATTTTAAAGAATTCGATCTTCTTTTCATTAAGGATTTCTTCAACTGAAGCATCTTTCGCCTGGAAAACTATTCCGCAGTTCTCATTGAAGAGAAGCTTTACGATATCTTTCTCATTCAATGGAGAAAGATCAAGATCTGCTGAAAGATCAACATCGGCAAAACACATTTCAAGAAGGGTAGTAATTAGCCCACCTGAAGCTACATCGTGCCCGGCAAGGATCAGATCCTTTTTTATAAGACCCTGAATACTATTGAAAGTTTCAGCAAATTTTTTGTCATTCTGAATAGTTGGAACTTCGTTTCCAACTTTGTTCAGGATCTGAGCGAAAGAAGAACCTCCAAGTTTGAATTTGTCCTGAGAAAGGTTGATATAATAAATATCTCCACCTTTCTTTCGCAGAACTGGTTCCACAACTTTGGTGATATCATCACAATGCCCGGCGGCAGAGATGATGACGGTTCCGGGAGAGATCACCTCACCATCCTTATACCTTTGTTTCATGGAAAGGGAATCCTTTCCTGTGGGTACATTGATACCAAGGGAAATTGCAAAACCTGAAACTCCTTCCACAGCTTTATAGAGCCTGGCGTCTTCACCTTCATTATTACATGGCCACATCCAGTTGGCCGAAAGGGAAACCGATTTAAGACCTTTTTCCAAAGGAGCCCATACTATATTAGAAAGAGCTTCGGCAATAGAGTTTTTTGATCCGGCCACTGGATCTACAAGTGCTGAAACTGGGGAGTGGCCAACAGAGGTAGCAACTCCTTCTTTTCCTTTATAGTCTAAGGCCATTACACCACAGTTGTTAAGCGGTAACTGAAGTGTTCCAGCAGTCTGCTGCTTGGCCACCCTTCCGGAAACACAACGGTCTACTTTATTGGTGAGCCAGTCTTTGCAGGCCACGGCTTCCAGTTGCAGAACCTGATCAAGGTACTCATGTATTTTTGAGGTTTGGTATTCTACCTTAGAATAATCTCTTTTTACAGTGTTATCGGTCATTACCGTTTTTGGAGAGCTTCCAAACATGTCAGATAGTTCAAGATCCATAGGTTTCTGACCTGTTTTGATTCCTTCAAAAGTAAATCGATGATCACCGGTCACGTCACCAACTTCATACATGGGCGAACGTTCCCTGTCGGCCACACGTTTTAATTTTTCAATTTCAGCTTTACCAATAACAAGTCCCATTCTTTCCTGGGATTCGTTCCCAATGATCTCTTTTGCAGAAAGTGTTGGGTCACCAACGGGAAGAGCGTCAAGGTCTATTTTTCCGCCTTTTTCCTCTACAAGCTCACTAAGGCAGTTAAGGTGGCCTCCTGCACCGTGATCGTGAATAGAAACTATTGGATTCTCCTCAGCTTCTACCATTCCGCGCACCGCATTTGCAGCACGTTTTTGCATTTCAGGGTTGGATCGCTGAATGGCATTAAGCTCGATTCCACTACTGAATTCTCCGGTATCGGCCGAAGAAACTGCAGCTCCACCCATACCAATCCGGTAGTTCTCACCACCAAGTACTACTATTTTATCTCCTTTGTTAGGAACATCCTTTTTCGCCTGACTGGCTTTTCCGTATCCCACGCCGCCGGCAAGCATGATAACTTTATCATATCCTAGGGCACGGTCGTGCTCTGAATGTTCAAATGTTAATACAGAACCGGAAATAAGTGGCTGACCGAATTTATTTCCAAAATCGGAAGCACCGTTGGAAGCTTTTATAAGGATATCCATCGGAGTCTGGTATAACCATTCTCTTTCCTTCATCCCCTTCTCCCATTTTCTGTCTTTTTCAAGACGAGAGTAAGACGTCATATATACAGCGGTTCCTGCAAGTGGAAGTGAACCTTTTCCTCCGGCAAGCCGGTCCCGTATTTCACCACCACTACCAGTTGCAGCCCCGTTAAAAGGTTCAACAGTGGTAGGGAAATTATGGGTTTCAGCTTTTAGGGATATTACCGAATCAAAATCCTTATTCTCGTAATAATCTGGAATATCAGCAGATTTAGGAGCGAACTGTTCTACTCTGGGTCCTTTTACGAATGCTACGTTATCCTTATAGGCTGAAACTATATCGTTAGGATTCTCTTCGGAAGTCTTCCTGATAAGCTTGAACAGGGAAACGGGTTTCTCCTCACCATCTATAACAAAGGTACCGTTGAAGATCTTGTGACGGCAGTGTTCAGAATTCACCTGAGAGAAACCAAAAACTTCGGAATCTGTCAGTTTTCTTCCAAGCCTGTCTGCCAATCCCTGCAGATAAGCAACTTCTTCAATATTAAGCGCTAAACCTTCCTGTTGATTGAAAGCTTCTATATCGTCAACTTCTATGATCGGTGCGGGATTGATATGAATATCGAAGATATCCTGGTCAAGACCATCATATTTTTGAGAGAGCATAGGATCATAATCATGGAAGTGTTCATCTACTCTCAAAAACTCTTCAATTCTTATAAGCCCGTGAATTCCCATGTTCTGGGTGATCTCCACGGCATTTGTACTCCATGGAGTAATCATGGCTGCCCGGGGACCAACAAAAAAATCTGCCAGGGCAGATTTATTTATTTGTTGAGTATTTCCAAAAAGCCAGTTCAATTTTGCGATTTCCTGAGCTGAAAGTTCTGAGTGGGTCTCTACAGCAAAAACCTTGGTGGTCTGGTTTCCGAAGAAAAGGATCATCTATTATGTTTTGTGTTGTTTTTGAAAGGCACAAATTTATGATTTTTTCTTGGCTAGAATAAATAATTTAAGAAAGTTATATTCCAAATCATGTGGATATTCTTTATCTTGATACAATCAATCAAAAACTTCTCATCATGCTAATCAAAAGCGGTTCTTTCGTATTAATTTTTCTTGCTTTCCTTGGAACAAATTCATGTTCTATGGTTGGTGATGTTGGTAATAATCAAGGTGAATTGGTAGACGTGCGTATTAATCATTACAGGCAGACAGGAATAGGTGAAGCTCTTCATCTCGTTTACCTTATGCAGGAAGGGGAAGGCATTGGCAGTGAAAACTGGAGTTATTTGTATGAAGGAATAGAAGGCTTTGATTTTGAGTTAGGCTATATTTACGATTTGAAAGCAAGGAAAGTAAAGGTGGAAGATCCTCCCATGGATGGTTCTTCAATAAAATATATACTCGTAAACGTAAGGTCTAAGAAGAAGGTATCTGAAGATGAGACTTTTGAGATCAAATTAAAGTGGGGTGGAAGCAATTTTGTTACCGGTTCAAATAATAATTTTTACCTGCTGGATGAATATGAAATTATTTGTTCTGATCTATGCGAGGAATTCAGCCAAATACTTCAGGATAGGGATGAAGTAAGAGGCACTTTTGTTCATGGAGATAGCGAGACCTTAAAACTAATTTCAATACTGTAAATAGAGGTTGGCTAAAAAGTAGTTCCAGGTGTCATTACGAACGAAGTGAAGTAATCTCTCTTTTGCTTACCAAACATGAGATTGCTTCGTGCCTCGCAATGACAGTTCCAAGACTTTTAAGCTAGCCTCTTTTTATTCCTTTTCTAGCAACGCCATATAAAAGCCGTCATAACCACTTTCACTTGAAAGGATGGTCTTTTCCTTTTTTAACCTGAATTTTGCACCTTCTTCAGTTTTCAGGAATTTCTGTACCTGTTGCTGATTTTCTGACGGCAGAATAGAGCAGGTGGCATACACAAGTTGCCCTCCTTTTTTTAATATCTGCGAATATTTCTGAAGAATATCAAGCTGGGTATTTCTAATATTTTCAATGAACTCCGGCTGCAACTTCCATTTTGCATCCGGGTTCCGGCTTAAAACACCCAATCCGCTGCAAGGAGCATCTATAAGCACCCTGTCTGCCGTATTATACAGTTTCTTAATGACCTTTGTGGAGTCTATGCTCCTTGTATCTATATTATGCGCACCGGCACGTTTAGCCCTGCGCTTTAGCTCTTTAAGTTTATTTCCATAGATATCCAGGGCTATGATCTGGCCCTTGTTTTCCATTAAGGCTGCCAGGTGCAAAGTTTTTCCACCGGCGCCTGCACAGGTGTCCACCACCCTCATTCCGGGTTCAACGTTAAGGAATTCAGCGACTCTTTGTGAGCTCGCGTCCTGAACTTCAAATAAACCATCCTTAAAAGCCTTTGTTCGGAAAATATTGGCCCGTTCCTTTAATTCCAGGGCTTCCGGATAGTTTCTAAGGTTTGAGGTTTCTATACCTTCTTCCTTCAGAATTTCTGCAAGTTTCTGGGGAGTGGTTTTGAGTTTATTGGCCCTTATAACCACCGGCGCCTGATTATTAAGCGAATGAAGCTCTTTGGTCCAGGTTTTATCTCCAAGTTCTCTTGATCCAAGTTCATCCAGCCAGTCTGGCACAGATTCCCGGTACTTTCTTATTTTGCTCAGCTCATCAAACTTCCCTTTGATCCGTCTAACTGGTGTGCCTTCAAATTGCGGCCAGTCTGGTAATTTTATGCCACGCAGCACACACCATACCGAGAAAACCCTGAAAAGATCTTCTCTCGAGAACGGTTCTTTTACCTCTGCAATCTCAGCGTACAGTCTTTTCCATCTCACAATATCGTATGTGGTTTCCGCAATGAAACTTCTATCCCTGGAACCCCAGCGTTTATCTCTTTTCAGGGTCTTTTCGATTACCTTATCGGCATAGTTTCCCACATTAAAAATTTCGGCAAGAGCATCGATAGTGGCGAAAACAAGATTTCTGTGTAGGCGCATAAATTTCCTTTAAAGCGGCAAAGTTACGGTTTTTTGAACGGGAAAAATTTATATTTGATGCAAATTCCGAATATGAAAAGATTAAGCTTTATACTGATTTTACTGGTTTTTTCCTGCAAAAATGATCCGAAGAATAATGGATCAGGAAATATTGAAAAATCTGAACCAAAATATTTTGAATCTGTTGAAACTGAGGTGATCCTTAAAGATGATTCATTAAGTGTGCGCGCGATCGAAGTAATAGGGGAGAACCTCGCATTTGCCGGGAACAATGGTAAATACGGTCTTTACAATTCGGCCAGCAACAGCTGGAAAACGAATACGCAGAAATTTGACAGTATCGTTCCTGAATTCAGGGCGGTAGCCAGCACGGCTAATGACTTTTTCATGTTAAGTGTTGGAAATCCTGCATTATTATATAAAACCGGAGAATCCGGAAAAATGGAGCTTGTTTATAAGGAAGAAAATGAGAAAGTATTTTATGATGCAATAGCTTTCTGGAACGATAAAGAAGGAATTGCTATGGGCGATCCTACCGGTGGATGTATCTCTATCATCATTACGAGGAATGGCGGACAAAGCTGGACTAAACTTGATTGTGATAAACTACCTGCTGCTGCCGATGGAGAAGCCGCTTTTGCCGCGAGTAATTCGAATATAGCCATAGAAGGAAATAAAACCTGGATTCTTACAGGAGGTGTGAAATCAAGGATACTTTTCTCTCCAGACAAAGGAAAAACCTGGGAGGTCTTTGATACACCTTTGTTGCAGGGTAAACCTACAACCGGTGGGTACAGCCTGGATTTTTATGATGAAAATAACGGAATTATAATCGGAGGAGATTATACCAATCCCGAGGGGAATTCAGGAAATAAAGCGGTGACCAGCGATGGTGGTAAAACCTGGAAGCTGGTTTCTGAAGGTAAAGATCCGGGGTATAAGAGTAGTGTGAGATATGTGCCAAATTCACAGGCTGAACAGGTAGTAGCCACAGGATTCACCGGAATAGATTACAGTAAAGATGGGGGAGAAACCTGGCAGAAACTCTCGGAGGAAGGATTTTATACTTTGAGGTTCGTGAACGATTCGGTTGCCTATGCCGCCGGAAAGAACAGGATCGCAAAACTGATATTCCACTAAAAAGAAATAATCCGACAGATTCAGAACCTGCCGGATTATTAACTACTAACTAACCAAAAAACTAAATATGAATAGCAAAACTACTCACTGCTTTCATTTCCTTTACGTTCCTTTTTAGAACGGTATTCTTTTATAAGCTTTTTATGGAATTCATCTTCCAATTTGTGTAGCTTGATTATATCTTTAGCTGATATGATCTCCCTGAGATCCCTAAACAGCTCCTTTTTGATTTTATACTCCTCATTTTCTACAGCAAGGAATTCATTTAGAAGTTCATTGGCTTCTGCCTCGTTAATGCACTCCACATTTTCAAGGTCTATATGTTCCCGCTTGTGTAACTCATACCTGGCTTTCTCATACCTATTATAGATAGGCCAGAATTTCTCAGCTACTTTATCGGTAAAATTAAGTTCCTGGGTAAAAAATGCCACTTTAAGAGCTTTTATGCGCTCCCATTTTTCACTGTCAGAATCCTGTGCAATGGCACTGGATGCAGAGAAAAGAACAAAAAATATCAATACTAATTTTTTCATAATCTATTCTAAAATATAGGTAGGGTCCTCAATATTTTCATCAAGATAGTCGAAAACTGCTTCTGAATTTACACTATAGAAATCTGAATCATCAATAAGCTTACCGTCTTTCAGGATCAGGTCAGAATAGTCGGATGTATTCAATTCAATAAAGCCCATTTCGTAGCCTTCGTCTATATAGTTTTCCATTGCCGAAATTTCAATGTCATCCCAGCCTAATGGTTGATCAGATTCAGTTTGAAAGAAGTTCCCCAGCATAAGAATAAATATAGCTGCAACAGCGGCGGCATAGAAAAGATATTCTTTTTTAAACAGACTGATTACGCGTGGTCGCTCATCGACAGTTCTCTTAAGGATCTTTTCATCCAATCTTTCAAAATATCCGTCAGGCACACTAAATCCGCTTTCTTTAACAGGAAGTTTTACCGCTTCCTGCTCCTGGAGCCTGCGCATCATTCTTTCTTCAAAATTCTCAAAATAATCCTGAGGAGCTTTGAAGCCAGAATTTTTAGAATATTCAGATCTATTGGTTTTCATCGTTTCTTTGACTATAGATTTTCCTAATGGTTTAATTTGTTTTTAAATATTCTTCAATTTTTTTAACCGCGTGATGATAAGATGCCTTTAATGCCCCTTCACTGGTATTCAAAATCTCTGCCATTTCCCTGTATTTTAATTCCTGGAAATATTTCATATTGAAAACCTGTTGCTGTTTGTCCGGTAGTGTGGCAATAGCTTTCTGTAATTTTAACTGGATCTCATTTCCCTCAAAATATACATCGCTCTCCAAATTGTCTATTATCTGGTTCTGAAGTTCTTCAGATGTTATCTTGAGCCTCCGGGCTTTTTTATTTAGGAAAGTAATGGATTCGTTTGTAGCTATGCGATACATCCAGCTGTATAATTTACTGTCTCCCTTGAACTGATCTATATTTCGAAAAACCTTAAGAAAGGTATTTTGAAGTACATCATCTGTATCGTCATGATCTTTTATAATGTTCCTGATATGCCAGTAAAGGCGTTCCTTATATAAGGCTATGAGTTCCCTGAAGGCTTCCTGAGAAGAGGAGCTGTCCTTTAAGCGTTCTACAAATTGATCTTCGGAGTATTGCAAGATTCAGAGATTAGTACTTATAATATTGGCCGGATAAAGGTATTGAAAAGCTTAAAGCTTCAAAAAGGAAAATTTTCAATTCATTTTTGTAAGAAAAAGACTTCTAATTAGCACACTTGAGTCGATAAAATGCTTTTTTAGCTGATAAAAAGCATTTTTTTCTTGTTTGAATTAAAGATTCTTGTATCTTTATCCCAACAAAACGATTTATTCTTTTTTTGCCCCAAAAAATCGAATTAGATCTCATTGTTTCCATTTGCCCCAAAGTGGAAATAATTTTTAATAAAAAATGGATGATACCTACTTTTATCATCCATTTTTTTATTCTCATTTATTTGACGATTCTTTAAGATATATGTAATTTTCGACTCGAAAATATCTAAAATCGAAATATATATGAGAATCAGAAACTTTCTTTCAATTTTTTTCATTCTTAGCTTTGCTTTACCGTCCTTAGCACAACCCGATACGAATAGGGTTGATCCAGGTGAAGTTCTAATTATCCATGAACCCGAGAATTATGGTTATTCCCATGTGAATTTTCCACGTGCTAATTTCATTATTAAAGCAGGAGGGAGGCCCGACTTTAAGCTTCTTAAGGGAGTTAAGGTTGAAGTAACAGAAGTTGAAACGAGGAAAAATGGGGAATCAAAAGTAATCCTTAGGAGAGTTGATGGAGAAAAATTCTTCGGGAAATTTCCTGCAATAAGCGCGAACTATGAAAAGGCTTTGAAGTCAGGAGAGCTTAAGAAAGTAAAATAATAATCAATATTATACTTAAAAAAATAAAGGCCGATTTCGGCCTTTATTTAGTTTTAATCAAATGATTGCATTTCAACCAGTTTCTTATAAGTGCCATCGGTGGTAATAAGATCCTGGTGCCTGCCCTGTTCAACGATCTCACCTCTCTGCATTACCACAATATTATCGGCATTCTGAATCGTGGATAGGCGGTGAGCGATAACAACAGAGGTACGGTTCTTCATCATATTTTCGAGGGCTTTCTGTACAAGTTTTTCACTTTCGGTATCCAGAGCCGAAGTGGCCTCATCCAGGATCATTACAGGCGGATTCTTCAGTACAGCCCTGGCAATTGAGAGGCG
The DNA here is from genome assembly GCF_023805255.1 of Gramella jeungdoensis. GTDB lineage: Bacteria > Bacteroidota > Bacteroidia > Flavobacteriales > Flavobacteriaceae > Christiangramia > Christiangramia jeungdoensis. Next base: position 104,579 of record NZ_JAMSCK010000006.1, read on the forward strand.
CTGTTTTTGACCACCACTTAACTTATTCCCGCTATCACCAATATTAGTATCAAGCTGCTGAGGCAGATCTTTTACGAACTCCCATGCATTGGCAACCTTTAGGGCATCTATGATCTCCTCATCGGTAGCGTCATTCTTTCCCAGTGAAACATTATTCCTGATGGTATCATTAAAAAGGATGGAATCCTGAGTTACCAGTCCCATCAGGTCTCTTAAAGATGCTTTCTTGATATTTCTGATATCTGTACCATCTATTTTAATGCTGCCGTCATTTACATCATAAAACCTGGTGATAAGGTTTGCAATGGTAGACTTTCCAGATCCTGACTGGCCTACAAGAGCAACTGTTTGTCCTTTTGGCACTTTTATACTAAAATTCTTAAGAACCTTTTCCTTTTCATAGCTGAAACTTACGTTCTCAATACTTATCTCTTTCTCGAAGTCTTTCTTTTCAACAGCATCGGGAGCATCGGTAAGGTTAGAAGGTGTTTCCAGTACATCAAGGATTCGTTCTGCGGCTGCATTACCCTTCTTTACACTATAGGAAGCTTTCGAGATCTGCTTGGCAGGTGTCAGAATATTGTAGGCGAGTCCCAGAAAGGCGATAAAGGTCGCTGCATCCAGAGTTCCTTCTACCAAAACCATATTCCCGCCAAACCATAAAATGATCACAATTACAAATATTCCAAGAAACTCGCTCGTAGGTGAAGCCAGGTTTTGCCTGTTCACCAGTTTATTAAGAATGGAATTGAGTCGGTTTGTGGATTCCTGGAAGCGAGCATAGAATTTCTTTTCGGCATTAAAACCCTTAACGATCTTAAGGCTGGAAAGCGTTTCTTCCACGATACTTAAAAAATGTCCATTCTCCTCCTGTGCAAGATTCGATTGTTTTTTGAGCTGTTTTCCGATAAGGGAAATAATAAAACCCGAGATAGGCAGAAACACAAAAACGAACAGGGTGAGCTTGGCACTCATCATCAGCATGGCAATGATAGTAAACAGTATCGTGAGCGGCTCTCTTACAATAAGCTCAAGGATCGATAAAAAGGAAGTCTGAACCTCATTAACATCGGCCGTTATACGTGAAATAGTATCTCCCTTCCTTTTTTCGGAAAAGTAGGAGACAGGCAGTTCCAAAATCTTTTTATAGACCGCATCCCGGAGATCTCTGAGCACACCATTCCGTAGAAATGTGAGAAAAAAGGAACTCAGGTATCCGAACATATTCTTTAAAAAGAACAGGAGCACTACAATCCCACAAATAAATACCAGGGCGGCAACTTCATCTTCATTTACTCTTTGAGTAACATAATAATTGAAGTGATTTACGGCATAATCCTTAATTCCTCCAATCCCGTCCCACTCAGGTTTTGTGGCAACTCTTTTAGTTTTATCGAATAGAACCTGAATTACAGGGATCAACGCGATAAATGAAAGAGTGCTGAAGACCGCGTATAAAATATTGCAAATAATATTCAGTATCGCGAATTGCTTGTAGGGGATCGCGAACTGGAGAATTTTCCGAAAATAGGTCATTTAAAAAACAGTTAGCCCAGTTTTAGTTCCTGTTTGATACGGGCAATTTTATCACTCAGTTTCTGATTTTCTTCATCATATTCTTCAATTGAAGAAAGCTCAGTGTTTACACTAATATAAAACTTTATCTTGGGCTCTGTCCCGCTGGGTCTCGCAGCTATCTTAGTACCATTTTCAGTATAATAGATAAGTACATTAGACTTGGGGATATCAATAGTGTGCTCTGTGTGATCCTGAACATTTTTGGCTATTGAAGTTTTATAATCTTCTACCAGAACAACCTTCTCTCCGTCAATTTCTTCCCATGGATTTTCACGAAGATCTATCAACATTTGCTTGATCTCTTTTTCCCCCTGAATACCTTTCTTTACTAATGAAATAAGCTCCTCTCTATAAAGACCATATTTAGTATAAAGCTCAAGTAGTTTTTTATAGAAGGAGTTGCCTTCGTCCTTCATTTTAGCTGCAATCTCACATGCAAGAAGGGTAGCGGTTACTGCATCCTTATCCCTTACAAAATCGCCCACCATATATCCGAAGCTTTCCTCGCCACCGCCGATGAAATTAAGCTCAGGATGATCCTTTATAAGTTTCGCGATCCATTTAAAGCCGGTAAGTACTTCCATATACTGCACTGCGTAATCTTCTACAAGATTCTTAAGCATAGGAGTGGAAACTATGGTAGAGGCGACAAATTCCTTTCCTTTAATTTTATCTTCTTTTTTCCATTGCTTCAGAAGGAACCAGGTCATCACTAACATGGTTTGATTCCCGTTTAAAAGGATCATTTCTCCATTAAGATCTCTTACAGCCACTCCAAGCCTGTCACAATCGGGATCGGTTCCAATAACAATATCGGCATCCTGCTTATCGGCCAGTTCCAGGGCCATCTTTAGAGCTTCCGGTTCTTCAGGGTTTGGAGATTCCACGGTAGGGAAATTTCCATTAGGATCTCTTTGTTCTTCTACTATAGAAACATTTGTAAATCCTGCTTTTTTCAATACTTCCGGAACCATAGTTATAGAGGTTCCATGTAGCGATGTAAAAACGATCTTTAAGTTTTTCCTCGCCTGAGCCGGGATATCAAAGCTTCCATTTTCTACGGAGGCTTCAGCAAATGCCTGGTCTACTTCAGTGTCTATTTTTTGGATCAGTTCTTCGTTGGCTTTGAAGTTTATAGCGTCATATTCCAGGTTATTGATAGTTTCAACCAGTTCTGTATCCTGTGGTGGAACCAGTTGGCCGCCATCCTCCCAGTAAACCTTATATCCGTTATATTCAGGCGGATTGTGACTCGCGGTTAAAACAATTCCGCACTGACAGTTGAGTTTTTTCACTGCAAAAGAAAGTTCGGGTGTAGGTCTTAATTCTGAAAACAGAAAAACCTTGATGCCGTTGGCAGAGAATACATCGGCTACTACTTTAGCCAGTTTCTGACTGTTGTTACGGCAATCGTACGCAATAGCCACTTTCACTTCCTGATCTGGAAAAGACTTTTTAAGATAATCTGATAAGCCCTGAGTATTTTTCCCAAGCGTGTATTTATTGATGCGATTGGTACCCACACCCATCACACCACGCATACCACCGGTTCCGAATTCAGCATTTTTATAAAAGCTTTCTTCCAGTTCTTTTGGGTTTTCTTCGATCAGTCTGTTGATCTCAGATTTTGTCTCATTATCAAAAATATCGGTAAGCCAGGCCTTGGCCTTTTCAAGAATATCAGGATTAACAGTAGCCATAATTTAATTTTTTTGCTTAGCAAAAATAAACATTAATCCGGGAAAGCGCCTAAAGATTATAGGTGGTTTTCTTAATGAGGTAACGCTCCTTATCTCTTTTTGACCTTAAGATAAGCTCACCCAGGAATCCAGCCAGGAAAAACTGTGTTCCTATTATCATTACGGTAAGGGAAATATAAAACCATGGATTTTGTGCAACAAGTGTATTGGGAATGCCATGGTATAATTTGTAGAGTTTCGAAAAACCTATCCATCCTGCGGCAATAAAACCTATTATAAACATTAATACGCCCAGAGCTCCGAAAAGGTGCATTGGTCTGCGCCCAAATTTTGAAAGGAACCAGATGCTAATCAGGTCCAGGAAACCATGAATAAAGCGATTTATCCCAAATTTGGTGTTGCCATATTTTCTCGCCTGGTGCTGCACTTCTTTTTCGGTGATCTTGTAATAACCCGCATTTTTGGCCAGCACAGGGATATAACGGTGCATTTCGCCATATACATCTATATTCTTAATTACTTCCTTACGATAAGCCTTGAGACCGCAATTAAAATCGTGAAGTTTTACTCCCGAAGTCTTTCTGGCGGCAGCATTGAAAACTTTGGAAGGAAGGTTCTTGGTAATAACATTATCATAGCGCTTTTTCTTCCAGCCTGAAACGAGATCATACCCCTCTTTAACGATCATATCATAAAGTTCAGGGATCTCTTCAGGATTATCCTGAAGATCTGCATCCATTGTGATAACTACATCACCCTGAGCCTTCAGAAATCCGGCGTGGAGCGCCTGTGATTTCCCATAATTCCGGTTGAAGCGAATACCTTTAACGGACTGATCGTTCTTTGAAAGTGCTTCAATAGTATTCCAGGAGCCGTCGGTGCTTCCATCATCAATAAAAATGATCTCGTAGGAAAAGGAATTGGATCGCAATACTTTTGCGATCCAATCATATAATTCTGCGAGAGATTGCTCTTCGTTAAGAAGTGGTATTACAACCGATATTTGCATTTTTAAACGTTAGTTGACTCTTTTTCTCTAAATACCAGAGCTACAATTAATCCAATTAGAGCATACAAAATTAACTGGAATCCGTAACCTTTCAATTGATTAACCAAAGAATATTGATTTTCTTCCTGCATTTTTTGGATAGCTTCATTTATTTGCTCTTCAGGAGCACCAAATCCTTCCATCATTGCCCTTGTGGACTCAATTGTCAACTCTGTAAGAGTTTTGGCTGCTTCAGTGTCTATAATATTAAAAAGGATCATTCCAAATACCAGGGAAATTAATGTCCCGATAAATACTGTTAGGAAATATGCAGCGAATGCATCTTTAAATTTAAAAAGGGAGACACTCACTTTCTTTGCTTTACTGGTAGACATTGAAGCAAGTATCACAACGAAAATTAACAGACCTACCCCAAACCACCATTTAGTGAAAAGAGAAAGATCAAATGCATAAGCTAATGCTAAGATAAGGACAAGCCCGATTCCCAGGTATACTCCATAGGAAGTAGAGATTTTTTTTGCTGGATTTTCCATTGTTTGATAGAAGTTTGGTTAATTTAGCAGTTAGTTAACAAATATAGCAAAACGTTACATCTAAACTCAACAAAAACTTTTTTCAAATTTGTTTGTAGTTGTTGAGTTATTAATTAAATTTGCACCTCGAAAATTAAAAGATCAAAGCGATGAAGCAGGGAATCCATCCGGAAAATTATAGGTTAGTAGCATTTAAAGATATGTCTAACGATGATGTATTTATTACTAAGTCTACTGCCAAGACTAAAGAATCTATTGAAGTTGACGGAACTGAGTACCCGTTGGTGAAACTGGAAATTTCCAGAACTTCTCACCCATATTATACTGGACAAACCAAGCTTGTTGACAGTGCGGGTAGAATTGATAAATTCAAGAACAAATACTCAAAATTCAAGAAAAAATAATTTTTCCTGTTTTTTAAAATATATTGAAACCCCGCAATTTGCGGGGTTTTTTGATTATGTGAAATTTATTATAATTACTTTCCTGTTATTCAGGAACTGTTAATTTTGAAGCAAATTTAAAGATGATGAATTATATCCTTTTTGACGGTCCGTCACGAAATGATCTTTTACCTTTTACTTTTACCCGCCCTGTAGCTGATATCCGGGTTGGGATATTAAGCATCAGAGAAAAGTGGGAGAAAGTTTTGGGGTCTGTAATCTCTACTAAAACGGAGGAGTATATTAGTGGCAAGTGGCCGTTGAAACTGGAGCAAATGAATATTTTTATCAATTCATCATTCATTCCCACATCCGGTCTGGTTGAGCAGGTTAAAAATCTGCAAGAAGGTGAAGCTCTTTTTTCAGGTGATGATGCGGTAGCGTATTTTCAGAATGGGGCAGAGGAGGCCCAGCTTTCCCGGTTGAAAAAGATAGAGGTAAAAGATGAAATATTAAAGATTGCAAATACCTGGGATATTTTTTCAAAAAATGCTCAAGCTGTTCAGCTTGATTTTAATCTTCTTACCAAAGGCAGAAAATCCCAAAAAATTCACGATTCAAATTTCGTGAAAGCCGAAGAAAATGTTTTTATCGAAGAAGGTGCAGTAGTTGAAAATTGCTCTTTAAATGCTTCCTCGGGACCAATATATATTGGCAAAAACGCTCTGGTGATGGAAGGAACTCTGGTAAGAGGTCCTTTGGCCGTATGTGACAATGCGGTTGTGAAAATGGGAGCGAAGATCTACGGGGCTACTACCATAGGGCCGTATTGTAAAGCTGGAGGTGAGATAAATAATTCAGTCTTGTTCGAAAACAGCAGTAAGGGACATGATGGTTATCTAGGGAATTCAGTGCTTGGTGAATGGTGTAATATTGGAGCCGATTCAAACAATTCCAATCTTAAGAACAATTATGCCGAAGTTCGAATATGGAATTATAATACCGAAAGATTTGCCAGAACCGGGCTTCAATTCTGTGGCCTTATAATGGGGGATCACAGTAAATGTGGAATAAATACCATGTTCAACACGGGAACCGTAGTAGGTGTAAGTGCTAACATTTTTGGAAGTGGTTTTCCGCGGAACTTTATTCCAAGTTTCAGCTGGGGAGGAAGTTCAGGAACCAGTACCTATAAACTGGAAAAAGCCTTTGAGACTGCCGAGATTGTTATGCAAAGACGTAATAAAGATCTAACAGAGCAGGATAAAAATATCTTACAGCACGTATTTGATTATACGGCCCAATGGAGAAGATCCTAAAAAGCTAGAAAATACAGGATTATTCCAATAAGGCTTATAAATAAAAGAAATAATACAAGGGTTTTGTAATGTTTCCTTTTCTGAAACTGATTGATATCTTTCCTTAATAATTCCAGATCTTCATCGCTCAAACGTCCCTTTCGAACTAATCTTTTGAAACTGGTTCGTAAAGGTATTTCTTCAGGATTTGTAACCTTTCTATTCACCTTTTTTAAAATTAATATGTTGAGGGGGGAAATGTTATTTGTCTTTGCATTGTTATAATGAATTACTTAAATGTACGAAAAAAAAAGACTTTCATTCTTTAAGTTTCAGGTATACATTCAATTACAATATTGAGAGTATTTTATCAAACCATTTTTAGTTGGTATCTTTGCAGCCCGAAAATGGGTTTGTAAATCAAAAATTGACCTATGAGCGTGAAGAAAGTTGCATTTTATACCCTGGGTTGTAAGCTGAATTTTTCAGAAACATCCACTATTGCGAGATCATTCGAAAACGAAGGTTTTGAAAGAGTGGAGTTTACTGAAAAAGCTGATATCTATGTAATAAACACCTGTTCGGTTACCGAGAATGCAGATAAGCGTTTTAAAACCATTGTAAAACAGGCTCAGAAGGTCAATGAGAATGCTTTTTTGATCGCTGTAGGTTGTTATGCTCAGCTTAAGCCTGAAGAACTTGCTGCGGTAGATGGAGTAGACCTGGTACTAGGTGCAACCGAGAAATTCAAAGTGACCGATTATCTTAATGATCTTACCAAGAACGATTTTGGTGAAGTGCATTCCTGTGAGATCAATGAAGCCGATTTTTATGTAGGTTCCTATTCAATAGGAGACCGAACAAGAGCCTTTCTTAAAGTCCAGGATGGGTGCGATTATAAATGTACTTACTGTACCATTCCTCTGGCTCGCGGTATTTCGCGTAGTGATAAACTTGAGAACGTACTTAAGAATGCCGCCGAAATTTCGGAACAGGGTATCAAGGAGATCGTACTTACTGGTGTGAATATAGGGGATTACGGGAAAGGTGAATTTGGCAATAAGAAACATGAGCATACTTTTCTTGACCTGGTGAAAGCATTAGATGAAGTAGAGGGTATTGAACGGCTTAGAATTTCTTCCATTGAACCAAACTTATTGAAGAATGAAACCATAGATTTTGTCGCTCAAAGTAAAACTTTTGTACCTCATTTTCATATACCACTCCAGAGTGGAAGTGATGAAATGCTTAAACTTATGCGACGTCGCTATTTGAGTGATCTTTATGTTGACAGGGTGAAACAGATACGAAGAGTGATGCCTGATGCCTGTATTGGCGTGGACGTGATTGTAGGTTTTCCGGGAGAAACTGAAGAGCATTTTCTTGAGACATACAATTTCCTGAATGAACTTGATATTTCCTATCTGCATGTATTTACCTATTCAGAAAGGGATAATACACCTGCAGCCGAGATGGATGGGGTAGTGCCACTGAAAGTAAGAAAGAAAAGAAGTAAAATGCTTAGAGGACTCTCTGCCAAGAAAAGAAGGGCTTTTTATGAGAGTCAGTTGGGAAATACCTGTACTGTATTATTTGAAGGGGAAAACAAGGAAGGATATATTCATGGGTTCACAGAGAATTATGTAAAGGTGAAGGCTCCATGGGATCCGGCAAAAGTCAACACCCTTCAGAAAATAAAACTTACTGAAATTGATGTTGATGGCCTGGTAAGATTTGAAAATATACCAGAAGCCATGGTGGTTTAGATATTTATTCCAACTGGGAGAAGATCTTTGTATTTTCTACGATGTCTTCTCATAAAACCTGCAATCTCAGGGCTTGTTGGAACTACCCGCGTATTTCTTTCCTTAATTTCGGATAGAACCGCTTTAATGAAATCTTCCTGGCGATCTTCGGTATTCTCTGGCATAATTAATTTGGTGAGGAAGATTTTACGTTCCTGCTGAGAATATTCTATGGTTGCCAGCTCATCGTTAATACGTGTTTCAAACTGTCTTAGAAACTCGTTGTCGGTAATTGTTAATTCTTCATCGCTCATACCTGTAAATTTAGTTCATAGGCACTTCAATTAAAAGAACCTTAGAGGGTTTTTTAAATTCTAGAGAAATTCCGGAAGTATTCCAAACTCCTACAGCATCACGTTTTTCAAGCCTTGTTTCTTCAACTTCAGCTTCACCTTCGATCAGAAAAACATATACTCCATGACTTTTATTCTTAAAATCATATTCAAGCTTCCTGTCAGCTTCAAACTCCCCCAGGTGAAGGTATGCCTGCTGGTTTATCCATAAAGCCTCCTGGGACTGATCAGATTTTGGTGAAACCAGATTGATGAGTTTATTGGTTTCCATTAATTTTGAAAAATCTTTTTGATCATATCTGGGATCAAGTCCGTTCTTCTCAGGAAATATCCATATTTGAAGCATATTAAGTTCATCCTTCGAAGAGTTGAATTCGCTATGTTCAACTCCGGTTCCCGCACTCATCACCTGTACTTCCCCGGCTTTGATCACACCCGAGTTATTCATGGAGTCTTTATGTTTCACCTCTCCTTGCAAGGGAATGGTAATGATCTCCATATTCTCATGGGGATGGGTGCCAAAACCCATACCTCCTTTAACAAAATCATCATTAAGAACCCTTAGCTGGCCGAATTGTACTTTATTTGGATTGAAAAAATTTGCAAAACTGAAAGAATAATTAGCATTAAGCCATCCGAAATTTGCTTTACCCCGTGAATTCGCGGGATGTATTACTTTCTCCATTTTTTGTGAGTTGGTAATTTGAAAGTCGAGTATTAAGCAGTAATTTTGATTGTTAAATTTACGATTAAATGGCAGGATTATTTGTTATATACATGTTAAAATGAAACAGGAAAGCGAGCTCATACATGTATATTTCATGCCGGGTATGGCAACAGATAGGGCTATTTTCGAGAATATTTCGTTACCCTCAGATAGATTTAAGATTCATTATTTAGAATGGGAGATCCCTGAAAAAAATGAAAGTCTTGAAGATTATGTTCAAAGAATGCTTAAATATGTGAAGCATGAGGAGCCGGTTTTAATAGGTGTTTCTTTTGGCGGGGTAATTGTACAGGAAATGGCGAAGTTCTTAAAACTGAAACGCCTTATTATCGTTTCCAGTGTAAAGTGTACTGATGAATTACCGCCTCGTATGAAGTTCGCTTCAAAAACAGGTTTGTTTAAGCTTATTCCGACCCGTTTAGCAGATTTTGTGGATTATTTTGAAAAAATAGCCGTAGGTGACTTTCTTAAAAAAAGGGCCAGGCTTTATAAACAGTTTATTTCTATACGGGATACCCGGTACCTTAACTGGGCCATTAGGAATATGGTAAACTGGAAATGTGATAAGCCAGATGAAAAGGTTATTCATATTCATGGAGACAAAGATGAAGTGTTTCCTATTAAGAATATTCGGAATGCGATTATTGTAAAAGGGGGAACCCATATAATGATTATTAATAGATTCCGTTGGTTTAATGAATATTTGCCCGAAATTATCATTACGGGTAAACTGAAAAAGAGAAAACAAAAAGAACAATTTAATTGATCAAGCGATGAATATTTTAAAGAAAGCATTACTGGTTGTAGGATTGATCACGGTTTGTGGCGTAAGTATTAATGCGGTGCAACAGGATGAAGACGGTGGAGCAACCAATGAGAGAAGGAATAACGATATATCAGGAACCAGTTCTAATAAGAGTGTGGCAGACTCCTATCGCATAGAGGCACTTCCAATGCCAGAAAATCTATCATTTGCTGGGGAGAGTGTGCCTCTGGAAGACCCCGATGTATATGAAAGAATGGATCGTGAATTACTTGTGAATACGTATTGGCAATCTAACGCTTTACTTTTAATGAAACGAGCACATAAATATTTTCCGCTTATCGAGAAGGTTTTAAGAGAGGAAGGTGTGCCTGAAGATTTTAAATACCTGGCAGTTATTGAAAGCGGTCTAACCCAGGCTGTTTCTCCGGCAAGAGCTATTGGATTTTGGCAAATACTTGAAAGTACCGGGAAAGAATATGGTTTGGAGATCAATGATAATGTAGATGAAAGATATCATATTGAAAAATCTACACGGGTTGCCTGTGATTACCTTAAAAAAGCTAAAGCCAGATTTGGTTCGTGGACCCTGGCTGCCGCGTCATATAATGCGGGACAGTATGGAATTGACAAGCAATTGGAAAGACAAAAAGTATCAGATTACTATGATCTTTTGCTGGGTGAGGAGACAGGAAGATATGTTTTTAGGATCCTGGCTCTAAAGGAAATAATGACCCATCCTGAAAAATATGGTTTTAATTTTGACGAAGACGATCTGTATCAGCCAATCCCTGTAAATAAAGTAAAGGTAGATACTGTAGTCAAGGACTTTCCTGATTTTGCCGAAAAATTCGGGATCAATTATAAGATATTGAAGGTTCATAATCCATGGCTAAGAGATGACCATCTCAAGAATGCTTCAAGAAAAACTTATTATATAGAAATTCCTGAAGAAGGATATTATCCACCCGTAAAATAAGAATTCAGGGAATAAGAAAAGATTAGTCGATGGAGATATTTTCAGCATATACTTCCTCGTACTCGTTGATCAGGTTTTTGGAGATGGAAGTTTCCAGGGCTATAAAATTTTCCCTGTAGGCCGTTTCTGGATCGGTATTAAGAGCAGGGAAAACGCTTCTTCTAATTTCCATGATCTTCTTATCGTTAGAAAGAAGGAAACAGGTAGGTAGTCCGAGAGAATGTTTTAGTTGTTTAACCACGTATGCACCATTATTTTCGGTTTCGTCAACATATACGATGGAAACATCTGATGAGAATTGCTCGGCCAGCTCTTTTGCTTTTTCCCTTTTATCCCAAAAAAGAATTACGAAATCTATCTCTCCTTTATATTGTGCAGCCAGTTCATTTAAAGCAGGGATTTCACCTTTGCCGGGGATGCACCAAGAAGCGTAAGTGATAAGAAAAACAGGCCTGTCATAATCATATAACTGAACTTCCTTCTTTTTTAGATTATGGAATTTGAAGTTATCCATATAGGATCCTTCAAGGTGTTTATTAGTAAAATCCTCAAAAAGTTCTTTCGCTTTGTCATACTGGTTAAAACGATAAGCCAGATCAGCTTTTTTGTTGTAATCTGAAAGATGTTGGAAGAGAGCTTCAGAGAAGAATGTCCTGTCCTGCAGGTTCTGCTGGGAAAATATTGAGGGGCCAATAAATAATAAAACTAGTAATAGTTTTTTCATGCAACGTTATTGGGGCTGTTACCCTACGAAGGTAATACAGCCATATCTTGCCTGAAAAAATTTTCGTTATAATTAGCGATTTTTTAGATGAAAAGCGAAGTTTTAAGAGAGATTTAATTATTATAAGCTTTTCATCTTAAGAGATATTTAATATTTAAATCTTCTTCATCTGCTGTTTCATCATCCTGATCTGATCGTTCATCATGCCATGCTTGTCAAGTTTTTTGGCTTCGTTCAAAAGCATGGTAGCTTCCCTTTTTCTTCTTTTGGTCATTGCTATTCCGGCAAGATTGAGTTTGGCCATAGCGAGGTCATGGTCCATGGAAAGTCCTAGTCTGATTGCACGTTTGAAGAATTTTTCAGCCTGGCTAATGTTGGTTTGAGAAACCATTAATCCGTGGAGGTACCAGTAATACCCCTGTTGTTTTTGAGTAAGTGCCTTTTCAGGATCCTTTATTTTGTCAAGCCACTTTTTGGCTCCGTCAAAATCCTGCTTTCTAAGGCGAAGAAATGCCAATAAGATCATTTCATTTTTAAAATAAAGAAATATGAAAATACCTGAAAGGAGGATCAAAAAGATCCCGTTTCCAATATTTCCTTCAATAAACTGCCATATCGCTGCAGCGATGATTAAACCGGCTAAAACTAATTTGATATTCTTATTGAACATATTCTATCTTGATTTTTGCAGGCGGCAAAGGTAATAAAAACAATTAAAAATTATTTTAATTTAGTATTTGCAGTACTTAAAAAGCTTTGTATATTTGCACGCAGTTTTAAAGACAGCCAAAAACGAATTTACAGAAGATAAAAGATATTCACAATGAAAAGAACGTTTCAACCATCTAAAAGGAAAAGAAAAAATAAGCACGGCTTCAGGGAGCGTATGGCCAGTGCAAACGGAAGAAAGGTCCTTGCAAGAAGAAGGGCTAAAGGAAGAAAGAAATTATCTGTATCTTCTGAAAACAGACACAAACACTAATGAATCACGTTATTCGAAATATTAAAGGTGTTACTTTTTAAGTAACGCCTTTTTTTATATCCACACGCTTCTTATTTTTACTGCGAACACAACATAATATCATGCCGAAAAACAAAGACATCAAGTGCGTTTTAATTATAGGTTCTGGTCCCATTATAATCGGGCAGGCCTGCGAATTCGATTATTCAGGAACTCAATCCCTACGTTCCTTAAGGGAAGATGGGATAAAGACTGTTCTGATAAACTCCAATCCAGCAACCATCATGACCGACCCCTCCATGGCCGATCATGTTTACCTGAAACCACTTACCACGAAATCGATTATTGAAGTTTTAAAAGAGCATCCTGAAATTGATGCCGTTCTTCCAACCATGGGAGGACAAACAGCTTTGAACCTTTGTATCGAAGCTGATGAAAAAGGGATCTGGGGAGATTTTGGAGTGAAACTTATTGGTGTTGATATTGATGCAATCAATATTTGCGAAGATCGTGAACAATTCAAGCAGTTGATGGGTAGAATTGGGATTCCTGTCGCTCCTGCGAAAACAGTTACTTCTTACCTGCAGGGAAAAGAAGTGGCCCAGGAATTCGGTTATCCGCTTGTGATAAGGGCTTCGTTTACTCTTGGAGGAGGTGGAGCAGGTTTTGTTCATAGGGCTGAGGATTTTGATGAAATGCTTACTTATGGGCTTGAAACCTCGCCTATACATGAAGTTTTGATAGATAAGGCTCTTCTTGGCTGGAAGGAGTACGAGGTAGAGCTTCTGCGTGATAGGAACGATAACGTGGTGATCATTTGTACCGTTGAAAATATGGATCCTATGGGTATCCATACTGGCGATTCTATCACCGTTGCTCCGGCAATGACACTTAGCGACAGTGCGTTCCAGAGAATGAGGGATATGGCCATCAAGATGATGCGCAGTATCGGAGACTTTGCTGGTGGATGTAACGTACAGTTCGCGGTAAGCCCTGATGAAAAAGAAGATATTTATGCGATCGAGATCAACCCAAGGGTATCCCGATCTTCGGCACTTGCATCAAAAGCAACCGGATATCCAATCGCCAAGGTAGCTACCAAACTAGCTCTGGGATATCACCTCGATGAGCTAGATAACCAGATCACGAAATCCACTTCGGCATTATTCGAACCTTCATTAGACTATGTGATCGTAAAAATTCCTAGATGGAATTTTGACAAATTCGAAGGTGCAGACCGTACCCTCGGACTACAGATGAAATCTGTTGGAGAAGTGATGGGAATCGGAAGATCTTTCCAGGAAGCTATTCATAAGGCAACTCAATCCCTGGAGATAAAACGAAATGGACTCGGTGCAGACGGAAAAGGTTTTACAGATTATGACCAGATCATTGATAAACTTACTAACCCTAGCTGGGACAGGGTGTTTGTGATCTATGATGCGATTCAAATGGGTATTCCATTAAGCAGGATACATGAGATTACCAAGATTGATATGTGGTTCCTTAAGCAATATGAAGAACTGCATGCACTGGAAAATGAAATTTCCACCTATGACATACACTCGATTCCAAAAGACTTGCTTCTTGAGGCCAAACAAAAAGGTTTTGCCGACAGGCAGATAGCTCATATGCTTGATTGCTGGGAAAGTGAAGTTTACAAGAAGAGAGAGGAGCTTGGAGTAAACAGAGTATATAAGCTGGTTGATACCTGTGCAGCGGAATTTAAAGCAGAAACACCTTATTATTACTCCACATTTGAGGATGAGATTCGTTCGAAAGAGGGAGAGGTCTATATAGATAATGAAAGTAAGGTTTCAGATAAAAAGAAAATCGTAGTACTCGGTTCAGGGCCAAACAGAATAGGCCAGGGGATAGAGTTTGATTACAGCTGTGTGCACGGTGTGCTTGCCGCTTCCGAATGTGGATATGAGACCATCATGATCAACTGTAATCCTGAAACGGTTTCAACAGACTTCGATGTAGCTGATAAACTTTATTTTGAACCCGTATTCTGGGAGCATATCTACGATATTATACGACATGAGAAACCAGAAGGGGTGATCGTTCAGTTAGGAGGTCAAACCGCTCTTAAACTTGCTGAAAAACTGGATAGATATGGTATCAAGATCATGGGCACCAGTTTTGAAGCGCTTGATCTGGCAGAGGATAGGGGAAGCTTCTCGAAACTTCTTCAGGCTAACGATATCCCTTATCCCGAATTTGGTACTGCCGAAAATGCAGATGAGGCACTTGCACTGGCTGATGAATTAAATTTCCCGATTCTTGTGAGACCGTCTTATGTACTAGGTGGTCAGGGAATGAAAATCGTGATCAACAAGGATGAATTGGAAGAGCATGTTGTGGACCTTTTAAGGAAGATCCCTAATAACAAACTCCTCCTGGATCATTATCTGGATGGAGCTATTGAGGCAGAAGCGGATGCTATTTGCGATGGGGAAGATGTATATATCATCGGAATCATGGAGCACATCGAGCCATGTGGAATTCACTCCGGAGACTCCAACGCATTGCTTCCTCCTTTCAACTTGGGAGACCTTGTAATGCAGCAGATCAAGGATCATACTAAAAAGATAGCACTTGCCTTGAATACTGTAGGATTGATAAATATCCAGTTTGCGATCAAAGATGAGAAGGTGTATATAATCGAAGCGAATCCTAGAGCTTCGAGAACAGTGCCTTTCATCGCGAAGGCTTATAAAGAACCTTATGTTAACTATGCGACAAAGGTGATGCTGGGTGAGAAAAAGATCAAGGATTTTAAATTCGATCCTAAACTTGATGGTTATGCTATCAAACAGCCGGTATTCTCTTTCAATAAGTTCCATAAGGTCAACAAGCAATTAGGACCTGAAATGAAGAGTACTGGGGAAAGTATCCTTTTCATTGAAAGCTTGAAAGATGATGATTTCTATGATCTTTACTCCAGAAGAAAGATGTATCTGAGTAAATAGAAACATTAAAATAATTATAAAGTCATTTTGGCTGAAGATTGAAATCTGTAATTTCAGAAATCTTTTTTCATTCGGAATGACTTTTTTATTTTATATAAACTCAAAAATGCTAACTGATTTATGAAGGAAATGGTTTTGATTTTTGGCGGTGTATTGGGAACTTTTGCGGTAATATTGGGGGCTTTTGGAGCACATGCTTTGAGAAGGTCGTTTAATGATGATCAACTGAGAAGTTATGAGGTAGGAGTGAGATATCAAATGTATCATTCCATTATGCTGATCATTTCCGGGATCGTTTTTCCTTTTGCTGAAACAGGCCAGGTGCTTACGGCCTGGTGTTTTATTATTGGGATTATTCTTTTTTCGTTTAGTATTTACGGACTAACTTACAGCGACTCCCGGGGAAAGAAAATTAAGATTTTAGGCCCTGTAACTCCAATTGGTGGCCTTTTTCTGATAATCGGCTGGATACTTTTTACTTTTAATATTGCCGAAATCGCTCTTTACCTGCAACCCTGATGCCTTAGACTTCGAGTATTTCTCTTTTTCTGTACTTTTCGGCGAACCAGGCTACCAGGATGAGTTGGGCAGAATGATAAAGCATGATTGGCAAAAGTAATAAGCCCGAGCTGGCGGCATTTCCGAATATCACCCTCACCATTACCGAACCGTGAACCAGCGATTTTTTGGTTCCGCAGAATTGAGCCGCGATCTTGTCCTCGGTATTCAGACCAATAAGATTACTGAAGAAGGCCAGTCCGAAGAAGACAACAAAGAAAAGAACCAGAACGATAGCTACCATTTTTATTAGTTCGTTTAGTGCTACAGTCCTGAAAAGGTCCGATGTAAATGAATTGCTGAAACTGGAGTAGATAATCAGGATAATGGTGGTTTTGTCAAATAAACTCAGCTGTTTGCCATATTTCCTGGCGAGGTCTCCAAAATATCTCTGTAGAAATAAACCTATAGCCAGGGGGACTATGATTTGCAGACATAGTTTCTGAAGCACTTCAAGAAAATCAAAATCTGTTGTCTTTTCCAGAATAAAACCTATCCACAAGGGGGTCGCTACAATTCCTATTAAACCTGAAAGGCTTGCATTGAAAATAGCGGTAGGTAAATTTCCCTTTGCGAGGGCGACCATGACTACTGAAGATGATACAGTAGAAGGGAGTGTTCCCAGGAAGAACAATGCGATCCAAAGATCAGATCTCAGGCCATTTTCAAAAAACGGCAGACAGGCCAGGCACAATAATGGAAAAATCAGGAATGTGGTGATATGTATAATGATATGCACCCTGTAATTAAGCAAACCGGCTTTAAATTCGGCAGGTGCCAGTTTCAGGCCGTAAAAGAAAAATATTAGACCTATCCCGATATCGGTTATGGTCTTTAAAGGTAATAATTGTGTGCCTTCGGGGTAGAAATACGCGATTCCAATGGCAATGAAGATGACCAGTATAAATCCGTGTGACCTCAAACTTCTTTCTCTATTTTTACCTTATGCTCTTCAAGAATATGCAGGTACCTGTCTGAAGAAAAGTCGGTGACCAGGAATTCCTGTATCCTTTTCTTTTTCATGTTTTTCTTTTTAATGCTCTTCGCAAAACGCCTAATCTGGTTATCATTTTTGAGAATAAGGCCGGGTACCTCAATAGATTTGCCATTTTTATCTTTAGCGACCATAGTGAAATACGAAGAATTACAATGCTTTACATTTCCGTTCTGGATATTCTCAGCTTCTACCCGAATGCCTATTACCATGGAACTACGACCTACATAATTAACGGATGCTTTCATGGTTACAAGCTCTCCTATTTCAATGGGTCTTAGAAAATCAACTGTATCAACACTGGCGGTAACACAATAGGCTCCGGAATGTTTAGATGCACAGGCAAAAGCGATCTGGTCCATGAGAGAAAGGATGTAACCTCCATGTATCTTTCCGTTGAAATTGGAATGGGAGGGTAGCATCAATTCTGAAATTATCACATGGCTCTCTTCTACGGTCTTATAATCTTTTTGCATGGTTATTTTCTAAAATGCGGACTTTCTGATTTTTCCACATCGGTTATAAAATATTTTGTGTCTCCCCAGAAGAAAAAGGTGTCAAATCGCTCAATATAGGTGAGCTTTACATAATTGCCTTCGTATTCCTGGAGTTTTTTAATTACGTCATCATTTTTATCCAGTACCGAAAACTGAAATATCTGCGCCCCGCTGATTCCCTGGCTAATTTCACCTTCCCAGGTCTTGGAGATTACTCCTTTCCGGCTGAATTTGATCAATTCCCCGCTTCGTGTTCCTTCGCTATAAGGAACAAAATAGATAAAGGCATAATATAAAAGCCAGAGAACGAATACTCCGCCGAGTATATATAAAAGGGTCTTTTTCATTCTAGATATTCTTATAGACTAAGTTGAGAAAATCTTCCAGTTTTGATGGTTCAAGCCATCTTGTTACGATCACCATTTTGTTTTTCTGATCTATAATGATGAAATTTCCTCCAAAACCGGCGGCATAGAAGATATCTGTATCGATATTTTCCATATTTCGATCTCCCTCTGAATTAAGCCACCACATATATCCATAATTCGGATTTGGTGTTGAAGGTTGCATGGCTTCTGTAATCAGGTCTTCTGAGATCAATTCCTTTTCGTTCCATTTTCCATTATTCATGAATAAAAGACCAAACCTCGCCATGTCTTCAGTGTTTATAAACATTCCTCCGCCTGAATGACCTCCGCCGCTCACAGATTGCATTTTAAGACCGTCTATGGTGGTCCATGAATTTTCATATCCAAACCACCTCCAGCTTTGAGAAGAGCCGATAGGATCCATGATATTCTTTTTCAGTACTTTTGGTAATGGCATTCTGAATACATTTAAGAGCGAATAGGCAAGTACATTCACTCGAACATCATTGTATTTAAAATAAGTTCCAGGTTCGTGTAGTTCTCGGGACCTCCATTCATCTATGCTTTGATCCTGTGGAGGCCTGTCGGCCCAGTCGAATCCTCCCCATAGCTGGCCGCTCCAGTCGGAATTTTGATGAAGCAGATGTTTCCATGTGATCTTCGAATTATGTTCCCCTTCAAAAGTGTCATCCCAAACATAGTTTACCACAGGCTCCTCAAAATCTTTAATTAGATTCTTGTCTCTCGCGATCAAGGCTGTTGTTGAAAGGAAACTTTTGGTAACACTGAAAGTCATATCCACTCTTTTGGTGTCTCCCCATTTTGCAACCAGATATCCATTCTTCAAGATCATTCCTGCCGGGCCGCCTCTCCTTTTAGTAGGTCCAAGGATTTCGTGATAAGGTTCGTGTTCAAAACCTTTTAAAATGGCCTGTCTGAGGTCTTTTGAGCCTGAGTATTCGTTAGCTTTAGCGAAATTGACGGCTTCAGAGAAATCCAGTTCAAATTCGGAAGACTGTTTTTCCTGCCATTCCCCTGCCGGTGGAAAGTAGATCTCCTGGGCGGTTAACTGGCATAGGAAAAGAAATAATACTGTGGTTAAAATGGTAGTTTTTATCATCTAAGATCTAGAGTTTGGTTTTCAGATTCTTCTTCCTCTTCATCTTCGATCTCCCCGCGGTTCAAGAGTTTCTGGTCGATTTGTTTACTGGCTTTTGCTCCCAGTTTTTTCAGTTTCTCGACTCTTCGTATAAGATTTCCTTTACCGGTGAGCTTTTTCATGGCGCCTTCATAAGAATTCTGAACGGTCCCTATCTGGCGGCCAATCTTCAGAAGTTCGTCAGTGAGGTTGGTGAACGAATCGTAAAGCGCTCCTGCCTGGGTAGCGATCTGTATCGCGTTCTGTTTTTGCTTCTCGTTCTGCCACATACTATCGATCGTTTTAAGGACCGCAAGAAGGGTGGTAGGCGTAACAATAATGATATTCTTTTCAAAGGCATCACTGTACAGGGACGGATATTCATTGGAAGCGATGGCGAAAGCTGCTTCTATCGGGATGAAAAGCAATACAAAGTCAGGGCTTTCCATCTGGTATAGAGAGTGGTAATTCTTATTACTCAGTTCGTTAACTCGATTTTTTACAGAAATAAGGTGATTTTTAAGGTGAGACTTCTTATCATCTTCATCTGTTTCGTTGATGTAGCGTTCATAAGCATTCAGTGAAACTTTGGAGTCTACCACCATCTTCTTGTCGCCCGGCAAATGAATGATCACATCGGGCATTACTCTTTTTCCATCTTCGGTATTGAAGCTTTGCTGAACAAAATATTCGCTGTCTTTTTGCAGGCCACTGCGTTCCAGGACCCTCTCAAGTACCATCTCTCCCCAGTTACCCTGCATTTTGGTGTCGCCTTTAAGGGCTTTGGTGAGGTTGGTAGCATCCTCACTTATTTTAAGGCTTTGCTCATTCAGGAATTTCAGTTTTTCTCCCAGTTCGGCATGTCTTTTAACCGATTCCGAATCGCTTTTATTTACTTTTTCCTCAAATTCCTTGATCTTTTTCTGAAGCGGGTCCAGAATGCTTTCGATATTCTGTTTATTAAGATTGGTAAACTTCTCCGATTTCTGATCGAGTATCTTATTCGCAAGATTCTCAAATTCCTTGGTGAATTTTTCCTGGAGTTTTTCTACCTCGGCTTTTTGCTCCTCATTCTTTTCCTGAAGATTATTGAATTCTGAAATTTTTCGGGTAAGCTCCAGGCTGATGTTTTCCTTTTCCCTCCTTATTTCCTCTCTTTCTTTCTCGATCTTTTCAATATCGCCAGCCGCTTCATTTTTAAGTTGTTGAATCTCTTCTTTGTGATTTTCTAACTCACTGTTTATTTGATTTTTAAGATCTTCTATCTGAATTGATAGTTGAGAGTTTCTTTCTTCAAGTCTTCCGGTCTCGTTTTTAGATTTAAGACCCGAAATGAGTTTACCTATATAAACTCCGATCCCCAGAGCCACAATAAAAATTAAACTAATGAGAAGGTATTCGTTCATGAAATTGGCGGTTTTTCCAAAGATACTTATTTAAGAATTTTATAGAAGAGAGTCAGTAAAAATTTATAAATGATCTAATGTCACATCGAGCGGAGTGGAGGTGTAGAATTTATTTTATTTTAAAACTGGAAGACTCTTTATCAAAATGGATCAGATGACTGGGGAAGAGGTCGTTGAAGGTTTCAGAGTTTATGAGATCTAAAGGTTTGCCATAGAGCGCCTTTTTGTCCTTCAGAATAAGAAGTTTGTCGCATAACTGTAGAGCCAGGTTTATTTCGTGCGATGCGAACAAAATAGCCTTATTGGTTTCCCGGCTAAGTTGCTGCAGTAGTTTAAGGACATAGGCTTTATGATAAAGGTCAAGATGAGTAGTAGGTTCATCTAAAATGATGAGTGAAGTGTCCTGGGCCAAGGCGCGGGCAATTAACACCTTTTGAAATTGCCCATCACTTAGTTCATGACATTTTTTACTCTTTATATCCTCGATGTTGACCAGCTTAATGGCGTGCATTACTTTTTTCAGGTCATTCTTGTTGAGTTTTCCTATCCAGTTGGTATATGGCTGACGACCAAGGGCAACCAGTTCCATGACGCTAAGGTTCTTTGAGATCAGTTGCTCGGTCAATACCAGGCTGATGTTTTTAGAAAGTTCCGAAACATCGGTTTTAGCAAGATTTTTTTCAGAAATAAAAACCTGTCCTTTAATTATTTGCTGTATCCCGCTTAAAGTTCTAAGTAAGGTAGATTTTCCGGCGCCGTTGATCCCGATAACGGCAACAAGTTCACCTTCTTTTATTTCCATATCGATTCCCGAAACGACTACCTGTATGTCATTTCTTTTCCGGTAACCTATGCTTAGTTCATCAGTTTTCAGGACGATATTTGAATTTTCAGCGCTCACTTAAAAATTGAATTTTCTCTTTCTCACCAGCAGCCAGATGACGACTGGAGCTCCGATCAGCGAAGTTATTGCATTTATAGGTAAACTGAATTCACTTCCCGGTAGCTGAGCAATGATATCACAAATTAGCATTAAAATAGCTCCGCCAAATATCACCGCCGGGACCAGGCTTACATGATTGGCCGAGGGAATTATCTGTCTCACCAGGTGCGGAACCGCAAGACCTACAAAGGCGATTGGGCCGGCAAAAGCAGTGATACTTCCAGCCAGTAAACTGGTAGCGATAATTATCATGAACCGGTTCCTTTTGATATTGGTACCGAGGCTTCGTGCGTATTGCTCTCCTAATAAGAGAGAATTGAGGTTTTTTATGCTGCCAATGCTTATCAATATTCCTATCACCCAGAACAAACCAAGGATGGAAACTTCATCCCAGCTAAGATTTCCCAGGCTTCCGTAAGACCAGAAAACATACTGCTGCAGTTGGGAGGCTGGGCTAAAATAGGCCAGAACACTTACTATGGCAGCTGTAAGGCTGGCGAACATTAAACCTATGATAAGTATTGCCATGGTGTCTCTTAAGCGAATAGAGGCAAGGATAACAGCGAACAAGACCAGCAAACTTCCAAGACTGGAGGCGATCACCAGACTCCAACCAGATAAAAGAATTGCCGCAAATGAAGCTCCGAAAATAGATGCGCCCATGAATACGATTGCAACTCCAAGGCTGGCACCACTACTTAAACCAAGCACATATGGCCCTGCGAGTGGATTCCTGAAAAGGGTTTGCATTAAAAGTCCGCTAACTGCCAGCCCCGATCCGGTAATAATTGCTGTAATGGCTTTCGGAAGTCGGTAATTAAGAATAATATATCTCCACGTCTCTCTATCTACTTCAAAACCCAGCAGGGCAGAGGTGACATCTGAAACCGGAATATTTACCGATCCCAGGCTAATATTGAATAATCCGGTGAGAATTACCGCAAGGAACAGTATGATAAGCGCAAAAGTATATTTTCTCTGACTCAGCATTATTTAAGCGGTTTGTAGAATACCGGTTCGTAATCTTCCATAAGCCCTGGGTGGAATATAGAAATTAGGTCTTTCAGAATAAGATCGGGTCTTTGCGGACCAAGCTCATAAAAAGTTATTCCGCCAGTCTCCCCGGTTGAAAGGCTTACGCTGTATACATTCTTATCTCTCACAGCTTTAAAACGTTTGTAATGCTCCGATTCATTGAAAAGCTGTTCGTAAGAGGTGAACTGGCCGGAGCTCACCCAGTATTCGGCATCCTCAGCCTTTTCCAGAACGCTTTCAAAGGCTAATGATAAACTTCCATCACCTTCAGTTTCGGCATACAGATAATTGGCATTAGCGTCTTTAATGAACTGTGCCTGCCACGAATTCCCGTAAGGCATATACCATTTGTCATTATACATGGATCCGGCGATTACGCTAGGTCTTTTCTCACTGGTTTTAGCCAGTTCTTTTGCTTTAATGTATTCGTTCCTGATCTCACTGAATATTTCTTCAGCCTCACTTTCTTTTCCGAATAAAACCCCGAAGAACTTTATCCATTCAGCCTTTCCCAGGGGTGTTGCCTCGGTCCAGTCACCATTATAAATAACCGGAATTCCTGTTTTTTGGATGGTCTCAAAGCTTTTATTGGAAGCGTTAATAGCAAAACCAATAACCACATCGGGCGAAAGATCTATTAAGATCTCGGTATTGATATTTTCGTTCTGGCCTAACTCTAAAATTTTTCCGGCATCGATCAGTTTTCGTGTGTTTTCTGAAGAGATATAATTGAGGCCTGGAAATCCTACTAACTTTCCTTCTTCATTTAAAGCTTCAAGAGCTGGAATATGAGTGGTGGAAGTGACCACGAGACTTTCTATCGGAACTTCAACCTTCTGATTGTATTCAAGGTTTTCAGGGATCTCAGCATTCTTTTCTGCCAAAAGATAAACTAAAGGATCTTCAGCTTCGGGCCACGGAGTATTCACCTTTAGAATACTGTAGTTTTCAAAGCTAGTGATACTGAAACCTTTTGCTTCTTCAATTTCTACTTCTTTACCCTTCTGAAATTCAGGTGAATCAGCTTTCTTTGAATCTTTACAGGATATGAATCCCATGACTAGGAAAATGAGAATTATTCTTTTCAAAACCGTTTGTTTGGAGATCAAAAGTAAGATTATTTAACTTTTTGATCTTATTGCTAAACATATTTGTTTATTTTCGCATTGAAATTTTGGTTCAGCGCCGATTTATTTCTGCGTGGATTAAAAGGGAATCAGGGGAAGTATTTACTTCAAAAGCCTGAGCTGTTCCCGCAACTGTAAGCTTTGTCCGCCTGTGGCGGATGGCTGCAATAATTCTTCAAACCACTGTGCGTCTAAGGCGCATGGGAAGGTGAATTGCAGTACGCGAGCCAGGAGACCTGCCTGAATTTCAAACTAATATCGAGTGACTTTCGGGATAAAGGTCGGCAGATTATGAACGGAAACTTATATCATCTTATTCTAATCTTTTTTTGCGCCTGCTTTAGTATGGCCGCTCAAAATGATTCCATAAACTGGCTGGAAGAGGTTCGTTTAAGCGATGTGAAGCTTAAACAGAATTCCGAAGGGCAGTTCGTAAGAGAGTTGGAAGATTCTCTCATTCAGCAGAATGAGCCATTGCTCACCTCATTATTGAAATTCAATTCCCCTTTCTTTTTCCGGGAGAATGGCTACGGAATGGTTTCTTCGGCTTCAGTGCGCGGTACTAGCGCGGCCCAGACAGCTGTGGTGTGGAATGGCATCAATATCAATTCACAATTTACCGGGCAGACAGATTTTAATACGATAAACACCCGGGTTTTTGACAATATAAGTCTGCGGCCCGGTGGCGGCAGTGTGGTCTATGGCAGCGGCGCCATTGGAGGAACCATTCACCTGAACAATGACTTCAGTTTTGATGGGGAGTTGAAGAATGCAGTGCGTACTGGATATGGCAGTTTTGAAACCTATCAGGCAGCTTATAATGGAAGTTTTTCTAATGAGAAGACCAGCTTAAATATTGGTGTTTCAGGCATAAGTTCAGAAAATGATTATAAATACCAGGGAACCGATAAGCAGAATGAAAATGGTGATTTTTATAATGTTTCGCTGAGTGCCTCCCTGGCCAGATGGCTTGATGATACAAACATTCTGAAGTTCTATTCGAACTATTACCAGGGCGGTCGTGGATTCTCGGGGACTTTGAACCTTCCATCCAACAGTAAATATGAAGACAGGAACTTGAGAAACCTGCTTGAATGGAAATCATTTTTTGGAGATTTTACAAGCAGTCTGAAACTAGCCTTTTTAAAAGAAGAATTCAAATATTTTGAGAACAGGGATTCTGAAAATTTCAGTTTTGGAGAGGCCGAAACAGGAATCATCAAGTATGATCTGGGTTATGAATTCTCAGCTGGAATGAAACTTAATTTCATTGCAGATTATAATAATATCAATGGGGAAGGGTCAGGTATTGAAAATGCACAAAGAAATATCGGAGGATTTTCGGCTTTATGGAATCACGACCTGGGAAAACTGAATTACGAATTAAGTTTAAGGCAGGAAATCACTGAAATTTATAACTCTCCTTTATTGTTTTCAGCAGGAGGGAACTATTATTTTTCAGAAAATTATCTTCTTCGAATCAATACCTCCAGGAATTTCAGGATTCCAACCTTCAATGATCTATTCTGGCAGTCAGGCGGAAATAAGGAACTGGACCCCGAAACTTCCTTACAGGGAGAGATCGGGAATGAGATCAGTTTTCAGAATTTTCAGATTAACCTTACGGCATATTTCATGGATATTGATAACCTGATCCGCTGGATCCCGGGAGAAGATGGAATGTGGCGACCGGTGAACACCTCCAATGTTCATAATTATGGTTTGGAAGTGATAGCTGACTGGTCTAAGAATATTGGTGAAAATCCGCTAAGACTGAGTGGGAACTATGCCTTTACGAAGTCTATAGACCAGGAAACCGGTAAGCAACTTATTTATACGCCTCAACATAAGATTACTTTTTCGGGAGCCTATGAGATAAATAGGCTGGTTTTTTCTATTCAGTCAATTTATAATGGTAGTATTTATACCTCTTCCGATAATAATTATGAACTGAACTCATACAAATTAGTAAATCTGGGAGCCGAATATGCCTTTGCTAAAAGTCCGGAAACAAGTCTGCGATTTCAAATACATAACATTTTTAACGAAGAATATCAAAGTCTGCCTTCCCGCATCATGCCTGGAAGGTCATTTAACACCTTACTAATAATCAATTTTTAGCTATGAACTACAAACACTTATTTCTGTTATTTTTTACCGTCTTCCTTTTTAATTCCTGCGAAGACGATACCGATTGTTGTCCTATGCCCGAAGAGGAAGCCGAATTCGAGTCGGGAATCTTTGTGCTGAACGAGGGGAATTTCGGCTCCGGGAATGCCTCGGTGAGCTTTCTAGATAACGATATGCAGCAAATGCAAAGCAGTATTTTTATGAATACTAATGAAACCGGGCTTGGCGATACTGCTCAAAGCATCAAATTATATGAGGAATTTGCAATTATCGTTGTGAATGTTTCTAATAAGATCGAGGTCGTAGACAGGTATACATTTGAAAGCCGTGCTACGATAGATGTTGAACTTATGAATCCGCGTTATGCAGAAGTGGTAAACGATAAGATCTACGTTAGCAATTGGGGCGACGGAATGGACCCTGATGACGACTTTGTCGCTGTTTTCGATCTGTCGGACTTTTCATTTATAAAATCGATTTCGGTTGCTGAAGGACCTGAGAAAGTCCTGGCAGCCAATGGAAAACTATTCGTTGCCCATAAAGGCGGATTTTCATTTAATAATATTGTCTCTGTTATCAATACCGAGAGCAATGGAGTAGAGGCAGAAATAGAAGTAGGGGACCTGCCAAATTCCATGGTAATAGAAGGTAATAATCTTTGGGTGTTAGCTGGAGGGAAACCCTCTTATGCCGAAACAGAGACTGCTGGTAAATTATCAAATATCAATATTAGCAATAACCAGGTTGAGGAAGAATTTGATTTCCCGGATAGCTCTTTGCATCCAAATAATTTGAGCCTGGAAGGTAGTGATGTATATCTTACCATAGGCAAAACAGTATATAATTATAACATGACTACTATGCAGCCGGCTTCTGAATATAAACTTGATGAGCCAGCTTTATTATATGGTTTTGAGATCCATGACGGAAGAATATATGTAGCCTCTCCGAATGCCGATTTTACCGGGGACGGAATGCTTTATATCTACAATCTTTCAAATGGAAGTTTGACCACTCAGTTTTCAGTTGGAATTAATCCCAACGGAATTTATTTTAATGATTAGCCAATAAAAAAACCCGCTCCGAGCGGGTTTTTTTTATCTTTTATTCTTTATTGAAACTGACTCCTAATTTCCGGCCTCCGGTATCTGGAAGTTTATCGATATACATTCTTTGGTAAAGAATATTATCAAAACCAGCTTCTTTAAACTCATTATACCAGAATTCCCTTTCAGGATAGAATCTTCTGCTTCCAGCTATAGCATCGATAGCTGCTGAAAGTAATCTTTCAGAAGGATCTCCAAGGGTTCCCATGTTAGATATCCTTTCTTCAATAGCAAAATCCGGGATTATTCCGTTATAAGGTACCACCATATCCTCTGCGTTCACTGATTCGTAGACCAGTGGCTGAATAGCATATTTATGATCTGGATTGGCATTTTCCCTTCCAAAATTTGGAGAATCATAAAGAGTAACCGATGCCTGTGATTTTCCAACTGTAGTGTCTCCTACCTTGATTACATCGATATAAGGACTTAGCCCATTCATCACAAGCTCACTTGCTGATGCAGTGGAAGAAGTTCCAATCACATAGACATCAGATAGATTAAGACTGTTGATAGCTTCGTTGTTATCTATCTTATCGGTAAAATAATTGAATAATCTATCAGGGTTTTCCTGAAGGAAATAGTTCTGATATTTATCATTCCATTGCTGTTTTGCGAATACCTCTCCGGTGAACTGCCCGGTAATCATGCTTGCCAATCGGGTGGCAGAACTTACCCTACCACCTCCATTATATCGAAGGTCAAGGATAAGTTTTTGAATACCAGCGGCCTTGAAATCGGCAAAAACTGTATTTAGTTCATCATCAAAGTCTGCTACAAAACTATTATACATTAGATATCCAACCTTAATACCGTCTACATCCAGAACCTTATTTATTAGGATTGGATTTTCAGTGAGGGTTTGGGCATCTATGGTTACCGTTTCTCCGGTTTCACTAATCGTATTATTTTCAATTTTTGCCAGAGTAAAGGTGATTGTTGAATTCGAAAGTAAATCCCTGTAGTTACTTATGGTAAGAGCTTCTCCATTGATTTTTGTGAAAAGGTCTCCTCTCTGGATATCTTTTCCTTCGGCGTTACTTCCAGGGATAATGTATCTTACAACTCCAAAAATATCATTGGACCCTGAAGATAATCTGTAAAGGCGATAATCTACACCTGTTGTTTCCGAAATTCCACTAAAACTATTCTCCAGTTCTATATAGTCATCTGTTATAAAGCTGAAACGGTCCTGAGAAGCAACAAGTCCGTCATAGAATAAATTTTCAGGTGTATCCCAAGTTTCGAGCCAGTCATATAATTCCTCCTGATCAGCAAAATAGTCATTGGCAAGCTCAGGGATATCAGATTTGTAAAGGTATATCTCATTCATTCCCTTCCAGACAAAGTCCTTGATTTCAAGCTCCAGGCTCACCTCAGTTTTTCCGCCATTATCCGGAGGATTAGGGATATCATCATTATCATCCTTTGAACAGGAGACTAACATTCCCCCTGTAAGAAGGAATAGCATTAAATATTTATATACTTTCATAGATTAAGAATGGATTAATAACAATTTTTTCTAAAAATAGGTACATTCTTACAATTTCAAAATTAATTGTAACAAAACTGTACGTGACTCGTCGTAAAGTTGAGAAGGTATTATAAACCAACCAAAATTAAATGAAAGAACACACCTTCCTGAATATTATAAATCCTGTTAAGGATAAGATGTATCGCCTGGCATTAAGACTGCTTACTTCTAAAGAAGCAGCCGAAGATGCTACTCAGGAGGTAATTCTGAAACTTTGGAGTCGTAAGGAAAGGATCAAGCATTATGCCAATGTGGAGGCCTTTGCGATGACGGTGACCAAGAACTATTGTCTGGACCAGTTGAAATCCAAACAAAACAGTCACCTGAGAATAGTACATCAGAATTATCAGAATCACGGGCCCTCCCTTCAAACCGAAGTTGAGCTTAGTGATGAGATGGAATGGCTGCAAAAGATCGTGGAAACCCTGCCAGAGCAGCAGAAAATGGTCTTTCAGCTTAGAGATATTGAACAATATGATTATGAGGAAATTGCCGAGATCATGGAGATGAACCAGACAGCGATACGGGTTTCTCTGTCCAGGGCGAGAAAGGCAATACGTGAAAATTTAATAAAGAAACACAATTATGGAATCAGGTAAAATTGAAAAATTGCTGGAGCGCTATGACGAAGGTAAGACTTCACTGGCCGAGGAAAATATTCTCAGAGAATATTTTCTGAAAGAAGATGTACCAGAGCATCTAAAATCATATCAGCTTATGTTTATGTTTTCGGCGAAACAGAAAAAAGAAACCTTTGAAAATTTACCGGATGTTGGTGGTTCCAAAGGGAACAGGTATGCCTGGACCTCTATCGCAGCCATCCTGATCGTCGCATTAGGGATATTTTTCTTTAATGATTCATCCCGAGAGCTAAATGAAAATGATTTAGGAACAATTAGTGATGAAGAACTGGCGCTGGAAAAGACCAAAGAAACCCTGAATATGGTTTCACAGTTGATGAATGAAGGAACTGCAGACCTTGCATACCTTAAAGAATTTAATAAGACTACAAACAAAATCATACAAATAGATTAAAACCAGAAATCATGAATAGATTAGTAATTACCCTCCTGTTAGCCCTGGTGCCCATGCTTTCTAATTCTCAGACCTTTGAGAAATATGAGAATATGAAAGAAGTGGACGCTATGGTAATGACCAGTAAGATGTTTAAAATGCTGGCCAAAGTTGACTTAAGTGATAGTGATCCCGAAGCCAGGGAATATATGAAGCTTATAGAAAATCTTGATCGTATCCAGATCTATAAATCTTCAGATTCCAAAGTGAGATCACAAATGGCTGCCGATGTTAAATCCTACCTTCAAAAAGGATCTCTTGACGAGTTAATGCGGGTGAATGAGGATGGAAAGAATATCAAGTTTTACTCGGTTCCCGGGAAGAATGACAATTATGTGAAAGAACTGTTTATGTTCCTGGAAGGTGAGACCGATGGCGAGCCAATCTCGGTGATCTTAAGTATAACAGGTGAAATAGATCTTTCACAACTTTCAAAACTTACAGCCGACCTTAAAGTGCCCGGGGCTGAAGAATTAAAAAAAGCCAACAAAAAATCATAGACCATGAAAACATTTAAAATTCTATTCAGCCTTCTTTTTGTTGCGGTTCTTACATCCTGTAATGACGGAAAATCGCTTCAAAAATATTATGTAGATAATCAGGAAGATACAGATTTTCTTGCCCTGGATGTGCCTCCAAGTATGTTCGCCAACCTGGAATCTCTTGATGAAGAGCAAAGAACTACCATGCAGAGCATTAAAAAGATCAATGTACTCGCTCTAAGGGCAGATCAGCATCCAGAGAAATTTGAGGAAGAGAAAGCCAAACTGAGTGAAATTTTTCAGGACGAAAGATATCAGTTATTAATGAAGGTGGGAGGTACTGATGGCAAGGCCGAGATGTATTTTACCGGAGAAGAAGATGCGATTGATGAGTTGATTATATATGGTTATAAAGATGAGAAAGGTTTGGGACTAGCCAGAGTACTTGGGGAAGATATGAATCCTGAGAAGATCATGAAATTAATGAAATCTCTTAATGAAGAGGATATAAATGTGGAAGGAATAAAAGGACTTTCTGGGATTTTTGGAGGGGACCACACAGAAAATAAAGATTCTTTAAAAATGGAAATAAATATTGGAAAAGAATCTGATACTGTAGCAACAGAAAATGATTCTACTGTAGAGTAGCGGATTTAATTAGTTGAAATTAAAAAGCCCCTTTCCGGGGCTTTTTATTTAGATACCGGTGTAATTTTGAGGTGTTATCTTATGTAGCTCCTTTTTGATATCATCAGAAACATCAAGCTGGTCTATAAATTCAGAAATACTTTTCTCGGTAATCCTTTCATTTGTTCTGGTTAGACCCTTTAAAGCCTCATATGGATTCTTAAATCCTTCCCTTCTTAAAATAGTCTGAATAGCTTCTGCAGCAACAGCCCAGTTATTTTCAAGATCAGCATTTAGCTTTTCCTCATTTAGTAATAACTTGTTAAGTCCTTTGAGAGTTGAATTGAAAGCGATGATCGTATGTCCCACAGGAACGCCAATATTTCTCAATACAGTACTGTCGGTTAGATCACGCTGAAGTCGGCTAACGGGAAGTTTAGCTGAAAGATGTTCAAAGATAGCATTCGCTATTCCAAGATTCCCTTCACTGTTCTCAAAATCTATAGGATTCACTTTGTGTGGCATGGCCGAAGAACCTATTTCTCCCTTTTTGATCTTCTGTTTGAAATAATCCATAGAGATATAGGTCCATATATCCCTGTCCAGGTCTATAAAGATGTTATTAATACGTTTAAGGGCATCAAAAAGTGCTGCCATATGATCGTAATGCTCAATTTGAGTAGTAGGGAAGGAGTGATGTAATCCCAGCTTATTCTCCACGAAATTTTGCCCGAATTTCCTCCAGTCTGTTTCAGGATAAGCAACATTATGAGCATTGTAATTACCCGTAGCTCCACCAAATTTTGCTGCATGTGGAATTTCTTCCAGTAATTTGATCTGTTCCTTTATTCTTACAACAAATACATCTATCTCTTTGCCAAGCCGGGTAGGGGAAGCAGGCTGACCATGGGTTCTTGCTAAAAGCGGGATGTCTTTCCATTCTGAAGCAAGTTCTTCAAGTTTTGCCAGGATTTCATTTAATTCCGGAAGATAAACTTCTGCGATCGCATCCTTAAGACTCAGCGGAATTGCAGTGTTATTTATATCCTGTGATGTCAGCCCAAAATGGATGAATTCTTTCGAGGTTTCCATTCCAAGTTTTCCAAACTCTTCCTTTAGATAATATTCTACCGCTTTTACATCATGATTGGTGATCTTTTCGATCTCCTTTACTGCCTGAGCATCCAGCGAGGTGAAGTTTTCATATAGCCCCCTTAATCTTTTAAAATTTTCAGGATCTACATCCTTTAGTTGAGGCAGGTCTTGTTCATATAAAGCAATAAAATACTCTACTTCTACTTTTATTCTGTATTTGATAAGTGCTTCTTCACTAAAATAGGCCGAAAGATTCTTGGTTTTGGACCTGTAGCGTCCGTCTATTGGTGATACTGCAGATAAGGATGTCATTGTTTGCTTTTAAAAATTAAAAGCGTAAAGATACCGCTTCAAAATTTACTATAAAACTACTCTTTAAATTTCATTAAATCCTGAAGTTTCCTTTAGGAGATCAGGGCCTTCCATGTTTGGCCTTATAATCATTTATCTCGCCGATAAAAGCCTATCCACGATTTCCGGAACTCCTTCAACAGCTTTCTTTTCAATTATTTCAAGATTCCCACTTTCCCTTATGTTGGGCCTGGGGTCTATAAAATAAATCGGAGTGCCGGGAGCGACGAAATCAACAAGTCCTGCGGCGGGATATACCTGCATGGAAGTGCCAATTACCATAAGTATATCTGCAGTTTCTGAAATTTCAGCTGCCTTCTGAAACATTGGAACTGCCTCTCCAAACCATACTACATGGGGACGTAACTGGGAATTGTGTTCGCAAAAATCGCCTATGCAGATATCTTTTTTCCAGTCCATCACAAGATCTTCGTCAAAGGTACTACGGGCTTTTAGCAGTTCTCCATGTAGGTGAGTAACATTCTTACTTCCTGCTCTTTCATGAAGGTCGTCAATATTCTGCGTAATGATCTCTACATGAAATCTTTCTTCCAGTCTCACTAATGCCTTATGTGCAGCGTTAGGTTGAACTTTAAGTAATTGCCTTCTTCGCTTATTATAGAAGTCAAGTACCAGTTCTTTATTTTTCTCCCAGCCTAATGGCGATGCGACTTCCATTACATCATGTCCTTCCCAGAGACCATCAGCATCTCTAAAAGTTTTAATTCCGCTTTCCGCACTTATGCCGGCTCCGGTAAGCACTACTGCATTTTTCATATTAACTTTTTTTTAGGAGTATTTCTGTTTTTGTTAACGTCCGTTGAAGAGGGTTGCCCCGTATCTAAGGTATATGATATGAAAAGTTAAATACAGCTTTTCACAAAAAGTATTCTAATCACTAAAATAATTAAACTGATGAAAAACGTATTAAAAATTGCCTTTCTGGCACTGCCATTTTTATTTATGAGTTGTAGTAGCGATGATGACGCTATGGACCGCGAAAAGGAAGAATTTATGGGAGAGGTTATGACCTTTGATCTTTCCGCAAGAAGTAACTCTTCTGTTTCGGGAACTGCAACCTTCACGGAAAATGAAGATAACAGCACTACGCTGGAATTAAAACTTGATGGAACCACTTCTGGTATGCATCCCGCCCATATTCATTTTAATTCTGCCTCCGAAGGTGGAGATATTGCGGTAAGCCTTGAAGCCGTTGATGGCTCAACCGGAATGAGCACCACAACTTTTTCCACTTTAGATGATGGTACTGCTATCACTTATATGGAGGCTGTAAATTTTGACGGATACATCAATGTTCACTTAAGTGCTGATGATCTTGGCACCCTGGTTGCGCAGGGCGATATAGGAGTGAACGATCTTACCGGTGAATCAAAATCCTATACACTTTCTTCCCGAGATGTCGACGGCATCATGGGGAGTGTACTTTTTGAAGAAAGGGCAAATGGAGAAGCACAGGCAACATTAATGCTTGAGAATTCTCCTGAAGACGGAATGCACCCTGCACACATCCACATGAATACCGCAGCTGAAGGAGGAGATATAGCTTTCACTTTTAAATCTGTTAATGGTACTACCGGCATGAGTAGAACAAATGTATCTGCTTTGGATGACGGGACTATGTTTGGATATGAAGATATACTCGATTTTGACGGATATGTAAATGTGCATTTGAGTGCCGAAGATCTCGGAACTCTGGTTGCCCAGGGAGACATTGGTCAAAATGAGCTTACCGGAGAGTCAAAAACCTATGAGCTTGATTCAAAAGCTGTTGATGGGATTATGGGGACCGCTACCTTTGAAGAGAGAGTAAATGGTGAGGCTCTGGCAACTTTGATGCTTGAGAACACGCCTGAAGATGGAATGCATCCGGCACATATACATATGAATACCGCTGCCGAAGGTGGAGATGTAGCTTTCACTTTCAATTCTGTGATTGGAGCAACCGGAATGAGCAAAACCAATGTAGCCGCTTTGAATGATGGCACTACGTTCGGTTATGAGAATATCCTTGATTATGACGGATATATCAATGTTCATTTAAGTGCTGATGATCTTGGAACTCTGGTAGCTCAGGGTGATATAGGTCAGAATGAATTAACAGGCGAGGCTGTGACCTATCAATTGAACAGCGTTGCTGTAGATGCAATTATGGGTACCGCGATGTTCGAAGAAAGAGTGAACGGAGAGACCCTGGTAACACTTTCTCTTCAAAATACTCCTGTAGACGGAATTCATCCAGCACATATACATATGGGATCTGTTGCCGAAGCACCGGGAGATATAGCTATTACTCTGAATAGCGTAATGGGAGCTTCAGGAATGAGCTTTACAAACGTTTCTGCTTTCAATGCTGCCGAAGGTGAGGAAGCTGAAGCAATTACCTATGAAAACCTTACTATGTTTGATGGATATATCAATGTTCACTTAAGCGTTGAAAATCTTGCTACTCTTGTGGCTCAGGGAAATATAGGTGCTAATGCAGGCAGCTAAAATCCCTGATAAATTTATTATTAAGGAACCCGGTACTATGCCGGGTTTTTTTATTTTTACACTCGTTATGTTTGACCAAAGAATTCTAACCTACCTCCAGGATTATCTTACTCCCAGGCGAAAAGCCCTTTTCGAAAAGGTGCTTGAAGAGCGTACCAATCATATTACCCTTGTTGCCCAGGATGTCTATCAACTGCATAATACCAGTGCTGTAGTTAGAAGCTGTGATGTCTTTGGTATACAGAACATTCATGTGATCGAAGAGAAATTTCCCAGGAGGATAGATAAGGAGATCGCGATGGGAGCCCAGAAATGGGTGGATATTAACCGGTATAATTCTGCCCGTGAATGCATCAGTAACCTAAGAAATAAAGGCTACAGGATCGTGGCTACGAGCCCGCATGATGATTCACTTTTGCTGGATGATTTTGATATCTCTTCACGTTCTGCTATTTTCTTTGGAACCGAAAAGGAAGGCCTGTCTGATGAGGTCGTGGAGGAAGCCGATGCGACCATCAAGATCCCAATGGTTGGTTTTACTGAAAGTCTGAATATTTCCGTTTCAGCAGCTATCATCTTACATACCCTTACTCAAAAACTTAAAAATTCGGATGTGGAATGGCGTCTTACCGATGAAGAAAAAAACCTGATAAGAATGGACTGGACAAAAAAAACGATAAAAAATTCAGATCAAATAATTGAACGCTTCCTGAATCAGTAATTATTTGTAACTTTTTACCGCCCATATAGCCAACCAATGACACTGTTCTTTTATCTGATTATAGCTATTATCACCTTCTTTGCCTTCTTGCATGCATGGGCCAGGAAAGACTATGATATAAGCCGAACCGTGGTGATCAATAGGTCCAGGGAAGAGGTCTATAATTTTGTAAGGCAGTTAAAAAAACAAGCTTTATGGAATCCCTGGTTCTCCAGGGATCCTGATGCTATTATGAAATACAAAGGAGAAGATGGGAAACCTGGAGCGAGTTTCTACTGGAAAGGAAATAAAAAAGTAGGTGAGGGGATCCAGAGAATCGTAAAAGCAAGACAGGGCAGAATATTTGAAACAAAGATACTCTTCATAAAGCCCGTTAAGGTAAATGCGCTTACATATATTGGGGTTAAAGAACTGGAGCAGGAAAAAACAAAAATGGTATGGGGGGTAAGAGGACATCTCGCCTTTCCACTTACGATCATTAGCCTTTTTTATTCACCGGAAAAAGCTCTTGGAGAAAATTTTGAAAAAGGTCTGAAAGATTTAAAACGTATCCTTGAAGAATAATTGATTATTTCTTCTGAAGAACCTTATATTCTTCATAACAACTGCTAATAGCATCCAGGATCTGAAGATCGTTGGCCGTTTTCATAAAATCCTCGGAATAATTACAATTATTAAGAATTTCATCTATTTCAGCTCTGTTTACCTGAAGAAGGGCCATTAAGGTTTCCCGGTCAAATTTGTTTCTTAAAAGCTCTCTAATGTTCTCATCCTGTTTCATCTGCCGAAGTTTCTTCATCTGGCGTGGCCTGTTTCCGAATATATTATAGACGAGATCTGCAGGATTAGACAATGAACTTAAAGCCCTGGTAACTGCACTCGGGGAGGTGTCACCACCTTCATAGCCCGTATTAAGGCCTGAAATACTGTAACGCCTGTTATCGTAAATTGGAATGTTCTTGGCATCTATCTCAAGATACCCTGTAAGATTTACAGAGTTTACCGTTACCTCTTCCAGGGCAAAACCCAGTTCAGTCATTTTCACCTTTACATTTCCGTATTTCAACCAGTCGTTCGTCACTCGTACCCTTATCGACCTGAAGCCCAGATATGAAAAATACAGCGTGTCATTAACAGTAGCCTGAAGTTGAAATTCACCATTTTCATTTGTAACCGCTCCCTTTACCTGGTTGAGGTTTACAATATGAACGTTCTCTATGGGTTTATCGTTTGCGGCATTCATCACGGTTCCTGAAACCACATCCTGAGCAGAGAGGTAACCTGTGAAAAGAAGAAAAAATATTAAAAAGGTGTTTTTCATAACAACTGGGCCTAAAAATATAAAATCCTTATAAAAAACAATGCCAAACTTAGAGAATTAAGTCTGGCATTTTCTCATTTAATTAAGCTTTGGATCGTCTTCTCTTTAATGAGTTTTCAATATTCTTGTTTCGACTTCCTTTTCTTCCACCTTTTTTATCATTTCTGTCTGATGACCTCTTTCTTTTTCCGAAACTTCCATTCTTACTATCATCAAAGCTTCTGGAATTATTTTTTCTACCTCCGCCGCGTTCTCTGCGTCTTCCTTTCTTTTCAGACTTCTGGTCTTTGGTGATCTCTACATTTATGAACCTACCCTGGTGCTGGAACTCGGTGAAAGTACCTAACACAAGCTCTGCATGTTTTTCATCGGTATTGAAAAATGAAAAGCTTCCTTTAACGTCTACCTTGAAAACATCATCTCTTCCAAGATTAAGTACTTCTTTAAGGAAGTCTTTCAGGCTTTGCCAGTCAAAACTATCTTTTGAACCGACATTTATGAAATACCTCGTATTCCCTTCAGAAACTTCGGGTCTTCCACCTGCAGATTCTGAACTAAGATCGGGAGCTTTTTGATAATAATTAAAGAAGCGGGTAAATTCAACAGAGAAGAATTTCTTGATCAGTTCTTCTTTAGTGAATTCTTCCAGGGCCTCGTTGATGGTAGGTAAATAAGGATCGATATCATGGTTGATCTCGGTCTTCTTTATGTCATTGGCTAAATGGAAAAGCTGAATTTTACATATTTCTTTTCCATCAGGAATTTCTTTCTGTTCAAATTTTTGTTGTATGATCTTTTCAATAGTTCTGATCTTACGAACTTCACTTTTTGAAATGATCACCATTGACACTCCATTTTTTCCGGCCCTTCCTGTTCTACCGCTACGGTGAGTATAGGTCTCAATCTCATCTGGTAACTGATAGTTGATCACATGAGTAATGTCATCAACGTCAATCCCCCTTGCAGCAACATCGGTCGCAACCAACATCTGGATCTGGCGGGTCCTGAAACTTTTCATTACCAGGTCACGCTGATTCTGACTTAAGTCTCCGTGAAGCGCTGCCGCATTGTATCCATCTTCTATCAGTTTTTCAGCAACCTTCTGTGTGTCTCGCTTTGTACGGCAAAAGATAACCGAAAAGATATCAGGATTAGCGTCAGCAAGCCTTTTTAAGGCATCATATCTGTTACGGTGGTTAACAAGGTAATATTCGTGAGAAACATTCGCAGTTCCTGTGTTCTTGGAGCCAACTGTGATCTCAACCGGGTTGTTCATGAATTTTGAAGCGATCTTCGCAACTTCCTTAGGCATGGTCGCAGAGAATAACCAGGTTTTCTTTTCTTTTGGAGTATGGGAAAGGATGCTTTTAATATCTTCATAGAATCCCATATTCAGCATTTCATCAGCTTCATCAAGCACACAGTATCCTATAGAGGAAATGTTTGCCAGTTTTCTTCTGATCATATCCTGCATTCTACCCGGAGTAGCTACAATGATCTGAGCTCCTCTTTCAATAGATCTGGCTTGCTCTGTTATACTTGCTCCACCATAGACTGCAACCACATTTAAAGATCTTTTATACTTTGAGTAGTTCTTAAGCTCATTGGTGATCTGTAAACACAATTCACGGGTTGGTGAAAGTATTAAGGCCTGTGTTTTCTTTGAATTGGAATCAATCTTCTGAATAAGAGGAAAACCAAAAGCAGCGGTTTTTCCGGTTCCTGTTTGGGCCAGTGCTACCAGGTCTGTTTCCTGTGCTAATAAGATTGGTATTGATTTGTCCTGGACTTCACTTGGAGTTTCAAAGCCCATGTCGTTAATGGCCTGCAACACGTCTGTGTCCAGTCCAAGTTTTTGGAATGCGTTCATTCGTTTTATGTAAGTATTCGATTATGATATGTAAGTGTTACATAAGAAGCGAATCGACATACTTAAACCTAAACTTCCAGCAACACATCCTCACCCTGAGGAATTTTTCAAGCGGCAAATGTACGCTTTTATTTTAGATTGGAAACAATTTGTTCTTTAATCCTGAAAATCAGTACGAAATACTCTCGGAATTTGCTTTATCTCGAAAGGTATTCGATTAGTTCCCTGAAGGCCATGGCACGATGACTGATCTTCGATTTCTCGCTCAGATCCATTTCAGCGAAACTCTTATCGTAACCTTTCGGAAGAAAAACCGGGTCATATCCGAAGCCGTTGGTTCCTCTTTGTTCATGTAAAATGAAGCCTTCGCAAACCCCTGTAAAGAGATTTTCGTTGCCTTTGAGATTAAGGGCAATCACCGTTTTAAAGCGAGCAGTCCTGTCATTTCTTTTCTCCAATTCGTTCAGTAATTTCCGTACATTGGCTTTGTCATCTTTATCATCGCCGGCATACCTCGCCGAATATACCCCGGGTGCTCCGTTCAGAGAGTCTACTTCCAGCCCTGTATCATCGGCAAAGCAGTCATAACCATAATGGTTTCTAACATAGTCTGCTTTTATAATTGCATTCTCATCAATAGTATCGCCTGTCTCTTCAATGTCCTCCTTGCAGCCAATATCATCAAGCGACAGTAACTCAATATGCCCCGGTAGTAAGCTTTTTATCTCGATGAATTTATTTCGGTTATGCGTTGCGAATACTAATTTCATAGCTAAGTGTTAACGATGGTGATATGGTTCATTTTTTAAAATGGTAAAGGCCCTGTACAGCTGTTCTGTAAAGAATAATCTTACCATTTGGTGTGAAAAAGTCATTTTTGAAAGTGACACCTTGGAATCGGCTCTTTTATATACCTCTTCAGAAAAACCATAAGGTCCGCCAATAACAAAAATCAGTCTTTTAAGGCCTGTATTCATTCGTTTCTGAATATATTCTGAAAATGTCTCTGAGCTGAATTGCTTTCCGTTTTCATCTAGAAGAACCAGGAAATCTGAATTCTGAACACCGGAAAGTATCAGTTCGCCTTCCTTCGATTTTTGCTGACTCTCATCAAGGTTTTTCGTCTTTTTAAGATCAGGAATTATCTCAAGTTCAAATTTGATATAGTGCTGAAGCCTTTTAGAATAGATGTCTATTAATTCTTCAAGTTCCTTTTTATCTGTTTTTCCTATACAGACTAATTTTATGGTCATCCCGTGATTTTAGTACAGACTTTACTACATTTACAAAAATAAGCAGAGAAAATGATCTCACCGGAACAATTCGAAAAAGAAATTGAAATTATCATAAAAAATGCGATCAGGGAAGATGTTGGAGATGGAGATCACAGTTCCCTGGCATGCATTCCTCAAAGCGCTACCGGAAAAGCCAAATTGCTCGTAAAGGATCAGGGGATTCTTGCCGGTGTTGAATTTGCCATAAAAGTATTTGAATATGTGGATCCCGAGATGAAGCTGGACATCCTCCTAAAGGATGGAGAACCGGTGAAACGCGGTGATATTGCTTTTTATGTGGAAGGTTCTTCTCAAAGCATTCTGAAAGCCGAGAGACTTGTTTTGAATGCCATGCAGCGTATGAGTGCGATCGCTACCAAAACATCTGAATTTGTCGAGAAGCTGGAAGGAACCAAAACCAAAATTCTAGATACACGTAAAACAACGCCTGGAATCAGAGCTTTGGAAAAGTGGGCAGTCAAAATTGGTGGAGGAGAGAACCATCGTTTCGCGCTGTATGATATGGTAATGCTCAAAGATAATCATATAGATTTTGCAGGCGGTATCACTAAGGCAATTGAAAAAACCAAAGCCTATCTTAAAGATAAAGGTCTTGATCTAAAGATCATTGTCGAAGCCAGAGATATGGATGAAATAAGGGAGATTCTTAGGTCGGATGGTATTTACCGAATTCTGATTGATAATTTTAGTTTCGAAGATACCCGTAAGGCAGTAGAACTCATCAACGGCAAGTGCCTGACAGAATCCAGTGGAGGTATCACCCTTGAAACGGCGCGAAGTTATGCTGAATGTGGAGTGGATTTTATCTCGAGCGGAGCCCTGACCCATTCTGTACATAACCTGGACCTTAGCTT
Organism: Gramella jeungdoensis; assembly: GCF_023805255.1. Lineage (GTDB taxonomy): Bacteria > Bacteroidota > Bacteroidia > Flavobacteriales > Flavobacteriaceae > Christiangramia > Christiangramia jeungdoensis. Next base: position 145,344 of record NZ_JAMSCK010000006.1, read on the forward strand.
AAAAGCCGTTTAATATGGCCCCAAAAAAAGCGATTCAATCTAAACTCGATGAATTATCGGAATGGTGGAAGAGAGAGACCAAGAAGATAATCCTGCCTGGTTTAGAAGGTTTATCGCTTTATAATCTTTGGATAATTTACTGGGGAGGGATCATAAAAGGAACATTTTCTACCCGGGCAAGCTCTATCGCTTTTAGCTTTTTTATGGCGATTTTTCCCTTTCTGCTTTTTGTTCTGAACCTGATTCCATATATCACCTTTATAGATGATTTCCAGATAGAGTTCCTGTTATTTATGGAAACTCTTTTACCTCCTAATACTTCCGAATTCTTTGGGGATATATTCTACGATATAGCGAATACCCCAAGGGGAGGACTATTATCTGTCGCATTTATTTTGTCTATCTTTTTGATGACCAATGGGGTGAACGCGATCTTCACGGGCTTTGAATTCAGCTATCACACAAGAACCAACAGATCAATCCCAAGGCAATATGCCGTTGCGGTAGGTGTTTCACTTATATTGGCACTGTTGTTGCTCATATCAGTGATAGGAGCGGTTTATATAACTTACGCTATTGATGATCTTATTGAACTGGGAATGGTGAATGCGAATGGTTTTAGTGCTGATCTTATTAAATATATTGGATTTATAATACTGATCTATACTGCTGTTGCAATACTGTATTATTTTGGAACCAGGGAGGCCAGGCAGGCCAGGTTTTTTTCGGTAGGAGCATTGTTCACAACTATTCTCATATTAATAACCACCTTCTTGTTCAGTTTATATATCACGAATTTTTCAAGTTATAATGAACTATATGGTTCTATTGGAGCTCTTTTGATACTGATGTTTTATATATGGCTCAATTCCAACATGTTACTTCTGGGGTTTGAACTAAACCTCTCATTAATAAAATTGAAAAGGAAATTTAAATAACTTTAGCTGAACTTAAACCTTAAATAATGAAGAAAATAATTTTTATCATGATCGCCCTGATGGGGCTTAATTTTGCCACTGCCCAAACAGAAGTTGGCGGGGTATCCCTTCCTAATAAAGTGACTTTTCAGGGACAGAATCTACAGTTAAATGGTGCCGGTGTAAGAGAGAAACTATGGATAGACCTTTATGCAGGCGGGCTTTATCTTGCTCAAAAATCTTCAAATGCCCGTGAAATAATTTCGGAAGACCAACCTATGAGCATTAAACTGCATATTGTTTCCAAGCTTATCTCAAGTGATAAGATGATTGACGCTGTAAATGAAGGATTTGAGAATTCTACTTCCGGGAATACAAAGCCTTTAGAACCCAAGATCGAAAAATTCAGAAGCTTTTTTATGGAAGAGATTAAAAAGCATGATGTTTTCGACATAGTTTATATCCCATCCAAGGGAGTTGTTGCCTATAAGAATGATAAAGAATTAGGAACCATAGAAGGTATGGATTTCAAAAAGGCATTGTTTGGAATATGGCTTTCTAATAAGCCCGCCGATGACGACCTGAAAGAAGCAATGCTTGGCAAATAGATCTATGAAAAAGACCCTGCTACATCTTTTACTACTGGTATTTTTACCATTCGCTACCCATTCTCAAAGTGTTGTGGGAAAATGGAAGAATACCAATTCTGAAGGAAAGGTCAATTCTATTATTGAGATTTATAAAAAAGGTGATGAGGTGTATGGTAAGGTTGACCGTATCATTAAAGAAGAAGATCGTGACAGGCGCTGTACGAAGTGTGAAGGAGACCTCAAAGATGAGCCGATAGAAGGGATGGAACTCATGAAAGGTCTTAAAAAAGAAGGAGATGAATATGTAAATGGTACAATTGTGGATCCCAAATCTGGAAAGAAGTACCGCTGCAAGATCTGGCTGGATGATGATAATCCTGATATTTTAAAGGTAAGGGGATATCTGGCTTTTTTCTATAAAACAAAGACATGGCGTAGAGCCGAATAAATTAAAATAAGGAAAAGCTGTTTTTAAAGTTTTAGCTTTACTTTCAAATAACTAAAGATTCTTAATATTTTTGGGTTATTACTTTGAAAGTAAATTACTTTAGAAGCAGCTTTTTCTATCGCATAAACTAACCAGCTATAAATGTCCTATTTCGCCGACCTGATTTTACCGTTACCACTGGAAAAGCGTTTTACCTACAGCCTATCACCGGAGGAAGCCAGTTTCATACAACCGGGAATGCGGCTTGCGGTACAGTTTGGTAAGAACAGGATATATACAGGGATCGTTGCAGAAATACACCAGAATCCGCCAGAAGTGTATGAAGCCAAACCCATACACCAGATACTCGATGAGAAACCTTTGCTAACAAAGGAGCAACTTACTTTCTGGAAATGGATTGCCTCTTATTATTTGTGTGCGGAAGGTGATGTGATGAGAGCGGCCTTACCCGGCCCTTTTTTACTGGAGAGTGAAAGTATCGTAAAATTAAGAAAAGATGCTCAGCCTGATTCTGTGGAACTTAGCGATGATGAATATCTGGTAACAGAAGCTTTACAACGACAGTCATCCATGAAAATCCATGAGGTGGAGCAACTTCTTGACAGGAAAAAGGTTCTGCCGGTAATCAATAAACTGGTGATGAAAGACCTGGTAGACCTCGATCAGGAAATTTATGAGCAGTTCAAACCTAAGGAAGTGAGGTATGTGAGGCTGAATCCAGCTTATGAGGCCGAAAGTGAGATGCATCGGTTACTGGACGATCTTTCCCGTGCACCCAAGCAAAGGGAAATTCTTCTAAGCTATTTTTCCATAACCGCTAAATCAAAAAAGGCCTTAAAAACAAAAAAACTGATTAAGGAATCAGGGGCGAATAGTGGAACTCTTAAGAGCCTTATCGATAAGGGTATTTTTGAGGAATTCTACCAGGAGACAGATCGAATAAACTATCAGGGTGAGATTTCGAATCAAGAGATTATTCTCAATAAAATTCAGCAGCAGGCTTTTGATGAGATCCGTAAAAACTTCGAAGAGGACAAGGTTTGTCTTTTGCATGGTGTAACCTCTTCCGGAAAAACAGAGATCTATATCAAACTTATTGAAGAGGCTATAAATAGAGGTAAACAGGCTCTCTATCTTTTACCGGAAATAGCGCTCACCACTCAGCTTATAAAGCGTCTTCAGGATTATTTTGGAGAAAAAGTACTGGTATATCACAGTAAATATTCGGTGAATGAAAGAGTGGAGATCTATAAACATGTGCTGAACAATTCAGAAAAAGGCAGGATAATACTAGGAGCAAGATCCTGTATATTCCTTCCTTTTCAGGATCTTGGTTTGATAGTGGTTGATGAAGAACATGAGTCTACCTTTAAACAATTCGATCCTGCGCCGCGATATCATGCCCGTGATTCGGCGGTAGTACTGGCAAATCTGTTTAAGGCCAGTATAGTTCTTGGATCGGCTACCCCTTCTACTGAGTCTTATTTCAATGCAGAACATAATAAATATGCATTGGTGGAACTCACCCGGCGGTATGGAAATGTTCTAATGCCTGAAGTGGAGATAGTAGATATTAAAACAGCTCACCGTAAGAAAAAAATGACCGGACATTTTTCCGAAAGGTTACTGGATGAAATAAAGGAAAGCCTTAAAGAAGAGGAGCAGGTGATCCTCTTTCAGAACAGAAGGGGTTTTTCTCCAATTATGGAATGTAATACCTGCGGGCATTCGCCTCAGTGCCCTAACTGCGACGTAAGTCTCACCTTTCACAGTCACAACAACCAGTTACGTTGCCATTATTGCGGTTATCATATCGCAATGCAGCAACAATGTATGGCCTGTGGGAGTAATGAGATCACTACAAAGGGTTTCGGAACAGAGCAGGTAGAGACCGAATTAAAGGCTCTGTTTCCCGAGCATAATATTGCAAGAATGGACCAGGATACCACCCGGGGGAAATATGCCTATGAGAAAATAATCACCGCCTTTGAAGCTCACGAAACCGATATACTCATAGGAACACAGATGCTTACAAAGGGTCTTGATTTTAGAAAAGTTAGTCTTGTAGGTATTATGAATGCAGATAATCTTCTGAACTTTCCAGATTTCAGGGCACATGAAAGAAGTTTCCAGCTCATGCAACAGGTAGCCGGCCGTGCCGGAAGGACTAAAAAAAGAGGGAAAGTTCTCATACAAACCTATAATCCACATCACCAGATTATTCAGCAGGTCTCTACCGGGGCTTATACCGAAATGTATAAGGAGCAGCTGGAAGACAGGTATCAGTACCAGTATCCTCCGTATTATCGCTTAATACGGTTAACCCTAAAATGCCGGGATTATTCAAAGACGAATGAGGCGGCTGACTGGCTAGCCAGAGCTTTGGAAAATGTTTTTGACCGCTATGTGTTGGGGCCAGAATTTCCTCCGGTGGCCAGAATAAGAAATGAATATTATAAGAATATTCTTGTGAAAATTCCACAAAAACAATCATTGGGCAAAACCAAGAAAGTGGTTCAGAGGATATTAACAAGTTTTAGAGCGATAGGTGCTTTCAGGTCGGTTAGAGTAATAGTTAACGTAGATCCACAATAAAAAAGCCATTCAGTTGAATGGCTTTAGAAAATATTTAAGGGTGTTAGTTCTATTCCTGACTTGCGCTTAAAGCTTCAACAAGATCATTCTTCTTGTGACGGCTTAGCGGAAGTTTTTCCTTGTCTATTTCTATGTTCTTACTATTGTAGCGCTCTATCTTATCGAGGTTTACAATATAAGATTTATGGGTTCTTAAAAAACGGTCGCTTGGCAGCTGCTTTTCAAAAGACTTCATGGTGGCCAGTACAACGAAATTGTCCTTTTCGGTCACAAATTTCACATAGTCTCCAAGCGCCTGAATATACTTCAGCTTACTAAGAAAAACCTTTCTGTTCTTAAGGTTGCTCTTTACAAATATGAAATCATCATCTTCCGGAACCGGAGTCTGGTGTTTCAGTTTATAAAGATTTACAGCTTTATTTACAGCGTTGTTGAAACGCTCTTTAGTAACCGGTTTATGAATGTAATCAACCGCGTCATAATCAAATGCTTTAAAGGCATATTTTGTTTTACCGGTTACGAATATAATTTGCGGTTTGTTTGGAAGGTTGTCTAAAAGTTCGAAACCAGAAAGAATTGGCATTTCAATATCAAGAAAGATAAGGTCTGTTTCTGTATCAAGAAGCCCGTTCTTGGTCTCAATAGCGTTATTATATTCTGCTACCAGCTTTAGATTAGGATGATCCTTGATCAATTTTACGATAGACAGCCGTTGAAGGCTGGAATCATCTACGACAGCACATTTGAGTAAAACTTCTTCCACGGTTTATAAGTTAGGCATTAACAATATTACTCATTAAATATAAGAAATACAAGGTAAAATATTTTTTCACCGACAAAAATAGTGTTTTATCCTTCTTAATAGGCTTTGAAATATCAATTAATAATTCTATTTTTGCACCCGATTTAATTTAAAGTAAATTTTTATGAACAATTATGAAACTGTTTTCATCTTGAATCCCGTTTTATCTGATGAGCAGATAAAGGAAACAGTTAAGAAATACGAAGATTTTCTTGTTTCGAAAGGGGCCGAGATGGTAGCTAAAGAAGATTGGGGGCTTAGAAAGCTTGCTTATCCAATCCAGCACAAAAAAAGTGGGTTCTACCACTTATTCGAATTTAAGGCTCCTGGTGAAGTTATTGAGCCTTTGGAACTTGAGTTTAGAAGAGACGAGCGCATGATGCGTTATCTTACTGTGAAGTTAGATAAGCACGCGATCGCCTGGGCTGAAAAAAGAAGAAAACGTAACAAGGAAAAAGCGTAATCATGGCAACATCTATTGAACAACAGGCAAAAGGAAAAAAAGACGGAGAGATTAGATATCTAACTCCGCTTAATATAGAAACCACTACAAAGAAGAAGTACTGTAGGTTTAAGAGATCTGGTATCAAGTATGTAGATTACAAAGATCCTGATTTCTTAATGGGCTTTGTGAACGAACAGGGAAAATTATTACCCCGTCGTTTAACAGGTACTTCCTTGAAGTTCCAGAGAAAAGTGGCTACAGCCGTTAAGCGTGCTCGTCACTTAGCATTAATGCCTTATGTAGGTGATTTATTAAAATAAAAAGAGGCAGTTATGGAAGTGATACTTAAAAAAGACGTAGATAACTTAGGTTTTAAAGACGACGTGGTATCCGTAAAAAACGGGTATGGTCGTAATTACCTTATACCTCAGGGTTTTGCTGAACTGGCAACTCCTTCTGCAAGAAAGGTTCTTGAAGAAACTTTAAAGCAGCGTGCTTATAAGGAACAAAAGCATATCGACGAAGCTAAAAAACAAGCTGAAAAACTTAACAGCCTTGAAATCAGGCTTACTGCAAAAGCAGGGGCAGGTGATAAGTTGTTCGGTTCCATCACTAATGGAGATTTAGCTGATGCACTGGCAAAAGAAGGTGTAGAGATCGAAAAGAAATATATAAGCATCGCCGGTGGTAACATCAAACGTTTAGGACAGTACGAAGCAACTTTACGTTTTCATCGTGAAGTGGTTTCAAACTTTACCTTCGACGTTGTAGGAGAAGCTTAATTTATTTTACTCATAGCATAAGCCTGCTCAAATTTTGAGTGGGCTTTTTTTATTTTAGTGAAACTGAATTTTGACTATAGGCAAAATTCCTAGTTGAACTAATCCCGAAGAATTTCGGGAACTCATTAAAATTATGGAAAATCACCATTATGAAATACGCAAGATTGACCAAAGAGCAGTTCGAGGAAATGCACCAGGAATTTATCAATTTCCTGGCAACACAATCTATAACTGCAGATGAATGGGAAAAGATCAAAAAAGAGAAGCCAAAGGTCGCTGAGGAGGAAATGGATATTTTTAGTGACCTAATCTGGGAAGGCGTTCTCAATAAAGTGGAATACCTTGAGCATTTTTCTCCGAACCAGATATTTCTTTTTCAAATTACAGCAGCCACCATCAATCTTATTGCTGTAAAGGTTGAGAATGGAGCAATAGATATTACTACCAGAGAAGGTTACTCCTGGTTACAGAATAATTTGCTGGATGATTCGGTAAATATCTATACTTCAACAAAAGCGATAAGTGAAGATAGAAATAAGGATATTTTTGCGCTTATTAAACAGGGAGCGAATATCACGAAAGGAGAGCTTTATAAGTATTTTGAAAACGTGGTTCAGGACTAATAATTAGACAATTTGAAAATGCATCTATAATTTAATAAACGAATTAAGCAATGAAGCTATTCTTAACTTGATGCGCATTAAAAGAGAAAAGCTTTAGAATTTCACTTTCAAATCTTCAAATTGGTAAGTTTTCAAATTAGTTTATTCATAACGCAGTGACTCAATAGGATCCTGCTTAGCTGCCTTTGCTGCCGGATAACTGCCGGCCAGAATAGCAACCAGGACGGTAATTCCGGTTGCCCATAGCATGGCTTTCCACGGAGTGGTAAAATTGAAATCCAGGGAACTTGAAACTATATAGCCAATTGTTATCCCCAGTATTATCCCGAGTAAACCACCAATCTGTCCGATAACAAGCGTTTCCAGGAAGAACTGAGTGGCGATAGTATTCTTTTTTGCTCCTAGAGCCTTTCTAACACCTATTTCACGGGTTCTTTCGGTTACAGTTACCAGCATGATGTTCATAAGAGCGATAGAAGAACCAAAAATGGTAATTATGGAGATGATCCAGGCTGCTATATTAAGCGCGCCGGTTATTCTAAGTATACGGTTTATAAGGTCATCGCTTCTTTCCAGCCCAAAATTATTTTCTTCTTTTGGACTTAGTCCCCGAATATTTCGGAAAGTAATAATAGCTTCATCCATTGCCGCATCCAATACTTCCTTGTCTTCTACCTTCACGCTAAGGCTGTAATTGATATTAGGTTGCGAAAAAAGGGAACGCGCATGCTGAATGGGAATAAATACACGCAGATCCTGATTGTTTCCAAAAGTACTTCCTTTTGATTCCAGAACACCGATTACCTTAAACTTTGCTCCCCGAATGCTGATGGTCTTATTCATCGGGTCAAAACCTTTGAATATTCCATCCTTAAAATCGGAGCCTATCACTGCTACATTATTATTGTTCTTTATGTCAAAAACATTGAACTCTCTCCCGCTTTCAACTTCAAGTCCCGAATTTTCCAGATAATATTCATTTACTCCCATCACCGAAATTTCAGGATCGGTCTTTTCATTCTCATATTTAATTTCTGCTGAACTGGTTCCGGTGAAAGAAATGGCGGTTTCTGTAAAAGGATATTCATACTTTTCTTCAAACTCCCTGACTTCCCTGTAGCTGATTATAGGATTTATCTTCCTTTCTTCGTTTCCGAAGCTCTGGGTACGAAATTCATAGCGCTGAATATTGAAGGTGTTGGCTCCCATAGAGGCAAAATCCTTGCTGATCGTGTTTTCAAGCGCCGCTACGGCACTTAAAATCCCTACGAGGGCAGTTATTCCAATCGCAATGATAAGTACAGTAAGAATGGTTCTTAATGATTGACTCCTTATGGAGTTAAGTGCGATCCTTATATTTTCCCGAAGGAGTGAAAACATGTGGCTGATTTTCGGTCTTATCGGTTAGACTATAAAATTAGAACTTTGTTACTTAAAATTTCAAATTTGTTTGGGTTCGCTTAAAAATTAAGATATTTGCAATCCTAAATAGCAAATTCAGCTTAATACAGATCATGGCACAAAAACCATCCATACCAAAAGGTACAAGGGATTTTTCACCGGAAGAAGTCGCAAAGCGAAACTATATTTTTGAGACCATCAAAAGGCAATTCAAAAGATTCGGTTTTCAGCCGATAGAAACTCCAAGTTTTGAGAATTCTTCAACCCTTATGGGAAAATATGGTGATGAAGGTGACCGGCTGATCTTTAAGATCCTTAATTCAGGGGATTTTTTAAGAAAAGCTGATAAAGATGCTCTGGATGAAAAGGACAGCATTAAGCTGACGCCTTCTATCAGTGAGAAAGCATTGCGTTACGATCTAACGGTGCCTTTTGCCCGTTATGTGGTGCAACATCAAAATGAGATCGAATTTCCATTTAAGCGCTACCAGATACAGCCGGTTTGGAGAGCTGACCGTCCTCAAAAAGGCAGGTTCAGGGAATTCTTTCAGTGTGATGCCGATGTTGTAGGCAGTAAAAGTCTTTGGCAGGAGGTTGAATTTGTACAATTGTATGATTCGGTTTTTAATGGTCTAGGCCTTGAAGGTGTCACAATTAAGATCAATAACCGTAAAGTTCTTTCAGGTTTTGCCGAAGTGATTGGAGAAAAGGATAAGCTGATAGATTTTACGGTGGCCCTGGATAAGCTTGACAAAATAGGCGAGGAAGGAGTTAAAAAGGAAATGCGCGAGAAAGGAATCTCTGAGGAAGCAATCAAAAAACTTCAGCCAATATTTAATCTTCAGGGAACTTTTTCTGATAAGATCAAAGGTCTGAAAACAATTTTGGAAACTTCTGAAATAGGACGAAAAGGAATTGAAGAGCTCGAATTCATTCAGAATGCAATAGAAGAGATGCCTTTGAAAATTGCCAAACTGGATCTTGATGTGACCCTGGCAAGAGGACTGAACTATTATACAGGTGCGATCTACGAGGTAGCCGCTCCGGAAGCTGTGAAAATGGGTTCTATAGGAGGAGGTGGCCGTTATGATGATCTTACGGGTATTTTTGGCCTGAAAGATATGAGCGGGATAGGGATTTCCTTTGGTCTTGACCGCATCTATCTCGTACTTGAAGAACTAGATCTTTTTCCCGAAACCGTTACACAGAATACAAAAGTCCTTTTTATCAATTTTGGAGATAAGGAAGCCATGTATGCTATGAAGGCGGTTGAAAAATTGCGTAATGAGAACATTGTGGCAGAACTCTATCCTGATTCGGCTAAAATGGGAAAACAGATGAAATATGCCGATAAAAGGGATATTCCTTATGTGGTTCTGGCAGGAGAAGAAGAAATGAGTCAGCAAAAATTCACCTTAAAGCACATGAAGTCTGGTGAACAATCCAGTCTTTCTCTTGAAGAGCTGAAGCAGAAACTTAACAGCTAGGAGTTCAGGTTCTTAGGTTATTTTAATTATCGAATAGTTAATCTTCTGATTATCATTCATATATTTACTTATTCTTAGCAGCTTATAGCTGATTATTATCATGTTCCCAGATCTTTTTTAAGTCTATCTTAGGTTAAAAAATCTGGAATATGGTGGCTTCTAATACCGTATGGGATAACGTAAAAAGCTTTTTTGAAGAAATAGGGGATATTGCCTATTTCACAGGCCGCTTTTTCCGAGAAGTATTCAAACCTCCTTTTGAGTTCAGAGAATTATTGCGACAGTGTTATAACATGGGGAATCGCTCCATGTTACTGGTTGGCGTAACGGGATTCATTCTAGGGCTTGTCTTTACTTTGCAATCAAGACCTACCTTAATGCAATTTGGAGCCGAATCCTGGATGCCTTCGATGGTGAGTATTTCCATAGTAAGGGAAATAGGGCCGGTAATTATCGCCCTTATATGCGCCGGTAGAATAGGTTCCGGTATCGGGGCTGAACTAGGTTCCATGAGGGTGACAGAGCAAATCGATGCCATGGAAGTTTCCGGGACCAACCCATTTAAATTTCTGGTGGTTACCCGAATTGTAGCTGCCACCTTAATGCTGCCTTTATTGATTCTTTTGGGAGATGCCATAGCACTTCTGGGATCTGCCTTGGTAGAGAATATTAAGGGGGAGGTTTCATTTTTACTGTATTTCAACCAGGTATTTGATTCTTTGAAATTCTCTGATCTTATTCCTGCTACGATCAAATCCTTTTTCTTCGGTTTTGCTATCGGACTGGTAGGCTGTTACAAGGGATACTATTGTTCAAAAGGGACGGTAGGTGTAGGAGAGGCTTCAAATGCGGCAGTAGTATATACCTCCATGCTGCTCTTTGTGATCGACTTTATTGCTGTTTTTGTAACCGATATATTCTTTGGAATCTGATGAAACTGGAAAACGGCATAGCACCCATTCTTGAGATAAAAGATCTTAAAAAGACCTTTGGAGGGAACGAAGTTCTAAATGGCTTTAATCTGGAGCTGTATAAGGGTGAGAATCTTGTGGTGATGGGAAAATCGGGGGCGGGAAAATCAGTAATGATAAAATGTTTGGTGGGTCTTATGCGGGCCAATAGCGGAAGTATTAAAATAAAGGATCAGGATATTACACAACTCAGGCAGGAAGACCTGGATATATTGCGAACCCATATAGGTTTTTTGTTCCAGGGAAGTGCCTTATATGATTCGATGACGGTTCGGGAAAACCTTCTGTTTCCTTTAAGGAGGCATAAGAAACGACTTCAATTAAAGGAAAAATCGGAGACCCTGGTTCGTGAGGCCCTAAGCAATGTAGGTCTTGAACATACCATAGACCTGATGCCTGCCGAATTATCGGGAGGGATGCAGAGAAGGGTAGCGCTGGCCCGTGCACTTATTCTGAAGCCTGAGATCATATTATATGATGAACCTACTACGGGACTGGACCCAATAACTTCTAAAGAGATCATTCAGTTAATGAGGAATGTGCAGGATACATATGATACCTCGTCGCTAATTATAACCCACGATGTTGATTGCGCCAGGGTGATCTCTAACAGAATGATATTACTGGTGGACGGGATTAATTATGCCGAAGGAACCTTTCCGGAGTTATCGAATTCTAAAGACCCAAAGGTTCAGGCTTTTTTTAAAAATTAATGATCATGGAAAAATCGACTTCACAACGAATAAGATTAGGTGTTTTTGTGGTTTTAGGCACATTGGTACTCATTTCAGCACTATACTACATAGGTAATAGGCAACATCTTTTTACTAAGAACATTCCTGTCTTTGCAGAATTTGAAAATGTAAATGGTTTGCAAATTGGGAATAATGTTCGTTACTCCGGGATCAATGTGGGTAACGTAAGTAAAATAGAAATGCTGGCAGAATCACGTATTCTGGTGCAGATGATGGTGGAGGAGTCTACCGGAAAATTTATTAAAAAAGATGCCATTGCCACCGTTGGTACAGATGGTCTGGTTGGTAGTATGGTGGTGAATATTTTGCCAGGAAAGGAAAATTTAGCCTCAATTAAACCTGGTGATACCATAGCGTCTTATAGCCGTATTGGTGCTGATGATATGTTGTCTACCCTTAACGTAACCAATGAAAATGCTGCTTTGCTCACCTCAGATCTTTTAAAGATCACCAATAAGATACTGGAAGGCAAAGGGACTCTGGGAGTGCTGGTTAGTGATTCTACACTAGCTAAGAATATTAAGCAAACACTTCTGAACCTGCAGGAGACGAGCAGGCAGACGACTATAGCAATGAGCAAGATCAATAGGGAATTAGCCGATTTAAACATCGATGAAAGCCTGGCCGGAACCTTATTCAAGGATACACTGTCCCGAAACCGAATAGAGAATATTATAATGAAACTGGATACAACCAGTAGCCACATTGCCGGTATCACTAAAAATGTAGAAACTATGATTAATCGTATCGATAATGGTGAAGGTGCCCTGAATTATTTGACCCAGGATCAGGAGCTGGTGCAGAATATTGACACTACTTTATTTTATATAAAACAATCCTCCATAAAACTTGATGAAAATATGGAAGCTCTCAGAGATAATTTCCTGTTTCGCGGTTATTTCAGGCGACTGGAGCGCCAGGAAAGAAGAGCGATGAAGAAAGCTATGAAAGATTAAAGCTCCGAAGTTTAGGTCAAATTAGGAACTTACTTTATTAAGCAAATCCATTTCATCAGAACTTAATTCTGTTCTAATTGCCTCCTTAAAAGATTTTAGGTGTTCAGGTTTGGTAGCGCTGGCAATGGGTGCCGTGATACCCGGTCTTTGCATAATCCATCTTAAAGCCACTGCTGCCTGGGAGATATTATGATGATCTGAAACATCTTTTAGTGCCTTCAATACCTCTTTACCTTTTTCATTAAAATACTCCTGTAGGAATTTTTCGCGGTCCCTTCCCTCAATATCTTCTTCAGTACTGTATTTCCCCGTAAGGAAGCCACTTGCTAATGAGAAATAACTGGTCACCCCCATATTGTTCTCATGACAGATTTTCTGAAGTTTTCCTTCAAATTTCTCTCGTTGCATAAGACTGTATTCGGGCTGGGAAACCTCATATTTAGGCAGATTCTTATTTCTTGAGGCTTTAAGTGAGGCTTCCAGTCTTTCGATAGATATATTAGAAGCTCCAATATACCTCACTTTACCCTGATCTATCAATATCTGATAGGCTTTCAGTGTTTCTTCAACGGGCGTTCTATCATCATCCCAATGGGTAAAATAAAGGTCGATATAATCTGTTTGAAGACGTTGTAATGAATCTTCAGCAGCCTTTAGAATATAGTCCTTTGAAATATCCCTTCCTTCTTTTCCTGGGTTGGAACCGACCTTGGTTGCGATTAACATTTTATCCCGGTTACCACGTTCTTTCATCCATTTCCCTATAATAGTTTCAGATTCACCTCCCTTATTTCCAGGAGCCCAGTGAGAATAGGAGTCGGCCGTATCTATCATATTGATCCCCATATCAAAGAGTTGATCCAGTAACCCAAATGATTCTTTCTCATTTACTGTCCATCCAAATACATTTCCTCCAAAAATAATGGGAGGTGCTTTAAGTTCTGTTTCTCCGAGTCTTTTGTATTCCATTGCTTTAACTTTTGATATTTAAAATAAGAAATAGCATGAGAGAAGCTTTAGATTTAGAATTTTTTAACTCTATCTAAGAAATTTTACTCTCTGAAGGTTAAAGATAAGTTGGATTATAATAAAGTTTGGTTAATTCAGCAGTTTATAGGAAGGTAAACTTTGTTCTTGATGCTGGTAATTTCTAAATTTAAATGAATCAATAATCTAATCAAAACTAACTACCAGAGATATGGATGAGATCATTGACCACCCTGAAAGAGGTGCAAGGACCGAAGACAAAGAAGTAGTAATTATTAGTGGGAGTAGCGGACTGGTTGGTTTTCCGCTTATTGAAAGGCTGGCTGAGAATTACAGGGTTGTTGGCCTGGATCGATTAGGCCCGCCATATCCACCCTTACAGGCCGAATGTGTGAATTTTGATATAACCGATGAAAAGGCTATTGATGCCGCTATGGAAAGGATTCGATACGGCTATGGTAGTAAAATAGCATCGGTGATACATCTGGCGGCTTATTATAGTTTTAATACTAAAGATAGTCCGGGTTATGATGAGATCAATATAAAAGGTACACAGAAGTTCCTCAACCAGTTACAGGACTTTGAAGTGGACCAGTTCATTTATGCCAGTTCCAACCTGATATATAAACCCACTAAACCCGGCAGGAAGATCAATGAGGATTGTCCCGTGGAAGCGAATTGGGGTTATCCGGAATCTAAGATTATTACAGAAGAATTAATAAGAGAGAACAACAACGATATTGATACTGTTTTCTTAAGAATCGCCGGTGTATACGATGAAGAAGGACATTCAATCCCTATCGGTCAGCAGATTAAGCGTATATATGAAAAAGAACTGGTAAGTCATTTTTATTCCGGAGAACTTAACCATGGAAATGTTTTTGTCCACCTTGAAGATGTTTTGGATGCAATTCTGAAGACTGTTGAGCGAAGAAATAAGCTACCTCATGAGATCGCAATAAATATAGGTGAACCTAGCACACCAACTTACAAAGAATTGCAGAATGCGATAGGAAAACATATACATGGTGAAGAATGGAATACTTACGAAATGCCGAAAGGTATAGCTAAGGCAGGTGCGTGGGCCAGGGATTTGGTTGGAGACCCCTTTATAAAACCCTGGATGATAGACCGTGCAGATGATCATTATGAATTGGATATTAGCAGGGCCAGGGAATATCTGGATTGGGAGCCAAAACACAGAGTTATGGATACTCTTCCCGCCATTATTGAAAATCTCAAAAGAGATCCTGAGGCATGGTATAAAGAAAATGATCTGAAATATGAGTAACGATGTAAACTACATTCCCCCGGGATGGGATTATAATCCTGCCACATGGTCTCAAAGGATCCCTATAGTAATCCTGGCGATGGTTGGATTTTTCATTGCGAGTTATCTTGCACTCTACCAGCTGGATATTATAACTAATGTTTGGGAACCGTTTTTTGGAAATGGTAGTGTGACCATCCTTAATTCCAAAGTTTCAAATGTACTTCCCATTCCGGATGCAGCCCTTGGCGCTTTTGGTTATTTGGTTGATGCGGTGACAGGAATAATAGGTGGGACCGGTAGATGGAAAAAAATGCCGTGGATAGTAATTGTATTTGGTCTTGCTGTAGGTCCTCTTGGATTTATAAGCGTTATGCTGGTTGTTTTTCAACCGGTATTATTCTCGGCATGGTGTACATTATGCCTTTGTTCAGCAGTGGTATCGATAGCTATGATAGGCCCGGCTATGGATGAGATGCTTGCGAGCCTTCAGTATATGCAGCGTGTAAGAAGGTCTGGCGCTTCAACCTGGAAAGCTTTCTGGGGAGTAAAGTCTGAAATAAAAAAAGTAAACTGATATGTGGGCGAGATTTATTAATACCGCTTTAGGATTATGGTTGATGATAACGCCTGGAATATTTCAGTATTCTTCAGCAGCTGCAGATAACGGCCATATCTTAGGTCCTGTAATTGTAACCTTTTCGGTAGTGGCAATGTGGGAAGCTACCCGTGTGGTTAGAAAATGGAATTTCCCTGTTGCCATCTGGTTACTGGCTGCTCCCTGGATTCTTGGGTATGAAAATACAATCGCAATAGTAAGTGATATGGGTGTAGGAGTCCTGGTCCTTATTTTTTCTTCTATTAGGGGAAAAATCGAAAAGAA
This sequence comes from Gramella jeungdoensis, assembly GCF_023805255.1. Taxonomy (GTDB): domain Bacteria; phylum Bacteroidota; class Bacteroidia; order Flavobacteriales; family Flavobacteriaceae; genus Christiangramia; species Christiangramia jeungdoensis. Next base: position 161,256 of record NZ_JAMSCK010000006.1, read on the forward strand.
TTACGGTGGAGGATGGTCTTCTTTATGGCAGCAAAATCCTGAACATATCCAGAAGACAAAGCAGAATTGATTTAGGTTAAGTTTAAAGGTTTTTACCAGTGCCTTAACAGGAAACGGGGCATATTTTGGGTATTTTACTGAAAAACCAAAAATTTTGAGTTATGAGAATTTTAATCCTGAAGATCTGTATATTTTTATTTGTATTACCCCTGTTTTCTCAAAAAACTGCCGATAAATTTACACTTTCTCCTGCGGGATTTGAAGATTCGGTGATTCGTGAATATCCTGGAAAAACCGATTCTGAACTTTTTCTTGCAGCCAAAATGTGGGCTGAGTTCACCGTGGACAATCCACAGGAGGCAAGAACACGGGAGATAAATGATCAGTATCTGGAATATCGTGTCTTTGTACCTCAGGCTTTTAGTATAGTAGATGATGGTGACGAATATACCTGGGACGCTATGTTTGATGTGGCCTTCAGGTTTGAGAACCAGAAGATTCGATATGATGTTGAAATTGTGGAGATTACAAGTCCTGATGCACCGGCATTCCAAATCGTAGGCGGATTAAAGGACTGGGCCTTTTATTCTTCGATAAACGGTGAGGCTTATCCTTTGACCCAGGATGCGAAAAAAACAATGGAAGATATCGTTAATGATTTTATACGCGGTGTTTCTTCTTACGTGAACAGGGATGCTGAAATTTCAGAAAAAGGAAATTAAGATTGTAATAGTATTATTTAAAACAAAAATCCCTCCAATTTTGGAGGGATTTTTGTTAGTAGCGAGACCGAGATTTGAACTCGGGACCTCCGGGTTATGAAAATAATCTGGTAGAGTTCAATACTTGTTAAAAGCACTGAAAATCAATTGATTATGAATTTTTAATAAATTTTGATATCATATAATATGGCTTAAAATCAACGGATTCTGTACTTATTCTGTACTAGTTTTTTGGAGGTAATTTGGTATATTACAAGGTTTTAAATTTTAAATGTATGGCAAATTTGAAGATTGTTTTGAGAAAAAACATGAAAAAGAAGGATGGAAGAATACCTCTAGCCTTGAGAATTAGCGAAAATTATAAAACGAATTATGTCTGGCTGGGACATTCTGTTTTTGAAAAGGATTGGGATGACACTGCTGGTAAGGTAAGAAAGACTCATCCAAACTTTAAAAAGTTAAATAATTTTTTGATGAAAAAAATGATTGAAGTCGATGATATTTATTTCAATTCAGAAACTAAAATTACTCCGAATCAAATAAAGCAAAAATTGAAAGGTCCAGACGGTTTAAAATCATTCTTTGCTATTGCTACTGAACATATACAGAGTAAATATGATACAGGGGTGTTTTCAGTTGCAAAAGCACAATTATCCATACTTTATAATATCGAAGAATTTATAAATCTAAAGAGTTCCAGAAACAAATCAAAAACCGTTCGAGAGATTAAACAACGGCGTTTAAAGCGAATTAGCGATTCAAGAAAATCTAAATATCATTGGATGGATGGCGTCGCCTATTTTAGAAAAAATGAGAACCTGAAATTCCGGGATATAGATGAGTCATTTATAAGAAAATATAAAACATTCTGTACTTCTTATCTGAATCAAAAACCAAGAACTATAACCAACCAGCTTATTTTCATAAGAACACTCTATAATATTGCCATTAACGAAGGAGTAATTGCTCAGAAGTATTATCCTTTTGCTGGTGAAAAGGAAAAAATTAGAATATCCTCAGGTAATAAAATAGGATTGAATGTAGAAGAAATTGAGAAAATTGAATCACTCGATCTAGAGAAATATTCAACTATATGGCATACTCATAACATATGGTTGTTTTCATTCTATTTTGCTGGGATGCGAATTTCAGATGTCATTAAATTAAAATGGTCTGATTTCAGGGACGACCGGTTATATTATGTCATGGAAAAAAATGGAAAACCATTAAGTTTAAAAATACCGGATAAGGCTAAGGCTATTATTGAATATTATAGGCCTGATAAGAAAATCAATAATGGATATTTATTTCCTTTCTTACGGGAAGTAGATAAAACCCAAGCCGAACAAATTTATACCCGGACAAAAAGCACTACTAAACTTCTCAATACATATTTAAAAAAGATAGCTAAACTCTGTGGTATTGATAAAACATTATCGAATCATATAGCCCGCCATAGTTTCGGAAATATTGCAGGTGATAGAATTCACCCTTTAATGCTACAGAAATTATATAGGCATAGTGATTTAAAAACCACACTGAATTACCAGGCGAATTTTATTCATCGGGAAGCTGATGAGGCATTGGATAGCGTTATTAATTTTGATTGATGCAATTTTATAATTATTTACCGTCTAAGAGCAGATCCTGAGTAAATTTCCAAAAATGAAAACTATTAGAACTAAACGTATCTATGAAAAACCTTATGATCAGGATGGCTATAGGATTTTAGTGGATAGAATTTGGCCCCGAGGAGTGTCAAAACAGGCCGCCCGACTGGATGAGTGGAAAAAAGAAATTGCTCCCAGTGATAAATTGAGAAAGTGGTTTGATCATGATCCAGAGAAATTTGATGAATTTTCCAAGAAGTATAGGGAAGAATTAAAGGAGAAAAAGGAATTACTTGAAAATGTTCGAAAGGTGGCCAAAGAAAATCGAATAACACTTGTGTACGCGGCAAAAGATGAAAAAAATAATCAGGCTGTTGTATTAAAGAATATTCTAGAAGGAAATTGATGGTTGATAATAATCAATTTTTTTCAATTAATTTTAAATAAAAGCGAATATCCAAAAACTCATATGTAACGAAAACGGTTAAGTAACTATTTTTGAGTGTTTTCAACCCTAAAGATCTCCATTTAGTATCTGGAATAGGATTTAATTTTATTAATTTTGCGGGCTTAATCAACAAAACTATGAGTCATAATATCAAAGCAGGTGTAGCCACCGGAAAAGAAGTACAGGAAATATTCAATTATGCGAAAAAGAAGGGATTTGCCCTTCCGGCAGTGAACGTAATTGGTTCGAGTAGTATTAATGCCGTACTTGAAACTGCAGCAGAGCTAAATTCGCCTGTTATTATTCAATTTTCAAATGGAGGAGCCCAGTTTAATGCCGGGAAAGGACTTTCAAATGATGGAGAAAAGGCAGCGATCGCCGGTGGCGTTGCAGGTGCCAAACATGTTCACGAAATGGCCAAGGCCTATGGTGTACCTGTTATAATGCACACTGACCACTGTGCGAAAAAATTACTTCCATGGATCGACGGATTGCTGGATGCCAGTGAAAAATATTTTGAGCAACATGGAAAACCTCTTTATAGCTCGCATATGATCGATCTTTCTGAAGAGCCTATCGAAGAGAACATGGAGATCTGTAAAAAATATCTTCAGAGGATGTCAAAAATGGGAATGACTCTCGAGATCGAATTGGGAATAACCGGAGGTGAAGAAGACGGTGTGGATAATACAGATGTAGATTCTTCAAAACTATATACACAGCCAGAAGAAGTTGCTTATGCTTACGAAGAGCTTAGCAAAGTGAGTGACCAGTTCACTATCGCAGCTGCTTTCGGAAACGTACACGGTGTATATAAACCCGGAAATGTAAAGCTTACCCCTACCATACTTAAGGATTCACAGGAGTATATCACTAAGAAATACAATGTAGAAGAAAATCATATTGATTTCGTATTCCACGGAGGAAGTGGATCTACCGTTGAAGAAATTCGTGAAGCTATTGGCTATGGTGTGATCAAAATGAATATTGATACCGACCTTCAATATGCATATCTTGAGGGGATTCGCGATTATATGGCTGGTAAAAAAGAATACCTTGGAGCGCAAATTGGAAATCCCGAAGGAGAGGATGTTCCGAATAAAAAATATTACGACCCTCGAAAATGGCTTCGAGAAGGTGAATTAACATTAAAGGCCCGTCTCAAAAAGGCTTTTGAAGATTTAAATAATGTAAACACCCTTTAGTACAACAGCAAGCCTTTCATTTTGAAAGGCTTTTTTTTTGATATAAGAATAAATATACTATTACTTAAATTGGAATGACTCCAACCGTCCTATGTGGGATTTTCTTGTAAAAATTTCCAAGTCTTTCAATGGGATGAAATCAGGATTAATTATCCTGTTTTCATACTTATAACATTGTGGAAAACTATGTGAATAAGATAACTTCCAAATCCAGCTATCTCCTCCTTATTTTTCTAATTTCGAAACAAAGAGTTGTCCCGGGCCTCACCGGTAGAAAAAGGGGAATCATGTGAGAATCATGAGCTGTTGCGCAACTGTATGTTAGTCTTCTAACAAGCCAGATCACCTTCCGGATACAACGACTTTTACTTTCGCATAAAAAGTAATGGTCAAGGATTCTTCATTGGCGCTTCTTCCAGTTGCGCACCTGGTAAGTCCCTTCCATCCTGTTTTATGCTTTTGATTATAACCTAATAAAACAAAAGTAGTATGAGTATTTTTGACAAGCGCCTTAATTATAAGCCATTCGAGTATCCCGGAATTCTTGATTTTACCGACGCCATAAACCGCTCTTTCTGGGTGCATTCTGAAGTAGATTTCACGGCTGATGTACAGGATTTTCATTCTTACCTTTCCAAAGAAGAGAAGGATGTTGTAAAAAAAAGCCTGTTAGCCATTGCCCAGATAGAAGTAGCGGTTAAATCCTTCTGGGGAGATCTTTACAAACATCTTCCTAAACCGGAATTTAATGGCTTAGGTAGTACATTTGCGGAATGTGAATTCAGGCACTCACAGGCCTATTCAAGGTTGCTTGAAGTACTTGGTTACAATGACGAGTTCGGCAAAGTGATTAAAGTGCCAGCTATCAAGCGAAGGATAGAGTACCTTTCTGAGGCTCTGGAGCATACTAAAGCCAAGGACCCGAAAGAATATGTCTCATCGCTCATTCTTTTTTCCATACTTATCGAAAATGTTTCTTTATTCAGTCAATTTGCTATTGTTCTTAGTTTCAACCGCTTTAAGGGAGTGATGAAGAACGTGAGCAACATTATAGCTTGGACCTCGATAGATGAGCAACTCCACGCCAACGCGGGTATCTATATCATCAATCAGATACGAGAGGAATTCCCTGATTATTTTACTGAAGAGCTTACCGAAAAACTAACGCATATCGTTAAAAAATCTATAGATGTAGAAGAGGAGATCCTGGATTGGATCTTTGTCAGCGGAGAACTAGACAACATCAGCAAAAAGAACCTGATGGATTTTATGAAATTCAGGCTGGACGAAAGTTTAGAAAAGATCGGTATTCCGAAGATCTATAATGTTACGCAGAGCGAATATCAACCCATGCTGTGGTTTGAAGAAGAAGTCTTCGCTAACAGCCTGGACGATTTTTTTGCCCGTCGACCTGTAGACTATACCAAGCATGATAAAAGTATCACTGCAGCAGACCTTTTCTAAAATCCATTTATAACTATCTATAAAAAATACCTCCCATGACAACGAATGTAGAAGCCCAGCCGCTATTAGAAAATGAACCAAAGAACAAACGCCTTTGGTGGCTTAATGAAGAAAGCCAGCAGATCTTGAACCGAGGATATCTGCTTAAAGGCGAGACCGTAAAGGCTGCCATAGAAAGAATTGCCAAGGCCGCTGCCGGAAGGCTTTACAAACCGGAACTCGCCGAAGCTTTTATCGAAATGATCGAACGTGGATGGATGAGTCTTAGTTCACCAATATGGGCGAACATGGGGACCGAACGTGGACTGCCGATTTCCTGTTTCAATGTGTATGTGCCAGATAATATTGAAGGTATCACACACAAACTAGGCGAGGTGATCATGCAAACCAAAATCGGTGGTGGTACCTCGGGTTATTTTGGAGAATTGCGTGGTCGAGGTAGTGCCGTGACCGATAATGGTAAAAGTAGCGGGGCAACCAGTTTTATGAAGCTTTTTGATACAGCTATGGATACGATCTCCCAGGGGGGAGTACGCCGTGGAGCCTTCGCGGCCTATCTGGATATAGACCATCCGGATATCAGGGAGTTTCTGGAGATCAAAAATATAGGAAATCCCATTCAGAATTTGTTTTACGGCATTTGTGTTCCCGATTACTGGATGCAGGAAATGATAGACGGCGATATGGAAAAAAGGGAAATCTGGGCCAAGGTGCTGGAAAGCCGTCAGCAGAAAGGACTTCCTTATATCCTTTTTAAGGATAATATCAACCGTTTTAAACCGCAGGTTTATAAGGACAAAAATAGAACGATACATTCCAGCAATTTATGTTCGGAGATCGCATTGCCATCAACTGAAGATGAATCTTTCATCTGCTGTCTTTCTTCTATGAACCTGGAATTATATGACGAATGGAAAGATACCGAAGCGGTAAAACTGGCCATTTACTTCCTTGATGGTGTGCTTCAAGAGTTCATAGCGAAAACCGATGGAAACCATTACCTGTCCTCTGCCAACAAATTTGCTCGGAATCACCGTGCTCTTGGGCTGGGTACTATGGGCTGGCATTCTTATCTTCAGAAGAGTAGAATTCCGTTCGAGGGAATCAGAGCGAAAGGTCTAACTCACCAAATCTTTGAAGATATGAATGCAAAAGCGACCAAAGCTAGTAAAGAATTGGCTACTATATATGGTGAGCCCGAGATTCTTAAAGGCTACGGATTGAGAAATACGACATTAATGGCCATTGCGCCTACTACCTCTTCTTCGGCGATCCTAGGACAAACCTCCCCGGGAATAGAGCCTTTCAGTAGTAATTATTACAAGGCTGGGCTGGCCAAGGGTAATTTTATGCGTAAAAACAAATACTTAAAGGAATTGCTTGAAGAAAAAAACCTTGATAATGAAGATACCTGGAGAAGTATCATGTTGAACCACGGTAGTGTGCAGCACTTAGAAGAACTAAGCCAGGAAGAAAAGGATATTTTTAAGACGTTTAAAGAAATCAGCCAGCTGGAGATCATTCAACAGGCAGCTGTACGTCAGAAATTTATAGACCAGGCGCAGAGTCTGAACCTGAACATTCCTGCCGGTCTTCCGGTCAGAGAGGTGAATAGACTTATGATAGAAGCCTGGAAACTGGGAGTGAAGACGCTTTACTACCAGAGAAGTCAGAGTGTTTCCAAGGAATTCGTTTCGAATATGGTGAGTTGTTCTAGCTGTGAGGCTTAAATGGTAACCGTTACAACTAAATTCTTAAGTATTTTTTAACTTGATTAGTTTCCCATATCGATGGTTAAACCACTAATTATAAAGAATTCATGATCGAGGTTACGAGTATAATTTTCCATCCTATATTCTAGACTTAGCCCTAATTCAAGGTCCTGGAAATATGAGTTTGCAAGGCTGAGGGAGATTCGTTGTTCTGCTTCTGGTTTTAATTGGCTTGAAATAGCGTATAAGGCTTCTGTGCCCAGCGTCCAAGAAAAATACTGGTTTAAGGGCATGGAATATGCTATATCATACCTACCCCGATGGATTATATGTTCTCTGAATCGTTGTTCGAGCCGGAATCTATGAGAAAGAGGGGAATTTGCAGATTGTATTTCGACCTGCTCCGTTAAACGGAATTCATCTTCTTTAGAAGAATCAAATAGTTCCCTGAATCGGTATTGAGCTCCAAGACTAATCCCAATGAGCTCACTGGCTTGATATGTAGTAAAATGTTTCATTTCAAGATGCTCATGTTGATAGCCGGATACTATTTTTCCAGCATTTCTTTCCTGAAACATCCCACGGTTCCCGAAGCCGAAATCCATAGACCATTTTCCTTTTAAAGGGAGAGAAAAATCAAATTCGTTTTCATAAAAGTAAGACTTCGAGTTCTGGGAATATCCTACATTCACCACTATAAATAAGAAGATTATTTGAAGGATTATTTTCTTTCGGTATACTGCCACAATTTCTATTGTTTTTTATTTTTCAAAAAAGTCGAAAAGATCTTTTCAATTAATCACGGGACTTAATTGTCCTCTGGTCATTTGACCACTGTTCATTGTAATTTTTTAACCTGGTATATAAGCTTATTATGGTAATGAGAACGATCAAGCCTAATAAAAATCCTCCAATAACATCGGTTAACCAATGTACTCCAAGATACACCCTTGAAAAGGGTATGGTGGTAATTAGAAAAAGGGATAATATTATAATCATCTTCCGAATAATATTATCGAAAGTTGATAAACGAAGCATTAGATAAATTAAGAATCCAAAGAAAACTATATAAAAGGAGGTGTGTCCACTCGGAAAACTATGATTGTTAGCCTCATAAAGTATATTGACAAAACTTTCAGCCGGGCGAGGTCGCTCTATTAGCATTTTAATTCCACCATTAATAACCGATACCCCTATGGTAGAAGCAACAAATAAAGCTTCTTTTTTTAATTTGAGAATATAGAATATAGAAGCTGCACCAAAGGACAAACTCACCACTTTGAAGGTCCCGCCAAACCAGCTTACAAACTTCATTAAACTAATAATTGCATTATTTTCAAATTCCTGAATCGCTTTAGAAAATTCAAGATCAATAGAAGTTACAGGATATGATTGGACGTATGCAGTTAATGAGAAAAATATCACTAGCAGAATAATTAAGCTGTAAAATACGCTTCTACTATCCTCAAAAAACTTATAGGCTATGGTGTTCATTAGATGACTTTCTTATAAAATTTTAAATTCAATATTTTTAATAATGTTTAGTGTCGTCAGCGCATTAGGTGGCTTAAAAGAAGAAAGGAAATCTGGAAAAAATTGGGAATTTGAAAAGAGACAATCGGAGATTACCATTTTCTTCCAGAATTCAGGGGTATCTTTATTAAAACTTTTTTAATGAAAATTCTCATCATTGAAGATGAAAAGGATATGCTTCAGAATATGGAGGATACACTTCAAAAGGAAAATTACCTTGTAGAGACGGCTACAGATCTTGATTCAGCCATTTCTAAGGTGGGAGTCTATGATTATGACTGTATTCTTTTGGATATAAATCTCCCAGATGGTAGTGGAATGGAAATTCTGGATTTTTTGAAGCAAAACGATAAAACTGAAGGGGTGATCATCGTTTCCGCCAGGAATTCTCTGGATGATCGATTACAAGGGCTCAACACCGGTGCCGATGATTACCTGGCCAAGCCATTTCATATGGCTGAACTGAACGCGCGGGTAAAAGCCCTGCTTAGAAGGAAGAAATTTAACGGCAATGACATTCTGAAAATTGAGAATCTTGTTATAGACCCTGATAATCATATTGCCAAAACTGAACATGGAGAAATGGAACTGAACCGCAAGGAATTCGATATCCTCATTTATCTCGCTACAAACCAGAACCGTCTGGTGAGTAAATCGGCCCTTGCCGAGCATGTGTGGGGAGACCATATAGACCAGGCCGATAATTTTGAATTCATTTACTCCCAGATAAAGAACCTGCGAAAAAAGCTGAAGGACGTGCAGGCTAATATTGAAATTAAAGCAGTCTACGGAATAGGTTATAAACTTATACAGGCTTGAAACTACTCAATTACACCTCAAAATATTTCGCCTGGCTTCTCTTTTTTGTCCTGACTGGATGGGCTATAATCTTCTATTTCCAGATGCTGGATGAGATCTATGACAGTATGGACGATGGGCTGGAAAACCAGAAACTGCTGGTCATAAGAAATACCAGACAGAAAGATTCCATGCTGATAAAATCTGATTTTGGGGATGGCTATTACACCCTGAATACGATTAGTGAAAAAAGTGCTCTTAGTTTTAAAGACTCCTATCGGGATACTTTGATGTACATGCACAATGAACAGGATTATGAACCCGTGCGTCTACTGGAAAGTGTTTTTAAACAGAATGACCAGTATTATAAGGTAAAGGTGATCACCTCCATGGTAGAAGAAGATGACCTTATTGAAGATCTTCTTTTTTCAATTCTGTGGTTATATCTTGGCCTGATCCTGAGTATCCTGATCCTGAATAATTTGATTTTGAAAAAGGTGTGGAATCCATTCTATAAACTCCTTGAAAACTTAAGGAATTTTAAGATCGAAAAAGATCAAAAGATCGATCTGGAAGATTCAAAAATCGAAGAATTCAACACCCTGAATGAAGATATAAATGATCTCATTACAAAATCGGTCAGATCTTATCAAAGCCAAAAGCAATTTATTGAAAATGCGTCTCATGAAATACAGACGCCTATAGCTATTGCCATAAATAAACTGGAGTTATTACTGGAAGATAACAACCTGGAAGAAAAGCAAGCCAATAAAATCATTTCTGCTATCGAAAACCTGGAGCGACTTTCCAGGTTTAATCAATCCCTGCTACTACTGGCGAAGATCGAGAATAAACAATTTCCAGAAACGCAGGAAATTAATTTAAATGAACTGACTCAAAATATCCTGAAGAATTTTGAAGATCTTATAGTACATAAAAATGCAAGGCTAAAGGTAGATAGCAAAGAACAGCTGATACTTTACATTAATCCGGACCTGGCCCAGATCCTTCTCACCAATCTTATAAAGAATGCCATCATTCATAATCCTGATTCGGGCTTAATCAGGATAAGCATCGATTCAAAAAACTGGCAAATTGCAAATCCTGGTGATGAGTCATTAGATCAAAAATACCTGTTTACCCGCTTTCAGAAAGTAAAGGATAATTCACGCTCTTCAGGTTTAGGACTGGCAATTTCCAGAGCAATAGCCAATCTTTATAACCTGGATCTTTCCTATCACTTTCAGGATGGCCATATTTTCAAAATAAGCGTTTCAGAGGCCAGATAATGTAATTCCAGATTCTTTACAGTTTCCCTTTTCATATTTGTTGAAAATTAAATATTGAAATTATGAAAAGAATAGTTTTGTTAGGCATTTTCACATCGTTCTTTATGACGGCTTGTGCACAGGATGATGCGCCTAATACAGAGATTCCGTCCGTAGTTCTGAATGCTTTTGAATCCGAATTCGGTAATCCCGTGAAGACCGATTGGGAAACCAAAGGAGAGGATTACGAGGTGGAGTTTGAGTTGCAGAATATAGAACATACTGCTCTTATGAGTAATACCGGAGAAGTTCTTAAATACAAGAAGGATATCACAGAAGCTGAACTTCCGGAAGAAATCAAAGCAGTTCTTCAACGCGAGTTTTCAGATAAAAAGTTTGACGATTTTGAATTGTTAATGATCGATACTGTAGGATATTATCAGTTTGAAATAGAAGGTACTTTCAGGGATAAGGATATGATCTTTACTTCCACCGGAGAAATGGCTTCAGAAGTATCGGTTTGGGATTAATCCATCATATTATGAAAATGACCAGGAAAGTCATAGGAATAATAGCAATTGTCCTCGGGATCTCGGGGATAGTTGCTTTTTCCTTCAGCAAAAAGTTTGAAAAAGGAGTTGCGCAAAACGCTATAAGTAAAAAGGCATATTCTATCGAGCAACAATGGGAACTGCCAGAAATTCTAGAAGAGATATCGGGAATAGCTTATTTTGCTCCAAACAGAATAGCCTGCGTCCAGGATGAAGATGGTACTATCTTTATCTATGATCTTGAAAAAGAACTGATAGAGAAAGAAATTGATTTTGGCAGTAGCGGTGATTATGAAGCATTGACCGTAATAAAAAACGATGCATTCGTTCTAAGGAGTGATGGAGTCCTATTTGAAGTAAAGAATTTCCAGAATGCCCCTAAGACAGTGGAATATGATCCAGGAATAGACCATTCTATAAATTTTGAAGGACTTTGTCTGAGTGAAGATGCCCGGAAATTACTGATGATCACCAAGGACGAAGATGGAAATATCGATGTGCGAAATATTTACAGTTTCGATCTAGAGTCAAGAACTTTTGACAAAGAGCCGTTTTCCAGATTAGAAATTGAAAAAGGGATTTTTAAAAATTATGAAGGATCCTTTAGACCTTCTGAAATAGAGATCAACCCTGCAACCGGTGAATTCTATATTCTGGATGGGAGGCATCCGCGATTGCTAATTCTCAATTCCTCCTTAAAGGTCCTGGAGATGATTCCCTTTGATGAGGATGAATTTGAGCAACCCGAAGGAATTACTTTTGGCAATGGAAAATTGTTTATTTCCAACGAAGCGGGAAAAAATGCAGGTAATATTCTCCAGGTGCAATTAAATCCTGATTATGATGGATAGTACCGTTCTTGAAAAAAAAAACGTGAACCAGAGTAAATTGCCTTTATATATTTCTCTTGCTCTGGTAACTTTAATTGTCCTGGCTTATTTTTTATTTCCTTCAGCCCAGAATTTTCTGGATGAAGCCTGGGGTGTCCTTACGAGTGGAGATAACAATCGCATTCAACAGTGGTTTAAGGATTTTGGATGGATGGCACCAGTGCTGCTTATTATTGCAATGGTTGCCCAAATGTTCTTAATCATAATACCGACCATTGCTCTAATGGTAGTGAGTATCCTGGCCTATGGTCCGATTTGGGGCAGCCTCATTGTTTTTGTTGCGGTTTTTACTGCTTCGTCTGTGGGATATTTCATTGGACGGTATTTTGGTCCGGTGATCGTTGAAAAGATCATCGGGCATAAATCGGAGAAGAAAGTAGCCGATTTCCTTGAGGATTATGGTTTCTGGGCAGTTTTTATCACCAGGCTGAATCCTTTTCTTTCAAACGATGCCATAAGCTTTGTAGGTGGTATTCTGAAAATGGGATATAGAAAATTCATCAGTGCTACTATTATTGGGATTGCACCCCTAACCATTTTCATTGCGATACTGGGTAAAAGTACTCAGGGTCTTAAAACCGGTCTTTTGTGGGGATCTATAATCAGCCTTATTCTATTCGGTGCCTATATTTACTGGGATAAAAGGAAGAGAAAGAACTGAGTATAGTTGTAAACTAATTAATCTATAATGTATTTATGGACGGAAATATAATTTAAATATCATCCATTGTTTAAACTTCAACTTCGCGAAAAAACTAACTACTTATAACTCAGAGAGGGTAAGATAATCCTACCTACCTTCAATACTTTTGTCATATTTCTTTAAAAATCTATTGATTCGCATTTTCTGTTCGGGATTGGGACTTTGTGATGCCCAAAGGGGTAATTGCAATTTTTTATTCCTACAATAATTTACCAACCATTTTGCGCAATCATACCCATCGTAATCACGGCTTCCAAGATCATGGTCAAAACATATCCCATCAGGTAAACCATTTAGTTCTATCCAATTTCTAAATTCGTAAAAGTTCTTTATCCATATCACTTCAACCTCACGCCCAACTGGGCTATAGGCCAGCCAGTCCATTCTTGGATCATTGGGGTTCAATCTGTCATCAAGCCACAAAAGTGTCTTTTTGGACCTTCTGTCAGAATCGGGTAAATTAGAAGACGGAGGAACACTTTTCTGATGCTTTAATCTTTTAAATAAACACAACTTCCAAAAACGAATAAAAAAAGAGGTTTTGGGAATTGTGAGTTTCATACGTATTTATTTTCTTCTTTAGGAGAGGTTAAGCTAATTTTAAAACAGATTTGAATTTTATTAGTATTTGATAAGATTAAAAGAGGGCGCGTTTTAAGACTTCCATATTTTATAGTATTTAATTCCTATAGCTATTAGAAAAACAAGCAGGAGGCTGATAAAAATTACAGTCTGGGGATTGTTTGTCCATATTTTGTAATAGAACTGTTGATGGAGATAAAAAGATCTGCCTACTACAACGATTAGGATAACACCTAATATTCTTAAAACTATATGATTCATGATATCTTATAAATACCTGATATGAGTATTTTAATCGTTTTTAGGTTGATTATTAATGGGCTTGAGTATTTTGCTTGTAGTGGTGCAATTATATCTGGAAGGTGAGGGGCAAATCAATTTTAGGCAAAACTAGTATGGTGTTTATTTTCAAGCTTATCTTTTCAATTGCCATCGTGCGAATTGGAGTTGAAAACTACCATTTGCGAAAATGTACATTATGATATCCAATCATTCAATCTAAATCCCTATCAATTTTCCCTTTTTGACCTGTCCAAGAATTTCTACCTCCTTAAATACTCTATATCTTTTAATTGCATTTTTAAGTTCGATTAATGAGAATCTCTACGAATTTTTATTCCGGTCTTATCATTTTTATTTCGTACTTCTATATAATAGCCGTCTTTAAGTTTTTTTGGTTTTGTTGATGGCCTTCCCATAAATAGTATTAAATTATTCTGTGTTGTGTTTTAAGTATTCGAATTTGAAGGCAGCGAATAGCTGTATCCATTTTTACTCCCTTAATTGTAATTAATAATTGAAAGTTTAGTATTCATCCATTTTTGTTCTCCTTATCCGAAATATTAAGATTTTTTAATAAGTATAATACTGCTAAAGAGAGAATTAATAAAAGGCAGAAAATTATGGATGCATAATGTTCATTAATGATTAAATATAATTCCTCCCTATCTAGATAAAACGACCTAACAAGAATCACTAATAGAATAAGGAATAAAGTTTTTATAAAATTCAACATGATTTAGGATATTTAGAATCCAGATAGTCCAGCCTGAGGATTAATTTTAACGTTAAACAATCACCTCTGTTAAAGCATTTTTAAGGACTATCTGGAATCACCACAGTCAAACAGTAAGCAGTACTTGGAGATTTATTCTATATGGACTTTCCCAATCCGGTTCCTTAAGTAAATAAAAGCGGATTGTTTTACCTTTCTTACATTATTCAAGTGTTTCTCAATTTTAGAACGAAATGTAAAATGAGCTTTAACATAAGCATAATCACATTCTACTTCATCACACTCACTCTGACCTTCCAATCTATTTCTAAATACCTCACATTTTAACTGATACTTTTCATTTGTTTCTTTTAAGTTATTAAACTGATGAATCAGATCATGAGCTTCTACAGCTTTAGACATAGATTTCTTTATAGATGAAGAATTTAGAACATCTAAATAAAATTCAATTTCCTCATTTATAAAGGCTAGTTCTTTTTGCCAGTAATAGGAATCATTGCGAAACTGTACTATTTGGATCTCTTCTTCATTATGATGTACTTGAAGGTTTGCTGTCATAATCACTTTTCATTAATTCAGATTCAATTTGAGTTACTTTTTTAATATTGATATAACTTTCTCCCAGTGGAAAAGTCCAGGTTATATTATCACCTTGGGCATAACCGAATAGGGCTAACCCCATTGGAGCCAAAACTGACACTCTGTTTTTACGAATATCCCCTTTGTCCGGAGTAACCACTTGGTATGTTTTTTCTACTGCATATGGCGTTTCAATTGTCACATAAGAATTCAATCGAATCACATCATCAGGCATTTTATTTTTAGAAATTATCCGGGCGTTTTTTAATTCTTCATTCAGCTTATATATTGAAGCTTTATAAGTGTTATCCTTATAATACTTAGCAAGGGACATGATCTGTTTTAAAAAATCATATTCCTTTTTTTCCACTATTAATTCTCCGTATTTCATTTCTTTTTAATTTTGGTTTCTAAGGGAAAATTCCTCGCTGTTTATAAGCGGTTTCAATTCTGGAAATCGCAAGAATATAGGCTGCTGTTCTCCAGTCTGTATTTCGTGATTGCACTTCAGAATGAATTTTTTTAAAGTTTTCGGTGATTTTCTTTTCAATCTTAGCCGTTACTTCCTCTAATTGCCAAAGTTCCCCATTCCTGTTTTGTAACCACTCCAAATAACTACCTATAACTCCCCCGGAATTGCAGAATATATCAGGAATTATTGTTATTCCATTTTCTAATAGTATTTCCTCTCCTTCCTTATCAGTGGGGCCGTTTGCACCTTCAGCTACAATGGATGCCTTTATCTTATAAGCATTTTCAGAAGTTATTTGATTCCCTAAAGCAGCAGGAATTACAATGTCACATTCCAATCCAAAAAATTCATCCGGGTTAATTTCTCTTGCTCCTTCAAAACCTTTAATGGATCCCTTTCGTGGTTCACAGTGTTGGGCAAGAGATTCTGTATTAATACCCTCTTTATTAAATAAGGTCGCATGTGCATCCTGAACAGCTATAAGCTTTCCGCCTTCCTGCGTAATGAAATGAGAGGCCCAGTATCCCACATTTCCATAGCCTTGAACTATGAAGGTTTTTCCTTCTAAAGTTTCATTTCTGGTTTCCAGTAATAACTTAATACTCAGATAGACTCCGAAGCCTGTTGCCCGGTCTCGTCCCTCCAAACCACCGGCACCTACAGGTTTCCCAGTTACTACATGTTGATTGTGGGAGCGCTCTGAAGAGGATATGGTGGACATGTAGGTATCTGCAATCCATGCCATCGTTTGCGCATTCGTATTAACATCAGGTGCTGGAATATCGTGTTCAGGGCCAATATTTTCTCCAAGAGCATATGTAAAACGTCTGGTAATTCGTTCCAATTCAGAATCGGAAAATTTTCTGGGATCTATTTTGATTCCCCCTTTAGCACCTCCATATGGAAGACCAGCGAGTGAAGTTTTCCAGGTCATCCACATGGCTAATGCTTTTGCAGCATCAATGTCTACGGTATCATGGTATCGTAAACCTCCCTTATAGGGTCCCAATGCGTTATTATGCTGCACCCGATAGCCAGTAAAAACTTCTACTTTGCCATTATCCATTTTTACAGGAAAATGAACTATAATTTCATTATTTGTAATACCTAGAATCTTTCGGATATTAGGATTCAAATCTATTATATCAGCCGTTTTATTGAATTGATTCATAACGGTCTCATACATAGACTGCTTATTAATAGGTTTAGCGTTTATCATTATGGCTTATTTAAAATGTTCACAAAAGTATTTTCTGTTTTCTTTCCACGAACAGTTCTTCCGATGGTCACAGTTAAAGCAAAGACCCTTTAACATTTCTTGTGTTAGCTTCTGAGGAGGATCTTTCTGAGGATTCTTTTTCGTGATTTTTTCTATTATTAAATTCATCCTTTAACCGATTTATAATTTCTCTTTGGTTAAAGTCAAAGCTTATGCCCAATAATAGATAGTCACATATGAGGAATATAAAACAGTTTGAAAATCAGCAATATAGGATCCTTAAAAATATATGAGAAATATATTTGGCTGGGGCAAAATGCCCCGGATGGGGAAGAATGGACCGATCTAATTTAAACCTATTTGAGTTTTCTACGAAGGGTCTTTCGATCAATCTGAAGAATTTGGGCGGCACGAGTTATATTGTTGTCTACCCGCGCTAATACTTTTAAAATATACTCTTTTTCTACTTCCCCTAACGATTTCAAAGCACTGTTAGATGCTGGAATAGGGTATTTAAGATAATTTGGAAGATGCTTGATTTCGATCGTGTCTTCACCCATTATAATAGCTCGTTGGATTACATTTTCCAATTCCCTAACATTACCAGGCCATGAATGACGTTGAAGGATTGCTAAAGCTTTATCAGAAAGTTTAATTTGGGATTTACCATATTCAGAGCGATATTTCTGTAAAAAGTTCTGTGCTAACAATGGAATATCATTCTTACGTTCTCGAAGGGGAGGAGTGGTAATTTGAACAACATTTAAACGGTAATACAAATCTTCTCTAAAGTGCCCCTCTTTTACCATTTGGAATAAGTCACTGTTGGTGGCTGCTACTACCCGTAATTCAATTTTTTCTGCTTTTTGTTCTCCTATTCTTCGTACTTCTTTTTCCTGAAGCACACGTAATAAACGTGTTTGTACGGTAGTTGAGGCTGTTCCAATTTCGTCGAGAAAAATGGTGCCTCCGGCGGCCGCCTGAAAAAAGCCCTGCCGATTTTCATTGGCACCTGTGAAGGCTCCTTTTCGGTATCCAAACAGTTCTGATTCAAGGAGTTCTTCGGGAATAGCTCCACAATTTACGGCAATAAAAGGGTTTGCAGCAAAAGAACCTTTATAGTGAATGGCACGAGCCACCAATTCTTTTCCTGTTCCGCTTTCACCCTGGATCAATATCGTTGCGCGATTATTTTTAACACGTTCAATGATATCAACTAATTGTTCAATCTTTTCAGATTGTCCTACTATACCAGCGTACACATTGGTTTGGGGACCTTGCGATTTTTTATTTTCAGAGATTAAGGATTTTTTAGGGAGTGATTTTTCAACAGAATTCCGTAATTCTTCTGCTGTAAATGGTTTTACTAAATAATCAACAGCTCCAGACTTCATTGCTTTTAGTGCGCCGTCAACGGATGGATATCCTGTGATTACCAGTTTAGCTATATCTGGGAAATGCTCTTCACAATATTTAATAAGCTCCATACCACCTATTCCTGGCATTTGTAGGTCTGTTATAACTAAATCTACTGCATTGTATTTTAAAATATTAATAGCCTCAATTGCAGAGGGAGCTTTAAAGGAATGAAAATTTTGTTCCTTCAGCTGCCGTTGGATTAATTCAAGCATATCGTAATCGTCATCCACAACAAGAATATTAGCTTTTTTTAGTGCCATTAGTTACATTTTTAACGGTAGATTGATTTGAAAAACCGTTCCGGACGGGACGTTATCAAATGTAATAATTTCGCCACGATGACTCTTTATAATTCCGTGAACCACGCTGAGCCCTAAACCAGAGCCATCTCCTACCGGTTTCGTGGTGAAAAATGGCTCAAAAATTTTAGATTTTAAATCAGACGGGATCCCTGGCCCCTCATCTTTTATTTTCAGGGTTAAATTTTCAGAATCATTGGAAACTTCAATGGTAATTCTGCTATTTTCAGGCGCAACATAAATAGCATTAATAAGAAGATTGAACAAAACCTGTGTAAATTGAATAGCATCCAATTGTGCCTCCAACCCAGGATTCTCCATATGGAATATATGTTCAATTTTTGCTTTTTTGAAATTAGGACCTAATAATTTTAATGCCTGGTCAATAACTGGTTTTACAAGAATGAATTCTTTATGCTGAGGCATTTCACATGCAAAAAACATTAATTTCTTTACTACCTCTCTGGAATAAATTCCAGCTTTCAAAATTTTCTCAATATCTTTTTGGGTCTGATTTTCCTTGGTATTAGATTTTATAAGCTCTGCAAAGCCCAGAATATTTCCTAAAGGAGTGTTCAGCTCATGAGCTATTCCTGCAGTAATTTCCCCTAAAATCGATAGCCGGTCATTACGTTCGATACCTCTTTTGAGTATTTCCTCTTTTTGTTTCGTTTCCAGTCTCTCAATAAATTCACTTATCTCAATAGCAATCTTATTTAGTAATGTATATTCTTCAGGAAGGAAATCAGTTTGGTTAAATTTTATTTCATCATAGTGGACATTGATATGCCCTCTTATTTCTCCAAAAATCTTAATCTCGGAAGTTTGAAAAACCGATTGTAAAGGGACGTCTGAAGTTTTAATTTTGATTTTGTCCAGTTGACACTCTACAATTGCATTAGGAGCATGGAGCCAGGCTTTTTTTGTGATATCACAAATTTTCCTTAGGGTATCCGGCACAGATTCTGAATGTTTCCTTATAGCAGATGAAACTGCATATAAGCAGGATAATTCTTTTACTCTTTCCTGTAATTTTTTTTCTAATGGGATTTCATTTGCCATGTATGGTAGAAATGAAATTTGTGATTCGGTTACTGTGGTAAGTTAATAATTCAAACGATATTATGTATATAATTATCCAGTCTAGAAAAACTTTCGTAGATCATTATGCAGAAATCTGTAATTCCGATTGTTTTTTTCGAAAGATCTTATCCCAAATGGTATAAAATGAACCAAGAACCAATTTATCAGAATTATTTTTTTCAAAAATTATTTTCAATTGGTTAGTTTTTTTAAGCGGACAATATAAGTTTAATCCACTAAAAATTCCATTGGAAAATACGTTGCTAGACCTTGATAGTTCACTAACTATTAATACCTCAGATGGATCTATTAATTGAACTAGAATCGAAATTGCTTTCCCAAGGATGTTTCCTGCTTTGTATATTGTATCTATAGCCAATTGATCACCGGCCAAAGCTTTATCAATTATATTTTGTATACAATGGTTATCAGGTTCAATAAGGGATTTTACTCCTTTAGAAAGCTCATGATTTATCTGCTTAATAATTGCAAAATAGGAAATTTGAGTCTCTAAACAGTCTTTCTTACCACAAGAGCATAAAGTGCCATTATTTTTTATAGGGAAGTGCCCGAATTCTGATCCTGGGAAATGTTCTCTATTATTCATTCTCCCGTTAGAAACAATAGCTAATCCAACTTCATTATTAATGGTTATTATTAATGAGTTATTTAATTTTAATTTATATTTTTCATAGGTGGCACGCTGTATGGCATTTGAATAATTTATAATAGAAATAAATTTTTTAGAATAGGATTGTAATTCACTTTCCAGATCCTGTAATGCTTCGGGAGTAGGAAAGTTTCCTCTAAACTCTGAAAATGGGGGCAAAATAAATGAAACGCCAATTATATCTTTCTGTGCTAGTTTAAGTGTTTTAATAATGGATCCGTAAATGGCTTGAAGGCCCTGTCCTAGATCTTTAATTGGGCTTACAATGTTATCAATAGACTTTTCCTCTTTTTTATCATAAAACTGATCGTTGAGAGTAGCGTACGACTTTTTAATACCAACTTGAATTGTTAAAGTTAATAATTCATTGTTCTCGTTTATTGAAAAAATTTTATTGCGCTTCTGTTCATTGCTTTTTATGAAACCTTCTTTGGTTAACCTTTGAAGAAGATTTAAGGCATTTGGATAGCTGATATTTAAAGCATCTGACAATTCCCCACAATTTGCCTGCCCTTGAGAAAATAAATGTTTGAATAATAAGAGCCTTTGAAGATTGATTTTTCGCTCTTGAGTAGATAAAGTCCTCAAACTTCCTTCATTAGTAAAAAAATTATAAGAACTCTTTCCCATAATATTAAAATAAAGTAACATTGTATTATGTATGACAAATATAATAAAAAAGGTGATTTATTCTTTCATTTTTTTATTTAAGCATGGAATTGCAGTAAAATTAAGACACGAAATAGATTTAAGATATGATTATTCTAGCCGATAGCGGATCAACAAAATGTGACTGGACCATAGTGGACGAAGACAACTCTGTTTATAAAAGTTTTCGAACAATTGGACTTAATCCTTTAATTCTTTCTCGAAATCAGATTAAAGATGTATTAATGAAGACTGCTGATTTGAAATTGAATAAATCTTTAATTAATGAGATTTTTTTCTTTGGCGCAGGATGCGAAAATCCCGACGGCGGTAAGAGAATTAGGGAAGGTTTATCTGAATTTTTTGGAAAGCAAGTTAGAATACAAGTAAAAGGAGATATTGATGCGGCGGTTCTGGCAGCTACTTCCTCTCCCGGTCTCGTCTGTATTATGGGAACTGGTTCTAACTGTTGCTTTTTCGATGGCACAAAAGTTATTCAGAAAAGCCCTTCACTGGGTTATCTGCTTGGTGATGAGGGGAGTGGGAACGCTATTGGGCGCACCTTATTAAAAGATTTCTATTTTGATAAAATGCCTGGAACCTTACAGGACAAATTTGTGGAGAGTTTCGAAACTGATTTAAATAAAGTTTTAGGTGAGTTATATAGTCATTCCTATCCCAATAAATATCTGGCAGCTTTTGCGAAATTTGCATTTGACAATTTACATTACCCATATATGTATGGATTAGTAAAGGATCACACTGTAAGCTTTTTTGATTTAAATTTTCCTTACTATAGGGAAGAAGTGAAAAAGTTTCCAATTCATTTTGTAGGTTCCATTGGTTATTATTCGGAAGGAATAGTTAAAAAAGAACTTTTTAAGCGTGGTCTAGAACCTGGAAATTTTATTAAAAGCCCAATTGAAAACCTTATAAAATCTAAATATTTAATTAAGAGTTAATTGAAAAACTTACTTATTAAAAGTCCCCTTTGAGATATGGAACTTGTCTTTCTTGTTGATTCTTTATGAATGATTTTACTTTTAAGTCTGTATAGGATGGGATCCATTAATAGGTGACCTTCAATTCGATCAAGAAGTGTTTCCACGGATATCTTGCCCTGCATATGTGCTTGTTGATCGATAACTGATAATGATGGGATAAAATGGGATCCCATAGTGCCATTCGTATAACTAATTACAGATATGTCTTCAGGGATTTTAAGTCCGGCTTTAATTAGTGTTTTCATTGTGATTACGGCCGAAAGTTCATCTGCAGCTAAAATTCCATCTATTTTTTTATCAACTGCTAATTTTTTAATTAAATGGGCCGGGAAGTTTTCACCCTCAAACTCTATAATTCTTTCTGGAAGCCCATGTTCTCTTATCGCCGTTAAACATCCTGCTTTTCTTTGTTCGCTAACACTTGTATTCGGAATACCAGATAAATAAATTATATTTTCGCACCCGGTTTTTATCAGATCTAAAGTAGCCAATTCGGCTTGCAACTCTTCATTCAAGACGATTTTATCGCAATTAATTTCTTCCGATACTCTGTCAAAAAGTACCAGGGGAATTTTCCACTTTGTGATTTCTTTTATATGATTTAAATTATTGGTTGCCTGGCTCTCCTGAGCTAGGGAAATAATAAAACCATCAACCTGATTGTTTAATAAATTTTTAATAATTTCTTGTTCTCTGTTGAGAGAATCTTTGGATATACAAATCATCACTTGATATCCCATTTTGTTGGCGGTCTCTTCAATTCCATTTAAAGCTTCGGCAAAGAAATGAGGCAGAATACCTGGAATGACCACGCCTATTTTTTTGGTTTTTTTATTCTTTAGATTTTGTGCAGAGGCATTCGGTATATAATTGTTTAATGCAGCAATTTCCTTTATTTTTTTTCGTGTGGCCACACTGATTTCAGGACTATCATTAAGGGCTTTAGAGACCGTACTTACCGAGACATTTAGTGACTTTGAAAGTGCTTTTAAGGTGATATTTCGCTTCATAATCAATTATCCGCCAATTATTTAATTCGCAAAGATAATAAAACGAAAAATTTAAACTTTCTTTTAGTTGGTATTTTTTCTTTAGTTTAATATCGTTTCTTTGGTTTTTTCTATATAATTCCTTCCTATATTATATCTTTTACCTCTGATTTCTACACAATTTCCTTCAATGGAATTCACCTTATCTATAGCGATTGTATGTGACCTATGAATTCTAATAAATTTGGAGGGAGGCAAACTTTCGGTAAAATCAGATAACGTCTTATGAATTACATATTTTTCTTTATCCGTGATAATTTGAATATAATCTTTCAGACTTTCAATTAAAAGAATATCGTCGTAATAGATTTTTTTCATTTTTTTATTGTTAATCTTAATGAAAATATATTCTTTTTCATTCGCAGATAAATTATTAGTAATTCTATCCTGAACTTTTTTTATGGCTTTAATAAATCTTGGAAATGGGATTGGCTTAACCAAATAATCGATCACGTCTAATTCAAAGGCTTCTACCGCATGTTCTGGATGTGCCGTTGTAATAATAACGGGGAAATTGAACTTGTAGCTTTTTAATAAATCCCTGCCATCCATTAGTGGCATATTAATATCAAGAAAAAGTAGATCAATATTACTATTCTCCTCCAAATAACTTAAACTTTCTACAGCACTGCCAAAAGAATTAATGATGTCCAAGGTCTGGATTTGTTCCGCATAATTTTTAATGACATTTCTGGCTAAAGGCTCGTCGTCGATAATAACACACTTGATACTCATGTCAGTTTAAGGTTTAATTCAACAATAAATTTATTAGACTTCTTTTTTATATTTAAATGATAATCATTTTTACTATAACTAAGACTGAGACGTTTTTTCACATTCGAAACACCAATTCCACCGACTTCATGTTTATTTAATTGCTCTGAAGGCATAGTATTAGTAACCTTGAATTTTAATAGGTCCCCTTCAATGTTGAGAAAAATTTTAATTTCAACCGAATTTACAGATTGGTTAGCTCCATGTTTAAAGGCATTTTCTATAAAAGGGATAAGGATCATAGGACGTATTTTCTTTTCTTTGGATTCGCCGTTGATCTCCATTTCCAGCTTCAATTTATCTCCATGCCTGATACTTTCCAAAGCTATATAGTTCTCGATACAATCTATTTCTTTTTTTAAGCTATGCTTGTCTTTGTGAGTTCCATATAGAAGGTACTTCATGAACTCCGAGAGCTTAATTATTGTTTCAGGAACCTTATCAGATTTTTCCAAGCTAAGGGAGTATATATTATTAAGGGTATTGAATAAAAAGTGTGGTGAAATTTGAGTACGTAAAAATCTTAATTCACTTTCCAGTTGCGCTTTTTTTAATTGTGTAGAGCGCCTGTTTTCTCTCAACCAGTCAACGGTAATTTTAATAGCCGTAACGAATGAGATAACATATAGTTCACCCAGCATCATTACTATAGCCCAGTTTAAGGTGAATCGGGTGGTTTCCGGACCTTCCGGCCAAACATTCTGACTAATTAATAAATAAGTAGCGATATACTTTATCCAGACCATAAAGAAAATGAGGGATAACAGAGATATACTGAATAAGAAGAACTTTCTTTTAAAGATGAATTTTGGTATCAGGAAATAAATGGTCAAATAACATAGGACCATGTGGATTGGAAAGCCAAGAAGGTTCCCTTTAAGAGAAAGGAGGTAATCGTTGTAATAAATTCCCCATCTAAAGGTGTTGAAAAGGAAATATATGAGCCAAAAAACAACATGATGAAGTAATGATATTTCGTAATTATTATTTGCACTGACAGTCAAATAGGATTTCAACTTGGGATTACTGAATAAAGGTTTGATTCTCAAAATGAATACTTTTTTGGCGTTAAGCTATTCTCAGATGTTGTTGGTCTAATAAAATTTAAATCGCGAGTTAATTTATGAATATTTATGATTAGCCTAATTTTTTGTTAAGTTTTTATGCCCCTAATAAATCGATTCGCTATAATTTTTTTATTCCTTGTTCTGGTTGGATGCAAGGAAGATCAAAATGAAAATTCCTTCAAGAAAGTACCTTTAACGGATTTTGTAGATCCTTTCATCGGTACAGGCGGCCATGGACATACTTATCCTGGCGTATCGCTACCTTTTGGAATGGTACAGCCAAGTCCCGATAATGGAACAAGTGGTTGGGATTGGAGTTCCGGTTATCATTATTCAGATTCCGTGATTACTGGATTTAGTCAATTACATTTATCTGGTACCGGAATAGGTGATCTAAATGATATTTTATTTATGCCTGTCAATAAAAAAATTGATATGGCTCAGGATACTATTGAAGCCTATTCTTCGAGGTTTTCCCATAAAAATGAAATATCTCGTCCTGGGTATTATCAGGTATTACTCGATGATTCAAATATTGAAGTTTCATTAACTGCTTCAGAAAGGAATGCCTACCATAGATACAAGTTTCCTGAGAACCAATTACAATCGGTAATAGTTGACCTGGGGTTTTCGATTAATTGGGATCGGCCTGTAAATACAGGACTGCAGATTAAGAATGATTCTATTATTACTGGTTTCAGACATAGTAAGGGGTGGGCAAATAATCAAAAGGTATTTTTTGCTGCTCAGTTTTCCAGACCAATAAGAAACCACATTTCTCTTGACTTACTCAATGATACAGTTTCCAGTAACACCAAAAAAAGACATGAAATAATCCAGTTGATATTTGGAGATAATGATACACAGGAACTCTTTGTTAAAATTGCCTGGTCTTCAGTCAGTATTGAAAACGCAATTGAAAACTTTGATAATACCGCTCCAGGGGATTTTGAAAAAATCAGGAATCACGCACAGCAGGTTTGGAATTCAGCTTTAAGTGATATAGTTATAGAAACGCCGATAGATTCCTTAAAGACTATTTTTTACTCTGCGCTATATCATACCCAATTAGCTCCTGTCTTATTCAATGATAAAAATGGGGAATTCCGGCTTGAAAACGACAGCATCGTCCGGGCACCCCAACCGGTGTATAGTACTTTTTCTCTCTGGGATACATTCAGGGCACAACAGCCACTATTAACTTTGATTGAACCTGAAAGGGTAGGTGATATGATTCAGTCCATGCTGGCATATTACGAGGTAAGGAAAGTTCTACCTGTTTGGACACTCCATGGTAACGAAACCAATACCATGACTGGTTACCATTCTATCCCGGTGATCACCGAGGCATATTTTAAGGGCATAGGGGGTTTTGATGTGGAAAAAGCTTATAAAGCGATGAAAACCACTATGATGGGGGATGCTCGCGGATTAAAATTTTATAAGAAATACGGGTATATTCCATTTTCTAAGGTGGACGAATCAGTGACTATTACCCTGGAATATGCATATAATGACTGGTGTGTAGCGCAAATGGCAAAGGCTTTGGGAAAGCCCGAGGATTACAAATATTTTATAGAAAGATCTAATGCCTGGCATTATTTGCTGGACACTAAAACCGGGTTTATGCGCGGATTATCTCAAGACGGAAAATCCTGGAATGAGCCTTTTGATCCAAAACATTCCCGCCATAGGAAGCAAACGGATTATACTGAAGGTAATGCGTGGCAACACAGTTGGTTTGTTCTACACGACACGGAAAACTTTATTGATAAGTATGGAGGTCAAGAAAAGTTTACAGAGGCCTTGGAATCTTTGTTCACTGAAACTTCGGAGATAACTGGGGAAAATGTGTCCGCCGATATTTCTGGGTTAATAGGACAGTATGCACATGGAAATGAACCCAGTCATCATATTGCATATTTATTTAACCGAGCGGGAAAACCCTGGCGAACCCAGTTTTGGGTTAGGCAAATTCTCAATAGCCAGTATAATACTACTCCAAATGGGTTAAGTGGTAATGAGGACGCAGGACAAATGTCTGCCTGGTATGTTTTTAGCTCCATTGGTTTGTATCCATTTAATCCGGCTTCTGGCGAATATGAAATAGGCAGTCCGTTATTTAAAAAATCTACTATAAGGCTACCGCAAGGAAACGAGTTTATAATCGAGGCTGAGAAGGTATCGGATACAAACATATATATTCAGTCTGCCTGGTTGAATGGAGAGGAATTAAAAAGCACTGTAATTCGTCATGAAGATATATTAAGAGGAGGAGTATTAAAACTGGTTATGGGATCCACCCCAAATAAGCGATGGGGGCTTGAAAAGAATCATTAGTACTTCATGAATATCTTAGATACTACCATAATAGCCGTTTATATATTCCTTACTGTAGGTATAGGTATTTGGATTTCAAAGAAAGCGTCAACGAATTTAGACTCTTATTTTCTGGGGGGTAAAAATATCAAATGGTATTTTTTGGGTTTGAGTAATGGATCTGGAATGTTCGATGTCTCTGGGACCGCCTGGATGGTTGGAATTTTATTTCTCTATGGGGCTAAAAGCTTTATGTTCATGTGGATGTGGCCTATCTGGAATCAAATATTCATTATGATGTTTCTAGCGGTCTGGATAAGGCGGTCTAACATAATGACAGGGTCTGAATGGATTCTAACCCGGTTTGGGGATGATAAGGCAGGAAGGGCTTCACACCTTATTGTTGCTATATTTGCTGTCATTGCTTCTATTGGCTTTATCGCTTATTTCTTTGAAGGTGTAGGTAAGTTTATGACCGTAATCCTTCCCTGGGATCTGAGTATTGTTTTAACGGAAAATTGGGAGCTTACTTCAGCTCATACCTATGCACTTTTAATAATATTCCTAACCACCATCTATACTATAAAAGGTGGGATGTATTCTGTGGTGGCTACAGAGGTGCTGCAATATCTGATTATGGTGCTTTGCGGATTGTTGGTTGCTATATATTCTTATTTACTTGTTTCTGATACTCATCTTTCCTCTATAATCCCTGATGAGTGGAATTCAATCGGTATAGAATGGAAATTGCAGGGATTCTGGCAGGGAGATTATTCGGAATTTAATCATCTTATCAATACCCAGGGATATAAAATGTTTGGTGCATTTCTGGGAATGACCTTGTTCAAAGGCTTTTTTGCAAGCATCGCAGGTCCTACACCCAGTTATGATATGCAACGCATATTGTCTACCAGAAATGAGAAAGAAGCGGCTTATATGAGTGGTTTTACCAATTTAATTTTATTTATTCCCAGATATCTGCTTATAGGTGGAATTGTAGTACTAGCATTGGTATTTATTGCCCCGGAATTAGCCAAATCTAATATATCAGGGAACGATTTAGAACTTATTTTACCGCAGGTTATTAATCTCCATGTACCTGTGGGAATAAAGGGTCTACTGCTTGCCGGACTTCTCGCAGCCTTTATGTCTACATTTTCAGCCTTTGTAAATGCAGGCCCGGCATATATTGTAAATGATCTTTATAAAAAATACTTTAACCCGAAGGCCAGTGGAAGACATTATATTAAAGTAAGCCATCTTTCCTCAGCAATTATAGTGATTTTTGGAGTCGTGATGGGTTTTTTTGCTGAATCAATCAATTCCATTACGTTATGGATAACCAGTGCCTTATATGGCGGCTACGTTGCTGCGAACTTCCTAAAATGGATCTGGTGGCGATTTAATGGTTGGGGATACTTCTGGGGTATGCTGTCTGGTCTTATTATAGCGAGCTTTCAGTTTATCATTGATAAAAATAAAGCACTTTTTGTACCGGATACCTTTTTATTTGAGATAGCTCATATGCCTGCAATTTACTTGTTTCCAATCATTTTTGGATTTTCATTTACTGGCTGTCTCATTGGAACATATCTCTCTCCTTCTACTAAGTGGCAGACCTTAAAGTCTTTTTATATAAATGTAAGACCCTGGGGCTTTTGGAAACCAGTACGGGATAGGTTAAGGGAAGAAGGAAGCCCAGTCTATAAAAATACCAGCTTCGAAATTGATATGTTTAACTGTGCGATTGGCATTATCTGGCAATCGAGCATGATTTTAATACCTATCTATTTATTGGTGAGGGACTATGAAAGAATGGGCATATCAATCACTATATTTTTAGTTACTTCTGTAATATTAAAATTCACCTGGTTTGACCGAATAAGAAATCTTAAAGAAATAAATACCGAAAACTCAAATGTTAAAAAATATTCCCTGGCAAGAAAAGCCTCATGATTCTAATGATGTTTTGTGGAGATATTCCAGTAATCCTATAATTAATCGGAATGCAATTCCCCAATCTAATAGTATTTTTAATAGTGCTGTCGTTCCTTTTAAAGATGGTTATGCTGGGGTATTTAGATGTGATAATAAGGCAGTTCAGATGAATATTTTTGCCGGATTTAGTAAAGATGGGATCCATTGGGATTTAGCTCATGATCCCATTGAATTTTTACCCGGAAATACTGAAATGATCGATTCTGATTATAAATATGATCCAAGAGTCGTATTTATTGAAGATCGATATTGGATCACATGGTGCAACGGATATCATGGACCCACAATCGGAATAGGATATACTTTTGATTTTAAAGAATTTTTTCAATGTGAAAACGCGTTCCTTCCCTTTAATAGAAACGGCGTATTATTCCCTGAGAAAATAAATGGCAAATATGCTATGTTAAGCAGACCCAGCGATAATGGACATACAGCATTTGGTGATATCTACATAAGTTATAGCCCCGATATGAAATACTGGGGAGAACACCGGTTGGTTATGAAGGTAGTTCCCTTTGAACATAGTGCTTGGCAGTCTACCAAAATAGGGGCTGGACCTATTCCAATTTTAACCGATGAAGGCTGGTTACTATTTTACCATGGAGTAATTAACACTTGTAATGGATTTAGGTACTCGGTAGGGGCTGCCTTACTAGAAAGGGAAGCCCCCGAAAAGGTTAAATTTCGTAGTCAGCCATATTTGCTGGCGCCTACTAGTCCATATGAAATGATGGGGGATGTTCCGAACGTGGTTTTTCCCTGCGCTGCATTGTGCTCTTTAGAGGAAGACAGGCTGGCATTATATTATGGTGCGGCAGATACAACAACAGCTTTAGCCTTTGGGAAACCAAGTGAAATAATAGAATTCCTTAAAAATAATAGTCTTTGATATGCATTTCAAAATCCGAAATATAAAATTGTATCTATGGCTATTACCGATAATTATTCCGGTGATGGACAGTAAGGCACAGCAATTTGAAGATGCTCGGTCTTATATCACTTATAAGACGCAGAATACTATTGAAATTGATGGAGTAGCCAGTGAGATTAGTTGGAAGAAAGCCCCATGGACCGAGTATTTCACAGATATTGAAGGGGTGGTAAAACCTGCTTATGATACACGTATCAAAATGTTATGGGATGAAGACTTCCTGTATTTTTATGCCGAAATGGAAGAACCCCATGTCTGGGGAACGCTTAAAAATAGAGATACGGTCATTTTTTACAATAATGATTTTGAAATTTTTATAGATCCGGATGGGGATACTCATAATTATTATGAATTGGAAGTGAATGCTCTAAACACTGTATGGGATCTCTTTATTGTAAAACCTTATCGTGAACCGGCTCCAATAGTGGATAATTGGGATATAAAAGGTTTGAAATCAGCAGTCGATATTAAAGGAACGCTAAATGATCCTGAAGATATAGATGATTCCTGGAGTGTCGAAATTGCTATACCCTGGGGTGCGCTGGTAGAAGCTAATGTCCATAATAAATTACCGGTAAATGAGTACTGGCGAATTAATTTTTCTAGGGTTAATTGGGATTATCAATTAGATCAGAAAAACACTTATTCTAGGAAGAAAAATGAGAAGGGCGAATATTTTCCAGAATATAACTGGGTCTGGTCCCCCCAAGGAGTAATTAATATGCATGAACCAGAACTTTGGGGATATGTCTATTTTTCTCCAAAGACAGTTGGTAAAACAGACTTTTTTCAAATACCAGATTCGGAGAGAGTAAAATGGTATTTATATGATTTGTACCGCACTCAAAAGGCCTATTATTCGGAGTACGGAACATGGATCTTAACTACAGAGGATTTGTTGAAAAAAAATCCATTAGAGGAAAGCTGGCCTGAACCTGAACTGGAATTTCATAAAACAGGTTGGAATATATCTATTAAAATACCCGAAACTAATAAAACCTATGTGCTTACTCAGGATGGAGATTTCAAGTCCCTTCCTTAATCTAGAGTGCTATGATTCACCAAATATCTATTAAAAAATGAAAAAACTTCTTTTATCCTTAGCTGTAGCAATTACTTTGAGTTCATGCCTTGACAATCTAAATGCTAATGGGAAATCCGCAGTAAATGAAGAAACCGTGAGTTCCGCCAGTATTGAATCGGATATTAAATTCTGGACCTGGATAACTGCAGATCCGAATAAATCAGACAATGAGTATTTGGATGAGTTCGATAAATATAAAAGCCATGGATTAGATGCCGTATTGATTAATACAGAAACTGATGCCGATCTATTGGCAAGATTGGTCCCTCTCGCAAAAGAGAAAGGCCTGGAGGTCCATGCTTGGATGTTTACAATGAATCGACCCGGTGATAAGGTGGCTCTTGAGCATCCTGAATGGTATGCAGTAAATAGAAATGGAGAATCTACTTTTACACATAGACCTTATGTGGATTATTACCAATGGATGTGTCCAACGCGAAAAGAATCTACCGGTCATGTATTGGGAATTGTAGAAAAACTGGCGAAAGTGGAAGGGATAGCTAGCGTTCATCTAGATTATATTCGGTTACCCGATATCTTTTTGCCCGTTGGTTTACTCCCTAAATATGACCTAACTCAAGAAGTGGAATTGCCTGAGTTTGATTACTGTTATTGTGAAGTTTGTGTGACCGAGTTTGAAGAAATACATCATAAAAATCCCTTGGAAATGGAAAATCCGGCAATAGATATCGAGTGGAAGCAATTTCGCCTTAATAAAATTCGCGATGTTGTTAATAAAGCATACAAAATAGCTCACGAGAATGGAAAAGACTTAACAGCAGCCGTATTTCCTTATCCAGAAATGGCGGATCATATGGTACGTCAACGATGGGATAAGTGGAATGTAGACGATGTATTACCAATGATTTACCATAATTTTTATAACGAAGAACTTGATTGGATTGGCTTTGCAACCAAACAAGGCGTTCAAGATCTTCAAGGCAAGAATGTAGGTTTACATTCGGGAATATATTTACCACCATTAAATGGACAAGAGGTAGGGAGAGCTATTCAAATGGCTCTAGAAAATGGTGCTAAGGGTGTGTCATTCTTTGACGGAAATGCTCTTACAGATGAACATTTAAAAGTTATAAAATCCTTTAAAAAGGATCTGTAAGTTATTTAATGTTACTTGTAATCTTTTACTAGTTGTTATTTAAAAAAATGTTTTTAGATAGACCTGGTATATCCACTGTTTATAATATAATTTAATTATTTTTGTTTCGTTATTATGTTATACATATTGGAATTAATTATGATTAAAAGTTTTTATTTGTTTCGTTTAATCGGTTTTATCCTTTTATTGCCGGTCTTAGTCAATGCTCAATCCGGTTCAGAGTCTTATTATCAGGATCAACAGATCAATCAGGAAAACAGACTTCCCATGAGGGCGTGGTATCAGGTGTTTGATAATGAATCCGAAGCACAAACGTCTCGCTGGCAGAAATCATCAAAATATCTCAATTTGAATGGAAAATGGAATTTTCATTTCTCTGAAAATCCTTCCGGAGTACCATCAGGCTTTTTTAAGGAAGGTTTTGATGCTTCCAATTGGGATGAGATCACAATACCTTCAAATTGGGAAATGAAGGGCTATGGGTATCCTATTTATACCAATGAGCAATATGATTTTCATAACCTTGTAGATATAGATCCGCCTTTTGTGCCTGAAACATATAATCCAACAGCTATTTATCGCAGATCGATTGAGATTCCTGAAAATTGGAAGGATACGGATATAATTTTACATATAGGTGCTGCAAAATCGAACCTCAAAGTATGGGTAAACGGAAAATACGTCGGGTATGGTGAAGATGGTAAACTCTATCAGGAATTTGACATAACTGATTATATACACATAGGAAAGAATCAGATAACATTAAGGGTTATGAGATGGAGTGATGGTTCTTATCTTGAAGATCAGGATTTCTGGAGAATGAGTGGAATTACGCGTGATAGCTATTTAATTTCCCGGGAAAAAATACGATTAGAAGATTTTTATATCACAACAGATCTCGATGACAATTACGTTAATGCCACTCTGAAGGTATTTCCAAAGATTATTGGTTCTACAGGGAAAAGTAAAGGTAATCTGGAAGTAGAACTAAGGGGTGAAAATTCAGTTGTAAGTAAAGAAACCATATCCCTCCGGGAATGGAAACATGGAGACTCTATAGTTTTTCAGGTTAAAAATCCTAAAAAATGGACGGCAGAAACACCCCATCTTTATAATCTTGCCTTTATACTAAAAGACAGAAAAAAAACGCCTAAGGAGGTGATCTTCCAGGATGTGGGCTTCCGGGAAGTGGAGATAAGAAACGGCCAACTTCTCGTAAATGGTAAAGCTATATTGCTGAAAGGGGTAAACCGGCATGATACTGATCCGGTGACAGGGCAGACCATTTCACGTGCCCGCATGGAAGAAGATGTTAAGCTTTTGAAGGAATTCAATTTCAATGCGGTAAGAACCTCCCATTATCCTAACGATAATTATCTCTATTCCCTTGCCGATAAATACGGACTTTATGTGGTCGATGAAGCGAATATAGAATCTCATGGCATGGGATATTCCTTAACCCGAACACTGGCGAATGATCCTTCTTGGGGCAAAGCTCATATGGAGCGGATCACCCGAATGGTTGAAAGGGATAAAAATCATCCATCCATAATAATCTGGAGTATGGGTAATGAAGCCGGTAATGGTGTAAATTTTTATGATACTTATAGATGGATAAAAAATAGAGACAAAACCAGACCTGTACAGCATGAACGCGCAATACTTCCATGGCAGGATAAGGGGAAGATGGATGTAGAGTGGAACACTGACATCATTGCCCCTATGTATCCATCGCCCGAAGAAATGTATGAGTTTGCTCAAAATAACCCGGATATGGATAGGCCCTATATTATGTGTGAATATGCGCATGCAATGGGTAACAGTATAGGCGGATTCCAGGAATACTGGGATTTTATTAGAGGTCATAAAAACTTCCAGGGAGGATTTATTTGGGATATGGTAGACCAGTCTATTTATAAAACGCTGGAAGACAGTACTAAGATATTAGCATATGGCGGTGATTTTGGGCCTTCAGATGTTCCCAGTGCGAATAATTTTCTGAATAATGGGGTTTTTAGTCCCGAACGTGAGCCAAATCCGCATGCTTTTGAAATTAGAAAGATTCAACAGGATATACATACAAAGCTCATTGATACAGGGTCCCTGGCAATTCAAATTTATAATGAAAGATTCTTTGTGGACCTAAGCGATGTGAAGCTTAATTATGAGCTTGTAATTGATGGTAAAGTTCAAAAAGAAGGCAAAATAGAGCAACTTGATATTGCACCTCAAAATACGCAGAATTTTAATTTAAATCTTGACTATAATCCAGCGGAAGATGAGGAAGCATTTCTAAATGTTAGATACACCTTAAAGGAGACACAGCCTTTGCTCAAAGAAGGCTATGTCGTTGCTGAAGATCAGTTAATTTTAAAACAATCTCCAAAGGCAGTTTTGAAACTCAAAGACTCTGGCGAACTAAGAATTGAAAATACTGCCTCAGAATTAAAATTTCTATCAGAGGATGCTGAATTTGGTTTTGATAAGCAGAGTGGTCTATTAGAAAGATATATTTATAAAGGCAATTCTATTCTAAAAGAAGGCTACCAGTTGAAACCTAATTTTTGGCGAGCTCCCACAGATAACGATTATGGGGCTCGGCTACCCCAGAGACTAAAGGTATGGAAAACGGTTGCAGATTCTTTAACGCCCATAGATTTATCATATGAGGAAAATAGTGGCCAATGGCATGTGTCATCTAAATATAGGCTCGATTCCGTTCAGGGAGACCTCCTTATAGAATATCATTTAAGTGCCGGGGGCGAGATTATCGTAAGCCAAACCCTGGAATTAGATAAAGAAAGTAAGGCTCCTATGCTTTTTAGGGTAGGAATGGAAATGGCCCTGCCTAAAAACTTTAAGAATCTCCGATACTTGGGGAGGGGGCCCCATGAGAATTATGCCGATAGAAAAAATAGCGCTTTTATCAATATTTATAATCAGAGTGTAGATGATCAATATTACCCTTATATACGTCCTCAGGAGACCGGTAATAAAAGTGATATTAGATGGCTGGAGCTTATATCAGACCGTTTGAAGCTTACAATTAAAGCAGACGAACTTTTCAATTTTACCGCCCTTCATTATTTGATGGAGGATCTTGATGATGGCGAAAGGAGGGATCAAAGGCATGCCGCTACTCTCAAAGAAAGAGATCTTACCAATGTATTTATCGGTAGAGCTCAAATGGGATTAGGAAGTATTAATAGTTGGGGACGTCTACCCCTGGAAAAGTACAGGTTAACGAAAAAGGAATATCATCATATTTTTAAAATTATACCGCAACTAATTAAATAAACAATGAGATTAATAAAAGTTTTATATTTTTCATTTTTAAGCTTTATTCTTTTTTCAGCATGTACTACTAACTCTGGAGAAGAAAGCACAACTGAAGTCCCGTCAATTATTCCATTACCGGCAACTATGGACTTCAAAGATGGTTCTTTTGATATAAATGAAGAGACCGTCATTGTGGTTTCCAATGATGCAGAAAAAAAATTGGCAAACCTGCTGAATGAGCGGTTGACTACTGCCAGTGGTTTTTCTCTGAAAACCCTTTCCAACGCTCCCGAAGATAATTTCATCCGTTTTAAAGACCATAATGAACTTGAGGAAGAAGCCTATAATCTGAAGGTGAATAAGAAGAGTATTGAGATTGAATCAAATTCTTTTGCGGGAAGGCTATATGCCCTGGAGACTTTGAGGCAATTGTTAGATTTAGATGTTCAAAATAGTTCAGGAAATAAAGTTCAAAACTGGAAGGTTCCGGCTATATATATATCAGATTACCCCAGATATGAATGGAGGGGGTTAATGCTTGATGTATCAAGACATTTTTTTGAAAAAGAATATATTTTCAAGACCATAGACCGAATGGCAATGCTCAAGTTGAATACTCTTCATCTTCACCTTGTGGATGACCAGGGTTGGAGAATTGAGATAAAGGAATATCCCAAGCTTACTGAAATTGGTAGCTGGAGGGTAGATCAGGAGAATAAGCACTGGAATGCCAGGGCAAATAACCAGCCGGGAGATGAAGCTACTTACGGCGGATTTTATACCCAGGAGGAGATTAAGGAAATTGTAGCCTACGCCGAAGAGAATGCAATTACTGTAGTACCTGAGATTGAAATGCCGGCCCATGTAATGAGCGCGATTGCCGCTTACCCGGAATTATCATGTCATGGCCAGGAAATAGCGGTGCCATCGGGAGGGGTGTGGCCAATTACGGATATTTACTGTGCTGGCAAAGAAAATACTTTTCAATTCCTTGAAAATGTTCTCTTAGAAGTAATGGATCTTTTTCCTTCAAAATACATTCATGTGGGAGGGGATGAAGCAACTAAGACTGAATGGGAGAAATGTTCTGATTGTAGGAAGAGGATGGAAGAGGAAGGACTTGAAAATGTTGAAGAGCTGCAAAGTTATTTCATTAGAAGAATGGAAAACTTTTTAAGTTCCCATGACAGGGTGCTTATAGGTTGGGATGAAATCCTCGAGGGAGGTCTTGCACCTGGAGCAACAGTAATGAGCTGGCGAGGAATTAAAGGAGGATGGGAAGCCTCTTCACAAGGTCATGATGTAATTATGTCGCCAGGCACACCTCTTTATTTTAATCATTATCAAGGCGATCCTGATAAAGAACCAATAGCACAGGGAGGGTATAATACTCTGGAAATGGTATATCATTTTGATCCCGTGGTAGACAGTATGACCACAGCACAGAAAAATCATGTTTTGGGAGCTCAGGCTAATCTCTGGAGTGAATATATACCTACCGAATCACATTCTGAATACATGTTATTTCCCCGATTGGTAGCACTTTCCGAAATTCTGTGGACACCAGAAGAGAAAAAGGACTGGAGTGGTTTTGTAAACCGTTTAAAAGATATGAACAGGAGACTGGACAACCTGGGTATCAATTATAGCACAAC
The DNA here is from genome assembly GCF_023805255.1 of Gramella jeungdoensis. Lineage (GTDB taxonomy): Bacteria > Bacteroidota > Bacteroidia > Flavobacteriales > Flavobacteriaceae > Christiangramia > Christiangramia jeungdoensis. The sequence continues at coordinate 198,423 of NZ_JAMSCK010000006.1, forward strand.
TATGTATGACGTGACGGCAAGTGCTACAACAGATAGCGATAATTCTATAACAATCAGTCTTGAAAATGAACTGCCAGATTCCAAAATTTTTTATAGTCTGGATGGTAGTAACCCTGATGAAAATTCTCAGTTCTATAAGAATCCTTTCCTTATTGATAAGAACACTATTCTGAAAGCGGTAGTGATTGAAGATGGTAAAGTAATGGGAGATACCCTAATAAAGAATTTTCGGTTTCATAAAGGCTTAGGTGCAAAGATCTCTTACGAACCTGGATATGATAAGAGGTATACGGGAATTGGAAATAAAACGCTCATTAATATATTGCGTGGCTCTAAAAATTTTCATGATGGTCAATGGTTGGGATGGCTGAATAAGGATGTAGAAATCATCCTGAATTTAGAAGAAATTAAAGAGATTTCAAATATATCACTGGGGAGTATGACAGATCAGGGATCAGGAATTTATTTCCCTTCAAAAATTGAATTCTTCGTGGGTTCTCGGGAAAACGAATTTCAAAAGCTAGGGGAGATTGTTCATGAATTTCAAAACCGCGGGTCCGTAGAACTAAAGGATTTTAAGCTTGATTTTAACCCCGTTCAGGTACAGTATATTAAAGTTGTGGTGCACCGATTTAATCAGTTAAAAGATAGTGGTGCCTGGACATTTCTTGATGAGATTATTATTGATTGATAGAAGGATTTAGAAGATTTATAATCCGTTAAACTTTCAAGTAGAGTACGGGGCAATTTTTTTAATAGAAATAGTATGGCATTTGTAATTGGGGTTGATATCGGCGGGAGTCATATAAGTAGCGCAGTGATCGACCAAACGTCAAATCAGATAGTGGAGAACACCTATTTTTCTGGTTACGTTAATAATAAAGAATCCAAAGAAGAAATATATCGGCAATGGAGTGAAATTATCAATAAGACTTTATCCGTTAAATTAAATCAAGAAGTAAAAGGTATAGGAATAGCCATGCCTGGACCGTTTCAATATAAAACGGGTGTGGCTATGTTTGAGAAGAATGACAAGTATGAAGCTTTGTATGGTACCTGTGTTCAGTCAGAACTAAAGGAATTTTTAAATAAAAAGGATCTTCCAATTCGTTTTTTAAATGATGCTTCATCTTTCGGAGTTGGGAGTACAGTCATCAATAACAATAGTCAAGAGAACATAGTGGCAATCACATTGGGAACAGGGTTCGGGGCTACATTTTTGAGTCATCAAATACCAGTTACAGATCAGGATAATGTTCCCAAAGAGGGGTGTTTGTGGGATAAAGAGTTTCGTGATGGTATTGCGGATGACTATTTCTCCACTCGATGGTTCCTAAAAAGATTTGAATTTCACACTGGTGAAAAAATGGCGGGTGTGAAAGAAATTGCACTACAAGATAATCGGGTTTGTAAAAGAGTTTTTGAGGAGTTTGCAGATAATTTAAGTATGTTTTTGTATCCATACTTAGAAAAATTTAATACCGATTTATTAATTATTGGAGGCAATATAGCGAAGGCTGATGAATACTTTCTGGATCAAGTAATTAACAACTGGAAAGTAAAGGATTTCAACATCCCAGTTATAGTGATTAAGAATACCGAGAAATCCATAATAATTGGAGCATCTTTTTTATTCAATGAATCATTCTGGAGCGAGGTAAAAGATAAACTGCCGGAATTATAATAGAATTTTAAAAACCTTATCCGAGAATAAAAATCTACAAAGAATGTCAGTGTCCAAATGTCTTCCTTTAACAGTAATTTTTTCTATTCTGTTTATACAAATAGTAAAGTGTCAAAATGAAAAAATTTTGAATGTATTCGAGAACGTACCAATTAATTTTACCGGACTACAGAAGGAAATAGAAAGTGGTGGATATGTTCAAGATGGGCGTATAATTTATAAAAAGATTAAAGCTCCTAGCTATATAGAAGGGACCGACGTGAAACTTAAGATGTCGTTGAAATCTGCCGGGGATAGATGGGATAAATCGGGTTCTGTTTTTGTATTAACCCAGCCAGAATCAATTGATTTGTTGGATGTGGCTATGGGGAAAAAAAATTACCCTGAATTAAGTAATCAGAAAGGTTACCCCGGAATTAAGCTGACCGAAGATTATATTCCGGCTCTAGAATTACTGAGGTTTATGACGCCTTTCGGAGTTGGTTTTTATAGTGATGAAGAGAAGCATCCGGAACTTGTGTATGGTAGGCCGATCTCAGTTCCTTCTTGGGAAAATGAAGTAGAATGGGAGCAGGATATTTCTCATTTATCTTCCGAGTTAAATGGAGAGATTGTGATTGGTGTCTGGTTGGATACATGGACAAAAGAAGGTTATGAGATAGATCTGGAACTGGTTTATTCAGGAAGACCTTTGGCTCAGCCTAAGGTTTTGCCACTGGTAAATACGATTTACTATGCCGGACAAAAACATCCTGATCTTTTCGCTTACGAGCCATTAAAATTAGATTTTCAACTCCCTGAAGATGCAAAGAATGTCCGGTTGTATTGTCTCGTCCTGGAATACGGCTACAGGTTAAACTTGATTTTTACGCTGCATTTTGGTGTACCGCATTAGGTGTTTGATAGTCTAAAGATAAATGTAATCTTATTTCATTGTATAGTTTGATGGCATT
>NZ_JAMSCK010000007.1 GCF_023805255.1 Gramella jeungdoensis
GTTTAGTTTTCCTGTGGTAAGTTCGTCTAAAATTTTGAGTTTGAAAGATTCCGAATACCGTCTGATTACTTTGTCATTTTTGTACATAACTATTTAAAATTATGTAGCCTTTATTCAGGACGGGTCAATATGCTTCACAACGGTTTCGCTTATCGCAAGTTGCGGGAGTAGGGACGCGGACTTGTCGGCTTACCAGTTTGATTCTTGGTTTCTAAATTTACACTTTTTACTCAACTACCCGTTATTTGCGATGAAGCGGTGTTGCCAAAAGTTTTTATTTTACTATTTGCATAAAATACCAATCTGCAATTTTTTTATCAGAAAGTTCATTATTTGATATATTCTCCCAATTAGAATATAGTTCTATCCATTTGCTTTTTCTTTCTTGATAGGTAGATAAAAAATCATCATTCATTTTTGTTGGGAGGCCTTTTTCTTTAAGCCTAGACCTTGTATCCAAATGTCTATCTAGTACTTCAGTCCAATCTTCTTCAGTTCCTCTTCCCGCCATTGAAAAATCAATTAATTTTTTAATGAAAAGAGCTCGTTGCACTATTTCATTATCGTCCAAATTTTCCGAATCTAGATACTCTTTAAATTTGGATAGCCTCTCATTTTCATCTAACTCTCTTTCAATAGTTTTATCAAAATGAAAATGAGATGTCAAGCTTACTAATTCAGATTGTATTTCTAATGGAAGCTCATTTATCCAATTTAAAATTTTATTTAAGGGATCCATTTTATCTAATTTTTTCTAAGTCAGTTATTATATAAGTTTCCATTCCTTGGCCTAATCTTTCAAAATCACCATAACCACATACTGCGTAATTATTTTTAATTTCAAAAACTTGCATTACTCCCTTTTTAGCATCTATTTCAGGGTTTTTATGTTTTACTCTATCTCCTTTTTGTACCATATTCTATTTTCAATCTATTAATTTTCTCTGTTGTATTTTTAAATGTTCATAAGATGTCTTTGCGTAATCTAATAAATCTGTTGGGTAATTTAAGAGTGAAAGATGTTCTTCATAATTCTTATCCTTCCATTGTTCTATAACTGGTTTATAAGACTCATAATGTGCGCATAAGTCTCTTAAAGGTTCTGGAAATTCATTTTCAATGAACAAATCTCCATTTTTCAAAACCATAGTATATATTTCTTGATTGATTGGATGAAATACGGTTGAGATCCAAGTTCTCCATATTTCCTTTTCTTTTTCCGATGGTGGATTATTAGGATTAAAATAACTTGGAGTGTAATTTCTATAGGTATTTCTAAATTGTTTCCAAGAGGCATCTGAAGAGGAGGTTAAACTTAAAAGGGGACCATATAATTCTTTTAATTGTCTATTAACTCTTTCAAGTTTATCTTTTCTTTTAGTAATTCTTAAATCATTAAAATATTTAGCAATGTATCCTATAAATGCTAATGTTACCGTAACTACTGTGGTTATTATAAATTTATTATCCATATAAAAATTATTGGCAACTGGTTATACCCCTATAAATACAACCTATCAAAATGCTGCAGGCCGGGGTACCACCAAATTCCTCATAAATCTAAGGCATTTTTAACAAAACCACTCTTAGGTGTAAAATTTATTTTTAAAGACATAAGAATGGTCTTTTTAGAAAGAACAAATCTAAAATACACAGCGTCCTTATAAGGGATTGTTAATCAGTATTTTGTCAGTCAGACAATAAACAGCATAGGCCGGGAGCTATAACCACCGGGCCTATATAATTAAAGTTACTAAAGATTTAAGCCAGTTCTTCCAGGGCCTTAAGACATTGCCTAACCTCCTCCTCGGTATTTATAACACTGGGAGTAAGCCTGGCATAGCTCTTCCGGTAAGGAGAGCTGCTCGCTATGATCTTCTTTTCATGAAGTTTTTTTACCGTCTCGTCCGGGCCCAAGCCATCCACTTCAAAGCAGTTGATGGCCTCTGAATATTCATCGGATACCGGGGTTAGCAATCTTACATGGGCCATCCCGCTCATGCCTTCCTTAAGCATCGTATTGAGCTTTTTGCTCCTCGCGGCGATATTTTCCTTGCCCGTGTTCATATGGAGTTTAAAGGCCTCGTCAAGCGACCAGCGGTGTTCGAAGGCATGGAAGCCCCCGGGGGAATTCAAATAACTAAAGTTAAGCTGGTCCTTTGGGATTACGCCCAGCCATTCCGCATACGCGGGCGAAAAGGCCGGGATCACGGGAACCACCATGTCATGGGCGTCCTTCTTTGCATATAAGATCCCCGTCCCCCGTGGGCCGAAAAGCCATTTATGGGTGCCCGCCGCTAAAAAGTCACAGCCAAGATCCTGGATATCTATATTGTCAAGGCCAAAGGCATGCACCCCGTCTACCGCGAAATAGATACGCTCTTCTTCTGCCCGCGAGCTGTTCAGCTCCTTAATGAGTCCGCTTATCTTCTTTACGGGCAGTTTTACCCCGGTACAGGAATGCACCCAGGTAACCGCCACAAGCCGGGTTTTGGGAGTGATGTTCTTTTTGATCCTGCTGAGTATCTCATCGGCCGATACTTTAGAGGGCTCATCATAGAGAGCTATCCTGTTGATCTTAGCACCGCTTCTCTCTGCCCCGAACTCCAGTGATTTTTCGGTGGAGTAATGATCGTGGGTGGTGGTAAGTATCTCCTCGCCTTCCTTAAGTTTAAAGCCCGTATACAATATTCCCAGGCCCTGGGTGGTACTGTCGGTAAGCGCGACCTCAGAGGGATCGGCATTTATATATTCCGCGGCGGCGGCTATCACCCTGGGTTCCGCGGTCATAAAATTATTCTCCCAGTACTCTGCCGGGTTATTATTAAAATTTTCCCTGTGCCTGGCGATCGCGTTCTTCACCGGCCGTGGATGGGAAGCCAGCAGCATAAGGGCCATATGTATCTTGCCCGGTTCCAGCTGGAACATATCCCTGAGATCGCCCCAGCTTTCCGGGATTTCGCGATCAAATATTTCACGCGGAGTAATGCTTTCAAAAGCGCTTAGGGTGGGGAGGCCAATTCCTGCCCCCATGGCGATTCCGGTACGGTTTAAAAAACTGCGTCTGTCCATAAGAAAAGTTTAAAAAAATAAGCATTCAATTTAGTGAATTGAAAGTAGAGAACCTACAAAAAACACCTGGTAAATATGTATAAACATTTGATTTAAAGGATTATATAAATAAAATAGCAGACCCTGATAGCCATTTTATTCCTCCCGGTGATTTATTTTAGCGCTTCACAATTCCCAATTATGACGTATCTTCATAAGCCTTTCAGAATGAACCTGTAATAGCCCCAATGTGGTCCCCGTGAAATGAAAAGACTTCTCTTCCTTTTTCTACTGCTGCTCCCGCTACAAGGATTCTCCCAGTACTGGCTTACCCGGGATGAGGATTACTTCTTTATAAGCGCCGGCGTGGATGTTCGCAACGCGATCTTTGGCGGCACGGTGAACGACGCCTCCTACGACGGCACCCTGAGCGTGGGCTACCGGAATGCCGGTTTCAGCATCCTGGCCTATTACGAGACCTTCGCTGCTATAAGATATGAATCTATGGGCATAAATCCCGGCTTCGTGGTAAGGCCCGGCAAGATACTTATCCCCGTGGCCGACATAAGCCTTTCCTTTATTCGCCGACCCTGGAAGACCTATCCCTCCATCGCGCTTAACACCCGACTGGAATACCATTTTGACCGTTTCTTTATCTATGGCCGCGCTGAATACCGTTGGCGCACCGACTATGATTTCTTCCAGGTTTCGGTATATGGCGGGGTCTCCTATAAGTTCGGTTTGGATTAACAGTATTTTACCGAAGCCACACCCTTCCTTTGCAAAATTTTAACCGAAAAGCGTTGGTTTTTCCATAATTTAGCGGCTTAGCAACCAACTTTCTAATATGGAGATCTTCTTACAACCCGATACCTGGGTGGCCCTGCTCACCCTTACTTTTCTGGAAATAGTCCTTGGGATAGACAATATCATCTTTATCTCGCTTGTAGCGGCAAAGGTCCCAAAGGAAAACCAGAAAAAGGCCCGGCTTGGAGGACTAACCGTCGCGCTGGTAATGAGGATACTCCTGCTTTTGAGCATCACCTGGATCATTGGCCTTACCGAACCCATACTAACCGTCGCGGACTTTGAGCTTAGCTGGCGGGATATCATTCTTATCGCCGGTGGTATCTTCCTGCTGGTAAAGTCTACTTTGGAGATACATCACAAAGTGGAAGGCCAGCATGAAAGTGAAGATGGACAAAAAGTAACCAAGACCATGAGCTTTACCACAGCCATCGTACAGATAGTGTTGCTGGACCTTGTGTTCTCATTCGACTCCATACTTACTGCCGTGGGCCTTACAGACCAGATCATTCTCATGGTGATCGCGGTGATCGCGGCCATTATAGTGATGATGATTTTCGCCAAACCGGTAGGAGAGTTCGTAGACAAGCACCCAACCATACAGATACTCGCGCTGTCTTTCCTTATCCTGATAGGAGTGATGCTTATCGTGGAAGGGGCGCATTACCATGTGCCTAAGGGTTATATCTATTTCGCGGTCTTCTTCTCACTTGCCATTGAGATGCTGAACATGAGGTACCGCAAAAAGAACGCTTAGTCCATGATCTCGTAGTGGATAGGCTTAAAGCTGCCGCCATTGCTGTCTTCGGCCGAGCATGCAGTAAGGCCTACGATAAGGTCCATCTGGGCTTCAAAGAGCACATGGTCGCCGGCTTTGCTTAAAGGCGGTTCCACGCTCAGCTTTCCGTCCGGCTCAAACTGAACGTTCATAAAGATGTTGAATGCCGTGGGAATATCATCTGGCTCTATCCCGTACTGCGCCAGACTGGTGTACAGGTTCTCAAAACAGCTGGGATGATATTCGTTGTTGTTGTACATGATCTTAAAGGTCTCGGGGCTGCAGGGCGCCAGCAGGAAATCGTTCCTGCCATTGGTATCCTCGAGGATCTTCATCATCTTATTGCTGCGGTTGCTCCATAGAAAATCCCCTTTTGTGATAAGTATACTTTCCTCGAAATCCAGGGTCTTGCCACTGGAGATCTTTTCCCTTTTATCTTCGGCGTTGAATAGCACCATATCGCTCACCTGCCCGCCCTCGGGATCTGTAACCTTTAGTTTCTGTCCTTTTTTTATTCTGAAAGCCGTTCCGCTTTGTTTTTCGATCACCTGCGTCATTCTAATTTTCCTTGAAAATATTATTGAGTTCCTTTTTGGCTGAAGTAAGGCTTACGGCTGAAGCGGCCATGTCTTTCCATGGGTCTTCCTTACTGCCCAGCCGTTTAAAGATGTTCTTTATGTTATAGCTCTGTGCTGAAAGTGAAGAACGTCCCAGCTCGTCCCAGTCCAACGGGGTCGCCACCGGCGCCCCTTCAATTGGCCTTACCGAATAGGGAGCCACGCCCGTTTGCCCGAAAGCATTCCTTCCAACATCCAGAAAGAGCTTATCTTCCCGCTTGTTCTTCCTTGCCGCCGTTGTCATGGTATCGGGATATTCCTGTTCCAGGAATCTCGCCGCCTTCTGCGCAAATTTGCGAACCTCATCAAAATCCCGGGTACGTTTCATGGGCACCACGATATGCAGGCCCCGTGAACCGGTGGTCATAAGATAAAGCGGTAGCCCCAGTTCCTCTCCCAGCAGCTTCCTGATCTTTTTCGCGGCATCCTTTACCTCGCCAAAATCATCATGGGAAGGGTCCAGGTCTATGATCATCCTGTCGGGGAATTCCAGCCTGTCCTGCCGGCTAAGCCAGATATGCGGAGTGATGCAGGCCTGGTTGGCCAGGTACACCAGCGTCTCCTTATCATTGCATACCACATAATTGGTGGTACCGCCCTCCTGTTTCTTAATGGCCTTTGTCTTTATCCACTTCGGGAAATAATCGGGCGCGTCTTTCTGGTAGAACTGCTTGTCTTCTATCCCGTTAGGAAACCTTATCATGGTAAGTGGCCGGTCCTTGATATACGGCAGCATGGTATCGGCTATCTTTTCGTAGTAATCTATCAGGTCGCCCTTGGTATAGCCTTCTTTTGGAAAGAAGACCTTGTCAAGGTTGCTCACCTCGAAACTGTGTTTCCCAATTTTTCTTTCCTCTCCCATCTTATGCTTCTTTTACTACATCTTTTGCTTTCTTGTCCCTTCTCAGGCCCAGGTAGCGGGGATGCCTTAATTTGTTCGTCTTTGTCCACTCGGTAAAGGCCACCTCGCCCACCATCTCGGGTTTGAGCCAGTGTACGTTCTTATCGGGCAGATCGCCGTTCTTCGCGAATGCCGGTTCGTCTACTTCTATCTCTGACATTTTCGCCTGAAGCTCTTCCAGCATCTTATCGGTATAACCAGTGCCTACCTTTCCGGCATACTGCAGCTTGTCGTCCTCATAGAATCCCAGCAATAAAGCCCCGAAGCCCTTTCTTTCTCCCTGCGGATCGGTATAGCCGCCTATCACGAATTCCTGCTGATTCTCGCATTTGAATTTAAGCCAGTTGGAAGAGCGACTGTGGGCGTAGCTGCTGTCTGCCTTCTTCGCGATAAGGCCCTCCCATTTCTTTTTGCAGGCTTCCTTATAGAATTCCTCGCCCTTCTCGTTGCGGTGAGCAGTAAATCTTAATGGATCCTCAAAACTTATATTGTTGTTGAGCAGCTTCTTTCGTTCGGTAAGCGGTAGTTTGGTAAGGTCATGGCCTTCCAGGAACATCAGGTCAAATAAGTAAAAATAGACCTTTGTTTTGCTGTTCTTTACCTCTTCCTCCTTTTTAAGGTGCATGCGCTTCTGAAGTTCAGCAAAACTGGTGACCTTTCCCTTGAAGGCCACCATCTCGCCATCGGCGATAAAGTTACCCGTCTTCTGCTCTTTCAGGGCCGAAACTATCTCTGGATAGACTTTATTCAGGTTCTTCTTGTTTCGAGACATGATGTTCACCTCTTTGCCCTTCTTAAAGATTAGGCAGCGCTCCCCGTCAAGCTTTCTCTCAAAGATCCAGTCCTCATCTGAAAACACCTCATGGGTAAGTTTTGCCAGCATAGGCGACATCCAGCCTGGCTGCTTTTTCTTTTTCAGCTTCTCCTGAAGCTCTTCCGGTATTTCCTTAAGCGCATCAGTCATCTTTTTCGCCTTCTTTTGCGATCTCTTCCATGCTCCTCCCAGTAAGCACCGATTCATTCTCGGTACTCACGGGATTCCGGCGGGCATCGGCTTCCTCGTCATCCACTTTTTTCAGGAACCATTTTTCATCATCTCCTTTAGAGGTTCTAATGAGAGTATAGGCGCCTTTGAGTTTATGTCCACGAAGAATAAAAGTTGTATGCCCATTCTTTATCTGTTCTCCCATCGGGATAAGATTCCCGTCATCGTCCTTCTTATCGTTGTCGAATTTCCCGGCATCCCAAACCATCACCGTTCCCCCGCCATACTGACTCTCGGGGATCACACCTTCAAAGTCGGCATATTCCAGCGGATGGTCTTCGGTGCGAATGGCCAGTCGTTTCACCTTTGGATCGGTGGAAGGGCCTTTGGGAACCGCCCAGCTCTTCAGTACCCCGTCTACCAGCAGCCTGAAATCGAAATGCAGGTTGGTGGCATCGTGCTTGTGTATCACGAAGATCTGCTTGTCCTTATCCTTCTTTTTGCTTTCATCGCCGAAAGGCTCAGAAGAGATATCGAAATTTCGCTTTTCGTGATACTTCTCTAAAAATCCTTTCTTTCCCATTTTTCAAAAGATTTAGTCTGTATTATTCTCCTTCCTTATGGCAGCACCCAGTTCCCGATCGCGGTAAGAGCCGGAATCGTCCAGCTTTTTAGTGACCGCCTCGATATCATATTTAGGATAGGCCTGGTGTAGTTTTGCAATTCCTTCAATTTTAAAAGGCTCCAGCCAGAAACCGGTGATAAGAGGCAAATGTTCCTTAAGCATAAGTTCAGGGATATCCTTATAATAAAGCGGACTTTCCTGCTTCCTTTCAAAGCGTTCCACCATTGTTTCAAGCGAGGTTTCCAGTTCTTCGGCTGTTTGCAATCTTATCCTGGCATTCACATGAACGGCGGTATAATCCCAGGTGCTTATGTCCTTTTCCTTATACCAGGACGAGGAAACATAAGCGTGCGGGCCATGAAAGATGATCAGCGCCTCTGCCCCGTCCTTTAGAAACGTTTTCTGTTCATTATGATTGGCGATATGCGAATACAGCCTGAAGTTTTCCGAATTGCCTTCGACCAGCACTGGAATATGGGTTGCGAGCAGTCTTTCGCCTTTGAGGATAAAGCTCGCAAAGGGATTCTCTTCTATAAATGAGAAGATGAACTCCTTATCATCTTTCCGGTATTTTGGTGGTCTGTACATATAATTTATTTGCTATGGTGAAAGGGACATTTCCATTCTTCGCCAACCTTTCTTCCACTATATTGCCTCGCTTCACTTCTTTTTCCAAAATCTTCCAGCATGGGGTTTATATTCCCCTCCAATTCCTTATCACGCTCCCTTATCTTATCCCGAACGTTCTCATAGGTTCCCATTTCCCTTAACTTCTCGAACTGCCAGTGCAGGTTGAATGCGATGGCCGTGTAAGGGCTCTGCCTTGCCTTTCTTGAGGCTCCGGGATGCATGCCTACGATATAGAATGCCCTTCCTGCTATGCTGAAACTGAAATGTTCGCTTTCAGGATCTGAACTTACCCGAGCATCCCAGTCACAGCTATCAGCTTTATTCAGCGCTTTCAACTGTTTCCAGAGCCGCTTTTCGAATTCAATTTCGGAATATTTTGGCGAATCCGGAAATACGGCCAGGAATGTCCTGAAATCGTTAGACTCAAAATCGTAGTTGGCCACATATTCTTCCAGGTCCTTTATCAGCTTCCCTGCCGCTTCCGCAGAGCCAAAATCCTTATAAGCATGCAGCTCTACCTGCTCCATACTAAAGACGGTCTGCGCCATGACACATGGATGGTCGTTCTCAAGTACAAAATTTTTAAAGGCCCTTCTAATTTCGAGATTTGCCCTGTTCCTAGTTTTCTTAGCCGGGGCTTCCTTCGTCATTTTCATAAATAAGTCTCCTTGGATTTTCTGGTTAATTATTGGTTGAATCCCTAAATTACATAGCCTTTCAGCCAAATAAATGTTAAGCAATCATAAGCCTTTGTAAATTTTAAAATCCTCTGACTAATAGCGTTAATAGATGGTTGGAATGAATTAATTGAATAAATTTGAATATGAACGATTTTTTGATGATCGGGCATCGCGGTGCGAAAGCCCATATTGCCGAAAACACACTGGAAAGTATTCAGAAAGCACTGGATATAGGTGTGGATATGATAGAGATAGACGTTCACAAATGTGCCAGTGGCGAACTGTGGGTAATCCATGATTTCACCCTGGACCGCACTACCGATGGCAGCGGTGAGATAGCCAAACGCCCCGCTGTAGAGATCAGAAAACTAAAAGTTGAAGGTTACTATAAGGTACCCCTGCTTACAGAAGTACTTGACCTCATCGAAGGTAAATGCGATATCAATATTGAACTGAAAGGGCTTAATACCGCCGCGCCTGTATGCAGGGAAGTTCAAAAAAGAGTGAGTTCGGGAAAATGGGAGTATTCCAATTTCATTATTTCCAGCTTTCAGAAAAATGAGCTTTTCCAGGTAAGGCAGTTCGATGATCATGTTCCTCTTGGAGTGCTGAGCAAGGCCAGTGTGCCGGAAGCCATCGAGCTCGGCAAACTTCTGAATGCAACCGCGATTCACCCTTCCCTTGGGATCATTACCCGGGACAATACCAAACTCTGCCAGGCCGAAGGCTTTAAGGTGAACGTATGGACGGTGAACGAACGACAGGATATTCTAAGGATGATCGATTTTGGAGTTGACGGGATCATTTCAGATTACCCCAACCGTTTGCATAATCCGCTGTTGGAACTTCATGAGTAAAGTAATTTCCGCTTCAGCATTTATCTACCTATTTTTACAGCCTTAATTGAATGGATTTGGAGAAATATGACATCATTGTAGTGGGCGGCGGAGCAGCCGGATTCTTTACGGCCATCAATGCTGCGGAAAATAACCCACAGCTAAAGATCCTTATCCTTGAACGCGGGAAAGAGGTGCTTACCAAGGTGAAGGTTTCAGGAGGTGGCCGATGCAATGTCACCCATGCCGAATTCATCCCAGCGGAACTGGTAAAAAGATATCCACGTGGCGAAAAGGAACTGCGTGGCCCTTTTCATAAATTCATGACCGGAGACACCATCGCCTGGTTCGAAGAGCGAGGTGTGGAGCTCAAGATCGAAGAAGACGGCCGTATGTTTCCGGTGACCGACAGTTCCCAAACCATCATAGACTGTTTCAAAAAAGAGTGTAAACGCCTGAATATAGAGGTCCTGAAAGGCCATAGCCTGAAGAATTTTAAACGAGACGAAGAATTATGGAAGGTTGAAACCAGCAAAGAAGAATTTGAATGTCAAAAACTGATGCTCGCTACCGGCAGCAATACCAAGGTTTGGAAGCTGCTGGAAAGAATAGGGCATACCATAGTTCCCGCGGTGCCTTCACTTTTTACCTTCAATATCCAGGATCCGAGAATAAAAGGACTGGCCGGGATCTCCACCGAAGCCGAAGTGAATGTTTTAGGAGAACAGCTTGAAAGCTCGGGCCCGCTTCTTATCACCCACTGGGGAATGAGCGGCCCCGCCATTCTGAAACTATCGGCCTGGGGCGCCAGGGAACTGAACAGGCTTGATTATCGTTTTAAGATAAAGGTGAACTGGCTGCCGGGACATTCGGCCAACGAAATGCTGGAGGAACTGAAACAGCTTAAATTCTCCTCGTCAAAACAGCAGGTTTTCACAAGGGCGCAGTTCAATCTGCCAAAGCGACTGTGGCAAAGCATAGTTAAGGCTTCAGGAATTTCAGAAGAAACAAGATGGGCCGATCTTAGTAAAGACCAGCTAAAGAAACTATCAGATGAACTTACAGGAGCCATTTTCAGGGTGAATGGAAAAAGCACCTTTAAGGAAGAATTCGTAACGGCGGGCGGGATAGACCTGAAAGAAATAGACTTCCAGACATTTGAAAGCAGGATACATAAAGACCTTTACTTCGCAGGGGAGATCCTGAACATCGATGCCATTACCGGTGGTTTCAACTTTCAGAATGCCTGGACGGGAGCTTTTCTCGCAGCCCGGGCTATGAGTTAAGTCGCCAGATCTCGAAATTATAGACGATGGTTAACAGCACCCAGATCGCATAGGGTATAAGGAGGTAAGCCGCTAGAGTATTGACTATTCGGAACCATTTAATGGTAAAAAGTATCATTATAAAAAGCACTGCCAGGTCCAGCAAAGCGATAAAAGGTTTTTCAAGCGCGAAGAAAAGCAGGAACCAGAATCCGTTAAGGAAGAGCTGAAAGCCAAAATGGTACAGGGCCGTCTTGACCCATTTATGATAAAAACCCTTGCTCCAAACTATTCCTGCGGCCAGCCCCATAAGGATGTACATAAGGATCCATACCGCACTAACAATATCTACATCCACACTAAATCGTGGTTTGGTAAGCGCCGGATACCACTCTGCAATTCCTGTTTGAGTCGCCACCGTTCCCATAAACCCAAATATGAGGCAGATCAGAACAGCAAAAGAACTCCTTATTAAAAGTTTTTTCGTCATAACTGGCCGGTTGATTCCACTAAAATAGGAATTTATTTGGATTGTTTAGAGAGGAAACAAATGCATAAAAGTTTAACTTTGGCAAAAATTTTTGAGGATGACCCAAAAGGAATTTATCCCTAAACGAAAGACTGAAAATATCGAGACGGGCGAAGTGACCTGGCAGTCACCAAGCAATATCGCTTTAGTGAAATACTGGGGCAAAAAGGAGAACCAGATCCCTGCCAACCCTTCCATAAGTTTCACACTTGATCACTGCAAAAGCACCACCAGCCTGAAGTTTTCAAAAAAGGCGGAAAGCTCGGATGATTTTGATTTCAGCTTTTATTTTGAGGGTAAGGAAAAGGAAGATTTTAAACCCAAGATCCAGAAGTTCTTCGAAAGGATCGAAGATTACTGTCCGTATCTCAGGGATTATAAATTCGAGATCCACAGTGAGAATTCCTTTCCTCATAGCAGTGGGATCGCATCCTCGGCCAGTGGAATGAGCGCCATGGCACTTTGCATCATGGACCTTGAACGCAGATTATATCCCGGTATGGACGAGAATTTCTTTAACAGAAAGGCATCCTTTCTGGCAAGACTTGGTTCCGGCAGCGCAAGCAGAAGCATTGAAGGACCTCTGGTTGTTTGGGGTGAACATGAAAGCATTGAAAAGGCTTCCGATCTTTTTGGAGTCCCTTTTCCTTATGAGGTTCATGACATATTTAAGGATTATCGCGATACCATACTGCTGGTAGACAAGGGAGAAAAACAGGTAAGCAGCAGTGTTGGTCATAACTTGATGCACGGGCATCCCTTTGCGGAAAAACGCTTTGAACAGGCCCATAATAATCTGGACAGACTTATCCCCGTACTTAAATCGGGTAACACAGAAGAATTCATAAAGATAGTCGAGAGCGAAGCCCTTACTCTTCACGCGATGATGATGAGCAGCGAACCTTATTTCATCCTGATGAAGCCAAATACACTGGAAATAATAAACAGGATCTGGGCTTACCGTGAGAAAACCGCGATCCCTGTTTGCTTTACGCTGGACGCGGGAGCTAACGTCCACCTGCTTTATCCCTCAGTTAACGAAACTAAAGTTTTAGAATTCATTAAGAATGAGTTAGTTGCGTATTGTGAGAATGGGCATTATATTTGCGACTTAGTTGGCGAAGGAGCTAAAAAATTGACAATGGAAAATTGACAATTGACAATGATGAAAGAGAATATTATCAAAACTCGCAGTTTTCTATTCTCGGTAAAAGTTGTTAATTTGTACAAGTCTCTAAGTTCCGAAAAGAAGGAATTTGTAATGTCCAGGCAATTGTTAAGATCTGGAACTGCAATTGGAGCACTGGTGAGGGAAGCGGAACATGCTGAAAGCAAAGCGGACTTCATCCATAAATTGTCAATAAGCCTCAAAGAAGCTAACGAAACAGAATACTGGCTTGACCTACTAAATGCCTCAGATTATTTAGAGGAAGGTCAATTTCAGGAATTCAAAAAAGATATTAAGGAAATATTGAGTTTACTGGTAGCGATCATTAAGACTTCCAAACAAAAGTAATATTCAATTTTCCATTATCAATTGTCAATTATTGACCTATGAAAGGACCTCTATTTTATTCGAAAATCCTCCTTTTTGGAGAGTACGGGATCATTAAGGATTCCAAGGGTTTATCCATTCCTTATAACTTTTATAACGGAGCGCTGAAACTGGATGAAAATCTCAGCGATGACTCAAAGCGATCTAACGATAATTTGAGACGATTTGCCGATTATTTAAAAAGCCTGGAAGAGAATAATCCTGAGCTGGTCCAATTCGACCTTGAAGCATTACAGAAAGACATAGATAATGGCATGTATTTCGATTCCAGTATTCCGCAGGGATACGGAGTTGGAAGTAGTGGTGCTCTCGTAGCTGCGATCTATGATAAATATGCGAATGATAAGATCACGGTACTGGAAAACCTTACCCGGGACAAGCTGTTAAAACTGAAAAAGATCTTTGGGGAAATGGAATCTTTCTTCCATGGGAAATCTTCAGGACTTGACCCTCTTAATTCTTACCTAAGCATCCCGATCCTTATCAATTCAAAAGAAAATATAGAGCCGGCGGGTATTCCATCCCAGACGGAAAATGGCACCGGAGCCGTGTTTTTACTGGATAGTGGAACCACCGGGGAGACAGGTCCTATGGTAAGCATCTTTATGGAGAACATGAAGCAGGAACCTTTCAGAAAAATGCTGAAAGAACAGTTCGTGAAACATACCGATGCCTGTGTGGAAGATTTTCTTAAGGGTGATGTAAAATCGCTGTTCAGCAACGTAAAAAAACTGTCTCATACCGTTCTTGATAATTTCAAACCTATGATCCCTGCTCAATTCCACAAGCTGTGGCAAAAAGGGATCGAAACCAACGATTACTATCTTAAACTTTGCGGTTCCGGTGGTGGCGGATATATTCTTGGGTTTACCGAAGACATCGAAAAAGCCAGAAAAGCTCTTAAAGGTTATAATCTAGAAGTAGTCTATAACTTCTAAATTAAATTCATGGCGGCCATTGCTAACAAGCGCTTGCTACTGAAAATATTCAGCCTGTTTTCGGTAGTTAGAGGTTATAATATTCTGGTAGTGGTAGTTGCCCAGTACCTGACCTCAGCTTTTATACTGGCCCATGAAAAACCTCTCAGGGAAATTCTATTTGACCCCAATCTTTTCTTCCTGATACTGGCTTCTTCCAGTGTGATCGCTTCGGGCTATATCATCAATAATTTCTACGACAGTGAAAAAGACCTGATCAACCGGCCCAAGAAGACCATGCTGGATCGTGTGGTGAGTCAGCGTACCAAGCTTTCGGTGTATTTTATCCTGAATTTTGCCTCTATCTTTTTTGCCAGTTATGTATCGTTCCGGGCTGTTGTATTCTTTTCTATATACATATTCGTTATCTGGCTTTATTCTTACCGGCTTAAAAGGATACTCTTCCTGGGAAACCTGGTAGCCTCCATACTTACCATCACCCCATTCTTTATCGTTTTTGTGTATTATAAGAACTTTGAAACGGTGATATTCATTCATGCCACATTTCTGTACCTCATGATCGTGATGCGAGAACTGGTGAAGGACCTGGAGAACATGCAGGGAGATCTGGTACAGGATTATCATACGATCCCGCTGGTATATGGTGAAAAATGGAGCAAATTTTTCCTTGCGGTATGTGCTTTTCTTACCATTCTGCCCATATATCTGCTGGTAAGCAAGTTTGAGGTGGGCTATATGGATTATTATTTCTATGCCTCCTTCCTCCTATTGATCATATTCCTCTTGCTCCTTTACTTCAGCAATGCGAAATGGCAGTACCTGTTGCTTCACAACATCCTGAAACTGATCATCGTTGCAGGGGTATTCAGCATTCTTCTTATAGATATTGATGAAGTGATAAACAGGGTTTTTTAGGTAACTTTCTCATTCTAAAACTTTTCTCAAATACTTGGCTTCCTCGTAAGCTATACCCTATCTTTGCAAAAAATTTAGCGATGAGCAGGCACGACAGATCTTCAGGCAAAAATAAGAAAGCTTCAGGAAGCAGAGGAGACCGATCTTCTGGCTCAAGACAAAGCGGAAGACAGGGTGGCGGAATGAGAAAAAAATCCTATGCCAGAGGAAATGCACCCATCAAAAAGAAAATGGAAAAGAGCCCATTTTCTAATGCTGACGGGATAAGACTGAATAAGTACATCGCAAACTCCGGAGTATGCTCACGCCGCGAAGCCGATATGTATATCGCTGCCGGAAATGTGACCGTAAATGGAGAGACCATTACCGAAATGGGATATCGCGTAAAGCTGGAAGATGATGTACGCTTTGACGGAAGACGCCTTAATCCTGAAAAACCTGAATATATCCTGCTCAACAAACCTGCCGGATTTTTCGTAACCGGGAATCCCGAAAAAGGTGGAAGAACGGTAATGGAACTGGTTTCCAAAGCTACCCAGGCTAAGGTTAGTCCTGTAGGCAAACTGGACAACCAGGCTAAGGGGTTACTGCTATTTACTAACGATGGCACCCTGGCGAAAAAACTTGCCAAGCCAAAGAATGGAATCCGCCAGATCTACCAGGTTACCTTAAATAAAAACTTTAGTCAGGAAGATATGGACGCCATGCAAAAAGGAGTCTATATAGAAGGATCTAAAGTTATAATCACCGATGTTAGTTTTATCGATAACCGTCCGCATACTGAGGTGGGTATAGAACTCAACAGCATCAAGGAGCATATAGTCACCAAGATCTTCAAGAGTATGGGATATGAGATTGAGAGCCTGGACCGCGTAGTTTTTGGCGGACTAACCAAGAAAGACCTGCCTCGGGGAAGGTTCAGGAATCTTACTGAACAGGAGGTAATTAACCTGGGAATGCTCTAGTAATTTTTTAGGTTTTTCCTTTCATTTTTTTAATACATTTACCGGGTCAAAACAGAAGTCAGTATACTGGCTTCCAGTCGATTTTTATGTAATTGAAAAAGATCTCTTTTTTATGGCCTGAAGCTTCTTCGGCCTTAAATCACCGCAGGGCTCAAAGAGCATTCTTTGACAGCCATCTGTCCCCCCACAATCTATTCTTAACATTAATTTACCAATCGATTCTTTTGACCCTATAAATTATTCTCTAATTTTTAGCCTTTAAAATTTTTTCAAAAATTGAATACCAAGTACAGCGACCTGATTGACCAGACCTATTACTTCCCGCAGGAAGAATTTACCCTAAATGGTAGCCAGTTAAAATTTCATGATATAAACCTGATGGAACTGGTAGAGAAGTATGGAGCTCCACTGAAGTTCACTTATCTTCCAAAGATCTCAGATAATATTAAACGTGCGAAAGGCTGGTTCAGGAATGCCATCGAGAAATACAACTATCCGGGTTCCTATAATTACTGCTATTGCACCAAGAGTTCTCATTTTGAACATGTTCTCAATGAAGCCCTGAAAAATGACATTCATATCGAAACCTCTTCGGCCTTCGATATCAATATCGTGGAAAAGCTGAAGCAGTCTGGCAAGATCACCGACGAAACCTGGGTGCTTTGCAATGGTTTTAAAAGGGATCAGTATATAGAGAATATCAGCAGACTTCTGAATCAGGGACACAAGAACTGTGTTCCTATTATTGACAATTACGAAGAACTTGATCTTCTTTCAGAAAATATAAACGGAAAATTCCAGGTGGGTATTCGTATCGCCTCTGAGGAAGAACCAAAATTTGAATTCTATACCTCAAGGCTTGGAATTGGCTATAAGAACATTGTACCATTCTACAAAAAACAACTGGAAGATAACGAGCAGGTAGACCTGAGAATGCTTCATTTCTTTATCAATACCGGGATTCGTGACACGGCCTATTACTGGAATGAACTCAACAAATGTCTCAAGGTTTATATCGCCCTTAAAAAGATATGCCCTACCCTGGACAGCTTGAACATTGGTGGCGGTTTCCCTATCAAGAATTCCCTCGCTTTCGAATACGATTACCAGTATATGGTTGAAGAGATCATCAACCAGATTCAGCTGGCCTGTGAAGAAGCCGAGGTTGAAGCACCACATATCTTTACCGAATTCGGAAGCTTCACCGTGGGTGAAAGCGGCGGAGCGATCTATGAAGTGCTTTATCAGAAACAGCAGAACGACAGGGAGAAATGGAATATGATCAATTCATCTTTCATCACTACCCTACCCGATACCTGGGCCATAAGCAAGAAATTCGTGATGCTTGCCATCAACCGATGGAATGATGAGTATGAAAGGGTTCTTCTTGGCGGATTAACCTGTGATTCTGATGATTATTATAACTCTGAACAGCATACAAACGCTATATATCTTCCTAAGTTCAAAAGAGAGAAACCTTTGTATATAGGCTTCTTTAATACGGGTGCCTACCAGGATACCATTGGAGGTTTTGGAGGACTTCAGCACTGTTTGATTCCGCAGCCAAAACACATCCTGATAGACCGGGATGAAAAAGGTGAGCTTACATATCGCCTTTTCAGCGAACAGCAGGATGCTGAGGATATGCTGAATATTTTAGGTTACAACAGAAACAATTAATATTTTATAACTTTAAAAACAACTAATCAATTTATTAGCCATGAGCAAAAAGAATTATGCCGGGATACCCGATAAATATGCTCGTATAGACGAAGCAAAAGTGGTATTGATTCCTGTTCCCTACGATGGTACCAGTACCTGGCAAAAAGGCGCCGATAAAGGCCCTGATGCTTTTTTGAACGCCTCCGAAAACATGGAGCTGTTCGATATTGAGACCCGAAGTGAGGTGTACAAGAAAGGGGTTTACCTTGCACCTCCCGTGACCGAAGATTCTTCTCCAGAGAAGATGGTGGAGGCTGTTTACAAGACGACCAAGAACTATATTAAACAGGATAAATTCGTAACTCTTTTTGGTGGCGAACATTCCATTTCTATAGGAAGCATCAGAGCATTTAATGAGTCTTTTGAAGATCTTACCGTAGTACAGATAGATGCTCATGCCGATCTAAGGCCCGAATATGAAGGTTCCAAATGCAATCATGCCTGTGCCGTTCACGAAGCCAGCAAGACCACTAACCTTATCCAGGTTGGGATCCGCTCCATGGATATTTCAGAAATGGACCATATGGATGAGAATCAGGTATATTTTGCTCATGACCTGTATGAAGACTGGCAGGATGATGCTATTGGCCAGATGACGCCAAATGTTTTTATCACTATAGACCTGGACGCCTTCGATCCCAGTATTCTTCCATCAACTGGTACTCCTGAACCGGGAGGACTGTTCTGGTATGAAACGCTGGAATTTCTGAAAATGATGTTCAAAAAGAAGAATGTGGTTGGTTTCGATATCGTGGAGCTTTGCCCGAATGAAAATGAGAAATCATCAGATTTCCTGGCGGCAAAACTCTACTACAAGATGCTAAGCTATAAATTCAAATATCAAAATTACAACGAAGACGACGAAGATGAGTAAAGGAAGTATATCTCAATTCATAGAAAAATATTATCTGCATTTTAACGCGGCTGCACTTGTTGACGCTGCCAAAGATTACGAAAAACAACTTGAACAGGGCTCGAAGATGCTCGTTTCCCTTGCCGGCGCTATGAGTACCGCTGAACTTGGGAAGATCTTTGCCGAAATGATACGCCAGGATAAAGTGCATATCATCTCCTGTACAGGCGCAAACCTCGAGGAAGACGTGATGAACCTTGTGGCTCATTCACATTATAAAAGAGTGCCAAATTACAGAGATCTTACTCCGCAGGAGGAATGGGACCTTCTGGAAAAAGGCCTCAACCGTGTGACCGACACCTGTATCCCTGAGGAAGAAGCTTTCAGAAGGATACAGGGCGAAATCTTCAAGATTTGGAAGGAAGCCGAAGAAAAAGGAGAACGCTACTTCCCTCATGAATTCCTATACAAGCTTCTTTTGAGCGGTGCGCTTGAAAAGCATTACGAGATCGATCTTAAAGATTCCTGGATGTATGCAGCGGCAGAAAAGAACCTGCCTATCGTGGTTCCGGGCTGGGAAGACAGTACACTTGGTAATATTTTCGCCTCTTATGTATTGAAAGGTGAACTAAAAGCCAGTACCATGAAATCTGGGATCGAATACATGACCTTCCTTGCCGACTGGTATACCGATAATTCGAAGAACGGAATTGGTTTCTTCCAGATTGGTGGAGGTATCGCGGGAGATTTCCCGATATGCGTAGTACCAATGCTTTACCAGGATATGGAAAGAACCGACACTCCTTTCTGGAGCTATTTCTGCCAGATCTCAGATTCTACCACCAGTTACGGATCCTATTCAGGTGCTGTTCCAAATGAAAAGATTACTTGGGGTAAACTAGATATCAACACCCCGAAACATATTATTGAAAGCGACGCAACGATAGTTGCTCCCCTGGTCTTTGCGTATCTGTTGGATATGTAGAGAGTTTGACTTTCAATAAGGAAAGCTGTCCGCTATTAGTGGGCAGCTTTTTTTATTTCCACTAAACCCTGAAAAAAGCTGAATTCCCTTTTTTCTTCAAGAACATTTCCCAGATCAAGTATCCAAACACAAGCAGGTACTCAGCCGTTATAAACCACAAATTCTCCTGGTACTCGGTATTAGAATATGCAAAATAACTTAAAAAGACCACCGCAGTCCAGGCTATCACATACCTGAATTGGGTAAATACCGAAAGCACCAATGCAATTGTAAGATACCATGGGTGAACTGTAGTTGAGAGAAAAAGATAGGCTGTAATAGCAAAAAGCATACTGGTGATTAGCTGTTGAGTATTGTTATTTTTTCTGAAAAGACTCAATGCCATAATTATCAGAAAAGTGATAAATGGCAGTACCACTCCCGCGGTCCCAATAATATTATAACCTTTCACCTGGTAACCTATCCATCTTACTATATAATAAATACTGGCATTGAACTCGAATTTTCCGAACCAGAGTCCGATGCTTTGGGTAAAGTTCTGAATGACCCCGGAAGAAAAGAAAGGAAGGAATGAAATGATCACGACAGCAAATACCAGTAAATAATAAATTATCAGTTTCCAGAAACCCTCTATTCTTATACTTGGCTTAGGATGACTTTTTTTTGCATCACTCAATCTGGTTTCGGAATGATTCTCTTTTGCCTGGCTAAGCGGAGCCGAAGTCTTAAAATACCTGAAGAATAAGGGCAGGAACATAAGGGGTAGTAATTTCACAGAAACCGATAGCCCAAATAAGACCGCACTCCAAAGCCATTTCTTTTTATGCAACAGGTACAGCGACCACACCAGGAAAAAGACCATCACTCCTTCAAAATGCAGGTTCCCGGTAAGTTCAATAATGATAAACGGATTCAGGATATACCAGAAAATACGATGATCGGGAAGACGCATAGCCCTCAACAGCTTTGTTCCAAAATATAAGGTTCCAAAATCTGCAAGAATGATGACTATTCTGAGGAGAATTACTGAAAAAAGCACACTTGAAGGCGCAAGCCAACCGGCTATGGCGAAGATAAACTGGTTAATGGGTGCATAATTGGTAAAATTACCTCCACTAAGGCTTCCCATCCCGTGAAACAGCTCTCTGGATTGAGCTATTATGAAATCTGGCGATCTTATCAGTTCAGCCGGAATGTATTCATACGGGTTCCAGCCATTGGCAAGTAATCGGCCATCCCAGATAAAACGAAAATAATCCTGGGATAAATTAGGAATGGCAACCATAAAGAGCAGCCTAAAAATGAGAGCAAGAGAAACCAGGATCCAGAAGTTGTTCTTCTGTACCTGGATAAGTTTAAAGCTCATAAAGAACAAAGCCCCATAGAGCCCGATAAGTTTTATAAAATCACTCCTGTCAAGGTCATAAGCAAAAGAAAGGTAGAAGGCGATGCACCCGATACTAAAAATAATCGGGGTCTGGTAAAGTTTTAATTTCCGGAAATCCATAGAAAATCAGGTCAGCTTCCCGCTAAAATAATCAAACTTCCGGTTTCAGGCTTTTAAAAACCACAAATCCGAATCCGCTGAAAAGCATCAGGTGAAAGATGAGCAATCCAAATTCATTCAGTTTAAAGGCACTGAAAATAGCAAAACCAAAATAGAGAAAGAGCAGGGCTTCAATAATAAGGTTAGCCGAAATTTTGTTGGTAAGATACCTGTTCCCTTTCCAGCTATCCTTCAGCGAATTGATATTGAATTTCGGGGTACGGATGAACTCCGACTTCTTTCCTAAATGACCTTCCAGAACAGCCAGCGAATTATGAACCGAGAATCCCATGGCGATGGAAAAGAAAGTAAAGAACATACCAACGAACCTGAAAAAGGTCTTTATCCCTTTTCCATGGATCTTCGCGTAAGCCACATAATAACAGGCAAAGAAAATGACAGTACTTACGGCAAATGCAGCCAGCACATTGAAATACCAGCTAAAATCAGGGTTCGTGTTTTTTATGTATAAGACTGGCACGCTCATTACCGCCAGTAATAAAACGATAAGAAACATGCTCGAGTTCAAAAGATGGAAAAATCCGTGGAATTTTGTGCTGAAAGAAACCGAAGGATCTTTCAGAAGTTTCCCGTAGTTCTTCCTGAAATTCTCGGCTGCACCCTTGTTCCACCGGAACTGCTGACTCCTTGCCGCGCTTATCACTACAGGTAATTCAGCAGGGGTTTCCACATTTTCGAGATATTTGAATTCCCATTTCTTCATCTGGGCACGGTAGCTAAGATCAAGATCCTCAGTAAGCGTATCGCCGCTCCAGTTACCCGCATCGATGATACACTCCTTACGCCAGATACCAGCCGTTCCATTAAAATTGATGAAATTGCGACCGAAATTGCGACCTGTCTGTTCCAGTATAAAATGAAAATCGAGAGCAAAGGCCTGTATCCTGGTGAGCAGGGAATAATCCCTGTTCAAATGCCCCCAGCGGGTTTGGACCACTCCGATCTTATCATTCTTAAAATAAGGCAGTGTTTGTAACAACCATTTTCTGCCAGGCATAAAATCGGAATCAAAAACAGCGATAAACTTGCCTTTGGCCACTTTAAGGCCTTCTTTTAAAGCACCAGCCTTAAAACCGGTCCTCTCATTTCTCCTTATATGCTGAATATCGAAGTCACGGGATTTGAGTTCCTCAACAATGTCCCTTGTTCTTTCTACAGAATGATCGGTAGAATCATCCAGGACCTGGATCTCTAATTTATCTTTAGGATAATCTATGCGCGCTACATTTTTCAGCAAACGCTCCACCACATAATATTCATTGTATAAAGGCAGCTGAATGGTCACGCGGGGCAATTGGTCTCCTGCTGAAAAATCATATTTTTCGGAATCATCGGTTGCTTTTGTAGCCTTAAGATAATTTACAAGTAAGTGAAGCTGGGAAAGGCTGTATATAAAAATAACGAGTAAGGCAAGAGTATAAATTGTAATTACCGCTAAATCTATCATTTAAAACTATATTTAAAAATCCAGCCGAGGATCTTTACTCCCGCAAAGATAGCACCTTTCATCGTTCCTGAAACTTTTGAGAAGCCAATGCGATTTTTATAATGTACAGGCACCTCGGCATAGCTTAGGTTTTGTCGTAAAGCCTTGAGCTGCATTTCAACCGTCCAGCCATAAGTTTTGTCCTGCATATCCAGCTGCAGTAGTTTTTCATACTTAATCGCCCTGAACGGACCAAGGTCGGTAAACCTGGAACCAAAAAACAGTTTCATAAGAGTTGTGGCAAGCCAGTTTCCAAATATCTGCGGGAAGGTCATTGAGCCTTTTTCTCTCCACTTCTTTACTCTGGCCCCTACAACAAAATCCTTATTGTCTTCAATGATCGGCTTCAGGATCCCGTCCATTTCCTGCGGATAATCTGAATAATCCCCATCCAGAAATACGATGACATCTGGCTTCATATTTTGAGCAGCGATATACTCCATTCCTTTTAAACAGGCATAACCATATCCCTTCCTGGGCTCAGTTAGAACCCTAGCACCGGCTTTTTTAGCATTCTTTTCGGTATCATCGGTAGAATTATTGCTCACCACGATCACCTCATCCACATAGTCGGGGATATCCTTAATGACAGGTGCAATAGAATCTTCTTCGTTAAAGGCGGGGATTATAACTTTTATAAGATTGGACATGAAGTCGTTTCTGTTTTTGCGAATTCTGAGTGCGCAAATTTAGAACAAGCTTAGAATTTATTTACTACTCTCCTTAATTATATCCATCAGATCTACATTATCGCCCATTACCGGTTCTTCAGATCTAACCCTGTCATTTCTTGATCCGTTTTCCAGTTTCAGTACACCCCTTGGACACACAGCAGAGCAGATCCCACATCCAACGCAACTTGAGCGAACGATATTCTGACCTTTCTGAGCATAGGCACGAACATCGATACCCATCTCACAGTAAACTGAACAATTCCCGCAGGAAATACACTGTCCGCCATTAGTAGTGATCCTGAACTTTGAGAAAAGACGCTGCTGCATTCCCAGGATCGCTGCCATAGGACAACCGAAACGGCACCACACACGGCTTCCGAATATCGGATAAAAGCCAACACCTATAACTCCGGAAAAAGCAGCTCCAATCAGGAATCCATACCATTGTCTAAGTAAATAGGCATCAAAGAAAAAGATCTTATAATTCCCGCTGAAGTAATTGATCCCGATGATCGCCATTATGATCACAAAATAAGAGACGGCTCCCAGCTTCGCATCTTTAGCAAGTTCTTGCCTTTTAAAGATCATGATAAGAGCAAACACTATCGTTAGCAAGAGGGCGCTACCCCAGAGAAAGACATCCTGAGTGAACCAGAAATTCTGAGAATCGTTTCCTAAGAAAGAATACACCACGGCAATGGTCATCACCGTCACAAAAACAAGAACGCTATGAATCACCCAGCGCTCCACCTTCCAGGCGAAAAGCGATTTATCTGAAAGGTGGCGATAAGGATCGCCGGCGGTTTCGGCAAGTCCACCACAACCGCACACCCATGAACAATACCAGCGCTTTCCATATCTGTAAGTAAGAACAGGTGTGATCACAAAAATAGATGCAACGCCAAAAATAAGCATGAACATCCCCAGGTTCCCGGCAGAGAGGAATTCCTGTATCTTGTATCCGGCAAAAAGATCATAGTTTAATGGCCAGATATTTTTGAAATCATAATATGGTTTATTTAACCTGATCAGAATTTCAGGGATCAAAAAGGCAAAGCCCAGTTGAAAGAACATCACCGAAAACGTACGTATCACCTCATACCGGTTATGACGGTATTTAAGAATGAACTTATATCCAAAAGCAAGAATAGCAAGGGTGTAGAGCGTGCCATATACGAACCACTGACTCGCAGGCCCACCATTAATCAACTTGCTCAGAGGATCAAACAGTGTTATTATACCCGTGTTCTCTCCATCTGAATTCAGTCCGAGGTACTGAGGGAACCAGTAAAGTACAATATAAAAAAGTGTAAGGGCAATCCCTGCGATCCAGGCCAATAAGCCGCGACTGGTCATGGATTTGAACCAGACCCCGTCATTCTTTATTCCCATATGCTTTCCCAAATAGGCATCATTGGCAAAAATGATGGTCCCAACTGCGATTAGCCCAAGTGAAAGACTAAGAAATAAAGGTTTATTTGGGAAATTAATATTGAAAAGGGCAAGAAAAAGTATAAACAATCCAGTAAGACCCAGGCCAGTGGCCAGCTTCTGTTTTCCCGAGAGCGCAGCCGGTGCATCTCCTGTCATCGCCATATTATGTTCTAATCTGCTCATATAATTTTATTTTAGACCTCACAGGTTTTGAAAACCTGTGAGGTTTTTACATTAGCTGTAGATTATTCTTAAAACTCCTGAAAATCTCCTTTTCATAACGGTCGTAGAACTCGGGATCAAAATTAGCCAGCTTCAGATTGGCCAGGACGAATTCTATGCTCTTCTTTTCTGTAAGCCATCTATCCAGCACCTCATGTCGCATCCTGATCCCAAATGTATTTATACCAAGAAATTCTCCCGATTCCTTATTATAAGCAATGGTAATTGCCTTTGGTTCTTTTTGATGCTGCCAGTAAAAGTGTGATTCTTCCTCTTTGGGTTCAGGCCATACCCAGCCATAAGTCTGGTATTCTATATCAAAGAATTTAGCCGAATTGAACCAGTTCCCCGGCTCATATGCAGTACGTTTCCCCGTAAGGCTTCGGGCTACAGTTTCACCCATGATCCTTCCGGTATACCATACGGCTTCCACCGACTTACGCTGACCGATCTTCTCCCGGTGCTGAACACAATCCCCAATGGCATACACATCAGGCATATTGGTCTCCAGGTATTCAT
Organism: Gramella jeungdoensis; assembly: GCF_023805255.1. Lineage (GTDB taxonomy): Bacteria > Bacteroidota > Bacteroidia > Flavobacteriales > Flavobacteriaceae > Christiangramia > Christiangramia jeungdoensis. The sequence goes on from NZ_JAMSCK010000007.1 coordinate 25,540, forward strand.
TTACCAGGATACCTTTTTCGGTATCGAGTGAAGTATTCTTCAGAAATTCGATATTTGGTTTCACGCCTGTACAAAGCCCCACCAACTGACATTCGATCTCTTCTCCCTCGCTGGTTCTAACAGCTTTTACCCTTCCATTCTCATCAGGAATGATCCTATCCAGTTCAGTGTCATGTTTCACCTCGACTCCATGAGAACGAACATGTGCAGATATCATTTCAGCCTCAGGGAGAGGCAGCACATTATGCCAGAAAGCTTTTTCACGAATAAGGAAAGTAACGTCTATCTTTCTCGTTCTAAGCATCTCGGCAAGTTCCACTCCAATGAGTCCACCGCCCACGATCACCGCCTTTTTTGTAAATTTCGTATTCTCCTCCAGCAACTCAAGATCCTGCTTGCTCACCAAACCCTGAACTCCGTCAAGGTCTTCACCTTCCCAGCCAAATTTGTTGTAGACAGATCCTGTAGCCAGGATAAGCTTATCATAATTCATGGACTCACCCTGAGAAAACTGCAATTCCTTTTTTTCAAAATCGATATTCTCCGCCCATGCTTTTTTGAGTTCAATCCTGTTCTTTTCCCAAAACCAGTCTTCGTAAGGCTTCAGATGCTCCCACTTCATATGCCCCATATAGACATACATAAGAGCCGTGCGAGAAAAGAAATAATCAGATTCGGCAGAGATCACTGTGATCTTATTATCAGATCTTTTCCGGATATGCCTGGCGGCCGTGATGCCCGAAATGCCATTTCCAATAATTACTATGTGCTCCATTAATTTTTCATAATTTGGCAAGGCTGATTATGCCAAAACTGTATTCGAGTAAAGTAAGCAGAAAATAGCCAGAATCCCAAGTACGGAGTTCAAATTATAGCTGAGACATGGCCTTATTAAAAAAGTATTTCAAATTATTGGCTTTTCTTACCGGAGTATTCTTATGTTCCTGTCAGGCTGATCTACCCCTGAATTCTAAAAAGCTGAACGGACTAAGCCTGGTTGCTTCAAGAGACAGTCTTACTCAAAATCATGTAGCAAAAATAGTAGATATTAACTCAAATGCAGTAGCTCTGATGCCGTTTGCATTTATGAGGGATAATAATGAACCTGAACTTTATTTTAATCTTGAGCGGCAATGGTTTGGAGAAAGGGTACAGGGAATAGAACAGGCAATCGAACTGCTTCATGAGAAGAAACTGAAGGTGATGCTGAAACCTCAAATATGGATAAGGAACGGGCAGTTCACAGGTGATCTGAATTTCAAAACCGAAAATGAATGGCTGGCTTTTGAGAATTCTTACCGGGAGTACATACTACTATATGCTTCAGTTGCCAGCGAATATAATGTTGAACTATTTTGCATTGGAACCGAACTATTCAATTTCGTTAATGAACGACCGGGATTCTGGAAAGACCTGATCGCTGAGCTAAGGAGAACTTATAAAGGGAAATTAGTCTATGCAGAAAACTGGGATAAAGTAGACAAAACTGAAATCTGGAAGGACCTGGATTATATAGGGGCTGATGCTTATTTCCCCCTAAGTGAAAAAATATCTCCAACCCAGGAAGAAATTCAGAAAGGATGGAAGCAGCATAAAGAAATGCTCAAAGAACTTTCCTCTACCTATCGTATTCCAGTCATGTTTACCGAATACGGTTACCGAAGTATTGATTTTGCATTAAAAGAACCCTGGAATTCTGACAGAGATATCAGCAGTGTGAATCACAACATACAAGCAAAAGCTCTATCTGTGCTCTATGAGGAATTCTGGACCGAGAACTGGTTTGCCGGAGGTTTTTTATGGAAATGGCATCAGCATGAGAAAGCCGGAGGTATTGAGAACATCGGTTCACTCCCCAAAACAAACCGGCCGAAAAGGTGATCAGGGAATATTATAGAAGATTCAGGAATTAAGCCTGTTGTAGTAATGTGCATATAGCTCCTCGGCGGTTGCCCCAAACCTTCTTTTCCAGTAAATCTCCACAAAAAGTAACTGTGTATTCCAAACTCCCATCTTTTCGTATAATCGGGCCGAAGTGGTTAACCAGTTTTTTATTATTGTGAACTGCTTTTGTTCATAGAGACGTTTTACGATCTCATTATCTTCGTAAACCTTGTACGACTCATCAAAACCGTCTATCTGCTCAAAAAGCTCTTTGCTCACGAAAAGGGATTGATCACCGCCCCGGCAGGAAATATGGTTGACTTTGGTAAGCCAGCCCATCAGATTAAGCCACCAGTGATCCTTATCGAACCTCATCTGAAAACAACCCGCTTTATTGCCTTTTTCAACTTCTTCAAGTATCAACCTATCAAAATTTTCAGGCGGGAAACTATCGGCGTGAAGAAAATAGAGCACCGGCGATCTGGCAATTCTGGCGCCGGAATTCATCTGTACAGCCCTACCTTTCTCGGAGCTTATAATTATGGTATTTTCAAAATCCCCCTCAATTTTTGTGCTTTCATCCGTACTTCCTCCGTCTACTATGATTATTTCTGAAATATAACCTGATGAACAACTCTCAAGATGACTTAAAAGTATCGGCAATTGCTTTTCTTCATTATAGACCGGAATTATAATGCTGATCATCAATCAACTATTTTGCTTCATTGAGATTCCAGTCATACTCCTTATAAGAAATAGTGGCTCCCGGATCAATTTTTATATTAGCGTAACGATTAACATATCCTATTAAGGTTTCACCGTTTTCAGTAAAATCACCCTTATACCAATCGAAAATCGAGGAAAGTTTAGCTGAGCCGGACGATATCTCGTTCTTATCGGAATTAATGAACTCCCTGGTGGCTCTTTCAAGCTGTTCTTCTATGTTCTCTGCATTATAAGCTTCATTCATCAGCTTCGGGCAGGAAATAGAAGCGCAATTGATCGCGAAATGTATTCGCGGTTCTTTCATTTTGCGGAGAATACTATTTTCCAGTCCTCCCAGGGATATCCTGGTGTCACCCACTTTAATAAACTCTTTGGTCCACGGTGAATCTATATCTTTAATGCTGTTCACAGGATAATTTCGAAGGATAAGATCTACCGTATAGGCATTGTAGAGATTGATATAGTAGGCCAGCAGTTCTGCCGTTGACCAACTTTCATCAGGATTCTGGTCAGACAACATTTTCAGATATTTATCGAGCTTTTCCCTGTCTTTTTTAAATCCCTGATAATCTACCATTCCCTCATCAGTAACATATTTCTGAAGAAGTTCATTCCAGGTGCTATGATCCAGTTTTACCGCCGATTCTTTATCTGTCAACACCTCATTGTTCACTGCAGGAGTAGGAAGCCCCTTGCTGTTAAAGCCCGCACTGGAAATAAGGTTACAGGAGGCAAAGGCGAAAACTCCCGAGATTAGGATTAAAAGGTTTAGAATAAGCTTTTTCATAGTTATTGTTTTGAATGTTTAGTTAATCCTGATCTATTTTCAAGGTATGGTTAAACAAACCTGAGGCGTTTAGTCAAAGCTTTCGACTGCGCCCAGCCTGACAGTAGTTTCTTCGAGCGGAGTCGAGAAATCTTTAACAACAGCCGCCACCATCATAATGCCAGGTTGACTCACTGATGAAAATATCATCCCGACCAAGGGCTGCTAAAGCACCTGCTGTTTTATCACAGATAGCCAGAGGCTGATTCTTCAGCAAAATATGCCCCTTTCCATCATCAAAATGATCCTGATCTCCATAATAAATCGCGGCTTTCCCGGTGAATATGCAGGGTCCATCCTCGGGCATCGGATCTTTGATCGCGGCAACTTCAATAGACTCTATATATACGAGATTTTTAGTAGGATAGTTTTTTGGATCCAGGATTCTATAAGGTTTTCTGGCCCTGATCTCTATTGTTCCGAAGCCTGCATCGGTTAAGGCTTTTACATATTCTTTTATGGGAAGGCTACCGCTAAGGCATAGTGCACGCAGTCTCTCATCATTTCTTAGCTCTTCATTCATCTCCTGCTCACAGGTTGGATCGCTCATAACCAGACGTCCGTGAGGCTTTAACACACGGTACATCTCCTTCAGGGCTTGAGTAAGTTCTTCGGTCTTGAAAATATTAAAAAGGCAATTCTGCGCGGCCACATCGATTGAATTATCCTCCACCGGAAGATCGGTAGCATCCCCCTTCTTAAGGTCCACAAAATCCGATCTGAACCAGGGATTCAATTCTTCAGCTTCCCGGAAATTCTTTCTTGAGGCTTCCAGCATTTCAGCCACTACATCAACACCTACAACCCCCGATTTCTGCCTTGAAAAATATGCGAACTGAAGCAATTCCATTCCGCCTCCTACCCCTACATAAAGGATTTTAGGATTATTGGTAAGATCCCTCGCATGTACGGTGGTCCCGCATCCGTAATTCATCTCCTGCATGATCCTGGGGATCTTAAGACCCGGTAATTCCCAGATTGGGTTGGTGGTACAGCACAATCCCACATCGGGTGTTAAAGCCGCCTCGCGGTAAACATCTTTTGTTGTCTCTAAATAGCTCATCTATTAATTATTTAATTAGATAATTTGAAGATTTGAAAATTAATTTTGCCAAATCCTCCAGGTTAAGGTCAAGGCCACTTAAAAATTATAAGATCAATTAAAAATCTTTATATCTTGTTTTCATTAAACCTTTTCCAGTACTCGTTTAAACAATTTAACCATATCCGGCTCGGCCTTTGCAGCCATAGCAAGTATGTCTTTTATGTCAACCTTTTCAAGGTTATCTGGATCTCCCTGATCTGTAATCACCGAAATCGCCGAAACGGGGATTTCCAGATGATTCGCGACGATCACCTCAGGCACAGTGCTCATTCCCACTGCGTCTGCTCCAATGATCTTTAAATACCTGTACTCGGCACGTGTTTCCAGTTGTGGCCCCAGAACCGAGGCATATACTCCCTTATGCAAGGTGATATTATACTCTTTGGCCGATTCTTCAAAAAGTCGGTTCATCTCAGGATCGTAAGGCTCACTCATATCTACAAACCGCTCTCCCAAACGCTCCACCCCATTGAATGCCAGGGGCGAACCTCCCTGGAGATTTATATGATCATCTATAAGCATCAATTCACCTTTTTTGAAATCAAGGTTAATGGCTCCAGAAGCATTTGATACCAGCATATGTTTTATGCCAAGTCTCTTCATTACCCTTACAGGATAGGTTACATCAAAAAGGCTATAGCCTTCATAGAGATGAAATCTTCCCTGCATCACCACTACATTCTTTCCCTGTAATTTCCCATAAATAAGCTTCCCTTTATGGAATTCTACAGTAGCGGTTGGAAAATAAGGGATATGATTATAACTGGTTTCCACTTCAATTTCAATATCGTCCAGTAATTGTCCGAGCCCGGTTCCCAGGATGATGCCTACTTCGGGTTCTCCAAAACCGCGGGCCTTAAGATATTCTACAGATTCGTCTATTCGGTCGGTCATTAGTTTAGAAATTTTTGAAAGTCCGGATGATCCTTAATATCATCCAGTACATCTATGTCATTTTGGGTTGATAGTAATTTGACTTTTGAGCCCTCCATATCTTTCAGTGTATCACGAAAAACACTGGAGGTACTCCATGCTTTATTTTTAAAGACCTCCGAATTTAAGGAATTCATCCCTAATAAATAATAACCGCCATCATTTGCAGGCCCCAGAACATAATCATTATCTTTTAAGTGACTGAACGCCTTCTCAATATCTTCAGTTTTAAGTTCATAAAGATCGGTCCCTATTATCACTATTCTCTTATAGCCTTCTTCAAATCCTTCCAGGAAAGCGTTCTTCATTTTCTCGCCAAGATCTCCTCCTTTCTGAAGTCTTTTATCAAAATCGCCATTATTCCACTGATCATTAGCGGCAATATTTTTCGAATAGTACACATGTTTGGTCACGGTTAAAGGAGCAGTGACCGTATATGAGTGCTCCAGAAGGAACTTATAGATCTCAAGAGCCTTATCCTCTCCAATGTCTCTGGAAAGTCTTGTTTTTACCTTACCCTTAACCGGGTTCTTGGTGAAAATTATAAGCAGATCTTCCTTGTACACCTAATAAACTTTTTCAGCGTTATTTAACCATTTGGACCAGTGCCTGGAGTAAGCGTGGACCTTCTCCGTTTCTTCTCCTTCAGGATTCACCACTTTATAGCCCTTGTTTTTCCAGGAAAAGATACCTCCATACAGATTCCAGACATTTTTAAAGCCGGCTTTCTGAAGTTTATTTCCTATCTCTTCAGATCTCACTCCAAGAGAACAGTAGACCACGATCTTTATTTCCTTAGGATATTCGGCCAGGTATGAGATATCAAATTCATTATAGCCAATAAAAGTGGCATGTTTAATATGGCTTACTTCATATTCTTCAGGCTCCCTCGCATCCAGGATAAGCACATTGCTATCCAGCTGATACATTCTTAATTCTTCCACAGAAATATAGGGAACTTCTCCCGAGTTATATTTTTCCAAAAGCTCGCCAACAGACTGCTGGGAATGAACATGAGGCATCATAAAATTTAAAATAAGAAGAACTAAAGCAGACTTCACAATTGATCGATTATGCAACACTCCCCTGGCAACTACTTCCGGCCCCGGCCGTACAGCCATAACAATGCTGAGAAATTATAATATTTCTGTCGTTGAGGACATCCTCGTTATATTCACTAATATGCTTCACCTTACTGTTTACCTTAAGGTCCAGCATCTGATTGAAATCGCAGTCATATAGCCAGCCATCCCAGCTAATAGAAATGGTATTGGTGCACATCACGTTTTCCACCGCTGCAGGATTGTAGGCATCAACCAGCGCATACATATAATCTTCATAATTATCTGAAGCGATCAGGTATTCCAGAAACCGGCTTATAGGCAGGTTTGTAATTGCAAACAGACTATCGAAATCTATATTAAAATCCTCTTTCAAAGCTTTTTTAAAATCACTTTGCATCGCCTGCTGGTTCGTTGGTAAAAATGCACCCGCAGGATTATAGACCAGGTCCAGTTTCAGTCCGGTACCTTCCTGTGCATAACCCACTGCATTAAGCATCTGAAGAGCTTTTATGGACTTATCGAATACTCCATTACCTCGCTGTTTATCGGTTCTTTCCCTCTTATAGAAAGGAAGCGAGGAAACAACATGCACATTATGTTTCTTAAAGAACTCTGGCAGGTCGTGGTATTTTTTGTTAGCCAGAATAATGGTAAGATTAGAACGCACAATAAAATCTTTTATCCCAGCTTTAGAGGCCTCTTCCACAAACCATCTGAAATTTGGATTCATCTCTGGTGCTCCCCCGGTGAGATCAAGAGTATGAGCTCCTGTATTTTTTACCACCTCAAGACACTGCTTCATGGTCTCGATGGTCATGATCTCCTTCCTGTCTGGCCCGGCATCAACATGACAATGTGAACACACCTGGTTGCACATATAACCTAGATTGATCTGTAAAATTTCAAGTTTTTTAGGTTTTAAAGGGAAGTTCCCTGTTTGGGCAATCTTATCCTTAAATAAAGGAAGCTCTCCTTCTTTAAAGATACCATTTCTTAAAAATTCCAGTTGATTTGCAGGGCTGGAAAGGTCATCTTTCCTCGCTTTTAGAGACTTAATAGACATAAAGGGTTTTAAAGTGATATGAGTTAGTTCAATTTTTCTGAAATAACTTACATACTCAATTTTTTGTATTTATTCATCATTTGCACTCCATGAACAAGAGTAGCTCCACTTTCTATAGCGGCGCCTGCATGTACGGCTTCCATCATTTCCTCCTTGGTAATCCCACGCTGCAGACCATCTTTAGTATAGGCATCTATACAATAAGGACATTTTACAACGTGTGAAACAGCAAGTGCTATCAGGGATTTTTCACGGGCAGACAATGCACCCTCCTCAAACACTTTCCCGTAATAATCAAAGAATTTATTACCAAGTTCTTCACTCCATTCGGTTATTTCACCGAATTTTCTCAAATCGGCAGGATCATAATAATTTTTAGACATAGCGAAATAATTATGCTTAAAGCATTTTAGATATTTACGAAAATTTTAGGCGATCAGTTTTACAAAGGTACAACGCCCGTAATGGCAAGAATGATAAGTAAAAAAACAATAACAACGAGTATAACAATCCATAATTTTGATCGGGACTTATCAGTTCTGGTTTCTGTTGATTGATTTTTTCCATCTTCCGACTCATGATGTTTGGTTGGAACTGGCGAAGACCTGTCTTTTTTTGCACTCATAATACTACTTTTCCTGAATTTAAAATAAAAAAGGCCTATTGAGAAGTCTCAAAATATATTTAACAAATTCTTTTCATTCCCGGTTTTTACCTCTTAAATACTGAAGTAGTACTAAAATCGGGCTTTGGGAGATTACGAATAACGTTTTTCGCATTACAATTATCTCAAAAAAAGATATGTTTCGGTGTAATTCTTAATTTTTTCACACAAATTATAATTTTACACCTTCATTTTTTTAAGATAATTTGTTAAAAACGCTTAACTTTAAAAAGGCGTTATTTGCACCACCACCGCATATGAGAATAAATGTAAAAACCTTACCGGTAAATGAGATTCTAGAGGACATTGCTAATTGTTTGAACACCGATTTAAAAGACAACAGCGGTGAGCTAACCATTAAAATTCCTTCTGAGATTGGAGAGGGCTATATTCGAGGATGTAGCTTTGACTCCGGTATTGGGTTTGTTACATATAACTGTAAATTCTTTGAAGACGTAGAAATACATTTTTCTATCAATACCGTACATCCGCTTAAGTTCATATTCTGTTCTGAAGGAAATATTGAACATTGTTTTCAAAAAAGTGATAAGATCCATAAAATTGATACTTACCAGAACATAGTGGTGAGTAGTAGTGGTTATGATGGACACATACTTTACTTTAAAAAGGATGTGGCCACACATGTTTCGAGCTTGGAAATTATAAGGTCTATTTTTGCTCACAGGTCAAATTATGATTTTAAAGATCTGGATCCCACCCTTAAAGAGTTGTTCAAGGATTCTGTGTCTAAAAACCAATTCTTCTACCAGGGAAATTATAGCATCAAGGCTGCCGACCTTATGGATGCCATAAACACCAAAGATTATACAGGCTTTTTAAGAAATCTATTCCTGGAAGGAAAGGCCTTTGAAATGATGGTTATTCAGATCGCCCAGTATGAAGATGATGAAAATGGTGAAAACCTGCCAAAGATCCTCAGAAAATCTGACATCAAGAAAGTTGATTATGTTGCAAAACGCATACAGGGGGATCTAAGTACAAATCCAACCGTGGAATCGCTGGCCAAGGAAGCCGGCACCAATGTAAACAAACTTCAGGAAGGTTTTAAGTATGTATACAATCTCACGGTTAATAAATATATGCAGCATGTAAAACTTGAAGCTGCTAAGGAAATGCTCATGCTTTCAGAGAAAAATATTTCAGAGATCGTAACCGCCATAGGCCTGAACAACCGAAGCTATTTCTCAAAGATCTTTAAGGAAAAATATGGGGTAAGTCCTAAATACTTTTTGAAGAGCAAAAAATACCCTAATGAAGATGAACAGGAAAAAGTAAAGTCAGCTAATTAAGCTTTACTTATTCCTACAGTCAACTAGCTTATAACTTTCTATTCACAACAACCTATCTAATCTATACTGCGTAAGTAGCTTGGTATACTTTCCATCTAATAAAAATTTCAAAATTCTACTTTAGTAAAATTTTTATATTAGTATATTAGTTTAAATAAAAAACTAATTATAAGGAGATGGGATCATTAAACTTTTATAGAAGTATTCTTTTTATTTTGTTGATCTCATTTGGTGTTACAGCCCAGAAATCCAACACTCCCAGAACATATATTACCTATAAGACAAATCAGCCATTAAAAATAGATGGGCTTGATAGTGAAGATGCCTGGCAAAAAGCTACGTGGAGTCAGGATTTTATTGACATTGAAGGAAAGAAAATTCCTGAGTTTAAAACCAACCTAAAGATGCTCTGGGATGAACAATACCTCTATTTCTTTGCAAAATTGGAAGAACCTCATGTTTGGGCGACCTTAAAACAAAGGGATACGGTAATTTTTTATAACAACGATTTTGAAATCTTTATAGATCCCGATGGTGATTCTCATAATTATATGGAATTAGAAATGAATGCCCTGAACACCATCTGGGACCTCTTCATAGTAAAACCATACAGAGAACCTGCTCCCATTATAGACAACTGGGATATTAACGGCTTAAAATCGGCAGTAAATATAAATGGAACTTTAAATGACCCTTCTGATACTGATAAAGGCTGGAGTGTAGAAATAGCCATTCCCTGGGCTGCACTTAATGAAGCAAATCCTCATAATAGAATTCCTAAAGACGAATTCTGGCGAATTAATTTCTCAAGGGTGAACTGGGATTTCCAGCTTAAGAACGGCACATATTCAAGAAAAAAAGATTCCAGTGGCAACTTTTTACCTGAATATAACTGGGTTTGGTCTCCGCAGGGAATAATTAATATGCATGAACCTGAACATTGGGGTTATGTATATTTTTCACCGAAAGTAGTGGGGCAAAAAGACAGTTTCAATATTCCGCAGGATGAAAAGATAAAATGGTTTCTCTATAAATTGTATCGTAATCAAAAGTCCTTTCATAATGAGAATGGAAAATGGGCAACTAAAATTGAAGATATATTATCCCAAAGAGTCCAGATTGAAGGAAAAAAGATTGAACCTGAACTTGAAAATCATCGGAGCGGATGGAATATCTCAGCAGTAAGTCCATTCACTAACAGCATCTATATAATTAAGGAGGATGGAGATTTAATTAAAATAAAATAAGCTTTTGTATGAAAACCAACCAGCTCTTTATCGTTTTACTATTATTTGTCCTGGCTTCGTGCAGGGAAAACAAGTCCAACGAAGAAGTCGCAAACAAAGAAAGCATAGAAAAGAAACTTTCGGATGATTTCAAATTTTGGGTATGGACTTCTGCCAATGAAAAAAAAACAGACTCATCTTATATCCAGGAATTCAAGAAATATAGTGAGAATGGCATTGACGCTGTTTTGATTAACACCAATACAGATCCAAAACTATTATCAAGGGTTGCGCCTCTTGCAAAAGAGGCAGGCCTGGAAGTTCACGCATGGATCATGGCGATGAACCGACCCGGAGACAGCATAGCACTCCAGCATCCAGACTGGTATGTGGTGAGCAGAAATGGAAAATCCACATTTGATACAAGACCCTATGTAGATTATTACCAATGGCTTTGCCCTACCCGGGAAGACTCCAGGAACCATGTGCTTAACCTTGTTGAAGGGCTGGCTAAAGTAGAAGGCGTCTCGAGTGTTCATCTTGATTACATCAGATTTCCAGATATTTTTCTGCCAATTGGCCTACTACCAAAATATGACCTCGAACAGGAGGAAGAATTGCCACAATTCGATTTCTGTTATTGCGAGGTATGTGTAAGTGAATTTGAAAAAATACATCATAAAAACCCATTGGAATTTGAAAACCCTGCATTGGATATGGAATGGAAACAATTCCGGTTAAACAAGATCAAAGCAGTGGTTGATGATGCCTACGAGATCGCTCACTCAAATGATAAAGAACTAACGGCTGCCGTTTTCCCCTATCCTGAAATGGCTGACCATATGGTGCGCCAGCGTTGGGATAAATGGAAGATAGACGCTGTACTACCCATGATATACCATAATTTCTATAACGAAGAAATCGATTGGATTGGATTTGCAACAAAACAGGGGATGAAAGATCTAAGCTTAGGAAATACCCAATTACATACCGGGGTATTCGTTCCGGCTATGGATGCTTCTGAACTTGGCAAAGCCATACAGCTTGCCAAAGAAAATGGAGCAAAAGGAATATCATTTTTCGACGGAAACGCCCTTACCGAAGAACATCTTAAGATGATAAAAGAGGCTCAGCACAAATAACTTATCACCAGTTTCTTAACATTCCGATTGTAACCCTTCAACCTTAAAACACCAATAAGTATTTAAACATCAGAGCGATGCAATCCCTCATCAATAAGGTCTTCCGAGGGATTGCCTTCTTCCCGACCACAGACGGATTAAAAAATTTTCTTAAAAGCAAATTTTAATTAATTACTTCTTTGAATAATAAATAATTAAATTTTTTATTTAAGTTCTAAAAGTTCTTATTATTTTAGCTATAACGTTTTCGATAGAGTCACTGTTTTAGAGCAGTTTAACACAGTCTAACGAAAATTTTACAAAACGATTGACATAGCATTCAAATTTATTAAGTGCAACTGTTAAAAAATTTTAAGTATTGTTCATCAAATTCTAACCAAAAATTAAAATTAAAACGTATGGGTAAAAAATTATTTTTCCTGTTAAGCGTGATGTTGTTATCATTCAGTCAAAACATCACGGCACAGGAACAAACTGTAACGGGAACAGTTACCGATGGAGAGAATGGCCTTCCATTACCGGGAGTTACCGTTCTTGAAAAAGGCACCGCTAATGGGGTAGCTACCGATTTTGACGGAAACTACTCCATAACTGTAGCGGAAGATGCCGTTCTCGTATTCTCTATGATAGGATTTGGAAGTCAGGAAATCGAGCTGGAAGGTAGATCTACTTTGGATGTAGTAATGTCGGTTGATGCCGAAGCCCTTGACGAGGTTGTTGTAACCTCACTGGGTATAACGAGAGAAAAGAAATCTCTGGGGTATGCAGTTACAGAGCTTGAATCTGAAGAAATCAACACCGTTAAGAACTATAATGTCGCCAGTTCCCTTGTTGGTAAGGTAGCCGGACTTGTAGTAAACCAGTCAAGTGGGGTTGGATCGGGTTCCAGAATAACAATTCGAGGTAACAACACGCTTACCGGAAATAATCAGGCACTTATAGTTGTTGACGGTATTCCAATCGACGCTTCAGGAACCGAATCAGGAGGTAGTATTTACAACAGTACCGTGACAGGGGGTGGTATTACAGATATAAACCCGGCTGACATTGAGTCGGTATCTGTACTTAAAGGACCTAATGCTGCAGCCCTATATGGATCAAGAGCTGCCAGTGGGGTAATACTGATCACTACTAAAAAAGGTACAAAAGGTAAAGGACTAGGTATTTCAATAAACTCAAATATCTCTATTGAAGAGCCTATGTTTTTACCGGAATTTCAAAATGAATATGGACAGGGTATTAATGGAGCTCCATATGCCGATTTAGAGAACTTCGGCGGATCATCCTGGGGATCCAGGCTTGATGGTTCACAGCAGCTTTATTATACCGGAGAAGAAAGACCTTATGTTGCTCAACCGAATAATATAGAAGATTTCTTCGAAAATGGAATCCAAAGTATCAATACCCTTTCAATGGATAAAGGAGGGGAAGATTATAGTTTAAGATTTTCTTACACTAATAATGCAACAACATCGGTTATTCCAAATTCCGAACTTCAGAGTCACAACTTTAACCTAAGAGGGGTGGTTGACCTGTCAGATAAATTAAGTCTGGATAGCAAAGCTACTTATTTCACACAGGAACTTAATAATCGTGTGAATTTAGGAACAGAGGGTGTTCTTGCTTTCGTCTACAGAATGCCAAGAAACGTAGCGATTAATGACCTGAAAAAGTATAAGCCTTCCCTTTGGGCAAATCCGGAAATGTTCGGTGATGAATATGCATCCATTAGTTATGCCGGACAGAACAAAAGTATCGGTAACCCTTACTGGATGCTTAATGAAGACACTAATGACGAAAGAAGAGATCGCTTTTTAGGTTTCACTAAACTTAATTATGAATTTAACGATTGGCTTTCAGCCTTTGCAAGAGTGGGTGGCGATGTAACGAACATCCGCACTGATTACATCCAGGATTACGGTCATCACTTTTTCTATGACGGGCGTCTTTCCCTAAGCACCAGAAAGAATACCGAGATCAATGCCGATTTTCTTTTAACAGCTGACAAAGATCTGACCGAAAAATTGAATCTGGTAGCTAACGTAGGAGGTAGTTTATCTAAAAGGACCTTTGAAACAATGAATGTTTCCGGATCTCAGTTTAGATTACCTTCACGTTCATTCCTTAACAATACCAATGTTCAATCGAGCAGCCACACTCCACTAGGAGTAAAAAAGATTAACTCTCTTTACGGATCGTTCAGCTTTTCTTACGATGATCTTATGTATCTGGACCTTACTGCCAGAAATGACTGGTCTTCTACTTTAAGCGAGAATAACCGTTCGTATTTTTATCCCTCGGTTAGTTACTCGCTTTTAGCTGACAGGTTTATAGATCCAAACAAAAGTGTTTTCAACATGTTGAAACTAAGAGCCAGCTGGGCACAGGTTGGTAACGACACTGGCGTATATCAGCTGTATCAAACCTTCAGCGTACCTCAGGACGGGTATCTGGGACTTACTGTTCTTGAAGGACCAAGCGTAAAACTAAATCCTGATCTAAAGCCAGAGAGTGTAACCTCTACAGAAATCGGTCTGGAATTCAACATGTTCCAGAACAGGATTTATGGGGACATTTCGGTTTATGATATCACCACAACTGATATGATCTTTAATGTACCGGTTCCTTTTGCAACAGGATACAGCTTCTTTAAAGAGAACATTGGAGAAGTTCAAAACCAGGGTATTGAAGCAATGATTGGCGGGGTTCCGGTCAGAACCGAAAACTTCAGATGGGATATAAGCGCTAATTTCTCTAAAAATGAGAATAAACTAATTGAACTAATTGAAGGTCTTGATTACACCGTACTTAACTCACTAGGCGGGCTTTCAGTTAGGGCCGAAGTCGGCGGGGGAATTGGAGACATGTACGGTTCAACCTGGAAAACCAACGAGAACGGAGAGCGCCTCGTAAATGCTGAAGGATTTCCACTTGCTTCCGTAGAGCGGGAGAAACTTGGAAATGCCCAACCAGATTGGATAGGAGGACTTAGCAACACTTTGACGTACAAGAACTGGAATTTAAGGTTCCTTATTGACGGAAGATTTGGAGGCGAAATTTATTCAGCTACCTCTTCTTACCTTGACGCGGCCGGGGTTTCTGAAAGAAGCCTTCAGTACAGAGAAGAAGGCATTGTTATAGACGCCATAAACGAAGAAACAGGAGAGCCCAACACCACAGCGATAACCGCCCAGGAATATTGGGGCAGTTACTCTGGCATCACATCTAATTATATCTATGACCAGACCAATGTACGATTAAGGGAGTTTTCATTAACTTATAGATTCCCGGGTGAATTTACCGATAGTATCGGGCTAAATTCAGCTTCTGTTGGACTAATAGGAAGAAACCTGTTCTTCCTTTACAAGGACGCTGAGGATATTGATCCGGATTCCTCTATTGGTACCGGTCTTTCCGGTCAGGGTATCTCACTGAACAACGCACCAACTATTCGTAGTCTGGGATTAAATGTTAATATTAAATTTTAATGAAAAAAATTATGAAAGGAATATTGAAAATCTTTAGTACGACTTTGCTGTTGATTTTTTCATTATCGAGTTGTTCAGATTTTGAAGAGATAAACACCAAGCCTGATGCCTTTACTTCAGAGGAAGTAAGTGCAAAATACTTTCTAACAGGTATACAGATAGAGCTATACGCACCTAATCGCTATCCTTACTGGAGAGCACAATTAATACATGCCGATCGCTTTGCCGGAATGTTCACCTTTGGTTTTAACGGGTGCTGGTGGAATGATGGTCTGGCTTATTCTTATAGCGGGGGATACACTGATGCTTCCTATGACTGGATGGCCAGCTATGTAAGTAAACTAAGCGTTTATCAGAATTTTGTAAAAGAAGGAGGAGATCTGGAAAATGAGAATTATTATGCTTTAGGTCTTATAATGAAGGGACTTTATTATCAAATGTATACCGATACTTTTGGTATGGTTCCTTACACCGAGGCTTCAAACCCAGATATCATTACTCCTAAATTTGATACACAGGAGGAAATCTATAGAGGTGTGATCGCCGATCTGGACCGTGCAATGGAGATTATTGGTAGTCAAACCGAAACAGGAACCGGGGTAGAGCTTTTAACCAGTAATGACCTTTTCTTTAATGGTAACCTTCAGCAATGGAAGAAAATGGCCAACACCCTTAAATTAAGAATGGCCTTACGAGCTCAGGGTGCAACGGGTGCCGATTTTGCTGAAACTGCAATCTCAGAAGCTCTTTCAAACCCTTTGCTAAGCGAGGAAGATGATAATGCATTACTTCCAAAAGATATAGAAATCAGTCAATGGGCGAATGCTGCCTATGGTGATGTATGGCATAACTTCGGTGGTAGAGGTTCTAAATGGAAAGTAGGCAAAACAGTTGTAGACTATTTGCGAGACAATAATGATCCTAGACTACCACATTATGCCGAACCTATTATGGGAGGTGAAGTAACATTCACAAAACCAGCAGAAGGTTCTGGGGTGGCTTTATTCGATAAGTATGTCGACTTCATATTAGAACAACTTGATAATGCCGGAGTTTCTTACACAAGAACAGATTCAGGAGATGAAGTCGTGATCAATGTATCAGACGAAGAACCATATTATGTGGGGCAACCAACCAGGCTGAATGGCGACATTTATCCTCACGTGAAGTATGAATTGTTCTCCGCCCCCGCTGAATGGATTGTGAATCCAAAGAATTCTGGTGAGCCAATCTTTCCTGAAGTGGTAATGACGGCTGCTGAAGGGAACTTTCTTCAGGCAGAAGCCATCGTTAAAGGCCTTGGAAGTGGTGATGCTCAAACTTATTACCAGAATGGTATAGCTGAAGCCATGAAAATATGGAATGTAGGTCAGGATGAAATAGATAACTTCCTTGCTACTGAAGACATGTCCCTGCTCAATGGATCCATGGAAGAGAATCTTGAGAAAATTGCTATCCAAAGATGGCTGGCTGCATATACTGATGGCTTTGAGGCCTGGGCTATTGTTCGTGACACAGGATACCCGGTTGAATTAGCCAATGGAGTATCTGATTATGACCTATATTCTGCTGGAACCTTAAATGGTGAATATCCACAAAGAATGCGTTACGGTAATCAGGAATACAATACCAATGGTGCAAATCTTGAGGCTGCAATTCAAATTCAGGGACCTGACGAACAGGGAACTGAACTCTGGTGGGCTCAAAATTAGATTTCATCATTGTTTTATTTGAAATAGTTTGTGAAAAAAAGGAGGTTTATCACCTCCTTTTTTTATTTCCTATACGGGTATTTCAAATTTTTCAGGAATGATTTCCGGGTCAAAATCCCAGATTAGTGGCAGGGCAAAATATACCACCAGGCTTATAATTATGATAGACACTATATTCATCCAGATCCCGGTTCTAATCATATCAGGGATATGCAAATGACCAGATCCAAAAACAACTGCATTAGGCGGAGTGGCCACTGGAAGCATAAAGGCACATGATGCCGCTAATGTAGCTCCAACCATCAAAAAGTAGGGATGCAGATCCAGTGCGATGGCCATGGGCGCCAGTATCGGCAAAAGCATGGCGGTTGTCGCCAGATTGGAGGTAACCTCTGTTAAGAAATTCACTGCGGCAATAAGCACTACCACTAATAGAAAGAGCGGAAGGTTTTCCAAATTAGCCAACTGCTCTCCTATCCAAACTGCCAAACCGGAATCACTAAATCCCTTTGCAAGGGCCATGCCTCCCCCAAAAAGTATAATTATTCCCCAGGGAATCTTCACTGCTTCTTCCCAGCTGATTAGTTTTGTCTTAGGTTTTCCCGAAGGAATTATAAAAAGAACAACAGCAGCAGCCATTGCAATAATAGTATCGTCTATAAATGGAAGGAATGGCTGTATCAGAAAACTTCGGCTAATCCAGCAAAAGGCAGTAAGAATAAAAACCAGGAGCACTCTTTTTTCCTGTTTGTTCAGTTTTCCTAATTGCTTCAGCAAACGCTGTATTTCTTCCTTTCCTCCCGGAAATTTACTCTGCTGAAAATTAAAAGCTTTTACCGTTAAATATTTCCAGCATAAAAAAAGTAAAGCTACAGAAACAGGTAACCCCAGCATCAGCCATTTGAGAAAACTGATCTCAATACCATAAAGTTCCTGAACAATTCCTGCCAGAACAAGATTGGGCGGGGTTCCTATCAAAGTTGCCACTCCCCCAATAGAAGCACTATAAGCAATCGCAAGCATTAAGGCTTTTCCAAAAATTTTGTTTTCATCTTCAACTGTATCCGGATTATCCTGTAATTGTGAGATTATAGCTGTTCCTATTGGAAGCATCATTACAGTTGTAGCGGTGTTGGAGATCCACATAGACAAAAAGGCTGTAGCTACCATAAACCCAAGAATGATCAAACGGATATTGGTCCCTATGATATTGATTATAGTAAGCGCTATCCTTTTATGCAGATCCCATTTCTCGATCGCAACGGCAAGAATAAAACCTCCAAGATACAGAAACACATATTTATGCCCGAAAGCAGCCGTTGTCGTTTCAATATCAACTGCTCCAGTTAGAGGAAATAGAATGATCGGTAAAATTGCTGTGACCGCAATTGGAATCGCTTCAAAAACCCACCAAAGAGCCATCCAGATCGTAACACAAAGAACATCAAACGCTTCGTGGGACATGGAAGAAGGTTTCCCTAATATTTGTAGTATAACAAAGATCATTGGCCCCAGAAGAAGAACGAGTCTCTTAATATTTTGATTCATATCAGGTCGGTTTTCATAGCCAAGATAAATAAAATAATAAGTGTTTACCCCAACCGGGTTAATCTCATCATTAAGGCTTAAAATTCAGTAAATGAATAATTTTTACGAACTTTAACCTTATACCTAAACAGATCTTATGACTCAGCTTGAAATTAATACAGCACTCCAGATTCATAAACCCATTAATGAAGTATTTGATGCCATAATAGACCCGGCTAAAATGTCTAATTATTTCATTTCAGAAAGCAGTGGAAAAATGATCGAAGGAGAAAAGATTACCTGGAAATTCCCTGAATTTGATGAGAAATTCCCTATCGAAGTAATAAAAATCAGCAAACCTGAACTAATAGTTTTCGAATGGGAAGGAGCACCCGGAAAAAAGCTAAAAGTAGAAATGAGACTCGAATCAAAATCTGAAAACGATACTCTTTTAAGAATCACAGAGGGGAAAATGGACACCAGTGATGAAGGCATTCGGTGGCTTGGAAGAAATTCTGAAGGATGGGCTAACTTCCTGGCATGCCTTAAAGCATATCTGGAATTTGGAATCAACCTTCGCAAAGGAGGCTATGACTTTATGAAAGAACCAAAATAAATCTAAGCCAGGCATAAAAATAAAAACCCTGCTTCGACTTCGAAGCAGGGTTTTTTATTAAGCAGTTTAAATTTAAACTCCAATGTCTATCTTACATCATTCCTGGCATTCCGCCACCCATACCTTGTGGCATTCCACCACCACCGGCATTTTCTTCAGGAATATCCATCAGTGCACATTCGGTGGTAAGGATCATTCCAGCAACCGAAGCAGCATTTTCAAGAGCTACTCTCGTTACTTTCTTAGGATCGATAATACCGGCCTTCATCATATCTACAAACTGATCGGTCTTCGCATCGTATCCGAAGTCCTTTTTACCTTCAAGTACTTTATTGATCACAACAGAGCCTTCACCTCCTGCATTCTCTACAATGGTTCTCAGAGGAGACTCGATAGCTCTGGCCACGATCTGAATACCTGTTGCCTCATCGGCATTTTCAGCCTTTATTTTATCAAGCACGGCCTTAGCTCTAACAAGAGCCACACCACCACCGGCAACAATACCTTCTTCAACGGCAGCTCTCGTCGCGTGAAGGGCATCATCTACACGGTCTTTTTTCTCTTTCATTTCAACTTCTGAAGCTGCACCAACATAAAGTACGGCTACACCTCCTGCAAGCTTAGCAAGACGCTCCTGAAGTTTTTCTTTATCGTAATCTGAAGTAGTAGACTCTATCTGAGCTTTGATCTGATTTACACGATCTTTGATAGCCTGATCTTCTCCAGCACCGTTCACGATAGTTGTATTATCCTTATCGATAGCTACTTTTTCAGCAGTACCAAGCATATCGATGGTCGCGTTCTCAAGAGTGAAACCTCTTTCCTCAGAGATCACTGTACCTCCTGTTAGGATAGCGATATCCTCAAGCATTGCTTTTCTACGGTCACCAAATCCTGGAGCCTTAACGGCAGCGATCTTAAGTGATCCGCGCAGTTTATTAACTACAAGTGTAGCAAGGGCCTCTCCATCTACATCTTCAGCTATGATCAATAATGGTTTTCCAGACTGAGCTACTGGCTCAAGTACAGGAAGCAGATCTTTCATTGAAGATATCTTCTTATCAAAAAGAAGGATATAAGGATCTTCAAGATCGGCAGTCATTTTTTCTGAATTGGTCACAAAATATGGAGAAAGGTAACCTCTGTCGAATTGCATACCTTCTACCACGTCTACGTGAGTTTCAGTTCCTTTGGCTTCTTCAACGGTGATCACCCCCTCTTTTCCTACTTTTTCGAAAGCCTGGGCGATAAGATCGCCTATTTTGTCATCATTGTTTGCTGAAATAGCTGCAACCTGCTTGATTTTTTCCGAAGAATCTCCAACCTCTTTGGTTTGCTTGGCAAGATCGGCAGTTAATGATTCCACAGCCTTGTCGATTCCTCTTTTAAGATCCATTGGGTTAGCACCAGCGGCAACGTTCTTCAGACCTTCTTTTACTATAGCCTGGGCAAGAACTGTTGCGGTTGTAGTACCGTCACCGGCAAGATCGTTGGTCTTGGAAGCAACTTCCTTCACCATTTGAGCTCCCATATTCTCAAGAGCATCTTCAAGCTCGATCTCTTTAGCCACAGTAACACCATCTTTGGTTACTGTTGGAGCACCGAATGATTTACTAATAATAACATTACGCCCTTTTGGACCCAAAGTCACCTTTACGGCGTTTGCAAGAGCATCTACTCCACGTTTGATCCCGTTACGGGCCTGGATGTCAAATTTTATATCTTTTGCCATTTTATTAATTTTTTAATTTTCAAGAGTTCTATTAAGACTTTTGAAAAGATGTGGTTAATTATTTTTTACTTGATTTATTCTCCCGCGAAAAGGGAAAAGTTTATTGAAGTGAAACTTATACTATTGCTAGTATATCATCTTCCCGCATAATAAGATAATCTGTACCCTCAAGTTTTAGCTCTGTACCGGCATATTTACCGTAAAGCACCATATCGCCTTCCTTAACGGTCATCTTGTGGTCTTTTGTTCCCGCACCAACTGCTACAACTTTACCTTTTTGTGGCTTTTCTTTAGCAGTCTCAGGAATAATAATACCAGACGCAGTCTTATTCTCTGCAGCAACAGGTTCAATAACAACCCTGTCTGAAAGCGGTTTAATGTTTAGTCCCATTTTTTAGAATTTTATTTTTAGGTTAATCAATTTTTAAAGTCGGTAAGGGATATTTCTAAAATTATGCCATCAGCTTATTTCTGCCAATACCCAATAAAAAATGCCAGCTTGTCATAAGCTGGCATTTTCAAATTATAATATTTTCTTAAATCTACTGAGCGCTGTCAGTTTCCATTGGCTGCTGCGTCGGAGTTTGAGTAGCAGGAACTTCTGTTTCTACAGGTTCATCACTTTCAAAAACACCAGGTGTGGCTTCTCCCGGAGCATCCATAATGGTAACATTCGAAAGAAGGATAAGAACCAAAAGTAAAGTAGCAAGTGTCCAGGTACTCTTGTCAAGAAAATCTGTGGTCTTCTTAACACCTCCCAATTGCTGGCCACCACCTCCGAAAGAAGAAGAAAGTCCTCCTCCTTTTGGGTTCTGAACCATTATCACAACTACCAGCAAAAATGCCACGATAATTATTAAAGCTAAAAAAATAGTGAATGTGCTCATTCTTATTCGTTATTATTATCTTGTAATTTCTCTATTGCCCGAATTTGGTCTGCAAAGAAACCACTTTTTTCGGGATTTTTCAAAATTAATATTTTATATGCCTGGATGGCTTTTTTATAATTTTTCTGTTCCAGGTAAACCTTCGCCAATGTCTCTGTCATCAGGGATTCCGGTGCAGCCATACTTTGCTCTGCGAGGTTCACCTTGTTCGCCGTTTTACCAGGTTTTATTTTTGGATTCTTAGAAATGAACTCCTCGATCAATTCAAATTTTCGTGAACGACTCTCATCGGTTTCCTCCTCATCCTCATTATCGTCATCTCTTCTTTCAATTGGCTGTGCTTTGGTAAGTTTCAACCATTCTGAAAATGAATGAGATTCTTTCTGGTCAAATTCTAAAGGCTTACCTATTCCTAATTGTTCTTCTGAAGACTCCTTTTTATTTTCTTCTTCAACAGGCTCTTCTTCGATTTCCGATTTTTCAAGCTTTTCAAATAACGCAGGATCCATCACCCTTTCAGATTCCGATTGCTTCATCCTGATAGCCTCATTGATATCTATGCTCCTTCTTCCATGCACCTCTTCAGGCTCATATACGGTGATATCCTTAAGCCGCTCTTCCTGGTCCCTGATTTGTTTAGCTATCTGGTTCTGATTGAACTCTTCGGAAGTAATAAAATCGAAAAGTATGCTTCTATCTGTTGTATAGGCTGCCGTTTTTTTCAATGCCGAATTATAGCTGAATTCCTGATGTTCTTTCAAACCTTTTAACCTTATGGCTCTGGCCGCCTGAAAATAGGGTGCCTCCATCAGGAGCTTTTCTATTTCCCGTGTTTGATCGGCAGTGATCTCTCCCGGATTCTCCAGCAAATATGTGAGAGTCTTTACATCCATTACCAATCGGTTAAAGCTGCATTGAAAATATCCTGTGTTAAACGAGTGTATATTTCATCGAGGGCAGTTTCAAGATTTGCTCCTACCAGCTGGGTAGCGGCAGGATAATCATAAAAAAATGAAAAACGCCTGTCAAAATCCTTTTCCGGTTCCAGTGTATTATAATAACGGACATTTACAGAAATTGTAAGCCTGTTTTGTGCAGCGGTATTCTGGGCGGTAGCCGACATTGGAGCAATATAATATTCGGTTATCTCTCCTTCAAAGACAAGATCTCCATTATTGTTAACAAGACTCAGGCTCGTTTGATTCTGGATAAGGTCCTGCAATGAATTGGTAAAGGCCCTGTCTATCCCAGGTTCCACCAGATCTGCATTATTCTGAAAGAAATTCACCTGAAAGGTTTCGGCTTCCCCGGTATCGGCACCTGTAAATGAGTAGATCCCACAAGATTGCAAGGTTAAAAGTAAAGCGGAGCAAAATATTAAAAAAGGTTTCTTCATAATTAAAAAGCTATAAGCTCTAAGTGTTAAGCTTTAAGCCACCCAAAATACTAAATTCTGTAAAGCTCAAGGCTTAAAGCTGAATGCTTATTGCTACAAGTTATATTGTTTGATCTTCCGGTAAAGGGTTCTTTCACTTATGCCCAGTTCTTCTGCCGCAGCCTTTCGTTTCCCGTTATGTCTTTCAAGGGACTTTTTGATGAGTTCCAGTTCTTTGTCTTGCAAAGAAAGGGTTTCTTCTTCCTCAATCTCTTCGGCAAAATAATACTTGTCTTTTTCCTCCTGCTTCTGAGGAGCATTTTGCTGAGGGATTTGAAGCACTTCCAATTTATCCTCATCTATGTCAGCTTCATCAATGTCATTCCCACTGTTTCCATAGATCTTCTGAATAAGACCTTCATTCTCGTCCTGCACCTGTTTGGTGTCACCCTCCTGCATTAGTTTCAAAGTAAGCTTTTTCAGGTCATTAAGATCGCTCTTCATATCGAACAGCACTTTATAAAGGATCTCTCTTTCATTACTGAAATCCCCTTCCTTCTTTTTATCAGCGATCACGGCGGGCAGGTTGCTTCCCACATCAGGAAGATAATGCCTCAATTCTTCAGCACTGATACTCCTGTCCTGTTCCAGAACAGAGATCTGTTCAGCGATATTTCGAAGCTGGCGAATATTTCCTCCCCAGCGATATTTCTTTAGAAGTTCCACAGCTTCGTCTTCCAGCTTAATGGTAGGCATCTTATATTTCAGCCCGAAATCTGAAGCAAATTTTCTGAACAGCAAATGAATATCATCCTTTCTTTCACGAAGAGGAGGTAGATTTATCTCTACCGTACTCAAACGATAATAAAGATCCTCACGGAATTTCTCTTTTTTGATAGATTCGAACATATTGATATTCGTTGCCGCAACAATCCTCACATTAGTCTTCTGAACTTTTGAAGAACCAACTTTTATGAACTCGCCATTTTCAAGTACACGCAGCAGCCTTACCTGGGTTGGCAATGGCAATTCACCTACCTCGTCTAAAAAGATCGTACCGCCATCGGCCACCTCAAAATAACCGCTACGGGTTTGGGTAGCACCGGTAAACGCACCTTTCTCGTGACCAAACAATTCACTGTCTATAGTCCCTTCCGGAATGGCACCGCAATTAACCGCTATATACTTTCCATGTTTTCTATGTGAAAGAGCGTGGATGATCTTAGGAATACTTTCTTTCCCGACTCCGCTCTCCCCGGTTACAAGGACCGAAATATCGGTAGGGGCCACCTGTATTGCTTTTTCTATAGCACGATTAAGTTTGGGGTCGTCTCCAATGATCCCAAACCTTTGTTTTATTGCCTGAACTGATTCCATCTACAAATATTCCGTATTCAGTAAACAGTCTTCAGTTAAAAATCCAACTATATACTGTAATTTTTTAATTTAATTATTATCGCTGTATCCCACAGGAGTACCAATAAGGGTAGCACTTGTACAGTCTTGGATCGTCACATTCACAAAATCTCCTACCTTGTAATTCTCCTTTGGAAATACCACTACCGTATTTTGGGTATTTCTCCCACTCCAATGGGCATTAGATTTCTTTGATTCCTTTTCTATAAGCACCTCAACGGTTTTTCCCAGGAATTTCTCGGTATTATATTTACTGTGCTCCTGCTGAAGATTTACAATTTCAGTAAGCCTTCTCTTTTTAACATCTTCAGGAACATCGTCTTCAAATTTTCTCTCGGCCATGGTTCCAGGCCTTTCAGAATAAGCGAACATAAAACCAAAATCATATTTCACGTATTCCATCAATGAAAGGGTATCCTGATGATCTTCTTCGGTTTCTGTTGGAAATCCTGTAATGATATCATGAGAAATTCCGCAGTCGGGAATTAACTTTTTGATATTATCGATTAATGTGAAATACTCTTCCCTTGTATGCAGACGGTTCATTTTTTTCAAAATACGATCGCTACCACTCTGCACAGGTAAATGAATATAGTTACAGATATTCCTGTACTTCGCCATCACTTCTATCACGTCAAGAGTCATATCCTGGGGATTGGAAGTAGAGAAACGAATTCTCATTTTAGGCTGGGCTTCAGCAACCAGTTTTAAAAGTCCCGCGAAATTCGTTGCCGTTGCTTTCTGAATCTCGGTAGCATTTTTGAAATCCTTCTTCAATCCACCTCCATACCAAAGATAACTATCCACATTCTGCCCCAAAAGTGTCACTTCCTTGTAACCTTTATCAGCCAGATCGTTTACCTCTTCCACAATACTTTGCGGATCACGGCTACGCTCCCTCCCCCTGGTAAAGGGCACCACACAGAAGGTACACATATTATCGCAGCCTCTTGTGATTGAAACAAATGCCGAAACTCCGTTGGTTTGCAACCTAACGGGCGAAATATCGCCATAAGTTTCCTCCTTACTTAGAATAACATTTACGGCATTGCGTCCTTCTTCAACCTCATTGATAAGGTTTGGAAGATCTTTATAGGCATCTGGTCCCACAACAAGATCTACTATCTTTTCTTCTTCCAGAAATTTGCTTTTCAATCGCTCGGCCATACAACCAAGTACCCCGACTTTCATTCCCGGATTTATTCTTTTAACCGCATTGTATTTCTCAAGACGCTTTCTAACGGTTTGTTCAGCCTTCTCCCTGATGGAGCAGGTATTCACCAAAACCAGATCGGCCTCCTCAAGATTCTGAGTGGTATTAAAGCCTTCTTTAGAAAGAATGGAAGCCACAATTTCTGAATCACTAAAGTTCATCTGGCAGCCATAACTTTCAATGAAAAGCTTCCGGCCATTTTCAGCCTTAGGCTCCATTACCAAAGAGTTTCCCTGTTTTTTCTCGTCTATTATCTTCTCCATAATTCTTTAATAACCTTTCGGTTTTTAGATGGGCAAAGATAGGGCTAAAGTGAGTTCTGACAAAGTGACAGAAAAAAATTTATACTAGCCGGCGCAACCTTTTTCTTTTTTTCACATCTAATAGATAACTAATTGACCCGGAAATGAAAAAAATACTATTTCTTCCCATACTAATTGTGCTATTAAGCCTCGTATCATGTAACGAGGATGAAGACTACAGATTGTCTACCGTGGCTGTTCCCGTTACTCAATCGGTCGCCGATTTTAGAGCTTCCGTAAAGATACTGGAGCCTCGAAACATCGCTGAGTCGGGGAAGATTTATGCCTGGAAAGATTATATTTTCGTGAACGACAAGAATGAAGGCGTTCATATAATAGACAATACAGACCCGTTTAATCCGGAGAATATAAAATTCCTGAAGATACCAAGGAATATGGATATCGCCGTTAAAGACGAAAAACTCTATGCCGACAACGGAATGGACCTGGTAGTATTTGATATTAGTGATATGAATAACATCAAAGAATTAGCCCGTGTAAAGGATGTTTTTCCTAATTACTATACCTCAGCCCCGGAAGGGGTTAATTATATAGATTTTGAAGGTTTTGATCCTGCAGAACAGGTGATCGTGGGATACCTAATGGAAACCAGAAGGATAGAATATGCCGTTGATGACTGGGTAACTTTTGAATCAGCCTCAGATGCTGGCGGAGGCAATATAGGCACCGGAGGAAGTATGGCCAGGTTCAGCATAAAGGACAATTACCTTTATGTAGCCGATGAAGCCAATTTATCGACCTTCGATATTTCAAATCCTTCAGCACCTAACCGGGTAAATGCCGAACAAGTAGGCTGGAATATAGAAACCCTTTTTAATTATAAAGATCATCTTTATCTGGGGAGCGACCGAGGCATGTATATCTACAGCATAGAAAACCTGGCTGCTCCGCAACAAGTGTCTTATTTACAACATGTACTTGGCTGCGACCCGGTGGTTGTGAAAGATGATTATGCCTATGTTACGATTCGCGGCGGAAACCTTTGTGGACAGAACTTCAACCAGCTTGATGTGGTAAATATTTCAGATAAAACCAATCCATTCATTGAGAAGACATATGAAATGAACAATCCGCATGGATTAGGCGTTAAAGATGACTGGCTGTTTGTTTGTGATGGCGATGCCGGATTGAAGGTATACGATATTCAAGACACCCCCGACCTTAGGTTAATAGATCAATTCAGCAACATTAGCACCTATGATGTTATCCCACTTGAGGATAAACTTCTGATGGTCGGGGATAATATACTCTACCAGTACTCCTATAAGGGTAACGAGATTAGTTTAATTAGCAGTTTTGCTTTGAATTGATTTCCCCTTTTTGTTTGGTTTTTTGAAAATCCCCGGTTGCCCGGGGATTTTTTCTTTAATCATTCCCAAAATATTTATCAAGAAATCTATATCTATCATCCTTTTCGGCTGGAACAACTTCGAACTCCGAATCCATAATTAAGATTGGAGGACTAACATCCTTATCCATTGCCGATGGCCATGGCACAAGACCTTTGGAATTTGGGTCTCCAGTCTTGATGAAATTAGCAAGATATACCTGGATTGTAGATGAAATGCGGTAATCTTCTTCCGATAAATTAGGGTTTTCAATAAGCCTTAAATTACCCATAAAATATTCTATTTCGGAAGCATGAGGAGCACCTTCAGGCTGATATTCGGGATCCTCTTTAGCCTGGGGCCGTATCCTGCTAAACAGGTACCTGTAAACTGGTTCTTCTGAATTTTTCCGGTGAAGGTCGAACCACTTCCAGGTGCTATATGCTATAAATCGATCTGAAGCCAGGGCCGTTGCTGATTCCCTTATCTCTGCAGGGGAACCCGCTGGATACAATTCCAGGACTTCTTCAAAATTATCTTCATATTCCTCCTGCAGCCGCTTCAGATAATTCTCTTTATTCATTTCCTTTACCTGCATAAATCCACCTGAACCCATTTCGGCAGAATTCCAACCTACCAGTAATGGAATCTGAGCCTGTTCACCAGCTTTAAAAATTTCAGGGACCGGTTTAGGCAAAAAATAAGAGTCTATAACAGTGGGAAAACCGAATCGTCCAGATTCATTATAAACCCTGAAAAGTTCATCGGTATTCAGGGCCCGTAATTCCGCAAAGGAAGCAAACCCGGCTTGCTCAACAAATTGCTCTCCTATTTTTTCGGCTTCGGTAAGCGGAACTGGTGCCAGAGTAGGTTTTATGGAAGCCCCGCTTTCTCCAATAGCTCCTGCGATAATATCTTTAGATAAGGGGGAAGCCATATGAGCACTTACGGAAATTGAACCTGCAGATTCTCCCGCGATGGTTATTTTCTCCGGATCTCCGCCAAATTCCTCGATATTTTCATAAACCCATTTTAGCGCAGCATTCTGATCCAGCAAACCATAATTTCCGGAGGCATGATATGGCGATTCGGCACTTAAGGTGGGATGGGCAAAAAATCCAAAAACATTAAGGCGGTAATTTACAGTAATCGTTACTATTCCTTTCTGAGCCATAGACGCACCATCATATCGAGGCTCTGAACCATCCCCGGCAACAAAACCTCCACCGTAAAAATAAAGAAGCACGGGAAGATCTTCACTTTCGTTAACTGAAGGTGTCCAGATATTGAGATAAAGGCAATCCTCACTGGTTCCTTTGCCCCTGTATATCATATCCCCAAAAACGTTTGTTTGCACTGCCGCAGGTCCAAATTCCTTTGCTTCTTTAATTCCATCCCAATCCTGGAGAGGCTGGGGAGCTTTCCACCGTAAATCTTTAACAGGAGGCTGAGCGAATGGGACACCAAGAAAAAGATCAAGATCTTTTGTTTCGTCATGAAAACCTTCTAAAACCCCGTTCTGAGTCTCAACCCGGACAGGCGTTTGACAAAATGAATAATTAAAAATGAGAAGAAATAGAAGACTTATGATCCTGTGAAATGTAAGAGGTCTCATTGGAAATATTTATAAGGAGGTTATTCCATAAATATAAATCAATATTTCTTCTTTGAGATACGGTTACCTGTGATTTGCCGTTGCATGGAACTTCTGAATCTGCCAACCTCAGCATTTTTTAGTTTAGCATGCTTGGTCTTTCTACCCTGTACCCTTGCCCTCCATTTTCTCCAGTTACGAGGATGCATCTGCTCCTGCATGAATTTGATCACCTGTTTCTCGCTTAGTCCAAATTGATATTCTATAGCCTCAAAGGTGGTTCTATCTTCCCATGCCATGGAAATTATTCTGTCTACCTGTCTTTCATTAAATCCAAATTGGTCAGCAATTTTCATCAAATGTTTAAGTTTTTTGTTTTAAAATTAAACATTTTTAGCATGAAGACATAAAAAAACCCTTTCCGAAATAATCCGAAAAGGGTTTTTTATATAATTAGAAGCTTCTAATTAAGCCTGGAAAGGCTCAATTGAAACATAAGACTTATCGTCTTTCTTCTTAGTGAATTTTACAACACCGTCTATTTTGGCGTGTAATGTATGGTCTTTACCGGCATACACATTATCACCTGGGTGGTGAGTGAATCCGCGTTGTCTTACAAGAATGTTACCAGCAACGGCAGCCTGGCCACCAAAGATCTTCACACCTAAGCGTTTCGATTCTGACTCTCTACCGTTCTTGGAACTACCAACTCCTTTTTTATGTGCCATCTTATTTCGTTTTTAGTAGTTTAAAATTAGCTTAAAGCAGCGATTAGCTCGGCTTTCTTCATAGAAGAGTAACCTTCGATTCCTTTTTCTTTAGCCATTTCTTTCAGCTCAACAACTGTGTGCTTGCTTAGATCTTCTGATTTATTATCAGATTTTTTTGGCTCCTGCTTCTTGGTCTCTTTTTTTGCTTCTTCTTTCTTTGGCTCTTCTTTCTTAGCCGAAGTTGCTTTTTTACCTCCTTTAAGATCGATTCCTTCGATCACGATCTCTGTTAAGGACTGACGATGACCGTTTTTTACACGGTAACCTTTACGTCTTTTCTTTTTGAAAACGATCACTTTATCACCTTTTAGATGACGGTTGATCTTAGCTCCTACCAGAGCACCTTCTATAGCCGGGGCGCCAACGGTTACATTGTCTCCATCTGCAGTAAGAAGAACCTTGTCAAAAGAGACACTGTCACCTTCCTTACCTTCCAAACGGTGAACAAATACCTTTTGGTCTTTTGCAACTTTGAACTGCTGCCCTGCTATCTCTACAATTGCGTACATAGCGTATGATTAATTAATTTGATACAATTACAACACTCACGATTTCACGCAAGCGGGTGCAAATATAATCCTAATTAATTAATTGACAAAGGTTTTTTATTTTTTCAGATAAGATCTAAAACGTGTGTTTTTTTCCTTCTTTAGTATTCCAGGAATCCTTGAACAATTGCATATAAGCCAGGGTAAGCACCAGGCTAGTTGCAAATCCCATAATGGCAACCACGAACAACACTATTCCTATATTAGTACTGTAATCGGTAATCCACATGGTAATAAGCTGATTTAAAAAATCGGGATTGAATTCTGTAGCATAGAATCCAAAGAAAATGGTGAATATAATGGTAGCATTAAAACCCGTTAAGAGGCTTGCCATGAATCCCTTCTGATACTTAAATTTATTTCCCTTTTCCAATCTGTAATGCTTTATCGCTTCATACATCCCATAAGCCATGATCACACTATTAAAAAGACTGTAAATAGGATTCACATGCAATCCAAAAAGGGAAAGTATTAAGAAATATGCGATCAAACCTGCCGCAATTGCAACTCCATATTTAATAGGAATACTAGATTTACCCATAGCATTTTAACTTTTTAGCTAAGTAAATTTCCAAAAAATACAGCGGTTTTTGCCTTAATAGCTTGTTAATTTTAACACATTTGACATTCGTTCATCATTCAAACAAAGAAATTGTAACTTTTTAGCAATGCAGCTTACTTATATATTACACAAATGAAAAACATTTAAAAGATGATCAACAAACTAAAACTAATTGCCTGCTTTCTGTTAATTGGCTCGGCAGGTGTTGCTCAGGAAGTAGAATTTACCGAATACGATCTGGACAACGGTCTGCATGTAATTTTACATCAGGATAACACCGCACCTGTAGTCACCATTGGAGTGATGTATCATGTGGGATCGAAAGATGAAGCTCCCGGAAGAACCGGTTTTGCCCACTTTTTCGAGCACCTCTTATTTGAAGGAACCCAGAACATAGATCGTGGTGAGTGGTTTAATATTGTAGCCGCGAATGGTGGAAACAATAATGCCAATACTACCGAAGATCGAACTTATTACTATGAAACTTTCCCCTCAAACAACCTCGAACTGGGTCTATGGATGGAATCAGAACGCATGTTGCACCCGGTGATCAATCAGATAGGTGTGGATACTCAGAACGAAGTGGTAAAAGAGGAAAAAAGAACCAGGGTAGATAATGCTCCTTACGGGAAGATAATTTACAACACTGGAATAGTTCCCTATATGTTTGATAAGCATCCTTACAAGCATTCGGTTATCGGGACCATGGAAGATCTTGATGCCGCCCAGCTTGATGAATTCAAAGGTTTTTTCGACAAGTATTACAATCCGAATAATGCCGCGCTTGTGGTTGCCGGAGATATAGATATCGAGAAAACAAAGAAAATGATCAAAGATTACTTTGGTCCGATTCCTTCCGGACCTGAAGTAGAAAGAGTAGATATTGAAGAGGAACCAATTGAAGAGAAGATAATTGCCACTGAATATGACAGCAATATTCAGATTCCTGCAATGATATATGTTTACCGAACCCCTTCAATGAAAGAAAGAGATGCCTATGTACTAGATATGATCTCTTCTATCCTTACCGACGGCAAAAGCTCCAGAATGTACAAAAAAATGGTAGATCAGGATAAAGAAGCCATACAGGTACTTGCATTTCCAAGAACCATGGAAGATTATGGCCTCTATCTAATGGGTGCCCTTGCAATGGGAGATACTCCTTTAGATACACTTGCTTCTTCGATGGATGAGGAGATAAAAAAGCTCCAGAATGAACTCATCTCAGAAGAAGAATTTCAAAAACTACAGAACAAATTTGAGAATAGGTTTGTGAACTCTAATAGCAGTGTTCAGGGAATAGCTTCTTCTCTTGCCACTTATTATATGCTTTATGGCGATACCGACCTTATAAACGAAGAGATAGATATCTATAGAGATATCACCAGAGAAGAAATAAAGGAAGTAGCGAATAAATATCTTAAAGAAAACCAGAGACTGGAACTGGAATACTTACCTCAAACAGACACTCAATAATCCAATAAAATACTAAGAAATGAAAATCAAATTTATTTCAATATTCATATTATTCCTGGTTTGCATTAGTACGCAAGCCCAGATAGATAGATCCAAACAACCAGAACCGGGTCCCGCACCAACTATAAACCTGGGAAAACCAGATTCGTTCACGCTTGACAATGGCTTAAAGGTAATGGTGGTTGAGAACCACAAGCTGCCCCGTGTTAGGGCTAGTCTTTTAATAGACAACGAACCGCATGCGCAGGGAACCAAACAAGGTGTAAAAGCCCTTTACAGTGCAATGATGGGTACCGGCACAAAGTCTATGAGCAAAGATGAGTTCAACAAAAGAGTTGACTTTCTAGGTGCCAATGTAGGTTTTGGATCGGAGAGTGCCTATGCGAGTTCTCTTTCCAAATTCTTTCCTGAAGTAATGCAGTTAATGGCAGACGGGTTCCTAAACCCGAAATTTGAAGAGCAGGAGTTCAAGGACCAGAAAGACAAACTTCTTGAGAGCCTGAAATTCGGTGAAAAAAGTGCCAGCTATATCGCCAGCAATATAAGCAGCGCTCTTGCTTACGGAAAAGATCATCCTTACGGAGAATTTGAAACTGAAGAATCGGTGAATAGCGTGAGCCTGGAAGACATACGGAATTACTATAACACCTACATCTCTCCCGCTAATGCATATCTTGTAGTAGTAGGGGATGTAACCGCATCTGAAGTAAAGAAACTCGCGAAAGAACATTTTGGAGACTGGAAAAAACCCGCTCCCAAGGCTTCCAATCTTCCCGAAGTAAAGAATGTGGCAACTACCGAGATCAACTTTATCGATGTTCCAAACGCGGTGCAAAGCGAACTTAGGGTTCAGAATACGATCGATCTGAAGATCTCAGATGATGACTACTTCCCTGTCGTGGTGGCCAATCAGATCCTTGGAGGTAGTTTTGGAAGCTACCTCAACATGAATCTTCGTGAAGAGCATGGCTACACTTATGGAGCAAGATCTTCTACCGGAGCCGATAAATATGCAAGCCGTTTTGTTGCCAGTACCAGTGTAAGAAATGCTGTTACCGATAGCGCGGTAGTTGAAATATTAAAGGAGATCAACAGGATAAAAACCGAAAAAGTTTCTCAGGAAGACCTGGAAAAGGCCAAAGCAAAATTTGCCGGGAATTTTGTGCTTAACCTGGAAGATCCTTCCACAATTGCAGATTACGCCCTGAATATTGAGACAAATGACCTGCCGCAAGATTTCTACGAGAATTATCTTAAAAGGATCAATGCTGTAACTCCGGAAGATATTCAAAGGGTTGCCAATAAATACTATAAGACCGATAAGCTTAGAATAGTGATTGCTGGTAAAGGCAGCGAGGTTCTTGAAGGAGTGGAGAACATCACATATAAAGGCCAGAAATTACCGGTAAAATATTATGATAAATATGGTAATAAGGTAGATAAACCCGAATTCAACAAGGAGGTTGATCCCTCGGTAACGGTAGAAAAAGTTTTTGGCGATTATATCAAAGCCATTGGCGGCAAGGAAGCAGTAAAAGATATTGAAAGCGTTTTGATAAAGGCTAACGCCACCATCCAGGGCATGAATTTAGAGCTTGAAATAAAACGTACCAGTGAAGGTAAGCTTGCGCAATCAGTTGCCATGAACGGAAATGTAATGAGCAAACAGGTATTTAATGGGGAATCAGGCTATGCTATGGTCCAGGGACAGAAAATGCCCTATACTGAAGAACAGATCAAAATGGCCCAGGCCGATGCCCAGGCTTTTCCAGAATTGAATACTGAAGGCTCCAAAGTTGAAGGAGTGGAGCAGGTTAATGGAAAGGATACATATGTAGTTTCGATGAACGAAAATACGAAAGCTTACTACGACATGGAAAGCGGACTAAAAGTACAGTCGGTTAAGACCATGTCCCAGGCCGGACAAACAATGACTATCCCTACCATGTACAGTGATTATAGAGAAGTAGAAGGAGTAAAATTCCCATTTATGATCGCCCAGTCCATGGGACCACAAACCTTTGAATTTGAAGTTTCGGAGGTTCTGGTAAACGAAGGAGTTTCTGAAGAGGATTTCGTTGTGGAATAGTTTTCCAGCAAAATTTTATAAGAAGCCCGGAAGTGATGTTCCGGGCTTTTTTATGTGGCCTGCTTTCTGAATCGGGAAATGATATCCTTTGAACGATTAACAATAAAGACTCCTACCAAAATTACGAGAGCCGAGATAAGTTGCCAGAAACTGAACACTTCGCCATCAAGAATACCCCAGCCCAAAGCCACTACCGGAATAGTATAGGTTACAGATGTGGTAAATACAGGATCTGAAATCTGTACCAGTTTATTAAAGATGATCATGGCTATTCCGGTTCCTATTATTCCCAAAATAGCTACAAAAAATACCGACCATTCTATTTCTGAAGAGTATTCCGAAAGCTCAAAAAATCCGGTGAAATAAAGAATTATTAATGCCGGGATTAGCAAAGCTGAAAAGTTCCCGACGGCAATTCCCAAAGGGGAAATATCACTCATTCTGGTCTTGAGTATATTCACGTTCATTGCATAGCAGCCTGCGGCCATTACTACAAGCAGCGAATAAAGGTAATTCTGATCGGGATTGATTGTGGCGCCGCTTAAAATAAGCCCGGCTGTGCCCAGCAAGCCTATCACCACTCCTAAGATTTTATTCTGATTAAAGACCGAATTGAAAAATATGGCACCAAAAATAAGAGTGAGCAAGGGCGTGGTTGCATTGAGGATCGAAGCAACGGCACTGTCTATTTCAGTCTCAGCAAAAGAAAAAAGATAGACTGGAAAGAAAGAACCCAGAAATCCGGAAATAACGATCCACTTCCATTGCCTTTTGGTTAGACGCCTAATACTTTTAAAACCTACCAGAACAAGAAAAACTGCTGCAAATATGATGCGAAATGAACCCACCTGCAAAGCTGTTAGACCTACCAGGGCTTTTTTAATAAGGATAAATGAACTCCCCCATACCAGGGAAAGAATAATAAGATAGATCCACTTAAGGTTACCAGATACCATATTCCACTATTGAGATGTCAAAAGTCGGCATTCTCAACAGAAGAAAAAGAAAATTCAATTCCTATTTTGCCATTTTAAGCTTTCCATCAGATGTCTGATATCTTTTTTCAGATAATCTGCAGCAGGAACAATAGAATCAAAATTTGGGAGCGAGTTAAAGTAGACCGAACCCGTAAGAAAATGATCGGTACTATCAGTAAGGTAGAACTGCGCCTGAGAAGCCGCGTTTCCATCTACCTCGTAGAACATGCCATAGGTATCATTAAACTCATTGGTATAAATATCTCCTTCTATTACATCAGCTTTTATGGTATGCTGTAAAGGAAGCTTTTGTGCATCTCGCAGCAAAGAATCGAGATTATTATTAACCGGTTGATAAGTAATAAAAATGGTGCCGTTCATAGACTTATATTCCAGATCTATCCAGCAGGGAATCCGGTTCCTGGAAGGGACTATTTCGGCCAGATCATTCTTCTCAAAAGTATAGGGACAACCAATATCAACTCTTCTATATTTAGCTTCAGGATACTCAAGAGCTAAAAAACCTTTTGGTTTGGGTTTGGGATCTTCTTTACAGGCTGAAAGCACCAGAATTAAAGTTCCCAAAAATGCCAGAATCAGTCGTCTCATACCGGAGCTATACTAAGTTTAATTTGTTTGATACGTTTATCGTCTATCACCTCGATTGTGAAAGCATAATTAAGAAAGGTAATCACATCGTTCTTTTTTGGAAAACCTCCTGAAATCTCAAGAAGAAAACCGGCGAGTGTGTCGGCCTCACCCTTCTGATCTTCAAAAACAGATGGGTCTTCAATTTTCACAATCTTATAAAAATCCTTTAAAGGCGTTTTACCTTCAAAAACAAAGTTATTCTCATCCAGTTTTGAATAAATAAGATCTTCATCATCAAATTCATCACTAATATCGCCAACTATTTCTTCAATTATATCCTCCAGGGAGATAAGCCCGCTGGTGCCTCCATACTCATCTACAACGATGGCAAGGTGATTTTTCTTATTCTTAAATTCATTCAGCAGATCATCCAGTTTCTTGTTCTCAGGAACAAAATATGGCTCCCTAATCAAACTGGTCCAGTCAAAATTCTTCTTATTCAGATATGGCAACAGGTCTTTGATGTAAAGAATACCTATCACATTATCTATATTCTCGCGGTAAACAGGAATCCGTGAATAGCCATTCTCTATGATTTCGGGGATGATATCACTAAAAGAACTTTCCTCGTTAAGGGCAAAAATATCCATTCTTGGTCTCATCACCTGCTTGGTGTCAGTATTTCCAAAGCTCACGATACCCTGAAGTATCTTTTGCTCTTCCCTTGTAGTATCCTCTTCACTGGTAAGTTCCAGCGCCTGGGAAAGATGATCTATACTTATAAAAGAGCGTTGTTTCCCCAGTTTTTCGTGAAAATATAGAGTTACAGCCCTCATTGGGGTACTTAGAGGAGAAAAAAAGCTGTCCAGAAAATTAATAGGATAAGCCATAAAATTAGAGAATTGCACTTTATTCCTGCTCGCGTAAACCTTAGGTAGAATCTCCCCGAAAAGGAGAATAAGAAAGGTAACAAGACCAACTTCAAAAAGAAAACGCAAATCTATCCCATAAACTTCGGTATTTACCCCCGCAAAAAGATCGTCAGCCAGATTATCAAAAAGAAGAACGATTGCGATATTAATAAAATTATTAGCCACTAGAATGGTAGCCAGCAACTTCTTTGGCTTTTCAAGCAGATTGATAACTATATTCTGGGTTTTTGTCCTTTTCCCGTCTTCGGTTATAAAGTTGGCCGGCGTTAAGGAAAAGAATGCTACCTCAGCTCCTGATATCAAAGCAGAACATAGCAATAGCACGAATAAAAATATCAAGCTGATAAGCTGGGTGAATCCCATTGTGGCCCAAAACAAAAGCAAACTGGGAGGTTCCGAATCCAAAGGCAAAAATTTTAATTAAACTTAGAATGGCAAATCGTCTTCCTCTTCATCCTGGGAATATGCCTCATTACGATTAGAATAGTTTTCGTTCTTAGGCTTAGCCGCTCTATCCCCTGAAGCCTGGGAATTTCCAGATGGCTCGGCGCCCGATTCATTCTTAGGCGTCAAAAAGGTAAATTCGGTACAATGGATTTCTGTCTGATACCTCTCATTTCCCTGGTCATCCTGCCATTTACGGGTTTTAATACGCCCTTCTACATAGACTTTATCCCCCTTTTTCAGATATTTTTCACATATCTCGGCAGCCTTGTTACGTACTACTACGTTGTGCCATTCTGTACTGGTCACACGTTCTCCTGTAGTCCTATTGGTGTAACTCTCATTTGTAGCCAGAGGGAACCTCCCAATGGAGCCACCGCCTTCAAAATAATGCATTTTCACATCATCGCCTGTGTGTCCTATTAACATTACTTTGTTCAATGTACCTGTCATTTCTCGATTTTTTGATTAGCGTTAAAAGCTTATTAGAACTAAAATACTAAAAAATTCTACCTAAATCTGCAAAAACAGCCAAAGATATAAACAAGGATTTATTTATACTCTTCTGGAAGATATTCATTTAAAAAATTTTCAATAAGTACCGGTACGGGATAATCGAGCACCTCTTCCAACTTAATCGCTTCTTTTGAAATGCCTGAAGAATTAACCAGCCAGAAACATGTATATAAATGCTGATGTGACAATTTATGCACCACCGGTTCTCTATTGAAAAGCTCAACAGAAAAGTCCTCCTTTCCCAACTCTTTTTTGAATGCATCCAATGACCTTAGCTCATCTTCTCCTATAGGTCTTTCCGATTCAACTAATGGAAACTGGTATAAACCATTCCAGATGCCTTTTCCCTTACGCTGTTCAAGAACAGTTTTGTTATTCTCAAGATCGAAGACCAGGTAATTGAAATATCTTTTTTTCACTTTTGCCTTTTTAAGCTTAACAGGCAATTCTTTCACCTTATGCTCTTTCAAAGCAATGCACTTATCATTAAATGGACATACCTCACATGCAGGGTTTTGAGGTTTACAGTGTAAGGCTCCAAACTCCATTAAGGCCTGATTAAAAGTTGCGGGATCTTCCCTGTCAAGCAATTCCATTGCCAGAGCTTTAAACTCCTTAATCCCTTTAGTACTATTAATAGGAGTATCAATTCCAAAAATTCTTGAAAGAACACGATAAACATTTCCGTCAACAACAGCCACAGGCTCATTGTAACATATAGATGCAATTGCACTGGCCGTATAATCCCCCACTCCTTTCAATTTTATAAGGCCTTTATAACTTTCGGGAAACTTACCATCTAACTCATTGGCAACATATTTGGCCGTTTCATGCAGATTCCTGGCCCGGGAATAGTACCCAAGGCCCTGCCAGAGCTTAAGCACTTCATCGGTAGAAGCATCGGCGAGATCAAAAACCCTTGGAAAGGCTTCGGTAAATTTATAATAATAAGGAAGGCCCTGTTCGATTCGCGTTTGCTGAAGCATTATTTCGCTGAGCCAAATATGGTACGGTTCGTGAGTATTTCTCCATGGGAGATCACGTTTATTTTGCAAGTACCAATGCGTCAGTCTCTTGGAAAAATCCATAGTTAAAAGTGAATATTCGCAATAATAAGAGTTTATTGCGTTATTATTAGTGAATTAGGTTTGAAATATTGTAGATTTAATTCTTATATTTGCCCCCTTGAAAAATAGAAACCCCAATTTATAAAATTTAAATAGTACGAAAATGACTAAAGCAGATATCGTAGCAAACATTTCGGAGAAATTAGGAATGGAAAAAGGAGACGTTCAGGCTACTATTGAATCTTTCATGGACGAAGTTAAAAATTCACTTGAAAGTGGAGATAACGTGTACCTTCGCGGTTTCGGAAGCTTTGTTGTAAAGACAAGAGCCGAAAAAACCGGTAGAAACATTTCTAAGAACACTACCATCAAAATTCCTGCTCACAACATTCCAGCATTCAAACCTGCAAAGATCTTTGTTGAAGGAGTAAAATCGAATGTTGAAGTAAAATAATTGAATCCTCCCCGCTTTGCGGGGTGGCTTCTGATGAAATATTTATTAATTTAAACGACATTACACTATGCCAAGTGGTAAGAAAAGAAAAAGACATAAGGTGGCCACGCACAAGCGTAAGAAAAGAAGAAGAGCTAATCGCCACAAGAAAAAGTAGTGTGACAACTACTTTTTTTATTTAATTTAAATCGTTCTTTGAAATCGAAGCCCCCGACAGGAATTCATATGTCGACGAGGTTTCTTCAGGATTCAAAAACCTGTGAAAAAATAATGTTTAATCCATCTATGTCTGTTTCCATACAGATATGGATATAAAATCTGGAAGTGTGGACAAAGAATTAATTATCAGGTCCGAACCTTCTGCTGTAGATTTTGCCTTATTAAAAGATGGAAAACTTATTGAACTCAACAAGGAAGAAGACAGCAACAAATTCAATGTTGGTGATATTTATATCGCCAAGATTCGAAAAGCTGTTCCCGGGTTAAATGCCGCATTCGTAAATGTAGGCTATGAGAAAGATGGTTTTTTACACTATCATGATCTGGGCCCCCAGGTTTCTTCTTTATTAAAGTTCATAAAACGTGTAAGCACAGGTAAACTCAAAGATTATTCTTTAAAGAATTTTCCTTTTGAAAAGGATATAGACAAAAACGGCGCTATTGCCGATGTCTTAAAATCAAACCAGTCGCTACTGGTTCAAATCGTTAAAGAACCAATCTCTACAAAAGGCCCCAGGATAAGCTCCGAGCTTTCCCTACCTGGCCGTTATATTGTACTGGTTCCTTTTTCCAACCGGATTTCGGTTTCTCAAAAAATCGAGAGCAAAGATGAAAAGGAACGCCTAAAGAGACTGGTAAAAAGCATTAAACCCAAAGGTTTTGGTGTTATTGTAAGAACCGTAGCACAAGGCAAAAAAGTAGCAGAACTGGACAGAGATCTTCAAAATTTGATGGATCGCTGGACAGCCATGTGTAAAAAACTGTATAAACCGCATCATCCTTCTAAAGTTCTGGGAGAATTGAACAGGGCTTCTTCCCTGTTGAGAGACATTTTTAATGACTCCTTTACTTCTATAATCGTAGATGATGAAACGCTTTATACTCAAATCAAAGATTATTTGAGCGAAATTGCTCCAGAAAAAGAATCAATCGTAAAACTGCATCAATCCAACCAGCCCATTTTTGAAAAATTTGGTATCGAAAGACAAATTAAAACTTCCTTTGGGCGCACCGTATCCATGAGTAAAGGCGCCTACCTGGTGATAGAGCACACAGAAGCCATGCACGTTATAGACGTGAATAGCGGAAACCGCTCCAACAAATCTAAGAACCAGGAAGATACCGCACTGGAGGTGAATCTTATAAGTGCTACCGAAATAGCCCGACAGTTACGACTTCGTGACATGGGTGGTATTATTGTGGTAGACTTTATAGATATGAATAGAGCGGAAAACCGAAAGGCGCTTTATGATCACCTTAGAAAAGAAATGAGTGATGACAGGGCAAAACATAAGATTTTGCCACCAAGTAAATTCGGATTGGTTCAAATAACGAGACAGCGCGTAAGGCCAGAAATGAATATCAAAACCCGTGAGGAAGATCCTAACGGAAATGGTGAAATTGAAGCACCTATAAGTTTGGTAAACAAAATTAAAGTGGACCTTGAAAAACTGATCAAGAAAAAAGAACATAAAAAGATCACGCTGAGCGCTCATCCATTTATTGCCGCCTTTTTAACCAAAGGCTTTCCATCTCCCCGATCTAAGTGGTTTGTAGACCACAAACGTTGGGTGAAAATTTTACCTCGAGATGCTTACACGTATTTAGAGTACCACTTTCACGATAAAGACGGGAAAGTGATCAAATAAACAAAAACGCCTTCAAGCAATTGTAAGGCGTTTTTTTATGCTCTAAATCGAAATGGTCTTCTGTTATTTCCACTCCCTATTATTCATCATTAGTTTATATTTGAACAATGAGAAAATATTCTATCCTGATTAGCATAATTACTTTGATAGTAGGTTTTAGCTTTTATGGAGAATACCTAACCATAAGCATCCACGACACCTATTATTTAATTGCTGCAGAAGTTGTTTGCTTTAGTATATGGGCACTCTTAATGTTAAGCATTCTTTTAATTAACCTGAGAAAATACTTTTCGGAAAAATGAAAAATGATCGCACATCGCATACAGTAGATGAAGCACTACAAAAACTCATGCATTTTTGCGCCTACCGCGACAGGTCTCAGAAGGAAGTAGAGGATAAATTAAATCAAATGCGAATGATCCCCGAGGCTCAGGAAAAGATCATCATCTCCCTAATGCAGGATGGCTTTTTAAATGAAGAACGCTTCGCACGTAGTTTTGTGAGAGGCAAATTCCGAATGAAAAAATGGGGTAGAATAAAGATCACCCAGGAACTTAAAAAGCGTGATATTTCTTCCCCTATAATAAAGCTTGGATTATCTGAAATTAAGGAATCAGACTATCTAAAAACCCTTTATGAGCTTGCAGAAAAGAAAGAGGAAAAAACAAAGGAACCTAATTCCTTCAAAAAGAAAAAGAAGCTTGCTGATCATTTATTGCGCAAAGGCTATGAAAGTCAGCTTGTCTTTGACTGCATCAATGAACTTATAGACTAATATCATGCTTTTTATGTGTTCGTTTTAAAGCCTGTTCATTCTTATAATCTATCCACTTCTGGCCGCGAAGCTTTCTCATATAATTATCGAAATGCCGCATGAAAATCAGATTATAAACCGCCTTTGAAAAGTTAGTAAGAGTGCGGGGAGTGGCTCGAAGACTCATTGAGAATCCCGCTGTTAAGTAAGTCATTTGATGCCAGTAACCTTCCGGCATATATAAGGTCTCACCGTGTTTAAGCTCGGTTATGTAACCCTTGGCCTTCTTTAATACTGGAAATTTAGTGTAATCGGGATCATTGAAATCTATATCCTCCCTTGAAATAAGAGCATGCGGCACCTTATAAAGATGCTTACTTTCAGAAGGAGGAAAAAGAATACACTGTTTCTTTCCGTGGAAATGAAAATGAAGGATATTAGCATAGTCTATGTCATAATGCATGAATACCTTTGAATTCTCTCCTCCAAAAAAAAGCATGGGTAACTGCTTTAAAAACCTTAAACCTATATCAGGAAATTTAAAATCCCGCTGAAGGCTTGGAACCTCCTTCATCAAATGATAAAGAAATATACGGTAGTTCGTGGGCCGGGATTTTAAAAGATCAATATATTCGCTCATTTTCATCTCTGTATGAGGCTCATTGAACTTATATTGTGAAGAAATTGGCCTGTCGTCATAAAGAGGCACAATCTTATCCCCGGCAATTTGTTTTATATAATCCAGATTCCATTTCTCATATGCGGGCCAGTCTTCTATAAGCCTCTCTATTACCACAGGCTTTTGCTTCTGCACATACTCCCTGTAAAAGTCTTCTTTAGATATTGTCCTTACCCTGGGTATTGGCTTCAGTTTCATCTTATCTCGCTTCATTCTTCTATACCTGCATTTCTATGGGTTCTCTTTATTGCAACCCGGTTCTTATAGTCTATCCATTTCTGACCACCTATCTTCCGCATTAAATTATCATAATTGCGAATAAACAGAAGATTTTTAAGTACTTCCGCGATCTTTTTAGGCGATTTAGGCAGTGATCTTAAAGTTAAGGATAAACTGGGAGTCTCATATTTTATAAAATGCCACCACGAAGTCGGGATATATAATGCCTCTCCATGCTTTAATCTGGTCTCAAAACCTTTCGCCTGGGCAAGAGCCGGATACTTCTCAAAATCGGGATCGTCCATATCTATGATCTCCATACTTACGATGGAATACGGAACCTTATAAAGCAGGCCTGTTTGATCTGGAGGGTAAAGAATTATTCTCTTTTCACCAACAAAATTGAAATGAAAATTATTGGCAAGGTCCATATCGTAATGCATCACCACCTTGGCACCCTGCCCTCCCACAAAAAGCACAGGCAATTTCTTAAAGAATTTCACTCCAAGATCGGGATACTTAAAATCATCTACCAGTTCTGGACAGTTCTGAAGAAGATTAAAAAAGAACATTCTAAGGTCTGTCGGCCCTTTTTCCAGTATATCTATATACTCTTTCAAAGGTACTTTCATAGCAGGACCATGAGAGTTCTCTCTGCCTTTGGCCGGTTTCCCGTCATAAAGTGGAACCACGATCTCCCCGGCCTTTTCCCTGAAATAGTCAAAATTCCATTTCTGATACGCCGGCCAGTTTTCAGTAAGATCTTCGATCACTACCGGCTTTTTGGGAATAA
This sequence comes from Gramella jeungdoensis, assembly GCF_023805255.1. Lineage (GTDB taxonomy): Bacteria > Bacteroidota > Bacteroidia > Flavobacteriales > Flavobacteriaceae > Christiangramia > Christiangramia jeungdoensis. The sequence continues at coordinate 69,433 of NZ_JAMSCK010000007.1, forward strand.
AATATTCCTTCAGAAAATCTTCTTTTGAAAGATCTCTGCGCCTGGGAATATTTTGAAGATCCAGTTTCAATTTTTAAAAGTTAAAAACTAAGCCTTTGTCTTAGCCTTCTCCTGCGCCTGAAGGTTGCGATCTATAGAATGACCAGGTCTTGTCCATCTAGGCTTCTCTCCTTTGCTTTGGTATTGTGATTTATCGGCATCCACGCTTTCAGGCTGGGCTTTCTTTTCAAAAGCTTTCTGAGGATTAAGCCCTAACATTTTAAACATTTCCATGTCTTCATTCACATCGGGATTCGGGGTTGTAAGCAACTTATCCCCTGCAAAAATGGAATTCGCACCTGCAAAGAAACACATTGCCTGTCCTTCCCTGCTCATTTGCGTTCTTCCCGCTGAAAGTCTCACCTGAGTTTCAGGCATCACTATTCTTGTTGTAGCAACCATTCTTACCATATCCCATATCGGCACGGGTTCCTGCTCTTCCATAGGAGTTCCTTCTACCGGAACCAAAGCATTGATTGGTACAGACTCGGGCTGCGGATTCAAGGTAGCAAGAGCAACCAGCATTCCGGCACGATCCTCTTCACTTTCACCCATTCCTATAATTCCACCACTACAAACTGTAACATTGGTTTTTCTCACATTGTCGATAGTCTTCAACCTGTCTTCATAACCGCGGGTTGAGATTACTTCCTTATAATATTCTTCTGAAGTATCCAGGTTATGATTATAAGCATATAACCCGGCTTCCGCCAATCTTTGTGCCTGGTTTTCGGTAAGCATACCCAGGGTGCAGCATACTTCCATATCCAATTTATTAATTGTTCTTACCATTTCAAGAACATTGTCAAACTCCTCTCCGTCCTTTACATTTCTCCATGCAGCTCCCATACAAACGCGGGAGCTACCTGCCTCCTTTGCTCTCAATGCCTGGGCCTTTACCTGGTTAACGCTCATAAGATCATTACCTTCAAGATCGGTATGATATCTTGCTGCCTGCGGGCAGTAACCGCAGTCTTCAGGGCAGCCTCCGGTCTTTATTGAAAGAAGGGTTGAAACCTGAACGGTATTAGGATCGTGATGTTGACGGTGAACGGTAGCTGCTTCATAGAGCAACTCCATAAAAGGTTTATTATATATTTCGAGTATCTCTTCTTTGGTCCAGTCGTGTCTTAGTGCCATAAAATCAATTTGTATTCAAAAATAACGAAAACTAAGGTTTATTAAGGATAGCTTTCTGAAGATTTATAAACGGTAAAGCTAACAATATTTTCCCACCATGATAGAAACGGCATTTCCGCCAAATCCTACCGAATTCACAAGGATATTTTCAAGCTTCTCTGGTCGCTGCTGAAATCCTGAAAATGGAACATTTAAAAACTCCTGATGTTCAAGCATCATCACTGCCATTTCCAGGCTGAATATCCCCGATGCCGCAAAACTGTGGCCGGTTTTCCATTTATTGCTGGTCATGGCCGGAAGTGTTTTGCCAAATACTTCTTTTAATGCATTCACCTCGGCCAAGTCCCCACCTATGGTACCCGGGGCATGCATTACCACCGCGTCCACCTCTTCCGGTTTCATATCACCCAGTGCCATTTTCATGGATTTCTGTAGGCATTTCCCTTTTTTCGATAAAGAAGCCCCGTGTTTAAGTTTTTCATTCGCAAATCCAATCCCTTTGATAAAAGTCACTGAATCGTCTTCTATGCCATTCTTCAGGGAAATAACACCCGCACCCTCACCAAGTATCATCGAATTTTTGGTTTTATCCATATCCAGAGAGCGGCAGGGGTAATCGTGATTCTCCATTGCAAAGATCTTCATCGCCTTCATCTGGGCCAGTGTAAAACCTGTGAGTGGAGCTTCACTACCACCGGCGATAAAACTATCTGCCATCCCGCTTCTTATCCACGCAATTGCATTCAGAATAGAATGCATACCAGTTGAGCAGGTAACACTATGCGAAAACTCCGGACCATTTATCTGAAGATCCTGAGCTACCCAGGAAGAAATATTACCCAACGTAGTAGATGGCGAGGTATAGGTGGAAGTCTTCCCTGTATTTATATATTCTGAATGATATTTCTCAAAGAGCTCGGTAGCTCCACGGCTACTTCCTATATTAATTCCGGCGCTTTCCGAAATACCGGAATTTTTAACCGCTTTTCTTGCCGCCAGGATTGCATATAAAACAGACCTGTCCAGATACCTGTACCTGGTATTTTCACCTCTTAATTTTTCTACCTCTTCCTGGAGATATTCAGGCAAAAAAGCTCCCAGGCCGGGACTTCCGTCAAAGTTGGCCTCCTTAAAGAAATGCTTATCTGATCTGTAATTATTCCACACCTCGGAAGGAGAACTTCCTAAAGGAGAAATAGTACCTATTGAAGTTATGGAAACAGGATTTTTCAAAAGCTTCAGTTTTTCCGCTAAAATACGGCTCAAATACCTACTGACTAAATTTGAGCTATTAAATTCTGCTTTTTTCAGGTTTACAATAAAGGTTTTTCGTTGAAAGCATTCTCTTCCTACCACTAACCACAGCCTTAATTTCTTGCTTTACTTCATCAGAAAGCAATTCAAACAAGGGTTGAACCCGGTCTTCTATAAGCGGAAAGAGGTCTTCCAGAACCTTATCCCAGTCCTTATAGCATTTCAGAATATCATCGGGGTGAACAACCTTACGCTCCACCCCTTCATCTCGAGGTGTAAAAGATTCTGACAGGTTTAGATAACCATAATCATCGGTGAGTTCTTCACCAGCCTTGATATCCCTTATGGCAACTTCAAAATTATATGCAGTGGAAAGACAGTTCGATCTGAAGCTATGATTCACATATTTCGCGATATCCCAGCAAAGAATATGCTCTCCCTTTTGATTGCGAAAACTGTATTTTTCAAGGAGTTCCCGGGTAAGAGGTTTTAATTCCTCCGGCTTATCTGGTGGAAACACAAGATCAAGTTCATCCTGCACCCATGTAATAGTTCCTTTCGGGAGCAATTTGGTAGCAACGACCCCAAACCCCTTCTCCTCATCTATCCATTCTAACCGCGTATCAGGATGCATCATAATTTTCAGATTAACCTATCTAAATTAGATAAAAATCGAATCCGAAAATTAAAAATATTAACTTATCAGCAAGTTTTTAAAATGCTAACAATGAACCCTCTATCACCGAATAAACTTTTTTAAGCTCTGCTTCTGAAATGGTATATGGTGGCACTATGTAAATAGTACTCCCAAGAGGCCGAAGGAATACGCCGTTATCCATAAAGAATTTAAAGATCTCGTTCCTTAGATTACCATATCTTTCCATCTTCACATCCAGCTCAAATGCCATGATCACGCCCTTTGATCGTGCGTTTTTAACCTTCGCTTTAGAGCTAAGCTTTTTTGCAAATTCCTTATTGGCATTGGATATCCGGTGAATATTTTCCTGAATTTCATCAGAAACAAGTAATTCTACCGCGGCAAGTGCAGCTGAACAAGCGAGCGGATTGGCGGTATACGTATGGCCATGAAAAAGCCCTTTCGCTATATCATCAGAATAAAAGGCATCATAGATCTTCTGGCTGCACGAAGTAAGTCCCATAGGAAGCAGGCCTGCTGTAAGTGCCTTCGACATGCAGATCACATCGGGCTTTTGTTCAATATAATCTGACGCAAAATATTTTCCAGTCTTTCCAAATCCCGTCATCACCTCATCTGCCACCAGGATGATATCATTACGCCTGCAGACCTTCAGGATCTCATTCAAACCTCCGGCATCATGAAATTTCATGGCTGCCGCTCCCTGGACAAGAGGTTCATAAATAAATCCGGCAATATTATGTTTTGAAATAAGGTCTTTTAGTATCGAAATAACTTCGTCATTATTCTTACCATTTGGAACCGGAAGCCTTTCAACCCTTGTAAAATGATCTTCAAAGGCTCCATTATAGACAGATAAACCTGAAACCGACATCGCTCCAAAGGTATCGCCATGAAAACCTTCCTCAAATGCCAGCATTACCTGGCGGTCATTGCCTGAATTATGATGGTACTGCAGGGCCATTTTAATCCCGATCTCTGTAGCTGTAGATCCGTTATCATTGAAGAAAAGCTTTTGCTGTCCTTCTGGCAATATTTTTATTAAGGCCTCAGAAAGCTCTATGGCAGGCTTATGAGTAAAGCCACTAAAGACCACCTGATCCAGATTCTGCATCTGCTTTGCAACCCTATCGGTAATATAGCTGTTGCAATGACCGTAAACCGCGGTGTACCATGAAGAGATCGCATCGATGTATTCCTTACCCTCCTCATCAATCAGTATACTCCCCTTAGCGCTTTTGATTGGCAGCATATGGGGAGAAATCTTATGCTGTGTTAATGGATGCCAAAGATGTTTTTTATCTCTGTCTGCTAGGTTTTCCCCCACCGTTCTTATATCTCGCATAATTTCTTTCTGAATTTTTCGGCGTATTCACTCACCACCATTTCATCAAAATAAGGTTCTTCGTCGATCCTTCCAATAACTTCAACCTTACCAATTTTTCTGATCACATCTTCTGTTGAAGGATTCTCTTCGCCACTAAAAATGATTCCTATTTTATCAATTCCCCGGCTTTTAAGAGCTTCAATGCTCAGCAGGGTATGATTTATACTCCCAAGGTAATGTCTTGAAACCAGGACCACAACATGATCCTTAGCAATGAGATCTATTATGGTCTCCTTTTCATTCAGTGGTACCAGCAAGCCGCCGGCACCTTCGACCACCAGGTCTCTTTTCGTTTCCGGCGGTTTTATATCCTTCACCTTTATTTTCACCCCATCAATCTCGGCCGCCGCATGTGGACTCATGGGAGTATTCAGGGCATAGGCATTATCATGAAAAACGGTCTCACTGTTCTTCACCAGTCGGCGAAGCTTGTGAGTATCGGAATTATCCAGATCACCCGCCTGCACCGGCTTCCAGTAATCTGCCTTTAAAGCTTCGGTCACGATTGCCGAAACTATGGTTTTTCCAACTTCAGTCCCAATTCCCGTGATAAAATATTTTCTCGCCATTTTCAGGATTTTGCCACAAAATTAGCCAGGAGTTTTAAGACCTCCGAAATTTCCTGGGTAGAATTGTAGCTATGAATACAAAATCTCAGTCTTTCCTTACCCTGAGGAACGGTAGGCGACAATATCGCTTTTACATTAAAGCCCTTTCCATGCAATCCGGCAGCTATCTCTTTCACTTCAGAATTCCCAGGAATTATGCAACTCTGAATAGCTGATTCGCTTTCAACGAATGAGTCTTCAAGTGCATTCTTTTTGATCTCTGATCTGAAATACTGAATATTCTCCCTGAGAATATTTAGTTCAGACCGGTCATTTTCTAAAAAACGATAAGTAGCAAATATTGAAGCAATTGAATGTGGAGATAAAGCTGTAGTATAGATAAAGCTCCTGGAAAAATTTATAAGATAATCCATCAGCTGCCTGCTTCCTAGAATCACCGCTCCATGACAGCCCATAGCCTTTCCAAAAGTATGTATCCGTGCAAATATCTCACGCTCCAAACCTAATTCCTGAAGCAGGCCTTCTCCTTTTTTACCAAGTACACCCGTAGCATGAGCTTCGTCCACGATCAGATTAAAATTAAATTCATCTGCCATTCCCACAAGTGCTTCAAGGTCTGGTGAATCTCCATCCATGGAGAATACCGATTCGGTCACAACATAAATTTCTGAATCCTCCTCTTTTGAAAACTTCTGAAGCTTTTTCCGGAGACCTTCCAGATCATTATGCCCGAATTTCACGTTTCGAGCCAGGCTCATTTTTAGTCCGTCACGGATGGATGCATGTGAAAATTCATCATAGAAAATTATATCGTTCTTTTGAGGAACCGCAGAAAAGAATCCAACATTAGCATCATAACCGGAATTAAAAATCAGTGCAGACTGAGAATTATGAAAACTGGCAAGCATATTTTCTGCCTTTTTAAATAGTGGATGATTTCCTGAAAGCAACCTGGATCCTGTGGAGCCATTAAGAAGCTTGGAAGCATCCAATATTCTCACGGTATTCTCAAATATTTTTTCTGATCTGGCAAAGCCTAAATAGTCATTAGAGAAAAGATCCACTCCAAAAGTTTCGGAAGATAGTTGGCGAAAAGAGTTTTCATCTTTCCTTTTCTGGAGTCTTTTCTCTAATTTTAAAGGAAGCTTTTTCATTACACAAAAATAAACAATCAGCAAGACAATCTATGGACTGGACAATATTTGCCCTGAGAGTAGGGCTCGCTGCCGCGGCCGGACTTATAATAGGACTAGAACGAGAAACACAGGGTAAACAGGCCGGTTTAAAAACCAATGCACTGGTGGCCCTGGGAGCCTGTGTCTTCATTTTAATGTCCCTGAATTTTGAAGGAGATAAATATGTTGATATTACTCGTGTACTCGGCCAGGTTGTAGTGGGTATAGGCTTTATAGGAGCCGGTACTATTCTACAAAAAGGAAAACAGGTAAAAGGCCTAACAACTGCAGCAACCGTTTGGTGTAGCGCAGCTTCCGGATGCCTGGCAGGATACGGACTTTATAAAGAACTCGCGATCGTATGTGGAGTAATCCTGATCATTAACCTGGTCTTCGGTTATGTAGAACATAAAATGATCAAGAAAAAGAAAAAAGAAGGCAAAATAGATTAATGGAAATCTTCTTCATTAGTCTCATTTCTCGTGTGATCGATATTATCTTCGGGAGTATCGTCCACGATACTTTTAAGAACATGAGTATTCTTCTGATATTTCCCACGCAGATCATCCATCACAGATTTATCCCATAGTTTTATTCCTATAAAATAAGAAGCTCTTCCAATTAAATGGGCACTTACAGGGGCGGTCAGAAAAATGAATAAAATGATCACAAAAGCCTGTGAGGTCACATCGGCATTACTAAAATAAACAGTAGTAGCCATCAACACCAGTCCAACCCCAAGGGTAGCGGCCTTAGTGGTAACCGAGATCCTTAGATAGGTATCTGGCATTCTTATAAGCCCTATCGCAGCAAAGAGCACGAAAAGGGCTCCAAATGTGGCCAAAGCTCCTATTATAATATCTATGATCATTTTCTTCTTCTTTTTTCCAGGTAATATGAAAGTGCCACCGTACTCAGAAACGCGATAAGCGCAAGGATAAGGGCCGTATCCATTAATGTGGAATGATTGTATATAATGCTATATACGGCAATTATACCTATCCCTGTAGTAATTAGTAGATCCAATGCGATAACCTTATCAGCAATACTTGGACCTTTGATAAAACGCCAAAAGATAAGTACCGCCGCAATTACCAGTACTGGCAGAATAACATAATGTAAATAGTCAAATAACGTCATGAAAATACCTCCAAAATTCTGCGTTCAAAACCTTCTTTAATGCCCCTGATGAATTTCTCCCTGTCTTTTATGTACATGGCATGTACGAACAGTACCTTTTTATCATTGGAAACATCTATACTTAAGGTCCCCGGCGTAAGTGAGATCATATTTGCCAGGACCGTAATTGCAATATCCGATTTTACGTCCAGAGGAACCATAATTATCCCAGGAGTCATATTCAACCTGGGAGTGATAACCTCATAGGCCACCTGCAGATTAGCTTTTATAAGTTCATATAAAAAGAACAATAAAAGCAAAATGATCTTTGGAACGATAAGGAAATACTTACTGCGTCCCCTACCAACAGTAATCAGCCAGAGAATATGAAAATTCAGGAAGAATCCGAACAGGTAATTTTCGAATGAAAAATCTCCCGTTAGAGCCACCCAAACAAAGGTTAGTAATATGTTTGAAAGAAACTTATTCTTCATTCCTTCTTATTTCTTCATATTTAAAACGGTATCTATATACCCCTGATTATTCACAAGTTCATCAGCTATCCTTGCAGAAAGTTCCTGAATATGCTCGGCACCAAACCCAATATACAAAGATACTATACTAAGAAGGGTCACAGGCACAATAAATTGCAACCTCTTGTAGTTCTTCATTTTACTGAAATATCCGAAATTGCTTCTAAATGGTAGTTCCTTCCCTTCTTTCCAGAATACCTCCGACCATAATCTTGCGATAATCACCAATGTAATAAAACTTGCAAAGATAATGGCTGCTACAGTTATATAAGAACCTCCGCTAAATCCTGCCTTGATCAAATTGATCTTGGGCCAGAAGCCTGAAAGCGGCGGGATCCCCACAAGGGAGAACAATGGAATAAATAAAAGTAAACTGATCTTTGGCCACTTTGCATATATCCCTCCAAGATCTCTCATACTGTTAGTTCCCTTTATACGGTATATCACCCCGCTCAACATAAACAGGTTTGTCTTTACAATTATATCGTGTATAAGGTAAAAGATAGCTCCTGCAATGGCTATTTCGGTAAACATCCCCAATCCGGCTATCATGTATCCAATATGACATATAATAAGATAAGAGAAAACCTTTCTCATATTATTCTGAACCAATGCACCTATACCACCACTCACTAATGTAAGGATAGCTATAACCATCAAAATGTTATCTAGCAATGCATCACCGGTAAAAATCAGTGTAAACACTCTTAAGAGCGCATATACACCCACTTTGGTAAGCAGACCTCCAAAGATGGCTGAAACAGCAAAAGGCGGTGTATGATACGAAGCAGGTAACCAGAAATAAAGCGGGAACACACCTGCTTTAATTCCAAAGCCGATAAGAAAGAGGATGCCTGTGATCTGTACCAGGCCACGATTTTCAATAGCCGCTATCTTTCCAGCCAGATCGGCCATATTCAGGCTTCCTGTAAGACCATATAATACAGCAATTGCTGTAAGGAAGATCATTGAGGCGAGAATATTGAGTGTAAAATATTTTACCGCACCTTCAAGTTGTGCTTTTTCTCCCCCGATGGTTATCAATACGAAGGAGCTAATTATAATAATCTCAAACCAAACATAGAGGTTGAAAATGTCACCCGTTAGAAAGGCTCCATTTAATCCAAGTAAAAGAAAATGGAAAATAGGAAAATACCCGAACCTTAACCTGTCTCTAAGCACCGAACCTGCAGAAAATATAGAAACCGCGAGCCCGGCAATAGCTGTTAAAAGCACAAGAGTAGCAGAAAGTGTATCTGCTACGAAAGTAATTCCAAAAGGCGCAGGCCAGTCTCCAGCCTGAACAGTTTGGGTACCAAAGTTCCAGATATAATAGAACAACCATCCCGCCAGTATAACACTCAGGATACTGCCAAAGATGCTAAATACTTTCTGAAACCTAATCCTGGACCAGGCAAACAGTAAAATGATACCAATGGCTATCTGTAGAAAAAGGGGATATAGAATTAGTTGTTGTGTCATGAATCTTCGTCGGTTGCGTTCATTTCATCAAGGTCATCGGTCCTTACCACTGTATGTGCTCTTTTTACCAGAACAATGGCGAAAGACTGCAGACCAAAACTTATTACAATTGCCGTTAAAATAAGCGCCTGCGGAACAGGATCAGCAAAGGCCTCAGAGAATACCTTCCCGTCTGCCGGAATAATAGGTGGAGCTCCTTTAGTAATCCTCCCAAGAAAAAATATGAGAAGATTCGCTCCGTTACCAAGTAATATGATCCCGATAATGAGCTTTACCAAACTACGACGCAGCATCATATATATGCCTGAAGCATACAAAACACCAATCATTATTGCTAAAAGTATCTCCATATCAGGCCGATTCTGAGATTGTAAAAATTATTGTCAATGTGACTCCCACTACCACCAGATATACCCCAATATCGAAAAAGAGGGCAGAACCAATACTTCCGAGTATGGCAACCGGTTCATGCGACCATAGCCCCGTTAGAAAAGGTAGATCAAATAATGCAACCGGAGCCAGTCCACTTGAAAATGAGATGGCAAGCCCTAGTGGAATTAGATATCCCGGGTGCATAATTAATAGTTCTTTTGTCCTTTTTAACCCATTAGCGAAAGAATGGAGTATAAAGGCGATAGAGGCTATCAAACCACCCACAAAACCTCCTCCCGGAAGATAATGCCCGCGAAGCAGAATAAATATGGAAAACAGCAACAATACCGGCAAAAGGTAGTTCGAAGCTGTCTTTAATATTATAGTTGTCCGCATAATTTCTTTTTATTTCTATCTATCCTGATATCTTTTTCTATCGGCCATTTTCAATCTTAACTTCATAAGCCCGAAAACACCAACGGCCGCAATAGAAAGAACCGAAATCTCGATAAGTGTATCAGCTCCCCTGAAATCCACAAGGATCACGTTTACCACATTCTTACCATGTGCTTCAAGGTAGGCATTCTGCGCATAAAAGTTTCCTATATCCTTATTCACCGGCTCGGCTATCACCTGTAAGGCCAGTGTGGCTATAAGCAGGCCAAAGATTGCCGATAATATACCATCCCTTAATCTGGTCTTATAATCAGATAGCCTTAAATATTTTGGCAATTTATATAGCACAAGTACAAAAAGGATCACCGTCAAGGTATCTATAGAGAACTGGGTCATCGCCAAATCTGGAGCACTATAGAATACAAATATCAAACAGATAGCCAGACCAACCACACCCATGGCCACTACCGCTGCCAGTCTGGACTGAGTAAATACCGTGTAAAATATCCCTGCAATCAAGACAAGAGTAGCTGTGATCTCATAAATGGTGATCTTGGACAAGGAATGGTAATCTATTACAAAACTTGTGTTTCCTACCATGATATAGCCCACCAATACCACCAGGAAAAGGATGATAATCGATATATAATTCCGCAAGTAACCGTTTTGAAAAAAGTCTGTCCAGAAATTAGAAATCCCGATAAAGATCCTGTTGAATTTTATCAAGATGGATTCCGGGGATATAGATTCAAATTTTTCAGCAACCGCTACAAGTTTATTTGAAGGTTTTACGAAAAAATACAGTGCCGTACCCACTCCAATAGTGATGAGACTTAAAATAAACACCATATTGAAACCATGCCACAGCGCGAGATGCACTTCACTGGCATCGGCACCCATAGCTTCTACTACTGGTTTTATTATTGGAGAGTCTATAATAAATGGCGCTATCCCAAATACGAGCCCAAGAATGGCCAATAATAAAGGTGGTCCCCATAAAACAAATCCCGGCATTTTCACGTTGGAATGCTCTTCAGGTAATTTACCTGTAAAAGGCTTGATACCCGCCACAAAACCGGCATATAGAAGAAAAATCTTGGTCAGCACAATGGCGATCATCAGTAAGACAACCAAGGTTTCCGAATGGAATGATGCTTCATAGGTAAGTTCCTTTCCAACAAAACCAATGGTGGGAGGAATACCTGCACTGGAAATGGCCGCCAAAATACCGGCAACACCTACAGGCAACATAATTTTATTAAGCCCGGCCAGCTTAGTGACATCCCTGGTGTGTGCCTGGTGATCTATAATTCCCGTAACAAGGAACAAAGTAGCTTTATAGAGCGCATGCACTATTATAAAGACCGCTGCAGCAAGAAATGCCTCCTGGGTACCAAGACCGGTTAAGAAAACGAGTATCCCAAGGGCAGAAATAGTAGAATAGGCCAGGATACCCTTAAGATCGGTTCTGAATATGGTATGAATGGCCGAATACAACATTGTTATTCCACCAACTATGATCAGTGTAGTATTCCAGAAATTCTCCCCTCCCAAAACTGGGGTGAATCTCATCAGCAAATAAACACCGGCCTTTACCATAGTTGCAGAATGCAGATATGTAGAAACCGGGGTAGGAGCTTTCATCGCTCCAGGTAACCAGAAATGAAACGGAAATTGTGCCGATTTAGTAAAAGCAGCCCCAAAAATAAGCAGGACGGCTATTATGTAAAATTCATTTGACCTGATAGCTTCGCTCATCGTGAGCATTTCAGAGATGCTATAGGTCCCAGTAATATTATTAAGCAGAAGTGCTCCCGCCAGTAGTAACAAACCTCCAATCCCAGTAATTCCCAGGGCAGTTAATGCCGACTTCCGCGAAGCCTCACTAGTATTGTTAAACCCGATGAGAAAGAATGAAGTTATACTCGTTAACTCCCAGAACACGAATAATGTTATCATGTTATCTGAAAGTACAAGCCCGAGCATTGCACCCATGAAAGACGCCAGATACCCATAAAACCTGTCCAGATATTCATGCCCTTTTAAATAGGAAGAGGTATAGAAAAACACCAGAAATCCTATTCCAGTAATCAGAAGGGAAAATAATAAAGAAAGGCCATCCAGCTTAAATCCCAGGTCTACTCCAAACGAAGGAATCCACTCATATGATCGCATTATGATCTCACCGTTTGAAACCGGAATAATGAACTGAAAAAAGTAAATAAAAAGGCCTAACGGAACTAAAGAAGCCAGAATTGACAGCTTACCTTTAAATAATCTTCCCACGAAAACGAGAAGAATAGAAAACAAAAAACCTGTAAGAATTGCGGTAAGCATACTTATTAAAATCTGTTTCCCGCAAATATAATAGTTATTATTGAAGATTTCGGATTAGAAAAACACTTCGTCATTCATAGCTCTTATTTCTCTAACTCAAAAATTTCAGGAATATAAGCAGACATTTTTTGCATAAACATATAACTGAAGAAATTCCTTCCATTTAAAAAATACATAAATTATCGTTTTTCAATAATTTGATTATATTTGTTATTGATAAACGATAATAAAAGCCACAAATGAATAAAAATTCGCTTTTGAAAATTGCCAATCTGTGTTGTAATTTTTTTAAAATGATAATTGCCATTTCAATAATTGCAATCACATTATTCTTTTTTCATTTTCAATTAGACAGAAGCTCTTATAAAGAATGGAATATAGAAAAACCCGGCAATGATTCTACCGTTCGTTTTGAAAGAGAATCCACTGTAGGAAAAAAACCGGTAGATTTCGATAAATTGAAAATTACAAATTGGAAAATTGGATCACTCTATTATTCTTATTTTAAGTTTACGGCCATCCTGATTCTAATCTATCTTTCACTAAATCAATTCGGAAAAGTGCTTAAATCGGTAAAAGAACTAGAAACCTTTCATCAAACCAATGTACATGCCTTTCGAAGAATTGGCTATTACTGTTTATTCATTGCAGGATTATCACTTTTTAGTTACTGGGAATTTGGGGACTATACAAAAAGTTCTGTTTCTGTTTCAATGAATGTATTATTTACGGCATTACTCGCTTTTATACTCGCCGAAGTTTTCAAGGAAGGAAACAATCTTATGGAAGAAAATCAACTTACTATATAGTAATAGTATGGCGATAATCATAAATCTTGACAGAATTCTTGAAGAAAGAAATATGAAAAGCAACGAACTTGCTGAAATTATTGGCATTACGACTGCTAACCTTTCCATTCTAAAAACCGGAAAAGCCAAGGCTATTCGATTTTCCACGCTGGAAGCAATATGTAAAGCCCTTGATTGCCAGCCCGGAGATATACTGGAATATAAAGCCTGAGCAAGATCTCACATCCAATCAGATAAAATTTTAACTTTAGAAAAAATCTCAAATCAATAATATGCGAACTATTTTTCTGGCTTTACTTCTTCTTAGCTTGATGGGAAATGCCCAAACCAACACCTACAAAATATCATTTGAAAATGCTGCTCATCACGAAGCTAAGGTCAGTATTAGCTTCCCCGATATAAAACCAAATTCCATAATCGTTAGGATGAGTCGTACATCTCCCGGCCGTTATGCCTTACACGAATTCGCGAAGAACGTCTATGGTTTTAAAGCTACCAACAGCAAGGGAGAGCCAATTAAAGTTGAAAGGCCAGATCCTTATTCATGGAAGCTTAGCGATCATGACGGGACGGTAAATATTGAATATATTCTTTTTGCCAATCGCGGTGACGGCACCTATTCCCAAATTGATGAAACCCATGCGCACCTCAATATCCCCGCAACCTTTATGTATGCCGAAAATTTTGAGCATCGGCCGATCTCTGTGAATTTTGATGTAAGGGAAGATCTAAACTGGAAAGTAGCCACCCAACTAAAGGAAGAATCGGGTACTACATATTCGGCACCCGATCTCTATTATTTTATGGATAGCCCTACCGAGATTAGCGATTTTGATATGAAAGAATTTGACCTGGATGATCAAAAGATCAGGTTTGTTCTTCACCACACCGGCACAGAAGAAGAATTCGCTGAGTATTTCGATAAGGTACAACGCATCGTTAAACAGGAAAAAAAAGTGTACGGTGAGCTCCCGGAGTTTGATTACGGGAAATACACCTTTCTTGCCTGTTATATACCCAACGCATCTGGTGACGGGATGGAGCATAGAAACAGCACGATCTTAACCAGCTCGCGATCTCTAAGTGAAGGTGGAATGGAAGGAAATATCGGAACGGTGGCCCATGAGTTCTTCCATGCCTGGAATGTAGAAAGGATACGCCCTGATGAACTGGAACCTTTTAATTTTGCAGAAGCCAACATGACCGGTTCTCTATGGTTTGCTGAAGGCTTCACCAGCTATTATACCGGGCTTATTCTTTGCAGGGCCAATGTAAGAAGCGAAGAGGAGTATATTAATGGGCTTTCCGGAACCTTTAATTATGTGTGGAACTCGCCGGCCCTTGAGTATTTCAACCCGATCGAAATGAGCTACCAGGCGCCTTTTGTAGATGCCGCCACTTCGGTTGACCCGGTTAACCGCGAAAACACTTTTATTTCATATTATTCCTACGGAAGTGTTCTGGGACTTGCACTTGATCTTTCGCTTAGACAGAAGGACCTGAATCTGGATTATTTCATGAAACTTATGTGGAAGAAATATGGGAAGACCGAAGTCGCCTATAAAGTAGAAAATATCGAGAAAACACTAAAAGAATATGCAGGAGACCAATTCGCTTCTGAATTCTTTGACAAGCATATCTACAGTAGCGAAAGACCCGATTATAAAAAATTATTTGAGGCTGTGGGAATAAAGCTGGAGCAAGCCACCAAAAAAGATTATTTCGGAGCATATCTTAGAGCTTCGGAAGATGGTCTTGTGATAGCAGGAAATCCGGTTAAATCAGGTCCAGCCTATAAAGCAGGGCTGGATTCCGGAGATATAATTATAAATGTTGACGGAAATGAGGTGTCCACAGCGGAAGATTTTAATTCTGTTCTTTCAAGCAATGAAGATGGAAATATCAAGGTAGTATTCAGAAGATTTGGAAGTGAGAAAGAAACCGAAGTTAGCCTGGAAACCGATCCTGCTTATTCAATAAGTCTGGATGAGAATGCTTCAAAAAAAGCTCTCAAAAACAGGAAAAACTGGCTGGAAGCAAAATAACCTAAAGACCTCACAGGTTATGGAAACCTGTGGGGTTTGATAAAAAACAAAAGGCCTTTCAATTGAAAGGCCTTTTAATTTTATAATTATTCCTGAAGTTAATCAGCTAAGATAATAGCTTTATTATCCTTCATTTCAAGAACTCCTCCTTTTATAGTGTAGTAAAGAACGTTAGGTTCAGAACCAGATTTAAACGGACTTTCCTTGAATTTCACCTCATTCTGACTTCCGGATGCAAGATCGATCTTAACATCACCTTCTGTTAAGGTAGAAACGATGGGAGCGTGATTGTTCAGCATCTGGAATTCACCATCGTGACCAGGTACTTTTACCGCGTCCACTTCCGCTCTAAATACTACTGCTTCAGGAGTTACTATCTCTAAATACATCTAAATTATTTTAAGATTCAGCAAGCATTTTTTCTCCGGCTTCGATAGCTTCCTCAATAGTACCTTTAAGGTTGAAGGCAGCTTCTGGCAGGTGATCTAATTCACCGTCCATGATCATATTGAAACCTTTGATAGTATCCTTAATATCTACAAGCACTCCTTTAAGACCAGTAAACTGCTCTGCTACGTGGAAAGGCTGAGAAAGGAAACGCTGAACACGTCTTGCACGCGATACCGCAAGTTTATCTTCTTCAGAAAGTTCTTCCATACCAAGGATGGCAATAATATCCTGAAGTTCCTTATATCTTTGAAGTAACTCTTTTACTCTTTGAGCACAATCGTAATGTTCTTTTCCTAAGATATCCGGGGTAAGAATCCTTGAAGTTGAATCAAGAGGATCTACCGCTGGATAGATACCTAGCTCGGCGATCTTACGTGAAAGTACGGTTGTCGCATCAAGGTGAGCGAAAGTTGTTGCAGGCGCAGGGTCGGTCAAGTCATCCGCAGGTACGTAAACCGCCTGTACAGATGTAATAGACCCATTCTTTGTAGAAGTAATACGCTCCTGCATCGCCCCCATTTCGGTTGCAAGTGTTGGCTGATAACCTACCGCAGAAGGCATACGTCCAAGAAGTGCCGACACCTCAGAACCTGCCTGGGTAAAACGGAAAATGTTATCTACGAAGAAAAGAACGTCTTTCCCCTGCCCTTCTCCAGCACCATCACGGAAGAATTCCGCAATTGTAAGACCAGAAAGAGCCACACGAGCACGTGCTCCTGGAGGTTCGTTCATCTGTCCGAATACGAAGGTAGCTTTGGACTCCTTCATAGCCGATTTATCAACTTTCTTAAGATCCCATCCACCTTCTTCCATAGAGTGCATGAAATCATCACCATATTTTATAATTCCAGATTCCAACATCTCTCTAAGAAGGTCATTCCCCTCACGAGTACGTTCACCAACTCCTGCAAATACAGAAAGTCCACCGTGACCTTTCGCGATGTTGTTAATCAATTCCTGGATAAGTACTGTTTTACCAACTCCGGCACCTCCGAAAAGACCAATCTTACCTCCTTTTGCATAAGGCTCAATAAGGTCAATTACTTTAATACCTGTAAAAAGTACTTCTGTAGACACAGATAGATCCTCAAATTTTGGTGCTTCACGGTGAATTGGAAGTCCATCTTCTCCTGCTTTAGGAAGATTTCCTAATCCATCGATCGCATCCCCCACTACATTGAATAATCGCCCGTAAATATCTTTACCAATTGGCATTTGAATAGGGTTTCCGGTAGCAAGAACCTCAACTCCACGGCTAAGACCGTCAGTAGAATCCATCGAAATTGTTCTTACAACATCCTCACCAATGTGCGACTGCACTTCAAGGACTAAAGTAGAACCATCTTTTCTGGCAATTTCCAAAGAATCGTAGATCTTTGGCAGTTCAGCGTTTTCTGAGTCGAACACAACATCAACTACAGGACCAATAATCTGGGCAACTTTACCTGTGACTTTAGACATTTATCTAATTCTTTAATTTTTAATAAAACTCAAAAACCTATTTCCCTGATTTAAAATTTCCTAAAAAAGAAACAGGTCATTTTCAGGCTGCAAAGATAAATTTTTCTGGCAAAAAACATATTGAAATTTTGAGAAGTTTTGATTGTTTCGCAATTCAGCTAAAAACCTGATTTAAAAGCATCAAAATTTAGAAAGGGGAACAATAAAAAATAAAAAAGCCTTCCTGCAAATTTCAGGAAGGCTTTCCAAATTGGTTTATATAATTTCTATTCTACAGTTACTGATTTGGCCAGGTTTCTTGGCTGATCTACATTCTTACCAAGCATAACAGCTATATGGTAAGAAAGCAACTGAAGCGGAATTGTAGTCAATAGCGGAGTAAGAGATTCTATAGTTTCAGGAACCTCGATAACATAATCTGCAAGTTCCCTAACCTCTTCGTCTCCTTTAGTAACAACCGCGATGATCTTTCCTTTTCTAGACTTGATCTCCTGGATGTTACTCACTACTTTTTCGTAATGTCCTTTTTTTGTTGCGATAACCACAACCGGCATCTGCTCATCAATCAAGGCGATAGGACCATGCTTCATCTCTGCTGCCGGATAACCTTCAGCATGAATATATGAGATCTCTTTTAACTTTAGTGCTCCTTCCAGAGCGACAGGGAAATTATAACCCCTTCCTAAATAAAGACAGTTTGGAGCGTCTTTATATTTGAATGCAACCTCCTGGATAAGCTTATCAGACTTCAGCGCTTCTTTCACCTTTTCCGGAATTCTTTCCATTTCCTGTAGATGGAACTGGAAATCACTTTGAGAAATGGTTCCCTTGAATTTACCAAGTTTCAAAGCCATAAGTGTTAAAACAGTGATCTGAGTAGTAAAGGCTTTTGTCGAAGCCACTCCAATCTCTGGCCCAGCGTGGGTATATGCTCCTGCATGAGTTTCCCTTGAAATGGAAGAACCTACTACGTTACAAACACCAAAGGCAAACGCCCCTTTCTCCTTGGCCAGTTTTATGGCAGCCATAGTATCGGCAGTCTCACCACTTTGAGAAATGGCGATCACCACATCATTCTCGGTGATAACAGGATTTCTGTATCTGAATTCTGAGGCATATTCAACCTCCACAGGAATTCTGGCAATATCTTCAAATATATACTCAGCTACGAGTCCGGCATGCCATGAGGTACCGCAAGCGACAATAATGATACGTTTCGCATTGGCTATTCGTTCCATATTATCATCTACTCCGGCCATCCTGATGATACCTTTATCTGCAAGCATCCTCCCGCGATAGGTGTCGCTAATCGCATTTGGCTGCTCATGTATCTCTTTAAGCATAAAATGCTCGTAACCTCCTTTTTCGATCTGTTCAAGATTCAGCTGAAGCTCTTGCATATATGGATCTACCAGTGAATCATCCTTGATTTTTCTAACTCTTACGTTCTTATGTCTCCTAACCACAGCCATTTCTCCATCTTCAAGATAAATAGCATTGTTAGTAAACTCTATAAATGGAGATGCATCTGAAGCCACGAAGAATTCATCTTCACCAACACCAATAGCCAGTGGACTTCCTAAACGAGCCACTACAATTTCATCCGGTTTCGTTTTATTGAAAACAGCGATGGCATAAGCACCTACAGTTTGGTTAAGTGCAATCTGAACAGCTTTTCCCAGCTTCACACCTTCTTTCTTGATCACATCTTCAATAAGATTCACAAGAACTTCTGTATCTGTATCACTTTTGAAAGTATAGCCTCTTTTTTTCAACTCTTTTTTAAGAGCATCATAATTCTCAATAATACCATTATGTATTATCACAAGGTCTCCCGAATTTGAGTAATGAGGGTGAGAATTTACATCATTAGGCTCCCCGTGAGTCGCCCATCTTGTATGGCCAATCCCAACAGTACCATCGGTAGAAATTTCACTTTCCAGGCGGGCCTTTAGATCGGCCACCTTTCCCTTGGTTTTACTCATTTTAAGATCTGTACCATCAAACAAAGCTATTCCGGCACTATCATAACCTCTGTACTCCAGTCTCTGCAGACCTTTCAGGACAATGGGATACGCTTCCCTGTGTCCTATATATCCAACAATTCCACACATATTTCCTTCTTATTAATAGTCGGTGTAATAAATTCTTAATTTAAGTCTTTTTTCATCATTTGATGCCTCATCCCCATACAAAACCGTGCCATAAGGCGTTAACATGCTGGAGCCGGGCACTCTTTCAACATCTTCAACATCTCTAACCGCAGACAAGTTTGAATTGTTGATATTTCCCGTAATTATAAGTCCCAGTTTTACATTTTCTGTGTCCTCACTTAAGATACGACCAAGATGTTGTGTAATTCTTATCTTATAAAAAATCCCATTTTCATCTTCATCTCTTTCCAATCTTGAAGAAAAAACTGTCCTGGAGCTAAGAGGATCATTCTCACTCAAAGTGGGATCAGCCTGATAATCCACAAGAATAGTATTATTCTCCAGATCGTACAGGAATAATCTTTCTGGCTCGGCCGCTCCATTCATTTTCTCCTGATTCACATAGAAAGTCAGGTTAGCTTCATTGATCAACCAGTTATTCTGCTTTAATTCCTCAAGAACAGATTCGTCCGGAAAAAGATCTATCACAGCCATGCTTCCTTCCTGAGATTTCAAATATAAATTCTCAGATCCCACAGAAGATTGCTCTTCTATAGCCGTTAATATGCTCTCAGGAAATTCACCCGTATATGTACTAAACTTATTTCCTCCTGTAAAATTCAGATCATAACTGGCTCTTTTCCTTACAGTCTCATCATCTTCCTCGACATCACGAGTATAATACAGCGTGATTTGGGCATTCTCATCAGAAAGATTAAACATAATCTGAGCCCCTTCAGTACTGTTAGGTTCAGCTTTGATGAAAAGACTCCTCAGATAATTTTTAAAATTGTTATTATTGAGAAGTTCATCAGAACCCTCCTTATCAATAATTTTCTGCTTGAAGTAATCTACCGGAAGTTTTACATACAGGGCTGGAGTATTGGTAATCGTATCATTCTCACCAGACGCATTTACTTCGTAAGTAACAAACGAATCAGCAGATGGTTTAAAATTTTCATTTATATATAGAGGTTCTCCTACAATATTCTCTTCTACTTCTGACTGCTGATCTGAATAATATTTCTGTCTTTCTTCAAAACCCGCGTTCGGATCAAGATCATTCAGGAAATATGAGGTTTCATAAACAGAAAGCTTGAAAGAGCCTTCCCCATAAACCGAATCCAATACATATTCGATATTATCTTCATCACTTGAAGTCTCATCTTCAGAAGCATAATATGGTAACTTAAGCACAACACTATCCAGTTCAACGTTTTCTCCAAAATCTGGATCGGAATTCCCAAGAATTAACTGAGTAACTATACTCGCCGTACTTTCACCATACACGGGATTTTTATTCACTCCCAGAAAATAATTAGTGAGGTTATTGGTTTGAATGGAATTGATCTTTCTGGAATAGGCATTTATATCTACCTCTCTGAGTTCAACATCGGTTGGATTATTTATGATCTCACCTCCAATATCTGTGTAATCTTCATCACATCCTACAAAAGCGAAAACAACAACCAGGAAGGTTGTTATCTGGAACAATCTTTTTAATTTCATTTAATGCTTTTACTTACTATTCAGACAATACTTTAGTTGTATAAAAATCCTGATAAGCCTGGGAGAAATTTTCCGGTTCGGTAAACGGAAGGACTGGTTTATTTAATTTATCTATATATTTCTTCAAATCTTCAGGCACATTATCCCCGCCAATCACCACAGCATCAGAGTTATCCACAGCTGTTTTTAACAGGTTGACAAAAGTAGGGCTTTTTAAATGTTTTACATTGGAATTTTCCAGCCCGTCAAACAAAACTTTTTTATGCATCGTATTATCTAACGTCCCTTCAAAACTTTGATTGTAAACTGAGGTAACTATTTTAGAATCCTTAAATAAAGGCTCGTTCCCGTAGTAGTTTCTCAAATACAATGGCAAAAGAGAAGATAACCAGCCATGCACATGAATGATATCTGGCGACCAGTTAAGCTTCTTAACCGTTTCAATTACCCCTTTAGCAAAGAATATTGCGCGTTCATCATTATCCGGAAAGAGGTTCCCATCTTCATCGGTCAAGGTTGCTTTTCTCTTAAAATAATCTTCGTTATCTATAAAATAAACCTGCATTCTTTCCTTTGGAATAGACGCCACCTTTATAATAAGCGGCATATCCAGATCATTGATTACAAGGTTCATCCCTGAAAGTCTTATTACTTCATGAAGCTGATGCCTTCTTTCATTAATGTTACCAAACCTTGGCATGAAAATCCTTATTTGGCCTCCAAGGTTGTTAACCATTTTAGCAGCTTCAAAAGAGGTTGATGAGATGTCGGTTTCAGGTAAGTAGGGTATAACTTCAGATGAGACGTATAATACTCTCTTATCTTTCATAAATTCTTTGCTTTAGTTGCGTTTCCGAATAAAAAACACGCAAAATTACAAAATTTTATGCAGATTGCCAGAGATATATTAAGTTTGCACGCTGTTAATTTTATAATAAAATGCAGGTTTTTAGGGAGAAAGAGGCAATTAAAAAAGCTATTCAGAATGCTAAATCTGAAGGTAAGAGCATTGGTTTAGTCCCAACCATGGGAGCTCTTCACGAAGGCCATCTTTCTCTGGTTGAAAATGCCGTTAAAGAAACCGACCAGGTCGTGGTAAGTATTTTTGTAAATCCTACCCAGTTTAATAATCCTGATGATCTGGAAAAATACCCTCGTACTCCCCAAAAGGACCTTCAGCTTCTGGAAGGCCAATTTGAGAATCTGTGGGTTTTTATTCCTGGGGCAAATGAACTTTACGGCGATAACATCCTTTCTGAAAATTTTGATTTCGACGGATTGGAATCGGTAATGGAAGGAAAGTATAGAAACGGACATTTTGACGGGGTGGGTACCGTGGTAAAACGCCTGTTCGAAATAATCAAACCCGATAAAGCTTTTTTTGGTGAAAAAGATTTTCAGCAATTACAGATTATCAGGAAGCTAATCGAAAAGACTGGTTTGCCTGTTGATATTGTAGGCTGCCCTATCTTAAGGGAAGAATCGGGGCTTGCAAGGTCTTCGAGAAATGAACGTCTAAGTAGCCAAAACCGTGAAAAAGCGGCTTTTATATATGAAACCCTTAAGGATGTAAAAGCCTTATTTGGCACAAAAAGTGCACAATATATAACGAATTGGGTTGAGGAGAGATTTGAAAAACATCCGTTTTTAAAACTGGAATATTTTGAAATCGCAGATTCCCGAACTTTGAAAAAGATAAACGAAAAAAGAAAAGGAAGTCAATACAGGGCTTTTATCGCTGCTTATGCAGAGGATATCAGACTAATTGACAATATTGCCCTAGATAACTAAATTAAAACATGCAGGTTCACGTAGTAAAATCAAAAATTCACCGGGTAAAAGTAACAGGTGCCGATTTAAACTATATTGGAAGCGTCACCATAGATGAAGACCTTATGGAAGCGGCCAACATTATTGAAGGAGAAAAGGTTCAGATCGTAAACAACAACAACGGAGAAAGGCTGGAGACCTACGTTATTCCAGGCCCAAGGAATTCTGGCGAAATAACTCTCAATGGCGCTGCAGCCAGAAAAGTTGCCAAAGGAGATATACTTATTATCATCGCCTACGGAATCATGGAAATAGAAGAAGCCAAAAGCTTTAAACCGGCACTGGTATTTCCAGACGAAGAAACAAATTTGCTGAAGTAAAATTCATTCGTGAATAAAAAACTAACCAGGATATTAAAGATCAGTATTCCCCTGTTATTGGGGATTTTTTTGATCTGGTATTCTCTGGAAAGTTCAACTCCTCAGGAACGCGAAAATCTTTGGCAAAGCATACGAGAGGCGAATAAATTCTGGATCCTGGTTTCCTTCCTGCTGGGCACACTCTCTCACATATCAAGGGCTTACCGCTGGAAATACATGCTGGAACCAATGGGATATTCTTCATCCCTTTCCAATCGGTTTATGGCTGTGATGGCAGCATACCTGGCAAATTTTGGTATCCCCAGATCTGGTGAGGTCCTTAGGGCGGTTACCCTTACAACCTATGAAGACGTCCCATTCGAGAAAGGTTTTGGGACTATTATATCCGAAAGGGTTGCAGATCTTCTAATACTAATGCTTATTATAGGGCTAGCTCTTATCTTCCAAACCAACGACCTTCTTGCCTATCTTCATAATCAAAATATCAATCCGCTTTTTACATTTTTTATATTCCTTGGACTGGTAGGCATTGCGATACTTGGTCTTAACCTAATTAGAAGATCCAACTGGCTACCATTCAAAAAGATCAAAGAACTTGCTAAAGGCCTGCTGGATGGTATGAAAAGCATCCTGAAGATGAGACAGAAATGGGCCTTTATCCTCCACACAATTTTTATCTGGACAGCCTATTTGATAATGTTCTTCGTTATAAAACTAAGTATTCCAGAGACCACAGATACTCCCATTGGTATCATAATGGCCGCTTTTGTAGTGGGTTCATTCGCCGTTTCAGCTACAAATGGCGGAATTGGTGTTTATCCACTGGCCGTTGGCGGTGTATTGATGTTTTTCGGGGTCGAAAAGCATGGGGCCGAAGCCTTCGGATGGATCTCCTGGGCCACACAAACCGCTGTAGTCCTGCTATTTGGAGGTTTATCCTTTATTTTTCTTCCTCTTTTAAACAATAGGAAATAATTATATATTGTAGGTCCGAATCAATACTACACCTATGAAACGATTATTAACTCTAATGGCAATTTTATTGCCTTTATTGACCTACGCACAGATCAAATACGAAAGTATTTCTTCAGAAAAACTGGGAGAGACCAGGCAACTAAAAATTCAGTTACCTAGAAATTATGACGAGAACGCCGAAAAGAGATACCCGGTTGTGGTAGTTCTTGATGGTGATTACCTTTTTGAACCCGTTGCCGGGCTTATAGACTATTATTCTTACTGGGAAGATACCCCCGAAATGATCGTGGTTGGAATAAACCAGGATGGAATAAGGATAGACGATACGGCTTATGCCGAGAACGATTTTCTACCTGTCGAAAAAGGAGCGAAATTCTTTGAATTTATCGGGATGGAACTTCTTGCTCAATTAGATCAGAAATACCGTACCGCGAATTTCAGGATCATTGTGGGACACGATTTCACTTCGAATTTTATCAATTACTATTTACTGAAGGAAAATCCCGTTTTCCAGGGCTATATAAATCTGAGTCCAGATCTGGCACCCGAGATGGCAAACAGAATAACAAATGCTCTTAGCACTTGTGAGGCCAAAACATGGTTCTATCTTGCCACGGCAACCGATGATATCCCTGCATTGAAAGAAGGTATTATGGGACTGGACAATCAATTGAAAAATATAGATAACCAGAACCTTAATTATAAATTCGATGATTTTCAGGATGCTACTCACTATTCTTTAGTGGGAAAAGCAATCCCGTCGGCAATAGAAAGCATGTTCAAAATCTATCGCCCTATTTCCCGAAAGGATTATAACGAGATTCTGCTTCAGACCTCTGTATCTCCTTCTGAATATCTTGCCGAAAAATACAATTCGATAGAAGAGCTGTACGGGTTGGAAAGACAGATCAGCGTGAACGATTTTATGGCCATATATAATGCCATTGAAAAGACGCGAAACTGGGAGGAATATAAATCTCTTTATAAAATGGCAAATGAGCACTATCCCGGAACCATGCTGGGAACCTTCTTCGAGGCACGCTATGAAGAGGAGACCGGCAACCCTAAGCGAGCCATGAGAATCTATCAGAATGCATACGGACAAAAGAAAATTGCCTTTCTGGATACCGATTATATGCTGGAAAAAGCCGAAGCCATTAAAAAAGATTTCGGTTATTAGCATAAAATTGTTCATCTAATATGGCCAAGGTCAAGACCACTTTTTATTGTCAGAAATGCGGAGCACAATATTCCAAATGGCAGGGAAAATGCAATTCCTGCGGTGACTGGAATACGATTGTTGAAGAACTGGTTGAAAAGCCCGATCCTAAAGACTGGAAGACTTCAGCAAAAAAAGAAGCTAAAAAGGCTTCCAAACCGCTACTAATCGCTGAAATAGAAAATACACCTCAAAACAGGATGAACACCGGGAATAATGAGCTGGACCGGGTACTGGGCGGTGGCCTTGTTCCCGGCTCCTTAACATTACTGGGAGGCGAACCTGGAATAGGAAAAAGTACCCTTTTACTTCAGATATCACTGGGATTAAGATACCGAGTGTTATATGTTTCGGGAGAAGAAAGCCAGCAGCAGATAAAGATGAGAGCCGAAAGGATCAATCCTGATCCTGCCAATTGCTTTATCCTTACCGAAACCAAGACCCAGAATATTTTCCGCCAGGTGGAAGAAGTAGACCCTGAAGTGGTGATCATAGATTCCATCCAGACACTTCACAGTGATTATATTGAAAGCTCCCCGGGAAGTATTTCCCAGATCAGGGAATGTACCGCCGAACTCATAAAATTTGCTAAGGAGAGTAATACTCCGGTACTCCTGATTGGTCATATCACCAAAGAAGGGAGTATCGCGGGACCTAAAGTGCTTGAGCATATGGTGGATACTGTGCTTCAGTTTGAAGGAGATCGCAATCATGTTTACCGGATTCTTAGAGCCCATAAGAACAGGTTTGGATCTACTCACGAGTTAGGGATCTACGAAATGCAGGGAAGCGGACTAAGGGAAGTGACCAATCCTTCTGAAATACTCATCTCCAAGAACGAGGAAGACCTGAGCGGAACTGCCATAGCCTCAACTTTAGAAGGGATGCGCCCACTTATGATAGAAATCCAGGCTTTGGTGAGTACAGCGGTATATGGAACACCTCAGCGATCTACCACAGGCTATAACGCAAAAAGACTGAATATGCTTCTTGCGGTCCTGGAAAAAAGAGCCGGTTTCAGGCTTGGAGCCAAAGATGTCTTTTTGAATGTGACCGGAGGAATTACCGTTGATGATCCTGCGATAGATCTTGCGGTGATCGCCGCAATTCTATCTTCTAACGAGGATATTTCCCTGGAAAAGGACACCTGTTTTGCAGCTGAAGTTGGCCTTGCAGGTGAGATACGACCCGTGACCCGCGTGGAACAGCGTATTCTGGAAGCCGAAAAATTAGGCTTCGCCTCTATCATGGTCTCAAAACAAAGTAAAATCCCTAAGACCAGTTTTCAAATCAGAATAATAAGAGTAGCCAAAATCGAAGATGTGGTTAGCCATCTTTTTGGTTAGAAATGGCATAATTGCTGCGTATATTTATCTCAATTTGAGGTTAATATGCAAAGATTAAAACTCTTCTTTTTCTTTTTCGCTTTTCTCATCCTTTCCTGCTCCCAGTTGGAAAAGGCCGAAGATCTTATTACCGGACTTTCAGAAAAGGAACGCTATAAAAAGGAAGAAGATATTTCTGATGAGATATTTGAAATATGGGAAAGCAGAGTTGAAAAAGCCTTACGCGACAGCATAGAAATAGAATTACCCTATTCTGAAAGCGGAGAGTTAAAACCCAGGAATTTTGCTATATATTCTTACGAAATATACCTGATGCCGGGCGAGGTTCTGGATGCCCAAATAGAAACGGACACAAACTCTACCCTGATTTTTTCATCATTATACAGGAAATTTTCAGAAGAAAATGAAGGTTTTGAAGAAATAGCTGTCGGAAAGCCGGAACAAAGATCCTTAAAATTCGAAATACAGGAGAAGGGTTTATATAAACTGGTACTTCAACCCGAAATCGAAGCCAACACAGCATTCACTATAAAAATCCAGAAGAATCCCGCCTATCTGTTTCCTGTTTTGAATGGTAAAAATTCAGATATAGGCAGTTACTGGGGTGATATGCGTGAAGGAGGAAAAAGAGATCATAAGGGTATTGATATTTTTGCTGAGAGAGGGACCCCTGTTATAGCTGCGACTGCCGGCCGGGTTGGTTTCACGGGAGAAAAAGGCCTGGGAGGCAAACAAATATGGCTAAGGGACAGTAAGCGCAAACTTTCACTATACTATGCTCACTTGGACAGTATAAAACCGGGACTTAAAAGAGTACAACAAGGTGATACACTTGGTTTTGTAGGTAACACGGGCAACGCAAGATCTACTCCGCCCCATCTGCATTTCGGGATCTATAAAAGAAGGTACGGTGCTCTTGATCCCTTGGGGTTTGTTTACCAGACCGAAGAGCTTGAAGAGCCCAAAAGCGAAGATGAAATCGTTTCCAGATTAAAGGTGATCTCACAGAAAGCCAATTTCCGGAATAAACCGGCCTCCAATAATTCAGAAATACTAAAGACCGGAAATTACGGTGAACTTTTATTTGTACAGGGAAAAACTGCCGACTGGTTTCACGTAAGAGACAGTCTGGACCGTTCTATGTTCATCCACGAAAGTCTTGTACAATCGGCTTACTAAGGAGCCGGGTTCGGGATAGCTTTATGGATCTCATCTATTTCTTTCAGAATTTCTTCCGAAAGCTCAACATCGATACTATCAATATTTTCTTTTAACTGATCCATACTGGTAGCTCCTATGATATTACTGGTCACGAAAGGCTGCTGATTTACAAACGCCAGTGCAAGATGGGTAAGGCTTAATCCATGTTTATCTGCCAGGTCTTTATAACTCCTGGTGGCTTCTACCGCCTCATCGTTTGAATATCTTTTGTATTGGGGAAAAAGATCCAACCGGCTGTTCTTCTGAATTCCATTAAGATGTTTTCCTGTAAGCGTTCCCATACCCAAGGGTGAGTATGGCAGAAGTCCCACCTTTTCCCTGAGACAAATCTCCGTTAGACCGATTTCATCTTTACGGTTCAACAGGTTATAGGGGTTTTGAACACTTACAACTCGAGGAAGGTCATTTTTGCTCTCTTCCAGGAAACGCATCAACCCGAAAGGTGTTTCGTTGGAAAGCCCGATATATCTGATCTTTCCCTGAAGAATAAAATGTTTCAGGTTTTCAAGGATCTCCCTGAAATTATCCTCCCACTCTTCATCATGATCGTGGTCATAACCCAGTTGCCCGAAATAATTCGTATTTCTTTCGGGCCAGTGCAGCTGATAAAGGTCTATATGATCTGTCTGTAATCTTTTAAGGCTGTTATGTATAGCATCCTCAATTGCCTTTTTATGAAAGCCAAGATCAGGCCGAATATGCGATACCATATCTGCTGGACCGGCTACTTTAGAAGCGATCACAACATCGCCTCTCCTACCTGTCTTTTTTAGCCAGGTTCCTATAATCTCTTCGGTACTGCCCTGAGTTTCGGGTTTCGCAGGCACGCTGTACATCTCGGCGGTATCTATAAAATTCACACCACGATCCAGCGCATAATCAATTTGTTCGTGTCCCTCTGCTTCGGTATTCTGTTGTCCCCAGGTCATGGAACCCAGGCATATCTTACTTACTTTTAAATCGGTGTTCGGCAGTTTGCTATACTTCATGTATTAATCAATTTCATTCAGAACTCTGGTGATCTCATCCAGCTTTGGCGTTAGGATCACCTCAATTCTTCTGTTTTTTGCTCTCCCTATTTCAGAATCATTTGGGGCCACAGGAGCATATTCACCTCGCCCGGCGGCTGTTAGATTCTGCGGATCTATATTTGGATTTTCTCTTAATATCTGTACAATGGAAGTGGCCCTTTTGGTAGAAAGATCCCAGTTATCTTTTAACTGTCCGCTTCCTCCGTAAGGGACATTATCTGTATGTCCCTCGATCAAAACCGCGATATCCGGATTTTCGGCAAGTACAGATCCAAGTTGTTTCACCGCTTTTCTTCCTTCAGCATTCACAGCCCAGCTACCCGAATCGAATAAAAGTTTGTTCTCCATTGAAACATACACTTTTCCACCTCTTTGTTCCACGCTAAGGCCTTTGCCTTCAAAATTGGTGAGCGCATTGGAAACGGCTTCCTTAAGTGCATTCATTTTAGCATCCTTGGCAGCGATAACACTTTCCAGCTCATCGATTCTCTGAGATCTTATAGCCAGATCTTTTTCAAGTTTCTCGAGCCTGTTCTTTTCCTGTATCAAAGCTGCTTCTTTCTCATCCAACTGAGCGAGCAATTCCCTGTTCTGCCTTGAATTTTCAGCTATAGCCGCGGAACTGTTCTGCTCTAATGCATCATATGATTTCTCCAGGCTTTCGTAATTCTTTCTCAGCGTATTCAGCTTTTGCATAAGATCATTGCGCTCTGTGGTGATGGTCTCATAATCTGTACGAAGATTTGATAGCTCCTGTTTAAGTTGTTCGTCTGAACGCCTAAAATCTTCAAGTTCTCCGCTCATCTCACGATTCTCGCGCTGAAGAGCTGCAGTTCTGCTTTCAAGTTCATCATATTTCTTGGCTGAAACACAGGAGTTCAATAAGATCAAACCTGCTAAAAAAACGATTGCTTTGATTTTCATAATTAAGTTTATTCTATTTCTACAAGAACGGGACAATGATCGCTATGGTATGCTTCAGGCAAAATTACGGCTCTTTTCATGCGATCCTTTAGCGATTCTGCCACCAGATTATAATCTATCCTCCACCCCTTATTATTATTCCTGGCATTGGCTCGGTAGCTCCACCAGGAATACTGATGTGGTTCATCATTGAAATGCCTGAAAGAATCTATAAAGCCGCTTTTCATGAAGCTGTCTATCCAGGCTCTCTCTTCAGGAAGGAATCCCGAAACATTCTTAAGCCTTACCGGATCATGAATATCAATGGCCTCGTGACAGATATTATAATCGCCACAGATGATCAGATTAGGAATATCCTGTTTTAGCTCGTCAATATATTCCTGAAAATCGTCCATGAACCTGAACTTATGTTCCAGGCGCTGAATATTGGTTCCTGAAGGCAGGTAAAGACTCATTACCGAAAAATCCTCAAAATCGGCACGGATATTACGGCCTTCATGATCCATATGGTCTATGCCGGTTCCATATTCAACATTCTTAGGTTCTGTTTTACTGAGAATTGCGACTCCTGAATAGCCTTTCTTTTGGGCGGGATGCCAGTAATGATAGGGGTAACCAGCTTTTTCGAATTCTTCAAGATCCAGCTGCTCGGGATGAGCTTTGATCTCCTGTATACAAACTATATCCGGATTGGCCTGCTGCAGCCACTCTAAAAAGCCCTTACGTATAGCGGCGCGAATACCGTTTACGTTATAAGAAATGATGGTCATAAAACTTCAAATTTTCCCAAAAATAAAGCTATCTGAACTAAATACAAGTCCACGATCCAGTTTATAAGCAGAAAAAAACGAAATTAAAAGTACCGATGTTTACTTCACGATAAAGCGCACCACTTTACCTACTTTCCTGGTTCCAACCCTTACCAGATAGACACCCCGTGCAGCATACGACATATCCAGCTCATACACATATCCTTCGCCTTCGTTGAAAAGCTGATTTTCAAGCATTTTCTGGCCCAGCACATTATGAACGGTAATCCTTAGAGGCTCGTCAAAACTTGTTTCCATGATTACCCGGTATTGGCCACTTCCTACAGTCACCACGGCAAGTTCTGCCTCGTTAAGGATAAAGTCCTCAATGTCGATGGTACTATCGGTCACGTTCACCGAATAATCATGTGTGGTGCCATATTGCATCACCGAGCAGGGATCGTTCAGATCACCATCATAGCGGGTATCCCCGGCACGTATTCTCAGCAAATGCTGACCCAGTGGCGCATCTGCGGGAAGGCTGAAATCAAAAGACAACCAGGTATTCTTCCTGTTGATCACTTCAGAGGTGATGAGCCTTTCCTCATCATCAAACACACCATTATCATCAAGGTCTATCCACATCGAGAATTGTTCGGCATCATCCTCAGCAAAATAAGACTGTACCCTAAGCGTAAAATCTCCCTGCGATCTATCAAGATCTGTGGACTCACCAATAAAGTCTATATATCCGTCACCGCAGGGAATACGCTCATTCAAAATATCCCCTAGTTCAAAATACGAGATCCCATCTCCAAAGGAGCAGTCTGAACCTTCGGGTATACAGTTTAGATTAGCCACCGATTTGGTTTCAGAATCATTAGAAGGGTCAAAATCATCTTCCAGTCTGGTGCGGGCAGTTATTCGGTATCTCCCGAAAGGTTCCAGACTTGCGGTTTGATTGAAGGTAAAAACGGCTTCTTCCCCTACGGGAAGGCTTTGATTGAACACCTCTCTTACTGGAGCGTTATTTCCTATCTGGTAGGTGACCGGGAATCCCTGCTGAGGCTCACCCCCAAAGTTCTCAAGGGTTACGGTCACTTCTTCAGTACCTCCAAGACTCTGACCTGTTGATGGAGCATCAATAGAGGTCACCCCAACATCACGTGGTGGCAGGTTCTTAACTTGCTCTTCAATGGTGTCATTTTCAGGATTCGAGTCATTTTCCAGGTTTGTGGAAACAGTTATAGTGTATATTTCGCCAATTTCAGAAAGATCGGCAGTTTGCTCAAAGGTGAATTCGGCAAAGCTGGAAGCAGCAATCGATCCTTCAAAAGTTTCGGTTACCTCAGGCCCTCCATTTATGCTGTAGCTCACTTCAAAATCAGATTGCGCATTAGTCCCAAAGTTTCTTATACGAACACTTATCACTTCAGAAGAAGTTAATGTGGCATCCTGCGGAGTAAGCAATGATGTAACACCAATATCATTAGGCTCGTCTGCGGCAATTCTAAAAACCCCGACTTTGTTCACTCGCTGATTTCCTCTAAATACTTCACCGTTATGCCAGAAAGTAACACCATCGGAAGGATCTATACTCAAATGAGCATAATCACCATATCGGGAATTAGGATCGGGACTTTCACCTTCCACAATTGATTGTTCCTCGAGTGTCATTAACCCCAGTTGATCGTTCACAAAGCGCCCAGTATATCGTAAAGAAGGAGCAACGGGATCGGCGGGACTATCATCAAGCACGGTATATGCAAGACCAATATTCCCCCGTGCATCGATACCTATACTTCCACTAAACCTGTCCCTCTTATCGGGAGCGTAGGTTCCTTCCTGGTAAACACTCCACAACCCACCGTCACTCTGCTGCCTTAACTCATACCATCTGATCCCTGCATGTTCAGCAGCGGTAGGATCCACATCAACCACAAAATTCATCACTACCGAATTATAGCCGGCAAATCTTCTGTACTGGGTCATATACATCATGGTGGCCTGCAAAGCATCCAAATCGGGAGCATCAAAAGGTTGTGCCAGATTGGAAAAAGAGCCCCCATCAAATGTGGCAATGAATGGTGATACCCCATCGGCAGCTGACAATTCCTGGCTTTCAGATATCACAGAAGAGCCAGGGTTGTTCCAGTCAACATTTATAAGCCAGATCTTTAAATGATCTTCATTAACTCCTGCCCAGGAATCATCCTGAAGGAAAATAATAGGTGAATTTCCAGGTGGAGGAAGGTCGGGACCAATCGTCTGAAAGCCTGCAGGACTGTAAAAACCATTTGTCTCTATTCCCGGCAACGGAAAGGATACAATCTGGGCAGTTTCTCCCTGAAGCATTTTATCTCTTTCAACCACATACACCACCGGACTTTCATCGGCCGTCCTGGAATTCTTATTGGTGGTTATATAATATCCATCACCCCACACCGACATTTTGGGATAATCGGGCAAAACTGCATTGGTAGTAAATCTGTAGGTATACCAACCATCATTTACAGGGTCAGGACCCTGGGAAACAGCAATAAGAAAACTTTCTGGAGTATCGCTAAACTGGCTAATAATATATCTGTTTGCTGCCTCATCATAAACAACGATAGGATCACCAAGGATCTCTCCTTCAAACTCTCCTCCAATACTGGCAAGGGAAGCAGGCGGCACGACCTGGTTTCCGCTTTTATCCCAAATTGAGAATGCCGAATTCCAGGCATTCACATAATGATCGGGTCCAGCAACACCAGTAGGATCGGTAGGAGTAGACTGGGAAATAGCCGCGTCAAACGTAATGATCGGCGTTCTGGCCTTTATCTCACCCATCTTGTTTTGCAGAGCAGGATCTTCCGTCTTTGGCAGTCCTTTCCCCGGCACCACCTGGTTGATACCCCTGTTCCGGGGATTATATATTTTAAATTCAGTAGAGGGTGGTACCAGCTTTGACTTAGATAGTGAGCCTGACAAAACCGCTTTTGCGGAATCTATATACACAGGGCCTGCTTTTTCCTGTTTCTGCCCGAAACAGGTAAGATGAAAAACTATGCTGAAAGTAAAAAGGAAAAGTAATTTTTTCATCATGTAGGGATGTGCTTCAATAATTCATTAAAAATAGGCAATCTTGGAATAAACCGAATAAAAAAAGGCAATGAATAAATCGATTGCCCTTCTTAAATTACTCATAAAAAGCTGAATTCGTTTTCTTATTCAGCAAAATCTTTCATCCAGGTCTTGAAATCTGTCTCTTTCCTGATAAGTGCATCAAGCTCTGTTACCAGAACTCTTTTTTGCTCCATAGTATCCCGGAACCTCACGGTAACAGAATTGTCCTCCAGTGATTCATGATCTACAGTGATACATAAAGGAGTTCCCGCAGCATCCTGGCGACGGTATCTTCTACCTATAGCGTCTTTTTCATCATACTGCACATTGAAATCCCATTTAAGATCATCAACTATTTTCTGTGCCATTTCAGGCAATCCATCCTTTTTCACCAATGGAAGTATCGCAGCCTTCGTTGGAGCCAGCACCGCTGGTAATTTAAGTACCGTCCTAGTATTTCCGTCTTCAAGCTCTTCTTCTTTGAGGGAAGCAGAAAGTACGGCAAGGAACATCCTGTCCAGACCTATAGAGGTCTCAATTACATAAGGAACATAGTTCTCCTTGAGTTCAGGATCATAAAACCTTAATTTTTTTCCTGAATACTCTTCATGAGCCTTCAGGTCGAAATCAGTCCTGGAATGTATCCCTTCCAACTCCTTAAATCCGAATGGAAAATCGAATTCTATATCGGCCGCTGCATTGGCGTAATGTGCAAGTTTCTCATGGTCATGAAAACGGTAATTCTCTTCGCCAAGGCCCAGTGATTTATGCCACTTGAGTCGAGTTTCTTTCCATTTCTCATACCACTCCAATTCTTCTCCGGGACGCACAAAGAATTGCATCTCCATCTGTTCGAATTCACGCATCCTGAAAATGAACTGTCGCGCAACGATCTCATTTCTAAAAGCCTTTCCTATCTGTGCGATTCCGAATGGTATCTTCATCCTCCCGGTTTTCTGAACATTCAGAAAATTCACGAAGATTCCCTGTGCGGTTTCGGGACGAAGGTATAATTGAGTAGCCGAATCGGCCGAAGCTCCCAGCTTGGTACCAAACATAAGGTTGAACTGCCTTACTTCTGTCCAGTTCTTTGATCCTGTCTCGGGATCGGCGATCCCCAGTTCTTCGATCAGGGCTTTTACATCGGCAAGATCTTCATTAGTAAGCGAACGTGCCAACCGCTCAAGGATCTCTTTTCGATCTCCAAGATATCTCTGTACTCTGGGATTCGTCTCCTTATACATTTCCTCATCAAAGTCATCACCAAATCTTTTCTTTGCTTTGGCAATTTCCTTTTCGGCTTTCTGAAGCAGTTTTTCAGCATGATCTTCTACAAGAACATCAGCTCTGTAACGCTTTTTTGAATCCTTGTTATCAATTAATGGATCATTAAAAGCATCTACGTGACCCGAAGCCTTCCAGGTGGTTGGATGCATAAGGATCGCTGCGTCGATACCAACGATGTTCTGATGCAACTGGGTCATGCTTCTCCACCAGTATTCTTTGATGTTTTTCTTTAATTCTGCTCCGTTCTGCCCATAATCATAAACGGCGCTTAGTCCGTCATAGATTTCACTCGAGGCGAAAATATACCCATACTCTTTAGCATGGGAGATTACATTCTTAAAAAGATCTTCTTGTTTTGCCATGGCGCAAAAATAAAAAAACCGCCCTGAATTATCTCAAGGCGGCCTTCAAATTATAAATTTAAGTTTAATCCAGACTAAAACTTGCCGTTCCAAGCAGTAAGGCGTCATTATAAACATATACCTTATAATTACCTTCCAGTAATCTATCTTCTATCGTATTGGCGAGGATACAAACATCAAGTTCTTCATTCTCATAATAAACTTTTGATGCCGCACTGTAAACCATGGTTCCTCCCTCGTGCTGAACTACGATCTCGTCTCCAACCAGTTCATTTTCGGGGTTATAGACCTGAACATACATGTTCTTTTCACCTGGCTCTGCCAGGTCATTAGCCGTAAGGGTAAAACAGGTTCTTATCTGGTCTACTCTTCTGTTATTATCATTTTCAACAAGTTTACCACTATTCCTTACGATTACCCCGCCTCCGGAAAGACTGGTGACTTTCAATCTCGAAGCCTTATCAACCTTGGTCGAAAGACTCTGATTGGTGGTTTTTAATGAATCGGACAGTTTAGTACGCTCTTCAAGCGCTACACTGGTACTGTCAAGAGAACTGGTGAGTTGCTGGTTCTGGGCACTTAAACTGTCAACCACTCTGAAAAGACGGTCTTTTTCAGCTTTAAGATTCCCTATCTCCCTCCTGTATCGGGAAATAAGCACAAGATTTGCCTCATTATCCTTAACCGAATCAAGCAATCTGGAGATACGGTCCCTGGCATTTACCAGGTCCTGATCCATGATCTCATTTTCCTCAATAGCTTCATCGTATTTCACGATAAGCTCGTTGAGTTCATCTTCGATCACCGCTTTTTCCTTTTGTAGAATCTCTTTATTTTCTTTTTCCTCATTATAGAATTTAATGGTATAAATACTAAGCGCAACCAGGGCTACAGCAAGAATACCGGTTAAAACCTTCAATGCGGTATTGTTTTTCTTTTCTGTCATCATAAGTATAATTAAGTATATTTAGTTTGTAAATTTATATGTTTAGAAAGCTAAGATACAAGCCCTTAACAAATGTTTCACGATTTTGTCGATCTTCTTTATCCTCCGGTGTGTCACATTTGTGAAGCTAGTTTATTAAAAAATGAACATATCATCTGTACTTCCTGCCTGCATGATCTTCCCATAACGAAGTACCACCTTGATAACGAGAACCCTGTAAAAAAAGTATTTTATGGTCGTGTAAAGATAAAGAACGCTACCGCTTTGATGCACTTCCGAAAAAAAGCCGGAGTACAGCATCTTATCCATGACCTCAAGTACAGAGGGCATCGCGAGATTGGAAGCTATCTTGGGAAATGGCTGGGAGAAGAACTTTCTAGCATCCCGGAATATCAGGATATAGATATCGTAATTCCCGTACCTCTTCATAAAACCAAACTGAAACAGAGAGGTTTTAACCAGGTGGAGGACTTTGGAAAGGAAATAGCGAAAGCAATCAATGCAGAATATTACGATGACATCCTGTTAAAGATCAGTAAAACTCAGTCCCAGACTTTTAAGGACAGGTTATCGCGATGGGGTAAACTGGAGGAAACACTGGATATTCAGAATACGGAGAAGGCTTTCAATAAGCATATTTTAATAGTTGACGACCTGGTCACCACAGGAGCCACCCTGGAAGCCTGCGCTCATAAGCTTTTGGAAATCCCAGGAGTGGAACTAAGTCTTGCCACCATGGCAATTACAGATTAAGCTTTGCGTTGTAATTCAAAATAATTGTTTCTTTGCTAAAAGTTTTCATTTTTCCTCTATGAAAAAAAAGGTACCCGGTTTTACAATTGTCATCTTAATGCTTTTCACTCTGGTGCAGTGTGCTAAGAAAGGAATGCCCGAAGGTGGCCCTATAGATGAAGAACCACCTAAATTCATAAGGGCGAATCCTGAGAATTATACTACCAATTTCGATGCAGAGGAAATAAGGATCTTTTTTGACGAATATATCAAGCTGGATAAGCCGCAGCAACAAATTATAGTTTCTCCTCCCATGGATCCCAAGCCCAATATCATGCCTTTGGGAACTGCCAGGAAGGATGTGAAAATCGAGATCTTTGATACCCTGGAAGAGAACACCACCTATACCATAAACTTTGGAAAGAGCATAGTGGACAATAACGAAGGAAATCCCTTTGATTATTTCAAATATGTATTCTCTACAGGAGATTATATCGATTCTCTCCAGATTTCAGGAACAGTGAAAGACGCCAGCCTAAAAGCTCCAAAAGAGCCTGTAACAGTAATGTTATATGAAGTGGATACCTCTTATACCGATTCTATCGTTTTCAAAGAAACTCCTAGATATGTGACCTATTCCCAGGATAGCACCTTTACTTTTTCGCTTGAAAACCTGAAGGAAGGTACTTACCGCATGGTGGGAATCATGGATAAGAATTCCAATTATCTCTATAACCCTAAAAGTGAAAAAATAGGATTTATACCACAGAATATCACAATTCCTACTGACAGCACCTATGAATTAACCGTTTTCAAGGAAGAACTTGAGTTCGACCCAAAGCGACCCGCCTATTTTAAGGGAAATCAGATCCTCTTTGGATATGAAGGCAGCCCAGACCTGGACAGCCTATCCATAGATTTAATCAACCAGAAGCCAGAAGGATATAAATCAAGGGTCATAAAAGATCCTAAAACTGACACCCTCTATTACTGGTACAATATAAAACCTGAATCTGATAGCCTTTCTTTTGAAGTGACAAGCCCGAAAACCAGGGATACACTGCTTGCCAGACTAAGTACACTGGACAGAGATTCGCTTAAAGTATCTACCGAAGGTGGCGGAATGAATGAGGATTTCAAATTCAAGGCAAATACTCCTATTATTGATTATAGTGAAGATCTTGTAAAGATCCTTGACCAGGATTCTATGGAAGTTCCTTTCAGCACTTCGTTCAATCCACTTAGGAATGAGATCCTTGTGAAATTTGATAAAACCCCTGCAAACAGATATCAGATCACCGCGTTCCCAGGCGCCATTACAGATCTTTTTGAAGAGACTAATGATACCATTCAGCAGAATGTACGGACTAAAGCACTTTCAGATTACGGGACGATTATCCTTAATTTTCAGAATATAGAGTCTTTCCCAGTAATAGTACAACTTACCGATACCAAGGGAGAAGTGCTGGCAGAGCAGTATTCTGAAAACTCCCGCAACTTCAGTTTTCAGTTCCTTAAACCCGGAAATTATCTTGTTCGCGTGATCTTTGATACTAATGAGAACAGAAAATGGGATACGGGAAGTTATCTTAAAAAGATACAACCGGAGCAAATAAAGTATTTTTCAGATACACTGGAAGTGCGTGCCAATTGGGATATTAACGAGGCTATAATTCTAGATTAAATTTATCCCTGTCCTGGAGGAATTTCAGTTTCTTCCTTGTTTCATAAAGGCTTTCTTTATCCAGGCTTATCTCTGCGGTGAATTCATCTTCCCTGTTTAGCTCGGTAAGTTCATCACCCAGTACATCATAGGCCGCGGAATGCCCATTATAAATATAACCATCACCATCTTCACCTGTCCTGTTCAAGCCAATGCAATAGCACATATTCTCTATTGCCCTTGCCTTTAAGAGAGCATCCCAGGCTTTCACCCTTTTTTCTGGCCAGTTGGCTACATATATCAAAAGATCATAATCTACAGTATTCCTGGCCCAAACCGGGAAGCGAAGGTCATAACAGACCAACGGACAGATCTTCCAGTCCTTATATTCTACGATAAGCCGTTCTTTTCCCGCTGTGTAAGTCTCATCTTCCTTAGCGAGGGTAAACGTATGTCGCTTATCATAAAGTTTATAAGAACCGTCAGGAAAAACAAAGAACAAGCGGTTATAATAATTTCCATTTTCGGTAATGATCACGCTGCCGGTGATAGCGGCATCCTTTGATTTAGCCTTTTCCTTCAGCCATTTCAGGGTTTCGGCCTCTGTAGGTTCAGCTAGCTTTTCAGCATTCATACTAAAACCTGTGGTGAACATTTCAGGCAGGACAATAAGATCTACACTATCAGATAACTTATTTATCTCTTCTGAAAAAAGACTTCTGTTGGCTTCAGGATCTTCCCAATGAAGATTGGCCTGAATAAAGGCGGTATTTAATTTCTGGCTCATATTCAAAAATATCGATTTTGAATGAGCAATGCCAAATACTTGTTAAATGATTGGAGAAAACATGCTGAATAAATAGTTTTATTAGGCTAAAATGAAACAGATCATGAGTATGAACAGCCTTCTGAAAAGTGACTCCTATATTTCAAAAACCGGCCGCAGCCTTATCTCCGGTTTTGTAGGCGGTCTTGCCGGTACAGCAGTAAAAAATCTTATCGAACAATTTCTTCCGGTTAGAAAAGTGGAGCAAAGATCGGCCCAGATCAAGGTAATGGATGATCTTTCCACAAAGATCACCGGTACACCCATTAGCACTCAAAATGAAGCTTTGGCCGAACAACTGGTTAGCCTCCCTGTTGGAGGATCCCTTGGAGCGGCTTATGGTTATGGTAAAAAAGACAGAAAAGGCTTAAGACCCATGGACGGAGTGATTTTTGGAGCCACAACATGGGCGTCAACCCATGAAACTTCTTTACCAATAATGGGACTTGAACCCAAACCTACTGACGTGCCTGTTAGAATGCAGATGAATGAGCTGTTCGCACATATCGCCTTTGGAGTGACAACCGAACTGGTGAGACATTATCTCAACAAGCAGTTAAGGGACTAATAGTTATTTTTCCAACTGTTGTAGCATTCTCCTTATCCTGTCTTCCAGTTTTTCGGATGAAAGCTTTTCACGTAGTCTGTCAGTAATTATTGGAAATGAGAAAGGAGTTGGTTTTTCACATTCCTTCCAGACTGTTTTCTGGTTAGCGATTCTTTCCAAAGCAAGTCTTAGACGACCTTCTTCCAGCTGATGTTCAAAAGTTTCCCTGAATGCCTGGCGATAAAGCAGGTTATCATCCTCATAATCTCTAAAAACACTGAAGAGTAATTGCGAATTAGACTGAAGGTGTTTGCTTTTTACAAGTTTATTGGGATAACCGGCAAAGACAAGTCCGGCAATCACTGCAATATCCCTGAACTTCCTCCGGGCCATTTCGGTTGCGTTGAGACTTTTGTATAGGTCGTCCATCAGATATTCGGCACTGAAAAGGTCATTATCTATCACCTGCTGCATATCGATAGGCTGGTCTGATAAAAGTTCAAATCCATAGTCATTAAAAGCAATGGAAAAACTTATGGGTGACAAAAGACTAATCCTGTATGCCAGTAAACTTCCCAGGGCTTCATGTACAAACCTCCCTTCAAATGGATAAAATACTGCATGATAGCCTTCCCTAGTTTTAAAAGTTTCGATGAGAAACTCATCATTTTTGGGAATTACCGACTCCTTTTTCTGCCTTTTAAATATCGGAGCAAGAGCTGAAAGTTCCCTGGTTCTCTTTTTTCCTTTTTTAAGGGTCGCAGCCGTATACATTTCCTCCCGAAGCAGTTCACTCATCTGAGCTGAAAAGGTCATTCTCCCCCCCATCCAGCTGGGCACTTTAGAGGTTTTCTTTGAAGATTTCCTCACCAGCACCTGCATGTTTTTGATCCTCACCAGCTCAAGGTTTCGACCGGCAAAAGTGAAAACATCGCCGGGATTAAGTTTCGAGATAAACCATTCTTCAATAGTCCCGATATAACCACCTTTCATGTACTTTACACCAAGCATGGCATCACTTACTATGGTTCCGATCTGAAGTCGGTGGCGCATCGCGACCCCGCGATTGTTTATTTTGAATCTTCCGTCTTCCTCGATCTCTACTTTTTTATATTCGTCATAAGCCTGGAGGCTCTGACTTCCCTTGGTGATAAAATTCAGGATCCATCTCCACTCTTCTTCAGTAATTCCCTGAAAGCAGAAAGTGGAAGCGATCTCAGGGAAGATCTCCCTTGGATAGAATCCATCTGAAACCGCCAGGGTATTTAAATACTGGACCAGCACATCAAAACTCATCAGGTAAGGCACCCTGTCTTCCACAGCCTTTTTCTCCACCGCTTTTTGCAGGGCTGAAGCTTCGATAAGTTCAATGGCATGTGTAGGCAGAAAATAAATAAGGCTTACCTTTCCAGGCTGATGCCCACTCCTGCCAGCACGCTGAAGGAATCTCGCCACTCCTTTTGGACCGCCTATCTGCACAATTGTCTCAACCGGAGCAAAATCAACTCCCAGGTCCAGGCTGGAAGTACAAACCACGGCCTTTAGGCTTTCATTCCTTATCGCCTGCTCAACCCAAAGCCGCGTCTCCTTATTGATACTTCCGTGGTGCATCGCCACTTCCCCCGCAAATTCAGGATATTTATGCATAAGCTTCTGAAACCAGATTTCGCACTGCGACCGGGTATTGGTAAATAAGAGCGTAGTCCTGGATTCTTTGATGATAGGAACCACCTCATCAATAAGATGCAATCCCAGATGCCCCCTCCACGGGAACTTCTCCATCTTCTCCGGAATGATAGACATGACATCTATTTTCTTCTTCAGGTTCGCTTTTATCATTACAGAATTCTTAAGAGCCTCTGACTCCGGACCCAGTAGAACCTCTCTTGCCTGCTGAAGATTTCCAATAGTTGCCGAAATTCCCCAGATCCTGAGATCTTTTGCAATGGTCTTAAGTCTTGACAGCCCCAGTTCCACCTGTACTCCTCTTTTGGTTCCTAGAAGTTCATGCCATTCGTCTATCACAATAGCCTGAAGGTTTTTGAAAGTCTTTTGATAATTCTTTGAAGAGAGCAAAAGGTGCAAACTTTCGGGAGTGGTAATAAGCAGGTCGGGCATAGCTTTCTTCTGCGCAGCCCTTTCCTTTTGGGAAGTATCTCCAGTTCTTATTCCAACTGTGAGGTGAGTCCCAAGCTCCTCGGCAAACCTGCTCGCCGCCTGTTCTATTTCTACTGAAAGTGCTCTGAGCGGAGTGATCCAGATCGCCTTAAGCCCTTTTTTATGCTTTGTCCTGAAATCTGGATTCTTCCTTATATGATCCAGTACTATGGGAACCCAGAGAGCATAGGTCTTTCCGCTCCCTGTTGGCGCATTAAGCAAGCCGTTTTTCTTTTGAAGATAAGCTTCCCAGGTATCTCTCTGAAATTTAAAGGGTTTCCATTGCTGATCGGCAAACCATTCTTCTGCAAGTCCAATAAGTTCGTTTTTGTTCATTCCTTTTTTTGCCAATCAGTCCAGATTAAAAAATAACCTTCAAAATTTAAATTTTGAAGGTTGCCTGCTTTTGATTAAACTTTTTTAAATCGTTCCATTTTGAGTTCCCTCTTCCCTCGGGATGAGTTTTTGTTGGTTTTCCTTATATAACTGCGGATAATGTTGTTTTAAAAATTCATTTCTCATCGAATCCATCTGCCTTATCTGTTCCTGAAAATGTCTGGACATCATCCGGTTGCTGAAAAAGTCATCTTCAAAGAAATTAGGTTCCCCATACAGGCTGTCATTTAAAAAAGAATTCATCAAACCCGAATGGCCGCTCATTTGTTGGTTATGAAAGAATTGTCTGAAATTTTTAAAAATTTCATCAACATCCTCATTATAAATGCTGTCTCCTTCCACCGTACTATATGAATAGATATAAGTGGAATCGTAACTGATCAAATTGCCATTTTCATCAAATTCCTTATCAACTTTCCAGCTGCCCTTCGGGATGGCAGATTTGTCAGTTTCAGCTTTTAGATCATCATTCTTTTTCTCCTTGTCCTGAGCGTTGCATGCTGCAAAGCTCAATATAAGCATCAGTAATAGAATCCTGGTTCTCATAACAATACCTATTTAAATTTCACAGAAAAATTAAAAACTAACACAAAAATTTTTACAACTTAAATACCAAACCGAAACCCGGTTTTATTAATTTTTTTCTAAAATTTAGAACTTAGACCTCACAGGTTTCAAAAACCTGTGAGGTCTATGGTTCACGGAATAAGAGCCCTTAATTCCTCAAGAGTATTGGCCTCCTCTATCTTCTTATCGGTTCTCCATCTCAATATTCTGGGAAACCTGGTTGCCACCCCGCTCTTATGCCTTTTTGACTCGGCAATTCCTTCGAAGGCGATCTCAAAGACATGATGCGGTGTGACGCTTCTAACCGGACCAAATCGTTCCAGCGTATTTCTCTTTATCCATGCATCCAGTTGACGGAATTCCTTATCTGTAAGCCCGGAATATGCCTTGGCAAAGGTCACCAGCTCCTCCTTTTCTTCATCCCAGAGTCCGAAAGTATAATCGGTAAAAAGATTGCTCCTCCTTCCATGACCTCTCATGGCATAAGTAAGGACGGCATCTATAGTCAGCGGTTCTACTTTCCATTTCCACCAGTCGCCTTTTTTTCTTCCAACCAGGTAAGGTGAATCAAGACGTTTCAGCATCAGGCCTTCAGACATTACCTCCCTGGCATTTTCCCTTTCTGCGGCCGCTTCCTGCCAGTTCTTAAAACTAATGGTCTCAGAAAGGTGCAGCGGAAATTCTTCTGAAGACACCTCAGCATAAAGTCGTTCCAGGATGTCCCGGCGTTTTTCAAAGGCCAGCTCCCTGATATCATCTCCATCCCACTCCAGGATATCATAGACTTTAAGAATAACAGGAGTCTTTTCCAGCAACTTTTTAGTGATATTCTTTCGGCCGATCCGGGTTTGAAGGTCCTTGAAAGTGCCTATCTTCCCTTTTGGAAATGGCAGGATCTCTCCATCAAGTACCGTCCCGTTGGGAATTGGACCTACAAAATCTTCAAATTCGGGATACTTATCTGTGACAAGTTCTTCTCCCCGGCTCCACACAAAAAGCTCGTCATTTCTGATTATGACCTGTGCCCTGATACCATCCCATTTATGTTCGGCACTCCACTCTGCCACATCCCCCAGGGAATGCGGCTCATCTTCTATCGCATAAGCCAGGTAAAAAGGATAGGGCTTTGAAAGAAAATCTTCTTCATGCTCCTCAAGAATAAGTTTATTGAAGGATATCTTTGAAGGCTCCCAGTTACCCATCATTTTATAGGCAAGTATATCCTCATCAATATCTGTTGCACGGGAAAGCGCCCTGGTCATAAGTTTCTGGCTAACCCCTATCCTGAAACTCCCGGTGATGAGCTTTGTAAAGACGAAGCGCTCATAATAATTAAGATTGAGCCAGTTCTCAAACAGGTATTCTTTCTTTTCTTCATCGGGCTTCTTTTTGAGATCGATGATTTCCTGAAGAAACTGGTTAAGACTTTTTTCTGTGGACTTTTCAGACCGAGGGATCACCAAAGCGATGGTTTCTGCCAGGTCACCTACGATATGATAGGATTCCTCGAAGAGCCAAAGTGGAATCCCGGCCAGTTCAGAAGCCCATTCTCTCATCAAAGTTGT
This sequence comes from Gramella jeungdoensis, assembly GCF_023805255.1. Classification (GTDB taxonomy): domain Bacteria; phylum Bacteroidota; class Bacteroidia; order Flavobacteriales; family Flavobacteriaceae; genus Christiangramia; species Christiangramia jeungdoensis. The sequence goes on from NZ_JAMSCK010000007.1 coordinate 114,092, forward strand.
GTTAACAGGGCGCGGCGGCCTTCGATGGCTTAGAATGGCGATAGTCCACACCTTGTCTTTTGGCTGGGCCTTCCTGAAATATTCGGTCAGCGCCTCTACCTTTAAGGTGGTCTTATTGGTGCTATCCAGGGTTTTTATTAATTCCGCGAATGCCTTCATGCCGATTCCTTTTCATTTTCACTTTCCAACTGACCGGTTTCTCCTTCATACTGGGTATCTTCCGTACGTGCGTCATAACCCTGCTCCCTCAGAAATCTCGAAAAGATATCAGTATATCCATGGGTACAGATCACTTTTTCACAACCTGTTTCTTTAATAGCTTCAAGCAATCCCTGCCAGTCACAGTGATCGCTCAGCACAAAGCCTTTATCGATAGCCCTTCTCCTTCTGGCTCCTCTGAAGGTCATCCAGCCACTGGCAGAAGCTGTTACATATGGAACCATTTTTCTTATCCAGGTAGATCCATGAGCGCTGGGCGGCGCAAGCACGATATTACCTTTAATTTCTTCTTTTTTTGTTTCCTTCGTGATGCGGGTGGTTTCCGGAAAATCAACCTGTGGCCTTAAAACTTCTGTCATATTCTCTATAGCCCCATGAGTATATATACTTCCGATTGAAGTATCCAGGTGTTTAAGCAAACGCTGGGCTTTCCCTAAAGAATAACCGAATAAAACTGAGGTCTTTCCATCATCCTTATTCTGCTGCCACCAGGTATTAATATCCCGCATTACATGTTCCTGCGGGGTCCATTTAAAGGCCGGCAACCCAAAGGTACATTCGGTGATAAAAGTGTGACATTTCACAGGCTCGTAGGGCACGGCCACTCCATCATCTTCGGTTTTATAATCCCCTGTAAAGACCCAAACCTCTCCTTTATACTCTACCCTTATCTGCGAGGAACCAATAATATGGCCTGCCGGGTGTAAGGAAAATTTCACCCCGTTGATCGTAAATGTTTCATTCCACTCTTTACCGCTTACCTCTATATCGCCAAGGCGGTGTTTAATAATTGGAACATTGCTGTTATGAGTGATATATTTTTGATGCCCCCAGCGGGCATGATCGGCATGCCCATGGGAGATAATAGCCTTTTTTACCGGCTTCCAGGGATCCAGGTAAACATCGGCCTGTGCGCAATAGATCCCCTTTTCATTAAAAGCAAGCAGCGGTGTTTTCATAACAATCCTGAAGATTCCTGAATTTAGTTAAATGCAGAATCAACCAAAAGAGATTAAGAAAAGATTAGCGAATGATCAACAGGAATTTAAATATGCTTTGATACAATTTACTTGAGTGATTATTTATATTTGTAATTATAAAACCAATATAAGAATGTCTTTTTCAGATCTATTTGGCTCAGGAGAGCACCTAAGAAATCTTAGTCACTTTGCCTCAATCGTAAATCTTGCCGCTGTGGATGGCGATATCAACAATGAGGAAGAATTACTTTTAAAGCGTTTTGCCAGAAAACTTGACATAAGCGAAGATGAATATGAAAAGGTAATTGAGAATCCACTGGCGTTTCCGTTAACGGGCTATAATAGCATAGAAAAAAGGCTGGAACGTCTTCACGACCTGTTCAAAATAATCTTTGCCGATCATGAGATCGATGAAGAAGAAATAGAATTGATAAAACGTTATGCCATAGGTCTTGGTTTCTCAAGCCAGGCTTCTGAAGGCATCATCAATCGTTCTATCCAGATCTTCAGCGGTCAGCTTAACTTTGAAGATTACCGTTATTTACTTGAAAAAGAGAATGACTGAGACTGAGAGTTAGACTCAGCCTTTTTCATAAATTCCTCGGCTTTTTCCACCATATTTTTGCTTCCGCAGAAGAATGGCACTCGCTGATGCAGTTCGGTTGGCTCTATATCCAGAATCCTCTGAAATCCGTCACTGGCCTTACCTCCGGCCTGTTCCGTTAGAAAAGCCATCGGGTTACATTCGTACAACAGCCTCAGTTTTCCGTTATTGGCTTTGGAACTTTTTGGATACATAAAGATCCCACCCTTGATCATGTTCCGGTGAATATCAGACACCATGGAACCGATATATCTTGAGGTATAAGGCCTGTCTCCTTTTTCTTCCTGGCAGTATTTTATATAATCTTTTACTCCCTGGGGAAAATGCACATAATTCCCTTCATTAATGGAGTAGATCTTGCCTTCTTCGGGGAACTTCATATCCGGATGCGATAAATACCAGGATCCCAGTGCAGGGTTTAAGGTAAATCCGTTTACACCATGTCCGGTAGTATAAACCAGCATTGTTGAAGTTCCATAAATGATATAACCCGCAGCCACCTGTTTATTTCCCGGCTGAAGGAAATCCTCAAGTTGCACCGGAGTTCCTAAAGGCGTCACCCTTCGGTAAATAGAAAAAATGGTTCCCACCGAAACATTCACGTCTATATTTGAACTACCGTCAAGCGGGTCCATAAGTACCACATATTTATTCTGATCATCGCCATTATGCCCCTCTATTCTGATAAAGTCATCATTCTCTTCGGAGGCTATTCCACAAACTATCTCCCTGTTGGTAAGGGTTTGAATGAATTTGTTGTTTGCATATACATCCAGTTTTTGCTGATCTTCCCCCTGGACATTGGTTTCTCCGTAAGCGCCGATAATATCTACCAGTCCGGCCTTATTCACTTCGTGATTCACTACTTTTGCAGCAAGTCTCAAAGAATTGATCAGTCTTGATAGTTCTCCCGAAGAGCCCGGAAAATGCGCCTGGTTCTCGATAATGAATTCTCCAAGGGTCTGATTTTTCTTAGGCATGATTTAAATTTGTGGTTCTGGCGGCTAAAATATCAAAATTAAGGCTTACTACAACGTTTTCGTAAACAATCTTTAGCATTGATTACATTTGTTTATAATACTTTTAAGAACAGGACTAAGGGCTTAACAAAGTTTTGCTCACCAACAGGAAAGAATGAACAAAATTATTTTTAATGGAAATTAATATTCGAAAGGCTCAAAAGGAAGATATGGGCGAAGTGCTGAAACTCATTAATGAACTTGCTGTTTTTGAAAAAGAGCCCGAAGCGGTAATAATAGATGAAAATGACCTGATAAGAGATGGCTTTGGAAAGAATCCCGCCTTTCATTGTTTTGTGGCAGAAGCCGATGGAAAGATCGAGGGAATGGCCCTGGTCTATTTCAGATACTCCACCTGGAAAGGAAAAACGGTTCACCTGGAAGACCTTATCGTGAGAGAGGAATTCAGAGGAAAAGGCCTGGGCTCTGCTCTTTATACCGAGGTGATAAAATTTGCCGCGGAAGAGAAAGTAAAAAGAACCGAATGGGTGGTACTGAACTGGAATAAGAATGCTGCCGATTTTTACAGGCGAAGCGGGGCAGATGTTATGGAAGACTGGGATACGGTACAGATGGATGAAAAGGCAATGCATAAATATCTTCAGGAAAAAGGTCTTCTTTAAGATGGTATTAATAAGCTTCTGAGACTCAATCAGTATTTTTGTTAAAAATCTGAATTATGGACTATACAATACGTGAAGCCCGACGGGAGGATATGAAAGCAGTTCTGGAACTCATCAAGGAGCTGGCTGAACATGAAAATCATCTGGATGATGTGGAAGTGACCATTGAAGACCTTGAAAAGGAAGGATTCGACAATGGTAATTTCAAGTGCTTTGTGGCCGATGTTGGCGGAAAGATCGAAGGAATGGCACTTGTATATTTCCGGTTCTCTACCTGGAAAGGCCGAACCGTGCATTTGGAAGACCTTATCGTAAGGGAAAATATGAGAGGTACAGGACTTGGCGGGGCACTTTACCAGCAGGTTGTAAAATATGGCCACGATCATGGCGTTAAGCGTATAGAGTGGATAGTTTCGGAAGGCAATAAAAATGCGATAGAATTTTACGAAAACACCGGTGCCAAGATCAAGGAAAGCTGGAAGACTGTTCATATGGAAGAAAAAGGCATCAGGAAAAATATTGAAAAACAGTGATCAAAGTCTTTAAGTTTGGAGGTGCATCTGTTAAGGATGCCGAAGGTGTAAAAAATCTGATCAAAGTACTTAACGAAACCGGGAACAAGAATAAACTGATAGTGGTTTCGGCAATGGGAAAAACCACCAACGCCCTGGAAGTAGTAGTTAAGGATTATCTTGAAACCGCCAGGATTCCGGCCAGCCTCGAAACCGTAAAAGATTACCACCGCGATATTATAGAAGGACTTTTCCACAGCGATCAGGCTCCAGTATGGTTTAAAACCGAAACACTTTTCACCGAACTTGAAAATTTTCTTGAGCATAACAAATCAACTCAATATGATTTCGTGTATGACCAGATCGTAAGCTACGGGGAGCTGATCTCAACCACGATCGTTAGCGAATATCTCAATTCCCAGGATATTCAAACCCACTGGCTGGACGCCAGGAACCTGATAAAAACCGATAATACGTACCGGGATGCCCAGGTAAACTGGAACAAGACACAGGAACTCATCCAGGATCATGTAGACTTAAAAAAACTGAATATTATACAGGGATTCATCGCTTCAGATCCCAATAATTTCACGACTACTCTTGGCAGGGAAGGATCAGATTACTCTGCAGCTATCATGGCATATTGCCTGAACGCTGAAAATGTGACCATCTGGAAAGACGTTCCCGGAGTACTTAATGCCGACCCGCGTTTTTTCAGTAAGGCACAGCTTCTGGATAAGATTTCTTACGAGGAAGCCATAGAATTGGCATTTTATGGAGCTTCAGTTATTCATCCTAAGACACTTCAACCCTTACAAAGAAAGGAGATCCCTCTTTTTGTGCGCTCATTTCTGAACCCATCAGAAGAGGGTACAGCCGTTAGCAAGGGAAAGACCATCCATCCGGAAATTCCCTGTTTCATTGTGAAAAAAGACCAGGTACTGATCTCCCTTTCCTCTCTTGATTTCTCTTTTATGGTAGAAGAGAATATTTCGGAAATATTCAGATTATTTCACCAGTACCAGATGAAAGTAGATCTTATTCAGAATTCCGCTATCAGCTTCAGGGTATGCGTGGACAACCGCTTCAATCATCTGGAAAAACTTATTCAGCATCTAAAAGCAAGGTTCAAAGTGAACTATAAAACAGGGGTTTCTTTATATACGATAAGGCATTTTAGTCAGCAGGCAATAGACGAGTTGGAGCGGGACAAGAATGTGCTTTTAAAACAGCTTACACAGAATACAGTACAAATGGTTACCGAAAACTAAATTTTGATTTCTTATTTTTGGTTAACACAAACCAATCAACCATGGGAATCGTAAGTGCAAAAGAAGTTGCAAGTGTAATGAACCTTCGCCGGTTTGGATTCCTTGGTACAGGCCTGGGATGGCTAATCCTTAAAACCACCAAACTTTCCAGGATCAACAGGGAATATGAGAAAAGAAAGAACCTGAAGGGAACTCATTTCATTGAGTCTATTCTGAAAGAGTTTGAAATAGATTACGAAATTCCCGAAAAAGATCTTAAACGTATTCCCAGGGAAGGTCCATTCATTACTGTTTCAAATCACCCCCTTGGCGGAATAGACGGAATGATCCTTATGAAGCTGGTACTGGAAAAGCGACCAGATTACAAGGTGATCGCTAATTTTCTTTTACATAGGTTAGACCCTTTAAAACCATACATCCTTCCGGTAAATCCGTTTGAAGATCACAAAGAGGCCAAATCCAGTCTTGGCGGGATGAAAAAGGCGATCGCTCACCTTAAAGAGGGTAATGCCCTTGGCATTTTTCCGGCTGGAGAGGTATCTACCTATCGTGACAAAAAGGTGATAGTAGATAAACCATGGGAGCCCTCGGCAATGAAACTTATTCAAAAGTCTAAAGTCCCGGTTGTTCCCATATATTTTCATGCAAAGAACAGCCTTTTCTTCTACCGACTTGCTTCTATGAGTGATCTACTGAGAACGGCTAAACTCCCGAGCGAAATGCTATCTCAGCGTCGTAGAAAAATCAAGGTAAGGGTGGGCCATCCTATTTCTGTGGAAGATCAGCTGGAGCATCCAAACCTGGAAGCCTATACGGCGTTTTTAAGAAGGAAAACCTATATGCTTGCCAATGTATTCGAAAAGAAAAAATTGCTAAGCAGTCTACCAAAAACCTTAAAAATTCCGCGTTCTCCAAAAAATATTGCCGAAGAGACCAATGCAGAGCTTATGCTTGCCGAGATCGAAAATTGCCGTAAAATGGACAAGCGCCTCCTGCACAGCAAGAATTACGAGGTATTCCTGGCTAAAAGGGAGATCATACCCAATATTTTAAACGAAATAGGTCGCTTGCGGGAGATCACCTTCCGGGAAGTGGGAGAAGGGACAAACAATAGTACCGACCTGGATCAGTTTGATGAATATTACCACCATCTTTTTCTCTGGGACAGCGATGCTCAGAAGATCGCCGGCGCTTACCGCATGGGAATGGGCAAAGAGATCTATGAGACCTATGGAATAGACGGCTTCTACCTGCAGGACCTTTTCAGGTTTGAGCCGGAACTGCATAAAATGATGAGCGAGTCCATTGAAATGGGGAGAGCCTTCATTATCAAGGAATATCAGCAAAAACCAATGCCTTTATTCTTGCTTTGGAAAGGTATAGTTCACTGTACTCTTAGGTTTCCGGAGCACAAATACCTTATTGGTGGAGTTAGCATCAGTAATAAGTTCAGCAATTTCTCGAAATCGCTCATGATCGAGTTCATGAAATCCAATTATTACGATCCGTATGTGGCTCAGTATGTGAGGCCAAAGAAAGAGTTCAAGGTGAAGCTGGAAGATGCCGACAAAGACCTGGTTTTTGATGAAAGCGAAGCCGATCTTAACAAGTTTGATAAGATCATAGATGAACTGGAGACAGAGAACCTCAGACTTCCGGTACTGATCAAAAAATACATCAAACAGAACGCAAAGGTGGTGGCTTTTAATGTGGACCCATTGTTTAATGATGCGGTAGACGGACTAATGTATATTAGAATTGCCGACCTTCCTGAAAGTACCGTAAAACCTGTAATGGAGGAATTTCAGAAAGAACTGGAAGAAAGAGCAGCGGGGAACAATTCGCAGTAAGCCCTGGGTAGTTGTGTGTTATGTATTGTGTGTTGTGTGTTGTGTGTTGTGTGTTGTGAGTTGTGAGTTGTGAGTTGTGAGTTGTGAGTTGTGAGTTGTTAACTTAGTGTTATTACTCAGATCTTACTGGAAATTCTTTCAAATCCTTCTTATCTTTCTTATCATTAGCAAATAAAATATTCATTCAACAATTATGGAAAATATACTTATTGCCGGGGCCACTGGTGCAACGGGAAAAAGAGTAATAGAGATACTTAACAGTTCAGAAAGTTTCAATCCGCTGGCACTTATCCGAAAGGAAGAGCAAAAACAGATCTTCGACGATATGGAAGTGGAAAGCGTGATGGGAGATTTAGAGGGAGATGTGAGCCATGTGATGAAAGGCATAGACAAGGTGATCTTTGCCGCCGGATCGGGAAGCAAGACGGGACCGGATAAGACCATCGCCGTAGACCAGGAAGGAGCAAAAAAGCTAATCGATGCTGCAAAGAAGGCCAAGGTGAAAAAATTCATCATGCTTAGCGCGATGAACACCGATAATCCTTCGGCGGTGCCCGAACTGGAGCATTACCTCAAGGCAAAAAAAGAAGCTGACGATTATCTAAGAGAAAGCGGTCTTACCTATACGATCGTGCAACCCGGAAGGCTAAGCGATGACCTGGGTCTGGCCAAGGTGAAAGTGGCTAAAAAACTTAACGAGAGAGGTGAGATCTCAAGGGACGATGTAGCCTTTATCCTTGTGATGTCACTTGCCGATCCTCTGGTAAAGAATATGTCTTTTGAGGCCCTTGAAGGAGAAGAATCTATTAAATCTGCACTTATTGAGCTAAGCTCACTAGGATAATCAGATTTGGAATAAAATAAAAAAGAGGCCGTCTCAAAAGGCAAAAACACGTCATCCTAAATTTATTTCAGGATCTCAATAACTTAAAAATCAGTATTTATTAGAAGCTGAAACAATTCCGATAGCTATCGGAACAGCTTGACGAAATACAGCCTTTCGAGACAGACTCTTTTGTGTTTATTGATCAAGGAAAGCCTTATCCACCGGCTCCCAAAGCTCAATTTTATTGCCTTCCGGATCCATGATCCAACCAAACTTTCCATAATCGTAGGTTTCCATTTCGCCTACCACCTGCACTCCTTCTTCTTTTAAAGTTTCAAGCAGTTCCTCCAGATTCTCAACCCGGAAATTCATCATGAATTGCTTCTCTGAAGGCTTATAGTAATCGGTATCCTCATTCATAGGACTCCACTGGGTAGAACAGTCATTTCCTTCCTTATCCTTCCACCAGAAGGTACATCCATAACGGTCAGTATTCAGACCAAGATGTTGATTGTACCATTTTTTGATTTGGTCGGGATCTTTCGATTTAAAGAAAAATCCACCCAGACCGGTCACTCTTTTTTTCATTTTTTCTATTCTTTTTTAGCATCGCCTTCTCCAAACTCGGCGATGATCTTATCGGCAATTACCTCAGCGAGCCTTTCGTGAGATTCCACCGTCCATCCCGCCACATGGGGACTCAAAATGGTATGCGGCATAAACATCAGTTCCCGTAATGCTTCAGGTACCGGATCAGCCGCCCGAACGGCAACATTATTAGGGTTTGAAAATAAGCTTTCGAAGGAAGATTTTTCATATTCCAGTACATCCAGGCCTGCTCCCAGTACTTTACCTTCTTTTAATGCTTCAACAAGATCAGCGGTAACTACATTCTTTCCCCTGGCGGTATTAATGAACCAGAAAGGTTTTTTGAATTTACCGATAAATTCCCGGTTGAACATCTGGTCGGTTTCTTCGGTCCATGGCACATGAAGGCTTACCACATCTGCCTTTTCGAAGAATTCTTCATAACCTACCTGTCTGGCATTCTCATCTGTGATACCATCTTTGATATCATAAAAGATTACATCTACATCAAAACCTTTAAGTTTTTTAGCGAATGCCTTCCCCATATTTCCGTAGCCGATGAGGCCAACAGTCTTTCCATCGAGTTCAACGCCGCGGTTCTCTTCCCGCTGCCAAAGGCCTTCCCGTACTTCTTTATCCGCTTTATTGAGCCGGTTAAAGAGTGATAACAGCATTCCAAGAGAATGTTCTCCAACGGCATTCCTGTTACCCTCTGGCGCCGAAAAAAGTTTGATACCCCTTTCTTCAGCGTAATCTACATCTATGCTTTCCAGTCCCGCCCCTACTCGAGCAATGAATTTAAGATTGGGAGCCGCATCTATGAATTCACGATCTATCTTGTAACGGCTTCTTATTACGATGCCATCATAAAGATGCTGGTTTTGTAACGTTTCTTCTCTTGTTTGTTCGTATCCTTCTATATTGTGATGTCCTGCCTCTTCCAGTTTTTTCATCAAGGTTGGATGATTGGTATCGGCATGCAGAATGATCATTTTTATCTCTTTTTCTGTTATTAATATTTAGCAATTTTCCTATGCATCCAGAACTGTTCCAGAAATACATAATTCACAAATTTAAAGAATGATTTTAACCAACCGAAGGAATAAGGCAGGCTTTCTAAAAACCAAGGATGGTTTTAGCGATATAAAAAAAGAGAAAAATTCCACAGATATCATTACTTGTGGTAATAAAAGGCCCGGTTGCAATCGCGGGATCTATGCCCTGTTTATCCAAAATAATTGGAACAAAAGTACCAATCAAAGCTGCAATTATTATTACGGCCATTAAGGAAATAGCTATGGTAAAACTCACCAACTGGGGCAGGCCTACTATCATCCCAAATATAATCACCAGAGATCCCAATGCCATTCCATTTATCAGGGTAAGTCCTATCTCTTTTATCAACCTGTTGAAAAGACTTCCTTTAAGATTATCATTAGCAAGACCCTGTACAATAATGGCGCTTGACTGTACTCCAACATTACCCGCCATCGCAGCAATAAGCGGGGTAAAGAAGAAAAGCTCCACATAATTTGAAAGCGCTTCATCAAAACCTTTCATCACATAAACGGCACCGAGTCCTCCAAAAAGTCCAAGAATTAGCCAGGGTAAACGGGCACGGGTAAGACGCCAGATACTGGCATCGGCCTCAACATCTTCAGAGATACCAGCCGCCATCTGGTAATCCTTTTCGGCTTCTTCCTTGATGAAATCTACAATATCATCAATTGTAACCCGGCCTACCAGCCTGTTCATCTCATCCACTACCGGAATAGCTTCCAGGTCATATTTCTGCATGATACGAGCCACTTCTTCACCCTCGGTATGCACATTCACATAATCAACATTGGGAATATAAATATCACTGATGTTCGCATGGCTTGGAGCAGTAAGCAGATCTTTCAACGAAAGACGGCCTTTCAGCTTGTTCTTGTCGTCAACCACATAAATCGAATGAACACGGGTCACATTTTCGGCCTGTTTGCGCATTTCGGTCATACAACCGGTCACGCTCCAGTTCTCGTTCACCTTCACAAGCTCCTTAGCCATCAAACCACCGGCAGAGTTCTCGTCATAACGCAGCAGCTCCACGATGTCATCGGCATGCTGCTCATCGGTCATTTCTGAAATAACGTCCTGCTGTAGTTCAAGGGAAAGTTCAGAAATAATATCGGCCGCGTCATCGGTATCCATCTCGTTAAGCTCGTCGGCTATTTCCTTTGGTGAAAGGGTTTCCAGGATACGCTCACGCCTGTCAGTCTCAAGCTCCATAAGGGCTTCAGCCGTTTGCTGACTATCCAGAAGCTTTACAATATAAGTTGCCTCCTCAATATCCAGTTCGGTAAGAATTTCAGCAATATCAGCGTGGTGCACTTCTTCAAGGTGCAGCAACAGCTCCTCATTGTTCTCTTCTTCAATGAGGGTTTTGATCTTTTCTATTAATTCTTCACTTATCTGAAACTGCATACGGCTCAATTTTTTGTGTCAGTTCAATAAACTGCTGGAAACTGAGTTGTTCCGGCCGACTGCCAAATATAGCATCTTCCCTTAAATTATCGGGAAGATTAAGACTTTTTAAACTATTTCGTAAAGTTTTACGCCGCTGGTTAAAGGCGGTTTTCACCACCCTGAAAAAGAGCTTTTCATCACAGGGAAGACTGAAATTCTCTTTTCTTTTCAGCCTGAGTACACCACTATCGACTTTTGGAGGCGGATTGAAAACAGAAGGCGGAACGGTAAAAAGATACTCCGCATCATAAAAAGCCTGTACCAATACGCTTAGTATCCCATAGGTCTTACTGCCTTCCTTTTCACAGATTCTTTTAGCCACTTCTTTCTGAAACATGCCTGAAAATTCAGGGATCTGATCCCTGTATTCAAGCACCTTAAATACGATCTGTGTAGAAATATTATATGGGAAATTCCCTATTATGGAAACCTGCTCATTATTGAAGATCTGCTGCAGATCGTGCTTTAAAAAATCCTTTTCATGAATACGCCCACGAAGATGCAGGTAGTTGCTCTCAAGATATTCCACACTTTCAGTATCTATCTCTATCACATGGACCTCAGCATCTTTTTTAAGCAGGTATTTGGTTAAAACACCCATCCCCGGCCCGATCTCCAGAACCTTATTATAGCCTTCATAAGAAAGAGTATCGGCTATTTTTTCGGCGATGTTCTCATCGGTCAAAAAATGCTGTCCCAGATGCTTCTTTGCACGTACATCTGAAGAATTTCCTCTAAACTCCTGCCTTTTCTTTTTCATAATTATTCTTTATTCCCCTCCTACTGGAGGCTAAGAGAATGTTTTACTGCTCGGTGATGACTTCAAGCTCGGTCCTGAATGCCACGAACTTGCCCTCAAAGGCTTTTGACCTTGATCTCAGGTCTTCGGCATTCTCGTCGTAATAACGTTGCAGCATTTCCCTGCTTTCGGTGGTATACTGCACCGAATAGGTGATCCCTCCCATAGGTTCCTGCACCATCACTTTTGTCATAAGGGCCTTGCTGAATTTTTTTGTATCGAGCATATCAGGAATATGCTCTTCTTTCATCCATTTCAGCCATTCATCATGAATATCCTCCTGAACGTTTATGGTAACGTTATAAATGATCATCGGTATAATTTTAATTTTTTAGGAACTATTCTATGGTATCCCCGCGAAGCATACGGTATTTTTTGCGCGCTTCCACAAAGTAGATACTGTCGGCAAAGTTAAAGATAATTTGCTCGTAATAGCTTTTTGCCTTCTCGGGATCGTGAAGCTGGTTCGCATAAAGCTCTGCCAGGAAGTAATAGGCATTATCTGCAAGGATATCTTCTCCAAAAGAATTGATTATGGCGAGGTAATTGGTCTCTGCTTTTTTAAAGTCATGTTCTTCTTCATATAGTTTGGCCTGGCTCAACAAAGCTTCATCTTCTATCTTTTCTCCCTTGTGATTCACCAGAATGGAGTCCAGGGCCTGAATAGCCAGTGAATTCTTCTTCTGAAAAGCAAGAAGATCGGCTTTTGCATATTTTTTAAGTGCCGTCTGGGTGGAATCTTCCTGAGAATTATCACTTATAAGCAGGCTCAATTCCATTGCGTCATTAGCGATGAGCTGCGAAGTAGACGTCTTCAGTATATCCAGCTGGGTCTTGGCCCATTCAAAATCACCCTTATAATAACTCGTCTTTGCCACTTTAAATCTCGCATTCTGGGCGATCTCATCATTCTTCACCAGGTTCTGGATCTGGGAATAATATATAAGTGCTTCATTGAATTTCTCCTGCACCACGAGAATATCGGCCAGGGCCATCTTGACCTTTGCAAGTTCGAACTTGGATGGAGTCATTTCAGCAGCCTCTTTTAATAGTTTTACGGCCGGCTCTTTTTTGTCTTCACTAAAAGCCATAAAATTGGCATAATCTATCTGAAGGTCCAGCGTCTCCGGAGTATATCCGTATTCGCCAAGTAAGGATTGAAAATCATTGTGGATCTCCGAATAATCTTCGGGAGCCGCAGTCTCCAGTTTCAGTTTTAATAAAAAATGTCTCGCCTGGAGATTAAAGGTCCTGGAAGGAGACTCGTCTATCGCATAGCTGATGATCTCTTTTGCCACTTCGTAAGCTTCAGCATCTCTTGCCAGAATAGCAAGATTGAGTATTCCCTGCAGATTGTTCTCACCTCGTTTGAAGATAGCCCTTTCCTGTACAAATGCCTTATCAAACTGTTTTTGCTGAACAAAGAGCCAGCTAAGCATCTCGTTGTAAAGCAGGCTGGGATTTTCCTGTAATCTCTTTAGAAGTAATTTTCTGAAAATGATATTTGGTTCGCTTTGCGGATCTTCAGAAATGTAGCGGTTGAATTCCCGGTTTGCCAGACCATAGAATTTCATGTCATCTTCTATAAGATCAAGGTAATTACTGAACATCTCTTCTATTTTCCCCTGCTCGCCATAGATCCGGGCCAGCTGGAGGTTATAGTTCCTGTCAGTATTCAGGTCCATCGCCCGCTCGTATGCTTTGGCCGCATAATCCAGGAGATTGTACTGTTCAAAAGTACGGGCTATCGCGTACGCGAAATTAGGTCTGCCCTCAATAGACTGCAGGGCTTCATCATAGAATTGAGTAGCCCTTTCTGTATTATCCTGAAGCTCATAATTATGTCCCAGCTCTATAAGCAGTGAAGGATAATTTGCAGACGTATTCAATCGCTCCAACAGCATCTTTTCGGCTTCCTCGAATTCCTCCAATTGCTGGTGAGAAGCAACCACCCCATTAAAGTAAACAGTATTGGCGGGATTTCCTTTATAAAGTTGCTGATAGACCTTCAGTGCTTTTTCATATTCCCCCTGGTCAAAGAAATTCTTCGCCAGCTGTTCGTTTTGGGCAAACAGGCCAAGGTTTCCGGCTACCAGGAATAATATAAAAAGAAAACAGCGCATATTGTAAATATAAACATTTGCGCTGTTTTTAATAATTTGTAAAAGTAATAATGTACCAGACCTCACAGGTTTTAGAAACCTGTGAGGTCTTATTCTTTGTCAGATCAATCTATCTTATCGAAACCGCAGTAGGGCACAAGTACCTTAGGAATATTTATTCCGTCTTCGGTCTGGCAGTTTTCAAGGATTCCGGCGAGCACTCTTGGCAGAGCCAGGGCACTTCCGTTAAGGGTATGTACCAGCTCCTTTTTATTTTCTTTATCCCTGTATCTCAGTTTAAGCCTGTTTGCCTGGAAGTTCTCAAAATTTGAAACAGAGCTTATCTCCAGCCAGCGGTCCTGGGCAGTTGAGAAAACCTCAAAATCATAAGTAAGCGCAGACGTGAACCCAAGATCTCCACCGCATAATCTTAAGATACGATACGGTAATTTTAATTCATTCAAGAGACCCTTAATATGGTCTACCATAGTATCTAAAGCAGCATAAGAGTTTTCCGGAGTCTCGAGTCTTACGATCTCCACTTTGTCGAACTGGTGCAGCCTGTTGAGTCCACGAACATGAGCCCCGTAAGAACCGGCTTCCCTTCTGAAGCATGGCGTATAGCCAGTACATAGCACAGGAAAATCCTTCTCGTTCATCAGGTTGTCGCGGAACATATTGGTAATCGGCACCTCTGCCGTCGGGATCATGTAAAGATCATCTTCGGTCACATGGTACATCTGGCCTTCCTTATCGGGAAGCTGGCCTGTACCAAAACCTGAAGCCTCATTTACCATCAAAGGCATCTGGAATTCCGTATATCCTGCTTCGGTAGCCTTATCGAGGAACCAGGTAATAAGCGCGCGCTGCAATCTTGCACCCTTTCCTTTATAGACAGGAAAACCTGCCCCGGTAATCTTATTTCCAAGCTCAAAATCTATGATGTCGTATTTCTTTGCAAGCTCCCAGTGCGGAAGGGCTCCTTCATCCAGTTGAGGGATGTCACCCTCACGCAAAACCTCCTCGTTGTCTTCTTCATTCACTCCCGCAGGAACCAATTCATGCGGAATATTAGGAATGGTGTATAGCAGATCCTGAAGATCTGCCACGGCATTTGCCAGTTTTTCAGAAAGTTCCTTAGACTCTTCCTTCAAACGGCTGGTCTTTTCCTTCAGCATATTCGCCTTCTGATGCTCTCCGTTCTTGAAAAGCAAGCCTATCTCTTTAGACATCTTATTGGAACTGGCCAGGGTCTCGTCCAGTTTAGCCTGGGTAGACCTCCGGGTCTCGTCCAGTGCTAATACCTGTTCGAAAATATCTGAAGCATCAAAATTCCTTTTTTTAAGGGCTTTGATATAATCCTCTTTATGTTCTGCAATCTTTGAAACCTGTAACATAAGGCCGTTTTATTTAATTTGCCGTTATAATTTTTTCTGAGCAGCAAATGTAACAAAAGCGGGGAAGAAAATTACTCTGAATCTGAAGGTAAAATCCAGTCGTGATGCTTAAAATGCTCCCATTTTTCGGCAGCGAGATCTACATTAGGATCGATAAGAACTTTATATGGGCCGCCATTTACGCTTACTTTTCCTTCAACATAGACCTCTATTTCCTTGCCTTTTTTAGCGAAATCCTCTTCAAGACGCTGCGCAAACTGCCAGATCATATCGGGTTTAGAAGTAATGGCTCTCCTTTGTTTCCTTGAGAGATAATCTTCATTTTCTATAAAGATCGTATCGCTGGTTCCTTTCTCAACAACCTTGAAAGCTACCCTTCCGCTTTTACCCCTAAGCATCATTCTCCAGCTAAGACGATGACCTTCCTCGGTCCAGAGCACATCATCCTTAAAGAACCAGTGTCTAAGCGGCAGGCATAACTGAATGCTAAACCACACAACCATGCTCACTAATAAGGCATTACGCCAGGAAGGAACGATCACCTCTGCCTTATCATAGAATTCTTTCTTCCCTCTCAGGAATACTTTGTTGATCTTTTCTGCCGGAAAGAAGAAGATACAGAAGGCTAAAGACATATACGGGAATATCCCGATATGGAATATGAAACTGTTGAAAAGATGGAAGAAGATGGCCGCGATAAAAGCGGGAACACGGGTTCTCCTCCACAATAATAGCGGAATGATCAAAAGGTCAAAGAGCAACCCGAAATATGCGATCGCATACCTTATCCACCATTGCTGGAGGAATTCACCAACCAGCCAGTAATCGTCCTTGGATTTCATCAGAAGCGCCGGAAAGCTGCCATCCAGCCAGTCAGGGTATATCTTTGCCACCGAAGCGTAGGTATAAACGATCCAGAGTTGTAAAACGATCACCACCCATACCCACCGGGGCATGGAGATCTTGCTAATTGATGGCTTTAATTTAGCATCCAGTGAAAACCACCTGTTCGCTGGCAAAAAGACCATGATAAAACACAGGAGCATTAACAGGTAATAGTGATTGTTATAGGATGATTTCTGCATCAGGTAAACTCCGGCCCACATAATGCCGTATACCAGCATGCTCATCCTGTATTTGAAGCCCAGCATCACAAAGACACCAAACACGCCCATAATGGCATAATACCAGATCATCCCGTCGCCCGGCAAAGGCTGCAGAAATTCAAAACCTATAAAGTTGAAGGTGAAGTCGGGTTCGACCATAGTGCGCCTTACCCAGCCTGAAAAAATGGACCCGAAGGCCTCGATGGCTATCAACAAACCGAAAAGTGCACGAAAAACGACTAATGCAGAATTGTCGATCTGTTTAAAAAGCCATCTATTTATCATAATTATCCTTTATGTATTGCCTGGAGAATGCCTGGTCCTGCTTCATGGCAAGCTTAAGATCGTTCACGGAGCCAAATTTCTTTTCATCCCTTATCCTTACCAGCAGTTCTATCTGAAGCTGCTTCCCGTAAAGATCTTTATCGATATCAAAAAAATAGGATTCTATGGTCTTTTCCTTTCCTCCCACGGTTGGATTGGTCCCAATATTCATCATTCCATAGACCTGTTCCCCGTCTATCACAGTTCTTATAACATAGACCCCATTCTTCGGGATAAGCTTGTATTCTTCCTTTACTTCAAGGTTGGCTGTGGGAAAGCCAAGCTCTTTTCCAATTCCGCGGCCTTTTACAATGGTTCCGGTAAGAGTGAAGGGATGCTGAAGGTACATATTGGCCCTTTCTACCCGGCCTTCCAGTAGCGCGTTCCTTATCTTGGTTGAACTTACGGCCACCTGCTCCACATCCTGCTGACTTATCTCCTCTACTTCAAAACCGAACTCTTCACCAAAATTTTTGAGGTCATCAATATCGGCAGTACGATTTCTGCCAAACCTGTGGTCGTAGCCAATAATAATCTTCTTGGCCTTTAGTTTATTTACCAGTATGTCGCGTACGAACTCGAGCGCCGTTAGCCTCGAAAACTGATGAGTAAAAGGATGTATCACCAGGTGGTCTATTCCCGTTTGTTCCAGCAACTGCTTTCTTTCGTCTATGGTATTTATAAGTTGAATGCCGCTTTCTTTTTGCAGCACCATGCGTGGATGAGGAAAGAACGTGAGTACCACCGAATCCAGGTTATTGGCATGTGCAGAATTTACAAGGCGTTCAATGATCTTCCGGTGCCCCGCGTGAACCCCGTCAAAAGTCCCAATGGTCACCACCGTTTGCCTTTCACTTATGAACGAGTTTGCTCCTTTATGTTCTTTCATTTAAATAAAATTCGCCAATCAAAGGACGTGATAAAGTTAAAAAGATTGATTTTCAATATTCCTTTTTTTGGCTTTCAATTCCTATTTTCCGTTGAATGTGTTCATGGTGTTGGAAACCCCGGCCGTTCCAAAGGACAGGATAAGCTCTGCGGAAGTCTTTAATCGTTCCGGCAGCTTCTCTTCTTCCTTTTCTGACCATTCACCCAAAACATAGTCCACCTGTTGTCCCTTCGAGAATTCATCGCTTATCCCGAAGCGGAAACGGTTATATTTGGTAGTATTAAGCTGGGTCTGGATATCCTTTAGTCCGTTATGACCACCATCGCTGCCTTTGGTCTTTAGTCTCAGGGTACCGAAAGGCAGGTTAAGGTCATCGGTGACCACCAGTAAGTTTTCAAGTGAGATCTTCTCCTTCTGCATCCAGTAGTTAACGGCCTTACCGCTAAGATTCATATAAGTGCTGGGCTTAAGAAGAATGAATGTGCGGCCTTTAAACCTGAAACTAGCCACATCTCCCAGCTTTTGAGTCTCAAAAGTCACTTCCTTTTCGCGAGCAAGTTCATCCAGGATCTTGAATCCTACATTATGCCTGGTATTTTCATATTTAGGGCCGATGTTTCCCAGACCAACGATCAAAAATTTCTTCATGGGATCTGTTTTCTCCCCGGTCTTCTTTTTTCCTAAAATCCTTCCAAAGAATGAAAGCATCCAAATTTGTTTTGGTAAAGATAAAATTAATCAGATACTTTTTAAATCAGAAAATACGAACCGGTGTTTAAATTGATTTAAATAAAAAAGCATTCCGAAATCCGGGCTGAACCGAATAAGGAATGCTTTTCAAATTTATTCAAAGAAGGTTACTCTTTATCTTCCCCCTCTTTTACAGCAGCTTCGCTATCAACTTCAGAAGCTGGTACTTCATCTGCTGCTACTTCATCTTCTTCTTCGTCTTCAAGATCTTCAACGATGTTACGTGAAGTTCTTACCTGACAAATTACTGTGTTATCTGGATGCTGGATCTTGTAGTCATCGCTGGCTACGGCAGTCACATATAACTTCTGACCGATCTTAAGTTTGGTCACGTTAGCTACGATGTAATCTGGAAGATCACCTGGCAATCCTCTTACCTTAAGACGACGAAGGTTGTAACGAAGTACACCACCGTTCTTCACCCCTCTTGCAACACCTTCGGTGTGGATCGGGATTTCCATGGTAATTGGCTTGTCATCGAATATCTGATAGAAATCCATGTGCAGGATAGCATCGGTTACAGGATGGAATTGGATGTCCTGAAGGATCGCGTCGTAAGACTCACCACTCTTTAATTTGATTTTTACAGTGTGTACGTCTGGTGTATACACTAAGTTCTGGAATGCTATTTCCTCTGCTGCAAAGTGTAGTGGATCACCTTCTACCCCGTACAATACGCAAGGAACCTGTCCAGCATTACGTAGTGCTTTAGTTGCCTTCTTGCCTACGCTTTCTCTTTTAGATCCGTTGATCGTAATTGATTTCATTATAAATTGTTTTGGTTAACAAATGTCGTCAAGTTCTACAGTGAACCGCCTTCATTTGCGTAAAAATTTTCTGGCTGCAAAAGTAAGCCTTTTTATTTATCTATAAAATCCTGAAGCAGAAAAGTTTATTGGAAGTTAGATTTTAGAATTACGAAGTTAGAATTTTTTATAAATAGCTGTTTTTCCAATTATTGGAAAAAATTTCTAAGAAGATTTAAAGGTACTAAGAATTGTAAATTGTATAATTTAAAAAAACTGCTTCTCTGCCTAATCGGATCACGTTGGTATTTATCGTAATTTCTAAAATTTCGTACTTCTAACTTCTTAATTCTTACTTTCAATGTCATTCCAAGCGGAGCGAAGGAATCTCAAGTAAAGACCGCTTCGCTTTGCTCGCGGTGACGTTACAATTAAGCTTGTGCCGGACAGCACAAGGGAATCTCAACTTAAGACTGCTTCGTTGTACTCGCAGTGACTGTATGATTAGTGTCATTGCAAACGCAGTGAAGCAATTCACCCTTCGACAGGCTCAGGATGACATTCGACAAGCCCGGGACGACAGCTACCTGATTATTTCACAAAGCCTTATAAGTTTTTCAGGGCAAAAATCCTTAAATTGAAGTGAATATCAAAAAAGCCCGGATTCAGGAATTATGACAGAGATACAAGACAGTTCAACTCCAACCAAAAGGATCGCGGCAATAGACCTTGGAACCAATTCCTTTCATGCGGTCCTTGTAGACCTCTATCCCGACGGCAGTTACCGTACCATAGACAAGCTTAAGGAAATGGTGATCCTTGCCGAAAAAGGCATGAAGCACCATCTTAGCGAAGATGCCATGCAGCGCGGACTCGATGCACTAAAACGCATTAAATTTCTTTGTGACAGCCAGGGCGTGGAAGAGATCCTGGCCTTTGCCACCAGTGCCATCAGGGAGGCGAAGAACGGAGGTGATTTCATCCAGCGGGTAATAGATGAAGTGGGCATTAAGGCCCGTGCGATCTCAGGCAAGATGGAGGCCCAGATGATCGGATATGCTATAAGACATAGTATCTCGCTTGATGAAGAAATGGTTTTGATGGTGGATATTGGTGGTGGCAGCGTTGAATTCATCGTGGGAAACAACAAGGAATTCCTTTATTACAACAGCCTGAAACTGGGAGTCGCGAGGATGGCCGCACACTTTGTGGAAAATGACCCTATTACCAAAGCAGAGATAGAGGCTCTGTTAAAGCATTACCGGAATACCCTGAGCGAGGTTGCAGGTATCTTAAATGAGCATTCGGTGAAGACCATCATTGGCTCTTCGGGAACCATGGAAAATATCGCCGCCATGATCGCCGAAAGAAATTCCATCAGCTCGGCCATGACGCTTAACGAATTGGTTTATCATGATGATGAGTTCCTTCCGTTCTATGAGAATTTCATAAAGCTGGATCGGGAAAAACGCTCTAAAGAGAAAGAGCTGGACGAGAAAAGGATAGACATCATTAACCCCGGGATGGTACTGGTGAAATTCCTGATAGAAGAATTTAATATACAGAACGTCAAGATCTCTGAAGCGGCCCTGCGTGACGGAATGATCCTAGACTACATTAGCAGGGAAAAGTCAACCTTGCCATTAGTGGCCAGGTTTGCTGATCCCAGGAAACGCAGCGTATTCGAACTGCTTCGAAAGTGCAACTGGATGAAAGATCATTCAACCCATGTGGCCAAACTGGCATTGCAGATCTTTGACGATTTCCAGCAGGAACTGGAACTGGAAGAAGGCGACCGTGAATTGCTGGAATATGCCACCCTGATGCATGATATTGGCTATTACATCTCCCACAGAAAACACCACAAACATGCTTTGTACCTCATACGGCATGCCGACCTGCGTGGGTTCACCGCCGATGAAATCATTCTCATGGCAAACGTGGCAAGATATCACCGGAGGTCTACACCGAAGAAACGACACAAGCGATACCGGAAACTCGATAAGGACCTTAAGCAGCGTGTGAAGAAACTATCGGGTATTCTCAGGGTCGCCGACGGGCTCGACCGAAGCCACTACCAGAATGTCCAGGAGCTGGAAATAGAAAAGACCAAAGACATGGTGAGATTCTATATCACCACCCAGGGCGATCCCGAGCTTGAGATCTGGGGCGCTATGAGAAAAAAGGAACTTTTTGAGGAGATCACCGGGAAAGAACTGGAGATCTATGCCGTGGAAGAGGATGCGAATGTTCCCGCCGAAACCGGTGAATAGGATTCTCCATCTGCACGTCAAGCTGAACGTGTTTCAGCTTCTCTTTGCAATTGGAGTTCGTTGAGATCCTGAACCAATATAACTATCGGGACAGGATGACGAAGTGTTGCTATAATGTACTCTTCTTAAAAGCAGAAAGTCATTGCGAACGGAATGACGCAATCTCATCCTTCGACAGGCTCAGGATGGCACGGATCTACTTGAATTAAAACACATCTAAAAAAGGAAAGTCATTACGAGCGAAGCGAAGAAATCTCCTTGTTGTAGTTCATACTAAGAAGAGACTGCTTCACTCCGTTCGCAGTGACCTTATAAAACTATCATACTTCAACTACGCACAGTGTGACAGGTATTAATTACATAATGAATTTTGAGCTTATGGACCTGTTACCATGAACACGTCTCATCACATCGGCGAATAATTCGGCGCAGCTCACCACTTTTATCTTACTGCTTTCCTGTCTTAACGGAATAGAATCGGTTACGATAAGCTCCTGGAGTTTCGAATTTTCGATCCTGTCGTAGGCTTCTCCCGAAAGTACCGGATGCGTACAGATAGCTCTTACACTTTTGGCTCCGCGCTCCATCATCACATCGGCGGCCTTGGTAAGGGTTCCGGCGGTATCAACCATATCGTCTACAAGCACCACGTTCTTCCCGGTCACGTCACCAATAAGTTCCATATGCGAGATCACGTTCGCCTTGGCACGCTGCTTATAACAGATCACCACATCGCTTTCCAGTGCCTTGGAATAGGCATAAGCTCTTTTTGAACCTCCCATATCGGGTGATGCAATGGTAAGGTTATCAAGCCCCAGGCTTTTCAGGTGCGGAAGAAAGATCGTGCTCGCATAAAGATGGTCTACCGGCTTTTCAAAGAATCCCTGTATCTGGTCGGCGTGTAGGTCCATCGTGATGATACGGGTGGCACCGGCGGTCTCAAGAATACTGGCGATCATCTTGGCCGCGATTGGCACACGTGGTTTATCTTTTCTATCCTGTCTTGCCCAGCCAAAGTATGGCATCACCGCAGTGATATGCCTTGCCGAAGCTCTTTTGGCAGCATCCAGCATCAAAAGCATTTCCATAAGGTGATCGCTTCCCGGATGAGTGGAACCGATGATAAAAACGCGAGAACCTCTTACGGATTCTTCAAAAGAGGGCTGAAATTCACCGTCGCTGTAGGTGGAGGTGATCACATTTCCCAGTTTGGAACCGTATTTCTCGGCGATCTTTTCGGCCAGTGCCCGGCTTTGGGTACAGTTAAAGATCTTGGCTTCGGTAGTTGCAGACATGTTGTGTTGTTTTGTTGTGTGTTTAGGTTTAGTTGATGCAAATTTAAAAATTATTCCTTGCCGGTGGGAATAAAACAGGGCAGTTGGAAGGATTCTTAAGCAGGACGGGGAAATTTTCTTTTTTTAAGCCCTTTTATATCCCTAAACGGGAGTATTTAAATAAAAATAGTAGCTTTAGGCTTCAATGACTCGTTATCCGGAATCTTATCCAGGAATCCAAAGGGTTTCTAAGGTATAAAACGAGTTATCCAAAATTGCCAGGAAAATTCTGGTGATATTTATTAGTAATAATTTCTAATTTTAGGTGATATTTTCTTTCCGAACAATTTTTCTACATTTAATCCTATGAAGATTGATCGGTATAAAATTCTTAAAAATTCATAATGAGCCATATTGATTCATTCGATCATGAACTTGTTGGTATTCTTGGAGGTTTACCTGTTTATCATCCATTAGAAAAAATTGAAGGTGATTTTATTTGCGATAAAAACCAGCTAGTATTAGGAGGTGGAAGCGGTGAACATCCAGCTGTTGTAATAGAAAACCCTACTGGCATAGTAGCCTACTTCTTAAATGAAATATTAAATGAAATAGAGGAATTAAAAAGTTGGAAAGAAATAATCGAACCTTATTTAATCTATGATTTAGATGAATTACTGACTTTTTATGATTGGGATATTGAAACCTATAGTTCTTTTTATAAAAGGTCTAAAGCAAAATCTTTATTAAACCCAAGTAATGGCAATAACATAGAAGAATGGCTTATTTTAGGATTTGGAGAGTTTATATTCTATTCAATGCCTGAGTTAGCTAAAGAATTAATGGTGAAATTAGAAGATCCATACAAGCATTTTAAACACATCAGATATAATAATATATTAATTGTACCCCCTAATTTTCCGGTATACGCTAAGGGAGGAAATAAATTCTTTTAATAGCTTCTTACTTTAATGAGATACAATAAATTTATAAGTAAGTAACTTTGGGTAACATCGGTTCACCGCAAATAACGGGTTTATCGAAAAAGGGTAGTTTTACAGATCAAGAAAGAAAATGGTTAAGCCGACAAATTCGCATCCCCACTTCCGCAACTCGCGATAAACGTAACCGTTGTGCCCAATTTGTGACCCGTCCTGAATAAAGGCTACATAATTTTAAATAGTTATGTACAAAAATGACAAAGTAATCAGACGGTATTCGGAATCTTTCAAACTCAAAATTTTAGACGAACTTACCACAGGAAAACTAAAC
>NZ_JAMSCK010000008.1 GCF_023805255.1 Gramella jeungdoensis
TGTAATCCCTGTCAATTCAATATATCAATGAACTCTTTTTCAGTTGGCAGTTCCCAGTCTCAGTTGGCAGTCTTATCACTGCCTACCGCTTACTGCTACTGCATACTGATTCGTTAAAACCCAGGGAATCGAACCCTTATCCTGCGCCCCATCCGGCGGTCTCTCTTAATCTATCAGTCTGTAATTATGAACGGCTGCTCGCTCTGAAAGCGGGTGCAAATATACAACGCTTTTTTATTCCCCACCAAAAGTTTTTTATAAAAAATTTCGGTTTCTCCTTAAAAGCCTCAACTCCAACTCCATCGCCCTTTTCAACACCCTAATGAACATCGCTTCGTTCTCAAAGCGGGTGCAAATATACAGCCCTATTTTAAATGCACAATAGCTTTTTCAATTATTAATCACTTTTATTTGAAATCAATAATTTCAGCCAAAAAACCAAGAATTAGATAAGCTTCATTGAGATAGAATCAATAAAAACCAAAACTAAGCCAGGTTGAGAAAGAATTCGGCAATAAAAACCACCAAGTTTTAAAGAAAAAGATCCCAAACAAGCCCAAAACGGACAAGAAAATCGGTATAGGGATAGCCGGGAGCGGAAAAATTATTATTCCCATCGAGCAGGGCATTAAGATGCTCAAGCTTGAAAAATATTCGGGCCTTATCTACTTTTCCATTAAAGAAATAATCAACCACAGGGTAACCTCCCTGTTCCTGATCATTCCTTACATAAAATTCTGCCAATACCGGATCATATCCATTCATCTGGTATTTACTAAAATACTTCAGGGTAAAACCAGTTTGCAAATAGAGGGCCTTCTCAAACCAATGGTCTTTATAATAGATAGAATTACGAGTAACAAATTCAGGTAAATTCAAAACACCCACACCCTGCAAGACATTCTGATACATAACTGTATTATACGAGCCAAACAAACCAAGATCAAATTCTTTTTCAGCCTTTAGTTTTAAATACCTCACCTGCTCGCCTGCCTGAAACGGCTTCACCATACCTTCCTCATTCGGGGCGAAATAGGTGTAATTCTCAACCTGTGAAATGCTCCCGTAAAGAGAGCCAAATTTACGAGACCTAAAATCTCCAAAAATCCTCTGGGACACCTCATTTTCAAAATCATTCTGCCAGTTGTAGTTCACATAATCGCTTTGGTAAAGGAGGAAATTAAGATTGGGAGCACTGCTGTTCTGATTGATCCCAAACCGGATCCAGTTCTCTTTATCGAATTCATAAAAAGCCGTAGCCGCAAGGTAATTCCCGGGGAATTCATCCGAAAGATTAAGCTTTGCATCAGCCTCCAGACCAAAACCTCCAATCATTTTTTTATAAGCCCCCCCTATATGTAGTAAATTACCATTTATTCGATTTCCGATAGTGTCCCCAGGTTTTATATAAACAGAATTATACCCATAATCATAATTAGTATGCCCTGCTTTAAATGCTAATTCCCCTAAAAGGCGGTTAGAATATTTAGCCGAAACCTCATTAAAGAGCTTTTCGAATTTTGTAATATCCTTTAGACGGGAAGATTCAAAGGACTCCCCAAAAATATTATTCGCTGCAGACTGTTGACGAAAAACGAACTTCTCATAACTAAAATCAAAGATATGTTCCAGACTGATCTTATTGATTGAGTCTACCACATTAGTCAGCTCATATTCATGATCGAGGAAAAACCTCTTCCCAAACAGAACACTTTCAGCGTTTTCAAAATTGACCTCCAGAACCGATCTATCGTCAAATTCCGGCTCTTTGTTCAGATATTGCTCAATAGCCTGATCTGTAAGTCCTCCATTTTCTTGGTTCAATAGATCCTGAGAGACAAAATGTGCCTTAGCGTGATACTTCTCATTATCTGAATCATAACTAAACCCAAGCCTCAGATTTCCGGTGCTGGTTAGAATATGCTGATATTTTCCAAGCGCCCTGGCACCCTTATAAGCGATGAACATGTTCAGATTCCTGGAAGTATTTATAGTAAAAAAAGCGTCCAACTGCTGTCCCTGCTCAGGGACCGTCTTAAAATACAACTCTGTCCACGGGGTAGGCACATGGTAATAATCTATATCTTCAACTTCCATGAAATTGAAATGTCGAGCTCGTGCCCCGAAAAGCGGGAAAGTCTTCTTATAATCTTTCTGGTAACTCAGACTATTATAAGTCTGACCAGTGTTAGAAAAAGGCAGTAATTCAAAATTGTCCTTTCTCAGGTAATTGAATTTATAATCCTTCAGAATTGTTAGTGTTGTATCAAGGAAAGTAGTGTCATTTTTTACCGAAATGATCTTATATAGATCTATAGTCGGCATGGTGTCCTTTTCCTTCAGAGTTTTGTTCTCCGGAATCTGATTGGGTTGTTGCGCCCAGGCCTGAACAGTAAAAAATACGATAACGTAAAAAAGAAGTTTTTTCATAAACACTACTATTCAGGCAAAAATATAATATTTAACGCAAGATAACCGAAGTTCGTAAAAACAAAAAACCACCCTTTTCAGGGTGGTTCTCAATAATCTTATTAATTAAATGGCTTAGTAACCATCATTCTGAACCATGTTAGAATTCGCGTTCATTTCAGAAAGCGGGATTGGCCATGCAAACAGGTAACTTGGATAATTGATAACTTCAATTACACCTCCATCAGTACCTCTAGCTTCCATATCCATTCCTACACGAAGTTGATCATCATATCTGAATCCTTCGAATGCCAATTCTTTACGTCTTTCCAGAATAATGTTCTCCTTGGTAGCTTCAGTATAAAGAGATGCCCCTCTGTTAGCAGGAAGCTTGTTAAGCTCAGTTAATGCATCACCTCCTGTTTCCAATAGAGCCTCGGCATAGTTCAATACTACTTCTTCATAACGAATTAGAGGAATATTGTCTGTGAAGTTTACGTTATCAGGGTACTTCCCTACGTTTCTGATAAAATCACCATCCGTAGAAATTACTCCAAGACGAACGTCAGAAGCTTCATAGATACCTAAAAGTTCTGAGGTAGCTGTCACATCACCGTAACCACTTCCATCGTCATTGATCTGGTAGATGTAAGCTAAACCGTTAATTCCAGCGTTATCTACCTGACTAGCTGCTAATTCGAAAATTATATTCGGACCTCCATCGGTAGTCCAGCTACTAACGAAATTATCGGCTGGAACAATAGAATAGAGACCAGAATTGATCACTTCTTCAGCAGCAGATACTGCCCTAGACCAGTCACCGAAATAAACAGCGACTCTAGACTCTAAAGCTTTTGCAGCATATTTAGAGATGTAAACATTAGTGTTATCATACTGAGCATCCATCATTGAAAAAGCCGTTTCCAAATCGCTATAAATAGCGGCTTTAACCTCATCGATAGTATTTCTAGCTGGGAAAAGATCTTCTCCTTTATACTCTGTTACAATCGGCACACCAAGATTTCCATTTCCAGTATGCTGCTGACCATACTCTCTCAACAGGTCAAAATGAGCTAAAGCTCTGATGGCAGTAGCCTGTCCCTGAATGTGACGACCATAATCGACATCTCCTTCTAGGCTTTCAACATCAGCATTGATGATAATGTTAGTATTCGCAATTACCTCATAAGCATTATTCCATATCAGGTCTGAATTGTTATTGTAAACATACTGACTTTCAGTAGTATACCTACCTGAACCACCATTAGAGAATGCATTATCACTACGAACTTCGTTGGTAATGATCACATCCTGCCCATAGTATCCACTTGTAGACAGAATGCTGTGAATACCTTTTAAAATACTGAACAGGTTATCTACCTTATTTACGCTTTCCTCAACACTCTTACTTTGAGCCAGCGTAGGTTCTAAATCTTCAGTTGTACAGGACGAGATGGCCACTGCAAATGCCATTACCAGTCCTCTATAAATATATTTTTTCATCAATTATTTTTTTAAAAAGTTAAGTTAACACCTACCAACACGGCTTTTGTAGGAGGGGTTTCCAATCCTGTTTCCCCACCTAGATCCTGCTCAGGATCGTAAAGAAGGTTGTCATCTTTCACCCAGGTAGCAAGGTTGTTTCCTCTTATAAATATTCTTGCAGAAGTCATACCAATCTGCTCCATTGCAGCACTAGGTATATCATACCCAATAGTAACTGTTCTAAGTCTCAAGAAATCTGCATCATAAAGATACTTAGAATGTCTCTGCCATGGCTCTCCAGAAGTTGTCGCTCTGCTATATCTGGCATTATCTCCAGGCTGCTGCCATCTGTCCATCATAGCTCCGTATCCATTGTAGAAAAATAGCGGATAAACGTTCGTTTGGTTCAAATATCTGTGCCATCCTTCGTAGATCTTATGCCCACCAGCATAGTAACCCTGCGCGTTGACAAAGAAACCTTTGAAACTGAAATTAAGGTTCATACCAGCTGTCACAGTAGGTATTGCATTACCTCCCTGGAATACAGCCTCAGCATCATTAAAGTTAGTAGTGGTTTCACCATCTACTCCGTTGACATAATATTCATTTAATCCAGTTTCCGGATTAACCCCAGCCCAAGTTGGCATGTAGTACTCTCTTACAGGGTGACCTGTTTCGATACGATCTATAGTAGTAGTAATAGTTCTCTCAATTCCGTTAGGATCCAATGGTAGTTTTGTTACTTCGTTCTCTACAGTAGCAAGGTTACCTCCTATACTTAGGCTTACATCATTAGTATTAACAATATTCGCGTTAAGTTCAAATTCAAAACCTTGGTTCACTAGCTCACCAATATTCTGAGTTTGCTCGCCAAATCCAGTAGTCTGAGAAAGCGGTACATCTAGCAACAGATCTTCAGAATTTCTTCTAAAGTAAGTAGCACTACCTGTTAAGGTATTTTGGAACAATCCGAACTCTAGACCTACGTCAAGAGTTTTATTGATCTCCCAAGAAAGGTCTTCGTTACCAAAAGTATCTACTACCTGAGCTCCTTCTCCGTTATAATCAACACCATAAGTAAATAATGACTGGTAGTTATTCAACCCAATGTTTGCGTTACCAGTTTTACCATATGAACTTCTTAACTTTAAATAATCAATAGCTCCTGCTGAACTAAGAAAGTCAAATTTATGAAGGTTCAACGCACCTCCCACAGAGTAAAAATCACCCCATCTATTGTCTCTAGAGAATCTTGAGTTACCTTCTTTTCTATAAGAAAGGTTCAATACAAATTTACTGTCAAAAGCAGAGTACTGAAACAAACCTAAGTAAGCACCCATGTACCAGTCACTAAAGCTAGAAGTAACCCCGGTTGGAGTACCTGCACTCGTAAGGAAAAACAATCCATCATCAGCAAAATTATTACCGTCACCTCCTAGGAAGTAGCTACGGTTAGCCTGATACTCCTGAAGAACTTTAAGATCAAAAACGTGATCTGGATTGATCTCGAAATCATACTCTAGATAGTTCTGGAATACATAAAACGCTGTAGTTCTATCATACTGAGAAGCTTCCCCTGAAACAGGAACACCATATCCGTAGTTTCTGTTTCCGTAAGTTCTGTAGTTATAAAGCTGGAAATCCACATTGAATTTAGTTCCTGCTTTAAATCCACCTCCTATATTCCAATCAAGGGAGTTACCCGAAATAATACGGGTAAAACGGTTTTCACTGAAGTCATCCCTAGTTATAATCAATGGGTTAGGCAATGCTCCCCCAACCTGAGCTGGAGTACCATCCTCATTATATGGCTGCCTTAATGGATTCATGAAGTAAATTGCAGTCCTTGGACTTGCGAAATAAGCACTTCTCTCCAAAAATGCATCCTGGAAAGAATGAGAAGCCGTGTTATTTGAAGAAAACTTCAAGCTTGGATTGAAATCCTTAGAGAAATTCAAAGATCCAGAAATCCTCTCAAATTCAGAACCGATAACAGTTGCTTCCTGCTGAAGATACCCAAGGGAGGCAAAAAACCTGTTATCCTCACCTCCACCAGAAGCAGACAAACTATACTGCTGATAAAGAGCATCGTCATTAGAAAGTACCTGCTGCCAGTTTGATTCAGGGCGACCAGCTTCATCCCATTGTGCGAATAATCCGCTACTTGTAATAAGATCTTCAGCTTCAGCTTCAGTAGCAGCAAGCCCATCATTAACATAAGCCTCAGCAGCAAGCTCTAATCTTTGAGCATTAGTTAGAGGAGTTGGCTGATCTATTGCATCATTCTGGAAACCTACCTGAGAAGTAAAGTTAAACTTGGTAGTTCCATACTTACCACCTTTAGTAGTAATTAAGATAACCCCGTTTGCACCACGAGCACCATACTGAGCAGTAGCAGAAGCATCCTTTAATACAGTGATAGACTCGATAGTTGACTGATCTATCGCAGCCAAGGCACTAATAGTAGAAGTAGCAGTACTCGCACTAACGTTTCCGTTATTAACCGGCACACCATCTATAACATACAATGGCTCATTACCAGCTGTAATAGAAGAAATACCACGAATCCTGATATTCGCAACAGAACCAGGAGTACCTGAAGAGTTAGATACTGTTAAACCAGCAACATTACCCTGAAGCGCCTGATCTACAGAAGCAGCAGCATACTCGCTAAGCTTCTCCTCACTAACTTCCACTAAGGAACCGGTAACATCGGATTTCTTTTGAGTAACATAACCAGTTACAACAACCTCCTCTAAAGCACCAGCATCAACAGCCATGGTTACATTATAGACATCAGAAGAACCTACTGTAATCTCCTGACTTGCAAAACCAACGTAACTAAATACCATTACGTTTCCAACTTCGACATCTATGTCGTAGTTACCATCAAAATCGGTTTGAGCACCATTACTTGTACCCTTAACAATGACATTTACTCCTGGTAAAGGCAAGCCATCTTCATCTAAAACCGTACCTGAGACGGTCTTTTCTTGCGCAAAACCAATTTGCACAACTAACACCAATAACAGTGTTAGAAATCCATTTAATCTTTTTTTCATTATTTGTTAAATTTGAATTAGCCGCGCCAAAAATCACAATAATTTCTTAATAAAACAAAATTATTTTGGAGATTATATCCCCGCAAGGAAACAGGCTATTCCTAACATGTACAGTTATTTAACAATCGATAATTTTTAAGATTTGTTAAGCCTAGATTATCGATAATTTCTTAATATTTTTGCCACATGCTGTCTTTTTACAATCTAAATTTTTCTGTCGCTGGAACCGATGAAGCAGGACGAGGCTGCCTTGCCGGACCGGTAACGGCCGCGGCTGTAATTCTACCCAAAAACTTTGACAATAAGCTTATTAACGACTCCAAGACATTAAACCTCGCTACAAGAAACAACCTAAAGAATTGTCTTGAAAAGGAGGCAATCTGCTATGGCGTAGCTCATGTCTTTATGGAAGAAATAGATAAAATAAATATCCTGAACGCTTCAATACTTGCCATGCACAGGGCTCTCGAAAAGTTAAACAAAACTCCTAACCATATAATTGTTGATGGGAATCGTTTTAAACCATTCAAGGATATCCCATATGAATGCATCATTAAAGGTGATGGGAAATATATGAGTATAGCAGCGGCTTCCATCCTGGCCAAGACTCACCGGGATGCGTATATGGAACAGATCCATCAGGAATTCCCCATGTATAACTGGAAAAAGAATAAAGGCTACCCAACTAAAGAACACCGCGCAGCCATAGAAAAATATGGTGTCACAAATTATCACCGAAAAAGTTTTAAACTACTTCCCGATCAATTGACGATTGATTTTTAAGTTCTTATTTTTGCCATAAACCAACCCCGGCATATGAAAAAACTGATCATACTGGTTCTCAGCTTTTTTGTTTTTGCATGTTCAGATAACACCAAAAAAGAATTCAGTTTAACAGATCACATTCCGCAGGACACCGAGATTTTTTTAGTTTCTCAAGACATCCAGGGATTTGTTCAGGAACTTGCCGCTAATGATTTTATAAAAAGCAACAAGTTCCCACTAAAAGAAAGGATCTCTTCCCAGTTGAAATTCCTTGAACACCTGAATCTAAACCATGAGACAGGGATTAGTTTTTCGAATCTCGCCTCCGAAACCTTTACGTTTACCATTACCACAAAAAAGGATTCGGCACTGGTACAACTGGATTCAGTAAAAAATAAAGCTGTAGAGACCATTACCGAAGGCAATGTTGATTTTCAAAGAATTGAACTCAACAACTCCACCTTTTTCCTCCATGAAAGTGGAAATACAGCAATAATTAGTAATTCCCGGCAGAAAATCCTGGATATAGGAAATCAGACCAAATTGTTAAAGAACGAAAGCTTCGAAAAAGCCTTTAATGCTTCAGATCCTAACAAGTCCTCTGTTTTCATAAAACATAATGCAATCGAAGAAATTTCAGATTTCTTCAATAAATTCAATTTTCCCAATTTTGAAAATTTCGCCGAATGGAGTGTTCTGGATCTTGATGTATCAGGTTCAGGGTTTAGGGCTAACGGGCTGAGCTTAGGGAGCAGTTCCACAAAACTATTAGAGGTATTTTCGGGTACAACTCCAAAGAATATCGAAAGTGCCAGGATATGTCCTGAGGACTTTTTGAGCATGTATGCTTTATCATTTTCATCTTTTGGAAAACTCCATTCAAACCTTCAGAAAATAAAAACGGACACTACCCAGGCTAATTATCCAAAAGTGCTGGATCATATACGAGAAATTGCGTCTATTCAACTAAAAAACGGCGATATGGTAGTTCTGAATGCTGTTGAAATTGAAGCTGCGAAAGAACAACTTGCGGGAATTGGAGATCCCATTGAAACATATCGTGGTTCTTCCATTGTAGAGTTGAACACAGATTTAGGTCTTCGGAAAGTGTTCTCGGGCCTTCTAAACATGAAAAGAAATAAGTTCTATACGATAATAGAGCATTTTATCCTTTTTTCGAATGATGCAGATGTGCTTAAAAAAGCGCTTACAGATTTTCAAAATTCAGATGTCATTTCGGAAAGATCATATTTCAATGAATTAATAGGATCTCTTTCTTCCGAATCTTCTATGATATTCATTGCACAACTTCCAGAATTTATTGAAGAAACTAGTGAGAATGATAAATCTCAAAAATTAAAATTAAAAAAGAACAGTCTGGCTGCATTGCAGATAATCAGCGAAGGGGATTTTGCACATCTTCATGGAATATTCTCGAATTCAGAAAATAGCGATGTTGCAGCAAATGGAGCCGAACAAATGGCTTCCATTAAACTGGATCACCCTCTTGTAACCAATCCCGTATTTTTCAAAAATCATCGTACAGACCAGATGGATATTGCCGTTCAGGACGAGAACAATCTGCTTTACCTTATCTCTAACAAGGGCAACATCTTCTGGAAAAAACAAATGGACAGCCAGATCACCAGCCCGATTTATCAGGTTGATCTGTTCAAAAACGGGAATCAACAACTGGCCTTTTCTACCGGCTATAATATGGAAGTCCTGGACCGGGATGGCAATAAGGTGAAAGGTTTCCCAATTAAATTCAACAGTGCACTCACCCAACCTCTTTCGGTTTTTGATTATGATAAAAACAGAAATTATCGTTTTGTTCTTACTCAAAACCAAAGGGTTTATATGGTAGGGCCAAAGGGAAAAGCGATAAGAGGATTTGATTTTGAAAAAGCAGGAAGTGATGTTATTAAAGCTCCCAAACATATAAGATTAGGCTCCAAGGACTATATACTCGTGGCCGAAGAATCCGGAAAGCTAAATATTCTAAGCAGGCAGGGAAACATACGGGTTCCGGTCACAGAGAATATTGATTTTTCTGAAAACGACTGGTATGGGTATAATGGAAAATTTGTTTCTACCGCTCCAGAAAATGAGCTGATAGAAATTTCACAACAGGGCCAGGTTTCAACAAAAAATCTGGAACTGGCAGAAAACAATCGGGTAGTCGCTAATGATGATCACCTTGTGTACCTGAATGAGAATCAGCTTTCCATTGATGGCAATATTATTAATCTAGATTATGGGTTATATACCGACCCCCAGCTATTTGAATTCAGAAAAAGAACTCTTATCGCTCTTACCGATACTCAGACTCATAAAGTGTATGTGTTTGATCAAAAAGGGAAACTACTTGATGGCTTCCCGGTCTACGGAAATTCTCCTGTAGATATCGCAAACGCCGATCTGGATTCAAGACTGGAACTAGTAGTAAAAGGCGAGGAAAACGAAATCCTGCTCTATAAACTTTAATAGTTTTAAGGGCGTTCCCGTATCGGAATCCTAAAGACTTCCCTTTAACTTTAATCCTCAGAACTATAAATGCTGATAATGGATTTAAGGTTACTTATTCTTGTTATTCTGTTAATTCTACCGGCCAGGCTAAACTCACAAAAGAAACTTCAAAGGCCTTCCGGAGGTATCGGTATTGAAAGCATCGACTCTGTAGTAGCTAATTCTTTCAATATATACGATTATATATTTGATTATAAAATGAGAATGGAGGCCGGAGAAATATTAAATGAAGAGGAAATGTGTCGGATAGAAGAATTTTCTGTGCATTCCGAAATTTTAGAAAAAAATGCCATAAAGGTTAGCTCATATTTAGATACTGAAAGTTTTTTAACCCGGGTAAAAGGAACCATACAGCTTCAACGTGCAAAAAGAGTCCTGGCTTACTGTCGCCAAACCAGCAATGAAATCATGATAAAGCAAAATGCAAATAATTAATCCTTTACTAGTTGTTCTTCACCAGTTGTGCTTCGAATAAATTCTGAAAATGCTTCAGAAGTTTTTCCTCCACTTCTACCAGATCAATTTCCTTCTTCCCGAGCTCTACATTTAGTGAAGTAACAGCCTTTCCTTTAATTCCACAGGGGATGATATTGTCAAAATAACCAAGATCTGCATTTACATTCAGCGCAAATCCATGCATGGTCACCCATCGACTTGCCCGCACTCCCATTGCACATATCTTTCGGGCAAATGGTGTTCCTACATCTAACCAAACACCAGTTTCACCTGGACTTCTTTCAGCCTTTAAACCATATTCTGCCAAAGTAAGAATGACCATTTCTTCCAGAAGTCGAAGATATTTATGTATGTCAGTAAAGAAATTATCAAGATCCAGTATAGGATATCCGACGATCTGCCCAGGGCCGTGGTAAGTGATATCCCCTCCTCTATTGATTTTATAGAAAGTAGCATTTTTTTCCTTAAGCTCTTTTTCAGAGATCAAAAGATTCTCCGAATCACCACTTTTACCCAAAGTATAAACATGAGGATGCTCCACAAACAAGAAATAGTTTCTGGTGTTAATATTAGTTTCCTCCCTCCTGTTCTTTATCTTCAGATCAAGGGTTTTCTTGAACAATTCTTCCTGATAATCCCAGGTTTCCTTATAATCTTTTACTCCTAAATACCGGACCTCAACTTCTTTGTTCATAGCTAGGATTTCGGATTATTTAAAATTATTAGTGCGGCGATCACCCCGGGAACCCACCCCAAAAGGGTAAGGATCAGCACGATCAGGATAGAACCACAGCCTTTATCATAGACCGCTAATGGCGGAAATAATACAGATAAGATAACTCTCCAAATACTCATTGAAGCAAATTTTCATGCAAAGATAGAATTATTATTTCGGCTTTTAATTGCGTTGTGTGGCAGGCTGATAGTCACTATATTTGCATCCGCATTTTGTTGAACCCTATCCCTAAACCTCTTCCCGATGGAGAGGAGAAAAAGAATCCTGAAAGGATTTTAACTTAAGGGCTGGGGAGATCAGTTAGAAAAACATAGATATATGCAGCAATTATCAGAACAGGAACAAATTAGACGAGAAAAATTAGCGGCTATTCGTAAAGCCGGCATAAATCCTTATCCGGCCGATCTTTTTCCGGTAGATCATACCACGACAGATATCAAGGAGAATTTTGAAGACGGAAAGAAAGTGGTGATCGCAGGAAGGTTAATGTCTAGAAGAATTCAGGGGAAGGCTTCTTTCGCAGAACTTCAGGACTCAAAAGGAAAGATCCAGGTTTACTTTAACAGGGACGAAATCTGCACAGGTGAAGACAAGTCTAAATACAACGATTTCTATAAGAAATGGCTGGATATAGGCGATTTTATCGGGATTGAAGGCGAATTATTCAAAACCCAGGTAGGTGAAATGACGGTGATGGTGAAAGATTTTCATCTCCTTAGTAAATCAATCAGACCGCTTCCGCTTCCAAAGACCGATAAAGAAGGAAATGTTCATGATGGGTTTAACGACCCCGAACAAAGATATCGTCAGCGTTATGCCGATCTTGCGGTGAATCCTAAAGTGAAGGAGATCTTCGTTAAGAGAACAAAACTGTTCAACGCAATGCGAAATTTCTTCAATGAAAAGGGATATTTCGAAGTTGAAACTCCTATCCTTCAGTCGATTCCCGGAGGTGCTGCGGCAAGACCATTTGTTACGCATCACAACGCGCTTGATATTCCACTATATCTAAGGATAGCTAACGAGCTTTATCTAAAAAGGCTGATCGTTGGTGGATTTGACGGGGTATACGAATTCTCCAAGAACTTCAGAAATGAGGGTATGGACAGGACTCATAATCCTGAATTTACGGCAATGGAGATCTACGTGGCCTACAAGGATTACAACTGGATGATGGAGTTCACCGAGAAACTGCTTGAACATTGTGCAATTGCGGTTAACGGAACTACCGAAGCGACTTTTGGCGAACATAAGATCAACTTCAAAGCCCCTTATAAACGGCTTACCATGACCGATGCCATCAAGGAATATACTGGATTTGACATTACGGGAAAATCTGAAAAAGAACTCTATGATGCAGCGAAGGGAATGGGAATCGAAGTTGACGAAACCATGGGTAAAGGAAAACTGATAGATGAGATCTTCGGTGAAAAATGTGAAGGTAACTTTATACAGCCTACTTTCATTACCGATTATCCCAAGGAAATGAGTCCGCTTTGTAAAGAACACAGGGAAAACCCTGAACTTACCGAGCGTTTCGAACTTATGGTCTGCGGGAAAGAGATCGCCAATGCATATTCTGAGCTTAACGATCCTATAGACCAGAGAGAGCGTTTTGAAGAGCAGTTGAAACTTTCAGAAAAAGGAGATGATGAAGCCATGTTCATTGACAATGACTTCCTTCGTTCACTGGAATACGGAATGCCACCAACATCCGGACTAGGTATTGGGATGGATCGTCTTATCATGTTCCTTACAAACAAGCAGTCTATCCAGGAAGTATTGTTCTTCCCGCAGATGAAACCTGAAAAGAAAGCGGTGGAATTAAATGAAGACGAAAAAGCGGTTTACAAGCTTTTAAAGGCTGATGAGATCTTCGAATTAAATGAGATCAAGGAGAAATCAGGCTTGAGCAATAAAAAATGGGATAAGTCCCTGAAAGGGCTTAGAAAACATAAAATGATCGAGGTCTTTAAAGAAGACGATGATATGAAAATCAAGATTTCTTAAAAATTCTTTAAACCATTTAGAATAAGATTAGTCCAAAGACTGCCGAAAGGCGGTCTTTTTTATTTTCTGATTTAAAATTTCCGTCTTCACATCAAATCTGTATTAACTAAAACAAGAATTTATGATCAAGAACCAGAGCCTAAAGCTGTTGCTTTTAGCCCTCTCATTATCGGTTTCCAGCTGTGCTGTTTTTCAGAAACAGGAAAAAGCACCTGCTTCTGCCGCCAGTAATGACTCCCAAAAAGATAAGAACGGAATTAAACCTTACGACAAGGTGATCACTAAGGATGCAAAAAGTGACGAAGGATTATTTACCGTTCATAAAGTTGAAGACAAATATTTCTACGAGATTCCAGACAGCCTGTTTAACCGGGAAATGCTCACCGTAACTCGTATTGCCAAGACCGCCAGCGGAATTGGTTTTGGCGGAGGCAAACAGAACACACAGGTTCATCGCTGGCAAAAGAAAGGCGATAAAGTACTGCTGAGGGTAGTTTCTTATGATATCTATGCCAATGATTCACTTCCCGTTCATGAGGCGGTGGTAAACTCAAATTTCGAACCTATCATACAGTCTTTCGATGTAAAGACAGTTGGTAAGGATTCTATCAGTAAAACTACCGTGATCGATGTGACCGATCTTTATACCAAAGATGTTCAGCCATTAGGCCTTCCAGATCGTACCAGAAAACAATACAAAGTCTCAAGACTTGACGAAAGCAGGTCTTACATAGACACTATTAGGAGCTATCCTGAAAATATCGAGATAAGACACGTAAAGACCTACAATGCAGGCGAGCCACCATCTAATGAGAGCATGGGATCTATTTCCATGGAATTCAGCAATTCCATGATCCTTCTTCCAAAAGTTCCAATGGAAAGAAGGTATTATGATGAGCGCGTTGGCTGGTTCACTACAGAGCAAACCGATTATGGCCTCGCTGCCCAGAAAAGTAAAACCGTAGAGTTCATTGACCGTTGGAGACTTGAAGTGAAAGAGGAGGACATGGAGAAGTTCAAAAATGGAGAACTTGTGGAGCCAAAGGAACCAATTGTCTATTATATAGACAGGGCCACTCCTGAAAAGTGGAGACCTTTCATTAAGCAGGGAATTGAAGACTGGCAGGTTGCCTTTGAAGAGGCCGGTTTCAAAAATGCAATTATCGCAAAAGATGCACCAACAGTTGAGGAA
The DNA here is from genome assembly GCF_023805255.1 of Gramella jeungdoensis. Taxonomy (GTDB): domain Bacteria; phylum Bacteroidota; class Bacteroidia; order Flavobacteriales; family Flavobacteriaceae; genus Christiangramia; species Christiangramia jeungdoensis. Next base: position 14,645 of record NZ_JAMSCK010000008.1, read on the forward strand.
GATCCGGATTGGAGCCCGGAAGATGTAAGATATTCGGTAGTCAGATACCTGGCTTCCCCGATTCCTAATGCTAACGGTCCTCACGTAAGTGACCCGAGATCTGGAGAAATCCTGGAATCAGACATCAACTGGTATCATAATGTGATGACCCTTTTAAGAAACTGGTTCTTTGTACAGACTGCAGCGATCAACCCGGAAGCTCAGGACGTAGAATTCAAGGACGAAGTAATGGGAAGACTCATCAGGTTTGTTTCTTCTCACGAGGTTGGTCATACTTTAGGCTTACCGCATAATATGGGAAGCAGTGTTGCTTATCCTGTGGAAAAACTGAGGGACCCTGAATTTACCCAGCAATACGGTACCGCACCATCTATTATGGATTATGCAAGATTCAATTATGTCGCTCAGCCTGAAGATGGCGATGTAGCTTTGATGCCGGAAATTGGCCCATACGATAAATATGCCATTGAATGGGGTTATCGTCCGATTCCTGAAAAAGAAGGAAAGGAAGAAAAGCCGGTTCTTGATGAGTGGATCCTGGAACATGCCGGTGATGCTATGTATCGCTTCGGAAGACAGCAGGGTGGCGGTGTTATAGATCCAAGTTCACAAACCGAAGACCTTGGGGACGATGCGATGCTTGCAAGTGAATACGGAATTAAAAACCTGAAACGAATCGTTCCTAAACTTATAGAGTGGACGGCTGAAGACGGTAAAAACTATGAAGATCTGGACGAACTTTATGGACAGGTTCTTTCCCAGTATAATAGATATATGGGCCACGTGGCGGCCAATATTGGAGGTGTATATGAATATTATAAGACCTACGATCAGGACGGGGCGGTTTATACTCATGTAGACAAAGAAACCCAGGAAAGAGCGATGGACTTCCTGCAAGAGCAGCTTTTTGAAACTCCAGAATGGCTTATTAATCAGGATATTTTCAATAAAATTGAATTTGATGGAAACATTGAGCGCATTAGAAATATGCAACAAAGAGCACTGAATAATATCCTCGATTTCGGAAGAATGTCCCGTCTGATGGAAAATGAAGAGATCAACGGCAAAGAGGCTTATTCTTTACTGGATATGATGACCGAGCTTCGAAAAGGAATCTGGAGCGAGGTTTATTCAGGAAAGGAGATAGATCGCTACAGAAGAAATCTTCAAAGAGCTTATATAGAAAGACTGGAGCATTTGATGAATGAAGAGCAGGACGAGATCCCTGCCAGATGGAGAGAATGGGTAACCAGAAGTAATATTGACGTTTCACAGAGTGATATAAGGCCTGTTGTACGAGGTGAGCTGAACACACTGGAAAGACAAATTAGAAATTCTTTATACAGGTCTGGGGACACCCTAACGCGATATCATCTTCAGGATGTGCTTAAGCGTATAGACCTTATTCTTAACCCGGTAGAATAGCAGCTTTTAACATATACAAATGAAAAAACTATCACTTTAACAGTGATAGTTTTTTTTATGTTAAAACATATACTCGCAGATTCTATATCCCTTAATTTTAAGTGAGTATAAACCAAAACTTTTAAAGTGATGAAGAATATTAGCTTATTATTAGTTGTGCTATTCCTTTCTTTTGGGGTATTTGCCCAGGTAGACAAAAATAAGGGAAAAGCAAAAGGTCATGAAAAACAGGCTATGATGGATGATCCCGAACCACATGCCATGATGTACGCCGATAAAATGGCGACTCGCTTAAGCCTGAATGCAGAGCAGAAAGCAAAGATCAAAAAAGCTCAAATGAAGAGACTGGAAGCCCAAAAGGAACTCATGGCAGACCATATGGATGATATGGCTGATGAACCCGAAGATATGGCCGATGAAAAAGCAAATATGCATAAGCAAAGGATGAAAATACAGGACGATTTCAAAGAAGAGATGAAAGAGATCCTGAATGAAAGTCAATATGCCAAATGGAAAGTGATGCATGAAAGAGAAATGAAAATGCATAAGGGGGAGATGAAAATGCAAGGCAAGAAAAAAGGCAAAAAAGATAAGTCTGATGATGACGATACCGAATATTAGACTTTCAAAAAAAGCTTTTACAAAACAGGGCAAACGCCCTGTTTTGTTTTTAAACCAATTGAAACTTGAAGAGTCAAATAAACTCAACGTCAAAACCTTATGATTATGAAAAACCTAATCACTCTAATGCTCCTTCTTTTCAGCGTAGTCGCATTCGCCCAGGAAAGAGGAGAAAGAAGATCAGAAATGTCTGATGAAGAAATGGCAATTCTTGGAGCTAAAAGACTGGCTATGCAACTAGACCTCAACGAGGAACAGGAAGCCAAACTTAAGGAGCTCTATACTAAAAGAATTGGGGAACAAAGAGAACTGATGCAGGAGCGGCGTAAGGAACGTGAGGAAATTCGAAAGGAATTACAGAAGGAACGCGCCAAAATAAGAGAAGAACACCTGGAAATGAGTGAAGAATATAAAGCTGAACTGAAAAAGATCCTTACCGAAGAACAGTACACTAAATGGGAGCAGCTTCAGGAAAAAAGACGGAAAGGAAGAAAAATGCATATGCAAAAAGGAAGAAGAAATCAGGGATAAATCCCTGTTCCCAATTACTAACCTGTAGGGCCTAACGGCCCTTTTTTATTTTATCAGTTTACGAAAAACTTTATAGCAAGTCCCGCAATCAGCCAGGCATAACATACAAACGCAATATATTTAAGCGTTTTTTCTAAAACCTGGCTTTTAGGAGCCATTTCTTTCATAAACATCACATCCTTTCTTTTAAAGAATCCGAGATAAAGCAAATAGCCGGAAATTGCCAGAAATACCATGTTCAACCAGAAAGTATAATTGATCTTAAAGTATTCGGTATCCATGATCTTCACAGAAGAAGGATCTGGAAGAAGGTTTAACAAATTAAAGCCGTAATGCAATGCCAGTGATGCCCCGATTAAGGAAGTAAATAAAAGAAACAGGATAAAGAAACTCATTTTCCATCCATAATATTTGGCATTGATCCTCAAGATCGGGAAGACTACCAGGTCGCTGAAAATAAAGGCCATCACCCCGGCAAAACTAACGCCCTTTCCAAATAATAAAGCTGCCAGAGGAATATTCCCCATAGAACCTATAAAGGTGATAAATGCAGCCACCGGCCCTACAATAATATGTTCCAGGATGGTAAAAAATCCAAGATCTGCATTTCCCTGGCCACTATTGATAAATAAAGTCTGGAAAAAAGAATCGGGCACAAAAGCAGCAACAATACCCGCAATGGTAAACCCTATGGTGACATCCTTCCACACCATCTTCCATTCCATCGCGTATTGCTGAGAAACTTTTGCCCATCCTGTTTCAGATTTCATCTTTTTTTTCCAGGATTTATCAGGATCGGCATCATCATCGTCTTCACTGTCCAGGCGTTCACGCGCTTTTTTGATCAGTTTTTTAGGATTTATAAGTCTGATCAATAGCCAGCTTATGAGAATCAGTATTATTCCACCCACATATTCCCCAACCACAAATTGCCAGCCCAGGAAAATTGAAATAATAATTCCCAGTTCTATAACCAGGTTGGTGGAGGCAAGAAGAAAAGCGATGGATGAAACAAAGCTGGCACCTTTTTTAAACAGACTTTTGGTTGATGCGAGAGCAGCAAAACTACAGGAACTACTAATAAACCCGAAAAAGGTTCCGAGTAAGAGCCCTTTAGATTCTTCCTTTCCCATGGTCTTTTGCATTCGTTTTTCGGTCACAAAAACCTGTATCCCGCTACTTATTACATATCCCAGAGCAAACGCCCACAAGGCCATCCAGAAAAACCCGGCTGTAGTATAAGCCGCTTCTCCCCATTGACTTAAAAAATCCTGCATATTTAAAGTTCATTTTAAACCCTGAGACTAGTTCAAGGTAACATTATCAAATAAAATGTCATTTCGAAGGAGTCCCGATAACTAGCGGGAAGATTGAGAGATCTCTTTAGATTTCTCACTTCGTTCGAAATGACTATTTCAATCCAGTTTAGCGTTTCTTAACCTCAGGGCATTCCCTATTACAGAAACCGAGCTAAAGCTCATCGCCAAGGCTGCGATCATAGGTGAAAGCAAAATTCCAAATACTGGGTAAAGTACCCCTGCAGCTACAGGAACCCCTATAATGTTATAGATGAGTGCAAAGAATAGGTTCTCCTTGATATTTCTCATCACCTTTTCACTAAGCTTTTTCGCTTTCAACACTCCTTTTAGATCTCCCTGAACCAGGGTGATCGCGGCACTTTCTATCGCCACATCGGTTCCTGTTCCCATGGCAATTCCAATATTGGCCTTTGCCAAGGCGGGCGCGTCATTTATACCGTCACCCGCCATGGCTACTTTTCGTCCTTCTTTCTGAAGCCTTTCAACTTCTTTCAATTTATCCTGAGGCACCATTTCAGCTTTAAATTCAGCCAGATTCAGTTGCTTTGCCACGGCTGCCGCGGTCTTTGAGTTGTCACCCGTAAGCATGATCACCTTCACTCCATGTTCCTGCAGCTCCTTTAAAGCCTCTGCGCTGGTCTTTTTAATAGCATCGGTAATGGTGATATATCCAACCACCTTTCCATCTATGGCAAAATAGGATACGGTCTTACCCTGTTCGCGCTCTTCAATCACTTTCCCTTCTACTTCGGGGCTGATCTCGGCCTTTTCCGCCTCCATTAATTTATCATTCCCAAGGGCAAGCCTTTTTTGCTGAAGTATGGCATGAACTCCCTTTCCTGTAACCGCATTAAAATCTGATGCTTCTTCAAATTCAATATTCTCATCTTTTGCATAATTCACGGTGGCAAGGGCAAGCGGATGCTCACTCTGGGCATTAACCGAAGCTATGAGTTTTGCAATTTCCTTTTCCGAATGATCTGAATTTACCGAAACCACCTTTTCCACCGAAGGTTTTCCCTCGGTAATAGTCCCGGTCTTATCGATAATAAGCGTATCAATCTCATTGAATTCTTCCAGAGCCCGCGCATTTTTGATAAGTACACCATTTTGAGCTCCCTTACCTACCCCTACCATTACCGACATTGGAGTGGCCAAGCCAAGTGCACAGGGACACGCAATAATAAGTACTGCGATAGCATTCACGAGCGCATAGACATAAGCCGGCTCAGGACCGTAAATTGCCCAAACGATAAAAGTGATCACCGATACCAGTACCACGATCGGGACAAAATAAGCCGAGATTCTGTCAGCAAGTTTCTGAATAGGCGCCTGGGAACGGCTGGCTTCATTTACCATTTTAATGATCTGGGAAAGCAGGGTTTCATCCCCCACTTTTTCAGCTGTCATGGTGAAACTCTGATTTCCATTAATGGTACCGGAACTTACCTTATCTCCTTCGGCTTTATCAACCGGTATAGGCTCTCCGGTGATCATGGACTCATCGATGCTGCTTTTTCCACTTTTAATAATCCCATCCACCGGGATCTTCTCGCCCGGTTTAACGCGAAGCACATCGCCTTTTTCAATTTTATCTACCGAAATTGTTTCTTCTTTTCCGTCCTTTATCCTAACGGCGGTATTGGGAGCCAGTTTGAGTAATTCCTTGATGGCGGAATTCGTTCGGCTGTGGGCGCGGGCTTCAAGCACCTGGCCAAGCAAAACCAATGTAAGGATAACAGTTGCAGCCTCGAAATATACATGCACCGTTCCCATTTCGGTCTTGAACTGTGGCGGGAAGAAATCGGGAAAGATCAGTCCAAATACACTAAAAACCCATGCTACTCCGGCACCGATCCCTATCAGGGTGAACATATTCAGGTTCCACGTTTTGATAGAACGATAAGCTCGTTCAAAGAACATCCAGGTGGCATAGAATACCACGGGTAATGAAAGCCCGAATTGAACCCAATTCCATATTTTCATCCCGGCTACTTCATAAAGCGGGTTACCCGGGATCATCTCAGACATTGCAATAAGAAAGATGGGGACTGTAAAAGCCACCGAAATCCAGAATTTTCGAAGCAATTTTTTATATCCTTTTTCTTCGGCAGAAGCCTCTGGTTCCATTGGTACCAGGTCCATCCCACAAATGGGGCAGCTTCCGGGTTCATCCTTCACCACTTCCGGATGCATAGGGCAGGTGTATTTTGTAGAGGAAGATTTCAGGCTTACTTCTTCCACAAGGTCCATCCCGCATACGGGACAGTCTCCAGGCTTATCATAAGTTTTATCGCCTTCACAATGCATAGGGCAATACCAGGTTCCCGTACCCTTTCCTTTTTTCTCCGCTGCTTTTTTATTAGGATGGTGGTGCTTATGAGAATGGTCGCCTGGCATCATTATATGATAATTTCCTCCGGCTTCCTGAAGGGCTTTTTCAAATTCTTCAATTTCAATATGCTTTTCCATTGAAATCTCCGCCTCTGCCTTGTCCAGATCTACTGAAGCCTTAGTTACACCCGCAACACCATTTAAAGCATGTTCAACATGCGACCTGCATCCATTACAGGTCATTCCGGTTATTTTATAAGTATGTTTCATTTTATAAATGTGATCACCTGAAGTTATTATTTTTCAAAGAATTATAGAATACGAAGGTAAGACAGGTGAAATCGGGAGATGTTCAATCTTTTGGAAAAAACTTTTAAAAAATAATAGGCTGCCTAAAAAGTCTATACTTCGTCAAGCTGAACTAGTTTTCAGCTTCTAATCAACATTGATTTTTCAATACGCTAAGATCCTGAAATGAATTCAGGATGACCTTTTCCTGACCTTTTAGACAGCTATGATATTTCTTTAAGCCAGATAGGCTTCACATGCGCTTGCACATTCCCTACATGCTTTTGCACAATCCTGACAATGTTGAGCATCATGCTTTCCACACTCTGTAGCACAGTCCTGGCATATCTTTTTACAATATTCAACCAAAGCTTTTACATCGGCATAGTTCGTAGCTAAAACCTGGTTTAAAGTAGAACAAACCTCGGCACAAACTCGATCGGTTCTAATACAGTCTACCATCTTCTTTACATCCTGCTCATCCAGGCAGGCATCAGCACAATAATTACAGTGATTGATACAATTACCAAGTGCATTGATCAGTTTCTCATTCCTCATAAGTTGTTGATTTTTTATGGTTTATAATAAATATAGAAACGACTCAAAGGACCTACTTATAAAATTATGCTAAGTTCTTTCGGTTTTAAATATTTTTAACCTTGAGGATGAAAATTTAGGATATCATATAGAATTCAAACCATCTTCCAGCTCCATCCATCCTGTCTTACCAGGGTTTGAAATAACCTGCGGGTATTAATGAGTTCCTCGTTCACCTCTATATTAGACCTGTCCTCTATAATTAGACCCAGCTCCTTGAGTATACTGGTCTCAGCCAGAGGTGGGGCCTCCTCTATGATTTTAATATGTGTAACCTCAGTGATTACTTCCCGGTAGTTCTGAAAGGCAATTTCAAGAGGTTTTAAATCCATCTCATTTGGGCTTTTCTCTTTATCTATTTCATATTTGAGTAAATACAGTGCCTCGTGTAACCTGGCCAGCTGTAAAATCACCGCATTCTTTTCTTTCCAGTTATGGAAATAATGGATTACCGGATAGGCCCGGTGATTCTGACTGTGATGCACAAGTGATTCAGAAAGGTCATTGATCTTTTCTGTAAATTCTCTAAAATCCTTACCGTTCCAGGAATTAACGAGTATTTCTTCCGGGCTGTTCCCTAAATTACTTAATCTAATTCCTAATTTTCGTTGTTCTATAATTGCCGAAAGAACCGGAATAAAATAAGTCACGGACATGGTCAAAAGAATAAGACCTGTAAATGAATAAATGGCAGAAATTATTCTCCAGCTATTTAAAGCTGGGATGTAATCGCCAACGCCAAGGGTAGAAATAGTAAATCCGGCATAGTAAATCTTTTCTAACAGACCGGTGGCCTCCTTTGTTGTACTGTTTATTACCGAACCTTCATGCGATGCAAGAAGTAGCACAAAGCTTGACCAGAGAAGAAATACCCAGATCAGAACAATAGAGATAAGTAATATGTATCCGGTGTGGGATAATATCTTCTTCTTTCCATCTCTTCCAGACATTTTCAGAAACAGGGTCCAGAATCCATGGGAGAACCTGCTTGTTATCAATCCGCCGCCTTGCATGGATAAAGTTGTTTGAACAATATCCAGGACTGTGAATAAATAGATAAGGACTCCCAGGCTAAGAAGGATTATTTCCATAAAGGTTTATCAAATCAGAGATTACCAATATGAATGAACAAAATTATAAAAGAATCTTTCCTAAAATAGCCTTAAATCTTTGGAAGTCTATACGGCATCCAAGCTGTTCCTGTCATTCAGCTTAAGGCTTTTGTATTCTGAAGGAGTATAACCGGTAGCTTTTTTGAATGAGGTAGATAAGTATGCCGGAGTGGAATACCCGAGAAGATCTGCAATTGCCGCCAGGCTGTATTCGTCATTATCTATTAGTTCTTTAACCCGTTCAGTTCTCACAGCGTTGTAAAACTTCTGAATGCTCTGACCTTCTTTCTCGGTGAATAGATGAGTAATATGACTGTAATCGTAATTCAGCTTTTGAGTCAGTATCTCAGATAGTTTTTTATTGGAAGGATCATTGGAATACACCTCATCAATAATAGTAGATTTGATCTGGTTGATCATTTTTTCATTCCTATCCTGAACTATCTCAAAACCTACTTTCTCAAATTCCTTCTGAAGTTCGTGCTGCTCAATACTGCTGAGGCTCCTATGTAAATTGGCTTTCCCCAACTGTACATCCTTAAAGGGAATATCCAGTTTATTTAAAATGTTTTCTACCGTCATGATACATCTCTGACAGACAACATTCTTTATTTGAATTTGAAATTCTTCCACTTAAGCCTAATATAGCCTTATAAAATTAGTAAAAAAATCAGGCTGAAAAATTCCAGCCTGATTTTAAATATCGATCTTACATGATGGTTTCCTCTACCCTGCCACATTTTAGCATTTTATCACCAAAATATGGGTTTCTGATCTGCTCAGAGTCTGAATACCAGTAATCTCCTCTTCCTCCAAAAGCCATAGGACAAAACTGTTTATATATCTTTCCTGAAGAAATAGCTTCCTTTAATACTGGTTCCATAGCTTTGGTAAGGCTGGAAAATATATCTCTTTGTTCCTCAATATTTGAAACATCTAGAAACCGCTTAGCTCGTAAGGCTATCTCATTAGTTCTGGCCTTTTCACCATAGACATCTACCAATTTACCTGCAGCTTCCTTTACGGCAACATGGTCACTTTCTACTAAAGCCGTCTTTATAGACAGATAATGTTTATAAGCCTGTTCTACCGTATCGTTTTTAAATTCTACCATACTTTTTTCAGTTTCCTTGGTATGGTCCATACCTTCAGCTTCTTGATGCATCTCATGCCCATCGTGAGTCGAGGAATCTTTCTTATCTTTTTTGCTATCGCCACAAGATGTTAAAACCAAACTTCCTGCGATCATACTCAATGTGATTAAACTTCTTAAATTTCTTTTCATCTTTTTAATTATTAATCTGTTATTATTTTTTGACGTATTTAATTATTGTTATTACACTCTTGTTTTTTTCTTTTTAGCTTTCTTCTTTTTTTTCTTTGGCTGCACCACTTTCCTTACTGTTGGTGAAGAAATATACCACAGTAAAAAACCACTAAGAACAGTGATCAAACCGAGTAAAGAGAAACTGCGTAAGGCCAGGTTATTAAAATCATCCCTTCCTTCATAATCCATTGTATGGGTCATCCACAAGAAATCAAACCATCTCCAATCTCTGTGCCTTACCGTTCTGAATCCACCATTGGTCGCCCCTATATAGGCCTTAAGGTTTTCATCGGTCTTATAGGAGATCACATAGGCCGGCAAAAGATTTTCCCTATATTCATGATGCTTTCCGGTTTCAGTGATCCTCTCCACTCCTGATACTTCAAGCTCATCTTTCATGTATCTACCTGCTATGGATAAAGCATCTTCTTCACTAATTTCGTCCAGTTTTTCCCCGGTATGGGCATTCATCAGAATCTCACCATTTATAAAATAATAAGGATTCCCGGAAATCTCCTGGAGATCGATAGAAGTAACTTCTAATTCAGGAGCAAGTTCAGACGGGCTTTTTAAATCATTAAAGGCTGCCTGTTCCGGATGGTGCTTTTTAAAATGGTCTCCATGTATCTCATCCAGATCGGTCCAGCTGAAATAAAGTCCGCTTACCGTCCACATGATAAACTGGATACCTATAAAAATACCCAGATACCTGTGGATCTTCCGGATATTCATCGCTGTTTTTCTCTTTACTATCATTTAAAAAATTTGAATTGGGATTTATTTATTAATTACTCTATTTCTCGTTTTCCAGTCGGTAGATAATCTTCTTCATCTGAGCGATCTCCCTTTTCTGTGCTTCTATAATTTCTTTAGCCAGTTTTTTAGTTTCAGGATCTTTGATATCTGCTCTTTTGCTTGTTAGAATTGCTATAGAATGGTGAGGGATCATGGCCTTCATATAAAGTACGTCGCCAATTATAGGTGCTTGTGCCCTTACCAGTCCGAGGGCACTAATGAATAAGACAAGACTTCCCACGTAAATGGCGATATTCTTTTTCCTGTTCTTATACATATTCAGCATAAAAGAGAGCATGACCACTGCCATAGCCGCAATTCCCAAACAGGTCATGTAAAATCGCGTAAGACTAAAATAAACATGATCAATTTCATAGGTATTTAGGTACATAGTAATGTACATTGCCACAAATGAAAGACCTAACATCAGGAAAAATCTGGTATAATTATTACCAGTCTTGTGCTCTTCTTTGTTCATTGAATTCATAATTTCTCGTTTATGGTTAGTTACTTAAGTTCTTTGGTCACCTCTCCACAAGAAAGCATCGCTTCCCCGTAATACGGATTTCTAACTTCTGAAGAAAGGCTTAGCCAATCAGCCCCCTTATTAGAGTCTGCCATTGGGCAGTGCTGCACATAAACTGCCTGCCCCAGGCTATCAATATTTGCCGTAAGGGCTATCATATTTTCTGAAAGGATCACAAAATGAGCCCTTTGGTTCTCCAGGTTCTCATTTTTAGAAATCGCCTCCAACATCTCCTTCACTTTATTGAAATGAGCTGCAGCCATTCCCTGGAGTTTGGCTTTTGGAAGTTTTTCCAGCATAGATCCCGCACTTTTCATAGCTTTCTCAGGATTTGAATCTACAAGAGCGTCTTTAAGCTTAAAATATTCATCCAGGCTTTTTACGAATTCCTTTTGAAAATCCTCCGAAAGTTCCATTTTCATATTCATAGCCTGCTTTTTTTGGCTTTTGGGATTGTTCATCATAGACCTTTTTCCCTGAAGCTGTGCCGCCGCATCTACGGTAAAAGTTCCATTGGTCACCACTTCATCTCCATCACTCAGGCCTTCCAGCACCTCATAACTGTTATCAAGAGCATCGCCCAGTTTCACTTCCTTCATCTGAAAGACCGGTTCATCAGGACTGGTCTTTACATACACCAGTGAACGCGTACCGGTCCATAACACTGCTGATCTGGGGATCAGAATAGATCCTTCGTGAATGCCTTCAGGTCTTTCGAGTTCCGCCTGTACGAACATGCCCGGTTTAAGCATATCATCGGTATTTTTAAGCTCCACCCTTACTTTTACCGTTCTGGAACTTTCATCCAGCAATGGATCGATAAAGGAAATTTTTCCGCTGAATTCCTTATCGGGGTATGCATTAGCTGTAATCTTCAATTCCTGCCCTACATTCAGATTCGATATCTGGGACTCATAAGCGTCAAAAACCGCCCAAACAGTATTAAGATTTGCAATCTTATATAGAGGTTGTCCCTGCTTCACATAATCTCCTTCCTGAACAAGTTTTTCCGTAACAGTCCCTGTAACGGTTGCATACACGGGCAGATTCTCCCTAACTTCTCCCGTAGATTCTATCTTATCTATCTGGGCATCGCTAAGTTTCCAGTATTTCAACTTATTTCTAACCGCCTTATAAAGTGCCGGCTGGGATTCTTTTAATTTTGCAGCTGTAAGCAGTTCCTGTTGTGCCGCCACAAGATCGGGTGAATAAATAGTAGCCAGTAGCTGCCCCCTGTTTACACTCTCTCCGGTATAAGCAACTGACAGGTTTTCTATTCGGCCGCCTACATGACTGGACTGTACTGCATTGGCTTCCTCATTCTCCTTTATCTTTCCTGAAAGGTTTATCTTTCCCGGGGTAGCATCGGCATTTCCCACCACACTAGTCTGAATATTTGCCAGGGTCATGGCATTTTCGGTCATTTTGAATTCATCGGCAGTCAAGCCTTCTGCTCCGGCCTCAGCGGGAATAAGATCCATCCCGCAAATAGGACAGTCTCCCGGTTCGGGTTGCATGATCTGCGGATGCATGGAACAAGTCCACATTTGAACCTCTTCTGAATGCTCATGAGCTTCAGAAACTTCAGAGCTTCCTTCTGAACTGTTATTAAAGATGAGATATCCCAGTAACAATCCTGCAAGCATTACAACTATATAGGTTATATATTTTTTCATTTTTATAATTATTTATCTGTACCTAAAAAATATTCTATCATAGCCGTTTCCTGATAATAATCAACCACAGCATCAATAAGGTTCATCTGGATCTTTAATTGCAGCTCCTGAATATCCAGTACATCATCAAAGTCCAGTTTACCTGTTTCGTAAGTCTTAATAAGGATATCCTCGGCATTCCTGGCCTGTTCAAGATTATCTAACTGAATATTCCAGGTTATCCTTGCTGATGACCTTTCGTTCAAAGCGGATTCAAGTCTGCTCTGTAATTGGTTTACCCTCTCTTCTTTCCTTTGGGTCACTTCCTGCTGCCTCAATTCATTCTGTTTGGTCACAGAACTGTATTTATTATTGAAAATAGGAATGGAAACCGAAACCATTGGCATCAAAATATCCTTACCATTATCGGGCATATCCATATCGGTACGTTTGGCCACGTTCACATAATCAAGCCCTAAACCCAGTTTAGGCAGTGCGTCCTTTTTATTTAACTCTTCAGCCTGAAGAATGCTTTCTGAAAGTCCGTCAAACTTCAGGATCTCAGGATTCACTTCTATATTCCCCGGCACCAACAAAGTATCGGTTTCTTCTATCCACAGGCTATCCGGTAAATTTACTTTTAAAGAAGCTTCGCGATTCAAAGTTTTATTAAACTCCACTTTTTTGGAATCATATTTCAGACTAAGGCTTTCCTGTTGCTGCCTTAATTCATTCTGTCTCATTTTTAATCTCAATACCTCAATAGCAGAAGCATTTCCTGCTTCAACTGAATTCAGTGCCAGCTGATGATAGAGTTCCAGCAAATCGATATTCTCCTGAAGCACCTCCTGTTTTTCCTGAAGCGCATAGAGCTGATAATAATTCTGGCTCACAGCAAGAGCAATTTTTCTTCTCGCAATATCGGCTTCGATATCTTCCACTTTTACCATGGCTCCTGCAGCTTTTTCCCTGGCATCGATCGTTCCAAACCATGGAAGCATTTGCCTTACAGAAAATCTCACAGTTTGCGGACCTGTCCGGGTTTCTGGCTCGCTCACAAATATCCCGGCACTCAATTCGGTATCGGGTAGTGAGTTCACCTCCTCTACCTTCTCCCTGGCAATATCTACCCGGGAATTATAAGCACGAAGCTCCGGATTATTAGCCTTTGCTTCTAGAATATAACTTTCCAGTTGCTGAGCACTTATTGAGTGAAAAGTGAAAAGTGAAATTGTAAGCATCAGAATTAAGCTGGAAGCTGGAAGCTGGATATACTCAGCATCAATTTTTCGCTTTTCAGAAGATATATTCCATTTTTTATTTTTCATAATTCTTCCAGTTTTGATGAAGTTTCGTGATTTTTCGACCTACTATAGCATTTTGGTCAGTCAGCCGTTGAAAAGTTTCATTATTAATATAACCGCAGTCAAAAGAAAATTTCAACCAAGTTTCGACCTCTCCATTTGATCCTAACGCGTGGATCAAATGTTGTTTAAAGGTGTTCTCATAGTTCCTTTTTGACCATCCCTCTGAAATATTTGCCGGCACCGATCTGCTTGCCCTTACCAATTGAGAGGTAAGTGAATAAATCTCCTCTTTGGGAAAATTTCTCGTTATCTGAAAAACATCCATTGCCAGATCATATGATTCGGTATAAACTTCTAAATTCTGAAAAGAATTAATCATATTTTTCTTTTTTTCCGGTTTCCAGTTTCCAGCTTCCAGCTTTTAGTTTTTCACTTTTCAATTTCAACCTACTTTCCTTTCGCCAGCTAAACAACACCGGCACCACAAATAATGTGATAAGTGCGATCAACATTCCACCAAAACTGGGGATAGCCATGGGTATCATGATATCGCTTCCTCTTCCGGTAGAAGTAAGTACGGGCAATAATGCCAGGATAGTTGTTGCCGTGGTCATCAAACATGGACGAATCCTTTTTTCACCGGCTTCCACGACCGAAGCCCTGATCTGTTCCTTATCCTCCGGATCATTACGATCAAAGGTCTGGGTCAGATAGGTGGCCATTACTACTCCATCATCGGTAGCAATCCCGAATAATGCGATAAAGCCCACCCATACGGCCACACTCAGGTTGATATTTTTCATCTGGAAAAGGTCTCTCAGGTTCTCTCCGAAAAAGTTGAAATTCAGAAACCATTCCTGCCCGTAGGCCCACATCATCATGAAACCACCACCGAAGGCCACAGCTATTCCGGCAAACACCATCAGCGAGGTAGAAACCGATCTGAACTGGAAATACAGAATCAAGAAAATTATCAGTAACGAAAGTGGAACCACAAAAGCAAGCGTTTTTTCAGCTCTTACCTGGTTTTCGTAGGTTCCCGTAAATTTATAACTGATCCCATTCGGCATTTCCAACTCGCCACTATCTATTTTTTGCTGGATAAGTTTCTGTGCATTTTCAACCACTTCCACCTCGGCATAACCATCCTGCTTATCAAAAAGAACATATCCAACCAAGAAAGTATCTTCACTTTTAATCACCTGTGGCCCCTGTTCATAACGTATTTCAACCACTTCTTCCAGGGGTACGGGATTTCCTTTTTCAACAGGGATATAGATATTCTTCAAGTCTTGCGGAGTATTCCGAAGTTCACGAGGATACCTTACCCTGATTCCATAACGTTCCCGCCCTTCAACGGTCTGACTAAGGCTCATGCCCCCCACTGCCACTTCCAGAACTTCCTGTACATCGTCTATACTAATCCCGTACCGGGCCAGCCTGTCTCTTTTTATATCAACCAGTAAATAGGGTTTTCCAACGATCCTATCGGCGAAGACCGCCTCGTCCTTAACCCCTTCGGCCTCCTTCAGAATATCTTCCAGCTTCATCCCGAAAGCTTCTATCTGTTTCAGATCCTGACCTTTGACTTTAATCCCCATTGGCGCACGCATCCCAGTCTGGAGCATTACCAAACGGGTCTCGATCGGTTGAAGTTTAGGCGCCGAAGTCACCCCGGGCAATTTTGTTGCTTTCACGATCTCATTCCAGATATCATCGGGCGATTTTATATCAGGTCGCCAGTTTCTGAAATATTCTCCATCCTCATCGGGGATCAGATCCTGTCTTTTAAGTAATAAAGGATTTTTAACCAGGGAGTCGGCATAATTTGCTTCATTATCAACCTCCAGGTTGGGGTTAGCAGCAAGTTTCCCATTCTTCAACACAAAGAAATTGTCTTCATTCACCCTGTACCGCTGCTGTTTCCCCCTCTCATTCTGCATATATTCAGATTTATACTGAATTACATTCTCATACATGGATAATGGAGCAGGATCGAGAGCCGATTCGGTACGACCGGCCTTCCCTACTACAGTTTCTATTTCGGGAATATTGGCCACTGCCATATCCAGCTGCTGCACAACCCTTTTATTTTCCTCTACTCCTGAATGTGGCAGAGAGGTAGGCATCAGCAGGAATGAACCTTCATTTAGGGAAGGCATAAATTCCTTCCCGGTATTCCGCATAATTACAGCACCAGCAATCACAATGGCTAAGGGAATGGAAAGGAAAAGCAATTTATTCTCAAGTGCCCACCTAAGGATCTGGACATAGTATTTTTTAAACAGCCAGAAAAACGCCAGCAACCCAAAACTAATAAAGCCTACAAATAACAGATTCCAGAAAATGTTCTTATCAAGCCCAAGTGGTCTCCAGTACTGCGCTAAAAGGAAAATAATCACTAATGCCGAAATCACCACGTTGAGCTTGTTGGCCATATTCCTATCTATACGACCCCTATTTTCAAGAATTCCACCAATACCAAAAGCCATAAGGGCCAGACCCAGCAGAATACTATAAAAAAGACCTGCAAGACCAAGTAAGATGAGGAACCCATATAACACTGGCACTAGCTTATCTTTTACCCTGTCCCTTTGAAAAATAAATGCTGCAAAGGGCGGAATGAGAAATAAAGCAACCAGTACGGCCGATGCCAACGCCATTGTCTTTGTAAATGCCAGCGGCCTGAATAACTTCCCTTCGGCTCCAACCATAGTGAATACCGGAAGGAAACTTATAATAGTGGTAAGGACCGCGGTGAGGATCGCTCCCGAAACTTCAGAAGTCGCATTGTAAACAATCTGATTAGTAGTTTGGTCTTTGGTTCTTTCTTTATGATGCCTGATGATATTTTCGGTGAGAATAACTCCAAGGTCCACCATGGTACCAATCGCGATCGCAATTCCTGAAAGCGCCACGATATTTGCCGGAACTCCAAAGAATTTCATCGATATAAATACCATTAATACCGCCACAGGCAGGAGGCCGGAGATTAAAAGGGAAGCCCTAAGATTGAAAACCATAACCACAATTACGAGAATGGTGATAAGGATCTCCAGAATAAGCGCCTCATTCAGAGTCCCCAGAGTTTCCTCAATGAGTTCGGTCCTGTCGTAGAAGGGAACTATGGTGACCTGAGAGGTTCTGCCATCCTTTAATTCTTTGCTTGGCAAACCACTGCTTATCTCATTGATCTTATCCTTGACGTTATTGATAACTTCCATGGGATTGGCTCCATAACGAGCCACCACCACTCCTCCAACGACCTCAGCTCCTTCCTTATCCAAAATCCCTCGACGTTCTGCGGGCCCAAGTGATACGTTTGCAACATCCTTTACTTTAAGTGATGTATAATCTTTAGAAGCGACAACGGCATTTTCAATATCCTCCACCGATTTTACATAGCCAAGGCCTCGAACCAGATATTCGGCCCTGTTGATCTCCAAAGTCTGAGCACCTATCTCCCGGTTAGTCTCTTTTACGGCTTTTACGATCTCACTGAGTGAAATTCCGTATTGCCGCATTAGCTCCGGTTTCACATCGATCTGATATTCCTGAACATATCCACCGATGGAAGCTACTTCAGAAACGCCACTAGCTCCGGAAAGGGCATATTTCACATAATAATCCTGAATGCTTCTAAGTTCCTGAAGATCCCATCCACCAGTCACATTTCCATCTTTATCACGACCCTCCAGGGTATACCAGAAGATCTGCCCGAGTCCGGTAGCATCCGGTCCGAGAGATGGATTAACTCCTTCGGGTAATAATCCGGCAGGGAGTGAATTCAGCTTTTCAAGGATTCTGCTTCGACTCCAGTAAAATTCAACATCTTCCTCAAAGATCACATAGATACTGGAAAAACCGAACATAGAAGAACTCCTGATCGTTTTCACTCCGGGCACACCAAGAAGTGAAGTCGTAAGAGGATAGGTGATCTGATCTTCAATATCCTGAGGAGACCTACCTGGCCACTTCGTGAAAACAATCTGCTGATTCTCTCCAAGATCTGGAATAGCGTCCACTGCAACAGGATCGTTAGGAGCAAATCCAATGTCCCAGTTAAAAGGAGCAGTGGTAACTCCCCAGCCAATGATAACGGCAAGTAATAAGACCGCAACCAGTTTATTTTCTATTAAAAATTTGATGCTTTTATTCAGCATATAAATGATAATTAAACATTAATTAGAATAAAAAAAGTCAATAACACGACTTTCCTAAAAGCTCTTCAGTTTTAGGATAAATCCAATAACGTTCAATATCAAATGAGGAATACCTGGTCTACAAGCTGAATATCCCTCACCAGTAACGGAGGAGAATAATCTTTAAATGGAATAATCTGTTTGGGTAAACTTTCAAACAGATCAAAATAGGCATAAGTGAATGTAGTTATAAAAACCTGCTGATGAAGATCGAAAGAATCAAATGAGATCTTTAGCTCATCCTGCCCTTCCACCGAAACTTTTTCATTGGTACAGCAATGATTTTCGGCCGAAGTACTCATCTGCATTCCGCAGGTCTTTGCTTTGGAGAATACCGCCTTATCTACTAAATGCTCCCCGCAAAAATGTTTATCTACCGTAAAAGACATGGTAGACAGCATTACCAGGAAAGCCATCATTAGAGAAACAATATGTCTCAAAGCGTTTTTCATCGCCTACAAAAATACATTTTTTTTCAATATCAGCATTTTAGGTTCTACAAATCCCTAATCTTCCGCCAAATCTATACCGAAAATCTGAATCCATATTTCAACTTTTGGGAAAAATATTTCAAAATACAATCCTGATTTACACTTTCAAAGGCCAGGAAAATTTGATACTTGAAATTAAACTTAATATATGTAACTTTATGTATATCAAAAACTTAAAAGCACACATTAAAAATGGAAAACGATAAGATAATTGCTGTAGTAGGGGCTACCGGTGCCCAGGGAGGCGGACTTGTAAGAGCCATCCTGAACCATCCGGAAGGAGGATTTAAAGCAAGAGCTATAACCCGGAATCCTTCTTCAGACAAAGCTAAAGAATTAAAAGCCCAGGGGGCTGAAGTAGTTGAAGCAGATATTGACGACAAAGAAAGCATTATAAAGGCATTTAAGGGAGCCTACGGGGCTTATTGCATGACAAACTTCTGGGAGCATTTTTCTCCCGAAAAAGAACTACAACAAGCCAGGAATATGGCTGAGGCAGGAAAGGAAGCCGGCCTTAAACATGTAATTTGGTCTACCCTGGAAGACACCCGAAAATGGATTTCACTTGACGATGATCGCATGCCCACCCTGATGGAGAAATACAAGGTACCACATTTTGATGCTAAAGGAGAGGCTGATGAATATTTTTCTAATAGCGGCATTCCATACACTTTATTATTCACGTCATTCTACTGGGATAATTTTATACACTTTGGAATGGGACCGCAAAAAGGGGAAGATGGTGAATTGGCTATCACTCTCCCCATGGACAATAAACAACTTGCCGGCATAGCTGCTGAAGATATCGGAAAATGTGCCTTTGGAATCTTTAAAGCAGGAGACACCTATAAGAACAAAATTGTGGGGATAGCGGGAGAACATCTTACCGGCAAGGAAATGGCAGAAACCTTCACGGAAGTCTATGGCAAAAAAGTGAATTATAATGCCATAAAACCAGAAGTTTACCGAAGCTTTGATTTCCAGGGGGCAGATGACCTCGGAAATATGTTCCAGTTTTATGCAGAAGAAGAAGAGTATTTCTGTACGATCAGGGATGTAAATGCCACCCGGAAACTGAACCCTGAGTTACTAAATTTCAGGCAATGGCTGGAACAGAACAAGGATAAGATGGATGTTTGAGATATTTTTAAAATTTTCAAGTTTTCCCGTAACTCATAAGCCGGTAATAATAAAAGGCAGGAAGCAGAATCAGCAGGAAAAGTGGATGAATGAGAAATCGGCGCACATAGAATAAGGCCAGATAATGCTCACGCTCGATATTCAGCACCAGGAAGATGAATACAGAAGTTGCCATAATATACAGCGCGGCATACAGCAGTATTGAAAACTTGAGGATTCCCAGGTCTCTGAAGCATATATAGATTATAGCCAAAGAGATAATTGAATTCAAGGAATATCTAAGGCTAAGATTGATCATAAGCTTTGCCATATCCATGGGTGGAATGATCCCTAGCAGGTAATCTGACTTAAAGAACACTATGAGCGGATCATAAAAGAGATCCTGCTCAAAAAATCTTATTGCCGCCAGCAGTAGGGTTAAAATCCCTATTTCTACTATACGATATCTTCTTTTTATCCTTTTTTCCACACCGAATAGATTCTAACCCAGATTAACCATAGTATAAATACTGTACCGTAAATGGCAAGCGGAAAAAACACGGAGTGCATAAAACCTGAATACTGGGGATATTCATAAATACTAACGGCGAGGATTACGATTCGCAAAATATTCGCCACATAGATGATCACCGATCCTGCAAAAATATACATGAAAGTACTTAAAGGCCGCCCAAAGAAAGCCAGCACGAAAGAAATAAAAAGAATTATGATGCTCGCCGAATTACAGCCTTCTACAATTCCGGCAAGAAAAATGTCTTCTACCATTAATTTCATGGATAAACCTGTGTGGTGCATCACCACTTCTGTTTCATATCCCAGACTTTCCATCAGTGTTCCGCTTTGCCTCGCTACAAGTTGTGTGAGAGGATCAGGCACCGGATTCTCTGTATCATACAGGATAAGATAGCCGTTATACAAGCTTGAAAAAAGGAAATAGCTGCCCAGAAAAATGAAAATAAATCGTAGAACAAGGCGGTATTTACGAAATAAACTGAGCAAATTACAGTACGGTTTTTAACAAATTTATAGAAATCAAAGGCTCACTTTACACTTTAAATTGAATACTTTTGCACTAAAGATTGTTAATATGCCATTTCAGAAACTCAAGCCCCAGATAGAAGAGATACTTCAAAACAAAAAAGAGTCGGTTGATAATCGGCTTTCGGAAGTTTGTGAATTATTGCAAACCAATATCCCTTATTATGATTGGGTAGGCTTTTATTTCAAAAATGGCGATAAGGAAGAGTTGAAATTAAAGTCTTTCGCAGGTGAACCTACCGATCATGAAATTATTCCTTTTGGAAAGGGAATTTGTGGTCAGGTTGCGGTCTCTAACAAGAATTTTGTGGTGCCCGATGTAAAGGCACAGAACAATTACATTGCCTGCAGTATTCATGTAAAAGCTGAGATCGTTATCCCGCTTTTCGTAAATGGAGAGAATATAGGCCAGATAGATATAGACAGTCATACCGAGGACCCGTTCTCTCATGAAGATGAGATTTTTCTTGAATGGGTGAATAAAAAAGTAGCTGAGATATTATAAATCCTTATTTTATAAAATCAAAACCCTCTTAAAAAGAGGGTTTTATTTTTTGATATATAGTGTAAAAATCCTGATCACAACAGAATTACAAGAATTAGAAATAAAAGGGTAAAGAACCCCAGCAGTTGTACAATAGAACTCACATAATCTTTTTCAATTTCATTACCCATCTCTTCTCTCTTTCTTTGGAATCAAATATAGCAAAGCTAAACCCTGACTATTAACCATTTAACTAACTTTAAATCTTTTTAAAATAAATTAAGGAAACATATGTAGGACGGAATCAGAATTTTAACGCGAACTTTAATTTTATCGATTTTTTTGGTCCAAAAAACTATCTGAAAATCATGCGATTTTCACTTTAAAAGAATTATCTACCAGTCTCGGGTCCTGTGCCGTTTCCTGTCTTACAATACTGCTTATCCTTATCGAAACATAATCGAAACTACTGGCAACCGTCCCCCTGCAAAAATAGATTCCCTTCCCTCTTATAGGATATTTTTCTGAAGTATCCGGAAACTGAACAGTATCAAAAATATCGCCTTCCTTATCGTAAAACGTCCCGAAACGCATGATCTTGTTATTCACGGTTCCCGCGGTTCGTGTAGTAATAAGATTTCCATAGATTTCGATCTCCCTTCCCACATATTTCCCCAAGTCTTTTGCTTTTACACATTCCTTCATAGGATATTTTAATAATTCAAACTGACTGCAAAGCGGAAACCCCAGAAGTTCAAACTGATCATAGGCCTCTACCAGCCGGGAAATCTCAAACTGGGGCAACTCAAAATCCCGGTACTTGGGTTTGAACAATAAGGGCTGGTTTATTCGGGATGTATTCTTGCTGAGTTTGAAATGAGCTTTCCAGAGCAGGTGATATTTATCGAATCCTGTAAATCTGAATGCATTTATCTTCAGCAGAATGCTGAGCTGTTCTATAGAGATCGAAACCCTGTCAAGAAAATCCTCAAAACTGCCAAACTCTCCAAAGAACTGCCGGTTTTCCAGGATCTGCTGGATCACTTTGTCTTCCAGGTCCTTGATATAGCCGAAGCCCAGGTATACATCCCTACCATAAATAACATTTGGGTGATCGCTTTTGTTAATACAGGGCGCATGTATTTTCCCGCCCCATCTCCTTATCTCCTGAATATAGGTCTGGATATTATAAAAACCACCGCCATTGTTCAATGCCGCCACCATGAATTCCAGCGGAAAATAACGCTTAAGGTAAAGGCTTTGATAACTCTCCACCGCATAAGAAGCTGAGTGCCCTTTAGGAAAAGCATAACCTGCAAAAGAAGATATCTGTTCCCATATCTCTGCCGTAAGCTCTGGAGAGTATCCTTTTTCCTGGCAATTATTGTAATAAGTCTGCTCTACCCTTTCAAGATCAGCCTTTGCTACCTTCTTACCACTCATACCCCGCCTTAGAACATCGGCATCTTCAAAATTTAGTCCGGCAAATATATGAGCTACCTTCATCACGTCTTCCTGGTAAACCATAACACCATATGTTTCTTTCATAATTTCAGCCATTACTGGATGTGCCTGTTTTCGTCTTTCAGGGTCTCGGTGACGTTTAATGAACTCTTCCTTCATCCCTGCGCTGGATACGCCCGGCCTAATCACCGAACTAGCCGCCACCAGGTTCATATAATTATCTGTTCTCAGCTTTGTAAGCAATCCTCGCATCGCAGGTGACTCTACATAGAAAACCCCCATGCAATCTCCTTTTTTCAACAATTCATTGATATTAGGATCCTGGGTAAAAGCCTTATAATTTTCAATGTCTTTCAATTCCGCTTCCGGCTGATTCTTTTTAATAAGCTCAATGGCATCGGTGATCTTGGAGAGTCCGCGCTGGGCAAGAATATCGAATTTATGAATTCCCACATCCTCGCTGATGTTCATATCTATCTGAACCGTTTCAAAACCCTTGGGTGGCAAAAATGTTCCGCAATAATTATAAACAGAATCATTTAAAATGAGTATTCCTCCCGAATGTACACTGAGGTAATTTGGAAAACCTTCGATGAGTTTGCTATACCTCAACACCAGTTTCTCCAGGTGATCCAGTTCCCGGTAATTAAAATAGCCGTCTGAAAGCTTATCAATATTCTCCTTTGGAAGACCGAAAACCTTTCCCAGTTCCCGGGCAACCGCTTTGCGTTTGAAGGTGACATAAGTACCCATCAGCGCCGTGTTCTGATATCTTTCAAAGATATACCGCGTGATATCTTCCCGGTCCCGCCATGAGAAGTCGATATCAAAATCTGGTGGAGAAGCTCGATTCTCATTGATAAAACGTTCGAAGTACAGATCAAGCTCAATGGGATCTACATTCGTGATCCCGATGATATAGGCCACTATGGAATTCGCCCCGCTTCCCCTGCCCACGAAAGGATAATTCATGGAACGGGCATAACTAACAATATCATAATTGATAAGAAAATAAGAGACGAATTTCAGTTTAATAATGGAAGCTAGTTCCTTCTCCAGCCTGTCTTTCACCTCCTGATCGGCTTCAGGATAGCGCCTGGATAGATTCTTATCACAGAGTTCCCGTAACCGCCTGATATCTTCTGCTCCACTATTGCCATAAATCTTTAAATTCCGGTTCTGTTCCCTTCCAAATTCAAACTCTACACGACACTGTGAGAGAATCTCTTTGGTATTTTCCAGGATATGGGAAAAATCTTCAAGTTCTTTCAGAATAGTTTCTGTCGGGATAAACCGATGAGAAAATGATCCCTGCTCGGTTTTAGGAAGCCTGCTTAAAAGTTCATTATTATCTATTGCTCTCAGTAAACGGTGTGCGTTATAATCCCTTTTGGTTTCAAAGCTCACTGTTTGAAGCAGCACCAGTTTATCTTTCAGGTTTTTATAGTTTGAAAACTTCAGCTTTCTAAGGTTTTCTATGGAAACACCTATAAATTCATTTTCCTTAAAATCGATTCTATTCTGAGTAGCTACCTTTTCAAAAGGATAAATAATAATACAGTCTGGCAAAGCAGGCGCATCGGGCTCGAACTTCTTCTGAACATGAATATGCTTTGAAAGATGTTCGTTCAGCTGCCTAAAACCATCCTCGTTCTTTGCAATCCCAACATATTTCTGGTCTGCGCCACTCCTGAAATCTATCCCCACTAGAGGTTTAAATTTGCTTTCTTTCTCTTGAGTCATTTTGAGAAAGCTAAGGCAAGCCGAGGTATTATTGATATCTGTCACCGCCAGGCACTCTACCTTATTTTTTTCGGCTAATTCACATAGTCGCTCCAGGGAAAAAGTCCCGTACCGAAGTGAATACCAGGTATGACAGTTCAAATAGATCATTGTTTACGGTGTGCCAGCACGATTGGAGGTTGTCCATTAAAAGGGTTACCCATTCTACCGATGGTCTTTACTTCCATTCCCACGGCCCTTTTCACGCTATGCTCCCCAAAGCGCTGCCTGATCTTATCCAGAGAATTGTAAAGACTGAGGATCTCTTCGGAATCTTCAAAAAGATTTATCTGATAGTGACCAGCCACAAGTCCGCTGAAACGAACCCCGATAAGCCTTATGAGTAAACGCCTCGTATAGAGTTTTTCAAACAGTTCCTCCACCTTCGGAATAAGGATATGATCGGCACTGGTATAGGAGATCTTAGCCTGTTTGCTCTGCGTCTGAAAATCGGAATACCTAATCTTCACTGTAATTACCGAGGCCAGTTTATTTCCTTTCCGAAGCTGGTAGGCGAGACTTTCGGCCATTGCGACCAGTGTGGCATGCAACCTCACCATGTCTATGGTGTCACGGTTAAAGGTACGCTCGGTAGAAATGGATTTTCGCTCATGAAATGGAACGATGGGAGGATCATCAATGCCATGAGCACGTTTCCAGATGATACGACCATTTTTACCAAGAACACTTTCCAGCATCTCCACCGGCATTTCCTGGATGGTCCTTATCTTTCTCACGCCAAGATTCAGCAACGCCTGAAAGGTCTTGCTCCCTATCATCGGGATCTTATTGACTTCCAGCGGAGCCAAAAACCCCCTCTCCTCTCCTGCTTCGATATATTTTTCAGCATTGGGCTTGGCTTCCCCGGTAGCGATCTTGGAGACTATCTTATTTCGGGAAAGCCCGAAGGAAATGGGAAGTCCGCTTTCCCTGATGATGGTCTCTCGCAGTTCATGAGCAAATTTCTTCACTCCAAAAAAACGGTCCATTCCCGTAAGATCTGCATAGAATTCATCTACACTGGCTTTTTCAAATGTGGGCACCTGACTTTTGATAATATCGGTGACCACTTCAGAATGATGCATATAGACGGACGCATCACCCCGAATATAGGTGGCATGAGGACATAGCCTTCTTGCCATTTTCATGGCCATCCCCGAATGCACTCCAAATTTCCGGGTCTCATAACTACAGGCAGCGACCACTCCCCTATCGCCAAGACCGCCAACAATGAGTGGCCGTCCCTTCAACCGGGAGTCCTTCAGACGTTCTACAGAAACAAAAAATGTATCTAAATCCAGATGTAATATTGACTTAGTTTTACTCTTCATTTTGGATTATTTCCATTTAATAGGATATTTTCCAAATTTATAAAATCATCAAGTCATTTTCAGAAATTGAATGTTAAAAAATAGCCGAAAAAAATATCTACATTCCGGTTCTAATAGCTTCCACCGGATCCAGCTTGGAAGCCGAAACGGCAGGAATAATTCCGGAGATCAGACCTATAACAGCCGAAACCAGGGTTCCGATAAGAATATTAAGCGGGGAAAGGACGAACTCGAAATCACCGGTAAACTGGGAAGCTATGATAGAAACCAGCCATACAATGAAAAGTCCAACCAGACCTCCAATAACCGAGAGTATGATCGCTTCAAAAAGGAATTGAGAAAGAATGAATTTATTTTTTGCTCCAAGAGATTTCTGGATCCCGATAAGATTTGTTCGTTCTTTTACACTTACGAACATGATATTTGCGATCCCGAATCCGCCCACCAGCAAAGAGAAACCACTAATTACGATTCCGATGATATTTAACTGACCGGTGATATTATCTATAAAATCGGCAAAGCCCTGAAGCTGATTAATAAAGAAATTGTTGATCTCTCCGGGTTTAACCCCTCTCATGCTTCTCATTTCCTGCTCCAGCCTGGCAATGAATTCATCATTATCCACTCCGTCTTCAGGTTTAAGCACGATTTGTGGAAATACAGTACCTTTTGTGGTTCCATATACCCTTCGGGCAAAATTAGCAGGAACAAAAACCTGGCTATCCCTTGAACCTCCAAACAAAGACTGGCCCTGTTTCTTAAGAACCCCGATCACTGTAGCTCTACGGCCAAAAATCCGTATCTCTTTCCCGAGGGGATCGATCTCTCCAAAAAGATTGGAAGCAATCTCATGACCAAGCACGATCACTCCTGCACCAGCCACCGCTTCGGGTTCATTAAAAAACCGGCCTTTTTCAAATTCAAAAGCCTCAATGTCATAATATTCATGCGTAACAGCCCCAACATCCACACCTGTACTGGTGACATCCCGGTATTTCAGGGAAGCCCCACCGGGAACACCCAGGGCAAAACTTATAGCCTCAATATCTGGCAGGTTTTTCTTTAAATTCTGGTATTCTTCATAAGTAACGTCAGGAAACTGTTCTCTCTTCCAGCGTGGAATGTCTGAAGGACCAAAATTGAACCTCATCACTACCACAGTGCTGTTATCTAAAGCACTAAGACTACCAGTAATGTCTTTTTTCAGGGAATCAACCGCGGCAAGTACTGCTATAATCGAAAATATACCAATGGTAACACCAAGCAGGGATAGAAATGTTCTTAAGCGGTTATTCCTAAGCGCACTTAGCGCAAAATTGAAGCTTTCCTTAAGTACACGTAAATAGATTAACATGATGTCGCCTGCTGGTTATAAAATTCAAGAATAGGACGCCTGCACTCTAAAAGTGTTACAATTTTTCATGTAATTCCTTCAGCTGGATTATAAATTTATAGAATTTTACCTGAGAATATCTGTACCCAGCAATTTATCATTGGAATTATAGAACCATCTCCTGGTTTTCGGCATTTTAATTCCTTCAATTTCTTCAATACCTTCCAATAGGATGTATTCTCCACTATCGGGAATTATCTCACCTGAAGTTTCATCTGTTTTAAAGAACTGATATGCTTCCAGCGCATAGGTTTGAGGGTTGAAGTAAAAATTCCATACATCACTCCCTACCCCTTCATCGTAGGTGACATTCACTTTTAAATATTCCTTATCCATAAAGGTCACCTCTTCCAGACTTTCCAGATTGGTCCCAAGATCCAGAAGCTTCATTGGAAGCCCGTAAAGGTATTCGTAATAGTCTTTATACAAATTCGCTCTATCGCAGTTCAGATCGTTATTTTCCGCTTCTTCAGATGAGAATTCCTGTCTCCCGTTCAGCTTTAAAATGCATTCATTTTCATCAATTATGTAGGTCTTAGTAATGGTATCTGTGCGGGCTTCTAACGAGAAATATTCGTTCGGAAAATCAATAACCACCTTACTAAACCTGGAAGGTTTATCATGCATGCTTAATTCGATATTAAGCGTATCACTAAATGTTTTCCACTTATTGGAAGGATCGTGATAAGCTATAGACTTCAAAACAACATCTTCGGCTTTTTCCTCCTCATTTTTACAGCTTAGAGCGGCAAACAAAACCGCGATCAACAATCCAGTTACTTTTAATTTCATGATCTGTGTTTTCATTGCAATTTAGTTATTTCAAAAAAGCCATGATCACATCAAAAATATCCAGATTTAATTTCCACAAGATGGGACTAAAAAGGCCTATTCAAAAACCACCGGGAATGAAAACAACTCCAACTAAAACGTTATCATAAAAATTACTGATAATTAGCCAAATTGACTTTCTCATTTTTAGCTGAATTGGTTACTTTTGCAGCTTTAACAAACACAACACAATGAGCGAATTAAAACAAGCAAAATCTGCTTTAATTTCAGTTTTTAGTAAAGATGGGCTTGAACCCATAGTAAAAAAACTTGATGAACTTGGTGTAACCATCTATTCTACAGGAGGTACCGAAAAATTCATCAAAGATCTCGGGATAGATGTAATTCCTGTTGAAGATGTTACTTCCTATCCTTCAATTTTAGGTGGAAGGGTAAAGACGCTTCACCCGAAAGTTTTTGGAGGGATTCTTAACCGTCAGGAAAATGAAGGTGATGTAAAGGAACTGGAACAGTACGAAATTCCGCAGATAGACATTGTGATTGTGGATCTTTATCCATTCGAAAAAACCGTTGCTTCGGGAGCTTCAGAACAGGATATCATCGAAAAGATCGATATTGGAGGAATCTCTCTTATTCGTGCGGCTGCCAAGAACTTTAAGGATGTTACCTGTGTTTCTTCGGTAGACGACTATGAAGATTTTCTTGCGTTACTGAATGAAAAGAATGGAGAGACAAGTCTTGCAGACAGGAAGAAATTCGCTACAAAAGCATTCAATATCTCTTCACATTACGATTCGGCCATCTTCAATTATTTCAACCAGGAAGGTGAAGTGAATTCTTTCAAACAGAGTGAATTGAAAGGAAAAGAACTGAGATACGGAGAAAACCCGCATCAAAAAGGAACTTTCTATGGAGATTTTGAGGCAATGTTCGAAAAATTGCATGGGAAGGAACTTTCATATAACAACCTTCTGGATGTTGATGCGGCCGTTAATTTGATGAACGAATTCAAAGGTGAAGCCCCTACATTCGCTATTTTAAAACACAATAATGCCTGCGGACTTGCACAACGTGACACGATTCATCAGGCTTATGTAGATGCCCTGGCGGGAGATCCGGTTTCGGCTTTTGGCGGAATCCTGATCAGCAATGTGGAAATTGATGCCAAAACTGCTGAAGAAATCCACAAACTTTTCTGCGAAGTGGTGATCGCTCCGTCATTTTCTGCCGAAGCACTTGAAATCTTAAAAGGTAAGAAGAACCGAATATTATTAATTCAGAAAGATATTGAGCTTCCTAAAGACCAGGTAAGGACCTGTCTCAATGGAGTTTTGGTTCAGGATAAAGATCTTAAAACCGATAGCCTGGAAGATCTGAAACTTGCCACCAGCAATAAAGCTACAGATGAGGAGTTATCTGACATGATATTTGCATCAAAGATCTGCAAACACACAAAATCGAATACTATCGTTTTAGCTAAGAACAAACAACTTTGTGCCAGCGGAACAGGACAAACCTCGAGAGTTGACGCTCTTAAGCAAAGTATCGAAAAAGCTCACTCCTTCAATTTTGACCTTAAGGGTGCCGTGATGGCCAGTGATGCATTTTTCCCTTTCCCCGATTGTGTTGAGATCGCAGGAAATGCAGGAATTACAGCCGTGGTTCAGCCTGGAGGATCAATAAAGGATCAATTGAGTATCGATTATTGCAACGAAAATAATATCGCAATGGTGATGACAGGAACTCGCCATTTTAAACATTAATTTTATTACATTTACCCAAACCTCAATACTTATAACATACTATGGGATTTTTTGACTTTCTCATTGAAGAAATTGCGATAGACTTAGGTACAGCTAACACCCTGATAATTCATAACGATAAAGTTGTTGTAGACAGCCCCTCGATTGTAGCCCGCGACAGGACCTCGGGTAAGATCACAGCCGTGGGTAAGGAAGCAGCGATGATGCAGGGTAAGACTCATGAGAATATCAAAACTATCCGCCCTTTGAAAGATGGGGTAATTGCCGACTTTGATGCCAGTGAGAAGATGCTCACCATGTTCATCAAGGAAATTCCAGCACTTAAGAAAAAGCTTTTTACTCCTGCGCTTAGAATGGTGATCTGTATCCCTTCTGGTATTACAGAGGTGGAAATGCGCGCCGTTAAAGAGAGTGCAGAAAGGGTAAATGGTAAAGAGGTTTATCTTATTCATGAACCTATGGCTGCTGCGATTGGTATTGGGGTAGATATCATGCAGCCAAAAGGGAATATGATCGTGGATATAGGTGGTGGTACCACCGAGATCGCGGTGATCGCTCTTGGAGGTATCGTGTGTGACAAATCGGTAAAGATCGCGGGTGATGTTTTCACGAACGATATTGTTTACTACATGCGTACGCAGCATAACCTCTATGTAGGTGAGCGTACCGCTGAAAAGATAAAGATCCAGATTGGTGCGGCAACCGAAGATCTTGAGGTTCCGCCAGAAGAGATGAGTGTACAGGGTAGAGACCTTTTAACAGGGAAGCCTAAACAGGTGAACATCTCTTACCGTGAAATCGCAAAAGCTCTTGACAAATCTATCCTGAGAATTGAGGATGCCGTAATGGAAACCCTTTCTCAAACTCCGCCGGAACTTGCTGCAGATATCTATAATACGGGTATCTACCTTGCAGGTGGTGGTTCAATGTTAAGAGGATTAGACAAGCGTTTATCACAAAAGACCGATCTGCCCGTTTATATTGCTGAAGACCCATTACGTGCCGTAGTACGAGGTACGGGTATAACCCTTAAAACACTTAACCGTTATAAAGGAATTTTGATCAAGTAGGAGAAGTTTTAGTTTATGCAGCAGATTTTCAATTTTCTTATAAAGAATAAGAATTCCATTCTATTCTTATTTCTGCTTGCGATATCCATCTTCCTTACTATTCAGAATCATGCCTTTCATAAAAGCAGGTTTATAAGTTCTGCCAATTTCGTTACGGGAGGAATCTATTCCTGGTCTAACAGCATCAACACCTATTTACATCTTGATGAATACAATGAGAGATTGCTGGAGGAAAATAATAAACTTCGCAATATCATTTCCAATATCAATGATAGCATCTCGATTGAAAAACAGCTTGACAGCACTTCTTTCGAAGGCGATTATTTGTTCAGGACTGCCCGTGTGATCAACAATAATTTCTCAAAACCCAATAATTATCTTACACTTAACCGTGGAGAGAAATCGGGGATCCATCCTGAATATGGGGTAATTACCAGTCAGGGAATCGTTGGGATCGTAGACAGGGTGAATAAGAATTACTCCAGGGTCATTTCAATTCTTAACAGTAATTCAAGGATTAACGCACAACTGAAAAACACGAATCATTTTGGCAGCCTGGTATGGAATGGAGAAGATCCTAATATCGTTCAGCTAATTGACGTACCGCGACAGGCGCCCCTTCAAAAGGGAGATACAATAATCACCGGAGGTAGGTCGTTGATCTTCCCAAAAGGATTACCTATAGGAAGCATAACAGATTTCACTCTTGACCAAACGCAGAGCTATTACACGATTAATATTGAGTTATTCAACGACATGACCAATATTGGCTATGTATATGTGATTGAAAATGTAAATAAAGAAGAAATTAAAGCCTTACAGGAAAGTGAACAGTAGCATAATATCAAATACACTAAGATTTGTTTTGCTGGTATTTTTACAGGTGTTAATACTAAACAACATCAATTTTGCCGGCTACATCAATCCATACCTGTATGTGCTTTTCATCCTGCTTTATCCGTTCACGGGAAATCAAAGCCTGTTTTTATTTCTCTCCTTCCTTATTGGCATAAGCATTGATATTTTTGAGGATAGCGGAGGAATAAACGCGGCAGCATGTTTGGTTGCGGCTTTTGTAAGACCAAATTTACTCAGGTTCTCTTTCGGAATAAGCTACGACCACCAGAACATACGCCTTTCTGCGACTCCTTTTGGCGCGAAATTGAGCTATGTTTTTCTGATGGTTATAATACATCATTTTGTATTGTTTTCTTTGGAAATGTTTAGCTTAAACCATATAATGATCATACTGAAAAAAACATTTTTTTCAAGTATATTCACAGTGACCTTAATCCTTCTAAGTCTTACACTTTTCAGCAGAAAATATAGATGAGAAAAGTATTGCTTTACATAACCATACTCACAACGGGACTGATATTTATCGGACGGCTTTTCTATCTTCAGGTGGTGGACACTTCTCTTGCTATAAGGTCCAGGGACAATGCTATTAAGGTTATTTACGATTATCCTCAACGCGGATATATTTACGACAGGAACGGCGATTTAATGGTTTCCAACCAGCCTTCTTATGATGTGATGGTGATCCCAAGAAACCTTAAACCATTTGACACTACCGAATTTTGCAACATCCTGAGTATTGAACGTAAAGATTTGGAGAAAAAGCTCGACAAGGCACGCATATATTCTCCAATGCTACCATCGGTGATAATACCTCAGCTCACCAAAAGTGAATATGCCATCCTCCAGGAGAAAATGAGGAAATATGAAGGCTTTTATATTCAGAAGAGATCCCTCAGGGATTACCAGGTAGATCACAGTGCAAATGTTCTGGGCTATATAGCCGAAGTAAACCAGGCCACGATCAATGACAACCCCTATTATATTTCCGGGGACCTTATCGGGCGTGCGGGCGTGGAAGCCTATTATGAAGAATTGCTCCGCGGTGTAAAAGGTGTAAAATATATCCAAAAGGACAGATTTAACAGGGATATTGGTCCATATAAGGATGGCATCTATGACACCCTTCCCGAAAAAGGAAAGGATATCAGCCTGACTATTGATGCCCAACTTCAGGAATACGGAACCCGGCTTATGGAGAACAAAAGAGGCGGCATAGTTGCTATTGAACCGGAAAGCGGTGAGATCCTGGCCCTGATTACGGCTCCTAACTACGATCCTGCCAAGCTTGTGGGTCGTAAGCGCTCTCCTAATTTTACCGAATTATATTACGACACCATTGCTCGCCCATTATATGATCGTGGACTCCTTGCGGAATATCCTCCAGGCTCACCTTTTAAGACCCTGAATGCCCTTATAGGGCTACAGGAAGGAATTGTTGATACCGATGATAAATTCTCCTGTAATCATGGTTATGCATATGGAAGAGGAAGAAAACTGGGCTGCCATGCTCACCGAAGCCCCCTGGATATGATCCCTGGAATAGCAAATTCCTGTAACGCCTATTTCTGTAATGTATACCGAAGGATCATAGAAAAATATCCTTCACCTCAGGAAGGTATTGATGCATGGAATGCCCATCTAAAGAGTTTTGGCCTGGGTGATTTTCTTGGTTCAGATTTCTATACAGGAAAGCCTGGTAAAATTCCGGATTCAGATTATTACAATCAAATATATGACTATCCAACCTATAAATGGTATGCCACCGCTACCCTTTCTAATGCAATCGGACAGGGCGAGGTTTTAATGACTCCTATTCAACTGGCAAATATGGCTGCTACTATCGGAAATAAAGGATGGTATTACACACCACATATTCTGAAGGAAATTGAAGGCAAACCTATTAAAGAAGAAAAGTTTACAAAAAAGAATTACACAACAATCGAGGAAAGACATTTCGAACCTGTGATAGAGGGTATGCATGAAGTATACAAAAGCGGAACAGCATCTACTTTAAGAATTCCCGGAATCGAGATCGCCGGTAAAACAGGAACAGCTGAAAACTTCACCAAAATAGATGGGAAAAGAGTTCAGCTCACCGACCATTCAATATTTGTGGCCTTTGCTCCTGTAGATAATCCCAAGATCGCAATAGCGGTTTTCGTTGAAAATGGGTACTGGGGAAGTCGGTATGCAGGCAGGATGGCCAGCCTCATGATAGAAAAATACCTTAAAGGTACGATTACAAGGACCGACATGGAAGAATGGATATTAAGCCACAGTCTGGAAGAGGAATATGCGAAGCCTCTTAGTGGTGAACCTTTCAAAATTAACCAGTAAATGAGCAGAAACAGCGCAGGATTTGACTGGATAAGCATTTTTATTTATTTAATTTTAATCTGTTTTGGCTGGGCCAATATTTACTCAGCTTCCCTGGGGACAAATACCGGTTCCTTTTTTGATCTAAGCCAGCCATACGGGAAACAGGCACTTTTTATAGGACTTAGTATATTTCTTATAATTATCATTCTCTCCATAGAAGCGAAGTTCTACCAGCGATTTTCCAGTATAATTTACTTAATATCCCTATTATCACTGGCGGGGCTCTTTGTCTTTGGAAAAACAATCTCGGGAGCCACTTCCTGGTATTCCTTTGGAAGTTTTGGGATCCAGCCCTCAGAATTTGCCAAATTCGCAACGGCCCTCGCGCTTGCTAAATATCTAAGCGATATACAAACAAATATCAGGCAGCTGAGTCATCAGGTAAAGGCATTTATCATTATTGCCATTCCGGCGCTACTTATTGTGCCTCAACCAGATCCCGGAAGTGCCCTGGTATATGCAGCTTTCTTTTTTCCGCTTTACAGGGAAGGACTATCCGGATTCTACCTGGTTACAGGGCTTTCAGCGGTTGCCGTATTCATTCTAACACTTCTTGTAGGCCCTTATTGGGTTTCGGGAGTTGTTCTGCTAATAGGGCTCTTTCTTTTCTTCAGAAAAAGAAAAAAAAGACCCGGAAGGATACTTATTACCCTTTTTGCGATCATTTCAATTGGATTGAGCTTCTCGGTGAACTATATTTTCGAAAATGTATTTGAGCAGCGCCACCGTGACCGTTTCAACATCGTTCTGGGGAAAGAAGTTGATTCCAGGGGAATTGGCTACAATACCAATCAAAGTGAGATCGCCATAGGCAGTGGTGGATGGCTTGGAAAGGGATGGACAGAAGGCACCCAAACGAAGGGGCATTTTGTACCCGAACAGCATACCGATTATATTTTTAGTACCGTCGGTGAAGAATGGGGGTTTTTAGGAAGTGGTATGGTTGTTCTTCTTTTTGTACTTCTACTAATAAGACTGCTTCAGCTGGCAGAACGACAACGCAACCAGTTCACCAGGATCTATGGTTATTCAGTGATAGGAATTCTGTTTATACACTTCCTAGTGAATATAGGAATGGTAATCGGAATCTTTCCTACAGTAGGAATTCCTCTCCCCTTCTTTAGTTATGGAGGATCGGGACTCTGGGGTTTCACCATCCTGCTATTTATATTTATCAAGCTGGACTCAGACAGGCTGTCTTACTAAGCACATTTATCGGTTAACAACAGAATGGCTGCTATTAGCAATATAATTACGGGATAGATATATTTTCTTTTCATCTGGTTAAGACATAAAAAAACCCGGAAACTCAATTCCGGGTTTTTAATGATACAATATATTAGTTTTTCACTTTCTTCTTTCTGTCCACATCAGCTAGTTTGTTCCGAGTGATGTTGTTCATCTTAATATCCGAAAGCACATTGATAGCTTCTTCGATATAAACATCCTTACTCAGGCTCTCATGCCATCTTTCTCTCTTCTCCTTCAGAATCGTATCTGTAACAAAAAGCTCTTCTTCATATGGCAGTGAAGTATAGGTAAGGTTTGTCCTGTAATCTTTTATAGCATCGAACTCCTTAGCCCTCTGTTTTTCCTGCTCAGCTTCTCTAGCATACTCTTCATAGCTAAGAGGGTAACTGGAATCTTCACTCTGAGTTTTCACCCATTTGGCGTTTTCTTCAATTAGCTTTAATTGCTCATTTTCGCTCATTCTCTTTTTACTGGCTTCAATAGCTTCATCATAACCTACATAACCATTCCAGATATCATAGTCGGCAGCATCTATCTTATCCCATGGCAGTGGGTTTTCCTGATCCTTTTCACCTATATCAACAAAGCTGTAACGGTCTGGAACCACCACATCACTTTTCACACCTTCAAGCTGTGTAGATCCTCCGTTCACTCTGTAGAACTTCTGAGTGGTAATCTTAAGAGCTCCCATGTCTCCCATATCATTATTTCGCAGCCATCTGTTCAGATCTATCACATTCTGAACCGTTCCCTTACCATAGGTTTGTTTACTACCTATAATGATAGCTCTTTTATAGTCCTGCATAGCTGCGGCAAGGATCTCTGAAGCTGAAGCCGAAAGTTCGTTTACCAAAATCACCAGCGGACCATCCCAAAGCACCTGCGGATCTTCATCCTTAAGCACTTCTTTACGCTGACCGTTAGATTTCACCTGAACGATAGGTCCTTTCTCAATGAACATCCCCGCGATATCTACCACGGTTTTAAGAGAACCTCCACCATTATTTCGAAGATCCAGAACCAGACCCTCCATTCCTTCTTTCTTAAGGCGAATAATGTCCTGCTTGATATCTGAAGCCGCGTTACGCTCTTCATAATCGGTCATATCAAAATAGAATTTTGGGAGGTTGATAACACCAAACTTTCTTCCTTCCTTTTCAACCATTGAAGTCTTCGCATAAGTTTCTTCAATTTCGATAACGTCACGAGTAAGAGTTATTTCTTCGATATTACCCATTACCTTTTTACGGATTGTAAGGGTAACCTTGGTATCCTTTGGCCCCTTGATAAGGTCTACAGCATCATCTAAACGCATTCCTACGATACTTACCGCTTCTTTTTCATCTTCCTGCTTCACTTTAAGGATCACATCACCTTCGCTGATCTCCTCACTTCTCCATGCAGGCCCACCGGAAATCACTTCTGTAATAGTGATATTATCACTGTCTTTGATAAGACGTGCTCCAATTCCTTCCAGTTTACCAGACATGGCTATATCAAATCTATCCTTGTCCTGCGGAGCAAAATAGAAGGTATGAGGGTCAAATTCCTCAACAATTGAATTTATATAAACTGAGAAATAGTCTTCTCTTTCAAGGTCGTCTGTAAAGTCGTAATATCGGTCTATATTAGACATTGTTGTTTCCCTGGCCTCTTTCTCCAGTTCAACATCCGACTTCATTTCATAAGAATCATCCTCTTCTTTCTTCTGCTTTTCATCCTGTTTAAGGTCATAATACGTGATAAGAGTGTTGAATTTCAATTGCTCTTTCCACCTTTTCCTCATTTCTTCTTTAGAAGAGACATATTCAAGACTATCGTAATCTGTATTTATGGTTTCATTTTCAGTAAAGTCAAATGGTTCTGAAAGGATATCCTTGTACAGAGATCTGGCTTCTTCCATTCTTTTACCCAAACGAGCATAAGTAAGATTAAAGAATTCTATATTCTTTCCTTTGATCTGATCATCTATTTGATTCTTGTATTTGTTGAATTCCTCAACATCCTGGGCATATAGAAAACGTTTCGAAGGATCCAGGTTTTCCAGGTAATCTTCATAGACGTTAGCTGAAAAACTGTCATTTATATCTTTCGCATCATAGTGGCCCTGATTAAGCACATAAGTAATAAGATCAATAAGAAGCTTATCTTTATTGGGGTCATCAAACTTTTTGGTAGTAAAACTACAGGCAGCAGCAGCCATTAAAAGGACCACCGCTAAAATTTTAAAATTCCTTTTCATAACTCGTTTTAATTTCGTCATCGTTTGGTTACCATAAGTATAGTAAAAACTGTGCCAATGAGTTGTATAATCAGCACTAATTTGTTAAACCACTAATATAAGCTTTCCTTATTTAAATTCTTATTTTAGCGAAACCAAATATTTATGAATGAGTAAGAAAAAACCGCTTATCCTGGTCACCAATGATGATGGCATCACAGCCCCGGGTATAAGGACACTTGTGGAAGTTATGAAAGAGCTGGGAGATGTGATCGTAGTGGCCCCGGATAGCCCTCAAAGTGGGATGGGGCATGCCATCACTATAAGCGACACTCTTTTTTGCGAACAGGTTACCATAAAGGAAACTTACAAGCATAAGGAATATAGTTGTTCGGGAACCCCGGCCGACTGTGTAAAGATCGCCACACAGGAAATCCTTCATCGCAAACCCGATCTTTGCGTAAGCGGCATCAACCACGGCTCAAATTCCTCTATAAATGTCATTTATTCAGGCACAATGAGTGCTGCTGTAGAGGCAGGCATCGAAGGCATTCCAGCTATTGGCTTTTCCTTACTGGATTACTCGCTTAATGCCGATTTTGAGCCTACCAGAAAATATGTAAAGAACATCACCAGGAATGTACTTAAGAACGGCCTGCCAAAAGGAGTTGTTCTCAACGTTAATTTTCCTAAATTGAAGGATGGCGCAATAAAAGGAGTGAAGGTATGCCGACAGGCGAATGCACACTGGGAAGAGGAATTTGACAAAAGGACGAATCCGCAAGGGCGTGACTATTACTGGTTAACAGGAAAGTTCGTAAATATGGATGATGGTGAAGATACTGATGAAAAAGCCCTGGCTGAAGGTTATGTTTCTGTAGTTCCGGTACAATTTGACCTTACCGCCCATCACTTTATTAAGGATCTAAGCAGCTGGTCTCTGAATGATTAAACAAAACATATTCACCGGATTCTTAACAGGGATTGCCGCAAATATTGCGGGAGTAATGCTCTATATCACCTTACTTTCAGAGGCTGATATAGATGCTACATTACAGGATGCCGTAGCCAATGGTTATCTTGGAAAAATAATCGCTCTGGGTGCCATTTTGAATTTTCTGCCCTTTTTCGTTTTCTTAAAAAAGAAACAGAATTATCATGCCCGCGGGGTATTACTGGCAACCGTGAGTGTTGCAGTGGCAGTGGCAATCTATAAATTCTTATAGAATGAAGTATTATATCATCGCCGGCGAAGCTTCAGGGGACCTGCATGCCTCTAACCTTATGAAGGCCCTGAAAGGAGTAGATAAGGAAGCTGAATTCCGCTTCTGGGGTGGTGATCTTATGCAGGAACAGGGTGGGACTCTGGTAAAGCATTATAAGGAACTAGCTTTCATGGGTTTTTCAGAGGTGATCATGAATCTGAGAACCATCTTCAATAATATCAGGTTTTGTAAAGAAGACATCAAAAGCTTTGATCCAGATGTGATCATTTTTGTGGATTATCCCGGGTTTAACATGCGTATAGCAAAATGGGCCAAAACTGAAGGCTATAGAACGCATTATTATATATCTCCTCAAATCTGGGCCTGGAAGGAAAACAGGATCAATAAGATCAAGCGGGATGTAGACCAGATGTACGTGATACTTCCATTTGAAAAGGACTTTTATACTAACAAGCATGATTTTCCCGTTCACTTTGTAGGACACCCTTTACTGGATGCGATTGAAAACAGGCCTCCTGTAGATACTGCCAGCTTTAAAAAGAAGCATGGACTTGACAAAAGACCTGTTATAGCCTTACTTCCGGGTAGCAGGAAACAGGAGATAGAAAAAATGCTGAAAGTAATGCTGAGTATCACCGATAATTTTAAAGACTATCAATTCGTAATTGCGGGCGCCCCTAGTCAGGATCGGGAATTCTATGAAGGTTTTATGAAAAGGTCTAATATCAGCCTTATTATGAACAGGACCTATGACGTTTTAAGCATTGCACATGCGGCCCTTGTGACCTCGGGAACTGCAACCCTGGAAACGGCCCTTTTCAAAGTACCTGAAGTGGTTTGCTATAAGGGAAGTTATATCTCCTATCATATTGCGAAACGCATCATTAACCTTGATTTCATTTCCCTGGTAAACCTTATAATGGGAAGAGAAGTGGTGAAAGAACTTATACAGAACGAGTTTAATTCAAAAAATCTTAAAGACGAACTTAACAGGATTCTGGATGAAGAGAACAGGAAAAGAATCTTTGGAGACTACTATGAGCTGGAACAAAAACTGGGAGGCAATGGTGCCAGCAGAAAGACTGCCGAATTGATCTACCAAAACATTACAGCATGATGAACCGTTTAATAAAAAGATCTTTTTTTGCGACCGGTCTTTTTATTCTGATCGGTACATTTCTTACTTCATGCGGATCATCTAGATCCAGGGTGATCACTACCAAGAAAGAACAGAACAAAACTGAAGAGGTTACCCAGGTATATGACCGAAATCCAGCCGCAGAACCAGAAAATGAGATTGTCTTTAAAGTGGTTCATACTGCTAAAAAATTTGAAGGTACCAGGTACAAATACGGTGGAACAGACAAAAAGGGAATGGATTGTTCCGGACTCATTTACCGCTCATTTCTGGAAGAAGGCATCTCCCTTCCCCGGACTTCCCGGGCCATGTCACTCGAAGGAAAACGCCTGTATCTAAAAGAAGTAAGTGTTGGGGACCTCCTCTTCTTTGAAACCAACAAGAACCGCAAAGTGATAAACCATGTGGGGCTGGTAGTAGATGTGAATAAGAATGGTATTTATTTTATACATTCTTCAACTTCCCGGGGCGTCATTATATCCTCTCTTTCAGAGTCCTACTGGTATAATAATTTTGTGATGGCCCGAAGAGTGATCTGAAAATTTTATATCTTCTGAATGTAAAAAGCTTTCATTGAAGAACTTTCAGTTTATCTTTCTTCGTCTTTCCCTATACCTCATTGCAGGTATCTTTTTTGCTTTCAATTTTTCTTTAAATGAGCAATTTGTTCTCGTCTTCTTTTCAGCTTCACTGTTATTTTTCCTCTTTGCGTATTTCAGATCAAAAAGACAGCTCTTTCCTGACCCATTGATGGGGATTGCCACTTTCATCTTCATTTTTACTATGGGAATCTTCAGCGCCTTTTACTCGATCCCGACGAACCAGTCCGAACATTATCTTCAGAAAGCTTCAGAGTCTCAAAAAGAATTGTTCGCAAAGGCAACCGTTACAGAAGAATTGAAGCCTACAGCTTATTCGAGCAGGTATATTTTGAAGGTAGATGAACTGATTACAGAAAATAAAACTCAGGCTGTCAGAGGCAAAATACTATTAAATATCAGGATTGATTCTTCGGGCCTTCAACCCGGCAATGAAATATTTCTTCCATGGACTCCGGAAGAGATAGCAGTACCGTTGAATCCTTTTCAGTTTAATTACCGGAAATACATGCAGAATCTGGGGGTTGAAAGACAGCTCAATCTTCAGTCTGAACAGATAAATGTACTGCATAGAAGCAATAGCAACCTTTTAAACCTCGCATGGGGTTTTAGAGAAGATCTGATCACAGAGCTGAAAAAGTATGATCTAGAGAAAGAAGAGTTAGCCGTGTTCCAGGCTCTTATTCTGGGGCAGCGAAGAGAGATCGATGATAAACTGTACAAAGATTACGCAGCTGCCGGAGCGATACATATCCTTGCGATTTCCGGCCTTCATATTGGTATTCTGCTGCTATTGCTAAATTCTCTTCTAAAGCCAGTGGAAAGGCTTAAGTATGGCAAATACCTTAAAGCATTTCTTGTGATAGTACTCTTATGGTCCTTCGCCCTTCTAACCGGGTTAAGTCCTTCGGTGGTACGTGCGGTAACCATGTTTACATTCATAGCCATAGGCCTTCAACTTAAAAGGAAAACCAGCCCACTTAACAGTCTGTTTCTCTCACTTTTCTTTCTTTTACTTATCAATCCATTTTACCTATTCCAGGTTGGATTCCAACTTAGTTATCTTGCGGTATTCAGCATTATTGTATTCCAGCCCTTCATTTACAGACTTTTCACAACAAAAATCAAAATCATTGATTATTTCTGGAAAATGGTTTCGGTTAGTTTAGCTGCCCAGATAGGTATCCTAGCCTTAAGCCTGTTCTATTTTCACCAGTTCCCTGGTTTATTCCTCCTAAGCAACCTGGTTGTTCTTCCAGTTCTGGGTTTTGTACTTGCCTTTGGGATCCTGATCATTCTACTCGCATTGGCTAATATCCTTCCAGAAGTACTGGTCGAGGTTCTTGGCAGTATTCTAAAGCTTTTGAATTCTTTTATCAGGCAAATAGCGGGTATTGAGACTATGGTCTTGAGCGACATCGATTTCAGCATTTTTCAATGCATAGCAGCATATTTAATACTAGTGGGAATCCTTCTCATCCTCTCAAAGCCAAATTTCAGGAGACTTTGTTTCCTTCTAATCAGTATACTGATATTCCAGCTTGCGAGTTTTTATAATAAAACAAGTATCCCGT
This sequence comes from Gramella jeungdoensis, assembly GCF_023805255.1. Lineage (GTDB taxonomy): Bacteria > Bacteroidota > Bacteroidia > Flavobacteriales > Flavobacteriaceae > Christiangramia > Christiangramia jeungdoensis. The sequence continues at coordinate 56,681 of NZ_JAMSCK010000008.1, forward strand.
CATATGAGTTAGTTGTATTCCATAAAAGCCGGGAGACCATAATTGGAAAAAAGCATAAAAAAGAATTAACCCTGTTTACGAAAACAGAGACTGAACCCGGCTTTTTGAAGTCTTATATAAGAGAGCGAAGAATTGAAAATGTAAAGCAGAAGGAGATTCCCTATATTTTTCAAATTAAAGATCAGTTATGCCTGGTGGTTGATACAACTTCGAACTATAATGTAATTAGCTTTCAACCTGAAATCATCTTTTTGAGAAATTCGCCAAAATTAAACATCGAAAGGCTGATAGACAACCTTCAACCCAAACGGATAATTGCCGATGGCAGTAATTATCCATCTTTCGTAAACCGATGGGAAAAGACCTGCAGAACAAAAAAAATCCCTTTCCTCTATACCGGTGAAAAGGGAGCGTTTATTTTTAATCAGTAAAACTGGTTTTAGCTTGAAAACGTGCCTTCAAACTCCTCCTGGTATTTTTTCCATTCCTCATCGGTCTTTACTTTCTTATAATCGTCTGTAGCAAAAACTTTCAGAAATATTTCCAGCTGTTTTGGGGTAAGATATCCTTTCAAAGGACTTAGGAATTCTCCCTTTTCATCAAAAAACACCATTGTAGGATAGGCACTAACACCCATCGCCAGTGCAAACTGGTGAATACTGTTTCGTCGCTGGGCCTTCTCAGGATCATAATTAGGATTTTTAAAGACCTTGTCTCGATAGTTTATCACCTCGTTCCCTTCGGCATTGAACTTCACCGCATAGTAATGCTTATTGATATATTCTACAACGTCTTTATTACCAAAAGTATTCTTATCAAGCATCTTACATGGCCCACACCACGTAGTATAGGCATCTACAAAAATCTTCTTAGGCTGCTTTTTCTGGGCTTCCAGCGCCTCATTCATACTCATCCATTTTATTTCCTGAGCATTGACTGCAACACCCATCATCAGCATTAAAAAAAGGAAAAATCTCTTCATAAATTCAATTTTCAGGTACATAAACAAAAAGCATTCCTAAATTTAATGAATTCCATTCATCCATTTACGCAATAAAGGCACAAGAAGTAATAAAATTAACGCGGCAGCACCAACTACACCTACACCCCAGATAAGATAGGTTTCAGAATAGATGCCTAATGTCATCTCTGCCGGAGTATCATCAGTCACCGCTTCACTGGTGGTTAAAGTACCTATAAGTCCAGCCATTTTATTGGCAAGTGCGATTGAAAGGAACCAGGCTCCCATTACAAATCCAACCACTTTGGCTGGTGAAAGCTTGGTTACCATAGAGAGACCAATGGGGGATAAGGAAAGTTCCCCTGTAGTATGCAATAAATACATTAATGCAAGGAATACGATTGGAACAAGACCGTCTCCTCCTGCGAATAATTTTGCACCCAGGACGATCACGCCGAAACCTAAAGCGAGTTGGGTAAGCCCCAGAACAAATTTCATCGGGGTACTTGGCTCCTTCCCTGCTTTATTCAGTTTAAGCCAGATCCATGAGAATAATGGAGCAAGCAACATAATGTAAAGTGGATTCAGACTCTGGAAGATGGAAGCCGGTATCTCGGTTCCGCCTACAAATCTATCTACGTTCTTATCAGTAAAAATAGTTAAACTACCTCCTGCCTGTTCAAACAACGCCCAGAATACGGCATGAAAAAAGAACAATACAACTACCACCAGCAATCGCTGCCCCTCTACCCTGTTCTTTGTAGTTAAGGCTTGATAAAGCAGATAGCCCACAATTAAAAGCGAAACCACGATGAGTGCGCCAGACATAAACTCATCCAGATCCAGCATAAAGGCACAAACCGGTACTGCCATCAATGAGATCACATATATACCAATATCAGGTTTCATCCCAAGGAATTTTCTTTCTCCGTTTCTAACTTCCTCGGGTTCTATTCCTTTACCTTCAAAATCCTTACTTGATTTTGTAAATACATAAAAAACGATAAGCCCCAGCAACATCCCTATTCCTGCCAGTCCAAAACCATAATGCCAGTTTATCTGTTGGCCTACATAACCACAGGTAAGGGTAGATAGGAAGGCACCAATATTAACACCCATATAGAAAATAGAAAAGGCACCATCTTTTCTCGCATCATTGGGATCATAAAAAGTTCCAAGGAAAGAACTGATATTCGGTTTAAAAAACCCATTCCCAACAATGATAAGCGCAAGTGCCGCAAAAAAGAAAGGCATATTCCCTTCAAGATTTTCAAAGCCCTGGAGGGCAAGAGTAAAATGCCCTAAAGCCATCAATAAACCTCCCCATATAATGGTCTTTTTAAAACCAAGTAACTGGTCGGCTACCAGACCACCCAGGACCGGAAAGAGGTATACCATAGCCGTATAGGAACCATAGATACCATAAGCCTGGGTTTCAGCAATGTTCTGAGCCAGGTCTATGAATAATACTTTCGTCATGTAAAGCACCAGGAGTGCCCGCATTCCGTAGTAGGAAAAACGTTCCCACATTTCAGCGAAAAAAAGAACAAACAGTGCTTTTGGGTGAGTATCCTTATTCGTATAGATTATAAAAGGAACCCAGATGAGTACAAAGACCCATCCAATAATCATGATCCATAAAGTAATATCCATGACTTAAAATATTTGGTTACTAATTTACTTCCGCATCGGCAAGCTCATATTGTTCCTGTTCCAGCATTTCCCTTTCGTTATCCTCAGCACCATGAGTCAATCGCTTCAATGGTTTCAGCATTATAAGAACCAATGTAGCGAAACATACCGTAAATATTGTTATTCCGGAGAATATGGCTATATCTCCCGCTTCAGAAGCGAACTCCCCTATAATACCGGCTACCTTATTTCCTAATCCTGTGGCTGCGAAATAAACTCCCATCATAAGAGAAGCGTATCTTACCGGAGCCAGCTTAGTAATAAATGAAAGTGCTACAGGTGAAGAACACAACTCACCGATCGTATGGAAAAGGTAAGCCAGGACTAACCAGTACATTGCAGAAGCACCATTTGATTCAAACTGTAAAGCAGCAAAGACCATAAATACAAATCCAAGTCCCATGATGATCACACCGGTTGCCATTTTGAATATAGAAGAAGCTTCTTTATTCTTCAGTTTTCTACGAGCCCAGAAATTTGCCACTATAAGTCCAAAGATAATGATGAACATAGCATTTAAAGACTGGAACCAGGAAGCGGGAACTTCATTTCCAATTAACGGCAAACTGAAAGGAAGAGATCTGTTAGTATTATCAAGCGCATAAATATTCATCAGTCCGCCTGCCTGTTCAAAAGCTCCCCAGAAAACGATCACGAGTATGAAGGACAATAGCATAACTACATACCTGTCTTTCATCACTTTTGTAGTTAAGTCTTTATAAACCATCATCATCATTGAGATAACTCCCGTTAGGAAGATGAACAATAAACCATAAGCAAGCCCCATTTCATACATCCCATAGAGAGACGCGGCAAGCAATATAAGGGAAATAACCAGCTGTGGCGGTGACTTTAAAAGATCCTGGAAAAGGTTGCCTAAAGAGGCTCCTTCATCTCTTTCGGCTTTTGAAAGAAGGTTTCCAACATTTGTCAGATGCTTCTGCCCAAATAGATAAACTATCAATCCCAGCGCCATGGCTATTCCTGCAAGTCCGAAACCATAATGCCAACCGATATTCTCTCCTACATAACCTACAATCAAACTGGAAAGGAAAGCTCCCAGGTTGATACCTATATAAAAAATTGTAAATCCTTTATCCCTTCTAATATCACCTTCTTTATAAAGGCCTCCCACCATTGTGGAGATATTAGGTTTAAGGAACCCAACTCCTATAATAATAAGCGTTAAACCTGTATAAAAGGCCCACATCTGTTCTACTGCCAGTATTCCGTGACCGGCCACCAGAACTATTCCACCTATGAGTACAGCCCGTTTCTGACCAAATACCTTATCTGCCAGTATCCCTCCGGGAATGGAAGCTACATACACCAGCATGGTATACCATCCATACAGGGCAAGAGCCTCAGCCTGCGTCCATCCCAATCCTGCATTTCCTTCTGTAGTGGCGCTTACAAGATATAGTACCAGAATTGCTCGCATTCCATAATAAGAAAAGCGTTCCCACATTTCGGTAAAGAATAAAATGTAAAGCCCTACAGGATGCCCAAAAAGCTCTTTTTGTTTAACACGTACGTCTCTTGTTGCCATTTATAGTTTTGTATTTAATTAAAGTTTTTCTAGTATAAAATCGGTCATCATGTTATAGAGATGCAATCTGGTATTGCCTCCGTAGATGCCATGGTTTCTGTCCGGGTAGATAGCCCAGTCGAATTGTTTGTTTGCCTGAACAAGCTCTTCCACCATTCTCATGGTATTCTGAACATGTACATTATCGTCTCCTCCACCATGGATCAGCAGGTAATCGCCCTTTAGCTTTTCAACATGGTTCAAAGGGGAATTCTCATCATAGCCTGAAGGATTCTCCTGCGGAGTCCTCATATATCTTTCTGTATAAACGGTATCGTAAAATCTCCAGCTCGTTACCGGTGCCACTGCTATTGCCATAGAGAAAGTATCATTACCTTTAAGAATAGCATTAGAAGACATAAAGCCACCATAGCTCCAGCCCCAGATACCAATTCTGTCTGAATCTATATAATCTCTATCTCCAAGCTTCTGAGCCGCAGAGATCTGATCTTCCACTTCGTATTTCCCTAATTCCTGGTAGGTAACTTTCTTGAAATCGGCACCTTTAAAACCGGTCCCTCTTCCGTCCACACAGGCAATTATATATCCCTTATTTGCCAAAAGTTGATACCAGTAATCGTTAGTACCGAAATAGGAATTTGAAACCGATTGTGAGCCAGGACCTGAATACTGATACATCAAAAGCGGATATTCCTTATTAGGATCAAAATCTGTCGGTTTGATCATCCACATATTTAGCTCGTTACCATTCACATTTATCGTTGAAAGCTCTTTTGGAGAAAAATCGTAGCCCTCTACTTTTTCAAGAAGTTTATTATTGTTCAGGATCTCACGAACCTGTTTCCCATCCTTCGCTCTGTGAAGGGTATAAACATGTGGAGTATTAACGTTTGTGAACGAATTGATGAAATAGGTATAATCTGCACTGAAATCGGCAGAGTTGATCCCGTCTCTCTCGGTGAGTCTTTTCTTTGATTTTCCGTTAGGCTTAATAGAGTAAACGTCACGATTCACACTTCCATTTTCCGTGCTCTGGTAATAGATCCTGTCAGCTTTAGGATCATAACCATAGTAATTGGTCACCTCCCATTCGCCAGAGGTTATCTGATCCAGCAATTCTCCATCATCATCGAAATGATAAATGTGATTATAACCATCCTTTTCGCTAGTCCAGATAAAACTATTGTCTTCTAAAAAAGTTAAGTTATCTGTAATATCAACATAAGCCTTATCGGTCTCAGTCATGATCAATTCGGCTTCGTTATCTTCAGCATCCACAAAGATCAGATCAAGGTTGTTCTGATGCCTGTTCAATACCTGGACACTAAGCAGCATAGGATCGGCCGTCCATTTTATGCGTGGAATATAGAAATCACCGAAACCTTCAGTCTCAATTTCAGAATTTGCTGAGGCCATATCGTATTTATCTCCGAGGTCGATCTCCTGAGATGATCCGGATTCTATATCGTACATATGCAGGCTCACTTTAGAATTCGATTCACCGGCTTTAGGATATTTAAATACATGTTGCGTTGGATAGAGGTTCTTTCCAAAAAGATCCATAGAGAATTCCGGAACTTCAGACTCGTCAAACTTAAGGTAGGCAATCTTTTCCCCTGTCGGGTTCCATGCAAAAGCCTTTACAAAAGAGAATTCTTCCTCGTAAACCCAGTCGGTAATTCCATTAATGATGGTATTAATTTCTCCATCTTTAGTAACCTGCTCAGTTTCTCCGTTCTTAAGATCATGGATATAGATATTGTTCTCAAAAACATAGGCCACTTTTGAAGCATCCGGAGAAAAGGAAGCCTCCTGGATCTTTTCGTCACCAAGCTTTGATAGCTTTTTCGAATTAACATCATACACATAAAAGAACTCACGCGATGATCTTCTGTAAATAGGTTCAACTTCAGTAGAAAGCAAAATCTTATCTTCATTTCCACTGAATTTGAAGGCCTGAAAAGAACCTATCTCCTCCAGGTCCTCACTATTTACTAGAGTTCTGGTCTTTTTCCCGGTCTTATAGCTATATACATCAATGCTTGTATTCCCGGTATTTCTATCCCGGTTAAGCACCACGTATTCTTCGCCGTTATTTAATGATTGAAGGGATTGAAGTCTTTCTTCACGAAAGGTCCCGCTCCAGATTTCTTCGAGACTAACTTCTTTTTTTTGTGCTGTAAGCACAGAAGATGTTGCTAAAATAAAAGCAACCAGTATTGTAGGGAACTTCATAAAAATTCAAGAATATTTAACGAAGGCCAAGTTTAATAAAATTTGATCAAAAAATATACATTCAGACCGAGAAATACTAACAATTTGTTAAAAAAAGTGGCTTTAGAGACAAGTTTCCTCTTTTCAATTTTATAGCAGTCTAAAAATATGAATTGTATCTTTGGACTCCTGAAAGACAAAAAGAATGACTAAACCCGTAAACGGATTCTCGAGGCTCACAAAAAATGAGAAAATCAACTGGCTGGCCGAGAACTATTTGAAGAATAACGACAATGCCGTTTCAGTACTGAAACAGTACTGGAATGAAGATGAGAAATTACAGAAACTTCACGATGAATTCATCGAAAATACGGTATCCAACTTTTACCTTCCACTGGGTCTTGCCCCTAATTTTCTGATAAACGGAAAGTATTTCACACTGCCGATGGCCATTGAAGAAAGTTCGGTGGTGGCAGCGGCGAGCAAAGCCGCTAAATTCTGGAGTGAACGAGGAGGATTTAAAGCAAGGGTGATCAATAATAAGAAAATCGGGCAGGTTCATTTCCTATTTAAAGGGGAATATTCAAAACTTGAATCCCTATTCAACAAAATAGAACCCAGGCTTCATGAAGCCGTGGAACACATCACCCGGAATATGGTGAAACGAGGAGGCGGCATCCTGGACATCAGCCTGGCAGATAAAACCGCAGAGCTTGAAAATTATTACCAGCTTTTTGTGAAATTCGACACCCGTGACTCTATGGGTGCTAACTTCATCAATTCCTGCCTGGAGAAATTTGCCGAGGTTTTAAAAGAAGAGGCCAAACATCAGGAAGATTTCACCTCTGAAGAAAAGGACCTTCAGATCATCATGAGCATTCTTTCCAATTATGTACCTGAATGCACTGTAAGAGCTGAGGTATCCTGCCCGGTAGATCAGCTATGTGAAGATGAGAGCATTTCAGGTAAGGAGTTTGCAGAAAAATTCATTCAGGCAGTAAAAATTGCTGAAATAGAACCCTATCGTGCTGTAACTCACAATAAAGGGGTTATGAACGGCATTGATGCGGTGGTCCTGGCTACAGGTAACGATTTCAGGGCTGTGGAAGCCGGTGTTCACGCCTATGCTTCCCGAAGCGGAAAATACACCAGCCTGACGCATGCAGAGATCGAGAATGGAGTATTTAGATTCTGGATGGAGATACCACTGGCACTAGGTACAGTTGGAGGACTTACGAGTCTTCATCCCCTGGTAAAATTAGCCCTGGACATACTACAGAGACCTTCGGGAACAGAACTCATGGAGATCGTGGCTGTTGCCGGCCTTGCCCAGAATTTTGCTGCCCTACGATCCCTGATAACAACGGGCATCCAACAAGGACATATGAAGATGCACCTTATGAACATCCTGAACCAGCACCAGGCTACCGAAGAAGAAAAAGCCGAAATGGTTGAATTCTTCACCCATCATACCATCACTCACAGTAGCGTGATAGAACAACTTGAAAAAATGAGATCTTAATGCAGGTTTTTCGGAGCAATGGAAAAATATTACTTACCGGAGAATATGCCGTGCTGGATGGAGCCAAAGCACTGGCTTTGCCAACCAAAAAAGGCCAGAGTCTGGAAGTTGGCGAGGCTGGGAAGGATATTATTGACTGGACAAGCCTGGATGAAAATGGAGAAAGCTGGTTTCAGGCTAAATACACTATCGACAATGGCCAGTTTCAGCCAATGCTGGACATGGAACAACAGAAAGATCCAGAACTACGAAATACAGCACAAAGACTTCAGCAGATCCTCAGCAGTGCCTATAAAGTCAATCCAGAAAAATTCTCTAATAATAAAGGTTACACCATCACAACGAGGCTTGATTTTAACCGGAAATGGGGATTAGGGACCTCTTCTACCCTTATCAATAATCTGGCGCAGTGGTTGGAGATAGACGCCTATAAACTGCTCGAAGAGAGTTTTGGAGGCAGCGGTTATGATATTGCAGCTGCTCAAAATGAGCATCCTATTACTTTTCAGAAAACCATTCACGGTCCTGCCGTATTTACTTCCGATTTTAATCCGGAATTTTCAGACGGTTTATTCTTTGTTTATCTCAACCGTAAACAAAACAGTCGTGAAGCCATCGCCCATTATAGAAATCAGCCTAAAGAGAACATTCAGGAGCTAACAGAGAAAATCTCGGGGATCACCGAACAGGTAATACAGAGCGAAAGCCTCGAAGAATTTAAGCTGCTGCTTAAAGCTCATGAGATGTTGATCTCAAAGGCCATAAATTTACCCAGAATACAATCGGAACTATTTCCGGATTACAAAGAATTCATTAAAAGCCTAGGTGGCTGGGGAGGCGATTTTATACTGGCCACAGGTGGTGGAGAGGAAAAAGATTATTTCAGAAATAAGGGCTACAAAACCATATTTGATTATTCAGACCTTATATCTTAGTCAGGTACCACTTAACCTATATTGAAGCAACGCAGAAGTTGAAACACCCCGATAGCTATCGCGACAGCTTAACAAATTAATTAATCAGATATATGAGCATAAAAAAACCTCACCAATTGGTGAGGTTTTTCTTTTATCATTCTGGCCAAATCCTAGTAGAATCTCGCTCTATTATCTTCGATTTCAGCTTTTTTCTTAAGAGCTTCAAACACTCTCATAGAAGCTTCAGCTCTACGAGCCATGCTCTCCTGCTGAGCAAAAGCCCTATAGGAATCCATAGCTGGTGCCTCGAACTTACTTACAAGCTCTACTACATACACTCCTTTTTCACCTGCTATTGGCTCACTTATCTCTCCTGGTTCCATAGCGAATACAGCACCTACAACCTCTGGCTCCTCTCCTGCCCCTGCAAGAGTAGGACTGTTAAGATTAACAGCATCGGCAGTCTGCACGCTTTCCCCATGATTATTTGCGATCTCCTGCAGAGTGTTTCCTTTTAATCTATCCTTGATCAATTGTGCTTTCTTCTCTTTTGTAAGGATCGGAGTTACGATTGAAGAAGCCTCTTCAACACTCATAAGTCCTTTATCTTTCTTAGATGTTAGCTGGGCTACTATATAACCACTGTTTGTATCAAATCTTCTAACATCCCCAACTTTAGCTTCATCTTCAAATGCCCACTGAATCACCCTACGTTGGGCTCCCGCTCCAGGGATATTCTCATCAAGGGCTTTCACGTCTCTTACGGTCTTAACCTCATAGTTATTTTCTTTTGCAACATCAGCAAAATCACTTTCAGTAGCTGAGATCTCAAATTTAGTAACCTCATTGAAAAGTTGATTCATGGTAGTCTCTGATGCTTCTATCTCCCTTGCGATGGTCGCAACTTTCACAGCTCTTGCTGCTTCTGTCTGGTCATCTATGGAGATCACGTGGTAACCAAGTGGCGTTTCAACAACACCCACATCACCAGTTTCATTTTCGAATACATAGTTCTCAAATTCAGGGATCATCATTCCCGGAGTGAAATATCCAAGATCTCCTCCCTGTTCTTTGTTAGAAGTATCTGCAGAATATTCTGAAGCAAGCTCAGCAAACTTAGCCTTGTCGTTTCTCACAACTCCGGCAATACTATCGGCAAGCTCCTGTGCTTCTTCCTTAGAGCGGCTTACCCCGGCCCCAAGCTGAGAACCCTGGTAAGTAACAAGAATATGACTCGCTTTCACTGAATCAGGGATATTCTTGGTCTCTACCACCTTGCTTAACTTCCAGTAACCATTTTCTTCATACGGACCAAAAGTCTCTCCCTCTTCCAAGTTGAATATGGTTTCCGCATTTTCTCCCGTGAAGTCATTTCTGAACTTGAACCTGTTCTCGTATGGAAGATCTGAATTATTGCTTACAAACTCAGCGTAATCATCGGTAGTATCAAAGCCTGGAAGCGTATCGTTAGCGCCAATAGCAGAATTATATTCCACACGTTGTTTTCTAAGTCCAGTCAAAGATTCTTTTGCTTCAGTCTTATCATCAGCAGAGGCAGTTTCATTAAAGATCACATACTGAATATTTCTTGAAGCTTCGGTCTCAAAACGAGCCGGATGCTCTTCGATATAATTTTTGATCTCAGATTTTGAAACCTGTACTTCGCTATCCGGGATCGAAGAATAAGGAAGCTGAACAAATTTCATATTGATGTTATCGTTCTTCATTCGGTAAGCCTGCTCTCCTTCGATAAGCGTAGCTCCAACTCCGGCACTAACCATATTATAGTAACTGTTCAGTTTGGCAGTTTTAGCAAGATTAGAAGTGAAATTCTGCCACTGCTCGTATGCCTGCGGAGAAGTCTCTCTTAAGTTTGCCACATATTCTCTCAACCTGTTCTCATCGAACATTCCGGCTTCATTAGTGAAATTCGGGTTTCCAGCCATTTGTGATCGAACAAGGTTTGTCACCTGTGCATCTCCGGCTCTTATACCCAGTTTTTCAATTTCTTCGGTAAGGATCACCTCTCTTAGCTTCTGATCCCACACCCTGTTCACAGCCTGGGTAGTACTGATGTTTCGACCCATATTTCTTTCAAATGCCTCAACGTCACGGGCGAACTCTTCTCTACCTATCTCTTCACCATTCACGGTCGCAATCACATTCTGGGAATTCTGAGAACTTAATCCACCATTTCTGATCACATCGGCCAATACGAATGAAAACAACGCCAATGCGATGATAATAATCAAGAAAACAGACCTTTGTCTGATTTTATTTAATACTGCCATTTGAATTTAGAATTTATCAAAATATAGGGGGCGAAAATAAGGTTTTTAGGCTAATAATAAAATTTAATATTAGCAAATTCTTAACTTTTAAGCTTTAATCTTCAGGTTTGATTTTTAGCTCTACCAATTCGATTTTGGTATTGGAAGTTTCGAGGATTTTTATTTCGTAGTCTTCTATATTTATCACCTCTCCCTGTTGTGGAATTTCTTCGGTATGATTCACGATAAACCCGCTAAGAGTCCCATAATTTTCCCCTTCCGGAATTTCGATTTTATAGGTTTCATTAAGGTAATCTACCTCCAGTCTCGCTGAAAATTTGAAATGATCCTCACCTATCTTTTCTTCAATCAGGACTGCCGAGTCATGCTCATCCTCGATCTCTCCAAAAAGCTCCTCCACAATATCCTCTACGGTCATCATTCCGCTTGTCCCTCCATACTCATCTATAACCACTGCAATACTCTTCCTTTTTTTAATAAGTATATTCAAAACATCCTTGATCCACATGGTTTCAGGAACAAAGATCACCGGCAAAAGGATAGATTTTATGGATTTTGGCTTTTTAAAAAGTTCGAACGAATGTACATAGCCAATGATATCGTCTATGGTTTCATTATATACAAGTAATTTGGAAAGCCCCGTCTCCGTAAAGGTTTGGATAAGATCTCCAGGAGGCTGGTTTTGGTCTACCGCGATGATCTCGGTTCTCGGAATCATCACCTCTCTGGCCTTTATATCTGAAAATTCCAGGGCATTCTGAAAGATCTGAATCTCGCTGTCTACCTCTTCATGCTCCTCAACAGTTTCCATTTGCTCACTGATGAAATTCCCAAGTTCCACTTTACTGAAAGCCAGCTGCACCTCATCACCTTCGGTCTTAAAAAATCTTTTCAGGATCATATCGGAAATCCAGATGACGAAAGAGGACACAAAACTGAAAATCACGTAAAAAATATAGGCCGGGACCGCGAAGAACTTCAACATGGTATTGGCATATATCTGAAAAAACACCTTTGGAAGAAATTCTGCAGTCAACAGGATCACCAGCGTTGAGATCACGGTTTGAGTGAAAAGGCTCAGATCTGTGATCACGTATTTTACAAAACCGCTTTGAGTATCGATACCCGTAAGCCAGACCATTAAAAGGTCTCCCATAAAAAAACCATAGACCACCAGGGCAATATTATTTCCCACCAACATGGTGGCTATAAACTTCGAAGGTTTTTTAGTAAGTCTTTTTAAGACATTCGCGAGAAAGTCATTCTGTCGCTTTTCAATTTCAATGAAGATCTTATTGGAAGAAACATAGGCGATCTCCATCCCCGAGAAAAATGCCGAAAGGATAAGAGAACAAATTATAATAAGTATATCGACCTCCATCGGGCTACTTGTTACGATCTTCGTATTTACGCCTGAAACGCCTTTTAAAGAAGAACATAAAAACGGCTATACAAACAAAAAACAGGAATAAATACGCCCTGTTCCTTTCAGTATTCCATATTCTAATCGCCTCAAAAATGAAAAAGGCAGCAAAAAAGAGGTAGGCATATTCAAAATACCTGAAAAATTTATTCATCCTTTTTTTCTTCTATTATTTGTATACCGGTATTGGTTCTAGAACGGAAATTACCGAAATTTTGATTAGAATCAAAACCCTCCCCCTGGTTTAAAGCACCATTCGGAAAACGGATGGTATTGGGTTTATCGGTAAACACCCAGCTCCTGTTCTGATCCCAGAACAACTGGCTCGCCTCAAGTCTCGTACTGTCGGCTGTGATAATCACCACGTTCCCCTGCAGATCGATAAGATTGGTTTTTTCATATACGATCCCGTAATCTGCCTCAACCGTATTCTTCTGGTTCTTGTCATCAAAGAACTCCACCTCCAGGCCATCGGGGAATTCCCGGTAAGGAAAGGACTTATTAGTATAGTCCAGCATCTTCGGACTTTTAAGGGTTGCTACCAGCCTGCCCGAATCGGTAAATTTAAGGTTGATTCCTTCAGCGATTGCCTGTGGAGCATCCTCTTCTAAGCTAAAGGCTCTTACTTCCTGCAGATTACCCTCGCATGAAAAAAGCATTGTCACGCCGATAAGCGTGACAATGCCTGAAATTATATTACTATATGTGAGTTTCATTTATAGGCTCGGGATACGAACTGTTTCCCCTATCCAGCAGCTGATCTGAATCGCATCTCCTACATTGTAAGAAGACTGGAACACATCAGATTTCTGCGGCGCTCTACCTCTGTAGGCAGCAGCAGCCTGGTTCGCATTACTTGAGATAGAAGGATCTACCCTTGCAGCTCTCGCAGCATAATCGGCAGCTAACCAGTAAACAGCTCTTTTAGTGAAGGCGTCGTTACCGCAGTTGTTTGCACTCTGTGCATACATACTAGCGATCTGCAAGTAAGCACTACCTAAAGATGGCTTAGCATTAAGAGCTTTTCTGTAAAAAGTTCTCGCCTGACCGTAACTACCTTTTTCTTTATAGTTATTCGCAATTCTATAGTAGATCTTAGCCTGATCAGATTTATTAGTTTCAAGCTCAGCAGCTTCATTATAGTAATCAAGCGCTTTAGCTCTGTCACCTTCAGCTTCTGCCAACTGACCAAGAGAGTAAGCTGACTTCGCAGATGGCTCTAATTTATGAAGAGCTTCAGACACCTGGAAGAAAAGCGGATCTTCAGTACAGTCTTTAGCTGAAAGTCTCGCGTTCGCGTTCTTCAACCAGCTAACATCTGTCTTCTTAGACTCAAAGTCTTTCTTGTAAAGCGGGATAAGGTTATCACAATCTGCTCTTGCACCAAGTTTCGCGTTGATCGCTTCTTTTACCTTAGCATAGTTAGCTAGGTTGATCTCAGCATACTTGATCTGCTTTTGCTCTTTAGTTGTTAGATCCTCATTGTTTTCCTGCTTTTTCAATAGCGGAGCAAGGTTTTCTGCAGCTTCGTTTTCCTCTTCCTCGATTTTAGTGAAAACTCTATCATAGTTATCAAAAACATCCTGAAGAGTTCTTTCACCTGCATCCTGCATTTCCACCATCAGGTCAAAATATGCATAAAGACCTTTAGGGCTTTTGAAGTTATCTTTATCTTCGGTATAGGCCTTATCAAAAGCATTATACTGCTCTTCCTTATCTCCTATTTTATTATCGAACTTAAGCAAAGCGATATCTGAATACACTTTACCTTTTTCAGTTTTATTCGGGTAAAGCTCAAGTCTTTCTTCCCAAACTGAAATTAATTCTTCTACTAGTTCTTCTTTTTGTTCTCCAGTTGCCTTTTGAAGTTTTGACTCAATAGCTCTTTCAAGATATTGATATGTTGCAAGGCTATATTTAGGACACTCTTCTCTCACTTTTAATAAAGCGGGATAAGCAGCATCATAATTTTTGGCTTTCGCGTCATCATACGCTAAAGCCGCCATTGTAGCACAATCACCCGATTGTGCACTCATAGCCCCCGAACCTACTAAGGCAACAGTTAATAGTGCTAGAAATCTCTTTTTCATCTTCTTGTTTATTGTGTGGTTAATCAAATTTTCTTTTTGTGAACCATTTATCATTTAGTGATAGTCCAACAGAGAGTCTTAAAAAGTTTTCTTGGATCAAACCTGAATCCTTGGTACCTCTTTGCCCAAGCTCGATTCCAAGGTTTGCATTAGAGAACAAATCTCTGTTTGTGGCTCCAATTGGCAATCCTAATCCAAAAGACATGCCAAACTCCTTAATGGACTCATTATTGATAACAAGTCCCGTGCCATCATAGCGGAATCCTGCCCGGTAAACAACCCTTTTAAAATAACTGGTAAAAGAGTTGTATTGTGGAATATAGAAACCACCAAGCGAGAACTGAGAGGCATCTTCAAACTCTCCTCCATCATTTCTGAACATAAAACTATCTTCATACGAAGAAGATCCTACGTTCGAATACTCCGCTCCAACGAACCATTTATGACGTTTACCAATCCCGGCACCAAAACTTAGTCTTGACGGGAGTGTAAATCCGTTATCATCTACTTCTACTTCACGAGAATCTACAACAAGTTCTGAAGAACTTACAAAAGCAATGGTTGAAACCTCCCTGAAGTTTTCAGAATTCAGGTCAATTGCCGGGGCATATGTTCCTGAAACATGCAGTTCCAGATCCTCCGAAATCATTTTCTGATAGTTGGCTCCAAAATTAAAATTGAAACCTTTAATATCAGACCTGTTTACATCACGGGTTCCCAACTGGATCCCATCCCTAATCACGGTCCTACGATTCTGAAAATTACCAAAATTATAGTTAGCATCCACTCCAATGCTAAAATTCTCGTTGAATGCATACCCAGCAGAGAGGAAAACCTTGTTCATACCTCCCCTTCCGTTCAGCCTGCTGGCCGATTCATCTTCTATATCAAGTATGCGGTATCCAACCGAAGTATATGGAATAAGGCCCACGCCAATCCCGAAACCATCACCAATAGGGATTCCTAAGGCGAGGTAATCAATAGAAGTGATCTTTGCATTATCACTGGCATTATTAGATTCAAGACTCACCCTTTCGTGGCTGGCTCCCACCAGATAGTTTGTAAGTTTAAGCCTACCATACGAGGAAGGGTTTTGCATATTGGCATGTATACTATCGGTAAAAATACTAAGCCCTCCCATAGACCTGTTTGCCACAGTGCCTTTAAAGTTAGTTAAACCAATACCGTAATATGAATAAGGAGAAGATACGTTTTCCTGTGCTTCGGCAGTAAAAGCTAAAAATAAAGCTACGATTACTATAAATCGTTTTATCATTGAGTCCTGTTAAATTCTAGAATGAAATTAAGTCCTTCTAACAAAAAATTTGAGTTGGCAAATATGCTATTTTTTAATGGTATAGACAAAATTTGGCTATCACCACCCGTAAAAATTACTGTTAAATCTTCAAATTCAGTACTGTACCCCCCTATTATCCCCTTTAATTCCATTCTTATTCCGTTAATAATTCCGGATAAAATACTGGTTTCGGTAGACTTACCAATAAGTTCCACTTCCGGCTTCGGTTTTACTAACGGCAAATTTGCCGTAAACTTGTGCAGGGATTTGAATCTCATTTCCATTCCTGGAGAGATGGCTCCGCCAAGATAAACCTCATTTGCCGTCTTTATGTCGTAAGTAATACAGGTTCCCGCATCGATAACAAGTACATTCATCCCCGGATAAGAATTCACTGCGGCCGCCACCAGTGCAATCCGGTCTTTGCCGAGCGTTCCCGGGGTGGCATAATCATTTTTAAAAGGAAGTTTCACATTCTGGTTCAGTTCGAGCAGCGAATAGCTTTTTTTTACTTCCGCAATGATTCCAGTATCATCAGAAGTCACACTTGAAATCACAGAATGGGTTATCCCAGGAAATTTTTTTCGAATGATTTGAAATTTTTCAGAAAATTCTTTCTTGTTAAAACTTTGCCTGTCCAAAAGTCTATTATTTTGAAAAACAGCGGTCTTTACAAGGGTATTCCCGGCATCGATAACTAAATTCATTCAGCTTTTCTTTAGACCGCAAAAATACGAAAGCATTTTTTTAATAATTCCTTTGTGAGATTTTAAAAATGAATTTATATTTGCCACCGCTTTCAAAAGCAACTGGTGCCTTAGCTCAGTTGGTAGAGCAAAGGACTGAAAATCCTTGTGTCCCTGGTTCGATTCCTGGAGGCACCACCTTTAAAAACCCGCTTCAATTGGAGCGGGTTTTTTTATATTTATCATATGCATTTCTTATATATTATCCATTCTGCGAAAATTGATCGATATTATGTAGGAGAAACTGCAGATG
>NZ_JAMSCK010000009.1 GCF_023805255.1 Gramella jeungdoensis
GTTTTTATTTGTCGTCCCAGAATTGGTACATAGGAGGTTCTGCTCCTAAACTGATCAACAATGACAATAATGAATTCAGTGAATATTTGGCTCTTGAGCAGGTTCATTATTATTTAACCGGTGGTTATGTATTCGATCTAAGCGATAATGTAAAGCTTAGGCCAACCACTTTATTAAAAGCCACAAATGGAGCGCCGCTTTCAGTAGATTTTACGGCGGCAGCCATCTTTAATGAAAAGTTCTACCTGGGAGCCACCTATCGTGTTGATGATGCCGTGGGAGGGTTCCTGGATGTCCAGTTATTTGACGGGTTTCGTGCCGGGTATGCCTATGAATATCCCATCTCCGACATCAGACCTTATACCTCAGGCTCCCATGAGATCCTGTTGATATATGAATTCAGATTTAAAAACACCAGGTATAAATCACCCCGTTTCTTCTAATCTAAAGCCTGTTTATTATGAAAAATAGTTACTTTTTATTCCTGATACTTCTCACCTGCTCCATCAGCATGCAGGCACAGAGTGGAAAACAAAAAAAGGCGGATAGGCTTTATCACGATTTTGCCTATCTGGAAGCCACCGAAGTTTATAAAGAGCTTATTGAAAAGGATTATAATGTCACCTACAATAGCAAAAAGCTGGGAGATGCCTATATGATGCTTAGGAGTCCGGAAAACGCCGTACACTATTATGGGGATGTTATTGAAGATTCCACCATCTCTCCGGAGTATTATTACAAATATGCCCAGGCATTGCGTGGTGTGAAGCGCTATGATGAATCCAGGACATGGTTGAAAAAATACCTCGAGAGCGGTAACCGCTCTGATGAAGTGGAAACCATGATCGAAAAGAACGAGTTCAAAAGCAAGGCTACTTACAAGCTGCAAGCTTCAGATTTTAATTCAGAGGTAAGTGATTTTGGGGTCTTTGTAAAAGATGACAAGGTATATTTCGTGTCTGCAAGAGCGCTGGGGGTGGATGTAAAAGAGAAGACCTACAGCTGGAATGGAGAACCTTTCCTTGATATCTATGTAATGGATAAGAACTCTGGGGATGTCACTCCGGTTGCCGGTGAAATCAATACCAAATTGCATGACGGGCCTGCAGTGATCAGCCCCGATGGTAATACCATGTATTTTACCCGGAACAATTACATCAACAATAAAGAAGGTAAAAGGGATAAGGAAAAGACCAACCATCTTAAATTATATTCGGCTACCAAAGCTGGTAACCAATGGACCAATGTGCAGGAATTGCCATTTAACAGCAATGAATATTCTGTAGGCCATCCTACCCTATCGCCTGATGGAAAAACACTCTATTTTACATCAGATATGCCTAATGGCATGGGAGGAACCGATATCTACAAGGTAAGTATCGAAGAAAATGGAAGTTTTGGAAGCCCTGAGAATCTTGGAGAACCGGTGAATACAGAGTTTGATGAAAGTTTCCCTTTTATGGATACCGACGGGACGCTTTACTTCTCCTCTAACGGCCATGCAGGACTGGGTTTATTCGATATCTTCAGACTAACTGATAATGGAGAGGTAGAAAATGTAGGAGAACCGGTGAACAGTAGCATGGATGATTTTGCTTATTTCCAGGTAGCTGATTCCAGAGAAGGTTATATCTCCACCAACAGGGGTGGCGCAAGTGATGATATTTATGTTTTCAACAAATTAAATCCGCTTATCCTTAAAGGTCAGGTAACCGATGCTGTAAATGGTAATCCAATCCCACAGGCTACCGTGAGGATCATGGATGAGAACAACCAGCAGATCGCTTTCCTTGAAACCGATTCAGACGGAAATTACAAGACCGAGGTAGACAGGGATAAAACCTTACCGGTTGAAGCCAAGGAAATAGAGTATGAAACTTTTGAAGGAGAGGTTAATACCAGTAATACCGATGATAAGGATGAATTAGTCTATGACATCCAGCTTGACCCGGTAAAAGATGTGGAGTACCTGGCTGAAATAGATAACATTTATTTTGATTTTGATAAATCGAACATTCGTCCCGATGCCGCCAAAGAACTCGATAAGCTTGTGGACCTTATGAAGAATGAGTATCCGGACCTGGTAATCGAGATAGGCTCTCATACAGACCGAAGGGGAACAAACGCTTATAATGAAAAACTGGCCGAGAGACGGGCAAAATCAACTTATGATTATCTGATCTCTAAAGGGATCGCTCCTGAAAGAATCGTTGAATATAAAGGTTATGGAGAAACCAAACCGGCGATAGACTGTGATCGTTGCACCGAGAAAGAACACCAACTCAATAGAAGATCTATGTTCAAAGTAGTAAAAATGAAATAAAGATCTAACTAACCTGAAGGAAAGAGGTTTTCTGAAAAACTTTTTGTCCCCCCGAAAATGATTCTGGTTTTCCAGAACCACAAAGAGTTTTCAGGTGACCTCTTTCTATAAAATTAGTGTTCCCCAACATTTTAGTGTAGGTAATCGGTAACTGGGTTATCAGAAAGATTACTAGAATTAAATCGACCCCAACAAATCGATTAAAAGAAAAAGGTTCAGCCTCTAGCCTGAACCTTTTTCAATTAAAAAATAATTACCAAAGAAGAAATGAGTCCCTCCACATCCGGAGGGATTTTTTTATTTAAAGAAATTTTAAAACCAGGGGGTAATTCTTAATTGTTCTTAAATGATCGACAAGATTTAATAGTCATGGATATTTTATAATTCCATTATGTTAATCCCTTTTAGGTCTTAACATTTTAAGAACCGTATAAATATTTTGGCATAATTGATGAATTATAATCAATAGTTATAAGAAACTGAATAATAATAGAATTAAAAGATATTAATCCCCAAATCTTAAATATTGACATGAAGAAGATTATAATGATACTGGGGGTTCTCGGTAGCCTTTTTTCCTCTTGTGAAAAAGAAGAAACAGACCTACATAATAATGTTTCTGGATCTACCGAAGAACACACCCAGTCGAGCAATAATGAGAACCTCGAAATTGAAGATTTTATATATAAAGGAATGAACGAGATCTATCTCTATAAGGCCGAGGTTCCTGAACTTGCTGATGATTATTTTTCCACTGAAGACCAAAAGTACAGCTACCTGGAGAATTTCAGTTCACCTGAAGAACTTTTCAATACCCTAACCTATAGTGAGGACAGGTTTAGTTTTATTACAGACGATTATGAAAGCCTGGAAAACAGGTTCCAGGGAATAAGCGGAAGTACCGGGATGAAATATGGCCTGGGCAGAATAGAGGGAACCAACAATGTCTTTGGATTCCTTCAGTATATCCTTCCGGGAACTTCAGCAGAGGAAGCCGGACTTAAAAGAGGTACTGTATTTACCGAAGTGAATGGCCAAAAATTGACTATTAGCAATTACCAGCGCTTGCTAGATGACGATTCATTTAGTATCAATATAGGCCGAATAGTAGACGGAAGTCTTCAAATGACAGATCAAACCGTTACGCTAACAGATGATCCTTACACTTCAAATCCGGTTTATATCGCTAAAACTTTGAATATAGAGAACCAGAAGATCGGATACCTTATGTATAACAGCTTTATTGGAGATTTTGATGATGAACTCAATACCGCTTTCGGAAAGTTTAAGGCTGATGGAATTTCTGAACTTATTTTAGACCTGAGGTACAATGGTGGTGGTTCAGTAGAATCTGCAGTAGATCTTGCCAGTATGATCACCGGCCAGTATGAAGGTGAGGTATTTATGAAAGAGCAATGGAATAAGAAATACCAGGAACATTTTGAATCGACCGATCCTGAAAGACTGATAAACCGTTTTGACTCCAAAATCAGGACAGGAGCAGCGATCAACCACCTTAACCTAAATAAAGTATATATTCTTACCTCAAATACCACAGCCTCTGCAAGCGAACTGGTAATAAACGGATTAGCACCTTATATCGATGTGGTACAGGTGGGAGAAACTACTACCGGTAAATTCCAGGCTTCGGTGACACTTTATGACAGTCCGGATTTCTCAAAGAAAAATATAAATGATAAGCATACCTATGCTATTCAGCCATTGGTATTTAAATCGATAAACGCACATGGGAAATCAGATTATACTAACGGTCTGGCTCCAGATATACAGTATAGAGAAAATCTTGGCAATTTAGGGACTTTAGGAGAGCCTACTGAACCTTTACTACAAATTGCTATAAATGATATCTTTGGACGTGCGCAGGTAAAACAGGATGAGTCTGCCTACAAGACAGCACGAAAGTACAGGAAAATAGGTGAAAGTGGAATGAACGAACCTGATTTTCAGCGAATGTACATAGAAGAAATACCCCCAATACTTAACAGGAATCAATAAGATTCAAATAAAGAGCCCCGGTAATATTACCGGGGCTCTTTATTTAAGGCATAAAAAAAGGGCCAGCCTCTAGCCTGAACCCTTTTTTAGATTTGGGGGGAAAACAAAACTTGCGGTTTATTTCTTTATAAATATGTTTGTAAAATAGTTTTTTCCATCGGCATCTTGTCTAACAGAGATTCCAAAGTGAGTATGATCGGCCTCAATATTATCTTTATGTCCCTTACTCTTAAGCCACGCATTGATCACAGCGTCTGCAGTCCTGTAGCCAAAAGCCACATTTTCACTAACCGTCTGCGCTCCTACTTCATTCATAAGGTAAGAAGCTCTTTGAGAGAAATTCTCATGGCTCACCACTCCCTTCTGGATCATATATTCATTGTGATCTTCAGACTCAACAGAAAGTTCAGCAAGAGGTTTTAATTCAGATAAGCCTAAAGCTTTTCTATATATATTCAGATCTTCAAGGATCTCAACTTCTATAGCACTATAAGTATATTCAGCTTTATTTGTTACAACCTGATTGTAAGCTGTAACCTCATCCTCAATATTATCTTTTGAACATGATGTAAGAAACATCATACAAAAAATTAACATAAATCCTGTTAACGTAATTTTCTTCATCGATTCATTTGTTAGATTCAGAGGGGATAAATGTACATATTTTATCGACTAAATACGCTCAAACCTTAATAAAAGTCTAAATTTGAAGAAGTTTTAACACTTTCTGTAGGAATTTACAGTCATTTAATTCATTTTCAATCGATTAAATGCTTAAATGAGAGAAAGAGAAATTGTGCTATTCAACGATTATTTCTTTACCATCGTCGGCCAAAATGATTTCTGGAAAAATACTTTCGGCTTCGGTCCTGAATAGCTCTATATCGTCATATCTGGTAGAATAATGCCCGAGAATTAGTTTTTTGACCTTTGCCAGTTTTGCAATGGTCGCTGCCTGTCTTGCGGTGGAATGCTTGGTAGGAAATGCGAGATCCACTTCTTCTTCAAGGAAAGTTGATTCGTGGTAAAGAGCTGTCACATTTTTAACAAAAGGAACTATTTCTTCATCATAAACAGTATCGCTACAGAAAGCGTAGGATTTTGGAGGTGGTGGATCGGCAGTCACCAGATGATTTGAAATAAGCTTACCGTCTTCAGAGACTACGTCCTTACCCTTTTTAAGACTCCTGTATAAGGTGACATCAATATTATACTTTAAGGCCTCGTTGATAAGAAGTTTTCGATCTCCCTCCTTCTCCCTGAATAAAAAGCCGTTTGTATATACCCGGTGCTTCAGGGGAATGGTACTTACACTAACTTTTGTATCCTCAAACAAAAGTTGAGGCTCCCTGGAAGTAAGTTCATGAAAAATAAGGGGGTAGTTAGTCCAGGAATTGGCAAGTTTTAGCTGGAGAGTAATAATTTCCTTTATTCCCTTGGGACCATAAATATGTAACTCTTTTTCACGATTAAGGAGACGAAAGGTCGAGACAAGTCCTACCAGTCCATAAAAATGGTCTCCATGTAAATGGGAAATGAAAATATGCTTTATCCTGGAAAATTTGATCCTGTTCTTCCGTAGCTGAACCTGTGTGCCTTCCCCGCAATCTATTAGAAAAAGGTGGTTGTTTACTTCCAGTACCTGTGAAGTAGGGTTTGTAAAGCTGCGAGGTGTGGCAGCGTAACAACCCAGAATGGTAACTTTCATTAAAACTGTATTTTTCTGTTAAGGGAGAATTACTCTCTAAGTTTTAGAATCCAAGATCTCGCTGGATTTCATCCATCTGAATCATATCTTCAGCCTCCTGCAGAGTAGGGACTACAACAAGTTCATCGGGTAGTTCATCAATTCCTACCACGTCATTTACAATAACAAAGCTTTTGTTCTGATTTCTGTGAAAATTCGATATTTCCAGGAAAGCTAAAAGATTGTCGGCTTCAATATCCTTATGGTCTAAAAGGTTAACCACGACATTTTCATTCTTAATATCCTCATGATGCTTCGTAAGTTCCGAAGAAAAGTCGGTTAAAGATTCGGCATCATTCTCAATAAGAAGAAAATTTTCTTTTTTTTCAGTTTTCATAGTAAATATCTATTTCTGCTTAAAGTTAACAAAAACTGATTTCTATTTAGAAAGCTTTACTGTTTAATCTTCGAGGCCAAAAGATAGATCGCAGCCATTCGAATGGCAACTCCATTCTGCACCTGGTCCAGAATTATCGCGTGTTCGGAATCGGCCACATCGCTGGTGATCTCTACTCCCCTGTTAATAGGCCCAGGGTGCATGATAACGATCTCCTTATCCAGGCTTTCCAGTAGTTTTTTATTTAGCCCGAACTGTTTTATATATTCACGGGTACTCGGGAAATAACTAATGTCCATCCTTTCATTTTGAACCCTGAGCATGTTTGCCACATCACACCATTCCAGAGCCTTTTTTAAATTGGTCTCTACCTCTACTCCCAGGGATTCTATATACTTTGGAAGCAATGTTTTGGGGCCGCACACCTTCACTTCAGCTCCCTGAAGTTTAAGTGCAAAAATATTGGAAAGGGCTACCCTGCTATGTAGAATATCCCCCACGATCACCACTTTCTTTCCTTTCACTTCTCCAAGTTTCTCACGTATGGAATAGGAATCCAGAAGGGCCTGGGTGGGATGCTCGTGTGCTCCATCACCCGCATTAATGATACTTGCCTTCACATGCTTAGATAGAAATATACCCGCGCCTGGGTTAGGATGGCGCATTACCACCATATCCACCTTCATGGAGAGTATATTATTAACCGTATCTATAAGTGTCTCCCCTTTCTTAACTGAAGATGAAGCCGCGGAAAAGTTAATGACATCTGCACTGAGACGTTTCTCAGCAAGTTCAAAGGAAAGCCTTGTTCGGGTGCTGTTCTCAAAGAAAAGATTAGCAATTGTGATGTCCCTGAGGGAAGGAACTTTTTTGATGGGGCGATTAATTACTTCTTTAAAATGATCGGCTGTTTTGAAGATAAGATCAATATCTTCACGTTTCAGATATTTGATTCCCAGTAAGTGATTCACACTTAATTCGCTGCTCATTTTTTATCTATTTTAAAATAAGGTAAACCGCATCTTCCCCATCGTTCTCTTTCCAGCTTACCTTCACTTTTTCTTCATTAATCGCATCTACCTGTCTCCCGTTATAATCTGGCTGAATTGGCAAATGCCTGCTAAACCTTCGGTCTATCAAACTTAAAAGTTCGATCTCCCGGGGTCGGCCAAAAGACTGAATGGCTGTTAAAGCCGCCCGAATGCTACGGCCGGTATACAAAACATCATCTATAAAAACCACCCGCTTATCTTCCACGATGAAATCTATTTTCGTCTTATTCGCCTCAAGAGGCTTCTCTCCTCTTCTGAAATCATCCCTGTAAAAGGTAATGTCCAGCTGTCCGCTCTTAATATCATTCAAACCGTATTCTTCTTTAAGAATCTTTTCAATACGACTTGCCACATAGATACCTCTGGGCTGAATGCCTACAAGTACAGTATCCTTAAAATCGTTGTGTTTTTCTACTAATTGACAAGCCAAACGATGTAGAATAATATTGAGTTGGTTAGAGTCTAATAGTACTTTCCGGCTCATAAGACTATTTGTGGATTGCAACAAAAGTAAGGTTTTTTTTGAATAAGATAGCAGCAATTGCCAGATCAAAATTGATCGAATTTTAGGAAATGAAAATTCACGATTTTACTAATTTTAGTTGTTATCGGTTATTTTTATCATAACATATTGATTTCCATAATTTGAAATTTCCCTGTCATGTTTAATAGCAAAGAAATAAGATGGTTCGGTAAAAAAGAAGATAAAGAGATAAGCAGCTGGTTTGCCGGAAGGGGAATTACGTTTGAAAACACAGAGCCGAGAACAGATTTTTATTTACCTCTCCCAGGAAAGAAAGACATCGGTATTAAATTAAGAGAAGGTAACATAGAGATCAAGCACCTTTTAGCAAAACCTGAAAAAGGGAAACTTTCAGCTAAGGCTCATGGCTATTTTGAACGCTACACCAAATGGAGTTTTTCAACCGAAAAAGATGATGTTTTGAGCCACAAGATAATTCAGGCCAAAGAATATGACTGGCTGGAGGTACAAAAAGAACGAATGGGATGCAAACTAATGGAAGGATCCAATGGCATAAAACATTTGGTGAAAATTGAAGACCAGATTCCTTATGGTTGCCAGCTAGAATACACCCGGATAAAATTGAACAATACCACCTGGTACACTTTCGGCCTCGAATGGTTTGGAGAAAAAGAAATAGAAGTAGGTCCTGAGTTGGTTGAGAAAATCCTTGGGAATTCAACCCTTAATGGAAAAAACAGTATGGGCTATGCTGAGTTTCTCAATATGGGAAAACTCTAAACCTGAATTTTATATTGAATCCAGGTCTATTTTCATTCTATTCCTTAAAAAGTCTGTTATTTCCTTTTCAACTATATTAATATCCTTCGACTTGATATCACTGCCAATAAAATGAGTTCCCGGGGTTTTTAATGCTTTTAGAACATTAAGCGAGTCTGGAGTGGAAAATAACTTATGGGCCTCTGAATATACACCCACCTCTACATGGTCATCCTTCTGAAAAATATTCTTTTTATAATAGAGGGTTAAAACCGGGCATTGAACTTTTTTATAGGTCTTGGGAATCATAGTGCTTTCTACCAGCACCTGAAGATCCACCAAAGCCCGTGACGGATAGATCGTATCCCAGTAATGTTTCGCTATTTCCTGCTCATGCTCAATTTTCTTTTTCTCTCCAAATGAAATAATGTTAGCTATTTCATATCCCCATGGTGAGTTAAGCACAAAGGTGCCTGGAACATCATCCTCAAGGTTAGGCGAAAGATTTATCAGTGCATGAACCTTTTCGGGATAGGTAGCGGCCAGTTTTAAAGCCAGGGTCCCACCGGTAGATGTGCTCATAATAATTACCTTATTCCCCAGTTTCTCGCCGATCATTAAAGCCTCTTTTGCAGATACCCAGGCATTCTCTCCAGAGAATTTATTCAATGATGCGGGAGGTTTCAGGCCATGGCCGGCCCATCGGGAAAGGAAAAGATTGGCATTCAGGGTGTCGGCTATCTTTCTATTAACAGGGAAACCATCTCTGTAACTTCCCGCAAAACCATGAAGGTATACAAGGCTATATTCTGTAACCTTAGCTTCTTCCTTAGCCCAAATTATGCGAGCCTCATTATCTTCTCTTACCGGAAGGGAATCTTCCTTTTGTTTTATATATGATTCCAGTTTCTTTAGGTCTGATGGCAGATCAGGCAATTTCTCTGAATAATCAGGTTCCTGAGGGACAGGACCTGAGAAATATCCTATGATGATTGCCGCAAAAAGTAAAAGTATAAACCAGTAACGCTTTTTCATTTTTCAATGATAGCCAAATGAAATGAGAATTATGAATATAAAATTTTCTTTATTTGCCCAATCCTAAACTCATTGATCTTAACTCAAAATAACTAAATGGAAATTAAAGACCTGAAAAATATTTCTATTAGTGAACTGGCAGAAGCTTTTAATCTTGCTTTTTCAGACTACCTGGTTCCACTTCAGCTCACTGAAGAACAGCTGGCAAAAAAAATGAAGAATGATGGGGTTAATCTGGATATTTCGGCGGGAGCCTTTGAAAATGGAAGGCTGGTTGGTTTTATTCTTCATGGTAAAGGTTCATTTAAGGGACTTCCTACAGCCTATAATGCTGGTACGGGCGTAATACCTTCTGAAAGGGGGAAACAAATCACAGGCAGGTTATATGATTTTATACTTCCGATTCTCAAAGAAGCTCAAACTGCTCAATGTCTGCTGGAAGTGATTACTTACAATGGTCCCGCAATTAAGATTTATGAAAAAATTGGTTATGAAAGAACCAGGGAACTCCTTTGCTTTAAAGGATCTGTAACTAAAGAACCCATTCCACTTCTGGAGTCTTTCTCCCTCAACGAACCGGATTCCATAAATTCTCATATTTATAAAAGTTTTTTTGACTGGGATCCTTCCTGGCAAAATTCTTTTGAAGCCATTGAGCGCTCCAGGAATGATTTAAACATAATCACCGCCGAAAAAAATGAAGAACCCGTTGCCTTCATTACTTATAATCCTGAAACGGCAAGGGTCTCACAGTTCGCGGTTAAAGACAAGTATCGTAAGCAGGGAGTTGGAACGCTTCTTTTTCAGGAATTGCAGAAAAGCCTGAAACACGACATTTCTATAATTAATATTGATTCCAGAGCTTTTGATACGATCAGTTTTTTAAAATCCATCGGGTTAAAAGCCTTCTTATCGCAATATGAAATGATAATGAAATTATAACTGAAAGAAGTTTAGCGGAATTTAAGTAGCTTTAACTCTAAACCCATGGAAAAGTTACTATGAAAGCATTATCGACTCTGCTTATTTTATTTCTTGTGGCAAACTGTTTTGCGCAGCAGCAGCAGCCCAGAATTTCAGATCTACTTGTAGAAACCCCGTTTATAGAAGGTAAAGAAGATTACCTTGACTCTCCATTCGTCACTGCGGGGAACAGAATTTATATTGTTGGGCACCAGGATGGAAGTTTTCCTGAGATAGGCTGGCATATCAAAGGTGAAATGGGCGGAGTTTGGAATCACCCAATTAAGCTTTTTGATGGTTTTGAAGCTGAAACAGTTTTTGAACAGGATACCATAACTCTAAACAAAGCTACCTCTTTTGTTAATTACCCTATTGCCAGCAAGCACGATTTCAATATTTCAGGTAAGAATATCGAAATTGAAAGATGGCAGTTCGTTCCTGATCAGGAACAAAGCTTCGCAATTCAATTCGTATTTAAGAACAATGGCTCTCAAACACAGGATTTTGAATTCAATTTCAAATCCTTTTCCGACCTTCGCCCTACCTGGCTGGGAGAAAGAACCAATATGATAGATTCTCCAGATCGGTCTGCCTATAATGAGAACCACGATTACTGGATCATAAAGGACAGTATTAATCCCTGGAGTGCAGTTTATAAAGCCGACCGCAAGTCAGATAGTTATCAAATCGCATCATCCAGTTATAAAGGTCTTGGAAAGGGTACTCTTCTTACTTACAAAATCTCCATTGCTCCAGGAGAATCTGAAAATATTACCTTCTTCCTTGCCGGATCCTTTAATTCCGTTTCAGAAAGCCTGAAAGACCTTAGGTATATTCAGGAAAATCTGGAAAAGGAGATCATTACGAAGAGGGAAAAATATGAAGAGATCGCAAAACAAACTAAACTTACAGTACCTGATAAAAAATTACAGCAAACCTTTGAATGGTTAAAATACAATTCTGCCTGGCTGGTGCAGGAAGTTCCTGAGATAGGCACCGGCATTACGGCTGGTATTCCCGATTATCCATGGTGGTTTGGCGTTGATAGTGAATATGCGCTCAAAGGATACCTGGCAATTGGCCAAATGGAACCGGTTTATAAAACCATCAGGCTGCTAGACAGTGTTTCTGAAGCGGTGAACGGGAACGGACGAATTATCCATGAGATGTCTACCAATGGTGCTGTTTTCAATAAAGGGAACATCAACGAGACACCACAATTTGCATCACTCATCTGGGAGGTATATAAATGGACAGGTGACAGGGAATTTTTGCAAGACTATTTTCCTACTATTCAGAAGGGATTACAGTGGCTTCTGGAGGAAAATGACTCTGATAATAACCTTTTTCCCGATGGCTTTGGGATGATGGAAATCCATGGCCTGGACAGTGAGATGATAGATGTGGCTGCTTATACACAAAAAGGCTTTGACGATGCCTCAGGAATAGCTAAGGAACTGGGAAAGAATTCACTTAGCATGGAATATAAAAGCAAGGCAAATAAACTTAAAGAAAAGATCAATAATGAATTCTGGTCTGAAGATTTTGGTTCATATGCTGACTTTATTGGCACTGATAAGCAGGCCCTAAGACTAATAGATGATGCCATAGTTCGTGCCGACACACTCAACAAACCATGGTCGGTAAAGGAACTTAAAAGAACAAGAAAATACATCGAAGAGAATCCTTCAAAAACCTCAAGACCTTTTGTACTTCATCATAACTGGGTTGTGAATACTCCAATGGAAATGAACATAGCCGATCCTGAAAAGGCAAAGATCGCCCTTAAAACTGCTGAAAACTATACGAATCCTTTTGGGGTTTTTGTTACAGGGATAGATCGTGATGAGACTGCGGGAACCGATGAGGTTTCATTTAAAGGCAGTGAAGTTTTTTCCTATACCGGAGCAGTAATGACCTTACCTACGGGAGTCCAGGCTGTGGCAGAAAACAATTATGGGAATCCTGATAAAGCCCTGGATTATCTTAAAAGGATGACGCAATCTTTCAGCTTTGCATTTCCAGGCAGCATGTATGAAGTATCACCAGATTATGGGATGATCACCCAGGCATGGAATATCTATGGTTTTGCAGTTCCTATAGTAAAGCAGTTCTTCGGAATTCAACCAATGGCCATCGATAAAAAGATCACTATAAAACCTCAATTCCCTTCTGAATGGGATCATGCCTCCCTGGAAAATGTGAAAATCGGAGATAATCAGATCTCTGTCTATCATAAAATCACAGACGGGAAGTTAAATTTAGAAATTCATCAGGATAAAACGGATTGGGAAATTGAGGTGATATTACCAGAAAAGAACTATGATGTTACTGGCGGAGCAGTAAAGGCTTCAGAGAATAAAGTCAGAGTGTTTTCCTCCTCTCCTATCTTTACAATACAGGAATTGAACTAAGATTTTTCAGAATATGTTACTTAAAATGATGTATTGAGATTAAAATTGTTACTCTTGGCAGTAACAAAAAATCTTTTGAAACGTCAATACAGGAAATACTTATTCTAAAAAAATGAAAAATCTATTTCTAGTATTGCTTTTTATCACTGCGGGATTTTCTGCCAAATCGGAAGAAAAAAGGATCACCACTTCAGACGGAGTTGAACTTTATGTGAAAATTGAAGGGAAAGGAACTCCCTGCCTTTATATTCATGGCGGACCGGGCTCAGGAAGTTACTGGTTTGAAAAATTCTTTGGTGATTTTATGGAAGAGAATTTCACGATGATCTACCTGGATCAAAGAGGTGTTGGAAGGTCGGGAAGTGCTGCCAATAATGATTACAGTCTTGAAAGAATGGCTCTTGATTTCGAGGAGGTCCGTAAAGCACTGGGTTTTAATGATTGGCTAACGCTAGGACATTCTTTTGGTGGAATATTACAAATGGGATATGCCGAAAAATTTCCCAAGGCTCAAAAAGGAATGATGATGATCAACTGTACTTTATCCCTAAAGGATAGTTTCTGTAAAAGCTGGGCTCCCAAAGCATCAGAATTCCTTGGCAAGGAATATTCAGGTTGTGAGCAGGACAGCCTTCCTATGATGGAAAGAATGGGAATGCTTGGATCTCAACTAAGAGAGAAAGATTTATTCTGGAAAATGGCATATTCAGAAAAGGAGAATGAAGCAATTATGAATGCCACGTGGGAAGAAATTGAGAACTGGAACTATGATCTCGGAAATGCCGCCCTGGCTTATGATGAATACTGGAAAAGCTATTTTGAAATGACAAAATCGGTCGACATACCCGTATTATTCTTTTATGGAACTACAGATTGGATGGTAGGCCCTGACCATTATAAAAATGTGACCTTTCCTAATATGCTACTATGGAAAAGCGAGGTTGGCCATGTTCCGTTTCTGGAAAATACTAATGACCTTGAGAAGGCTATCTTAAATTTCAATAAGAAGTATAATTTCTTTATTCAATAAAATATCGGGAATTCCAATCAATTAATATTCTTCCTAAACAAAATAATTAATTGAATAAAAAGCCAGTTTTAAATGATTAATAGCATCTATTTAACATGATTTATGATTTTATTTGAAGTTTTTTATTGGTTTTCAGTTAAATTTATGGTTCAAGTATACCCTACCCCTACGTAGATTTATTACCGGAAATGAAATTTTTAAAAGATTTCAATTTCTAAACTTAACTTGGTGAATTATGGGATCCAAAATTTTATATGTGGTAGATGATGATGATATTTTTCAGTTTATGGTCAAAAGAAGCATCAAAGCTTTAGACCAAAACATTGAAGTTATAACTTATACCGATGGTCAGGAAGCCATAAACGGATTAAAAAAAGATTGTAAAACCTGCCATATTCCCGATATAATTTTACTTGACATAAATATGCCCATCATGGATGGATGGCAGTTCCTGGACTTTTATGACCAGCTGAAATATAAAATAGATAAGGATATTTCCATTTACATAGTATCATCTTCTGCGAACCCTGAAGATATTCACAAGGCACGAGAAATGAACGATCTATCAGGTTATATCACAAAGCCCATGTCCAGAAATGAACTGAAAAATATCATTGAAAATACACCTCATAATTACTGGATCGTCTCCTCCGCCTAAACCACCAATATTTTAATTAAATTATATTATTCAAAATAGCATTAGATTTGCCATAATATAATTATATCTTTTCCCTACTTTTTAAATAAAATTATATCCTTACCTCATAAAATTAAGGACTGAATGAGATTATTGAAAAATACGCCCCAAAATGAACTTTATGAATATATCTGTAATGATATTGCCCTGTTTCATTTTATTCAGGAAAAAGCCATAGATGGTCTGTTTTTGTACGATATAGAAGATCCTAATGGATTTTGGGTAGATCAAAAACTATGTAAAACGCTTGGCTATAATTCCAAACACCCCAATTCTGCACTTATTGATAAAAGACCTGTCTTCCACGAAGATCTTGAGAATCTAAAGTTTAAATTAGGAGAATGCCAGGAACAAAACACTGATGAATTTGAATCTGAATTAAATTTTAAAAATTCCTCTGGTAGCAGAATGGCGATAGAAGCCCATTGCAAAATTTTAAAAGATGAAGAAGGAGCACCCATTAAATTATTGGGAGCATTAAAAGTTATAGAAAAAACAAAACCCATTAAACTTGAACAACAGGTAGAGAGGTACAAACATATAATTGAAGGTACTAATATTGGACTTTGGGAATGGAACATTCAAACCGGAGAAACCATATTCCACCCCCAGTGGGCTCATGTTCTGGGCTACACACTTGATGAGCTGAAACCTATCTCGGCCGATCTCTGGAAAAAACTATCCCACCCTGATGACAGCAAGGAATGTGACCGCCTGTTAAAGGAACATTTAGAAGGAAAAACTGATTTCTACGAGTGCGAATGCCGTATGAAACACAAAAATGGAGACTGGATCTGGATAGAAGATAAAGGTAAGGTAGTTACCTGGACAGAAGAAGGAAAACCAGAATGGATGACCGGCTTTCATGAAGAGATCAATGAAATGAAGGAAAGACTTCTTTTAAAAAGATCCTTTATAAAACATGCTCCGAGTGCCATTGCAATGTTCGATAAGCAGCTCAATTATATAGCCGTATCAAATAGATGGCTTGAGGACTATAATATTGAGCACCTGGATGTAATAGGAAAGAATCATTATGAGGTATTTCCTGAAATAGGTGAAGAATGGAAAGCAATCCATCAACGATGCCTAAAAGGAGAAATAATTAAAAGAGAAGATGACCACTTCGTTAGGGAAGATGGAAGTGAAATATGGATCAACTGGGAAGTAAGGCCCTGGTATAATGACGAAAATGAGGTAGGTGGGATTATTATGCATACCGCTAATATCAGCCATATAAAACGTCTTGAGAATACAGCCAGGGAAAAGCAGAATTTCCTCGAAACTATCTTAAAAAATATCAATGTAGGCGTTGTATCCTGTGACAGCGAGGGTAAACTTACCCTTTTTAACAAAGCAACAAGGGAGTGGCATGGATTGCCCGCAATGGATATTTCGCCTTCTCAGTTTTCTGATTATTATGGCTTGTATAAATCAGATGGGGAAACACCTTTAGAAGTTAACGAGATTCCTCTAATCGAGATGCTTAAATATGGCAAGATTAAGAATGAGGAAATTGTAATCCGCCCCAAAAATGCTCCATCAAAAAGTGTAAAGGTGAGTGGTTCCCAGTTAAAAGATGATGAGAATAATGTTAAAGGTGCCGTGATCGCCATGCACGACATTACAGAGTTAAAAAGGAAAGAAGAAAAATTAAGGTATAGCGAAACCGTCTTTCGTCATACTTTTGATTATGCCGGTACCGGAATGGTCATGTTAGACATGCAGGGTAATTGGGCACGATATAACGACAGGTTCCTGGAAATACTGGGATTAACCGCAGAGGAACTTGAAAAGCTTCATTTTACCGAAATCTCTCATCCTGAAGAAAGGGAAGATAATCTCAGGCTTTTTATGGAGATTGTTGAAGGTAAAATTAAATATTATAATGAAGAAAAAAGGCTTCTGCATAAGAATGGCAATTATGTTCCTGTTTATATTTCAGTATCTATACTAAACGATGAAAAGCAACAGCCTTTGTATTCGGTTACACAGGTCATTGATATCTCAAAACAGAAGAAGGCTGAAAATAATTTAAGGAACACTATTGCAAGGTTTGAAGCTATTCTTGGAGCCAGTACAGGTACCTTGATAGTAGGCACTGATACTGAAGGCCTTATTACTTTTTATAATACAGGCGCTGAAAACTTGCTGGGGTATACTAAAGAAGAAATGGTAGGGAAGCAAAACCCTTCATTATTCCATGTTAAAGAAGAGGTTATGGAAGTCGCAACCGAACTGGCCGAAAATTCCGGGCAAATATTTCAAGGCTTCGATATCTTTAAAGAGCTTGTAAAAAGTGACCAGTTTTCTCGTGAATGGACGCTTATTAAAAAAGATGGCTCTAAATTCCCTGTACAACTAACCATTACCGCCATCAGGGATAATGGTAAGATAGTAGGATATTTGGGAGTTGGAACAGATATTAGTGAGTTAAAAAGAGTTGAAAAGGAAATAAAATCAATTCTAAAGATCACCCAAAGCCAGAATGAACGATTAAAGAACTTTGCTCATATTGTATCCCATAACCTTAGATCACACGCAGGAAACATAGAAATGCTCCTTAACCTGTTCCTTGAAGAAAATCAAGGTCTTGAAGGAGATGAGATGATGATTCATTTAAATAAAGCAAGTGCAAATCTAAAAGAGACAATTTCACATTTAAGTGAAGTGGTTCTAATGAATATCTCGGTAAAGGAGAGTCTAACCTCTTTAAAGCTTAGAAAATATGTTGACAACGCGGTTGAAAATCTTACCGCTCTTGCAGAAAAAAAAGATGTGCAGATTATAAATAAAGTCCCTAAAGAAACAAATGTACTGGGGATCCCGGCTTATTTGGATAGCATTATTTTGAATTTTATTTCCAACGCCATTAAATACAGGTCACCTAACAAACAAAGTTTTGTAAAAATAACAACTTCAACAATAGACAAGTATGTAATTATTGAAATTGAAGATAATGGCCTTGGTATTGACCTAAAAAAGCACAGAAGGAAACTTTTCGGAATGTACAAAACATTCCATTCTAATGAAGATGCCAGGGGAATTGGACTGTTTATTACTAAAAACCAGATTGAAGCTATGGGCGGGAAAATAGAAGTAGAAAGCGAACTAAATAAAGGGACAACCTTTAAAATATATCTTAAATATGAAAAAAATTGATTTAGCCTGCATTATTGATGACGACCCCGTTTTCGTGTTTGGGGCAAAGAAAATAATGGAATTGGGAAATATATGTAATAGTTTCATGGTATTTCCCAATGGTGCGGAAGCGCTGAACAGTTTAAAACCGATAATATCTTCAAAGCAAAAACTACCGGACTTTATACTTTTAGATATAAATATGCCGGTAATGAACGGATGGGATTTTTTAGATGAATTCATTAAAATTCCTTGCGAAAAAAACATTACCATTTATATTGTAACGTCCTCGTTGGATCCATTCGATATGGAAAAGGCAAAATCTTATAGCAACGTCAATAATTATTTGATTAAACCTATAAATAGTAACAACCTCCGTGAGAAATTAATGAACGAATTCTAAAATAATATTACGTTAATTCAATAAAAAAACCTCCTTAGTTGCCTAAGGAGGTTTTTACTTTATAAATATCAGGAAAGATTACTTCTTACCTTCCATTTTATCCTTCAATGCCTGAAGATCTGCATTTACATCACCAATTGTGGTTTTGTCTGCATTTTGAGCGGCAGCTTTCTTAGCAGCCTGCTTAACGATCTTCTGCTCTTCTTCTTTGTGGATAGCAGTATGAGAAGCTACAACTCTCTTGAATTCTTTGTTGAATTCAATGATCTGGAATTCTGCTTCCTCACCTTTCTTCAATTTGCTTCCGTCTTCTTTTTCAAGATGTCTTTGTGGAACAAATGCAGTGATATCCTCGTTGAAGTCGATAGTTGCACCTTTGTCTACGATTTCAGTGATCGCAGCTGTATGAGTGGTTCCAACTCCGTAGTCTTTTTCATATTTATCCCAAGGGTTATCCTCGATCTGCTTATGTCCAAGACTAAGTTTTCTACCTTCAACGTCTAACTCAAGAACTACTACTTCAAGCTCATCACCTACGTTAGTAAACTCAGATGGGTGCTTGATCTTCTTAGTCCAGGAAAGATCAGAGATATAGATAAGTCCGTCGATTCCTTCTTCAAGCTCTACGAATACACCAAAGTTAGTGAAGTTACGTACGATACCTGTGTGCTTGGAACCAACTGGGTATTTAGAAGTGATATCAGTCCATGGATCTGGAGTCAATTGCTTGATACCAAGAGACATTTTTCTGTCTTCTCTGTCCAGAGTAAGGATCTGAGCTTCTACCTCATCACCAACGTTTACGAAATCCTGAGCAGATCTCAAGTGAGTACTCCAGCTCATTTCTGAAACGTGGATAAGACCTTCAACTCCTTCAGCAACCTCGATAAACGCACCGTAATCTGCGATTACAACTACTTTACCTTTTACTTTATCACCAACTTTCAGGTTCTCGTCAAGAGCATCCCATGGGTGCTGGCTAAGCTGCTTAAGACCAAGTTGAATTCTTGTCTTAGACTCATCAAAGTCAAGGATCACAACGTTCAGTTTCTGATCAAGCTCAACGATCTCATTTGGATGGTTGATTCTAGACCAGCTAAGGTCTGTAATGTGAACAAGTCCGTCAACACCTCCAAGGTCAACGAATACACCGTAAGAAGTGATATTCTTAACAGTACCTTCAAGTACCTGACCTTTTTCAAGCTGACCGATGATCTCTTTCTTCTGCTCTTCGATATCTGCTTCGATAAGAGCTTTGTGAGATACCACAACGTTTTTGAATTCATGGTTAATCTTAACCACTTTGAATTCCATGTTCTTACCAACGTACGCATCGTAATCACGGATTGGCTTAACATCGATCTGAGATCCCGGAAGGAAAGCTTCGATACCAAATACGTCTACGATCATACCACCTTTGGTACGACATTTAATAAATCCGTTTACTACAAGGCTTTCATCGTGAGCTTTGTTAACACGCTCCCATGCCTTGATCACTCTCGCCTTACGGTGAGAAAGAATCAATTGTCCTGTAGCATCTTCACGAACATCGATCAATACCTCAACATCATCTCCTACTTTAAGATCTGGATTGTAACGAAATTCGTTAAGAGAGATAACTCCTTCACTTTTTGCATTTATATCGATAATTGCGTCACGGTCGGTGATATTGATCACTTTTCCGGTTACAACTTCGTCGTCTAAAGTGTCTACGAAATTTTCTTCAACCAGCTTTTCAAATTCTTCCAGCTTCTCATCGTCGATAGGATCGATTCCTTCTTCGTAATTGTGCCAGTTGAATTCTTTAAGGAATTTTTCAGGATTTTCCTGTTGTTTTTCTGGTTCAGGTTGAGATTTGGTATCCATACCTGCTACGTCCTGAACTTCAACATTTTCAGTGTTGTCCTGAACTTCTTTGTTTTTGTTTTCTTCAGCCATTACTGACTATAAAATTTGTATTCTGAGTTTCTCCGGAAATCTGATTAGCAAATTAGAAACTTCAGAAGTTGTTTATAATTTTGATTATCAAGCCTTTTTGGATTCCCGGTGTTCTGCCAAAAAGGAGTGCAAAAATACATAACCAAACAAAAATCCACAACTAATAATGAAATTAATTGTGGATAATTATTTTAATTTAAGATTACTGGGCGTTAACCTCTTCAATCCGGTCTTTAACCAACTTCAATACTTTCTTGAACTGTTCCTCAAGATCCATACTCGAATTATCAAATTCAATAGCGTCATCGGCCTTTCTAAGCGGAGAGTCTTCACGAGTAGAATCCATATAATCCCTGTCTTTTACGTTTTGAAGAACTTCTTGGAAGTCTACCTCATCTCCTCTTCCCTTTAGCTCATCATATCTTCTTTGAGCCCTTTTTTCAGTTGAAGCGGTCATAAAGATCTTTAGTTCAGCATCTGGAAAAACCACTGTGCCAATATCACGACCATCCATTACCACACCTTTATTTTTTCCCATTTCCTGCTGCTGCTCCACCAACATCTTTCTAACCTCCGGAATTGCAGAAACCTTACTTACATTCTGAGAAACTTCCATATACCTTATTTCCTCTTCAACATTCTCATCATTTAAATACATATGACCATAACCAAGTTCTTCATCAAATTCAAAATGTAAACTGATGAAGGGCAGATGGCGAACAATAGCTTCTTTATCAAAATTCCCCTCAGAAACGAATACCTTACGCATCATATACAAGGTAACTGCCCTGTACATCGCACCAGTATCTACGTAAACATAACCAAGCTCCCGGGCCAGGCGCCTTGCAACGGTGCTCTTACCAGTTGAGGAAAATCCGTCAATAGCTATCGTAATCTTTTTATCCATGTATTTATTATTTCGTTGGTAAAGGTAAATTTTTCTTATCGCTAATCTCTTTTTTAAATAAAAAAGCCCCTGATAAGGGGCTTAATATTTAAAGCTTTTTAGCGTTCTTCACATTTTGCTTTGTGATCGCAATATCTATCACTTCACTCATTTCCGTCACATAGTGGAAAGTAAGTCCTTTAAGGTATTCCTCTTTTATTTCATCCACATCCCTTCGGTTCTCTTCACAAAGAATAATTTCCTTAATTCTTGCTCTTTTCGCAGCCAGGATCTTTTCCTTTATTCCACCTACCGGCAGCACTTTTCCTCTCAGCGTGATCTCACCGGTCATGGCAATGCTTTTCTTTACCTTTTTCTGGGTGAATAAGGAAACAAGTGAGGTCAACATGGTTATACCCGCACTCGGCCCGTCCTTTGGAGTCGCTCCCTCAGGCACGTGAATATGAACATTATACTGATCGAAGATTGACGGGATGATCCCTAACCTTTCAGCATTCGCTTTGATATATTCCATCGCGATAGTGGCTGACTCCTTCATGACCTTACCAAGGTTACCGGTAATGCTCAGGTTTCCTTTTCCTTTGGAAAGTATAGATTCGATAAAAAGAATATCACCTCCAACGCTGGTCCAGGCAAGGCCCGTCACGACCCCGGCAACTTCGTTGTTCTCGTATTTATCACGTTCTAACTTAGGGCTACCAAGTATTTCGATAACATCTTCATCTGTAATCTTCACATTATACTCTTCTTCCATCGCGATATTCTTCGCTGCATACCGCACAACTTTGGCAATTTGCTTTTCAAGTCCGCGAACACCGGATTCCCGGGTATATCCCTCAACTATCTTTTCCAGTTGTTTTTTACCAATTTTGAGATTATCACTCGTTAAACCATGTTCTTCAAGCTGCTTTGGCAAAAGGTGTCTTTTAGCGATCTGTACTTTCTCCTCTATTGTGTAACCGGTTACTCTTATGATCTCCATCCTGTCTCGTAGCGCCGGCTGGATGGTACTGAGAGTATTTGAAGTAGCGATAAACATCACCTTGGAAAGGTCGAAGCCCATCTCAAGGAAATTATCATGAAAATCACTGTTCTGCTCGGGGTCTAATACCTCAAGTAGAGCTGAAGAAGGATCTCCCGCATTACCAATTGCTAGTTTATCTATTTCATCAAGTACAAATACAGGATTGCTTGTTCCTGCTTTTTTAAGACTCTGGATGATTCTACCAGGCATAGCTCCTATGTAGGTCTTTCTATGTCCACGAATCTCAGCCTCATCTCTTAATCCTCCCAGTGAAATTCTTACATATTCACGTCCCAGGGATTCAGCAATTGATTTACCCAACGAAGTTTTACCAACTCCGGGAGGCCCGTAAAGACATAAAATAGGAGACTTCATGTCGTTACGCAGCTTAAGAACTGCAAGGTATTCAATAATTCTCCTCTTAACATCATCTAGACCGTAATGGTCGCGGTCTAATATCTTCTTAGCCCTCTTAAGGTCAAATTTATCTTTGCTGAACTCATTCCATGGGAGATCAAGGAACAGATCCAGGTAATTTCTTTGTATTGAATATTCAGCCACCTGAGGATTCATTCGTTGCATTTTGGAAAGCTCCTTCTCAAAATGATTCTGTACATCCTCATCCCATTTCTTCTTTTTTGCACGTTCGCGCATTTCAACGATTTCACCCTCATGGGAAACTCCTCCAAGCTCCTCTTGAATGGTTTTCATTTGCTGATGAAGGAAATATTCACGCTGCTGCTGGCTCATATCGCTTTGCACCTTGCTCTGGATATCATTCTTAAGCTCCAGTTTCTGGTACTCGGTATTCATATGTTTCAAGGTGGCCAGCGCACGCTCCTTAAGATCATTATTCTCCAGCAGTTGCTGTTTCTCCTCCACACTTAAGCTCATATTAGAAGAGACAAAATTGATTAGGAACGAAGTGCTTTCTATATTCTTGATCGCAAAGGATGCTTCAGAAGGAATATTAGGGCTGCCTTTTATGATTTGAAGCGCAAGGTCTTTGATAGAATCTATAATGGCAGAGAACTCTGCATTATCCTTATCTGGTCTAGTTTCGGGTACTTCCGTAATGGTCGCATTCATATAGGGCTGTTCCGTGACCACTTCAGTGATCTGAAAACGCTTTTTACCCTGAATGATAACCGTGGTATTCCCATCGGGCATTTTCAATACCCTTAAGATTCTTGCAACCACACCAACCTTATTAATGTCTTTTGCTGAAGGATTTTCAACTTCTTCATCTTTTTGAGATACCACACCAATGATCTTACTCCCGTTATTGGCATCGTTGATCAATTTTATAGAAGCATCTCTCCCGGCGGTAATAGGTATTACCACACCTGGGAAAAGCACGGTATTCCTTAGAGGAAGTATTGGTAGAGTTTCGGGCAGATTCTCTTTGTTTATTTCCTCCTCATCTTCAGGAGTCATTAAAGGAATTAATTCTGCATCCTCGTCAATTCCCTGCAATGACAAACTGTCAATATTCGTAAACTTTGTTTTCGCCATAATTATATTTAAGTCAAACTGTCACCAAAATTATTAATACTAAATTTAGTGAAGTTACCTGAAAGCCTTGAATTATAGAGCCTTCATTATTATTTTAGATTTCCTAATTCCAATTATTCAATTCCCATGCCATGCTTTTTTTAAAATTATTTTTCTAAAAGTGTAACAAGACAGAAATAAACCCATCTTTATAACAGAAACCAAGTATTAATTGACACCAACCATCACACATATTAATGACCTGGTAGAACGTTGTCGCCATGGTGACCAG
The DNA here is from genome assembly GCF_023805255.1 of Gramella jeungdoensis. GTDB lineage: Bacteria > Bacteroidota > Bacteroidia > Flavobacteriales > Flavobacteriaceae > Christiangramia > Christiangramia jeungdoensis. The sequence goes on from NZ_JAMSCK010000009.1 coordinate 24,057, forward strand.
CGTGCTCAAATGGAAATTTATGATCGTTATTACAAAGCTATGTACAACACCGCTTATCGTATAACCGGTCATTCAGCTGAAGCCGAAGATATTATGCAGGAAGCTTTTCTGAGTGCTTTCACCAAGATCGAAAGTTTTCAGGGAACCTCCACCTTCGGAGCCTGGCTTAAGCGAATAGTAGTGAACGAAAGTCTCACTGCTTACAAAAAGATCGCGAAACTTGGAGAAGTAAGCTATAATGACGAGTTAAAAAATGAAACGGATACTGGCGGAATAGCAATGGAAGATGATGATAATAAAAACAAAAAAGTTCGCATGATCCTTAATGAGATAAAGTCTCTAAAAGATAATTACAGGCTGGGACTTACTTTACACCTTATTGAAGGATACGACTACGAGGAAATTTGTGAAATAATGAATATTTCTTATGCCAATTGCCGAACGATGATATCCAGGGCAAAAGAAAGCTTAAGAAAAAAATTGGAGCATCATGAAAAATAATGACTTTGACGAGCTATTTGAAGGTTTAAACTTCGATATCGAAGAACCTCATTCAGGCCATAAAGAACGCTTCTTTAAAAAACTGGAGAAGAGATCCTCAGTTCCACAAAAGAAAGGGAAAGTTCGAAGACTATGGGCACCGGTAATTGGTATCGCAGCAAGTTTCCTTCTGGCTTTCTTCCTTCTGGGAGAGTTTATTGGTCCGCAGAGCACTACAAAGAATTCTGATCTTGCCAGTATTTCTCCTGAGATGAAACAAACCCAGGAATTCTATACCGGCATGATAACAAAAGAGTTGAATGCCATAGAAGCCGAAAAAACTCCGGAAACCGAAGCCATTATTAACGATGCCATGCTTCAAATGGAAAAACTGGAAAAAGAATACCAGGATCTTAGGAAAGACCTTGTAAATAGCGGTCAGGACAATAGAGTGATCCACGCCATGATCCAGAATTTCCAACAACGAATAGACCTGTTGAACAACGTTTTAACCCAAATTGAAAATATTAAAACACTAAAGAACCAAAATCATGAAAACAATATTATCTAGTATCTTAATCTTTGCTGTGCTGGCTCCCGGCCTTCCTTCATTTGATGCTAAAGTGGAGAAAACCGCCTACATTACAGAAAAAAATGAGCTGGACGGCAAACATACCAGGGAGAAAAAGATCAAAAAGGAATTTAATGTAAGTGCCAACTCCAACCTTAGTATCGATAACAGTTATGGGAATGTGGATATCACTACCTGGAATGAAAATCGAGTTGTAATTGAGGTTATCATCAAAACTAATGGGAATGATGAGGATAAAGTGGAAGAAAAACTTGAGGAGATCAATGTAGATTTTAATCAGAACTCATCTGGCGTTAATGCGAAGACTCGGTTTTCAAAAGAGAACAAATCATGGTGGAAGAACATTTTTGATGGCTTCGACAATGTGAATATGGAAGTTAACTATATAGTGAGAGCACCTGAAGGTAACAACCTGGACATCAACAATGATTATGGTGGAATCTATATAGACAGAACTACTGGAAATACCAAGATCGATTGTGATTACGGAAAAATAGATATCGGAGAATTAAGAGGAAAATCAAACTATATTAACTTCGATTATACCAGAAACAGCCGTATTGAGTATGTGACCAATGCCGAAATAAATGCCGATTATTCAGATTATGAAATTGGAGAGGCTGAAGAACTAATGGTAAATGCTGATTATACTAAATCAAAGATCCGAAAAGTTTCAAGACTGGAATTCAATTGCGATTATGGCAGTGTAGATATAGATAAAGTAAAAGTTCTTAAAGGTGATGGAGATTACCTCACCACGAAGATCAACCGTATTTTCACATCGGCAGATCTTAATCTTGACTACGGCTCATTATCAATTGAAAAAGTAATCAAGGGTACACGTAGTGTGAATATAGACACAGATTATGCAGGAGTAAAAATCGGTTACGACAACGAAATGAGCTTCCAGTTTGACGTTAAGACATCTTACGGAGGGATAAAAGGACTTGATGGCCTGGAAGTTCAGAAAAGGAACCAGGGTAATACGAGTAACAGTGTCGCAGGATATTACGGGTCATCCAGTGATGGAGCAAAATTTAATATTACTACAAGCTACGGTAGTGTAAACTTTAATAAACAATAATCATCAATCAAAAAATTTTTAAATCATGAAAAAATCAATCTTATTCTTAGCCGCATTTCTAATGGTATTGACCGCCGCCAATGCTCAATGGTGGAGTTCTGAAAAGATAAAAGGTAACGGTGAAATGGTCACCAAAACAAGATCTACAGGCTCTTATGACGGGGTTCAGCTTGTAGGATCCATGAATGTGGAACTGGTAGCAGGTAATGAAGGAAATATAAAAGTAGAAGCTGAAAGTAACCTCCAGGAATATATCCTTACAGAAGTTAAAAACGGAACCCTAAAGATCTCCACTGAAAAAGGAGTCAACCTTCATCCAACAGAAGATATTAAAATTACCGTACCCTTTGAAAGCCTTGAAGAAGTAGCACTAACGGGTTCGGGAGACATCTGGAATAGAGATGTGATCAAAGCTTCAAATTTTAAGGTTCAGGTAACCGGTTCAGGAGATATGACATTGAACCTGAATGTAAGGGATCTTGAAGGGAAAATCACAGGCTCAGGAGATATAAAACTGAAAGGAAGCAGTGAGAACTTCGAATGCAGCGTAACAGGAAGCGGTGACTTCGAGGCTTATGATCTGGATGCGGAAAATGTTGAAGCCAAGGTAGCCGGCTCAGGCGATATCATGGTGAATGCTAAACAGTCGCTCACAGCAAGAGTATCTGGATCGGGAGACATAACTTATAAAGGAAATCCCGAAAAACAGGATTTCAAGACCTTCGGTTCAGGAAGTGTTTCCTCAAATTAATTAGTTGAAAGTAAATTCAAGAGGCTGTCTAAAAAGTTACTTACCCATCATTGCGAGGAACGAAGCAATCTTTACATAATTGGTAATCACCAAAAAACAGATTACTTCACTTCGTTCGTAATGACAAATTACTTTTTAGACAGCCTCTTTTTATGCCTTAATACGTCCTTTTGGAACTCGCATTAATAGAATCACTCCGATTATAAAGAATACCACAAGAAATAAAATGGAGTTCCTGATGCTTCCTGTTATTTGAGCAACAAGGCCATACAGAAACATCCCTATCACAATACCTATCTTTTCCGATACGTCATAAAAACTAAAATAACTGGCAGTATCCAGAGTATTTGGAGGCAGCATCTTGGAATAGGTAGAACGCGACAACGATTGGATACCTCCCATCACAAGCCCCACAGAAGCAGCGGCTATGTAAAACTGAACAGGAGTGGTAATGAAGTATGCATATCCACAGATCGCGATCCAGAAGAGATTAATCAGGATAAGAATTTTTATATCTCCATACCTGATAGCCAGTCGTGAAGTGAAAGTCGCACCGGCAACCGCAACCAGCTGGATGAGGAGGATACTAACAATAAGCCCGGTTGTAGGATCATCATCTCCCCACTCCAACTCCTCAATCCCAAAGTAAGTGGCTACAAGCATAATGGTTTGCACAGCCATACTGTAAACAAAAAATGCTATCAGGTAACGTTTCAGTGACTTATTATGCTTTAAGGCTTCCCATATGCCTTTCAATTCTTTAAACCCATTGAATAAGACATTCCGGGTTAAACGCGCTTTTTTATTCCCTTTTGGTAAGTAGTAGTAAGTATACTGACTGAATCCTATCCACCATACCCCGGTCAATACAAAAGACAAACGCGTAGGGAGTCCTTCATCTTTAAAGCCAAACCAATCATAATTGAGTATCATCAGAAGACAGAAAATCAAAAGAATAACACTACCAATATAACCAAGGGAGAAACCATAGGCACTGGCTTTATCCTGCTGTTCAGGATATGCAATATCTGGCAGGTAAGAATTATAAAATACAAGGCTGGCCCAGAATCCGATGAGCGCTAGAAAATAACAGAGTAACCCAAACCACAGAACCTCAAGATCGAACCAGAAAAGTCCGATACAGGAGATTCCTCCCAGGTAACAAAAGAATTTCAAAAAATTCTTTTTATTCCCAACATAATCGGCAATTCCGGAAAGGAAAGGACTCAATATGCTTACAACCAGAAATGCCAATGCAGTTATATAGCTAATCAGCGCATCATTGTTGAAGTCATGCCCTAAAAAGTTAACGGTATCATCAAGAATTTTTCCGTCACCAGACTTTACTATGGTCAGGGTCCCGTAAAAGATTGGAAATATTGCCGAAATAATAACAAGGCTGTAAACAGAGTTGGCCCAATCGTAAAAAGCCCAGGCTCTAATCAGCTTTTTACTTCCTTTAGGTAGATGCTTCATGCCTTAAAAATAGAAAAAGCCGCTGAATACAGCGGCTCTTCAAATTTATTTTTATGCTATTTAGATAACTAGTATTTGGTTACTCCATATTTCCTTGCTTCTGCTTTCGCCTCCGGAGCCCATTTTTCTAGGTTATTTATCCTTGTTTGGGTAGACGGGTGAGTACTCAGGAACTCAGGCGGTGCCTGTCCTCCGCTTTCCTGCTGCATTCTTCTCCAAAGATCGGCGGCTTCCGCCGGGTTGTACCCGGCTATTGCCATTAAAGTAAGCCCTATTCTATCTGCTTCGGTTTCATGGCTTCGGCTAAATGGAAGCATCACTCCTACTGTAGTTCCCAAACCATATGCCTGGGCAAATATTTGCTGGGTCTGTTCACTCTTTCCACTTAAAGCAATACTACCTGCTACGCCACCTAATTGCTGAAGTTGTGCAGCACTAATTCTCTGTGCACCATGATCGGCAAGGGCGTGGGCTACCTCGTGGGCCATTACCACAGCTACACCATCTTCTCCTGCACCTCCACCAGTGGCGATAGGCATAATTCCTGTAAAGAAGACCACTTTACCACCAGGCATCGCGAAAGCGTTCACCGCTTCATCCTTAACAAGGTTGAATTCCCATCTAAAATCATTCAGGAACCCCTGGTAACCGTTAGCATTAAGATATCTTTCTGCTGCAGTAACTATCTTGTTACCGGTTCTTTTTACCATCTCAGCTTCAGCAGTCCCTCTAACTACATCATTCTCTTCCAAAAACTGATCATATTGAGCAAAAGATGCCGGGAATAACTGGTCATTACTTACGAAATTCAGGTTTTTCTCACCTGTAAATGGATTTGTCTTACAAGCTACTATTAAGAGTAAGACGCTTAGTCCTATAAATGTCTTTTTAAGCTTCATAATAATTGGTTTTAGTTACTTAAAAGTACGAAAGCTTGTTACTGGCTCTTTTCTGTTTAAGTATGATTTAACAGTTAATAGTAATCCAAAAACAATACCATTATCGATCTTCGCAGTCGCAGAAAGGCTTTAGCACAACTTCAAAATTTTTAATTTTGAATCTGTCAAATAGGGCCGAATTCTTAAAATATGACTAAAGAAATCAAAGATAAATTACCGGTTCAACAGTTACTTGTTCCCGATTATATATTAAAAATCTCCAGGTTGCTTACCAAAGTCTCGCCTTTTTTGGCCAGTAGATTTGCAGCACGTTTATTCTTAACACCTTTTCGATATAAATTACCGGAGAGAGAAAGGGAAATGTATGAAGAATCTGAGATCAAAAAGGAATTGGTACCCTCAATAAACAGGGAAATAGTAGAATATAAATACGGGGAAAGTAATAAAAAGGTCCTTTTAGTGCATGGCTGGAGTGGCCGGGGTACCCAACTCTCCAGGATTGCGGAAAAACTCAGGGAAAATGGATATTCTACCATTAGCTTTGATGCTCCCGGTCACGGGGAGGCCTCTGGTAAGATAAGTATGATGCCATTTTTTATCGAAGCGATTCATTACCTGGATCAAAAACACGGGCCTTTTGAGGCCCTGGTAGGTCACTCACTTGGAGGGATGTCATCCCTTAAGGCAATAAAAGAAGGCTTGAAAACCAAAAAACTGGTGGTTATTGGTACTGCTAACAGTGTAACTAAGATCACGAGAGATTTTGCCGATAACATGAATATGAATCAGAAAGTTGCCAAAAGAATGAAAAAATATCTTGACACTAAATTTGGTCAAGATATGGACGATTATTCCGGTGCTGTTTCAGCCCGGGAAGTTGATGTTCCAACGCTGGTGATCCATGATGAAGAAGATGTAGACGTAAGCGTTAAAGATGCCTATGAAATTCATGATTCTCTAAAAAACAGCAAAATATATGTTACAAAAGGTCTTGGGCACCGCAGGATTCTTGGAAATACTGAGGTAATTAACAAAATCACAACTTTTATCACGGCACAATCTTTGTAATTTTATCAAAAAGTAAAGATTGCTATGAAAAAGTTATTGCTACTCACGTTACTTTCCATTATTCTTATTAGTTGCAACGGAAATGCTCAAAAAGATTCCAAAAAAGAAACTGAAGAATTTGAAGTTTCAAAAACCGAAGAGCAATGGAAGCAGGAGCTTACCCCAGCCGAATTTGCTGTGTTAAGAAAAGCGGAAACCGAGAGACCTTTTTCAAGTGAACTCAACAATGTTAAAGAACCAGGAACTTTTGTATGTGCAGCCTGTGGAAATGAACTGTACAAAACAAAAAATAAATTTGACAGCGGTACCGGCTGGCCCAGTTTTGACCGTGCTATAGATGGAGGTGTAGCTTATGGAAGCGATACCAAACTTGGATTTCAGAGGGACGAGGTCCACTGCGCGAGATGTGGTGGTCACCTTGGTCATGTCTTTGACGATGGTCCCAGAGAGACTACAGGAAAAAGACACTGTATAAATGGAGTGGCTATGGACTTTATTCCAGAAAAAAAATAAAATGAAAAAATATAAAGTAGAAAAGACCGAGGAGGAATGGAAAAAACAGCTCTCTCCTGAGAAGTACCGAATCCTTAGAGAAAAAGGAACAGAAGTTCCTCATTCGGGAGAATATAATCTGCATTTCGAAGATGGTATTTACAAATGTGCTGCCTGTGGGGAACAACTTTTTGAAAGCGATTCCAAGTTTGAAAGCGGGTGTGGATGGCCGAGTTTTGACGATGCCATAGAAGGAAAAATTGAATATGTTCAGGACAGAAGTTTTGGAATGATACGTACTGAAATCCTCTGTTCTACCTGCGGAAGTCATCTTGGCCACGTTTTTGATGATGGACCTACAGATACTGGTCAGCGCTATTGCGTGAACTCGGCCAGTATAGAGTTTAATAAATAACTAAAATCTATAATTATGAAAAGAATATTATCTATTTTAATCTTAGCCAGCATATTTCTTGTTTCCTGTGAAGGAGATCCTGGGCCACAAGGTCCTAAGGGCGAAGATGGGCTTAACATTGTAGGTCAGACTTTTGAAGCAACGGTTGATCTTGCCGCTCCGGACTATTCGGTATTTGTTGAAATACCTTCGTCTGTTGAGGTTCTTGATTCAGATGTGATCCTGGTATATCTCCTGGAAAGCGTTGAGGATGGAGCCGATGTTTGGAGTCTTCTTCCACAAACCTTTTATTTGGAAGACGGAGAGGTACAGTACAATTACAATCACACAACTTTTGATGTAAACGTCTATTTACATGGAACAGTGGATCTCAATGATCTTGGTCCGGAATTCACAGACGACCAAACATTTAGAATGGTTGTGGTACCTTCAGATTTTGCTCTGGATTCTAATATAGATGTAAGTAATTATCAATCGGTTAAGGCTGCATTAAATCTTTCCGAAAAAAATATAACCACGGCTAAAGTCCAGAATTGATAAAAAGTTTTTAGCCCAAGCATTAGCCTGTCTCAACCAGACAGGCTTTTTTATGCCTTCATCTCTCCTTCTCTTCCTTTCAGTTTAAGCTTAAATTGTTTAAATTCGCAACTTCTGTAACCGATTCAAAATATACCGAATATGAGTAAATATGATATAATAGTTTTAGGTAGTGGCCCGGGCGGATATGTAACTGCCATTAGAGCCTCACAACTGGGTTTTAAAACCGCGATCATCGAAAAAGAAAATCTGGGAGGCGTATGTCTTAACTGGGGATGTATTCCTACCAAGGCCCTTCTTAAAAGCGCCGAGGTTTTTGACTATCTGAAACATGCGGAAGATTACGGACTAAAACTGGAAAAAGCAGATAAGGATTTTGGAGCGGTTATAAAGCGCAGCCGTAATGTAGCTGATGGCATGAGCAAAGGAGTTCAGTTCCTTATGAAGAAGAATAAAATTGATGTGATCAATGGCTTTGGTAAACTAAAACAGGGAAAGAAAGTTGAAGTTACCGATAAGGATGATAAGAAAAAGGAATATTCTGCAGACCATATTATTGTCGCTACCGGAGCACGTTCAAGAGAGCTACCTAACCTGAAGCAGGACGGTAAGACCGTAATAGGTTATCGTGAGGCAATGAGCCTTGAGAAGCAGCCTAAGAAAATGATCGTGGTTGGATCTGGAGCAATTGGTGTTGAATTCGCCCATTTCTACAATGCAATGGGAACCGAGGTGACTGTTGTGGAATTCCTTCCAAACCTGGTGCCACTGGAAGATGAAGAAGTATCAAAACAATTTGAACGCAGCGTGAAGAAAGCCGGGATCAAGGTGATGACCAATTCTTCTGTAGAAAGCGTTGAAAAATCAGGAAATAAAGTAAAGGCGAAGGTTAAGACCAAGAAAGGAGAAGAAACTCTTGAAGCAGACGTTGTACTTTCAGCTGTTGGTATCAAAACCAATATTGAAAATATAGGCCTTGAAGAACTTGGTATCAAAACCGAAAAAGATAAGATCGTTGTTAACGATTTCTACCAGACAAATGTAAAAGGAATTTATGCGATAGGAGATGTGGTTCATGGACCTGCTCTTGCTCACGTAGCTTCTGCTGAAGGTATTATCACTGTAGAGAAAATAAAGGGAATGGATGTTCAGCCGCTTGACTACGGAAACATCCCAGCATGTACCTATGCAACTCCTGAAATCGCCTCAGTAGGAATGACGGAGAAACAGGCTAAAGAAGCCGGTTACGAGCTTAAGGTTGGTAAATTCCCATTCTCTGCTTCCGGTAAGGCCAAGGCTGCTGGAAAATCTGACGGATTCGTAAAAGTGATCTTCGATGCTAAATATGGAGAATGGCTTGGTTGCCACATGATCGGTGCTGGTGTTACCGATATGATCGCTGAAGCCGTTCTTGGTAGAAAACTGGAGACTACCGGTCATGAAGTACTAAAAGCCGTTCACCCGCACCCAACAATGAGTGAGGCAGTAATGGAAGCAGTGGCTGATGCTTATGATGAAGTAATTCACTTATAGACTTTAGACTTTAGACTTTAGACTTTAGACTTTAGACTTTAGAAATATTAAAAAATCCTGTATTGATTCAAATGCAGGATTTTTTTATTTTTCATTAATCACAAACTTAGTCTTGAGTAATGTCATCCTGAACTAGTTTCAGGATCTTTTAAGAGAGAAGCTGAAACGAGTTCAGCTGGACAAATCGTTTCTGGTTTTTTATTCAGGTAGCAAATCACAATAACAAAATCTATTATCCCATTTATCAGCTTCAGAATCATAGGTTTTTATATGCTTCTCTCCTATTTTAAAATTCACAGGATGGGTAAAAATCGGTCCGTCGAAAACAAAGGTGTGAAATTCTCCGTTTTCACCACAGGGATCAACATTGGCAGGTAGGTCTTTTAGAAAATCACTATCGATAACTCTTCCGCAGAAACTATCGTCCAGGTATTTTGAATTGGTACAAACCACAATCGCCTTAAACCCCAGATCAAGGAATTCCCGCATAAGCTTCGCTGTATCTTTCTGCCATAAAGGAAATACACATTCTAAGCCTATGCTTTTCAGTTGCTGCTCTCTATACTCCCTCAGGTCTTCAAGAAAAATGTCTCCAAAGACGCTATGGGTGAAGCCTTCCTTTTTGAGTTTCAGACATTCTTCTTCCATCACCTTGTTATAGGTTTCCAGTGAAGTGTCTGTAGAAAGGTCAGCGATATGCAAAGGCAAACCTATGCATTCAACCTGCTTAAGGAGCAAATCTTTCCTCAGTCCGTGCATGGAAACTCTCTGATGGGTATCACTTAAGGTCGTAAAGAGTTTTTCCACACTGTATTCATCTTCATGCTGTACATGATATAATGCCATGGCAGAATCTTTCCCACTGCTCCAGTTTAACCAGGCTTTTTTCATTAGGATTTATCAAGAAAACTCTGGATAGCCAGATCGTAACTCTGCAATCCGAAACCTATGATCACCCCTTTAGTGCCAGGGGAAATATAAGATTTATGCCTAAAATCTTCTCTTGAAAAGGTATTGGAAATATGCACTTCTACAACAGGAACCTCAATAGCCTTCACAGCATCTCCAATGCCCACGGAAGTATGTGTATAGGCGGCAGCATTTAGAATGACACCGTCAAACTCTCCTATAGACTCGTGTAATTTATCGATTAATTCACCTTCGATATTGCTTTGACAATAAGAAAGTTCAACATTTCTGAATTTGAACTGTAGTTCTGAGAAATATTCTTCAAAACTTCGATGGCCGTATGTTTCCGGTTCCCTCTTACCTAGCAGATTCAGGTTAGGACCATTTATAATAATCAGTTTCATAGAATAAAGGTATTAAAATTAAGGCATAAAAAAAGCGGAAGGCATGCTTCCGCTTTAACTTTATACAAGTTATTTCTAGAACATGTATCCAACAGAAAACTGGAATACATTATTCTGCTGACTATAATCTGAATCGTCATCGTCATTAATGTCTGAAATACCCAGAACATAACGAGCATTAAAAAACAGTCCCATATCGAGTTTATATCCCAGACCTCCGGCCACGCCAAAGTCAATATCGTTCATAAACTCTTTCACATCTTCAGTTCCTGAAATAGTTTCTCCACCAAAAGATTCCTCATATTCCAATTCAGCATTTGTCAAGAAGCCTATTTGAGGTCCAAGATGAGCGCTGAATCCTGGCGAGAATATATATTTAGCCAGAATAGGAACGTTAATATAATCCAGCTTCAATTCTCCTTTAGCTGTAAAGCCGCTTTCTGAATCTTCGGCTTTAGCTCCCTGGCTTGAATAGAGAACTTCAGGCTGAATTCCAAATTGATCTGTGAACATTAATTCTGCCAAAACTCCAACATGGAAACTTGTTCTTCCATCAGCATCCTCCGTATCATCCCCTCCAATTGAAGCGAAATTTACACCTGCCTTAACTCCAAAATGCGATTCCTGGGAATTCACAGAATAGATGGCACAAAAGATTATGGCCAAAGCCAAAATTAATTTTTTCATAATGGGATTTTTAATTGGTTAATTAAAATAAATATATCACAAAACACTGTATGATAATAACTTATAAATAAATAAAGGGGGAAATTCCCTTCAACTAAAAAAAGCGGAAGCTTACACCTCCGCTTTAAAAAATAAGTGCTAAACTTAAATCACAATCCAAATTCTACTCCGAGATTTATTGAACTGGCTGTGTCTCCGTCTGTACTCACGCCAGAATAAGAAGCCACCAGGCCAATAAGTCCAAAATCATAACCTAACTGTGGGCGATAATAAAAACCGCCGTCATTGCCATCATTAATCCCAATTCCATAACCAAGATCGGCACCAAGGAAAAATGCGCTTCCTAAATTTAACCTGCCAGAAGCAGCTATTGGTAGGAACTGTACATTATCATATACATCGGAGTCTTCAGGAAAAAAGTTTGAATAACCAAGCATAGGGCCTACTGAAAAGGTATTTGCAACACTAAACATGTAAGCCACATCGGCTCCGAACTGGAGATTATAATAATCTGATATATCTCCAACTGGAATTCCCAAATTCAAACCGGCTTTAAATCCACCTTGTGGATAAGCTGTAAATGAAGCCATAAATAATGCCCCAATAATTAATAGCTTTCTCATAATAAATTGATTTTTAGGTTGTTAATCACTATTAAATATAATGAAAAAGCCGATCTATTGAGAAAAATAAAAAAGCGCAGGAAAATTCCTGCGCTTTCTTTTCATAGGTGTTATTCAAAAATTCTAGAACTGGAGACCCAATCCTACCTGGAAGCCATTATTCTTAATAGCATCATCGTCAAAGTCATCACTGTCATATACATTAGTGAAGCCTTTCGTATATCTTCCGCTCAGGAAGAAACCGTTATTGAATTTATAGGAAAGACCTAAAGCCCCTCCAAATTCAAAGCTACTGGCCAGTTCAGAGTCATTTTCTATTTCCAGTAATCCACTTTCATATTCATATTCCTCATTAACAAGAAAGTTGAAAGAAGGTCCTGCTTCCACTGCAAATCCATCGATCAAATAGATCTTTGCAATTAACGGAACCTGTATATAGTCCAATTTATACTCATCTGTGTAATTTGAGGTTTCAACTTCAAAACCCTGAGTAGAGTATAAAGCCTCAGGTTGAATAGAAAATCGATCACTTACCGGAATTTCAGCCAAAAGGCCCAAATGAAAGCCTGTTCTACTGTTATTGTCTTCAAATCCATCAGAACTCATATTAGTGAAATTGGCTCCACCCTTAATACCAAAGTTCCAGTATTCCTGTGCATTTGCTGATGCACCCAATCCAAAAATCGCAATAGCAACTAATAAAAATGTCTTTTTCATCACTTTCAGTTTTTTGATTCGGGTCAAATGTAGGTTTCAACTTGTTAAAAAAATGTTACCCAAGCCTAAAGTATTACTAAGACTAACAAAGCTTAATTCTTATCTTTAACACATGAAATGGCAGCATGCGCTACAGGATTACCGGCATTATTTAAAGCTTGAACGCGGACTTTCAGCAAATTCCATCGAGAATTATAGTCTGGATGTAATAAAACTCATCAATTTTCTGAACGTTAATAAAATTGAAGTTAGTCCGCTGAATATTTCAGATAAAACCATCCAGGAATTCATCTATGATGCCTCAAAAAGCTTAAATGCGAGGTCACAGTCCCGTTTAATTTCCGGCCTCCGAAGTTTTTTTGGCTTTCTTGTCTTTGAAGATTATCGAAAAGATAATCCTCTGGACCTTATGGAATCTCCTAAAATAGGACGTAAACTTCCGGATACCATATCTATTGAAGAAGTAGATAAGATTATCGGCGCTATAGATCTTAGCAAAAATGAAGGAGAACGTAATCGCGCCATTATTGAAACTTTATATGGCTGCGGACTGCGAGTCTCTGAATTGATCGACCTTAAGCTATCTGATCTTTTCTTTGAAGAAGGTTTTATCAAAGTCACCGGGAAAGGCGATAAACAGCGATTTGTTCCTATTTCAGATTATACGGTGAAATTCATCAATATTTATAAGGACCAGGTAAGGGTGCACCAGGATATTAAACCGGAAGCAACTGACACTTTATTCCTAAACCGCAGGGGAAATAAATTAACAAGGGCCATGATCTTTACAATAGTTAGGCGACTAACGGAAGCTGCCGGGATCAGGAAAAAAGTAAGTCCTCATACCTTTCGGCATTCTTTTGCGACTCACCTGCTTGAAAACGGAGCCGATTTAAGGGCTATTCAGCAAATGTTAGGGCACGAAAGCATTACAACAACCGAAGTGTATGTTCATGTAGATAGAAGTCACCTTAGAAAGGTTATGGAAGATTATCACCCTCGTAAATAGATATTAAAATTCTGCTAAACCCATTCTATCACTTCATCTCCCCTGTCATAATTAGTACTTTCATGAAAAATTGAATTATGAAGAAACTAAAATTTAAGAACGGAGATACCCTCGATGCCATAGGCCTGGGTACCTGGAAATCAAAAAAAGGAAAAGTTACTGAAGCTGTAAAAATAGCACTCGAAAATGGTTATAAGCATATTGACTGCGCCGCGGTATATGGAAATGAAAAAGAAGTCGGTAATGGTATGGCAGAAATCTTCAAAAACGGAAAAGTAAAACGCGAGGATGTTTGGGTTACTTCTAAGCTGTGGAACGATGCTCATAAAAAAGAAGATGTAATTCCCGCATTGAAGAATACCCTAAATGACCTGCAGCTGGATTACCTGGACCTTTATCTTATTCACTGGCCTGTGGCATTTGATCCCGAGGTTGAAGGATTTCCTGAAACTGCCGACGATTATCTCTCGTTAGAGGAGGCTCCTTTGATCGAAACCTGGAACGAAATGATAAAAGCCAAAGAACAGGGACTCGTAAAACACATTGGGGTTTCAAATTTCAGCATTCAGAAATTAAAAGATCTGATGGCAGAGACGGATCATATTCCTGAAATGAACCAGGTGGAACTACACCCATATCTGCAGCAGAATAAACTCCTCGAATTTTGCAGTAAGAATGGTATCAATGTAACGGCATACTCACCCCTGGGAAGCGGCGACAGGCCAGATGAAATGAAAGCTAAGGATGAACCTTCGCTTCTGGAAAATCCTACCATAGTGAAAATCGCTAAAAAACACGGAGCAAGTCCCGGCCAGATCCTAATAAAATGGAGTGAGCAAAGAGGTACGGCTGTAATTCCAAAATCCACCAATGAAAACCGGATTAAGGAAAACCTGATGAGCGCCGGATATCAATTGGATGAAGAAGACATGAAGGAAATCGCTGATCTGGATTACCATTTCAGATATGTTACCGGAAAATTCTTTGAGCTTGAAGGTAATTCCTATGAGAATATTTATGATGATTAGTGAAGAATTAATGTCATTTCGACCAAAGAGAGAAATCTTTATGATTTAGATTTCTCCTTCCGCTTTGCTTCAGTGAAATGACATTTTAGGTAATATAGCTTACCAATAAAAAAAGCCGTTCTAAAGGAACGGCTTTTACTTTTTATCACTTTACTTAAAGACTATTTAGCAACATTTACAGCTCTGGTTTCGCGAATAACGGTAACCTTTACCTGACCAGGATAGGTCATGTCTGTCTGTATCTTCTGAGAGATCTCAAAAGAAAGGTTCGATGCTTTTTCATCAGAAACCTTTTCGCTTTCCACAATCACCCTCAATTCTCTACCGGCCTGGATCGCGTATGCTTTTTTTACACCTCCAAAACCAAAGGCTATGTCCTCAAGGTCTTTCAATCTCTGAATATATGAATCGAGCACCTGTCTTCTGGCTCCTGGTCTTGCTCCGCTTATTGCATCACAAACCTGAACGATTGGCGATAGAAGTGAATTCATTTCTATCTCATCGTGGTGAGCTCCAATGGCGTTGCAAACTTCTGGCTTCTCACCATATTTTTCAGCCCATTGCATTCCAAGAATAGCGTGAGGCACTTCGGTTTCGGTTTCCGGCACTTTACCAATATCATGGAGGAGTCCGGCACGTTTTGCAAGCTTAGGGTTCAATCCAAGTTCTGCCGCCATTACACCACATAGTTTGGCAACCTCCCTTGAGTGCTGCAATAAGTTCTGGCCATAAGAAGAACGGTATTTCATTCTTCCTACCATTTTGATAAGTTCAGGCTGAAGACCATGGATACCAAGATCTATAACCGTTCTCTTACCTATATCAATAATCTCTTCTTCGATCTGTTTACGGGTTTTCTTCACCACTTCTTCAATACGGGCCGGGTGAATCCTACCATCAGTCACTAGTTTATGAAGCGAAAGTCTCGCTACTTCCCTTCTTACCGAATCAAAGCAACTAAGGATAATTGCCTCCGGAGTATCATCCACAATGATCTCTACCCCTGTAGCAGCTTCAAGTGCGCGAATGTTTCTACCTTCACGGCCAATGATCCTACCTTTCACATCATCACTTTCAAGGTTAAAAACCGAAACGCAATTCTCGATCGCCTCTTCTGTTCCTATTCTTTGAATTGTATTGATAATGATCTTCTTGGCTTCCTGTTGTGCAGTAAGTTTGGCTTCTTCAACCGTATCCTGAATAAGCGACATGGCATCGGCCTTGGCTGTATCCTTTAAAGATTCTATAAGCTGAGCTTTGGCATCTTCGGCTGAAAGCCCTGAAATCACCTCTAACTGCTGAACTTTGCTGTTATGAAGCTTGTCTATCTCTTCCTGCTTCTTTTCAAGATATTCGATCCTATGATCATAATCGGCGATCTTATCTTCCAGCTCTTTGTTGAGCTTTTTGTTTTTACCTAATTCATTTGAGACATGAGATTCTTTATCCTTAATACGCTTTTCGGCATCGTTGATCTTCTTATCCCTCGCCAGGATAACCTTTTCGTGTTCAGATTTAAGTTCGATGAACTTCTCTTTAGCCTGCAGGATCTTGTCTTTTTTAATACTTTCTCCTTCGGCTTTAGCCTCTTTTATAATACTGGCTGCTTCTTTTTTTGCACCGGCAATCGTATTAGACGCCTGTTTTTTCTCCAGCATTTTCGCAATTCCAAAACCGAGGGCGAGACCCACCACCGCGGCTATTGCTATAGTTAATATTTCCATTATTCAGTGTTTAGATAGATATATAAAAAAAGCCTGCATTAGATAGGTTTTGTTATAAACTCCTTAAAATCAGGTTTAGGGCTAACAAGCTGATCAAGGATCCGCTCTCCTCTTCCGGATATACCGAAAAAGGACACGGCACGCTTTTACAACTTAGACTCACCCTTTTTAAAGAATTCGTGTTGAGTTTATCAAAAAAGCACTAATACAGGCAGTAACCTTATTTTATTTAAAGAACTTATGAGGTTAAATGTTGCTGCAGCAGATCGTTAAGTGATCTTAATTTCTCCTCTGCTTCAATCATCTCACTCGATTTATCGATATTTTTTTGTTCGGTTTGGGCCGCAAACTGCAAAGCACACATTGCTAATACATCCTGCTTATCCCTCACCGCGTAATTCTGCTCAAACTGTTTGATCATCGCCTCGATCTTCTTGGCCGCCTTTCGCAAACCCTCTTCCTGGCTCGGCTGGATAGTTAGCGGATAAACGCGGTCTGCAATCGATATTTTGATCTTCAGTTTATCTTCCATCTTTTAAGTTATTCAGATAACTGAACTATGCACTGATCGATCTCTCTGATCAGGCTGTTTATCTTGAGCTTAGTTTCTCTTTTATGGTCGGTACTGCCAAGCATCGCGTTCGCCGCTTTCAAGGTCTGAATCTGATCCCTGGAAGATTGTAAATCTTCCTCCAGCTTCCCATATTCAGTTCTAACAGACGTTAATTCCTTTTGAAGAGCTTCATTAGACTGTTTCATAAGTTCGTATTTATGAAGCAGCTTACTGATCCTATTCTCAAGGTTATCAACTATTTCTGTCATTTCACTCATAAGCGCTAAAACCGATGTGAACCCTTACAAAGTTAACATACGCTTTTAAATATCCCAATACTTTTTTAGCTGTTTTGAAATAATAATCAACAATTCCAATAATTCTCTGGTAGCAAGACATTTAATTTTGAGCCAAGTTTGTTTAACTTTACGCCAGGTTTAAAATTGAATATACCAGATCTATGAAGAGAGCAACAAGCCTGTTATTTTTAATCTTTTTTTCAACACTTTTACACTCACAGTCTCCGGTTTCCGCCGATTATTTTGAAAACCCACTGAATGTACCTGTTGTACTTGCAGGAACCTTTGGGGAATTAAGATCCAACCATTTTCACAGTGGTCTCGATATTAAAACCGAGGGACGGGAAGGCCTTGAAGTAAAAGCCTCTGCCAAAGGACATATAAGCCGTATAAATATTCAGCATTATGGCTATGGAAAAGCTTTGTATATCCAACATCCAAATGGGTATACTACCGTGTATGGGCATTTACAGAAACTGGCTCCTAAGATCAAGGAATATGTTAGAAAGAGACAGTATAATAAAGAATCTTACGAAATCGAACTCTTCCCTGAAGCTGGAGAATTACAGGTGGAGCAGGGAGAAGTTATAGCCTATAGCGGAAATACGGGAGGGAGTGCCGGTCCTCATCTTCATTTTGAAATAAGGGATGGGGGTCAACGCCCAATGAACGCACAATTATTTGGAATTGAAGTGCCCGATAATCGTGAGCCCCAAATAGACGGGCTTTTCGCTTATCCTCTGGGAGAAGATGCACATGTAAATAATTCGCAGGAACGTCAGAAACTTAGGCTTATTCCTTTAAATGATGGTACCTACACCACTAACCAGGTTGAAGCATGTGGCGAAATAGGCTTTGGTATCTCTGCTATAGACAGGCAGGATGGTGCTTACAACCCTAATGGGGTTTATAGAATCGAAGCCAGCCTTAATGGAGATCAGGTATTCGAGATAAACTTTGAAAAGTTTTCATTTTCAGAAACAAGACATCTTAATCAGCTTATCGATTATGAATACTATGCCAATCATCACGACAGGATACAAAAGCTTTTCAGAAATCCTGGTAATCCTTTAAGTCTTTATGGTAATTTAAAGCAAGAAGGAAAACTCAATATCAAAGACAGTCTCGACTATCAGTACACGATTCGTGTTCTGGACATCCAGGGAAATGAAAAACTGGTAAGAATCCCAATAAAAGGACAGATAAGCGACAGGATCCAGAAAAGGGATAAAAAAGAGACTCCATATCTCGCCAAAGCAAACAAAGCGTTTTCAGTAAAAGAGAACAATATAGATGTTTATATCCCTGAAGGAAGTCTTTATGAAGATGCCTATCTGGATATCAAATTTACAGGTGATACTATAGAACTGCACCGTGACGAGATCCCTCTTCACAGAAATATGACCATTGGTTTTGATATGAGCAAGTATCCTAAAGAGGATTTGGAAATGCTTTTTATTGCACGTCTGGGGGATTATGGAAAACCTAACTATTCAACTACCTACAAAAAAGGAAACCGTTTTATCACAAGAACCAGGACCTTTGGAAAATACACTATAGTGGCTGATATAAATCCACCTGAAGTAAGACCGGTTAATTTCTATGACGGACAATGGATCTCCAATAATGAAACCCTAAAGGTTAAGATCACTGATGATCTTTCTGGAATCGACTCCTACAGAGCAACGGTAAACGGGAAGTTCATCTTGATGGAATACGAATACAAGAACAATACACTTACCCATTATTTCACTGATGGGGTAGTTACAGAGACCGAGAACGATCTTAAAGTGATCGTAACCGATAATGTAGGGAATACTACTACTTACACTGCGAAGTTTTATAGAAAATAAAAAAAGCCAGAATTAGCATTCTGGCTTTTATAAAGGCTGAACTAAATCCAGCTAATATCTTTATTAACTCTCAATGAATTCTTTAAGACTATTCACCACGTAATCTATTTCTTCTTTGGTATTGTAACGTGAAAATGAAAATCTTAATGAAGGCTTTTTAAGGTCATCTTCAGGCAGGAATGCGTTTAAAACATGTGAACCCTGGTCACTACCGCTCTGGCAGGCGCTTCCTTTTGAACAGGCTATACCCTTAAGATCCAATTGGAATAAAAGCATTAAGGCTTTTTCCTGGGAAACAGGCAGACAAACATTTATCAAAGTATAGGTACTATTTTCAAAATCCTCACAATTCCCGTTAAATTTTACTCCCGGGATCTGCTTTTTAAGACTATCGATAAAATGTCTTTTCAGGGAACTTATGTACTCCTTCTCCTCTTCAAGATTATCATAAGCAAGCCTAAGCGATTCTTCCAGGCCAACGATATTATGCACCCCTTCGGTCCCGGCACGATGGCCTCGCTCCTGCTCTCCTCCAAAAATAAGAGGTTTGAGTCCGGAATTTCTCCTTATAAATGCAAATCCAACCCCTTTAGGGCCATGAAATTTATGAGCGCTTACCGCGGTAAAGTCCACAGGAATTTCATTCAGGTCCAGTTCAAAATGACCGATGGATTGCACGGTATCAGAATGGAATAAAGCATTATGAGATTTTACCAGCTCTGCTGTCTTCTTGAGATCTATTTTATTACCAATCTCATTGTTAACATGCATCAGGCTCACCAGTGTCTTCTTATCAGAATTTTCTAATCGCTTTTCAAGATCGACCAGGTCTACATTTCCTCTTTCATCCAGCGCAACGTATTCTACTTCTACATCAAAACAATCCTTTAGTTGATTCACGGTATAAAGTACGGCGTGATGTTCAACTTTTGAAGTAATGATCCTTTCTACTCCCAGGTCCCGCACGGCGCTATTAAGAGCAAGATTATCGGCCTCTGTACCTCCGGAGGTAAAAACAATTTCCGAAGCTTTTACGTTAAGAATGTTTGCCACAGTCTTTCGGGCCTGCTCTATTAAGGCTTTGGAAGATCTCCCGAAACTATGAGTGGAAGAGGGATTACCGTAAACTTCTTTTAATACGCGGGTCATTTTGTCGACCACTTCTTCCCTTAACTGGGTTGTTGCTGCTGAATCAAAATAGACTTTATTCATGACCGCAAAATTAATGGAAATAAAATAATTTCCTACATCGCTTCCTTATAAGTTTGATTCCTTTATTTTTGTTGAAAAAGCATCTTGATGAGACGTTTGTTATTGGGCACATTATTTTTAGTTCTGTTCAGCGCCTGCGATGACGGAGAGATTATCGTTACCAGTTTCGATTTTGAAGATAGCACCCTTGAATTCTGCAACGGCCCAAACAAGAACGTGATCTATGCTATAAATAACAATGATGTTTTTGAATCAATCTCCCTCGAATTCAACAATAATCAACTCGACGTGGATGAAGATGATAATCTTATTCCGCCGGAAGAAGAGCAGGTAACTTTCGCCTTGACCGAAAATAACCGCCTGGTTTACCGGATCTATTATTCTGAAGTGCCTAATAATTATTTCTGTAATGTAGTGCCTCCAAGTTCTCCCGATGTTATTGAAGAATGGGCAAGTGAACCGGGAGGAACCGTAGTGGTGAATACAGGTTTTATTGATGAAACAGGTACTGCCGATCCCGATGGGGACGGCCTGGAAAACCAGGAAGAAGGTTGGAATTCAAACCAGGATACTGATGAAGACGGAATACCAGATTACCTGGATGTTGATGATGATGGGGATAATGTGCCAACCAGAAATGAATTAGCCAACAGTGCCGATGATCCGGTTAACGAAGATGGTTTTAGAGATACAGATGAAGACGGAATTCCAAATTACCTGGATAATGATGATGACGATGACGGGGTTCTTACCAGATTTGAAGTTGAAGAAGGTAACGAAGACAATCCTGCAGCATTTCAAACTGCCCAGGGCATATCAAATTATCTAAACCAGGAACAAACCTCAGAATTTCAGCATGAGGTTTATATTTCTCATGATATTACCCGCAGTTATGGACTTCAGATCCTTATAAATAACCTGAAATTTGAAAAGCAGGATGGCTCGGGTGAATCCATTCAGTTCCAAACCTATAATCTGGGAAATCTCAATTCAACTGGGGTAGACTTTCCTCAATGCCCAGCTCAGGATCCAACCTGTGGTGATACCAACGGGGAAGAAGAAACACCTGAAACAGAAGGCTAGTAATTAGGGATTCTGAAAAATATAGACTTCGGTAGCTCCCAGGCCATATTTCTGATAATCGGCATCATAGAACCTGATATTTGAATATCTGCCTAAAAGATATTCCAGTTCCATTTTCAGTACACCTTCCCCCACTCCATGTATGAAAACTATTCTTTGTATCCTATTTTTAATAGCGAATTCAAGTTTATGCCTGGCAGTATCCAGCTGTAAATTCAGCATTTCGTGATTGCTCATCCCTTTAGTTGATCTTACCAGCTGGTTCACATGAAGATCCACCTCCATTGGAGGCTGCTTTTTGTCCTTTGATCTCGATGGAATGGATCTGGGCTTTTTGGCCGGCTTCTTTTCTTCAAGTACTTCTTCAAAATCGAAACCACCCATATCTGCCGGATCAATATCATCATGGATCTTTACTAATTGTTCAGCAGGGAAAGTCATTATAAAACCATCTTCCGTGCGAATGCTCACTTCCTCTCCCTTAATTTCCTGGACGATCCCGCTTAGTTCATCATCAAGCAATTCAACTCTATCTCCTGGTTTTAAGTCCATTAATCCTCCTTATTATCATTATCAGTTTTATGATCATCCTTGGTAGCAACCCAGAAATTAGTTGCCCTGTATAGCCCCAACATAATAATTACGAGCCCAACAATCTTAAAATAAGGACTTACGTCATCGGCTGAAAGTGTATAAAGAAGTACTCCTCCTCCAATAACAATAAGCAACGTGTTTATCACCTGTGAATTATTCATTTTCAGTTAGTTAAAAATTTAAAAAGTGAATTTTGAAATGCTTTATTTACTACTTTTAGGCAAATTTATGGCTTTCATGAAGCTTCCACTCCTTTTTTTAATGATTTTTAGCGTAAGTGGAATCTACGCGCAATTGTATATTGCCCCTTCTGAAAAGTCGGATAGCTATCTCTATGCAAAAGACCGGTTACTTTATGTAGAAAATGAAATTCATCTTACCGAAAATCTTAGGAAAGAAACACAAGCTAGTATCTATTTCAGAAATGAAGCTCAATTAATTCAGGGAGCAAAAAATATCAGTCAGAATGAAGGCTCGGGCAAGATCTCTGTGTTTCAAGAAGGCACTTCCAATGCCTATGACTATAATTACTGGGGACTACCCGTTAGGATTGGAGATAAAAATAAACAGCTGAATGATTTCATTTACGAACCTTTAAGCAATACAGAAAGCAGGAATGCAAAACTTATATCTGCCCTGGACGGAAGCAGCGATCCTTTAAGCATCTCCAACCGTTGGATCTATACTTTTTCTGGAACCAGCTATTCCAACTGGCATTATGCAGGTGATCATTTTGACCTTAAGCCGGGAGAAGGTTTCACCATGAAGGGTGTTAATGGCATCAACCTGAAAGAAATTGAAGGACAGCCCATAAATGCAGGCTCATCCCAAATTTATGATTTTAGAGGAATGCCCAATGACGGAAAAATCGAACTACCAATTCAAAAAGATCAGACTCTTCTCGTGGGAAATCCATATCCGTCGGCCCTGGATCTGGACAAATTCCTCACAGAAAATACTTCTTCTACCGGGATCGCTTATTTCTGGGATTCCAGAAAGAATGGAAACTCACATTATCTTTCAGATTATGAAGGTGGCTATGGCACCTATTCTCCAGGTGCGGGGATATATGTCCCTGCTATTTTCAGAAAATATCCCGATGGTACCGAAACAGGCGAGATAGGACAATTATATGCCAGGGACATAAGCCCTATCGCGCAAGGATTCATGGTAATTGGAAAAAATGAGGGTAAGATCGTTTTTCAGAATTCACAAAGAGTATTTCAAAAGGAAGAGCCAGGAGTTTCCGAATTCAAAAACCATGAAACCGCAATCCCTTCTTTGAGATTGAATATTGAAATGGATTCCACGTATATAAGACAACTTGTTCTCGCTTTAAGGGATAATGCCACGCCCGATGAAGATCATGCCATGGATGCCCGGAAAATGGATTCAGCACCCAGTGATGTTAACTGGTCACTTTCGGGCGAAGCTTATATAATTAACGTTAGACCTAAAAAGGATGAGGAACTCATTCCATTAAAAGTTAAACTGGAAAAAGAAACCAGCCTTAAGTTCTCTGTTGCAGAACTGAATAATTTCAATCCAGACCGTTTGTTTATATATGATTCTAAAGATGATCTTTATTTTGGCATAAAAACAGGTTACCTAAAGCTAAGTTTAGCTAAAGGTGAATACAATGAAAGATTCTATCTAAGTTATATTGAAAAACTTCCAACCAGTAAAACTGATCCTGAGGCACCAGAAGGTTACAAACCGAAACCACCAAATATCCTTCTTAATACTATAGACATTTTCCAGAATAACAGGGAAGAGAAATTAGAGTTAAAAGTTCTTTATGATACCGGAATAAGTAGTTTTCGGCTTTACGACCTTAATGGAAAAATCATATTTAGTCAGAGTTTCAAAGGGAATCAGAAAGATTTTGCACTTCCTACAGGAAATTTATCGAATGCTGTTTATATTGTAAAGGTAAATACAACCGATCAGCGGGAACTAACTAAAAAGATAGGCATCAAGAATTGACGAATCTCCAGGAATATATGCTACCCTGCCTTAACAAGACCCTTTTCGGGATTGAATGTACGGGTTGTGGAGCGCAAAGAGCTGCTGTATTACTTTTTCAGGGTGAGTTCTCAAAAGCCTTTTTTATGTATCCGGCAATTTACAGCCTGTTAGTTTTATTGGCATTTCTGCTATTCAATCTTTTTTATAAATTTAGATATGATTACAGCATAAAAATGGGACTGATCATTTTTAATGCAGTTATCATTGCCATCGCGTATATCATTAAAATGATTCATATTTTCAACTAACCAATTAAAACCTCACTATGGAAAAAAAAGAATTACCCAATTCCACCCTTATTTTAGTTTTTGGTATTTTATCGATTGTAGGATGTTGCTGCTACGGGATACTCGGTGTGGTCTTCGGGATTATAGCCCTCATAATGTCTAATCGGGCTATGGAGATCTACAGTGCCAATCCCGAACTTTATACCGGATATCAGAATGTCAAGACAGGCAGAATTCTGGCAATAATAGGTCTTGTATTAAGTGCACTAAGTATAATAAGCCTGATAGTTAGCCTTATACTCTATGGAAGCTTTGAAGGAATCTATGAGATACAGCAAGAGATTATAAGGGAATATGGCGGATAATCTAAATTTATATAGAATAAAAAAATCCCGCTTAGTGGCGGGATTTTTTATTGAGTATTAAAATTAATACTATTTCTCAAATTGTTTTAAGGTCCTTATGATAATGTCTACACAGTCTCTTAATTGCTCTTCGTTCATCACTAAAGGAGGAGCAAAACGAATTATATTGCCATGAGTAGGCTTGGCAAGCAACCCATTCTCTTTTAGTGCCAGACAAATATCCCAGGCAGTGCTGCTTTCAGGAGAATCATTTATCACAATCGCATTCAGCAGACCACGCCCTCTAACGAGGTTAACGATATTGGACTCCATGATATAATCATCAAGCAATCTTCGAAAAAGTTTCCCTAGCTTTCTTGCATTCTGGGTAAGATGTTCATCTCTCACAACATCAAGGGCCGCAACAGCTACGGCTGCAGCTACAGGGTTACCTCCAAAAGTTGACCCATGCTGTCCCGGCTGTATCACATCCATCACTTCGTCATCGGCCAGTACTGCAGAAACAGGGTAATTTCCTCCGGAAAGTGCTTTCCCAAGAATCAGAATATCGGGTCTGGTATAGGTTTCTTCCTGCCTTTCACAATGGTTCTCACAGGTACAGTGCCCACAAACCGCAAGCAGGCCTCCTGTTCTTCCAATTCCTGTCTGAATCTCATCAGCCATAAAAAGCACATTATGTTTATTACAGATCTCTTTGGCCTTACTCATAAAATCATCAGCTGGCGTATAAACTCCGGCTTCACCCTGAATAGGCTCCACAAGAAATCCGGCTACGCTCGGGTTATTCTCGATCGCCGCTTCAAGTGCTTCGGGATCATCGTAAGGGATCTTTATGAATCCCGGCGTATATGGCCCAAAGTTCTTACGTGCTTCTTCATCATTAGAGAATGATATAATGGTCGTAGTCCTTCCGTGAAAATTGTTTTCACAAACTATGATCTGGGCTTCGGTTTCCTTAACACCTTTTCTTTCATAAGCCCACTTTCGAGCGATCTTGATTGCGGTTTCAACGGCTTCAGCACCAGTGTTCATTGGTAAGAGCTTATCAAAACCGAAATATTCCGTAGCATATTTTTCATAAGCACCAAGTACATCGTTATGGAATGCACGTGAAGTAAGCGCCAGTTTAGAAGCCTGCCCATGCAGAGCCTCAACGATCTTAGGGTGACAATGACCCTGGTTCACCGCTGAATAGGCCGAAAGAAAATCGTAGTATTTTTTGCCTTCCACATCCCATACATGAACGCCTTCTCCCCTGCTTAATACTGCAGGTAGTGGATGATAGTTATGAGCTCCATGTTGGTCTTCAAGTTTAATAGCTTCTTCAGAAGAATTAATTTTTGGTAATGGCATGTAAAATCTGTTTTTTGTATTAGTGTTACGCAATTCCTTCTTTTTTCTCTGGAAGTACCCACGAAAAGGAGAGAAATCATCCTCAATTTTGAATTCCTGCAAAATACTAAATGTTTGCTGAAAATTTCAACCGCCCTCTCTTTAAATCTTGTTAATTATCCTATTTTTGCGCTATGGCCAGAAGAAATAAAAACAAGCTTTTCAGCGAAATTGAAGTGACCGATGCGGGTGCCAAAGGCAAGGCAGTTGCCAAATCTCCAGATGGAAGAGTGATCTTTATAGATAATGCCGTGCCCGGAGATATTGCAGATGTACAGACTACGCGTCGCAGAAAATCATACTACCAGGGAACTGCTGTTGAATTCCATAAACTTTCGGACAAAAGAACGGAGCCGGTATGCAGACATTTTGGAACCTGTGGTGGCTGCAAGTGGCAGAATATGGAATACAAATACCAGCTGGAATATAAGCAGCAGGAAGTGATAAATAATCTTCGCCGACTTGGGAAAATAGAATTGCCTGAGGTTACACCAATATTAGGTAGTGAAAAGATTTACTTCTATCGCAACAAAATGGAATTTTCATTCAGCGATAGCCGCTGGCTAACCCAGGAAGAGATTCAAAGCGGTGAGAACATTGAAAATCGCAACGCGCTTGGTTTCCATATTCCGGGAATGTGGGATAAGATCCTTGACATTGAAAAGTGTCATCTTCAGGAAGATCCCAGCAATGCCATCAGGAATTTTGTAAAAGATTTCGCTACTGAGAATGGATTGGAATTCTTCAATACTCGAAATCAGGAAGGGCTTCTGCGTACTCTTATGATAAGGACTTCTTCTACCGGAGAAATAATGATACTCGTTCAGTTCTTTGAAGATAGAAAAGAACAACGTGAGCTATTGCTGAATGCTTTGGCCGAAAAATTTCCAGAGATCACTTCGCTACAGTATGTGGTCAATAACAAACCAAATGATACCATTTACGATCAGGAGGTGATATGCTATAAAGGTCGTGATCATATTTTTGAGGAAATGGAAGGTCTCAAGTTCAAGATAAACGCAAAATCATTTTATCAAACAAATTCTGACCAGGCCTATAATCTCTATAAGATTGCGAGAAATTATGCCAATCTGAAAGGTGACGAACTGGTATATGATCTTTATACCGGCACCGGAACCATCGCACAGTTCGTGGCAAAACAGGCAAAAAAAGTGGTTGGCGTTGAAGCTGTGCCAGAAGCAATTGCCGACGCGAAGGAAAATGCCAGAAGAAATGATATCGAGAATGTGGAATTCCATGTTGGCGATATGCGTAAGGTTTTCACCGAAAGTTTCATCAATAAACATGGACATCCAGACGTTATCATAACCGATCCCCCAAGGGATGGTATGCATAAGGATGTGGTAGCACAAATTATTGGTATATTGCCGGAACGAATCGTGTATGTTAGTTGCAATTCGGCTACCCAGGCGAGAGATCTGGCTTTGCTGGACGAACATTATAAGGTAACGGCCACACAGGCAGTTGATATGTTCCCGCAAACGCATCATGTTGAGAACGTGGTTTGCTTAGAAAGAAGATAAATGAAAATATATACCTGTAAATTTTTACTTATTTGCTTTTTATTAGCCAGTTTTGGCTGTCAGCGTGACGACATCTGTCCTGAAAGTACTGAGACCACTCCATTGCTCATCATCAGGTTCTACGATAATGAAGCTCCCGAAGAACTTCAGGCTCCGCAAAACCTCAGAGTTCGCTCTGTGGGAAATGATACCAGCTATGTTTATAATCGTTATAGTCAGGATAGTATTGCCGTTCCTCTTAGGACCGATCAGGATATTACAGAATACATTTTCACATTGAATACTCCAGCCGATCCCCAGGAAGGTGAAGAGCCCGAAGAGCCTGGAAATTCTGATATTTTAACTATCAGTTATGGCCGTGAGGAAGAATACCTGAACCGGGCATGTGCATATAAGGTAAATTATGTTGGTTTAAAGATAGATGTAGAAAATGACGATGATAACTGGATACAGGATATTCAGATTGAACGCCCAATTGTTGAAGATCAAAATCAGGCCCATGTATCGATATTTTTCTAGCCTAATTTTTCTCCTGATTTTATGCCTTCCTGGTTTTGCCCAGGAAACGACGACCGAAACAGATACTGTTCGGTATAAAGAAAAATACGGGGTAAGAGTTGGTGTAGATCTTAGTAAACCTCTCAGAACCTTGCTTGATGATAAATATAGCGGCCTGGAACTGGTGGGTGATTACCGGGTTTATAATAATTTCTATGCTGCTGCCGAAATAGGAAACGAAGAGGTGACTTTTGAGGGCGATAATATCCAGACCTTAACAAAAGGGAGCTATATTAAAGTCGGGGGTGATTATAACGCTTATGAGAACTGGCAGGATATGCAAAATGCCATTTTTGTAGGAGTTCGTTATGGCTTTGCCACATTTTCTCAAACACTGGATCAATATAGGGTTTATACTTCTTCCGATTATTTTGGACCGGATATAAGAGAAGACGACAGTGAAGTGAGCGGACTCACTGCCAATTGGGCAGAATTGGTTGTAGGTCTTAAGGTAGAGGTACTTAACAATCTTTATCTTTCGGCCAATGTTCAACTAAAAAGAAGAATTGGCCAGAACAGTCCGACTAACTTTGACAATCTGGTTATTCCGGGGTTTGGACGTACTTATGACGGCAGTGAATTTGGCGCAGGCTATGGCTATTCTATCTCTTACCTGATACCACTTTATAAAAGAGAGAGGAATTAATTGTCCTGTTTGCTTTTCTTTTTAGAACCTTCATAGATCACATACTTCAATAGTCTTCCTTCCAGAGGACCATTAAAAAGTTTGATCTTTCTGGAAGCTCTTAGTCCTACACTTTTTATAGCGTCAAAATTAGTAGCTATGAACCAGGCATGGGTTCCGTGGTAATTTTGTTTAAGGGTATCCCCTATTTTAGCGTAAAACTCTTCGACATCGATTTCCAGTCGTTCACCATATGGAGGATTAAAAAGCATATGCAGGTATCCTTTATTCTCCTTTTCACTCTCGAAAAAGTTCTTCTGTTCTATCTGGATAAAATCTGAAAGATTAGCATTCTTCACGTTCTCCCGGGCCTTCATTACTGCTGAAGGAGCTTTGTCATAGCCCTTGATCTTAAAATTAAAGTCCCTGATCTTCTTCATTGCAGATTCCTCGATCTTTTCAAATAGATCTTCATCCCAGTCTTTCCATTTTTCGAATGCAAATTCCTTTCTATTAATGTTAGGCGGGATATTGCATGCGATCATAGCAGCCTCTATAGGAATAGTGCCACTCCCACACATAGGATCCAGAAAGTCACACTGCCCCTGCCATCCCGAAAGAAGAAGCATCCCTGCGGCAAGCACCTCGTTTATGGGAGCTATATTGGTAGCGCCCCTGTATCCTCGCTTATGGAGGGAATCACCAGAGCTGTCCAAAGAAACATTACAGTAATTCTTCTCAATATGAATATTGATCCTAAGATCGGGAAAATCAAGATCTACATCAGGCCTCTTTCCATATCGGTCACGAAACCTGTCTACGATGGCGTCCTTGGTTTTTAATGCAACATATTGAGAATGCGTGAAAATATCAGAGTGCACGGCTGAATCTATTGCAAGACTACCATTCACATCCAGAAAGTCTTCCCAGGGCAGTCGCTTTATATTATCATATAATTCCTGCTCAGAATTCACCCTGAAGCTTTCATATGGCTTAAGGATCTTTATGGCTGTACGAAGGCACAGATTTGCCTTGTACATAAAACCTTTATCACCAACGAAGCTAACCATCCGGTTACCCTGTTTGATATCCATAGCACCAAGATCCAGTAATTCTTTTGCAAGGATCGCTTCAAAACCATATAAGGTCTTTGCGATCATTTTAAAGTTATTCGCCATAATCCTTCTTTATAGAACGACAAAAATAAGTTAATTTTGTGCGGAAAGTATAATAATTACAGGATTGTTCCGCTTTACGTGGCGCATCCGGTAAGCAACCAACCAGTAATACTTTGTTGACGAACCTTTATATTTATCTGCTACCCATACTTGCAGTTGCTGTAGGTTATTTAATCTCTCTTTTTTTAAAGCCGGGAAGTTCTTCGGGATTTAAGCTTTTGCTAGCCTTTAGTGGGGCCTATCTGCTTGCAGTAACGGTACTTGAGCTTTTGCCGGATGTGTACCGGGATCCCGATTCAGGGATAGGTGTTTTTATTATGCTGGGATTATTACTACAGATAATTCTAGAATTCCTATCCAAGGGCGTGGAACATGGGCATCTGCATTTCCAGGAAAACTCAGCAGCTTTCCCTGTTCTGTTACTTTTTAGTCTAAGCCTTCATTCACTCCTGGAAGGTTTTCCTTTAGATAATGATAACCATTTGCTTCATGGAGTAGTTGTGCATAAAGTACCTGTGGCCGCCATACTTTCGGTTTTCCTGGTTCATAGTAAGCTCAGTAAAACAAAAGTTTTTCTATTTCTGGCCTTTTTTGCTTTGATGACGCCGCTTGGAAGCTGGCTAAAAAATAATGTTGAGTTTATATCTGAATATTCAACCTTTGTGAATGCTGTAGTGATAGGGATCTTCCTGCATGTGTCGACAACAATTTTGTTCGAGGCCTCAAAGAACCATTCCTTTAATGCTTCAAAACTCGCAGTGATAATCCTGGGTATCCTACTCGCCTATTTCATTTAAATGTTCAGCAGAGAAGAATCAAAACGATTGAGACAGGAATTCTGGACCAGCTTCGGAAAGGAGTATCCTAAAAAATGGATACTCTATAATACAAAGATTAAAGAGGTCCAGTTAAAATTTACCTTTAACCGAAAGTTAGCACAGGTTTCTCTGGATATCATTGATGAGGATGATTTGATAAGGGAATATTATTTTGAAAAGCTCCTATCGCTACAAAAGATCCTGAAAGAGGAGTATCTCCCAGAAATTATCTATGATGAAAATTATGAACTACCGGAAGGGAAAATTGTATCCAGGATATATGTTCAGCTAGATAATGTTAGTATACATAACCGGAAAGACTGGCCAGTAGTAAAAGAATTTCTTGCAGCTAAAATGATGCATTTAGAAGAATTTTTTAAAGATTTTAGCGATTTTATCAAAAATTAATTCAAAGAATCTGTTTTTTTATTAATTTGACTCACAGAAAGTTAGAGACTTCGTCTTACCCTATCATGCTTTCCTTTTAAGGGTAACCAATCAAACCATTCATATGAAAACTATCAGATTTTCTATTCTCTTTCTTTTTGTGATCTTCATTGTGAGCTGTTCAGAGGACAACGAAACCATGGCTTCGATAGAAATTTCAAACCTAGTAGGCACATGGAATTTAGACGACTATTATTATACTGGTAATTCAAAAGTTGATTATCCCGGAGAGCCGATAGATATGGATTATAATGTTGAAACTTCGGATGTTAACGCAACTGTTGAATTTACCAGTGATAAAAAATTTATTTCACAGGGAAGTATCAGCTATTTGATGACCTATGATTTTATGGGTGAACAAATGCATATGAATATCAATAATGTTGATTTTAACGGAACGGGAGAATGGACCATTAGCGGAAACAAAATTACTATCTCCAACCAGATCGGAGAAATCAATACCCAAAGTGTAAACCAGCCTCAGGTGCTTACCTATACAGTTCAAGAATTGACCGCTACCAGAATGGTTCTCGCATTTGACATCACGCAGGAAGGCAGTGAAGAAGGTATTAATTATGAAATGACCATCACCGGAAAACAGGTTTATTCCCAATAATATAAACTACTTTTAATAATTACTTATATAAGTCGTGCTGGTTTTGGCGCGGCTTTTTATTTTTATGGTGCAATAAAGAAATATGACCGAAAACAATCTTAACACCCCGCGACTTATTATAAAAAAAATTCAGAGAGCAGATCATGAAAACATCTTTAAAGGACTCTCCCACCCCGAAGTTATTAAGTTTTATGGGGTTCATTTTGATAGTTTCGAAGAAACAGAAGAACAGATGAACTGGTATGAAAACCTGGAAAAATCGGGTTCGGGGAAATGGTGGTCAATCTGGTTAAGAAATTCTGAAGAATTCTGTGGGGCCATTGGCTTAAATGATTTTCATGAAGAGCATAATAAAGCTGAATTAGGCTTTTGGCTACTACCCAATCATTGGGGTAATGGATTTATTCAGGAAGCCGGGGAAAAAGTGATCAATTATTTGTTTAAAGATTTTAAGCTTCATCGAATAGAAGCCTTTGTGGAATCAGAAAATAAAAATTCATCCAAAGTCCTGAAAAAACTGGGATTTGAATATGAAGGATGTATGAAGGAATCTGAAATAAAAAATGGTAAATATATTAACGTGGAATTTTATGCAAAGATAAATCCAGCCAGATAGTACTCTAATCAGCCTTCAAACTATTTTTTATTTAAGGTCTTATTATTTATCAAAGGTTTGGCCCAAAAACCAATACTTAAAATATATGCCAGCCCAAGGAAATTAAACATCATCCCAGTTTTTAATGAGAAAGTATCTCCTAAAAACCCTATTAGTATTTGAAATATCGCGCCCCCCATTATACCAGACATAAAAATACCCGCTGCCGATCCATGATGTTCCTTCAAAGAGTTAAGACCTAATGAAATTATTATAGGAAACATTACTGCTAAAAAGAACCCACTGGCCTGAAAACCATAAAAAGAAATTTGGGTAGTCCCAAACAACCCTGAAGCAAGACAAATAATAGCCAGAATGCTGAATATCTTAAGAACGAGTTTACTATCCAACAGCTTTAATAAAAAAAGACCTGCTATCCCACCAATTGTCATAAGCCCCCAAAATCTTCCAACTGCTACCGCCCCTGTAGTTTCATAATCAAGACCATGATAAATTTGAAGGAATTTAGACATCCAGTAAGATATTCCCTGTTCTATACCAACGTAGGAGAAAATTCCGAAAAAATATAAAATAATGGTTCTGCTGCGAAATAATTTTAAATAGGTCTTTGCGCTTCCAACCTTTTCCTCCTCTTTTAAAGAGATTCTTGGCATTGGCGTTAAAAAGACCACAATTATCATAATAATCGAAATTCCTGAGAACAACCAGTACATGATTGTCCAGGTCATCTCATCATTCACAATACTATTAAGGAAGTTCAGATTTGATGAAACTTCAGAGCCAGCCATATTCACAACAAGAAACGAATATACCAAAGGACTTATGAAAGAAGCAAGCCCAAACATTAACTGAGCAAGAACAGAATTAAATGCATAATGCTCTTCACCTCCGGCAATTCTTAGCAAAGGATTAATTACCACCTGTAAAATAGCCATACCTGCTCCAATCACGAACAAACTGATCACAAACAACCAAAAAGTGGGAAAGAGTGCAAATAATAAAGAACCCATAAATGCCAGGATAAAACCTGATATCATCATCCTTTTTTCTCCAAATTTTTCCAGTAGAAAACCAGCTGGTATAGACATCACCCCATATGCGATAAAAAAAGAAAACGGCAGGAATCCGGCCATAGTTTCGGTTAAATCGAAACTGGCCGATGCACTGGGATTTAAGGCTCCCAGAATATTGGTCAGAAAAGAAATTACAAAAAAGGTGATAAGAATAAGACCTACAACAGTATAGTTGCGCTGCATATTGAAGTAATAAATTGATTAGCCGGACTCAATATAGTCAAAATTATAGAACTCATCGCAGCTACCTAACCCCATAAAAAAAACCCCTTCAGGATAACTGAAGGGGTTTTCAAGAAGAAGGCGGCGACCTACTCTCCCACAATGATAGCAGTACCATCGGCGCTAACGGGCTTAACTTCTCTGTTCGGAATGGGAAGAGGTG